>CAXTSS010000007.1:95391-242032 GCA_964247075.1 uncultured Rhizobacter sp. | reverse complement strand
CGCCATCGACGGTGTCCATCATCACCTTGCGCAGGATCTCGTCCTTGTCGCGCGCGAGCAGTGGATCCCAGTAGCTGCCCCACAGCAGCTTGATGACGTTCCAGCCCGAACCGCGGAACTCGCCTTCGAGTTCCTGGATGATCTTGCCGTTGCCGCGCACCGGGCCGTCGAGACGCTGCAGATTGCAGTTGATGACGAAGATCAGGTTGTCGAGCTTCTCGCGCGCCGCGAGGCCGATCGCGCCCAGCGACTCTGGCTCGTCCATCTCGCCATCGCCGCAGAACACCCAGACCTTGCGGTTGCTGGTGTCGGCGATGCCGCGCGCGTGCAGGTACTTAAGGAAGCGCGCCTGGTAGATCGCCATCAGCGGCCCGAGACCCATCGACACGGTCGGGAACTGCCAGAACTCCGGCATCAGCTTCGGGTGCGGGTAGCTCGAGATGCCCTTGCCATCGACCTCCTGACGGAAGTTCAGCAACTGCTGTTCGGTCAGCCGCCCTTCCATGAAAGCTCGGGCGTAGACGCCGGGCGCCGAGTGGCCCTGGATGTAGAGCAGATCACCGCCGTGGCCTTCGCTCTCGGCGTGCCAGAAGTGGTTGAAGCCGGTACCGAACATCGTCGCGAGCGACGCGAAGCTGGAAATGTGGCCGCCGAGGTCGCCACCATCGTCGGGGTGCAGGCGGTTCGCCTTCACGACCATCGCCATCGCGTTCCAGCGCATGTAGGTGCGCAGCCGCTCCTCGATCTCGATGTTGCCCGGCGAGCGCTCTTCCTGGTCGGTCGGGATGGTGTTGACGTAGGCGGTCGTGGCCGAAAACGGCACGTCGATGCCGGCCTGGCGAGCGTGGTCGATCAGCGTCTCGAGCAGGAAGTGCGCGCGATCGCCGCCTTCCGCGCCGATGACGGCAGAGAGCGCATCCAGCCACTCACGGGTTTCCTGCGAATCGGCATCGTTGGCCGCGGCGCCGAGGAACGAATCAGGCTGTGCTGACATGCTTGTCTCCAGTGTTGAATTTGTGGGCCGAAAGGAAGTTTCGCACAAGTTCCAGCAGATTCCAAATCGTGCGAGTTGATTTCATATTATGAACTCACCACGAATACCCGGCGACCGTTGCGCCCTTGATAATCCGGTCCATGCAACCCTCCCACGAGGCCACGGCGCTTCCCCGCCCTTCCCGCACCTGGCCCGAAAGACTGTTCGGCCGCTGGTGGCGGCGCCAGTCCGCGGCGCGTCAGGATCGCTTCGCCACGCTTGGGCCTCTGATCTCGGTGATGCTCTTCCTCGCAGCGATCATCTTGGCGTTTTGGTACTTGCGCAATGAGGAATTCGAGCGGGAACAGGAATCGGTCAAGCGCGACACCGAGGTCGCGCAGCAGCAGATCCGGCTGCGACTGATCGAGAACCAGGAGCAGCTCGTGCGCATCGCGCGCGAGATCGTCACGCGCACGATCGACCGTGACCAGTTCCTGCAGCAGGCCGCGGGCTTCACGCGCGAGCGGCCCGAAATCAACAACCTGGTGTGGATCAACGCCGCGCGCGCGCCGCGCGCAAGCTACTCGGCGACGAGCTTCCCGGCCGATGCCGGTATGACCGGCGACGACACACCCGCGTCGCTGCCCGTCGAGGGCAAGGAGTCGGCCGCCGAGGCCGCGTTCATCGCCGCGCGCACGCAGCGTGCGCCGGTCTACTCCAAACCCTTTGTCGATTCGTTCGGCAACCCGGTGCTGCAGGTGCAGGTGCCGCTGCTGGAGCGCAATGCCTTCGCCGGCGCGTTGATCGCCGAGTATTCGATCGAGGGCTTGATGCGCCGCCATGTGCCGAAGGAGGTCTCGGCGCGCCGTGCCATCACGCTGCTCGACTCGAGCGATCATGTGCTGGCGAGCACGATCACGACGATGCCGGGAGCTAAGGCCGCGCGCCCATCGATCCTTTACCAGGTGCCCGTCGCGCCGGCCGGCAACGGCTTGTTCCTGCGTGGCCAGGGCTATCGCACCTCGATCGGCCTGATCGGCAACACGCTGTTCTGGATGGTCGCCGCGCTCTCGGTGCTCACGGTCTGGATGCTGCTCGGCACCTGGCGCCACATGCGGCGGCGCTTGCAGATGCAAAGCGCGCTGGTGTCGGAGACGAACTTCCGTCGCGCGATGGAAAACTCCATGCTGACCGGCATGCGCGCGATGGACATGCATGGCCGCATCAGCTACGTCAACCCGGCGTTCAGCGCGATGACGGGCTTTTCCGAGGCCGAGTTGGTCGGCCGCTCGCCGCCGTTGCCCTACTGGCCACCGGACCGCCTCGAAGAAAACAGCCGGCTGCTGCAGCAGGAGTTGCAGGGCCGCAGCCCGGCCGGTGGCATCGAGGTGCGCGTGATGCGCAAGGACGGCTCGCTGTTCGACTCGCGCATGTACGTCTCACCGCTGATCGATCCGAAGGGCGTGCAAACCGGCTGGATGACCTCGATGACCAACATCACCGAGGCCAAACGCATCCGGGATCAGCTCTCCGCTTCGCACGAGCGCTTCACGACCGTGCTCGAAGGGCTGGACGCCGCGGTCTCGGTGCTGTCGGTGCAACAGGGCGAGCTGCTGTTCGCGAACCGCTCGTACCGGCTCTGGTTCGGTGCCGAGTCGCAGGGCCATGCGCTGCTGGCCGGTGCCGAGGCCGGCATCCCGTTTCTCGCCGAGATGGACGACTCAGTCGACAACTTTGGCGGCCTGCCGACGGAAGCCTTGACCGAGGCCGGCTCCGACTCGCGCGAGGTCTTCATCGAGCCGCTGCAGAAGTGGTTCGACGTGCGCGCCCGCTACCTGCAATGGACCGACGGCCGCCTCGCGCAGATGCTGATCGCGACCGACATCACCGCGCGCCGCAGCGCCGAAACGGTGGCCGCCGGCCAAGCCGAGAAAGCGCAGGTCACGAGCCGGCTGGTGACGATGGGCGAGATGGCCTCGTCGGTCGCGCACGAGTTGAACCAGCCGCTGACGGCGATCACGAACTACTGCAACGGCATCATCACGCGCGTCAACAACAACGCGATCGCTAAGGAAGACCTGATCGCCGCGCTCGAGAAGACCTCGCGCCAGGCGCAGCGCGCCGGCCAGATCATCCACCGCATCCGCGCGTTCGTGAAGCGCAGCGAGCCGCAGCGGGTGCCGTCGCATGCGCACAGCATCGTCGAAGACGCCGTCGATCTCGCCGGCATCGAGCTACGGCGCCGCAACGTCGCGATCCACACCTATGTCGCGCAGCGCCTGCCGATGCTGATGGTCGATCCGATCCTGATCGAGCAGGTCGTGCTGAACCTGTTGAAGAACGCGGCCGAGGCGATCGACAACGCCAAGCTGCCGCCGGCGCGCCGCAACATCGAGTTGCGCGTGGTGCCGCGCCACAGCGATGAAGAAGGCGCTGTGATCGAGTTCAGCGTCACCGACATGGGGCCGGGCCTGAAGGACGAAATGATCAACCGCCTCTACGAAGCCTTCTTCTCGACCAAGCCCGACGGTCTGGGGATCGGCCTGAGCCTGTGCCGCACCATCGTCGAGAGCCACCGCGGCCGGATCAAGGCGCAGAACCTCTACAATGGCGACGCTACCGTGGGTTGCCGTTTTTCGTTCACGTTGCCTGTGGCGAGCCTGTCCGGGGCGCCCTCCGCGCTCCTTCCCAATCCGAAAGCGACTGCCACCTCATGAGCTTGATTCCGAAGAAGGGCACCGTCTACGTTGTCGATGACGACGAAGCCGTGCGCGACTCTCTGCAATGGTTGCTCGAGGGCAAGGATTACCGCGTCAAGTGCTTCGACTCGGCCGAGTCGTTCCTGTCGCGCTTCGACCCGCGTGAAGTCGCCTGCCTGATCGCCGACATCCGCATGGACGGCATGAGCGGCCTCGAGTTGCAAGACCGCTTGCTGGAGCGCCGCTCGCCGTTGCCCGTGACCTTCATCACCGGCCACGGCGACGTGCCGATGGCTGTGACGACGATGAAGAAGGGTGCCGAAGACTTCATCGAGAAGCCCTTCAAGGAAGACGAACTCGTCGCGCTGGTCGAGAAGATGCTGGATCGCGCCCGTGTCGATTTCTCCAAGCACCAAGAGGCCGCGAGCCGCGACGCACTGCTCTCACGCCTGACCACGCGCGAAGCGCAGGTGCTCGAACGCATCGTCGCCGGGCGCCTGAACAAGCAGATCGCCGACGACCTCGGTATCAGCATCAAGACGGTCGAGGCGCACCGCGCCAACATCATGGAAAAGCTCAACGCCAACACGGTCGCCGATCTGCTGAAGATTGCCCTGGGCGCACAAGCCAAGGTCTGACCCTCGCATTCATCCAGAGGCCGCTGCATCAGCGGCCTTTTTTGTTCACGGACACACCCGATGGCAGCACAACTGATCGACGGCAACGCTCTCTCCAGGCAAATGCGCAAGCAAGTCGCCGAGCGCGCGGCCGCCCTCACCGCGCGCGGCCACCAGCCGGGCCTGGCCGTGGTGCTGGTCGGCGACGATCCGGCCAGCCAGGTCTACGTGCGCAACAAGGTCAAGGCCTGCGCTGAGGCCGGCCTGCACTCGGTGTTCGAGAAGTTCGATTCGACGCTCGCCGAGGCCGACCTGCTCGCGCGCATCGACGCGTTGAACCGCGACCCGGCCATCCATGGCATCCTCGTCCAGATGCCGCTGCCCAAACACATCAACCCGCACAAGGTGATCGAACGCATCGCGACCACCAAGGACGTGGACGGCTATTCGGTGCTGTCGGCCGGCGAGTTGATGACCGGCCTGCCCGGCTTTCGACCCTGCACGCCCTACGGCTGCATGAAGCTGATCGAGAGCACCGGGATCGACCTGCGCGGCAAGCACGCCGTCGTGATCGGGCGCAGCAACACCGTCGGCAAGCCGATGGCGCTGCTGCTGTTGCAGGCCAACGCCAGCGTCACCATCTGCCACAGTGCGACGGCAGACATCGGCCATCACACACGCCAGGCCGATGTGGTCGTCGCGGCGGTCGGGCGGCGCAACGTGCTGACCGCCGACATGGTCAGGCCCGGCGCGATCGTGATTGACGTGGGCATCAACCGCAACGAGGCGGGCAAGCTCTGCGGCGATGTGGATTTCGCCGGCGTATCGGCACTGGCCAGTCATATCACTCCGGTGCCGGGCGGCGTCGGGCCGATGACCATCACGATGCTGCTAGTGAACACGATCGAAGCGGCAGAGCGCGCCGCCCACTGAAAGAGCCACCGATGACGACTGCCATCAACCCGCTGCTCGACATGACCGGCCTGCCTCGCTTCGACGCGATCCGCCCTCAGCACATCACGCCCGCGCTCGATGCGCTGCTGACCGATGCGGACGCCGCGCTCGCGCGCGCCACCAGCGATGCCGTGCCGGCCGAATACGAGGCGCTGTCGGCGGTGCTCGATGTCGCGACCGAGCGGCTGTCGCGCGCGTGGGGCGCGGTGGGCCACCTGAACGGCGTCGCCGACTCGCCCGAGCTGCGCGCCGCGTACAACGAGAACATGCCGCGCGTGGTCGATTTCTACACCCGCGTCGGTGCCGACGAGCGGCTGTTCGCGAAATACAAGGCGGTGCTCGCCGATCCGAGTTCGGCCCGGCTGAGCGCGCCACGCCAGCGCGCGCTGAACAACGCGATCCGCGATTTCAGGCTCTCCGGCGCCGAGCTCGAAGGCGCCGCGAAAGCGCGCTACGCGGAGCTGCAGGATCTGCAGGCCGATCTGGGCCAGAAGTTCTCGGAGCACGTTCTTGACGCGACCGACGGCTACGCCTACTACGCGAGCGCCGATGAACTGGCCGGCGTGCCGGACGACGTGAAGCAGGCCGCCCTGAATGCAAACGAGCGTGCCGCCGACGGCCAAGCCGGCCACAAACTCACGCTGCATATCCCGTGCTTTCTTCCGGTGATGCAGTACGCGCAGAACCGCGCGCTGCGCGAGCGCCTGTACACCGCTTACGCGACCCGCGCCAGCGAGTTCGGCCCGGCGCCGCTCGACAACTCACCGTTGATCCGCGAACTGCTCGCGCTGCGCCAGGAAGAAGCGCAACTGCTCGGCTATGCGAACGCGGCGGAGGTGTCGCTGGTGCCGAAGATGGCCGGCTCGCCCGCGCAGGTGATCGCGTTCCTCGAAGACCTCGGCCACCGCGCACGCCCCGGCGCCGAGCGCGATCTCGCCGCGCTGCGCGAGTTCGCCCGCAGCGAGCTCGGTCTGCCCGAGCTCCACGCCTGGGACATCCCCTTCACATCGCAGCGCCTGAAGGAACAGCGCTACGCCTTCAGCGAGCAGGAGGTGAAGCAGTATTTCACCGAGCCGAAGGTGCTCGAAGGCCTGTTCCGCATCATCGAGACGGTGTTCGAGGTGCGCATTCGGCCTGACAACGCCCCCGTGTGGCACCCGAGCGTGCGCTTCTTCCGCATCGAGCGCGATGCCACGCAGGCCGGCGCCACGCCCACCCTCGTCGGCCAGTTCTACCTCGATCCGTTCGCGCGCCCGGGCAAGCGCCCCGGCGCATGGATGGACGATGCGCGCGACCGCTGGCTGCGTCCGGACGGCCGGTTGCAGACGCCGGTGGCGCACCTGGTCTGCAACTTCGCCGCGCCGATCACCGTCGATGGCGTGACGCGCCCGGCGCTGCTCACGCACGACGATGTCACCACGCTGTTCCACGAATTCGGCCACGGCCTGCAGCTGATGCTGACTCAGATCGACGACATCGGCGTCTCCGGCATCTCCGGCGTCGAGTGGGACGCGGTCGAGCTGCCGAGCCAGTTCATGGAGAACTTCTGCTGGGAGTGGGAGGTGGTGAAGCACCTCACCGCGCATGTGGACACGGGCGAGGCGCTGCCGCGCGCACTGTTCGACCGCATGCTCGCGGCGAAGAACTTCCACAGCGGCCTGGACACGCTGCGCCAGGTCGAGCTCTCGCTGCTCGACATGCGGCTGCACACCGAGCCGGGCGCGCCGGGTCGCGTGCCCGAGATCGTGGCGGCGGTGCGGGCCGAGGTCGCGTTGCTGACGCCGCCGGCATTCGCGCGCTCGTTGAACTCGTTCTCGCACATCTTCGATGGCGGTTACGCGGCCGGCTACTACAGCTACAAGTGGGCCGAGGTGCTCTCGGCCGACGCCTGGAGCGCGTTCGAGGAGACACCCGCGGAAGACGGCGGCGTGCTCAGCGTCAAGACTGGCCGGCGGCTGCGCGAGAGCGTGTTCGAATCCGGCGGCAGCCGCAGCACGATCGACAGCTTCAAGGCCTTCCGCGGCCGCGAACCGCGCATCGATGCACTCTTGCGCCACCAGGGCCTCGACGCTTCGTCTTGAAGCCCGAAGTCGCGTGCGGTAGATTCCAGCCTTCACCCGCGAAAGCAGAGCCTCGATGAATCTTCCCCGCACGTCCACGACCTGGGTCAGCGCTTGGCGCTGGGTGCCGCTGCTGGCCTTGCTGGCGACGCTGCCGAGTCAGGCGCAGTACAAGGTCATCGGCCCGGACGGCAAGGTCACCTACACCGATCGGCCGACCTCGAGCCAGGGCAAGATCACGCCGATCACCACGAAGAGCAGCACCGGCGCGGCCGCCGCCGATGCCAGCCTGCCCGCCGAGTTGCGCCAGGTGGCGGCGCGCTATCCGGTCACGTTGTATTCGGTCACCGGCGCCTGCGAACTGTGCAGCGCGGCGCGCCAGCTGCTGCGCCAGCGCGGCATCCCCTACGCCGAGAAGCAGATCACGAGCCCGGAAGACACCGAAGCGCTCGAGAAGATTTCCGGCGGCCGCGACATCCCGACCCTGAGCATCGGCACCCAGACGCTGCGCGGGCTCGCGAGCGAAGTGTGGTCGTCCTACCTCGATGCCGCCGGCTATCCGCGCGATTCGAAGTTGCCGCCGAACTACCAGTACGCCGCGCCGACGCCGATCGCCGAACGCGCCGCACCGCCGACCTCCACTGCGCGCGCCGCGGACGCCGCGGCCCCTGCAGCACCTGCGCCGGCACCCGCCCCGGCGCCGGCCGACAACCCGACCGGCATCAAGTTCTAGCAAGCCGCCTGGTGAGGGCGCTGCCGGCAAGCACCGCTGCACCCATCACCCAGAACAGCGAGGCAGCGCCGAGCGCCGCGCCCGCGAAGCCGAACACCAACGGCATCAGCGCCGACGACAGGTTGATCGTCATCGAGCGCAGCGCGATCGCCTCGCCGTGACGCTCGTTCGGTGTCAGCTGGTGCAGTGCGGTCATGATCATCGGCTGCACCGAACCGAGCGCCAGACCGAGCAGGACGGCACAGACGCTCATCATCCATGCCGAACGCACCAGCGGGTAGACCGCGAACACGGCCCCGGTGCACAGCATCGCGCCCATCAGCACCTGCGGCTCGCGCAGCCGATGTGCCAGCACCGGAATGGCCAGCCGCACCCCCGACACCGCCAATGCGAACAACCCGAGCACGAGGCCGATGGCGGAGGCGCTGAAACCGCGCTCGTGGCCGAGGATCGGCACGACGAAGGTGTGCACGTCCCAACTCGCCGAGAGCAGCCAGTTGACCGCCAGCAGGCGGCGCAACCCCGGCGTGCGCAGCAGATCCCACGAGCGCTGCGCATGCGGCCGTGGCGCGCGCGGTGCCGGCACTTCGACCGGCACGCGCCGCGCCCACCCCAGCGCGATCAACGGCAACAGCAGCAACGCACCGAACGCGACGTGGAAGCCGCCGTGGTCGATCAGCACACCGGCGAGCACCGGCCCGGCGACGTTCGACAAGGCCGGCGCGAGCCCGAGCCAGCTGAACACCCGCTTCATGTCGGTGGCGTCAGTCGCGCTGCGCCCTGCGGTGCGCTGGATCGCGATCAGCCCGATGTTCGCGCCCGCGCCGGTGAGGATCGCTGCGACGCACAGCATCCAGAAATCGGCCGGCAGCGGCACCCGGGTGGCGAGCAGCGCGCTCGCGCCGCCGGCCATCGAGAGCGCGACCGCCATGCGCAACGGCCGGTGGTAGCCGCTGCGGTCGGCAAGGCGCCCGGCGTACAGTGCCAGCGCCACGGGCGCGGCCGCGAACAGCCCCATCAGCACGCCGATCGTCCACGCCGCATGGGCTTGCTGCAGCACCCACAGCGGCGACGCCATGCGCACGCCGGCCATCGTCGAATGCAGGCAGATCTGGCCGACGATCAGCGCTGCCAGCACGCTGCCCGAGCCGCCGGCCGATCGCGGCGGTTCAGCCATTCTCGTCGTCGGCGATCTCGGCCTCGGCGCCGGGCAGCAGCAGTTGGGTGCGCGAGTCGGACAGCGCCTCGACCGACTTGAGCTTGCGCGTCATCACGTTGGTGCGGGTCTGCGCCAGGTCGATCGTGCTGCTCGCTTCGTCGAGCTTCTTCTTGGTCCTGGCCAGCACCTCGCCGAACTTGCCGAACTCGGTCTTGACGGCGCCGAGCACCTCCCAGACCTCGGCCGAGCGCTTCTCCAGCGCAAGCGTGCGAAAGCCCATCTGCAGGCTGGTCAGCGTCGCGAGCAAGGTGGTCGGCCCGGCCAGCGTGACCCGGTACTCGCGTTGCAGCGCTTCCATCAGCCCGGGCCGGCGCAGCGCCTCCGCATAGAGCCCTTCGGTCGGCACGAACAGGATCGCGAACTCGGTCGTGTGCGGCGGCGCCACGTATTTTTCGCGGATGACCTTCGCCTCCAGCCGCAAGCGTGTTTCGAGCGCCCGCCCAGCGGCCTCGGCCTCGGCCTTGTCGGCACGCTCTTGCGCATCCAGCAGACGTTCGTAGTCTTCGCGCGGAAACTTCGCGTCGATCGGCAGCCAGAGTGGCAGCCCATCATCGCGCCGGCCGGGCAACTTGATTGCGAATTCGACGCGCGCGCCGCTGCCCGGCACGGTCTCAACGTTGACGCCGTACTGATCCGGCGTGAACACCTGTTCGAGCAGCCCGGCAAGCTGCACCTCGCCGAACGTGCCGCGCGATTTGACGTTGTTCAGCACCCGGTTCAGCGAACCCACGTCCTTCGCCAGCACCTGCATTTCGCCGAGCCCGCGATGCACCTGGTCGAGTCGATCGGCGACCTGCTTGAAGCTCTCGCCGAGGCGCTGCTCCAGGGTCGCATGCAGCTTCTCGTCGACGGTCGCGCGGACCTGCTCCAGCTTCTTCTCGTTGTCGGCCTGGATCGCGCTCAGCTTGGCCTCGACCATCGTGCGCACTTCGTTCAGCCGCACATCGTTGCTCTGCGCCAGCGCGCGCAATTGCTCGGCCAGCGTTTGCGAGAAACGTTGCAAGGCATCGGCCTGATGCTGCTGGGTCGCGCCGAGCTGAAGGCGAAAACTGTCGATCTGCTCGCTCTGTGTGCGCGCCACATCGCCTTGCTGGGTCAGCAGCGTCTGCTGGAACGTACCCAGCGTCTGGGCGAGCTCGCTGCGCGTGCCCCCGGCGCTGCGCGCCATCTCGTCCCGCAAGCCGCGCTCGACCTGCTGCACGTCGCCCTTCAGATCGTCGCGCAGCGCCTTCAGCGGGCCGTGGTCGGCGCGTCGGAACGCGATCCACAACACGAACAACAGCAAGAGAGTGAGGAGCGCGAGCAGCGCGAACGGGATCCAGTCATTGGGCATCTTGTGATTGTCGCTCGGGCTGTGGTTCGTGGTGCCCGCAGCGGGGCAAGGGGCCACTGCCTCCGTTCAGCCAAATTTCCTATTCACTCCGGCAGTGGCCCCTTGCCCCGCCGAGCCGGTGGTTCCCAAAGACAGGCACCCGCGTGGTGGCGAAGCCGGGAGTTGGATGGCCGCCGGAGTGAATAAGAATTGGCTGAACGGAGGCGGCCATCCGACTTCCGGCTTCGCTCGCTCCAACCCATCAGACGCGCACCAAGCGGCGCTCAATCCACTCGAACAAACCCTGCACCACCAACGCCAGCACCGCCGCTGGCACCGCACCGGCCAGCATCGCGGAAGTGTCGTTGACGGCCAGCCCCGAGACGATGCGTTCGCCATAGCCACCCGCGCCGATGAAGGCCGCGAGCGTCGCGGTGCCAACATTGATCACCGCGGCCGTCTTCACGCCCGCCATCAGCGTCGGCAGCGCGAGCGGCAACTGCACCTCGCGCAGGCTCTGCCGCGGCGTCAGCCCGAGCGACAGTGCGGCCTGCGCCAGCCCGTCGGGCACGCCGCGCAAACCGGCATGCGTGTTGCGCACGATCGGCAGCAGCGCGTACAGAAACAACGCGACCAACGCCGGCCCGAGCCCGATGCGGCCCATCAGCGCGATCAGGAACGCCAGCAGCGCGAGCGACGGCACCGTCTGCAGGATCGCGACCGCGCCGAGCAACCAGGCCGAACTGCGCGGCCAGCGCCATGCGGCAATGCCCAGCGGCACGCCGACGACGATCGCGATCAGCAGCGAGCCGAACACCAGCATCAGGTGCTGCACCGTCAAGGTCAGCAGATCGGGCGCGAACAGCCGCGCCATGAAGCCCTGCCGCGCCGCCGCGCCTGCCGCCGGCACGGCACCGGCAACGAACTGGCGCGCGACGTCGGCGAAGCTCTGGCCATCGAGCTCGACCTGCGCGTTCATCGCGATCATTGCGTTCGCGTCGATGCGGCCTTCGAGCTTGGCCAGCGGTCGCACATCGACGGCGGCGCGCATCAACAGCACCGCGTCGTACTTCGGGAAGAAGCCGAGGTCGTCCTGCAGCACGCGCAGCTTGAAGCGGCCGACCTTCGCATCGGTCGAGTAGATGTCGATCAGGTCGACGCGGCCGGCGGCGATCGCGTCGTAGGCCAGGCCGTGGTCGAGCCCACCGGTGGCGGCGAGCGGGAGCTTATAGGCGGTCTTCAGCGCCGGCCAGCCGTCGCCGCGCTCCAGGAACTCGTGCGACAGGCCGAGGCGCAGCGCCTGCGCCTTCGGCTGCGTCAGATCGGAGATGCGCGCGATGCCGAGCTCGGCCGCGCGCGTTTCGAGCATCGCCAGCGCGTAGGTGTTGTTGAAGCCCAGCGGCACCGCCGCCTTCAGGCCGCGCGGCGCGAGCCATTCGTTGAGCTCGGCGAGCGTCGGGTTGCCTTGCCGCTTCAACAGCTCGCGCACGATGGTGCCGGTGTACTCGGGGTAGACATCGACCGCGCCGCTGGCCAGCGCCTGCTCGAGGATGCCGGTGTTGCCCAAGCCCTGCCGGTGCTCGGCCGCGATGCCTTGCGCCTGCAGGGTCTGGCGCGCGATCTCACCCAGGATGTACGACTCGGTGAAACGTTTCGAGCCGATCACCACCGGCGCGGCGAACGCGCCCGCCGCGGTGGCCAGGGTCAGCGCGAGCGTCGCGAGGCGGACAAGGGCTGGGTGCATGCGCCGATTCTGTCAGAGCGAGAGCGCGGTCCTGTAGGCGCCGTCCGACGCCGCATCGGGATGACTCGCCATTGAATCGCGCGACAAAGTGCGAAAGAATGAAGGTGCTTCGATTCCACCTGCTCCCGCCGGGATCACCCTCGGTCGGCCATGACTCCTCTCAAAGCCTTCATTGTCGAAGACAGCGCGGTGATCCGCGAAAACCTGGTGGCCGCGCTCGAGGAACTTGCCCCGATCCAGGTTGTCGGCACGGCCGTCGACGAGCCCGGCGCCGTCAGCTGGCTGCGCAGCGCGGGCCAGGACTGCGATCTGGTCATCATCGACATCTTCCTCAAGACCGGCTCCGGCCTGGGCGTGCTGCGCGCCGCGAGCGAGTTGCCCAAGCCGATGCGCCTGATCGTGCTCAGCAACTATGCGACACCCGACATGCGCCGCAAGTGCATCGAGCTGGGCGCGAGCCGCGTTTTCGACAAATCGAACGAGATCGACTCGCTGATGCTGTACTGCGAACGCCTGGCAAGTGGCGACACCGGCCACAATGATCTCGCCGCCACTTGAGCGGCGCCACGGCGGCGCGCGGCGCGCCGCGGCCGGCCTACTGGATCAACCCGTTCTTCAGCGCGTAGTACGTCAGGTCGCTGTTCGACGCCAGGCTCATCTTCTCCATCACCCGCGTGCGGTAGGTGCTCACGGTCTTCACGCTGAGCGACATGCTCTCGGCCATGTGGCCGATGGTCTCGCCCTTCGCCAGCCGCAGGAACACCTGGAACTCGCGCTCCGAAAGCTGCTCGTGCGCCGGCTTGTCGCCCGCACCCCCCAGGCCCTCGGCGAGCCGTTCGGCGACGCCGGCGGTGATGTACTTGCGGCCGCGATGCACGGTGCGGATCGCCTTCGCGATCTCCTCGGGGTCGCAATCCTTGTTCAGGTAGCCACTCGCGCCCTGGCGCAGCAGCGTCGTCGCGTAGTGTTCCTCGGGGAAACCGCTCAGGATCAGCACCGGCAGGTCGGGTGCGCGCGCCTTGATGCCGGCCAGCGCATCGACGCCGCTCTGGTCGGGCATCGACAAATCCATCACCATCACGTCGACCTCGCCCTTGCGCACGATGTCGAGTGCCTCCCGGCCGTTGGCGGCTTCGGCCACCACGGTCAGATCGACTTGCTCGGAAAGAAACTGGCGCAGGCCCGCACGCACGATGGCGTGGTCATCGACGATGGCAACTCGGATCATGGCTTCGTGCCTGAAGTGCGGATTCCTGCGAGTCTAAGGGTAAGGGGCCGGCGATGCCGATGACACTACTTTCTCGCCTGCGTGGCAGCCGGTTCGCGTTTCCGCTCGCGGCACTGGCGGCGATCGTGATGTTCGTGATCAGCGAAACCTCGTACCAGGAAGCGTCGTCGACGCTCGATAACCTCGGGTTGCGGGGCCAGGCCCGCAGCGCGATCCAGACGCTCTGGCGCAGCCTGACCGACGCCGAAACCGGCCAGCGCGGCTACTTGCTCACCGGCCGCAAGGAGTACCTGCGCCCGTTCGAGACGGGCTCGTCCGCCGTCAACGAGACCCTCGGCTGGCTCACGAACTACTACGCCGCCGATGCGCGCGCGTCCGACCTGATGAAGCGCGTCTCGACCGCGTCCCGTGAGAAGCTTTCGGAGCTGGGAGTCACGCTTCGACTGTACGACGAGGGCAAGGAGGAAGCGTGGAAGAGCATGGTGCTGACCAACATCGGCCAGGAGCAGATGGACCAGGTGCGCTCGCTCAGCGATGCATTGCTGACGCTCGAAACCGCACGCGTCAGCCAGGAGCGCGACGGCGTCTATCGGACGCTGGCGCTGAACCGCATCGGCGTCAGCGCGATGACGGCCTTGAGCCTGCTCGCGCTGTTCATGTACCTGCGCCAGACCTCGGCGCTGGTGGCCCAGCGCGAAGAGCAGCGCCGCGTCGTGCAGGCCGAGCGCGACCAGCTCGAGATCGAGGTCGCCGAGCGCACCGACCAGCTCACCGAACTCGCCCGCCACCTCCAGACGGCGCGCGAGGACGAGCGCAGCCACCTGGCGCGCGAGCTGCACGACGAGCTCGGCGCGCTGCTCACCGCGGCCAAACTCGATGTCGCGCGGCTCAAGTCGCGCCTGGGCGCACCGACGCCCGAGATCGCTGAGCGCGTGCAGCACCTGAACGACGCGCTGAACAGCGGCATCGCGCTGAAGCGCCGCATCATCGAAGACCTGCGGCCCTCGTCGCTGAGCAACCTCGGCCTGGTGGCGGCACTCGATATCCTGATCATGGAATGGGCCGAAAGAACCGAGATTCCGGTCGAGCGCGCGCTCGAGCCGGTGACGCTGCGCGACTCGGGCGAACTGACTGTCTATCGGCTCGTCCAGGAAGCGCTGACCAACATCAGCAAGTACGCACGCGCGACAAAGGTCGAGATCCGCCTCGCGGTCAGCGACGGCATGGTGCGCGTCTCGGTGCGCGACAACGGCGTCGGCTTCGACCCGAAGCAGCGCCGCGCCAGCGCGCACGGCCTGCTCGGCATGCGCTATCGGCTCGAATCCGAGGGTGGCCGCATGGTGCTGACCTCGGCGCCCGGGCAGGGCACGGCGATCGAGGCGCAGATGCCGGAAAGCCGCAACGCCGGCTGAACGCACCGCCAACGCGCCGGCGCCTCGTCCTACACACGTCCGCTCGCTTGCCCGACAAGGCGCCGGCGACGCGCCCTATCGCTTCGCGCCTGCCTGCGGCCCAGACTGCAGTCATCGCATCCCTGCCACTGCGAACCCACCCAACTTCAGGAGCCCACCATGCTGCACTACGCCGTCGTCTTCTTCGTGATCGCCCTCATCGCCGCGCTGTTCGGGTTCGGCGGCATCGCCGCCGGCGCCGCCGGCATTGCCAAGCTGTTGTTCGTGCTGTTCGCCGTGCTCGCCGTCGCCAGCTTCCTGTTCGGTCTGATCCGCAAGGGGTGAGCGCGATGACGACCACCCGCGCCCGTGCCGCCGAGCACGACACCCCGAACTTCGCCGACCAGGCCGCCGAGACCGCGAACGCCGCGATCCGTTCCACGCAGGACATGGCCAACGCCACCTTCGATCGCATCAGCGAGCGCGTCGACGAAGCGCGCGACCGCGCCGCTCCGGCGATCGACCGCTGGTCGTCGCAGGCCGACAACGCGCTGCACCGCAGCCTCGACGCGCTGCGCGACACCACCAACCAGTTGCGCGAGCAAGTGACCAAGGCCACGGACGTGACCGCCGGTCGCGTGCGCGAGGAGCCGCTGAAGTCGGTGCTGATCGCGGCGGCGGCCGGTGCCGCGCTAATGGTGCTGCTCGGTTTGCTGAGCGGCAACCGCCGGGATCGCGGATGAGCGAGCGCGCCGCCCCATGGCCGCGCTGGACGACGGCCACCGTGGCCGAGGCCGGCGACAGCATGCCGGCCGAGCTCGATGCGCTCGGCGCGCATGTGAGCCGCTGCAACGGCAGCCGCGGCCGCTGGTTCACATTGCGTTGCAGCGCGGATGCGGTGCATGACTTCGTCGCCGGCCGTTTCGTCACGACGCTGATGATTGCAGCGGCCGTGATCGGGCTCATTTCGGTCTAGGGCCTGCTAACGCCATGGGAGGGCGCGCGTGACTCAGCAAACAGCCGCCAGCAAGGCGCAAAGCACAGGCGTAGCCGCGCCTACGGCGAGCATTTGCAACGCGGCCGGCGGCTGTTTGCTGAGATCACCCGGAGGGCCGGTGCCCCGTAGGGCGCAGGGCCGCGTTGCTCGGTCGTTGTGTGCCATAGGCACACGGCCTCCCTCGCGCCTTGCCCTGCGCCCTGCGGGGCGCCGGCGCGTGCCCTCCCATGGCGTTAGCAGGCCCTGGCCGTGAACCCCGACGTCCCGGCCGACGTCCGCGCGATCCTCGATCCGGCGCGCGGTTCGGTCGAGGCGCCGATCCGGTCGGAGATTTTCGGGCGCGAGCGTTTCGCGCAACACGGGCGCAGCCTCGGCGAGACCCATGGCACCGGTGCAGCAAGGCGCCGTGCTGCGTTCTTCCCGCGACTGCGGGACAACATCCGCGTGCTGCGCGAGGCGCATGGCTACATCGGCGAACAGGCCCGAACCGGTTACCAGATGAGCCCGGCGGCCGAATGGCTGCTGGACAACTTCCACCTGATCGAAAGCCAGCTCAAGGCCATCCACGACGGCCTGCCGCGGCGCTATTTCCGCGAGTTGCCGGTGCTGACGGATGAACCGCTGGCCGGCCTGCCACGCATCTACGGCGTCGCCTGGGCCTTCGTCGCGCACACCGACGGCGCGTTCGACGAAGACCTGCTCGAGCACTACCTCAAGGCCTACCAGGAGACGCGCCCGCTCGATCTCGGCGAGCTCTGGGCGTTGCCCACGACCTTGCGCGTCGTGCTGGTCGAGAACCTGCGGCGACTCGCCGAGCGCATCGCTTGCAACAAGGCTGCACGCGAGGTCGCCAACCTGGTCTGCGACCGCATCGACGCGTGGCCGTTGGAAGAGCTCGACGCCCTGCTCGCGCGGCTGGCGCTGCGGGGTGTTGCCCGCGTCTTCCTGCTGCAACTGGCGCAGCGCCTGCAGGATCAGCGCGGCGCGGGCCCCGACGGCCGCCGCGACTGGTTGCGGCGCGCACTGCCCGACCTCGCCGCGGCGCAGGTGCAGCAACCCGCCGAACAGGCGGCCGACAACCTGAGCGTCAGCAACGCGATCGGCTCGCTGCGCGCGATCGACAACGCCGAGTGGCAGACCATCGTCTGCCACAGCAGCGCGACGATCCAGCTGCTGCTCGGCGCCCAGACCTTCGAGGCCGAGCGCAGCGACACGCGTGACACCACGCTGCACGCGATCGAGCAATTGGCGCGCCGCAGTGGCCGCTCGGAGACCGCCGTCACGCACACACTGCTCGCGCTGATGCAGCGCGGCGGCCAGGATGCGAACCACTGGTTGCGCGGGCCGGGTCACCGCGACCTGCTGAAGCGGCTCGATCTGCACGACGGTGTCGAGGCGATCTGGCACGAGTTGCGGGGCCGCGCGGCGCTGCCTGCCTACCTCGGCACACTGGTCGTCGGCACGCTCGGGCTGGTCGCGTGGATCATGGCCCACCAGAGCTTTGGTGCCGCGCCCTGGCTGATGGGCTTGACCGCCGTGGTGATGCTGATCCCGGCGTCCGAAGCGGTGGTGGCGGTCATCAACCGGCTTGTCAGCGAATCGACGCGCGCCAGCCACTTGCCACGGCTCGCGCTGGTGCACGGCATCCCGCCCGAGCACCGGGTGATCGTCGTCATTCCCGGCATGCTGACCGGCCCGGGCTCGGCCGCCGAGCTGGCGCATCGGCTCGAACTCCACCACCTCGCCAACCCTGAGCCGAACGCGCAGTTCGCGCTGCTGACCGACTGGGCCGACGCCACCACGCCGACCCTGGCCACCGATGCCGGGCTGCTCGACGCGGCGGTGCGCGAGGTCGTGGCGCTGAACGCACGCCATGCAGGCATCGGCACCACCACCGTGCCGCGCTTCATCGTGCTGCACCGTCCGCGCGTGTTCAGCGAAACGCAAGGGCGCTTCATCGGCTGGGAGCGCAAGCGCGGCAAGATCGAGCAGCTGATCGCGTTGCTGGCCGAGCCCGAGGCGGCGCATGCGGCGGCGCCGGCCTTCATCGACCTGGGCGAATGGTCACGCGTCGAACCCGACACGCGCTACGTCGTCACACTCGACGGCGACACGCAGCTGCCGCCGGGCCGGTTGCGCGAACTCGTCGGCGTGGCGGCGCACCCGCACAACCAGCCGGTCGTCGACCCGGTCACGCGCGTTGTGACGAGCGGCTACGGCATCCTGCAACCGCGCGTCGCCACGCCGCTGCCGGCGCCGACCGAGTTCACGCTGTACCACTGGTTGTTCGCCGGGCAGTGCGGCATCGACCCGTACAGCGTGGCCAGCTCCGAGGTCTATCAGGACGTGTTCGGCGAGGGCAGCTTCACCGGCAAGGGCCTGCTGAACGTAGCCGCCATGCACGCCGTGCTGTCGCAGCGCCTGCCCGACGGCCAGGTGCTCAGCCATGATTTGCTCGAAGGCTCGCTCGCGCGCTGCGCCGCGGTGACCGACATCAGCGTGATCGAAGACGCGCCATTCCACGCCGACGTCGCCGCCTCGCGCGTGCACCGCTGGACCCGCGGCGACTGGCAGCTGCTGCCGATCCTGGCGCGGCCCGCGGCGTTTCGGCTGCGCGCGATCAACCGCTGGAAGATGATCGACAACCTGCGCCGCTCACTGGTCGCGCCGATGTCGCTCGCGCTGCTGCTGATTGCGCTCGCCGGCCATGTCGTCGCGCCCGGCGCTGCCCTCGCGCTGGTGCTCGCGGCTTTCATCGCCGGCCCGTTGATGGGCGCCGTGACCGGCCTGGCGCCGAGCCACGACGAGATCGCCAAGCGCCACTTCTACCATCAGGCCCTGACCGAGCTGCGCCGCGCCGTGGGCAGCGGGCTGTGGTTGATGGCGCAGCTGTTGCGCCTTGCGCTGACGAGTGCCGATGCGGTGGCGCGCGCGCTCTACCGCATGGCGGTGAGCCGACGCAATCTGCTCGAATGGACCACCGCCGCCGCCGCACAGGCCTCGGCCTCGACCGCGCTGAGCGTGCTCGCGCGCCGACACGCGATCGTGCCGCTCGTCGCACTCGGCCTGTGGGCGGCGTTGATGCTCACCGGCACGCCGGCGCCCTGGCTGAGCACGCTGCTGTGCGCGGTCTGGGCGGCCTCGCCAGTGTGGACCTGGTGGGTCAGCCGGCCGGTGCCGCAACGGCACGACGCGGCGCTGCCGGCGGCTGATCGGGTCAAGCTCGAAGGCATCGCACGCGACACCTGGCGCTTCTTCGAGCGCTGCATCGGCCCCGAGGACCACCATCTGCCGCCCGACAACCTGCAGCTCGCGCCGCAGACGATGCTCGCGCACCGCACCTCGCCGACCAACATCGGCCTGTACCTGCTCAGTGCTGCCTGCGCGCGGCGGTTCGGCTGGATCGGCACAGCCGACCTGATCGCCCGGCTCGAAGCCACGCTGGCGACGGTGGATCGACTGCCGCGCCACCGCGGCCACCTCGTCAACTGGATCGACACCCAGACCTGCGCCGCGCTGCTGCCGATGTACGTCTCGACGGTGGACAGCGGCAACCTCAGCGGCCACCTGCTCGCGACCGCGCAGGCCTGCCTCGAGCTGGCCCACACGCCGGCCGACCACGCTGCGGCGCGGCACGCGCTCGCGGCATCGGCCGCGCGCCTCGCCCCGGCACGCGGCTCGTTGCCTGACGGCGCGCTGAGCCGGCTGCTCGCCCTGGCTGACCCACTCACCGAGGCGGAGCGCGCGCCCGCCGCCATCGACGCCCTGCTGCGCCAGGCCGGCGAGGAGCTGACCGCGCTGACGCCCGACGACGCGGCGGCGCTCGCGCCGAACGCGATGAGCGATCTGGCCTGGCGCGCCGCCGACCACATCGCGACGATTCGCAGCGCGCTGCAGCCGGTCGGCGCCGATGCAGCGGCGCGTCTGCGCGCCCTCGCCGCGCGCTGCGAGGCGCTCGCATGGGCGCCCGACTACGGCTTCCTGTTCGACCGCAAGCGCCGGCTGTTCCACATCGGCTACCGCGTCGCCGAGCAGCAGCTGGACGCGAGCTACTACGACCTGCTCGCCTCCGAATCGCGCCTCACCAGCCTGCTCGCGATCGCGAAGGGCGACGTACCGGTCGCGCACTGGGCCGCGCTCGGCCGGCCATTCTTCGCCGTCGGCGCGCGCGCCGGATTGCGCTCGTGGTCGGGCTCGATGTTCGAGTACCTGATGCCGACCTTGACGCTCGACGAGCCGCGCGGCAGCGTGCTCGACGACGCCGGCCACGCCGGTCTGAGCGAACAGATCGCGTTCGGCGCCGAGCGGCGCGTTCCCTGGGGCATCTCCGAATCGGCCTACGCCGCGAGCGATCACACGCTTGCCTACCAGTACGCACCGCAGGGCGTGCCGCGTCTGGCGCTGCGCCGCACGCCGCGCGACGAACTCGTGATAGCACCCTACGCCACCGCACTCGCGGCGCAGATCGCGCCGCACGGCGCGGTCGCCAACTTCGCGGCGCTCGAACGGCGCCACGCGCGCTCGCGCTACGGATTCATGGAGGCGCTCGACTTCACCGCCGCGCGCCAATCGGGCACCGACGGCTGGATGCCGGTCGCGACCTTCATGGCGCACCACCAGGGCATGAGCATCGTCGCGCTCGCGAACGTGCTGCTGGACGGCGCACCGCGCCGCTGGGGCATGGCCAACGCGCATGTCGAGGCCGTCGCCTCGCTGCTGCACGAGCGCGCGCCGCGCGAGGTGCCGGTGCTGAGCGCCCCGCCGCTCGACCCGGCGCCCGAGGCGAGCGAGCACCGCGCGCCCGGCCTGCTGCGCGACGTGCTGCCCGGCGTGACCGCGCTCGCGCCGACGCAACTGCTCTCGAACGGCCGCTACAGCGTGACCCTGCGCGCGAACGGCGCCGGCTGGAGCCGCTGGGGCACGGTCGGCATCAGCCGCGCGCGCGACGACGCGCTGCGCGATGCCCACGGCAGCTTCTTCTACCTGCGCTGGGATCGCCAGCCGCAGGCCGTCTCGCTGACGCAGCACCCAGCCCCCGACCCGGCAGCGCACTACCAGAGCACCTACCACGCCGACCGTGTCTGCTTCGATGCGCGCTGGCGCGAGGTCCAGGCGCACACGACCGTGTTCGTCAGCCCGGAGGACGACGTCGAGATCCGCCAGGTCGAGTTGCGCAACCTCAGCGACCGGCCGCTCGATCTGGAGCTGATGTCGGCCTTCGAGATCACGCTCGCCGACCCGCGTGCCGACGAATCGCACCCGGCGTTCTCGAACCTGTTCCTGCGCGCGCGGTGGCGCGGCGTGCACCAGGCGCTGGTGTTCGAGCGCAAGCCACGCCTGCCGACCGAACCGGTGCTGCACGCGGCGCACTTCCTGGCCGAGGCCGATCCGGCCGTCGGCGCGGTGCGCACGCAACCGCAGCGGCTGGGGTGGCTCGGCCGCAACCACGATCCGAGCCGGCCGCTCGCAGACTTCTCGCCTGCGCTGGCCACCGATGTCGACACGCCACTCGACACGGGCCTGGACCCGATGTGCGCGCTCAGCGTGCGCGTGCAGCTCGCGCCGCACGGCAAATGCCTGCTGACCTTCTGCACCGCGGCGGCCGACGATCCCGCGACCCTGAACGCGGTCATCGACAAATACCGCCAGAGCGGCCCGATCGCACGTGCCTCGCTGATGTCCGCCACGCTCGCCGGCATCCGGCTGCGCGAGTACAGCATCGGCACCGACACGCTGGCCGCGATCCAGACGCTGAGCAGCGCCATCGTGCAGAACGTGACGCGGGCGCGTGGTGATGACGACGCGGCCCACGAGACCGACCCCTGCGACCGGCGCTCGCTCTGGCGGCTCGGCATCTCGGGCGATCGGCCGGTCGTGCTGGTTTCGGCCGGCACGTCGCAGGGCATGGGCCTGCTGCGCTCGCTGGTGCAGGCGCTGCGCCTGTGGTCATGGGCCGGCATCGGCTGCGACCTGGTGGTCGTGAACACCGAACCGAGCTCGTACCTGATGCCGTTCCAGCGCGACGTGGCCGGCCTGCGCGAGCAGTTCGATGCGCAGAACGCAGGGCGGGCCGGCGCCTCGGTCACGCGCCTTCATGTGCTGCGCGCCGAAGAGTTGTCGGCTCTCGAGCTGACCACGCTGCGCGCGTTGGCACGCGTCCACTTCAATGCCGACGGCCGGCCGCTGGTGCACCACATGAGCGAGTGGGCCGAGCGCCACGAGCGTGCGCTCCAGGAGCGCCAGACGGAATCGATCAGTGTGCTGCCGGTCGTCGCGGTCGCGCAGGGCTGCGCACGCCGGCCGCAAGGCCGCTTCGCGCCCGGCAACGGCGAGTTCCACTTCGACGTGAATGCGTTCCAGCGGCCCGCGCGGCCCTGGGTCAACGTGCTCGCCAACCCGGGCTTCGGTGCCCACCTCTCGGAAGCCGGCGGCGGCTACACCTGGGCGCTGAACAGCCGCCTGAACCAGTTGACGCCATGGTCGAACGACCCGGTGGCCGATTCACCGGGCGAGTGGTTCGTGTTGCAGGATCTGAAGAGCCGAGAACTCTGGAGCGTCACGCCATCGGCCTGGGGCGACATCGATGCCACCTACCGCATCACGCACGGCCAGGGCTACAGCGTGGTGAGCCACCGGCGTGGCGACCTCGATGTGGACGCGGTCTGGTGTGTCGACGCCGAGAGCGGCGTGAAGCAGGTGCGGCTGCGTGTCGTCAACCGCGGGCACCGTACGCGGCGGCTGCGCGCCATCGGCATCGCCGAGTGGGTGATGGGCGCGGGCCGCGGCGATCGCGCGACGACGACCACCGCCTCGTTCACGCAACGCTTGCCGGCCGCGACGCAGGCCGATGCCGACGCCGCGCCGCGCAGCCTGATCGCCCTCACCTGCACGCAGCGCGACCGTTCCGCCGGCTTCGGCGAAGGCACCGCGTTTCTCGCCCTCGCCGGCGATGCCGACGACGCGCCCGACTGGAGCTGCGACCGCCGCGAATGCTTCGACGCGCGTGGCCGCATCGCCGTGCCCGATCACTTCGCCCAGCGCAGCGGCACCGGGCTGGACCCGTGCGCCGCGCTCGCGACGCGGCTGACCTTGCCGGCCGGCGCGTTGGTCGAGTGCGTGTTCCTGATCGGTTTCGGCGCCAATCCGGTCGAGGCGCGCCAGGTCGCAACCCGCGCCGCCGCGGTGCCCGCGGCAACGCGCATGAGCGACGCGCGCGCCGCCTGGGACGCATTGCTCGGCGCGACCATCGTGACCACACCCGATCCGCTGTTCGATGCGATGGTGAACCGCTGGCTGCTGTACCAGACGGTAGCCTGCCGGCTGTGGGCGAAGGCCGGCTTCTACCAGGCCGGCGGCGCGTTCGGCTTTCGCGATCAGCTGCAGGACGCGATGGCGCTCGCCTGGCCCGCGCCAACGCTGCTGCGCGAGCAGATCGTGCTGAACGCATCGCGCCAGTTCGCCGAGGGCGACGTGCAGCACTGGTGGCACGCGCCGACCGGTGCCGGGGTGCGCACCCATTTCTCCGACGACCTGCTGTGGCTGCCGCACGCCTGCGCGCACTACCTGCAGTGCACCGCCGACGCGAGCGTGCTGGACGACGAAGTCCCGTTCATCGAAGGCGCCACCGTGTCGGACGGCGCCGAGGACGCCTACTACGTGCCGACCGTCGGCCACCACAGCGCGACGGTGTTCGAGCACGCCGCGCGTGCCATCGACCGCAGCCTGCGCACCGGCGCGCACAGGTTGCCGCTGATGGGCAGCGGCGACTGGAACGACGGCATGAACCGGGTCGGCGCCGAAGGCCGCGGCGAATCGGTGTGGCTCGGCTGGTTCCTGTGCAAGCTGATCGAGGACTTCGCGCCGATCGCCGAGGCGCGCGGTGAGACGACGCGCGTGCAGCGCTGGCGCGCTGCGGCGCTCGCCTGGCGCAACGCGCTGCTCGGCGACGCGTGGGACGGCCAGTGGTTCAAGCGCGCGTTCTTCGACGACGGCACGCCGCTCGGCTCGCACGCCAACACCGAATGCCGCATCGACCTGATCGCGCAGGCCTGGTCGGTGATCTCCGGCGTGGCGCCACCGTCGCTGCGGCGCATCGCGATGGCCGCACTCGAAGACCAGCTCGTCGACGCCGAGACTGGCCTGCTGCGGCTGCTGACGCCGCCGCTGCAGGATCAGCAACCGAGCGCGGGCTACATCCAGGCCTACCCCAGGGGCGTGCGCGAAAACGGCGGCCAGTATTCGCACGCCGGCGTGTGGGCGCTGATCGCCCAGGCGATGGTCGGAAACGGCGATGCGGCCTATCGCTACTTCACCTACCTGAGCCCGGCGCACCGTTCCGCGCACCCGGATCGCCAGGCCGCCTACGAAATCGAGCCGTATGTGATGGCCGGCGATGTCTACAGCCACGAACCCTGGCTCGGCCGCGGCGGCTGGAGCTGGTACACCGGCTCGGCGGCATGGCTGCATCGCGCCGCCATCGAGCACCTGTTCGGCATGCGTCAGACCGGGCCCGAGATCGCGTTCACGCCGTGCCTGCCGTCGCACTGGGATCACGTCGAGATCGCGCTCGCCCGCGACGGCCGCTCGGTGCGCGTGCTGATGTGCCGGCCGACGGCCACCGACGCGCTCCTGCGCGCGCGCCATGCGGGTGCGGTCGAATACGGCGCAGGTGTCGCCTGGCGCTGGGATGCCGGCGACGCACCGGCGTGCGTGCTGATCCGGCTCGCCGAGGCCAGCACCGAGGCGCTGCTGCGGCCTCGTCCTACAGCCGCAAGCGCCTCGCTCCGATGGGCCGCGAACGACCCGGTCCCTACAGTTCTCCCATCGACAACCTCTTGAGCCCGGCGCCTCGCTCCGGCCTCGACACCCGGAGAGCGCTGACCATGGCTGCCAAGAACAAACCCGACAACCTGAGCGTCGTGCCCGTCGAAGCGCATGAACGTCTCGCGCTCGACGACAAGGGCCTCGCCGCCGCGAAGCGTTCGCTCGATCAAGGCGCGGTCACACCGAGCTACGGGCCATGGCGCGAAGACATCATCGGGCTGCTGAACGACTCCCTCGCCACCGAGCTCGTGTGCGTGCTGCGCTACAAGCGCCATCACTTCACCGCCAAGGGGCTGGCCTCGCCGAAAATCGCCGAAGAGTTTCTGGTGCATGCGCTCGAAGAAACCGCGCACGCCGACCAGATCGCCGAGCGCATCGTGCAGCTCGGCGGCGAACCCGACTTCTCGCCCGACCGCCTCACCGAACGCAGCCACGCCGACTACGACGACTCGACCGATCTGAAGGCCATGATCAAGGCCAACCTGATCGCCGAGCGCGTGGCCATCGAGGCTTACAGCCAGATGATCGCGCTGATCGGCGACAAGGATTCGACCACGCGCCGCATGCTCGAAAGCATTCTGAGCCAGGAGCAGGAGCACGCCGACGAGCTCAGCGACTGGATGGAAGACTAGGTTTCGCCCATCGGTGGCGGGGCTCTCGCTTCAATCCATTCGCCACCCGGACTCTGCAAAACTCATCAGGAGAACCACCATGAACATGCGCAAACAACTCACCGCCGCCGTCGCCGTCCTCGCCCTCGTCGCCGCCTCCGGCTGTGCCGTGCAACGTGGCCAGGAAACCGTCGGCGCCTACGTCGACGACGCCGCGATCACGACCTCGCTGAAGGCACGCTACGTCGACAACAAGGACGTGGACGCGGGGGCCATCAAGGTTGAAACGCTCAACGGCACGGTGATGCTCTCGGGCTTCGCGAAGAACTCGAACGAACGCATGACCGCCGAAGACATCGCGATGAAGGTCAACGGCGTGAAGAGCGTCAAGAACTCGATCGTCGTGCGGCCGTAACCCGCCGCGGCGCTCCGACGCCGCTCGAATGCCCCGGGGCTTCCGCTTGGAACCCGGGGTATTTTTTCGAGATCCTTCCATGAACGATTCCAACGCATCGTCAGCGAGCGCCGCGCGCTCGCCGGGCTCGGGCAGCGCCGTGACGGTGCTGGCCGTGCTCGCGATCATCGTCGCGCTGTGGTGGAGCCGCAGCTTCATGATCCCGCTCACCGCCGGCCTGATGCTGGCGCTGCTGGTGCTGCCCCTGACGGCGCTGATCGAGCGCGTGGTGCGTCTGCGCATCGTCGCGGCCGCAGGCACGCTGATGATCGTGGTCGCGGTGCTGGCCGTGGCGGCCGCGGCGTTCGGCGACCAGCTCGCGCGCGTCGCAGGTCGCGTGCCCGAGATGATCAGCCTTGTCGCCCAGCAGGTCTCCGACACCGAGCCCGGCGCCGACTCGGTACTGCAGCGCGCGCGTGCCGCGTTTCGCGAACTCGACCGCGCCGCGGAGCGGCTGGCCGGTGCGCGCCCACTGGTCGCGCCGGGCCGTGGCAGGGCCGCGGCGGCGAAGGCCGTCGAAGCGGCGGCCAGCTCCGCGTCGCCAGTGAGCCTGTCGCAGAGCGCCACGGGGGTCTTGCGCGACAGCGCCGTCAGCGGTTCGAGCGCGCTCGCCAGGCTCGCGAGCGACCTGACCATCATCCTGTTCATCGCGTTCTTCGTGCTCGCCGGCGGCCAGCCGCTGGCCATGCGCTTCCTCGATCTGTGGGACGAACGACCGGGCCTGCGCCTGCGCGCCGAGCACGCGGCACTCGAATGCGTGCGCCAGATCCGCATCTACAGCGGCGTGCTGCTCGTCACCAACACGATCGTCGGCGTGAGCGTGTGGGTCGCGTTCGCGCTCTCCGGCCTGCCCGACGCGGCGGGCTGGGGCATCACCGCGGCTGTGCTGCATGTCGTGCCGTACCTCGGCATGGCGCTGCTGACCGGCCTCGGTGCCGCCGAGACGTTCCTGGCCTTCGGCACGGTCGGCGCGGCACTCGGCATGGCGGCGTTCCTGATCGTGCTGTCGACGCTGATCGGCACCTTGGTCACCGCCTGGCTGCAAGGCCGCGCCGCCAAGATGAACGCCGCGGCGGTCTTC
This sequence comes from uncultured Rhizobacter sp., assembly GCA_964247075.1. Taxonomy (GTDB): domain Bacteria; phylum Pseudomonadota; class Gammaproteobacteria; order Burkholderiales; family Burkholderiaceae_C; genus LMDS01. The sequence continues at coordinate 215,136 of CAXTSS010000007.1, read as the reverse complement.
ATCGGCGTCGTCTTCTGGGGCGCGTTGTGGGGCGTGTGGGGCCTGCTGCTCGGCCCGGCGCTGGTGGTGCTGCTGAAGGTCGTCGCCGAACACACCCGGCCCGGCCGGCGGCTGGCCCACTTGCTGAAGGGGTAATGTCAGAACGCGCGGCGCATCGAGATCGCCAGGCCGCCGCGACGCAGCTTCAGCGTCATGCGCGCGTCGCCCGCCAGGCGCAGGCCAAGCCCGCCGTAGTCGATCTTCCAATTCGACTGGGCAGCCTTGAACTCGACGCCGACCTTGCTGACGATCCGGTCGTCGCCGTCGAGCGCGAGGCCACGCACATGGGAGGCATCGGCGTAGATCGACGATTGCTCGCTCGCGCGGTAGCGCAGACCGAGCATCAGCGTCGTGCCGGAGGCGGTGGTCAGCGCAGCCGCATTGCCGGAGCGGCCTGGCAGCCCGCCGGTCGGGCGGTCGATGAGCAACACGCTGCCGACACCGAACCCCACACCGGCACGCCCGCTGCTCGCCCAATGCTGGAGGCTCAGTTCGGCGATGTCGGCTCGGTAACCCGGCAGGCTGCGCAAGGCCGCCTGGGTCACGTCGGCGCGGCTGAGTTGGAAGACCGTGGCGGGCTCGAAGGTCTCGTCAGAGGCGCGCGCCACGCTGCCGCCCGCGCCGGCCAGCAACGCCGCCAGCGACATCGCAATCCAACGGTGGGGTGCGCGCAAGACCACAGCCCTTCTCCGACAGTGTGATGATCGAGCCTTGGGTGGACTCGACAGCCGGAGCGTAGTTCACGGCCGCGGCGCGCGCATCCTCAGATCAGGGGGCGTGGCGCGGGCTTGCCATCGCCGTACAGATCGGCGAGCCGCGCCAGCGCTTTCACGTCGAGCAGGCGCAGCCGCCCGTCCTCGATCCGGTGCAGACCGCGCCGCTCGAGTTTGCGCAGCGTCTTGTTGGTGTGCACCAGCGACAGGCCGAGACCGTCGGCGATGTGCTGCTGCGTCAGCGGAAACGGCACGCCTTCGCGGCCGGCATCCAGACCGGGCACGAGCGCGGCGGCGCGCTTGAACAACAGGATCAGCAGCATCGCGATGCGCTCCTCGGCGCTGCGCCGGCCGACGGACAGCAAGGTGTCGTCGACGACCGATTCCTCGTGCGCGGTGAGCCATGTCACGCTGAAACCCAGGGTCGGCGTCGAACGGTGCAGTTCCCACAGCGCATCACGGCGGAACACGCACAGCGCCACGTCGGTGAGCGCCTGTACGCCGTGCGCGCTGGCGTCGCCCATCTTCTGCTGCACGCCGACGAAATCGCCTGGCAGCAGAAAGTTCAGGATCTGACGCCGCCCGTCGCTGAGGGTCTTGAAGCGGAACGCCCAGCCGCTGAACAGCGTGTACAGCGGCGCATCGGTCTGGCCTTCGTGGATCACCGCGGCCTCGGCGCGCACGACGATCTGCTCCTTCTTGAGCGACTCGATCAGCACGAGCTCGTCGTCGGAGTGCGGCGTGAACAGCGGCAGGGCGCGCAGCGGACAGGTCTTGCAGGCAACGAAATTCATCGCAATGCTCCGTGACGACCCCCGGGGCGGCGAATGCCGCGCCACGGCCGAACTGTAGCGGTCGCGGGCACCGAGTGTCTTTCGACACATCGAAACGCCAACGCGAACGCTACATTGCGCTGCGCCGCAAACCCAGCCCGACCCGATCACCCATGGCTTCCACCGACAACCTCTTGCAGATCCTCTACGTCAGCCAGCTCGCGCCGGGAACGAGACTCGGCGCCGTCAACGACATCGTCGCGTTGTCGCGCCGCGCCAACCCGGCGCATGGCATCACCGGCGCGCTGCTGTTCGACGGCGAATATTTCGGCCAGCTGCTCGAAGGCAGCGAGGCCGACGTGGCCGCGCTGATGCACCGCATCGAATCCGATCCGCGCCATCGCGCGATCACACCGCTGCTGTGCCGGCCGGCCGACGCACCGCGCCTGACACGCGTCTGGCGCAGCGGCTACTGCGAGGCGCAGCAGCTCGAAGCGTTCATCGCAGATGCCTCGCTGCGCGGCCCGGCGGCGCTGGACGCTTTTCTGTCGATCCTGCACGGCGCCGACGTGGAGTGAACCCGTGTCGGGAAACTCCTACGCCGCGCCGCGATGCCGGCCGCTCGCGCGCGCCCCGGCATCTGCCTATCGTGGGTGTTCCAACCACCGCAAGGAGACCGACATGAACCAGCCGCCGGACGACAAGGATCTGCAGGGCGAAGGCAACTACGACGCGAGCCGCCGTTACGACAAGGCCGCGCAGGAGTTTGCAAAATCGGGTCAGGTCGAAGAGGCCGCACGCCAGGCCCGCCCGACGACCGAGCAGGAAGCGGACGAACTGCGCCGCGCCGAACGCGAGGCGCAATCGCACTCGAAAGGCGAAGACCCGGCGACCTGAGCGCGTCGCGCCCAAGAAAAAGCCGGCTCGCGCCGGCTTCTTCTTGGGCAACGGGATTCAGCTCTTGTTGAAGCGCGCCTTGGCCGCGCTCACGCACGCGGACTTGGCCTCGCCGGCGAGACTCTCGCACTTCTCGGCCGCGACCTTGTAGTCGGCGGCGTCTTTATCCTGCGCCGCATCCTTGCGCGCCTCGCCGACCTTCTCGCTCAGCCGGGCATCGGTCAGTGCCTTGGTGTGCACAGCCTTGGCTTCGCTGACGCAGACGTCCTTGGCGTTGCCGCTCTTGTCGTCGCACATTTCCTTCGCGACGGCGTAGATGGCATCGGCCTTCGTGATGGCGACCTTGGTGCGGTCTGCCGGTTTACCGGAGTCGCTGTAGTCGAGTTCGGCGCGGGCGACCTTCTGCTTGCCCTCGGCCTGCTCCTTGCAAATGTCCTTGGCGTTGCCGCTGAACTTGTCGCACGCCGCCTTGTCGAGCTTGTAGCCGGCCTCGATGCGGTCCTTGGTGGCGGTGTACTCGGGCTTGCTCATGTTCGCGCTGAACGCGCTGGAGGCCGCAAAGAGCGCGGCAATCGTCAGCGCTGTCTTGGCGTGTTGAAGCTTCGTCATGGAGGTTCTCCTTCGTTGTGAACTCGTGAGCGGAGTATGGAAACTGCGCGCCGCCTCGACCAGCGGACGCGACCGCAGCCCGCTGTAGCCGCTGTCCTACCGAACGGCGCTAAGAGCTGCGGGTGCCGCCGCGCTTCACGGGCAACGGCGCCGGCAGCGAGGGCCGGGCTGCGATGCGGTTCGACAACGCACGGCATTCATCGGCGCCGCGCTTGGAATCCGCACTGCTGCCGACGTCGATCAGCGGGATCAACGCCGCCAGCGGGTTGATGAGGCCCAACAAGGCCGAAGCCCCCAGCCGTGTGCCGAGTTGCCCCTTGTCGAGCGAGATGCTCGGATCGGCGAAGCTGCCGCGAATGTGCAGCGGCGTGCGCAGCGCGAGCGGGCTGAAGTCCTTTGGCGTGGCCACCACGCGCAGGTCCATTGACTCGCTGGCGAGCGAGAGCGAACCGTCGATCCAGAGCGTGGAGTCCGGCGTGTCGAGCACCAGCACGCGCGGGCGCAGCACGCCTTGCTCGGCGACGAGATCGACGACCGAGCACTGCACCGGCAAGGCATCGTCGCCCTTGATCAGAACCCCCAGGCTCTGCGCGATGTCGAGCCCGGCGGCCTCGACGGCGAGGTGCGAGATCGTGCCGTTGACCAGTTGCATGCGCACGCCGCCGCGCAGGCTGCCGAGGATCGCGGCGGTCGATTTGCCTTGGCCCGCGACGCGCGCCTGCCCGCTCAGGCTGCCGGTCGCATAGGGCGATGCACTGTCGGCGCGCTTCTGGCGGATCCAGCTTTCGAGGCGGACGCCGGCCCAGCGCACATCTGCCGTCCACAACGCCTGCGCATCGCGGCCGTCGAGTTGAACGATGCCACCGAGCCGGCCCTGGCCGGTGCGCGCATCGAGATCGCGCAAGGTCAGCACGCCACCGGCCAGCACGAGGTGGGAGCGCAAGGGCCTGAGCGGTTCGAGAAAGCTGCTGCCGAGATCGAGTTCGGCGACATCGATCAGCACGTTCGCATCCATCGCGCGCAGCGCCGGCAGATCAAACGGGCGATCGGGCAGCCGGCGGCCGCGTGGCGCGGCCTTCGTGGCGCCCTGGCGCACCGGCGCGCCGACCGCCGGACCCAGATCGGCGAGTTGCAGCTTCGAGCCAGTGAGCCGGCCGGCCAGCATCGGCAGTCGCGGCCGCGGGTCGTAGGTGAAGGCGCCGCCGAGCCGGCTCGTTCCGATGCTGATCTGCTCGGTGACGATGTTCCACACCGCGCCCTGCTTCGCGACCCAGCCCTCGGCACGAAACGGCCCGGTCGTCGGCAAGGTCACCCGCAGCGGGTCGCCGACGTCGGCCAGCGACGAGCCCTGCACGCTGAAGCGGCCCTTCAACGCGGTGAAGTTCAGCGCATCGGTGGCGGTGCCGTTGAAGGTCACGCGGGCGTCGCCGATGCGCGCATCCAGGGTCACCGGCAGCTCGACGGCAGCCGCGTCCTCCGCGATCACCGGCAGCACGCCGGTGGTCTTCAATTCGACCTTCATCGGCAGTTGGCGATACGTGCCGCCGGCCAGCAATTGAAAGCCCGCACCCGATGCGGCGGCAGCCGGCGCCGCGGCGCCGTCGTCGAGCGAGAACTTCGCATCCAGATCGACCGCCATCAGCGCGTCGCGGAACACCATGTTGCCGGCATCGACCTGCAGCAGGCCGAACGCGGGCATGCGCATCGGCGGCTCGGCGGTGTCGGGCGCATCGGACTTCTTGCCGAACTGCCACGAGGCGCGGCCGTCGGCGAGGCGCTCCACGAAGCCGTCGAGCTGCGCCGCGCGCAGCTCCCGGATGCGCAACGGCTCACCGCGGTTCGCCCGCCACAGATCGAGGTAGCCCAGCGTGATGCGGGCATCGCGCGCCAGCAGCATGTGCGGCGTGCTGCTCCAGCCCGGCGCCCCGATCATGATGTAGGGGGCCCTGACCTGCACGCCACCGAGCAGGTGGATCGTGACCTTTGGTCTTGCAGCGGCGTCTTCGCTGAACGCGACGGGCCGCGCGATGCTCTTTCCGATCCAGCGCTGCATCGGCGCGGCGAGAAACGGCCAGCCCGTCGCTTCGCATGCACCCAGACCGATCAATACAAGCGCCGGCGCACCAGCGGCGATGACGCGCCAATGCGCAAATCGTGAGTGGCTTTCGGTCATGCATCGATGCTTGCACGATGCACACACGCCGTCTGTAGTCGCGCCCACGGCTCGCGCCGTGGGCGATCTCCTACAGCCAGCGCAAATCAGCCAAGCACTTCGGGGTTCAGCGGCGTCGGTGGCCGACCCTTGTTCGGGCCGGCGCCGAGCGCGGCGATCAGGTTCTCCACCGCCAGGTTCGCCATCGCGCGGCGCGTCGGCAGGCTCGCGCTGGCGATGTGCGGCGTGAGCACGACGTTCGGCACGGTCAACAGGTCGGGATGCACCGAGGGTTCGCCTTCGAACACATCGAGCCCGGCCGCGGCGATGCGCTTGTCGCGCAGCGCGTGCGCGAGCGCTGCGTCATCGACGATGCCGCCGCGCGCGATGTTGGTCAGCGTCGCGGTCGGCTTCATCAGCGCGAGCTCGGCCGCGCCAACGAGGTGGTGCGAGGCGGCGCTGTACGGCACCACGATCACGAGGTGGTCGCTCTCGCGCAGCAGCTCTTCCTTGCTGACGTAGCGCGCGCCGAGCGTGGCCTCGGTCACCGCATCGAGCCGCGAGCGGTTGTGATAGATCACCTTCATGCCGAAACCGAGCGCGCCGCGCCGCGCGATGGCCTGGCCGATGCGACCCATGCCGAGGATGCCCAGCGTCGCGCCGTGCACATCGCTGCCGGCAAAGCCTTCGACGCTCCACTTCGTCCACTCGCCGCGGCGCAGGAAGTGTTCGCTCTCGGCGATGCGGCGCGCTGTCGCCATCATCAGCGCGAAGCCGAAGTCGGCGGTGGTCTCGGTCAACACGTCGGGCGCGTTGCTGACGAGCACGCCGCGTGCGGTACAGGCCGGCACGTCGATGTTGTTGTAGCCGACCGCCATGCTGCACACCGCCTTCAGTCCGGGGCAGGCGTCGAGCAATGCGCCGTCGATCGGCTGGGTGCCGGTGATGAACACGCCAGCGTGGCCTTGCAGGTGCGCGATGAGTTCGTCGCGCGACCAGACCACATCGGGTTGGTTGGTCTCGACATCGAAGTGCTCCCGCAGGCGATCGACGATGTCGGGGAACACGGCACGGCAGACGAGGACGGACTTCTTCATGGCTTGGGCCTTCTCGAATTCAGATCAATGTGGAACATCCGGGTGCCAGCCGAGCGTGAACAACAGGCACGCGAAACCGATCAGGTAACCGACCGCGACATGCCAGCCGCCGACGATCCACGCACCCACGGAGCGCGCCTGCGGGAACATGCCTGCAAGCGCGACACCGGCCGACGAGCCGAACCAGATCATCGAGCCACCGAAGCCGACCGCGTAAGCGAGAAAGCCCCAGTCATAGCCGCCCTGGTGCAGCGCGAGCGCCGTCAGCGGGATGTTGTCGAACACGGCAGAGACGAAGCCGAGGCCGAACGCGGTCGGCCACGAGGCGGCCGGCAGATGCTCGACCGGCATCATCGCGGCGCACAGCACCAGCGAGAGCAGGAACACACTGCCGCGCGTGGCGCCGGGCAGCAGGCTCCAGTCGGGTTTTCGGAGCCAGCCGGTGAGCAGGATGGCGACCCAGACCGCAAGGCCGATCACCGGCGCATGGTTCAGCACGTCGGGATGGCGCAGGTTGAAATACACGTTCGCACCGATCGCCGACAGCAGGATCACGGCGACGATGACGAGGCGCCACCCATCGATTCGCGTGCCGGCGGGCGCGTCCTTCACGATCGGCTGATACGCATGCTGCTGGCGTGCCGCGATCACGCCGAAGAACAGCAGCGCCGGCACCGCGGCGACGTAGGCGTCGAGCACCTGCAGCGGCGGCACGCCGGCGATCCACATCATCGTCGTCGTGGTGTCGCCGACGACGCTGCCGGCGCCGCCGGCGTTCGAGGCACCGACGATGGCAGCGAGAAAGCCCACGTGCAGCCGACCCTTGAACAGCACCGTCGCCATGGTGCCGCCGATCATCGCGGCGGCGATGTTGTCGAGAAAGCTCGACAGCACGAACACCAGGATCAGCATCACGAAGCCACCCTTCCAGTCGTCCGGCAGGTAGCGCGGCAGCAAGGCCGGCAGTCGACTCTCCTCGAAGTGCTTGGAGAGCAGTGCGAAGCCCAGCAGCAGCCCGAACAGGTTCGCGACCGTGACCCACTCGTGGCCGAGCAGCGCGATCAGCCCATCGATGCCGGCCACCCCGCCGAAGTTGCCGAAGCCCAGCTTGTAGGCGGTGATCGCGATCAGCCCGATCACCGCGACGCGCAGCGTGTGGTGATGGAACAGCGCGACGCCGAGCAGCGTCAGCGCGAACAGCAGGAAATCGATCGGCACGCCGCCGATGGCGGGAATCGGAGCCACAAGCCCGCTCAGTCGAGAAAGCGCGTGAACGTGCCGGCCGGATCGCGCTCGGTGACGAGCGTGTTTTCGATTGCCGCCGGATCGGCGTGGCCCAGCGACATGCCGCACACGAGCTGCTCGTTGTCGGGTGCGCCGATGTGCGCCGTGATGATGCGGTGGAACTGCATGAACGCGGCCTGCGGGCAGGTGTCCAGCCCGCGGCCGCGCGCTGCCACCATGATGCTCTGCAGGAACATGCCGTAATCGAGCCAGCTGCCCTGCTGCATGATCCGGTCGATCGTGAACATCAGCCCGACCGGCGCATCGAAGAAGTCGTAGTTGCGGCCGTGTTGTGCATGCATGCGCGCCTTGTCGGTCTTGGCGATGCCGAGCAGGCCGTACAGATCCCAGCCGACCTTGCGGCGCCGGTCGATGAACGGCGACTTCCATTCGGTCGGGTAATAGTCGTACTCGTCGCTGTGCTTCGCGCGTTCCACGGGATCGTTGTGCGCCGCCATGATCTTGCGCGAGAGCTCGGTTTTCGCGTTGCCGGTCAGCACATAGACCTTCCACGGCTGCGTGTTGGTGCCCGAGGGCGCGCGCGCGGCGACGTTCAGGATCGCCTCGATCGTCTGGCGCGGCACCGGCGTCGGCAGGAAGGCGCGCAGCGAGCGGCGCGTGGTGATGGCGGCATCGACGATGGCGGCTTGTTCGACAAGAGAAGTCACAGCAATCCTTGCAAGGCGTGTTGGAGTGGCGCGGGCAACGCCACGGGGCGGCGTGTCTCGCGATCGACATAGACGTGAACGAAATGGCCCCAGGCCGCGCTGAGCGGCTCGCCGGCCGCGAACAGGCCGATCTCGTAGCGCACGCTCGACGAGCCGAGCGTGGCCACGCGCAGACCGGCCTCGATCGTCTGCGGGAACGCGAGCGACGCGAAGTAGTTGCAATGCGTCTCGACGACCAGCCCGATCACCGCGCTGCGTTCGATGTCGAGCGCGCCGGCCTCGATCAGGTAGCGGTTCACCACAGTGTCGAAGTAGCTGTAGTAGACGACGTTGTTGACGTGGCCGTAGGCGTCGTTGTCGGACCAGCGCGTCGCGATCGTCTCGAAGTGGCGAAACAGGCTGCGCGCGGCTGGCGAAGGTCGGGCGGCCTTGGTCATCGATTCATTCATGGGCGTGCATTGTTCCATTGGCGCCAGCTCGCCACCGCCGCGCGGATCGTGCCGAGGTGAACCTCGACCGTGTCTTCGATCACGCGGCCGTAGCCGCCCGCCATCGAGAGCGCGACCGGGATGCGCCGCTCACGCGCAGCGGCAAGCACGCGGCGGTCGCGCTCGGCGAGGCCGGCGGTGGTCAGCTTGAGGCGGCCGAGGCGATCGCCTTCGTGCGGGTCGGCGCCGGCCACATAGAAGATCAACCCGGGCGGCGCTTGCAAGTGGCGCCGCCAGAGTTCGGCGAGGGCGTCGTCGAGCGCGCCGAGGTAGGCCGCGTCGCCGCAGCCGTCGGGCAGATCGACATCGAGATCGCTGAGGGCCTTGCGGAACGGAAAGTTCTTTGCGCCGTGCAGCGACAGCGTGAACACCGTCGGGTCGTCGGCGAAGATCGCCGCGGTGCCGTTGCCCTGGTGCACGTCGAGATCGATGATCGCAACGCGCAGCAGCTGGCGGTGCGAGCGGTGCCATTCGGCCTGCATCAGCCGCGCCGCTACGGCCGAGTCGTTGAAGACGCAGTAGCCGCCACCCTTCTCGGCGCCCGCATGGTGCGTGCCACCGGCCAGGTTGGTCGCAACACCGCTGGCGAGCGCGGCGCGCGCGGCCGCGATCGTCGCGCCGACCGAGCGCCGCGCGCGCGCCACCATCGCCTCGCTCCACGGGAAGCCGATCTCACGCTGATGCGCCGCGCTCAGCGTGCCTTCGGCGACCGCGCTCACATAGTCGGGCGTGTGCGCCAATGCGAGTTCGCCGTCGGTCGCGGGCATCGCCTGGCGCAACTCCAGATCGGGCTCGCCCGCGACTCGTTCGCGCAGCAAGCGGTACTTGGACATCGGAAAACGGTGCCCCGGCGGCAACGGCAGCACGAACTGATCGGCGTAGAAGGCTTGCATGTGGGTGAACCGATTGTGCCCGGCGCTTCTTCACTGACGCGTCGCGTGCTGCCAGGCGAGTGAAGCGCGTTCTTGGTAATTTGTTGCAGCGCAGCAAATTTCGCTTGCAATCCCCGGCCCAGCCCGTATACTTCGGTTCATGTTGCAGTGCAGCATTAGTGCACGGCACAACCCAGACCCCGATTCCTCAACCACCCTTTCGGAGACCTTCCATGCTGACCGCTGAACAAGTCATGACCGCCCACAAGTCCAACGTCGAAACCCTTTTTGGCCTGACCAACAAGGCGTTCGAAGGCGTCGAAAAGCTCGTCGAACTGAACCTGCAAGTGGCTCGCGCCGCGATGGGCGAAGCCGCCGAAAACGCCAAGGCCGCGATGTCCGTCAAGGACGCGCAGGAATTCTTGAGCCTGCAGGCCGGCCTGCTGCAACCCGCCGCTGAAAAGGCCGCCGCCTACAGCCGCCACCTGTATGACATCGCCGCCTCCACCAGCGCCGACTTCAGCAAGGTTGCCGAATCCCAAGCCGCTGACGCGCAAGCCAAGTTCCTGTCGGTTGTCGACAGCGCCGTCAAGAACGCGCCGGCCGGCAGCGAGAACGCCGTCGCCCTGGTGAAGTCGGCTGTTGCCGCCGCCAACAACGCGTTCGAAGGCGTGCAGAAGGCTGTGAAGCAAGCGACCGATGTCGCCGAAGCCAACTTCCAGGCGATCAGCACCCAAGCGACGAAGGCCACCAAGGCCGTCAAGCGCGCTGCCTGAGATCGACCGAGGGCTTCGAGCGCGTAAACATTTGTCGCGCGCTTGAACTTTCCCGAGGGGCGTCCATCTGATTCGGGCCGCTGGCGATGCCGGTGGCTTTCCTGAAGGTTGTCTCCTCGGTACCCCTCAAGGTACCTTTCGGCCCGGTGTTCGCACCGGGCCGTTTGTTTTTGGGGCGCCGGTTCAGCGCGTCTTCGCGACGATGCGCTCGCGCAGCTGCGAAAGCTGCGCGAACGCCGCCTCGCGGCCGGCGAGGATCGAGCGCTTGCGGGCGCTGAAATCGGCACCGCCCACGCTCGCCAGCTTCGGGCGCAGCACCACATCGGCATCGCGCAGCTCGAAGCCGTTGATGCTGCGGCCCATGATCGCGAAGGTCTGCAGCAGCATGCGCATCGCATCGCCGGTGGCGTTGCCATCGGGCGCGGCCGAGATGTCGACTGCGATCACGAGTTCGGCGCCCATCTGACGCGCGTAGCGCACCGGCACCGGCGCCACCAACCCGCCATCGACATATTCGTGCGCGCCGATCCTGACCGGCTGGAACACCGCCGGCACCGCGCTCGAGGCGCGCACCGCCACGCCCGGGTCACCCGCCTGGAACAGGATGCCCAGCCCGCTGTCGAGGTCGGTCGCGACGATGCCCAGCGGGATGCGCATCTGTTCGATACGCATGCCGCCGGTCTGCTCGCGCACGTAGCGCGCCAGCGCCTCGCCGCGGATCACGCCGCGGCCGGGGAAGGCCCAGTCGGTGAAGGCGGATTCATCCATCGCCTCGGCCAGCGCGCCGAGCTCGGCGCCGTTCTTGCCCGAGGCGTACAGCGTCGCGACCAGGCTGCCAGCCGAGGTGCCGGCGACGAAATCGGGCCGGATGCCGTTCTCTTCCAGAACTTGAATCACGCCGATGTGTGCGAAGCCCCGCGCCGCGCCGCCGCCGAGCGCCAGGCCGATGCGCGGCGGGCGCGGAATCGGCTTGACCACGGCAGGCGGCTCGACGAGTGGCGGCGGTGGCGCCACGATCACCGGCTTCGGCGCCGTCTGGCAGCCCGCCAGCGCCACCGCGGCGCCGAACGCGAGCCAGTGGCGGCGGGTGAGTCCGGCGTGTGTCATCGGGAAATTCTAGGTGCCGCTCGTGGAAAGCATATTCCACAGCAAGATAAGCACCAAACCAAAATGTACTTTCCTTATATATGGCGACTCCGTACATTCCCTGACCTTACCTTGGGCCTTGCATGGACTGGATTGCGATCTTGAGTGGTTTCGGCGTCGGCGCGATCGTCGGCATGACCGGCGTCGGCGGCGGCTCGCTGATGACGCCGCTGTTGCTGACCGTCTTCAAGCTGAACCCGGCCGTCGCCATCGGCACCGACCTCTGGTTCGCATCGATCACGAAGACGGCCGGCTCGATCGCGCACCACGACGCCGGCCACGTCGAGTGGCGCATCGTGCGGCTGCTGCTGGCCGGCAGCATCCCGGCCTCGATCGCCACCGTGGCGCTGATGCACTTCACCGGCATCACCAAGGGCTGGGCCAGCGCGCTAACCTTCTCGCTCGGCATCGCGCTGCTGCTGACAGCGGTGACGGTGGCCTACAAGCAGGTCTGGCAGAAGGTCGGCCTGCGGCTGGAGCAATGGATTCCCGAGCACCGCAAGCCGCTGATGACGGTCGCGTGCGGGCTGATCCTCGGCGTGCTGGTCTCGCTCAGCTCGATCGGCGCCGGCGCCATCGGCGCAACGATGATCATGCTGCTCTACCCGCGCCTGGGCTCGCATCGCATCGTCGGCACGGACATCGCGCACGCCGTGCCACTGACGCTCGTCGCCGGCATCGGCCACGCCACGCTCGGCCACGTGGACTGGATGCTGCTCGGCGCGCTGCTGATCGGCTCGATCCCCGGCATCTGGCTGGGCGCGAAGCTCACCAAACGCATGCCCGAGAAGCTGGTGCGCGCGCTGCTGTGCGTGTCGCTCGTGACCGCCGGCCTCAAAGTGATCTACTGAAGATTGATCTGAATCGAGTCACGCGAGATGTACCAATACACCGAGTTCGACAAGCACTTCGTCCACCAGCGCGCGGCACAGTTTCGCGATCAGCTTGAGCGCCACCTGCGCGGCCAGTTGCCCGAGGACGACTTCAAGGCGCTGCGCCTGCAGAACGGCTGGTACGTGCAGCGCCACGCGCCGATGCTGCGCGTCGCCGTGCCGTATGGCGAACTCAACTCGACGCAGCTGCGCGCGCTCGGCCGCATCGCGCGCGAGTTCGATCGCGTGGATGTCGGCACGCCGGCCGAACGCGGTGGCTTCGGCCACTTCACGACGCGACAGAACCTGCAATACAACTGGATCCCGCTGGAGCGCAGCGCCGACGTCATGGACGTGCTCGCCTCGGTCGACATGCACGGCATCCAGACCAGCGGCAACTGCATCCGCAACACCACCAGCGACTGCTTCGCCGGTGTCGCGGCCGATGAAGGCGTCGATCCGCGGCCCTACTGCGAAGTGCTGCGCCAGTGGAGCACGCTGCACCCCGAGTTCGCGTTCCTGCCGCGCAAGTTCAAGATCGCGGTGACCGGCGCCGCCGAAGACCGCGCCGCGACCGCCTGGCACGACATCGGCCTGCGCGTGCTGAAGAACGACGCCGGCGAGGTCGGCTTCCAGGTGCGCGTCGGCGGCGGCATGGGCCGCACGCCGGTGATCGGCACGGTGATCCGCGAGTTCCTGCCGTGGCAGCAGATCCTGGTGTTCATCGAGGCGATCGTGCGCGTCTACAACAAGCACGGCCGACGCGACAACGCCTACAAGGCGCGCATCAAGATCCTCGTCAAGGCCGAAGGCCAGCGCTTCATCGACGATGTGAACGAGGAGTTCGAGCACATCCTGAAGGACGACGTGGACGGCACCGCGCACCTGATCCCGCAGGCCGAGTTCGATCGCGTGGCGGCGAGCTTCGTGCGCCCGGCCGGCGTGGTGGCACGCGCTGCCAACGTGGCCGCGTGGCAGATGCAGGCCGATGCGCCCGCCGCGTTCAAGCGCTGGCTCGAGCGCAACACGCACGCGCACAAGCTGCCCGGCTACCGCGCGGTGACGCTCTCGCTGAAGCGCATTGGCCAGGCGCCTGGCGATGCCACCGACGTGCAGATGGACCTGGCCGCCGACCTCGCCGACCGCTACAGCCATGGCGAGTTGCGCGTCTCGCACGACCAGAATCTGGTGCTGCCGTGGGTCCAGGAGACCGATCTGTACGGCCTTTGGAACGCCGCGCGCGATGCGAGCTTCGCCACGCCCAACATCGGCCTGCTGACCGACATGATCGCCTGCCCCGGCGGCGACTTCTGCGCGCTCGCGAACGCGCGCTCGATCCCGCTCGCGACCGAAATCGCCGAGCGCTTTGCCGACATCGACGAGCTCTACGACATCGGCGACATCGACCTGCACATCAGCGGCTGCATCAACTCCTGCGGCCACCACCACAGCGGCCACATCGGCATCCTCGGCGTCGACAAGGACGGCAAGGAGTGGTACCAGGTCTCGCTCGGCGGCTCCGACGGGTCGGCGCTCGCGACCACCGCGGTGCCCGGCAAGGTGATCGGCCCGTCGTTCGCGGCCGATGAAGTGGCCGACGTGCTCGAAGCGGTGATCGAGACCTACCGCGGCCAGCGCGCCGACAACGAACGCTTCATCGACACGGTGAAGCGCGTCGGCATCGACCCGTTCAAGACCGCGGCGAACGCGACGCGCCGCAGCACGGCACAGGGGGCTCACGCATGAAGTTCATCGACGCCCACGACAAGCCGCGCGACCCGTGGCACACCATCGACGGTGACGACGGCCCGATGGTCACGCTCACGCCGATGCCATTCAGCCTGCTCACCCTGTTGCAATGGCATGGCGTGCGCAGCCACTGGCCCGAAGGCATGCCGGTCGGCGTGCTGCTGGCCAACGATGTCGAGGTGACCGAGATCGTCGCCGACCTGCCGCGCCTCGCGCTGATCGCGCTCCGGTTCCCGAAGTGGGTCGATGGCCGCGCCTACAGCCAGGCCAAGGTGTTGCGCGCCCGCTATCGCTACACCGGCCAGATCCGCGCCATCGGCGAGGTGCTGGTGGACATGCTGCCGCTGCTGCAACGCACCGGCTTCGATGCCGTCGCGATGCGCGCCGATCAATCGCGCGATGCAGCCGAGCGCGCGCTCGGCTTCTTCCGCGGCCACTACCAGGGCGATGCGCTCGACAACCGGCCGCTGTTCGCGCTGCCACCCGGCACCGTCGAAGCGCGCGAGCGCGAGTTCGTGAACGCGGGAGCATCGATATGAGCGCCATTGCCTTGTACGCGCACGCCACGCCGGGCTTCGACGGCCGCATCGCGAACGCGCTCGCGGTGCTGCAACGGGCCGCCGCCGAGCACCCCGGCCGCGTCGTGCAGGCGACCAGCCTGGGCGCCGAGGACATGGTCATCACCGACCTGATCGCGCGCCACCAGTTGCCGATCGCGATCGGCACGCTCGAAACCGGCATGCTGCACGCCGAAACGGTGGCGCTGATCGGCGGCATCGAGGCGCGCTACGCGTTGACGGTCGAGGTCTACAAGCCGGTGAACGAGTCGGTCGTGACCTTCGTGCGCAAGCACGGCGAGCGCGCGATGTTTGAGAGCATCGAGTTGCGCAAGGGCTGCTGTGCGATCCGCAAGCTGGAGCCGCTCTCGCGCATGCTGACGAGCCGCAGCGCGTGGGTGACCGGCATGCGGCGCGAGCAATCGAACGACCGCGGCACGGTCGGCTTCAGCGAGCTCGACGACAAGGGCCGCACCAAGTTCAACCCGCTCGCCGACTGGTCATGGGCCGATGTGTGGCAGTACATCGCCACCAACAACGTCCCGTACAACCCGCTGCACGACCAGTTCTTCCCCAGCATCGGCTGCGCGCCCTGCACGCGCGCGATCGCCGTCGGCGAAGACTTCCGCTCCGGCCGCTGGTGGTGGGAGGCCGAAGGCGCCAAGGAGTGCGGCCTGCACGTTCACGGTGCCGAGGCAGACGCCCAAGTTTCAATGATCGGATCACAGCGATGAACGCGCCACTCACCACCGGGCAGTTGCTGCCGCAACTCGACGACACGCACCTCGACTGGCTCGAGGAAGAAGCCATCTTCATCATCCGCGAAACCGTCGCCGCGTTCGAGCGGCCGGCGCTGCTCTTCTCGGGCGGCAAGGATTCGTGCGTCGTGCTGCGGCTGGCCGAGAAGGCCTTCAAGCGCAAGAACGCACAAGGCGAGTACGAAGGCCGTCTGCCGTTCCCGCTGCTGCACGTGGACACCGGCCACAACTTCCCCGAAGTGATCGAGTTCCGCGATCGGCGCATCAAGGAGATGGGCGAGCGCCTCGTCGTCGGCCACCTCGAGGACTCGATCAAGCGCGGCACGGTGCGCTTGGCCGACCCGCTCGAATCGCGCAACGGCCACCAGACCGTGGCGCTGCTCGAAGCCATCGAGGAACACCGCTTCGACGTGCTGATGGGCGGCGCCCGCCGCGACGAAGAGAAGGCCCGCGCGAAGGAGCGCATCTTCAGCCACCGCGACAGCTTCGGCCAATGGCAGCCGAAGGAGCAGCGCCCCGAACTCTGGACGCTGTTCAACACCCGCATCAAGCCGGGCGAGCACATGCGCGCGTTCCCGATCAGCAACTGGACCGAGCTCGACGTGTGGCTCTACATCGCGCGCGAGAAGATCCCGCTGCCGAACCTGTACTTCGCGCACGACCGCCAGGTGATCCGCCGCAAGGGCCTGCTGGTGCCGCTGACCGAGGTGACGCCGGTGCTTCCGGGTGAGACCGTCGAGACGGCCGAGGTGCGCTTTCGCACCGTCGGCGACATGACCTGCACCTGCCCGGTCGAAAGCGACGCGGCCGACGCGACCGCAATCGTTGCCGAGACGCTGCAGGTGACGGTGAGCGAGCGCGGCGCGACGCGCATGGACGATCGCACCTCCGACGCCTCGATGGAGCGGCGCAAGAAGGAAGGGTATTTCTGATGAGCACGACCGCCCCTGTGGTCACCGACCACCGCGCCCTGCGGTTCCTCACCGCGGGCAGCGTCGATGACGGCAAGAGCACGCTGATCGGCCGCCTGCTGTTCGACTCGCGCGCGATCCTCGCCGACCAGCTCGACACGCTGGAGAAGCGCGCGGCCGGCAGCCCGATCGACCTCTCGCTGCTCACCGACGGCCTTGAGGCCGAGCGCGAACAAGGCATCACGATCGACGTCGCCTACCGCTACTTCGCGACCAAGCAGCGCAAGTTCATCATCGCCGACGCGCCGGGCCATGAGCAGTACACGCGCAACATGGTGACCGCCGCCGCGGGCAGCGATGCCGCGGTGGTGCTGGTGGACATCACCAAGCTCGACACGCACGAGACGCCGGTGAAGCTGCTCGCCCAGACGCGCCGCCACTCGCTGCTCGCACAGCTGCTGCGCGTCCCCAGCATCGTGTTCGCGATCAACAAGCTCGACGCGGTGGACGATCCCGGCCAGGCTTACGCCGCGGTGCGCGCCGCGCTGCTCGCGTTCGCCGCGGACGCGAAGATGGAAGTCGCCGGCATCGTTCCGGTCTCCGCGCTGCGCGGCGACAACGTGACGCAGCCGCTGGAGGCGGACTGGTACAACGGCCCGTCGCTGCTGCAGTTGCTCGAAAGCCTGCCGACCGCGCAAGAGCGCACCGTCGGCGATCTGCTGATCCCGGTGCAATACGTTGCCCGAGATGGCGATGGCGTCGGCGACCAGCCGCGCACGCTGTGGGGCCGCATCGCCCACGGCAACGTGAAGGCCGGCGACGAGGTGCAGTTGTTCCCGAGCAAGCAGAAGGCCATCGTCGCCGAGGTGCGGGTCGCCGGTGCGCTGGTGGACGCAGCCGTCGCCGGCCAATCGGCGGGGCTGAGCCTGGACCGGCAGCTCGATGTCTCGCGCGGCGACTGGATCGCCACACCCGACACGGTGAAGGAAACGAACCGCTTCTCCGCCACGCTGGCCTGGCTCGACACCGAGCCCGCGGTGGTCGGCCGCAAATACTCGGTGCGCCACGGCAACCGCTGGGTGCAGGCGCGCATCACCTCGATCGAGAGCGCGCTCGACATCCACACGCTCGCCGCGACCGATGCGCACCAGCTCGCCGTCAACGAGATCGGAAACGTCACGATCGAGACGCAGCAGCCGCTGCCGGTCGAGGCGTATGCGACGAACCGCGTCGGCGGCTCGCTGATCATCGTCGACCCGACGAGCAATCGCACCAGCGGTGCGCTGCTGGTCAAAGCCGCGGCCTGAGCACGTGAGCAGTCGCGTCATCTTCATCGGCGCCGGCCCCGGCGCGGCGGATCTGATCACGGTGCGCGGCGCACGCCTGCTCGCGCAGGCCGACGTGGTGCTGTTCGACGCCCTCACCGACCCCGCGCTGCGCGAATTCGCGCCGCGCGCGAAGTGGGTGAACGTCGGCAAGCGCGGCTTTTGCGACAGCACCGGGCAGACCACGATCAACGCGCTGCTGGTGAAGTACGCGAACGAGGTGGAGACCGTCGTGCGCCTGAAGGGCGGCGACCCGAGCGTGTTCGGCCGGCTCGAGGAAGAGCTCGATGCGCTTTCCGCTGTGGGCGTCGCCTGCGAGGTCGTGCCCGGCGTCACCGCCGCGATCGCCGCCGCGGCCGCCACGCAACGCCCGCTGACGCGCCGTGGCAATGGCCGCAGCGTCAGCCTGACGACGGCGATGACGCGCGAAGGTCAGCTGAACGCCGGACGCACCGCCGACACCGAAGTGTTCTACATGGCCGGCAAGCAGCTCGCCGCGCTGGCGCGCCGGCTCGTCGCCGCGGGCTGGGCGAGCGACACACCCGTCAGCGTGGTCTCGCGCGCCGGCTGGCCGGATCAATGGCACAGCGATCACAGCATCGCCACCCTCGGCCGCGCGAGCATGCTGCACGCAGGTCGGCCGACGGTCGTGACGGTCGGCGCCGGCGCCGCGCCGCTGGCCCGATCGAACGCTGAAACCCGCTCGGACGCCGCGGTCGCCGTCCCGTCCTAAAATCGCACGATCGATGCGCCGTGCCCACGCGGGCGGCGCCGCACCCACACAAACCAAGAGCCACCCCGCCATGACCCACGTCGTTCTCGAATCGTGCATCCGCTGCAAGTACACCGATTGCGTGGACGTGTGCCCGGTCGATTGCTTCCGCGAAGGCCCGAACTTCCTGACCATCGACCCGGACGAATGCATCGACTGCGCCGTCTGCATCCCCGAGTGCCCGGTCAACGCGATCGTGCCCGAAGAAGACGTGCCCGGCGACCAGCAGCACATGATCCAGCTCAACGCCGATCTCGCGAAGGGCTGGCCCAGCATCACGAAGCGTAAGGCACCACAGCCCGACGCCGACGACTGGAAAGACAAGACCGGCAAGCTCGGTGAACTGATCAAGTAGCACCGTGATCGAGACCGATGCCGTCGTCATCGGCGCCGGGCCGGTCGGCCTGTTCCAGGTCTTCGAGCTCGGGCTGCTCGGCCTCCATGCCCACGTGATCGACGCGCTGCCGGAACCCGGCGGCCAGTGCATCGAGCTCTACGCCGACAAGCCGATCTACGACATCCCCGCCACCAAAGTCTGCACCGGGCGCGAGCTGATCACGCGGCTGCTGGCGCAGATCGAACCGTTCAAGGCGGCGTTTCATCTGGCTCAGCAGGTGAACGTGGTCGAGCCGCAGGGCGATGGGCGCTTTCGCATCGAGACTTCCGCGGGCACGCAGCTGCTCGCGAAGACGATCGTGATCGCCGGCGGTGTCGGCTCGTTCCAGCCGCGACGCCTGAAAATCGACGGCATCGGTGCATTCGAGAACACGCAGCTGTTCTACAGCGCGCCCGAGCTCGCCACACTGGCTCGCCAACGTGCGGTCGTGATCGGCGATGGTGATGCGGCACTCGACTGCGCGATCGACCTCGTGCAGCAGCAGGCGCACGTGACGCTGATGCACCGCCGCGACGAGTTCAAGGCCGCGCCCGCGACGATCGAAAGAGTGCGACAACTGCGCGCGACGAACCAGCTGCAGTTCATCGCCGCGCAGCCCACCGCGATCACGCAGGCCGATGGCCGCCTCACCGCATTGCACGTCGCGGCCGCCGATGGCACGCAGCACGCATTGCCGCTCGACGCGCTGATCGTGCTCACCGGCCTGAGCCCGAAGCTCGGGCCGATCGTGGACTGGGGCCTGGCGCTCGAACGCAAGCAGCTCGTCGTCGAGACGGCGAGCTTCCAGACCAGCGTGCCGGGCATCTTCGCGGTCGGCGACGTGAACACCTATCCGGGCAAGAAGAAGCTGATCCTGTGTGGCTTCCACGAAGCCGCACTGGCCGCATTCGGCGCCGCGGCGCATGTGTTCCCGGATCGACCGTTGCATCTGGAGTACACGACCACGAGCCCGCGCCTTCACCGCGCGTTGGGCATCGCGCCTGAGTCATAATCTGTTCCGCTGCGCGGCTTGCTCGCGCAGCAATCGCTAGGGGTGTTGGGTTTCGACAGAAGCTCGACTGAGAAAGTCCCTTTGAACCTGATTGAGGTAATCCTCGCGCAGGGAAGCATGACCAACGGTCGCGGTCCTCGCGGCGCAGTGGGTCCGCCGACCTGCCATCGCAAACGGAACCACGATGGCACGCTACTCGATATTCACACGCTCTTCAATCGCCGCCGCCGCATGGCTGGTGGCCTCGCAAGGCATCGCACAGACCGCACCGGCCGCGCAGCTGGATGCCGTCACCGTCACCGGCCGCTCGGTGCCTTCCGCCGCGGTCAGCGGCTGGGGTGACATCCCGCTTTCGAAGACCCCGCTGCAAGCCAGCGTCTTCAGCGCGGAACAGCTGCGCGACCTCGGCGCGCAGCGCCTCTCGGACCTCGTCGGCATCGATCCAGCCGTCGGCGACGCCTACAACAGCGAGGGCTACTGGGACTTTCTCAGCATCCGCGGCTACGTCCTCGACAACCGCTTCAACTTCCGACGCGATGGCCTGCCGATCAACGCCGAAACCTCGATCCCGCTCGACAACAAGGCGCGCGTCGAGATCCTCAAGGGCACGAGCGGCATGCAGTCCGGCACCAGCGCCCCCGGCGGCGTCGTGAACTACGTCGTCAAGCGGCCGCTCGACACACCGCTGCGATCCGCCCGACTCGAATGGCGCGAGCCCGGCACCGTGATCGGTGCGATCGACCTCAGCCAGCGCTTCGGCACCGAGCAGGCCTTCGGCGTGCGCCTGAACGCAGCCGCCGCCCACCTCGACCCGATGGTGCGCAACGCGAAGGGCGAACGCCAGCTCGCTGCGCTCGCCGCCGACTGGCGGGTCAGCCCCGAGACGCTGCTCGAAGCCGAGGTCGAATGGAGCCGCCGATCGCAGCCCAGCCAGCCCGCGTTCAGCATGCTCGGCAACAGCGTGCCCGCGCCGGGCGACCCGCACCTGAGCCTGAACAACCAGCCCTGGTCGCTGCCGGTCGTGTTCGATGCCAAGACCGCCTCGCTGCGCTGGCAGCAGCAGCTGACCAAGGACTGGAAGTTCATCGCCCACGCCGCCACGCAGCAGCTGCGCACCGACGACCGGATCGCGTTCCCGTTCGGCTGCACCGACACCGACGGCACCTACTACGCCGACCGGTACTGCCCGAACGGCACCTACGATCTGTACGACTTCCGCAGCGAGAACGAGCGCCGCCGCACCGACAACCTCGACCTCTCGGTGCAAGGCAGGCTGCAGACCGGCCCGGTGACCCATGCACTGACAACCGGCGTGCTGCAAAGCCGCGTGCGCAACCGCTTCCAGCGGCAGGCGTACAACTTCGTCGGCACCGGCAATGTCGAGGGCACGCTGTTCACGCCGCCCGACCCGACGCTGACCGACGAGAACACGAACCGAGACGAGCGCTCCACCGAACTCTACGCGCGCGATGCCGTCGCGATCACCGAGCGCCTCACCGCGTGGCTCGGGCTGCGCCACACGCGGCTCGATCGCGACAGCATCCGCACCGATGGCTCGCGGCCGACGAGCTACGCCAAGTCGTTCACGACACCGTGGCTCGCGCTCAGCTACGCCTTCGCGCCGGATCAACTGGTCTATGCCAGCTGGGGCCGCGGCGTGGAGTCGAGCGTGGCGCCGAACCGCGACCGCTACACGAATGCCAGCGAGGTCTTCACCTCCACCAGCCGACAGGCCGAGTTCGGCATCAAGGGCGCGAGCGAGGCGTTCGAGTGGGCACTGACGGCCTTCGACATCCAGCAGCCGGTCGTGGCCGACTTCGGCACCTGCGACGTGGCCAACAGCTGCACCACGCAAATCGACGGCACCAAACACCACCGCGGCATCGAAGCGACCGGTGCGTGGCACCAGGGCGCGTGGACGCTGCGCGGCGGCACCCAGTGGCTGAAGGCGCGACGCGAAGGCAGCGCCGATGCGACGATCAACGGGCTGCAGCCGACCAACGTGCCCGCGCTCACGCTCAAGCTGCAGGCCGGCTACGACGTGAGCGCCCTGCCTGGCCTGAACCTGCAGGCCACGCTGCAACACGAAGGCAAGCGCATGGTGCTGCCCGACAACAGTGCGAGCATCCCCAGCTTCACGACCGTGAACGCGGCGTTGCGTTACGAGACCAAGCTGGCAGGCACGCAATGGACCTGGCGCGCCGGCATCGACAACCTGTTCGACAAGCGCGCCTGGCGCGAATCGCCCTACCAGTTCAGCCACGCCTACCTCTACCCGCTCGCCCCGCGCACGCTGCGCGTCTCGGCGCAAGTCGATCTCTAGTGTGGTCTGATGCGACCTGAGAGCTGGCTATAATTCGCGGCTGTTCCTCGATAGCTCAGTTGGTAGAGCGCCGGACTGTTAATCCGTAGGTCCCTGGTTCGAGCCCAGGTCGGGGAGCCAAGATATGCGTTGTGAATCAAGCCCTTGCAGAGATGCCGGGGCTTTTTTCTTGCCTCTTTGGCGTCGAGTATTGGACAGCGTCCGATATCCAGCAGCGTCACAGACCCTGGGAGAGATTTCCGCAACTAAGTCATCGGCTTCCGTTGGTAGCAATATCCGGACGATTGCCCGAGGAGAATCGCGATGCTTATCCTGAGTTGGCCTGCATCAAGAGTGCAAGTCGAGTGCGCCGAAGGCGAACTGCAGTTTCCTGCCGATGTCGCTCTGGAAGTCCGAATGAGCCCGCCCGAGGTTTTCGGACTGGCGCCGTTGCAACCGAGCACCGGCATTGTGATGATCGGGACGCAACCGCGATTTGAACGCACGAACTACCGCGGACCTGGGAGGATCGTTCCAACTGGAACGTTGGAGGTGACCAATTTCGACAGCATCTTCATTGGGGTGCCGTTTGTCGTCGAGGGGAACATTGCACGGTTCAACTTTCGAGTCGCAGCACTTGCAGGGCTCGATCAGTTTGTCTGGCATGTCGATGCCAAGTTCACTCAGTTCTTTTCTTGCGCTATGCCGACCGCGGTCGAGATCGAAGAGATCTCGGGCACGATCGGTGGGTATCCGTTCGCCGTTCATAGCAGCCTGACCTCGTCGAACACTCTGTATGCCAGCACAGGAAGCCTAAGTCCTGAGCTCAAGGCTCACTTCGACGGAGTTGCAGCGTCTGGCGTGGGAATGAAGCTTGAGATGGTCGCAGCGCTTAGGTACTTGCAGCAGTCGGAGCGACTACAGATGGCCGGTCACCATGTACCTACCTTCCTCTCTGAGCGGATCTTGAACTTGGCCAAGGCCCTCGATTCGCTCTTTCCGGACGGAGTGGATCAAATGCGAGCCGAGCTGGCCACACAGCAGGTCGCAAACGACTACATCGAGGTCCTGGCATCCGTTTCCTATTTGAGAAGCCAGGTCGATGTCGCGCATGTCTCATTCACTCCGCTTGCGGAAGGTCAGGTCCAGGAGGTTGAGAACTTCGTGACGCTGGCGTCCGCTTGTCTTCGTGCATTGCTGAACACATTGACCCACAGCCGCGAAGCCCAGGAGCGCATTGCCGCCTTCAGGACCTCACGACAAACGCCGCGGGCACACGTGACATTGGCGCTTCTTAGGAAACACGTCGGCCTTCAGTATCCTGCAGCCGATGATCTTTCGGTCGCACGCCGCTCCGCCCCGACCCAGGGGCCATCCGAATAGCGTTCCCGGGGGCCATCTGAAGGCAATCAACGCGTTTTCACACAGCCTCGGCCAAGAGCTGACGGCCATGCGCAACGCTATCGGAGCGCTTGGCCATTGAACCGAGCGCGGTCGTGGCGTGCGGCCACGTCACTGAAGTCGGAACGCGGCGTGGCAAGCCACACAGGTCTGGTTCAGTTGATGGAGTGAGGCGAGCGCGCCCTTCAAGTCGCCGGTGACCGAGGCGTCCTTGGCAACCAGCGCAAACTTGCTGGCCGAATGATGCATCGCGCTGCCGGCGTCCTGCATGCCCTTGGGCATGTACTTCGTTACCGCGTGAGCGCCGTGCATCTCCAGGGACGACATGCCGAGTCGCTGCTCGGCCAGTTCGCTGGCCTTGTCGAACGACCCTTTGGACAGGGCTTCCTGGATGTCACCCATCGTCTGAAGGTGATCGCGCATGCTGGCCAGCGTGTGGATGCGCAGGGCCGTCGGGTAGTTCACCAGTTGTCGCGAATCGCGTGGCATCGGCGTGGTCGCGGAGGCCGCGGCAACCGGATCCTCGCGATGCTGATGCTGGTGCGCCGGCTCATCGGCCGGAATGGCCGCACCGCAGCAGAAGAGGGCAAGGATGAGGGCAGAACCCAGGGCAGACTTGTTCATGATGAGGCGGTCTGACGATCGGCTTCGACAGAAGCGATTCGTTCGGGTGCAATATCGCGAGTATCAAGTCCGGCCAGAACAACATGACAACGAAATTTCCTGATGCTGCGGCGATGTGGAACCAGCGGTTCGCCGACGAGGGCTACGTCTTTGGCCGCGAGCCCAACGAGTACCTCCGCGCCAACGCCCCGCTCCTTCCGCCCGGAGGCCGGGTCTTGTGCGTGGCCGACGGCGAGGGGCGCAACAGCGTGTGGCTGGCGCGCCAGGGCTTGAACGTCGAGGCCTTCGACATCTCGGCCGTCGGGGTCGAAAAGGCTCGCCGTCTGGCCGCTGACGCGGGCGTCTCGGTCGAGTTCACTGTGGCCGAGTGCGACACCTGGGCATGGTCGGTGGAGAAGCACGATGTCGTCGTCGCGATATTCGTCCAGTTCGCCGACCCTGCGATGCGCGCACGGCTGTTCGCCAGCATGGTCCACGCGCTGAAGCCCGGCGGCGTGCTCATCCTGCAGGGCTACGCGCCCAAGCAGCTCGACTACAAGACCGGTGGGCCCGGGGAGTTGTCGCATCTCTACACCGCCGACCTGATCCGCGAGTCGTTCAAGACACTGCACACGGTGGAATTGGTCGAATACGAAGCCGAACTGAACGAAGGTGCGCGCCACGCGGGCAGATCGGCGCTGCTCGGATTCGTGGCCCGCAAGCCCTGAGCTGCCAGGAAAGCAGCGCGGCCTCTGGCGCTGGTTTGGCCTGGGGCCCATCGTCGAGAGAAGTGCACTTTCTCCTCGTCGAGCACGGTATCGGCCTGGGTCGGTTGTGCTCAGCTGGTTCCCTGTTCGAAGGGCAAGGCCTCCGCTCGCCAGCGCAACATGCCGCCCGCCAGGTTCGCGACCTGTGCGAAGCCGGACTTCTGCAACAGCACGGTGGCCTGCGCCGAACGTGCGCCCGATCGGCAGACGGTGACGACGGGTCGCGCCTTGTCGATGTCCGCGCTGCGCGAAGCGAGCTCCGAGAGCGGCAGCAGTTGCGCCCCGGGAATGTGACCCAGCGCGTCAGTGAACTCCGCCGGCTCGCGCACGTCGATCACCTGGATGTCATCGGCCCTTCCGCCCGCGATGCGTTCCTCCAGCGCCGCGGGCTGGATCTCCCAGACGCCGCTGAAGTTGCAGGTCAGCGGGGCCCACGACGGCTCCTGCGGCACAGCCGCGAACTGGGCAGGCTGACCGCAGCGCAGGTTGGCGGGCACGGCAATGTCCATCAGCTTGGGATGCGGCAGGCCCAGGTGGTTCATGTAGCCGGCGAAGTCCGCTTCGTTGACATCACCGCCCAGGCGCGGATTGAAACGCTTCTCCTCCGCCACACTGGTCACCGTGAGGCCGCGGTAGTCGTGGCCGGGGTACAGCAGGCAAGCGGGCGGCAGCGAGAGGATCTGCTCCCGCACCGACCGATAGAGCCGCGCGGGGCTGCCCTGCTGAAAGTCTGTGCGGCCACAGCCACGGATCAGCAAGCTGTCGCCGGTGAAGGCCATGCTCCGGTCGTCGAGCACATAGGTCAGGCAGCCACTCGTGTGCCCAGGCGTGGCGCGCACATCGACGTGGCGGCTGCCAAACGACACCTGGTCGCCGTGCTTCAGCATCCGGTCGGCGTTCGCCGCGGCGGACGCTTCGGACAGCATGATCTTGCTGCCGCTGCCCGCCTTCAACAGCCAGGCGCCGGTGACGTGATCGGCATGCACGTGCGTGTCCAGCGTGGCCACCAGGCGCAGACCGAGTTCACGCAGCAACGCGGTGTCGCGGCGCGCATGCTCGAACACCGGATCGATGAGCAAGGCCTCGCCGGAGACGGAGTCACCGAGCAGGTAGGTGTAGGTCGACGACTGCGGGTCGAACAGTTGGCGGAACACGAGCATGACGGTCTCCAAGAGGGAAGGCGTCAGCGGGACGCCGATACACGGTCGTGAAGCACCATGCCCGCCACCATCGCAACGACGAAGAGCCAGGCAGAGCCCAGGCCGCTGCCCATCGCCACCAGCGCCGGGCCGGGGCAGAAGCCACCGATGCCCCAGCCGATGCCGAACAGCACGCCGCCGACGATCAGGCGCCTGTCGATCACCGTGCTGGTCGGGATCTCCATCAGATCTCCGGTCCATGACCGCGTGCGGCGACGCGCGGCGGCGAAGGCGAACACGCCGATGCCGATCGCGCCACCCATCACCAGCGCCAGGCTCGGGTCCCAGGCGCCGAAGAGGTCGAGGAAACCCTTGACCTTCGCCGGGTCGGTCATCCCGCCGGCAATCAGCCCGAGCCCGAACACGAGGCCGCTGACGAGTGCGAAGACGTTGCGCATGAGGGCGGTCCTTCAGATGACGTGGCGAAGCAAGAACACGGTGACGAAGCCCGCGCCCATGAAGGCCAGCACATTGACCAGCGAGCGCGACGAGAAGCGGCTGAGGCCGCACACGCCGTGGCCGCTGGTGCAGCCATTGCCCATGCGAACGCCGACGCCGACGAACAGGCCTGCGGCCACCAGCCCCCATGACCCGACGTCGACATGGGCCACGGGCAACGGCGCGAACAGGCGCCAGACCCAGGGAGCCGCGATGAGCCCGCCGAGGAACAACAGCCGGGTGCGTTCCGGCAGCAGGCTCGTACCGCCGAGCACGGCGCGCAGCGGGCTCGCGACGATGCCCGCGATGCCCGCGACACGGCCGTTGCCCATCACATAGAGCGCGGAGGCCAGGCCGATCAGCAGGCCTCCAACGAGCGCGCTCCAGGGGGTGAACTGATTCCAGGCAATGCTCATGCGATGGTGTCCTCGATGGCCAGGCTCAGACGCGCGGCGGTGGATGAGCGCGCTGGCCGCGCCGGCCCGGGATGCCCGGCGTTCAGCGATGCGCCAGGGGCACGAGCCGATCCGACGACTCCACCTCGGCACCGCTGTCCAGCTCGATCGCGACCTGGGTGCACACCGCGCGGCACAGCATGGCCACGCGCTCGCTCTGAAGCCGGTAGTAGATCTGGGTGCCCTCGCGCCGCTTGGACAGCACCCCGCTGCGGTACAACGTCGCCAGGTGCTGCGACATGTTCGGCTGAGTGGTGTCGATCAAGGCGAGCAGCTCGGTGACGTTCTTCTCCTGCTGGCACACGGCACTGATGATCTTCAGGCGCACCGGTGTGGCCAGCACGGCAAAGAGCTCGGCCGCGGACTCGAACACGCGGTCTTGACTGCTCAGTTCTTCCATGTCGCGGCTCCAGGCGGTTGACCCATTCGTTCAGTATTTTATTCGTACTCAGCAATGCTCGACCCTCATTTGCCGTCCTGCTGTTCCATCAGCAGGTAGGTGTTGTAGGCATTCATGCGGTTGGCGGCGCGGAACAGCGGCATCGCCTCAAAGCGAGACCAGTCCGCCTTGGCATACGCGTTCTCGAAGGGCTCGAGGTTGTGCGCGGCCTCGCCCATCGTCTGGCGCAAGTAGACCAGGTAGTCACGCGTCATCGTCAAGTCGGCCATCGGGTCGGTCGACACCGGCCCATGCCCGGGGACCACGACACGCGGCTTGTGGTCGATCAGGCGTTCGAGCGAGGCAATCCACAAGCGGCTGTCGGCCTGACCGACAAACGGAATGCGCCCGCGGAAGAACAGGTCGCCCGAGAACAGCACACCCGGCTTCGGCACGAACACCACCAGGTCCTCAGGCGTGTGCGCCGGGCCGACACGACGGATCAGGATGTCGTAGGAGCCGACCCGCAGGCGCGTCTCGTCCTGGTCCAGCCAGCGATCAGCGGGCACAAGGCGCGTCTTGTCATCGACCCAGGGGCCGAGTTCGAGGCGGCTGGCCTCCAGCCGCTTCTGGGCGGTGTCCGAGTTCAGGTACTCGCGCCCGGCACTGTGCGCCAGGATCGTGGCGCCTGCCGCCTTGAAGGCTTGCAGGCCGTAGATGTGGTCCGCGTGATAGTGGGTCACGATGACATAGCGGACCGGCTGCGAAGTCACGCGCCGGATTTCAGCCAGGAGTTCCTCTGCGAGTGCCGGCGATCCCAGCGCATCGACCACGACCACGCCATCGTCGGTGACGATGAAGCCGGCGTTCGAGATGAAGTTGCGATTGGCCGGTGAACCCAGCGCCGCCAGGCCCTGAACGAACCAGACCCGATCGGCCACCTGTGTGGCCTGCAACGCGGACTCGGCCGTGCCGGCGCCAGCCACAGCTCGAACCGCGAAAGGCACCCCCACCCCCAGCAGCGCGATCGCGACAAGCCAACACCGGGCGAACCTCATCGGAAACTCGACGTGACGGGCACGACACCCGGAGCTGCAGCGGGCGAGCCAGGCATCGGCTGGTCGAGGGCGCCGCTGGGATGCTGGTCGAGCACCCGGTCGGTGATGGCCGCCGCGACCCACATCGCCGTCAAGGCGACGTAGGCCGTGATCGCGAACACCGCCGTTCCCGACAGCCCGGCGCCGACCGCGCAACCGCCTGAGAGCATGCCGCCGAAGCCCATGCACATGGCACCGATGATGTAGCGGCGCATGCTGGCGCCGCCCTGAAAGCCTTCGAGCCTGAGTTCACCGAAGAGCGCGGCGGCCAGGAAAGCCCCGAGGAAGACGCCCGGCACCAGGCCGAGGTCGAAGGTGGCGGGTTTGTCGCTGGCGAAGAGCACGCGCGACAGCACGTCGGCCGAGGGCCCGGTGAAGCTCAGCGACTGCACGGGATGCGGGTCGAACGACACCTTCGAGATGGCGTAGGTCATCCACCAGGCCGCGGCAATGGTCAGGCCGACACCGACGGCGCCGGCCCAGGCCCAGTTCTCCACACGCTGACGGCGTGCCCACACGATGGCGGCGGCGAGCCACACGGCGCCGAACAGCAAGGCACCGCCGTGACCGATGCCGGTGCGGGCGATCAGGTCGCGGGCGGTGCCGCCATCAACCGTCCACCAAGCCGAGATGACCTCGCGCACGGGGGCCAGGATGCCGGTCCATGCAGCCTGCGCGGCCACGGCAAACACCAGCCCCGACATGAGCGACCGCAGGTTGCCCTGTGCCGCCAGCACCAGCAACCGGCTGGAGCAGCCGCGCGCCAGGATCATGCCGACGCCGAACAGTGCGCCGCCGATCGCCGCACCTGAGAGACTGCCGCGTGCGGCGATCTGACGCGCGTCGCGCGGGTCGAACCAGCCCGCCCACGCCAGCGTCTGCGTCGCAAGCAACGCGGTGGCAAACGCAAACAACCAGACCGTGAGCTTGCCGCCAGTGAGGTTGCGCGCGAACTCGAGCACGGCCGAACGCAGACAGAAGCGCGAGCGTTGCGCCAGGAAGCCGAAGGCCACGCCGACGAGCAGACCGGTCAGCGCCAGCGACGTGCTTTCACCCAGGCGCGTGACGATGGGCTCGACGAACGAGTCGAGCAGCGGGACGGTGTGCATCAAGGTCGGATGTACGCGTAGCCCTGCCCCTGCAACTTGGCCAGCCGCACCACGCCCGACGGCGTGAAGTCGGCCTCCTGCAGGAACTGTTCCCTTTTGAGGCTGCGGGTTTTCAACGTGATCTCGCATACCTCGAACGTGACGCCGCGGCTCTTCAGTGCCGACACCGGGCCGGCATACGGGCTGCCGTTCTTGTCCTTGGCGCCTTCCATCAGGAAGTCCACACCCTGGGCGTGCGTGACGACGATGATCCTGGCCGTCGGGTCGGTATCCAGGTGGTTGCGCACGTTGCGCAAGGCGCCGAGCGCCTGCGAGTCGGTGTCACTCACGTGGTAGGCGACCTTGTCCTGCGCACAGGTCAGGCCGGTTGCAAGCATCAGGCCCACACAGGCGAAAAATCGGCGAACGTTCATCGAGGTCTCCTCAACTTCTGGCAATGCCGGGGTTGCCCTGCACACCCACCAAGGTCGGCGTGTTGATGTGGCGCGCCTTCACGTGCCCCCCCGGCTGCGACTTCAACCAGCCTTCGACGACCTCCCACACCGGCTTGCTGCCGGGTGCCGCGCGCGCCTCTTCGGCCACCGGCGCCCAGCCGGCGACCTTGTACTTGCGACCGGCCTCGATCGGCTTGCCCGCGAGCCGCATGTCGGTGATGCGCTGGCCCATCTTCTCGGTCGGCTGGCAGGTGTAGGCCAGGCCGCCCACGCGAACCATGTCACCACCCTGCTGGTAGTAAGGATCCGGGTTGAACAGGTTGTCGGCCACGTCTTCGAGGATGGTCTTGATGGTCT
Organism: uncultured Rhizobacter sp.; assembly: GCA_964247075.1. Taxonomy (GTDB): domain Bacteria; phylum Pseudomonadota; class Gammaproteobacteria; order Burkholderiales; family Burkholderiaceae_C; genus LMDS01. The sequence continues at coordinate 184,749 of CAXTSS010000007.1, read as the reverse complement.
CGCCGGTCATCTCGTTGACGGTGGCATACGGGTAGGTGATGGCCAGCTGATCCATCATCAATTCGCGCGTGATCACATCACCCGGCAGCAGCGTGGTGCCCCAGCGGAAGCCGGGCGAGAAGGCGATCTCTGCGCCCTGCACGTCCATCAGCGCATCGCAGACGAGTTGATCCCAGCTGCCGTTGAAGTTGCCGCGTCGGTACAGCAGGCCGTCGGTGATCGCGAGCTTCTCGGCCAGCTTGGCTTCGTAAGGCTGGCGCACCCTGGTGATCAAGGCCGCCATGGCCGGATCGGCCTTCAACTGGTCGGCGAAGACCGGCAGCAGGCGATAGCGAAAGTCCGCCACCTTGCCGCTCTTCACGTCGAAATCCATCACGCCGAGAAACTTGCCGTTGCTGCCGGCGTTCGTCACCAGCGTCTTGCCGCCTGCGTTTGCGACGGGGATTGCGACCGGCACCCCATCGTGCGTGTGGCCGCCGAATATGGCGTCGATGCCGCGCACGCGCGAGGCCATCTTCAGATCCACGTCCATGCCGTTGTGCGACAACAGCACGACGACGTGTGCGCCCTTGCCACGCGCCTCGTCGACCACCTTCTGCATGTTCTCGTCCTGGATGCCGAAGCTCCAGTCGGCCATCAGGTAACGCGGGTTCGCGATCGGCGTGTAGGGAAAGGCCTGGCCGATGATGGCAACCTGGACGCCGTTGATTTCGCGAAGCACGTAGGGCTTGAACACCGGGTCGCCGAAGTCGTTGGTCTTGATGTTCTGCGCGATGAATTCGATCTGGCCCTTGAAGTCCTTCTCGACGATCTCCTTGACCCGGTCCATGCCGTAGGTGAATTCCCAATGGCCCGTCATCAGGTCCACGCCGAGCAGCTTGGCCGCATCGACCATGTCCTGCGCGTTCGTCCACAGCGACGTGGCCGAACCCTGCCAGGTGTCGCCGCCGTCGAGCAGCAGCGCGCCGGGCCGGTTGGCCTTCACTTGCTTGACGAGCGTGCTCAGGTGCGCGAAGCCGCCGACCTTGCCATAGCGGCGCGCCGCCTGATCGAAGTCCAGGTGGGTGTAGGCGAATGCCTGGTCGCTGCCCGGCCGCAGGCCCGCCGCCTTGAGCAAGGACTCGCCCACCAGGTGCGGCCACTGACCCTGCATCGCGCCCACGCCCATGTTGATGCTGGGCTCGCGAAAGTGAGTCGGCAACAACTGCGCATGGCAATCGGTCATGTGCAGCAGCGACACGTTGCCGAACTTGGGCAGGTCGTACAGGCCTTGCTGCGCCGTCGCCGCGTCGGCTTCCGCGCAGCGACCGAGGCTCAGGCCGGCGGCAGACGCCGCCCCCAGCACCTGGAGGAACTCGCGCTTGGACAGGTTCATGGCTTACTGATTCACGGGTGACTTCGGGTCCAGGATCAGCGCCATCAGGTCCTTCAGTTGCTTGTCGTCGAGCAAGCCGGCGTGGCCGAAGCGCGGCATGCCGGAACAGGCGTTGTAGGCCTTGGCATTCCACATCTTGGTCCAGGTGTATTCGATGATCGGCTTGGCGCTCGGGCTCTCGGTGTCCGTGACACCCCGGTTCTTGCCGTACTGGTACAGGCTGGGGCCGATCGTGCCGTAGGAAATCTCGGCCTTGGTGATCTGGTGGCAGTTGTAGCAATTGCCGCCATTGGCCGCCGGGGCGGCAGACTTGTCGGTCCAGGTCATCCCGCGGCCGTTCTGCGCCAGCTTCTCGCCTTCGCGCCAGTCGCCGATGAACTGGCCATCGGCCGGTAGGCGCACGCTCTTCAACGCGGCCTGCTGGATAGCGTTGGCCACGTCCTCCGGCGGGCTGCCGCCCTGCGCGTTCGAGCAGGCGGCGTTCGAGGGATCCTGCTGCAGGCGGTCGATCTTCGCGATGCCTTCATCGCGGAACGAGCCGGTCATCATCTGGGCCACCAGCGCGTCGTAGTCGGGCTTCGGCTGCAGCGCGGCACAGCCGGCGAGCAGCACGGCGGCGACCGCCGCGGCGGCCAGGGGAAGATTCTTCTTGCGGGTCATCGGGTGCTCCTTCAGCGCTTGAGGGCCGGTGCGATGGACTCGGCACCCTTGGCGTTGACGCCCATGTAGACGCCGAGCGCGATCGTCACGTCGGAGGCGTAGCCGGGGTACGGGAAGCGCTGCTGGCGGAAGCAATCGTTGAGCCGCCGCTGCATGCTCCACATCTCGCCGCTGCTGACGCGGTACGCAGGCCAGGCCGCGAAACCGATCCCGTTGCCGGGGTTCTTCGTCAGCTCGGGCAGGTCTTGCAGGCGGATGCGCTTGTCGGGCTGGCCGTGGCACGAAGCGCACGAGAAGTCATAAGGCCCGCCGCGATAGAAGAACGCGCGCTTGCCGAGTTCGAAGGTCTTGCGTTCGTCGGCGTGGGCCTGCGAGAGATTGAACTTCAGGCCCCTGGACTCCGCGGAGATCCAGGCCGTCAATCCTTCCATGTTGAGTTGCTCGCCCTGACCGAAGGGGGTCTTTGCAATGGCCACCGGATCGAAGCCCTGCAACCGCTCCATGCAGGTCAGCAGGCGCGATTCGAGATCCTGCACGCGCGCCGTGTCGGCGAAGTAGCGCGGCAACTCCACGAAGGCGCCCTTGACGGCGCCCGGACCCTTGCCCAGATCGCACTGTTCGAGCGATGCATTCTTCGGACCGCGCTTCTTCTTCCAGAGGTCTTCACCTTTGGCCTCGAAGAGTTCGGCGGGGTTGCCGTCGGCCAGCATCGCACGGTACTCGGCGATGCCGTCCGCAGCCGATTTCTGCTGCGCCATGGCGGGAGAGGCCGCAAGCCAAGCGGCCAGCAGGGTCAAAACGGCCGGGGCGGCCAGGGTGCTGCGCATAGGTTTCCTTGTGTTCTTCCTTTGGACCGACACGTTCAGGACACGATGGCTTCGTCGGTACGCTTGTCACCCTTGTTGTCCACCCATCCCACACCGATCTTGTCACCGGCCTTCGCGCCCTTGACGTTGAACTGCAGGAACGGGTTCTTGGCGACGGACGGACCCCATTGGGCCGTCAGCACCGTCTTGCCGTTGAGCTGGGCGGTCACGTCCGTGATGTACCACGCCGGAACGGTCTTGCCCGCCGCGTCCTTGCGCTGACCGGTTTCCATCTCGTGGCCCATCAACACACGGACGGTGGCCTTGTCGCCGGCGGCTTGCGCGCGAATGCGCATCGGATCTGCCATGGTGTTTCTCCTGTTGAATTGAATCAGCCGCCGCAACCGCCGAGCGTGACCTTGATTTCCTTGGCGGCATAGAGCACCTTGCCGTCGGCCATCATTGCCACGGCGAAGACGTTGGACGACTGCCCCATCTTCACGCGCGTCGAGAAATTGGGCTCCACCGCGTCACTCACGTCGAACATCGCCGACAGCATGGCCGGGTTCTTCTCGACCAGCAGCAGCAGGCGCTTGACGCCTGGCAACGAAGTGGCCGCGCCCACCGGCACCACGGCGCCATTTTCGGCGATGTCCGGGCCGGTGATCGTCACGTCCTTGCTTTCCACGGGCGCTGCACCACCCAGCGCCTTCATCAGGTCGGCCATGGTCTTGGCGTCGAAGGCCGCCGTGTTGTAGCCCACGGCCTGCGCATGGGCGAGCCCCGGCATCATGCCAAGTGAGGCCAGCATGCCGGCCACCTGGGCTGAGCGGGTGAGCATTTCTCTACGGGTGTGCATCGAAGTCTCCAATCTATATCTGTAAATGCTAATTGAGCAATTCGCGATGACGATAGGCGCGTTCCCTAGGCCAGCGCGGCGCTCACGGAGCGGCCCCCTCGGCAAGCCACTGCGCGATGGTTCGCGCGTCGGCCTCACTGAGGGACTGCTCAGGCATGGGAATCGCCCCCCAGAGCCCCGATCCACCCGACCGGATCTTTCCGGACAGGTAGGCCACGGCGTCGCTGCGGTCGCCGTACTTCCTGGCGATGTCGCGGAAGGCGGGGCCAACGATCTTGTTTTCGACACCGTGGCAGGCCACACAGGTGTGCTTCTGAGTGAGCGCAGAGGCAGAAGCGGTCGCGCCAGCCGCCGGCGCAATCGCCGCAGGCGCTGCCAGCGCGAGCCGGGCCGCCGCGGGGCTGGCAGCCGGCGGCTTGGTGGTGTCGGCACCGTGCTGCGCGCCGACGCTGCGGTTCTGCTCCGCCAGGTTACCGTGCTGGTTGCGCGCGAAGTCCGGCAGGAACGAGGCCACCCTCGCCTCGGGCGCACAGTCCTTCATGCAGGCGGCGGCCTTCACGTCCGGTTTGCCGCCATTTCCCAGTCCAGCCAGCCCGCCCTTGCCGGCCGCAGCGCCGGGCCACAGCCCGTGCTTGGTGGTGAGGCCGTTGCGGTTGGGCAGCAGCTTCTGCACCTCGGCCATGTTGCGATCCGAAAGCGTCAGGTCGTCGGGCACGATGCCGCCCAGGTTCAACAGGTAAGCCGTGACCGCATAGACCTCGTCCGGCTTGAGCGTCTTGGGCGCGGTCCAGGGCATCGCGCGATTGATGTAGTCCCACAGCGTCGACAAGGCGGACACCTTCATCAGCGTCGTGCGACCCGGAAACGCAGGGTCGTTCAGGCGAGCCACGTGGCCGGTCTTGATGTCGTCCGCCGTGGTGCCGCCGACCAGCGGCGAGAAGGTCTGATTGCTCTCGCCGAAGATGCCGTGGCAGGAGGCGCACTTGCCCTCCCACACGTCCATGCCTTGCGCCACCGAGCCGGAGCCTGGAGGCAGGCCCTTGAAGTCGGGGCGCACATCGATGTTCCATGCCGCCACTTCCGTCGGCGTGGCCGCGCGCCCCACGCCCGGATAGTTGTCCTGCGCCCGCACTCCGGCTGAAGCGCCGGACGCCAGCACGAGTGCGAGGGTCAACGCTTTACGAGAGCTGGACATTCTTCACCTCACCGCTCTCTTGGACGAGCCAACTCTGCATGGAATTGTTGTGATAGATCGAGCGCGTTCCACGCACCGCGCGCAACTGCTTGGTCGTGGGTTGCACGTAGCCGGTCTCGTCCATCGCGCGGCTCTGGATCAACGCCGGCCTGCCGTCCCACACCCAATCGAGATTGAAGCGGGTCAGGCACTTGCTGAGCACCGGCGTCTCGAGCCGTGCGGTGCGCCAGTTGCGTCCGCCGTCCACCGACACGTCGACCTTCTTCACCTTGCCGCGCCCCGACCAGGCCAGGCCGCTGATGTTGTAGAAGCCCTTGTCCAGCAGCACCTGGCCACCCGAGGGCGTCGTGACCACGCTCTTGCACTCCTGCGTGCTCGTGTACTGGCGATGCAGGCCACCCGGCAGCAGGTCGACATAGTGAATGGTCTCGTCCTTGGTGCCGTAGGGCATGTCGCCCACCTCGATGCGGCGCAGGTACTTGACCCAGCTGACCCCTTGCACGCCAGGCACAACCAGGCGCAACGGGTAGCCGTTCTCCGGCCGCAACATCTCACCGTTCTGGCCATAGGCGACGATGACCTCGCCACTTTCGATCAGTTCCATCGGCACCGTGCGCGTCATCGACGAGCCATCCGCGCCTTCGGCGAGCACGAAGCGCCCGCGCTTGTGGTCCACGCCCGCCATGTCGAGCAGGATCTTCAATGGCACGCCGGTGAACTCGCTGCAGCTGAGCATGCCGTGCGTGTACTGGCAGGTGGGCACGGCCACGTTGCCCCACTCCATGCCGGTGTTGGCGCCGCACTCGATGAAATGGAAGCGGCTCACCGTCGGCAGTCGCATCAGTTCGTCCATGGTGAAGACCATGGGCTTCTTGAGGATCCTGTCGTCCGAGCCATTGATCATCAGCCGGTGCCTGGACGGGTCGATGTCCCACCAGCCCTGGTGGTGGCGCTCGAAGTGCAGCCCGCTGGGCGTGACGATGCCGAACAGCGACTGCAACGGCGCGAACGAGACCGAGGCCTGCGTCGTTTGCGTCAGGCCGGGGCTGGTGCGCCGTTGCACGTTCGATTCGAACTTCGACGGCTTGCCGTAACCGTCGGTCGCCACCGGCTGACCCAGGCCGCGCGAATGCGCCGGCAGCTCCAGGATGTTGGGGTCGCCCCCATCGACGGGGACCGGATTGGACTGCGCGCGAGCCACCGGCACGGCAACCGCGGCGCCTGCGGCACCGACTGCGGCGAAGGCCTTGCGGATGAAGTCACGCCTGCCCGACTTGGCCTCGGTAATCACCCGCCGCACACCGCCGGCATCGAGAAAGTTCTCGGGCGCCTTGAGCAGGCGTCCGGAGATGTGGCGCTCGGAATCCAAAGGGTGTCTCCAATCGAACCGCGAACAGTGAAGTCCCCGCTTCGTACGTCAGCGGCTATCTCAAGCTGTCGATCTTTTTATACAGTTTGACGAATATAAGGGATTTGCGATTGATGACGAGCCGGGGAAACCCTTGACCGCGGATGAGGTGGGTGCTGGCCGTGGCTGTCGCCACAAGCGGCCCGTGGCGCTGATGACGATGGGATGGATCGATGCCGCGCGCAGTGTGGCCTGGAGCGATCGTTTCCCGTGGCTTTCCTACCGCGCTGGAGTGGACTTAGCCCTGTAGCGCGGACGGTTTGAGATTTGGTTTTCAAGTCGGATCGATGAGCTCCGGCAGCCCATGCGCGAAGACGGCGAGCGCGCTGCAAAGCTGAAGGCCTGATGCCGCGACAAGGTAGTCTTGACCGACCTTCAAGCACACCGCCCGCAACAGGTGCCGACGGTGGGCGTCGGCTCCTCGCGGCGCGTTGGGCTGCGAGTCGTTTGAAAACATGTCTCAGGGCCAATATAGAGGAGGCCTTGAGGACTGTCCTTGGCGTTCGGACATCGCATCAGTGAGGGCCCAGGAAGCGGTCGCCGTTGAAGTGGATCAAGTGGGTCGGGTTGTCCGAGCACCAGACTTCGGTCTCCCACGCGATGTCTGGGAGGAAACGGGCCATGAGTTGACGGGTCGGGAACGCTGTCACGAAGACGAGGCCCACCTTGGCATGGCGGAAGAGATGCGAGAGCTCGGAGTGGCGTTTGCTGTCAACGGGGCCGACAGATGTAACGCTCTCGATAAGGTGGAGCCAGCCTTTGTCCTCACGGTAGAGGATTGCGTCGGGCATCTTGCCGCGCTCGTGGAGCGGCACGCCAAGCGCCTTGAGGATTGCCAGGTCCATGACAACACCCTTGTTGCCTGTGTCGCCGAGATAGAGGACTCGCGATCCCGGAGCGAAGCGCGGGGCAAATTCTTGGATGATTTCGCGGATGAGCTCGCTGTGTCCACCGGGCGACATCTCGAAGATCGAACCGTCGGGCAGGCGGCAGGGGATCATGGCAAGGTCGCGGTGTGCCTTGTATTTCTCCGCGAGCGATCCGACCTTGATGAGGTAGGCTTCTAGAGCCTGCCCCCATGCCGGAGTCTTGTAAGTCAAGAGGAGCTTCTTGGCTTCCGGCGCGATTTGGTAGTTCCACTTCGGACTGTTGGGCGGGCGCGAAGGCTGGTCCGGGTTCTGCAGCGCGAGGCCGCCCGACACGAATTGATGGAGGGTCTCTTTGCGAAAGCTCTCGCGCGAGTTCTCCGCATAAGGCTTCTTGTATTCGTTGCGGCAGAAGTCCAGGATCGCCCGAACGCCGAGCATTGGCTCTTGAAGCCTTTGCCACGAGCCGTTTCTTTGGAGTTGGATCAGAGCCAAAAGGCTCAGGCCCGATCGCTCGTTTTGCTGTGCACGGGGAAACCCCAACGCGGCGATGATCTTGATCGCCTCCTCAATTTTCGCCATCCCTGCCTTTCACAAATTCGTCGATTTCTTCTTGCGAAGGCAGAGCTGATCCGACCTTCCTGCCCCACGCTTCAAGCGTCGCGATGTCGGGGTAGCGCAAGGCGCGCAAGTCCCCGGCATTGACTTGGGTATGGCCGCTAAACCGGCGCAGCCACTGATCGGCGAAGGTCGAACCGAGGTAGACGGCCATGCCCTTCGCAACATCTTCGTCCATGCCCTTCTTGGCTTGATGGACGATGTTCGTTTTGTTGTCGAAGCCGAGGAGCGCTCCTGCAGCCGCCTTCGGCGTGAAGACAGCGGGGACGATGCGCCGCCTCTCCTCCTTGGAGGAGAGGCGGCGTATGACGACATAGCACCCAGTAGGCATCATCCACTTGCGCGTCTTGTCGTTGACCTCGATGTAGTTTGGCTTCTTCACATCGAGTTTGGGATGGGCCACAAAGCCGTTCTCGAAGTGGTGGGAGTGGATCATCGGCGCCGTATCCTCTCCCGACTCCGCACGCAAGTGGTCGCGCATGCGGAAGTCCACGACGGGCCCTGTGCTCACTCCCAAACCGATCTCGTCGAGGGTGTGGCGATAGCGGCCCATGGCTGACGCCGTTTCGGCGCCCTCCTCCTCGGTAGCAAGGTGGAAGATTTTCTCGCGGTCACCAGGCAGAACGACTTCGTCGAACGCCGTAGTCTTCGAACGGACCGCAGAGAAGGTCGCATCCTCACTCGACGAGATGACGACCCGGCCTTGCTTGGCCCCTTTCAAGAGATGGAAGATCACGTTCTCTTGCAGCACCTCGTCGCCCTTGAAGGCATGGGTTCGGCTCTCGAAGACGTGGATCCGCGTCAAGGCGGAGTTCGCGAGGATTAGCTCCCGAAACGGCCTGAAATAGGGACCGTTGCAGAAGCTGCGCGGGGTGATTGCCACGATCTCGCCGCCATCGTCCAATGACTTCAAAGCCAGGCCCACGAAGGCGGAGTAGAGGTTGGCCGTCTCGATCCCACTGTCACGCAGCGCCTTGCGATGTGCCGAGTCAGAGCTGACTTTTTTGTAGGGAGGATTCAGGATCGCATGGGTCGGGTTTGCCATCTTATTGCCACCGAAGAACAGGTCGGCAAAAGCGAGGATGAAGTCGTCCGATTGAATAGCCGAGGCGAACTCGCCTCCTGCCTGCTGAATGAGAGCCTCGCAGGCGTCGAGGGTCTGGCTCAGGGGCGCGTGAAGTCTGGTGTCGATTTCCCAAGCCTCGCATTCCAACGAGGTTGCTTTATCGCGAACTGCCCGCTGCGCGAAGGCTGCAGTCAAGGAGCCGATGCCCGCCCCTGCATCGAGAAGCCGAATTCGCTTGTTGCCGAGCGGCAGGAACATCGAGGCCATAAAGCTGGCGATGACGCTTGGCGTCATAAATTGACCTAGCGCCGACTTGTGCTTCTGGGGCGTCGCCAGCGCAACGGCCTCGCGCCGTGCATCGATAGATTCATTCGTGAGGCAAAGCGACGCGTCGGCGGTGAGCTCCATCGGATCCTTCATCGATATGCATACGAAAGCAATGGCGGGCTTACTCGCCATTTTAGGCTTGCAGGCCCCGGTGACCTCACCCCACGCGGCGCCGCTCATTGGCACCGGTTCTTGATCTTCTTCGGTTCAACCTTCTTGGTAGTCGCGCAACCTAGGCTGCCCTTCTACTTTCAGGTCGCGCAGCTTGTCCGCCTTGGCAAGGATGCTGGCGACGGTCGGCTTGGGGCCGCTCGTGCCCGCGCCCAGACGCTGGAAAGATGCGTAAATTTCAAGCCTGAGCGGGCGTGCCTCTCGGAGCGCGGCGCACACGTCGCGCGTATGCAGGGACCGCTTGATTTCACACCGACCGTCGAAGAGCTCCCGAAGTGCTCGGGGCACGACGATTCGGAAGAAGAAGATGCCGTGGCGAGAGCGAAAAACGCAAGTTGGAATGCGCATCGTGGTGATCGAATGGACCACCACGGTGGATCACCTAGCCGGCAAGTACAAAGGGTAAGGGCCTGATAGATCAGGCCCTTACGAGTGTTGGCGGAGTGGACGGGGCTCGAACCCGCGACCCCCGGCGTGACAGGCCGGTATTCTAACCAACTGAACTACCACTCCATGCGGCTTCCACAGTGCTGTGCAAGTGCCACGAACTTGGCGTCCCCTAGGGGATTCGAACCCCTGTAATCACCGTGAAAGGGTGGTGTCCTAGGCCTCTAGACGAAGGGGACAGAACAGTCTTCGCGACTCGACGATGCGGTGTGCTCAACCGGCATTGGTGGAGGTAAGCGGGATCGAACCGCTGACCTCTTGCATGCCATGCAAGCGCTCTCCCAGCTGAGCTATACCCCCGTCATTTCGGTCAACCCTTTGGTCTTCCAAGCTTCCGGTCTAGCCATCGCAGCATCAAGCAAGAATACGATTATAGCCAGCTTTTCAGGGGGCTCTCAAACGTGCGATCACCGTGTCGCGCCCAAAGAGCTCGAGCACCGCATCGACCGACGGTGTCTGCGCCCGTCCACACACCAGCACGCGCACGGCATGGGCCAGCTGTGGCATTTTCAGGCCGTGCGCGGCAAGCGTTTCCTTGATCGCTGTGGCGATCGCGGGCTTGCTCCACTCGATGCCGGCGAGCTTGTCGGCCAGCGTCGCCAGCGCAGGGCGAATCGCTTCGGTGACATGCGCGGCGAGGTCTTCCGCCGACGGGCTCACCGGCGCGAAGTACATCGCGATCCACTGCGCGAGTTCGACCGTGGTGGCGCAGCGATCCTTGTAGAGCGCGCACATGCGGTTCAGCGATTCGCCCGCTGCCGCCTCGATGCCGAGCCGCTTCAGCTGCGCCGCGACGAGCACCGCCAGCGTCGCGTCGTCGGTCTGCTTGATGTAGTGCGCGTTGACCCACGCGAGCTTGGCGGCGTCCCATTGCGCCGGGCTCTTGGAGAGGTGCTGGCCATCGAACCACTGCACGAGTTGTTCGCGGCTGAACAGCTCTTCGTCGCCGTGGCTCCAGCCGAGGCGTGCGAGGTAGTTCAGCATCGCCTCGGGCAGATAGCCGGCCTCTTCATAGGCCGTGACGCTGACCGCGCCGCGGCGCTTCGAGAGCTTTTGACCGTCGTCGCCGAGGATCACCGGCACATGACCGAACAGCGGCAACGGCGCACCCAGCGCGTTGAAGATGTTGATCTGCCACGGCGTGTTGTTGACGTGCTCGTCGCCGCGGAAGACATGCGTGATGGCCATGTCCCAGTCATCGACGACGACACAGAAGTTGTAGGTCGGCACTCCGTCGGGTCTGACGATGATCAGGTCGTCGATCTCGCGGTTGTTGATCGTGATCCGGCCCTTGACGAGATCGTCCCAGCTCACGTCGCCCACGGGCGGGTTGCGGAACCGCACCACCGGCGGCACGCCGTGCGGCACCGGCGGCAGCACCTTGGCGGGCTCGGGACGCCAGCGGCCGTCGTAGTGGGTCTTCTCGCCGCGCTCCTTTTGCCCGTCGCGCATGACGGTGAGTTCCTCCGGCGTGCAGTAGCAGTGGTACGCAGTGCCAGCGGCCAGCATCTGGTCGATCACGGCGCGGTAGCGCTCAAGGCGCTGCATCTGGTAGATCGGACCCTCGTCGTAGTTCAGGCCGAGCCAGTGCATGGCCGCGAGAATCTGATCGACCGCATCCTGCGTCGAGCGCGCGACATCGGTGTCTTCGATGCGCAGCACGAACTTGCCGCCGTAGTGGCGCGCATACGCCCACGAGTACAACGCGGTGCGGGCGGTGCCGAGGTGCAGGAAGCCGGTGGGCGATGGCGCGATGCGCGTTCTGACGGTGCTGCTCATGCGTTCAGTGTGCCAAGGCCGCGCAGCAAATCGGTCTTGATGTCTTCGATGTCGTCCAGGCCCACGGCGACGCGGACCATGCCCTGCGTGATGCCCGCCGCCAGCCGCTGCTCTTCGGTCAGGCGCCCGTGCGTCGTGCTGGCCGGATGCGTGATCGTCGTCTTCGTGTCGCCCAGGTTCGCAGTGATCGAGCACACCTGAGTCCGGTCAATGACGTGGAAGGCGTTGCTGCGCGCGAGCGTGGCGCCGCCGCGATCGTGACCCTTGACCACGAACGAAACGACCGCGCCGCCGCAGCCCGATTGCTGCGCCATCGCGAGCGCGTGCTGCGGGTGCGATGTCAGACCCGGATAGAACACACGTTCGACCTGCTCCTCCGTTTCGAGCCACGCGGCGAGCTGCAACGCGCGCTCGCTCTGCGCGCGCATGCGGATCGACAACGTCTCCAGGCCCTTGAGCACGACCCACGCATTGAACGGCGACAAGGACATGCCGGCACTGCGCATGATCGGCACGAACTTCTCGTTGACGATGCTCTCGCTCGCACAGATCGCGCCGGCGATCACGCGCCCCTGCCCGTCGAGATATTTGGTGCCCGAGTGGATGATGAGATCTGCACCGAGTTCGATCGGCCGCTGCAAGGCGGGCGAACAGAAGCAGTTGTCCACCGCGAGCCAGGCGCCGGCGTCGCGCGCGATGCCCGACAGCGCGCGGATGTCGCAGACCTCGGTGAGCGGGTTCGTCGGCGACTCGGCGAACAAGAGCTTCGTGTTCGGCTTGACGGCCCGTCGCCACTCGTCCGGATCGGTCTGCGAGACGAACGTGGTCTGCACGCCAAACTTGCCGAAGTCGCCGGCGAACAGCCGGATCGTCGTGCCGAACACGCTGCGCGAGCAGATGACGTGGTCGCCGGCTTTCAGCAAGCCCATGACGAGCATCAGGATCGCGCTCATGCCGCTGGCCGTACCGATGCACGCCTGCGTGCCTTCGAGCGCGGCCAGGCGGCGCTCAAACATCGTGACCGTCGGGTTCGTGAAGCGCGAATAGATGAACGCATCCTCCTCGTTCGCGAAACGCGCGGCGGCGGTCGCCGCATTCGGATGCACGAAGCTGCTCGTCAGGAAAAGCGCCTCGGAGTTCTCGCCCCAGGCGCTCGGCGGCAGGCCCTCACGCACGGCCAGCGTGTCGAGTCGAACATCGGCGGGAAGCTGAACGCGCGGGATGCCGCGCGGCGTGGGTTTGTCGTCGCTCATGTCATGAAGCCTCGGTGGCGCTTTGCAAAGCAAGGCGCGATCGGTCGTCACTCTCGTCTTCCTCGAACTGCAATCGGCGTTGCGCCGCCATGGCATCGAACTCGGCCGCGCTCACGTCGCCCGTGATGTAGACACCGTCGAAGCACGAGGCCTCGAAGCCGTTGAGTTTCGGGTTCAGCGCACCGACGACACGCTTCATCGCGTCCACGTCCTGGTAAATCAACGCGTCGGCGCCGATGAACTGGCGGATCTCCTCGATGCTGCGGTTGTGCGCGATCAGCTCTTCGCTGGTCGGCATATCGATGCCGTAGACGTTCGGGAAGCGCACCGGCGGCGCGGCCGAGGCCATGTAGACCTTGCGCGCGCCGGCGTCGCGCGCCATCTGCACGATCTCTTTCGAGGTGTTGCCGCGCACGATCGAATCGTCGACGAGCAGCACGTTGCGGCCCTTGAACTCGACGCCGATCGCGTTGAGCTTTTGCCGCACCGACTTCTTGCGCGCGCCCTGCCCCGGCATGATGAAGGTGCGACCGACGTAGCGGTTCTTCACGAAGCCTTCGCGGTAGGGCTTGCCGATGCGCTGTGCGAGCTGCATCGCCGAAGGGCGGCTCGATTCTGGGATCGGGATCACGACATCGATCTCGTTCGGCCGGATCGTCGAGATCAGCCGCTGCGCGAGGGTCTCGCCCATGTTCAGGCGCGCCTGATAGACCGAGATACCGTCCATCACGGAGTCGGGCCGGGCCAGGTAGACGTACTCGAACATGCAGGGGTTCAGGCTCGGGTTCTCGGCGCACTGGCGGGCGTGCACCACGCCTTCCAGGTCGATGAACAGTGCCTCGCCCGGTGCCACGTCGCGGATCACCTGGTGGCCGGTGCCCGTGATCGCGACCGACTCGCTCGCCACCATCACCTCGCGCCCATCAGGCCCGGTGCCTTCGCCGAGACACAGCGGGCGGATGCCGAACGGGTCGCGGAACGCGAGCAGGCCGTGGCCGGCGATCAGCGCGACCACCGCATACGAGCCCCTGATGCGCTTGTGCACGGCACTGACCGCGTCGAACACGAGCGTTGGCGTCAGCGGTTGGTCGCGCGAAGCCGAGGCGAGCTCGTGTGCGACGACGTTGATCAACACCTCGGTGTCGCTGGTGGTGTTGATGTGGCGGCGATCGATGTCGATCAGTTCCTGCTTCAGTGCCAATGCGTTCGTCAGGTTGCCGTTGTGCACGAGCACGATGCCGAACGGCGCGTTGACGTAGAACGGCTGCGCCTCTTCTTCGCTGTAGGCATTGCCGGCCGTCGGATAGCGCACCTGCCCGAGCCCCACCGTGCCCGGCAGCCCGCGCATGTTGCGGGTACGGAACACGTCGCGCACCATGCCGCGCGCCTTGTGCATGAAGCACTTGGTGCCCTGCATCGTGACGATGCCGGCCGCATCCTGCCCGCGGTGCTGCAACAGCAGCAGCGAGTCGTAGATCAGCTGATTGACCGCGCCCTTGGAGATGACGCCGACGATGCCGCACATGAAGATTTGCCTTGGTTCAGCCCGCTGCGCCGATCACGCCTGCGGGTGTTGAGAAACATCGGTCGAGAACAGTGGTCGCAATTCGTTCACCACCGCATTCAGCCACGCGACACCCATCGATTGTTGCCAGAAGGCGGCTTTGCCCCAGGGCGACACGCCGATCAGCAGCGCCGCGATCAAGAGAACGACCAGTCCGCGGACCAGCCCGAAGCCGGCGCCGAGCACACGGTCGATCGCGCTCAGCGGCGTGGCCCGGATCAGCGCGCGCACCAGCCGCGCCGCGATGCTCCAGATCACCAGCGCGACGAGGAACACGCAGGCGAACGTCACGCCGTAGTTCAAGCTCGACCCGGGCTCGCCGATGTGCAGCCACGGCTGGGCCGCCGGCGTGCCGAAGCGTGCGGCGAAGTACGCCACGAACCAGCCCGCGAGCGAGAGCAGCTCGAACACGAAGCCGCGCAGCAGGCCGATCAGCATCGACAGCGCCAGGAACGCGAGCAGGCCGATATCGAGCCAGGAGACGAAGAGTTCGCCCATGTCGCGTCACAAGGTCAGCACCACGGCCGTGAGGCCTGCGGCGCGCGCCTTGGCGAGTGCCTTGTCGGCCTCGCCGCGCGATGCGAACGGGCCGGCACGAACCCGGATGCGGTTGCCGGCCGGCGTGCTGGCGACCTGCGTGTAGGTCTTCAGGCCCAGTTTCTCGACCTTGAGCCGCGTTTCGCGCGCCGCGGCGGCATCGGCAAAGGCGCCGACCTGCACGACGAAGCGGCCCGAGTCGGCGCTCTTGTCGGGCTTCTCCGCGGGCTTGTCGGGTTTGCCTTCGAGCAAGGCGCGGGCGCGCGCGCCATCGGCGGCCGCGGGCTTGGGCGCGGCGGGTGCCGCTGCCACCGGCTTGGGCGCAACAGGCGCCGGCACCACCACGGCGGGCGCCGCGACGACCTCGCGGCCGGCCTCTTCGCGCGATTCGGTGATCACCTCGGCCGGAGCCGACGCGACCGGCTTCGGTGGCGCGGGCGCTGGCGGCGCGGGGGCAACCACACCCGCGACCGGCGTGCGCGCCGCCGGCATCGTCAATGCCGGCGCGCCGTCACGCGGTGGCGCCTCGATCGGGATGTTGACCGGGATCGGCCGTGGCTGGGTCTCGAACACGAGCGGGAAGCCGACGATGCCGATGCCGAGCAGCACCGCCGCGCCGATCAGCCGCTGCCGGGCGCGCGTGCGCGCTTGCTGAACCGCATCGGATGCATCGATGGCGCTTGGCGTCGCGCCTCGTGGCGAGTCGGTCTGGCGCTTGAAAATGGACAGCAAACCCATGCGATGCGAGTTCCGGCGGTGGCGTGAACGTGGAGGACCGCGGCGCGGGCCGAAGTGCCCGCGGGGTGCGTCGTCAGGCGCTGTGTTTGCCGGTCAGGCGGGGCACGCCATCCTGCAACACGCCGCCGACCGTCAGGAACGATCCGAAGACCACGATTCTATCAGCGGGGTCTGCCGCTTCGAGGGCCGCGGCGAGGGCCTGTCGGGGCTGCGCATGGGTGGCGAGGGTGACCGGCCCCGGGCCCTTCAACCCCAGGCTGGCATAGCGTGCCGCGAGGTCGTCGGCACGCGCCGCACGCGGCATTGGAAGGTCGGTGAAATGCCAGTGGTCGACGATCGGCGCCATGCGCGCGAGGATCGCTGCAATGTCCTTGTCGGCCATCACACCGAACACGGCGTGGGTGCGCGGGAAGAAGCCCATCTGGTCGAGGTTCTGCGCCAGCGTGGCCACGGCATGCGGGTTGTGGGCCACGTCGAGCACCAGCGTCGGCTGGCCGGCGATGGTCTGGAAGCGGCCCGGCAACTCGACCAGCGCGAAGCCATTGCGCACCGCCTGCGCGCTGACCGGCAAGCGCTCGCGCAGCGCCTCGAACGCGGCCAGCGCGCCGGCCGCGTTGAGCAGCTGATTCGCACCGCGCAGCGCCGGATAGGCCATCGCGTTGAAGCGCTTGCGACGGCCGGCCCAGCTCCATTGCTGCTTGTCGCCGGCGACATTGAAGTCGCGGCCGATCAGCCACAGGTCGGCACCCTTCTCGCGCGCCTGATCCGACAGGCTCTGCGGCGCCATCGGGTCGCTGACGATCACCGGCTTGCCGGCGCGCATGATGCCGGCCTTCTCGATCGCGATGGTTTCGCGATCCGCACCGAGGTACTCGGCGTGGTCGATGGCGATGCTGGTGATGATGGCGCAATCGGCATCGAAAGCGTTCACCGCATCGAGCCGACCGCCCATGCCGACCTCGAGGATCACGAGATCGAGCGGTGTCTGCGCGAGCAGGCGGAAGATCGCCATCGTCGTGAACTCGAAATACGTCAGCGCCAGGTCGCCGCGCGCGTGCTCGACGGCTTCGAAATGCGGCAACAGCGCGGCCTCATCGACCATCTCTCCGTTGACCCGGCAACGCTCCTCGAAGTGCACCAGGTGCGGCTTCGAGTAGAGGCCAACGCGGTAGCCGGCCTGCAGCGCGATCGCCTCCAGCATCGCGCAGGTCGAGCCCTTGCCGTTGGTGCCGGCCACTGCGATCACGGGCATCGTGAACTCGAGGGCCAGCCGCTCCTTGACCAGGCGCACGCGCGCCAGGGTCATGTCGATCTCTTTGGGGTGCAGGCGCTCGCAGCGAGCGAGCCAGTCGGCGAGAGTCGTCGGCAGCGCGCTCGCCGGATCAGGCAACGGCATCGGCACTCTGCCGCTGCAACATCGCGATCGCGCTGGCAATGCGCGCGCGCAACTCGCGTCGATCGATGATCGCGTCGATCGCGCCGGTCTGCAGCAGGAACTCGGCGCGCTGGAAGCCCTCGGGCAGCTTCTCGCGCACGGTGTTCTCGATCACGCGCGGGCCGGCGAAGCCGATCAGCGCCTGCGGCTCGGCGATCACCATGTCGCCCACGAACGCGAAGCTCGCCGACACGCCACCCATCGTCGGGTCGGTCAGCACGCTGATGAATGGCAGGCGCGCCTTGGCGAGGTGCGTCAGCGCGGCGTTGGTCTTGGCCATCTGCAGCAGGCTGAGCAAGCCCTCCTGCATGCGCGCGCCGCCGGTCGACGTGAAGCTGACAAACGGCGTCTTCTGCTCGATCGCGGCTTCGACGCCGCGAACGAAACGCTCGCCGACGACCGAACCCATCGAACCGCCCATGAAGTCGAACTCGAAGCATGCCGCCACCAACGGCACGCTGTGCACCGAGCCACCCATCACGACCAGCGCATCGGTCTCGCCGGTGGCCTCCAACGCGTCCTTCAAGCGCTCGGTGTACTTCTTGCTGTCCTTGAACTTCAGCGCATCGACCGGCAGCACCTCCTGGCCGATCTCGAAGCGGCCTTCGGCGTCGAGGAAGGCGTCGAGCCGCGCGCGCGCGCCGATGCGGTGGTGGTGGTTGCACTTCGGGCAGACGTTGACGTTTTGCTCGAGGTCGGTCTTGTAGAGCACCGTCTCGCACTGCGGGCATTTGATCCACAGGCCTTCGGGAACGGTGCGGCGTTCACCGCGTTCGTTCGGCTGAATTTTCGGGGGCAGCAGTTTTTCGAGCCAGCTCATGACCGCACCCCGCTCGCCGTGTACGGCGATCGACCCTCCGGGAGGGTTGGGCCTTGCTTGGGGCGGCCCGGCGCGGCGGCCCCAAAGTTTGCAGAATTCATCATGGCGGTCCTTTCAGGAATCGAGTGCGGTGCGGATGTTCTTGATGAACGCCCCGGCCGCGGCGGCCACATTGTCGCGCGTACAGGTTTCGAGCAATTGCACCAGCGCGGTACCGATCACGACCGCGTCTGAGACCGCTGCCACCGCCTGCGCCGTCTTCGCATCGCGGATACCGAAGCCCACGCCCACCGGCAGCTTCACGAACTGCTTGATGCGCGGGATCATCAAAGCCACCGCCGCCGTGTCGAGGTGGCCGGCGCCCGTCACGCCTTTCAGCGACACGTAGTACACGTAGCCGCTGGCGATGCGGCCGACGTGCGCCATGCGCGCTTCTGTGGAGGTCGGTGCGAGCAGGAAGATCGGGTCGAGATCGTTCGCGCGCAAGGTCGCGGCGAAGACCTCGCACTCTTCGGGCGGGTAGTCCACGACGAGCACACCATCGACCCCGGCCGCGCGCGCATCCTTGACGAAGCGATCCACCCCGTAGCGCTCGACCGGGTTCGCATAGCCCATCAGCACGACCGGCGTGGTCTGATTCGTGGTGCGGAACAGGCGCACCTGCTCCAGCACCTGTGGCATGCCGATGCCGCGCGCCAATGCGCGCTCGCCGGCCTTCTGGATGACCGGGCCGTCGGCCATCGGGTCGGAGAACGGCACGCCGAGCTCGATCACGTCGGCGCCGGCGGCGGCCATCGCCAGCATGATGTCGACCGTCGCGTCGGCGAACGGATCGCCGGTCGTCACGTAGGGGATCAAGGCCTTGCGGCCCGTGGCCTGCAAGGCGTCGAAGGTGGCTTTGATGCGGCTCATGCGACGAAGCCCTTCACCTGCTGACCACCTTGTGAGGGTCGATCGAAATACTGCGCGCCCGACAGGTCGGCGACCGTGCCGATGTCCTTGTCGCCGCGGCCGGAGAGGTTCACGAGCAGGTGCTGATCCGCACGCATCGTCGGCGCGAGCTTCATCGCGTAGGCGACGGCGTGAGCCGATTCGAGCGCCGGGATGATGCCTTCGGTGCGGCACAGTCGATGGAACGCGGCGAGCGCTTCGCTGTCGGTGATGCCGACGTATTCGGCTCGGCCGATGTCCTTCAGGTACGCGTGCTCGGGACCGACGCCGGGGTAGTCGAGCCCGGCCGAGATCGAGTGCGTCTCGGTGATCTGGCCGTTCGCGTCCTGCAGCAGGTAGGTGCGGTTGCCGTGCAGCACACCCGGCGTGCCTGCGCTGAGCGACGCCGCGTGCTTGCCCGTGTCCAGCCCCTGCCCTGCGGCCTCGACGCCGATGAGGCGCGTCTTCGCATGATCGATATAAGGGTAGAAGATGCCCATCGCGTTGCTGCCACCGCCGACGCACGCGATCACGGCGTCGGGCTGGCGGCCGGTCATCTCGGGCATCTGCACCAGGCACTCGTCGCCGATGACGCGCTGGAAGTCGCGCACCATCGTCGGGTACGGGTGCGGGCCCGCGACCGTGCCGATGATGTAGAAGGTGTTCTCGACGTTCGTGACCCAGTCGCGCAGCGCCTCGTTCAGCGCATCCTTCAGCGTCTTCGAGCCGCTCTCGACCGGCACCACCGTCGCGCCGAGCAGATTCATTCGGTAGACGTTCGGCGACTGGCGCTTCACGTCTTCGCTGCCCATGTAGACGACACACTCCAGCCCGTAGCGCGCGCAGATCGTCGCGGTGGCCACACCGTGCTGGCCGGCGCCGGTCTCGGCGATCACGCGCGGCTTGCCCATGCGGCGCGCGAGCATCGCCTGGCCAATGGTGTTGTTGACCTTGTGCGCGCCCGTGTGGTTGAGGTCTTCGCGCTTCAGGAAGACCTGCGCGCCGCCGAGCTCGCGGCTCAGGCGCGCCGCGTGGTAGATCGGGCTCGGGCGGCCGACGAAGTGCTTCAACTCGGATTGAAATTCCGCGATGAAGGCAGGATCGTTCTGCACCTCGGCGTAGGCGCGCTTGAGTTCGTCCAGCGCATGGACAAGGGTTTCGGCGACGAAGCTGCCGCCATAAGGGCCGAAATGGCCCGAAGCATCGGGTTGTTGGTAGTTCGACATGTGATCAATCTGATTCAGGCGATCGATGCCGCATTGCGGGCATCGGCCTCGCGCACGGCATCGCAGAACCGGCGGATCGAGTCGGCATCCTTGATGCCTCTCTTGGGAAATTCAGCGGACTCGACCCCGGAGCTCACGTCAACGGCCCAGGGCCGCAGCGTGTGGATGCCATGGATCACATTTCCGGCATGCAACCCACCAGACAAAACGAGGCGAAGGGGCACGGCGGATTGAATGAGCGACCAATCGAAGACCTTTCCACCGCCGCCATAGCCCTCGACGTCGGCGTCGAGCAGGATGGCTTGGGCGTGCGAGAAACGAGTCGCGAAGTCTAGCAAATCGAAGCCCGGCACGACCCTGGCCGCACGCAGGAACGGCCGCGCCGCGCTGCGACACTGGGCAGGCGTCTCGTCGCCGTGGAATTGCAGCAGCAGTTGCGGGATCGCGGCGCAGGCGGCAGCGACTTCCGCGCCGCTGGCGTTGACGAACAACCCGACCGGCATCACGAACGGCGGCAGCCGTAGCGCGAGCTCCGCAGCGCGGGCCGGCGTGACGAAGCGCGGGCTCTTGTCGTAGAGCACGAATCCGATCGCGTCGGCCCCGGCCTCGACAGCAGCGTCGATGTCGGCCTCGCGGGTCAGGCCACAGATCTTGATGCGGGTGCGTTGGTTCATGCGCGCTCAGGGAAGCCAGTCCATCGCCGCGGTGCGGTCCGGAATGGCGTGACCCGCATCGTAGTACGGGCCGACGAAGTACAGGCCGTCGGCCCGAAACGTCGCCGCGGCGAGCCGGCGCTCCTTCGACTCCAGCACCTCGGCCAGCCAGGCCACACTGCGCGCGCCGGAGCCCACCGCCACCAGGCAGCCCATCAGGTTGCGCACCATGTGGTGCAGGAACGCGCTGGCGTCGAACTCGAAGCGCCAGTAAGCGCCGCGTTTCGACAACGTGATGGCGCGCATCCTCTTGACCGGCGATGGTGCCTGGCATTCGGCGGAGCGGAAGGCACTGAAGTCGTGCTCGCCGATCAGCAGCTGCGCCGCCGCCTGCATCGCCGTGCCATCGAGCGGGCGAAAGCTCCAGCCGACCGCACCTGCTTCGACCGCCGGCCGCACGATCGATTCGAGCAGCACATAGATGTAGCGGCGGCCTACGGCGCTGTAGCGGGCGTGGAACGAGTCATCGGTGATGCGGCACCATTGCAGCGCGATGTCGGCGGGCAGGAACCGGTTCGTGCCGCGCAGCCACGATTGCGGATCGCGCACGAGCTCGGTGTCGAGGTGCACGACCTGGTTCAGCGCATGCACGCCGGCGTCTGTGCGGCCCGCGCACATCGTGCGCAGCGGCGCGTCGGCGAACTTGGCGAGCGCGCGCTCCAACTGATCCTGGACCGTCTGGCCACCCGGCTGGCTTTGCCAGCCCTGGTAGGCCTGCCCGCGGTAGGCAACCCCGAGCACCACCCTCACGAGTGGTGGCCTCGAATCAGGCCGGAACGAAGCACCTGCGCAGTTGTGAAGAGAAGGCCTGAGTATGAGCCGCCTGCGCTGCGCATTGCATAGGCGCCTCGCTTCGGCGGCTCACCCCAGGTCGGCCAGCATGCTCTGCGCGCGGCTCTTCACGGCGCCGGTGGACTTGGCCACGACTTCGTTGAGCAGGTCGCGCGCGCCGTCGGTATCACCGATCTGGCGGAATTCTTCCGCCAGTTCGAGCTTGCGCGACATCGGGTCGTCGTCGCCGTGTTCGTCCAGGCCGAGGTCGCCGAAGGCCGATGCGGCGGCGGCGGCCGCGGGTGCCTCGGGCGAGGCGTGCGCCGGCGCCGGCATGTCGAGATCGAGCGAGATGTCGGACAGATTGAATCCGGACGGCTCGGCCACCGCATGCGCTGCCTTGCCCTGCAATTCGGGCACCTCGGGCAGCGAGAAGTCGAGCGGCGGCGCGTCGCGTTTGGCCGACGGTGCCAAGGGCGCCGGCGCGGTGGACTGACCGCCATGCGTGCTCACCATGCCGAGGTCCAGGTCGAGATCCATATTGCCGCTGTCGTGCGGCGGAACCCCGGTGACCGAACTGCCGAACTGCGACGGCGACGGCAGCACCGACTGCGGCATCGTACTGGCACCCAGCGGCTCGATCATCTCGCCGCTGGCGCTCTTCATCATCGAGGGCGTGCCGCCAGGCTTGAACAGCGCGTTGTCAGGGTCGATCTGCGCACCGAGTTCCTGGGCCTTGGCCCAGTCCTCGCCCTCGCCATGCGTGAGCGCATACAACTGCGTCGCGAGCAACTCGAAGCCCTTGGTGTCGCGCCGCTTGGCGTAGACCTCGAGCAGTTTCGTGCGGATCGCCATGCGGTCCGGGTTGCTGCGCATCGCCTCCTTCAGAATTTCCTCGGCCTGCAGATCGCGGCCATAGGCGAGGTACACATCGGCCTCGGCGACTGGATCGACATCGCCGATCGCATCGAGTTGGCTCAGCGAGTAGCTCATCGACGAAGAGGCGCCTCCAGCATCGCGCGTGTCGATGCGCTGGCCGCCGCTGGCGCCGAAGAACGAGTCCGGCTGCAGACGGCTTTCGAGGAACGAGGTCTCGCCGCTGTCCTTCTTGGCACGCTTGCTGAAGCGATAGGCACCGTAGCCACCCAACAGGGCGATCGCCAGCGCACCGAGGCCGAGCGCCATCGGGTTGTCGTCGATCAGCGAACCGAGCAGGCTGGGCTCTTCGATCCGGGCCGGGGCGGGCTTGGTGGCGGCCGCGCTGGCGGCGGGCTTCGGAACGGCCGGAGCCGACGCTGCGGCGACCATCGGCGCCGAAGCGGCCGCGGGCGCCGATGCCATGGCGGTCGCAGGCGCCGGCGCCACGGCGGGCGCGGACGCCACCGGCGCGGGCGGTGGGGTCGGCACGGGCACGGGCACGGGCACCGGGATGGAAACCGGCGCAGGAGCGGGCGCTGGCGCTGGCGTCGGAGCGGGCGTGGGGGCTGGTGCCGGTGCCGGCGCTGGAGCGGCTGCAGGTGCAGGTGCAGGTGCCGGCGTCGGCGTCGGCTTCGCCGGCGCAGCGGCGCTGGCGGCGGCGCCCGAGAGCTTCTTCAGCTCGTCGACGTTCTTGGCCAACTCGGCGACGCGCACGTCATCGGCCTTCTTCGCCTTGTCCTTCGAGATCTGCTCTTCAGCGGCGTTGGCCTTGGGCGATGCAGCGCCCTTGCTCAGCGTCAGCTTGTCGGGTGTTGCGTTGGCCGCCTGCTTGCTGTCGTTGACCTTGGCCTCGACCTTGCCGCTGGCCTGACGCGCCGACCCCTCGGTGCGCGCCGCGGGCACGCCCGACGCCAGGCGCTGGCGATACGCGCCGAAATCGGCGCTTTGCGCCTGGATCACCTGGCGTGCTTCGGTGGGCGTCGCGGCCTTGGCCGCCTCGGCACTGGGCACCGCGAGCACGACGCCAGACTTGAGCCGGTTCATGTTGTTGTCCATGAACGCCTGCGGGTTGCCGCGGTAGAGCGACACCAGCATCTGGT
This sequence comes from uncultured Rhizobacter sp., assembly GCA_964247075.1. Taxonomy (GTDB): domain Bacteria; phylum Pseudomonadota; class Gammaproteobacteria; order Burkholderiales; family Burkholderiaceae_C; genus LMDS01. The sequence goes on along the minus strand of CAXTSS010000007.1, from coordinate 161,167 downwards.
CGAGCGACACGCCCGGGCGCAGTGTGCGCGAGGCGATGCGCGACAGCGAATCACCCGCTCGCACCTTGTATTCGTCAGCACCGGCGGTGGCCGGACGCGGCTCGCGCGCCACCGGCGCAGCGGCCGCGCGCACGGGTGCGGGCGCGGGCGCGGGTGACGCTGCAGGCGCCGGCGCGGCTGCGGCGCGACGCTCGGCCGGGCGCACCGGCGCCACCGGCGCGGGAGCGAGCGCAGGGGCAGCGGCCGGCGCGGCGGCCGATATCGCAGGCGCCGTGGCCGGCGCAGCCGGCGCCGCGCGCGCGGTGACCGGCGGGTCGAACAGCAAGGTGTACTCGCGCACCATCTTGCCGGTGGCCCAATTGAGCTCGAGGATCACATCGACGAAAGGCTCCTGCACGCCGCGATCGCTGGTGAGCCTGAGATATGGCCGGCCGTCGGCGCGGCGCAGCAATTCCGCCTGCGTGCCCGGCAGGACCGGGTTGTAATCGACTCCGGCGGCGCGATACGCCTCGGGTGTCGCAATGCGCACGCGCAGGTTGGTCGCCTCTTCCGGCGTGACACTGGTCACGTCGATCTCGGCGCGCAAGGCTTCGCCCAGCGCGGATTGCACCTGCAACCTGCCCAAGCCGAGTGACCAGGCGGCCGGCGCGGCCAGAACCAGCGCGGCAGCAGCCACCCCCGTCAGGGCAAAGCGCCCCGAGAACGTCGATTTTCTTTTCAAGGCGTCTCCCAAATAGACGGAGCGAGCTCTGAAAGACGCCCGCCAATACCAACAAGCTCATTGTCGCAACTTACGACGCGAACTACATGTTTCTTTCGCGCGAAGCCGGAAATCACAATAGCATCAATGAGATAAGCCGACAAGCTCATGCAATGGCTGACATTGTGCATAAGGCCCGGTCGCGGCATACGACCGATGTCTCGTTGCAACTCGACAACAGGCGCCCATGGCACACCGTCCTCACGCGCCGATCAGGATGCGCAGCATGCGGCGCAACGGCTCGGCCGCGCCCCACAGCAACTGGTCGCCGATCGTGAACGCGCCCAGGTACTGCGGGCCCATCGCCATTTTTCGCACCCGGCCGACAGGGATCGTCATCGTGCCGGTCACGGCCACCGGCGTCAGGTCGCGCAGTGTCGCCTCCTTCGTGTTCGGCACGAACTTGACCCAGGCGTTGTCGTTGGCGATCAGCGCCTCGATGTCGGCCAGCGGCAGATCCTTCTTGAGCTTGAACATCAGCGCCTGGCTGTGGCAGCGCATCGCGCCGACGCGCACGCAAAAACCATCCACCGGCGTGGCCGGCGAACCGAAGCCGTGGCCCTGACCGAGGATCTTGTTGGTCTCGGCGCCGCCCTTCCATTCTTCCTTGCTCGTGCCGTCGCCCAGGTCCTTGTCGATCCACGGGATCAGGCTGCCGCCCAGCGGCACGCCGAAATTCTCGACCTCGGCCGCGCTCAGCGTACGCTGCTTGTCGGCCAGCAGGCGGTCGATCTCGAGGATCGCGCTCTGCGGGTCGTCGAGCAGGGGCCGTACCGACGCGTTCAGCGTGCCATATTGCGTCAACAGCTCGCGCATGTGCGCGGCGCCGCCGCCCGATGCCGCCTGATAGGTCATCGTGCTCATCCACTCGACCAGCCCGGCCTTGTAGAGCGCGCCGACGCCCATCAGCATGCAACTCACGGTGCAGTTGCCGCCGATCCAGTTGCGGCCGCCCTTGGCGAGCGCGTGCTTGATCACCGGCATGTTGACCGGGTCGAGCACGATGACGGCGTCGTCCTTCATGCGCAGCGTCGAGGCGGCATCGATCCAGTGGCCCTTCCAGCCAGCCGCGCGCAAGCGCGGGAACACATCACTGGTGTAGTCGCCACCCTGCGCGGTGATGATGATCTCGCAGCGCTTCAGGGCCTCGATGTCGTAGGCATCCCGCAACTTCGTCTCGTTCTTCGCCATCTTCGGCGCGGCGCCGCCGGCGTTGCTGGTGCTGAAGAACAGCGGCTCGATGTGGGCGAAATCACCCTCTGCCTGCATGCGATCCATCAGCACCGAGCCGACCATGCCGCGCCATCCAACCAATCCCGTGAGTCTCATCATCTGCCCTTCCAGTAAGTTGTCGAAACCTCTTGCTGCCCCGGATCGTTCGCCGGGGATGGGGCGAGACGAACCGGAGCCTGCTAGCCCTTGATCGTCTTCTTGGTGATGCCGGATGCGAGTGCGGCCACGACCGCGTCACCCATCTCGATCGTGCCGACCTTCGTCGTGCCCTCGGACCAGATGTCGGCCGTGCGCAAGCCGGAGGCGAGCACGTGCTGCACCGCCGACTCGATGCGCTCGGCGGCGGCGTTCTGGTGAAGTGAAAAGCGGAGCATCATGGCAACGGACAGGATTGTAGCCAACGGATTCGCGATGTTCTTGCCGGCGATGTCGGGCGCGCTGCCATGGCTCGGCTCGTACAGGCCCTTGCCCGAGGCGTTCAGCGATGCCGACGGCAACATGCCGATCGAACCGGTCAGCATCGCCGCTTCGTCCGACAGGATGTCGCCGAACATGTTGCCCGTGACGATGACGTCGAAGGTCTTGGGTGCGCGCACCAGCTGCATCGCGGCGTTGTCCACGTACATGTGGGCCAGCGCCACGTCCGGGTACTCTGCGTGAACCTCGGTCACGATGTCCTTCCAGAACTGGAAGGTCTCGAGCACGTTGGCCTTGTCCACGCTGGTGAGCCGCTTGCCGCGCTTGCGCGCCGCCTGGAAAGCGACGTGCGCGATGCGCTCGATCTCGGGGCGCGAGTAGCGCATCGTGTCGAATGCTTCTTGCGCGCCCTTGAACGCGCCATCGGGCGATTCGCGGCGGCCACGCGGCTGGCCGAAGTAGATGTCGCCGGTGAGCTCGCGGATGATCAGGATGTCCAGCCCCGACACCAATTCGGGCTTGAGGCTGGACGCGTGCGTCAACTGCTCATAGCAGATCGCCGGGCGGAAGTTCGCAAACAGGCCGAGGTGCTTTCGCAAACCCAGGATCGCCTGCTCGGGGCGCAGCGAACGCTCCAGTGTGTCGTACTTCCAGTCGCCGACGGCGCCGAAGAGCACCGCATCGGCGGCCTGCGCGAGCTTGAGCGTGGACTCGGGCAGCGGGTGGCCGTGCGCCTCGTAGGCGGCGCCGCCGACCGGCGCGGTCTCGGTCTCCAGTGGCAGATCAAGCACGCCGAGCACGCGCACGGCCTGCGCGACGATTTCGGTGCCGATGCCGTCACCCGGCAGGATCGCGATCTTCACGAATCACTTCCCTCGTTGTTCATGATGAGGCGCTCGACGAGCACCTTCTCGCAGAGTTTGAAAACCACGTAGCAGGCCGCGGCGACATAGCCCGAGGCGCCGATCTCGACCAACTGCCACAAACCGCCGTCGCGCACCGCGGCGACACCGTACATCGACAGGAACTCGAAGTTCGCGCTCAGTGTGTGCAGCAAGTTCAAGGTCAGCAACCCGCCCAGCACGAAGCTGATGCCGAGCAGGACGAACGCGACCCACCAGCGACGCAGCAGGAACGTGTAGACGCGGCTGTAGGACGAATAGGCCATCGGCGCAGCGGGCTCAGATTCGGTGCGCCAGCCACGGCTTGGTCAGCAGCCGTTCGGCCTCGAACGCGCGGATCTTGTCGGCGTGGCGCAAGGTCAGGCCGATGTCGTCGAAGCCGCCCAGCAGGCAGTACTTGCGGAACGCCTCGACCTCGAATGCGATCGTGCTGCCGTCGGGCTTGACGACGACCTGGCGTTCCAGATCGATCGTCAGCGAATAGCCGATGAACGCAGCGGCCTCGTCGAACAGCTTCGCGACTTCGGTCTCCGGCAGGCGGATCGGCAGCAGGCCGTTCTTGAAGCAGTTGTTGAAGAAGATATCGGCATAGCTGGGCGCGATCAGCGCACGAAAGCCGAACTGGTCGAGCGCCCAAGGCGCGTGCTCGCGAGACGAACCGCAGCCGAAGTTCTTGCGCGCGAGCAGCACCGAGGCACCGTGGTAGCGCGACTGGTTCAGCACGAAATCGGGGTTCGGGCGCCGCGTGGCCGGATCCTGCCCCGGCTCGCCGTGGTCGAGGTAGCGCCATTCGTCGAACAGGTTCGGACCGAAGCCCGACTTCTTGATCGACTTCAGGAACTGCTTCGGGATGATCGCGTCGGTATCGACGTTCTCCCGGTCCATCGGCGCGACCAGGCCGGTGTGGATGCGAAACGGTGTCATGGCGCGTGCCCGCTCAAAGCCGACTGACGTCGACGAAATGGCCCTCGATCGCAGCCGCCGCGGCCATCGCCGGGCTCACGAGGTGCGTGCGGCCGCCGGCGCCCTGCCGACCCTCGAAATTGCGGTTGCTGGTGGAGGCGCAACGCTCGCCCGGCTCCAGCCGGTCGGCATTCATCGCGAGGCACATCGAACAGCCCGGCTCGCGCCACTCGAAGCCGGCCGCCTTGAAGATGACATCGAGCCCTTCGCGCTCGGCCTGTTCCTTCACGAGCCCCGAGCCGGGCACGACCATCGCGAGCTTGACATTGCGAGCGACCTTGCTGCCCAGGCGACGCACGACGCTCGCAGCCTCGCGCAGATCCTCGATGCGAGAGTTGGTGCAGGAGCCGATGAAGACCTTGTCGATCAGGATGTCCGCGATCAGCTTGTTCGGCTCCAGCGCCATGTACTGCAAGGCGCGCTCGATGGCGCCGCGCTTGCCGGCGTCCTTCTCGCGATCCGGATCGGGCACGCGCTCGTCGATGCCGAGCACCATCTCGGGCGAGGTGCCCCAGGTGACCTGCGGGCGGATCGTCGACGCATCGAGCTCGACCACCGCGTCCCAGTGCGCACCGGCGTCGGAGTGCAGCGTGCCCCAGTAGCGCACGGCCTGTTCCCACTCCAGAGCGGCGGGCGTGTACGGCCGGCCCTTCACATACGCGAGCGTGGTTTCGTCCACGCCGATCAGGCCGGCGCGCGCGCCGGCTTCGATCGCCATGTTGCAGATCGTCATGCGGCCTTCCATGCTGAGCGCGCGGATCGCCGAGCCGGCGAACTCGATCGTGTAGCCGGTGCCGCCCGCGGTGCCGATCTTGCCGATGATCGCCAGCACGATGTCCTTGGCGCTGCAGCCCTTGCCGAGCTTGCCCTCGACGCGCACGAGCATGTTCTTGGCCTTGCGCGCCAGCAGCGTCTGCGTGGCCAGCACATGCTCGACCTCGCTGGTGCCGATGCCGTGCGCGAGCGCGCCAAAGGCGCCGTGCGTGGACGTGTGCGAATCGCCGCACACGACCGTCATGCCCGGCAGCGTGGCGCCCTGCTCCGGCCCGATCACATGCACGATGCCCTGGCGCCGGTCGTTCATCTTGAACTGCGTGATGCCGAGCCGATCGCAGTTGGCGTCCAGCGTATCGACCTGCAGGCGCGAGATCGGATCCTTGATGCCGTGAGACCGATCGGTGGTCGGCACGTTGTGATCGCTGACCGCGAGATTGGCCGACAGCCGCCAGATCTTTCGGCCAGCCAGATCCAGCCCCTCGAACGCCTGCGGGCTCGTGACTTCATGGACGAGGTGGCGATCGATATACAGAACCGCCGTGCCGTCGTCTTCGGTGTGGACGACGTGCTCGTCCCAGATCTTGTCGTACAGCGTGCGGGGCATGATCTCGGTGCTTCAGCGCTTTGCGATCGGGGGCACGTTGCGGGCCGTGGCGCCGTTGAACAGTTGACGCGGGCGCCCGATCTTGTACTCGGGGTCGCCGATCATCTCGTTCAGTTGGGCGATCCAGCCGACGGTTCGGGCGAGCGCAAAAATCGCCGTGAACAGCGGCACCGGGATGCCGATCGCGCGCTGCACGATGCCCGAATAGAAGTCGACGTTCGGATAGAGCTTGCGCGAGACGAAGTAGTCGTCTTCGAGCGCGATCTTCTCGAGCGCCATCGCGAGCTTGAAGATCGGGTCGTTGTGCAGGCCGAGCGCGTCCAGCACTTCGTGGCAGGTCTCGCGCATCAGCTTGGCGCGCGGGTCGTAGTTCTTGTAGACGCGGTGCCCGAAGCCCATCAGCTTGACGTTCGAGTTCTTGTCCTTCACCTGCTTGATGAACTCACCGATCTTCTCGACGCCGCCCGCCTTCTGAACATCGGAGAGCATGTTCAGCGCGGCTTCGTTGGCACCGCCGTGCGCCGGGCCCCACAGGCAGGCGACGCCCGCCGCGATCGCCGCGAACGGGTTCGTGCCGGACGAGCCACACAGCCGCACCGTCGAGGTCGACGCGTTCTGCTCGTGGTCGGCGTGCAGGATAAAGATTCGGTCCATCGCGCGCACCAGCACGTCGTTCGGAACGTAGTCCTCGCACGGCGTGGCGAACATCATGCGCATGAAGTTGCCGGCATACGAGAGATCGTTCTTCGGGTAGATGTAGGGCTGGCCGACGGTGTATTTGTAGGCCATCGACACCAGCGTGGGCATCTTTGCGATCAGGCGGATTGCCGAGATCTCGCGATGCAGCGGATTGTTGATGTCGGTGCTGTCGTGATAGAACGCGGACATGCCGCCGACCAGGCCGGTCATGATGGCCATCGGGTGCGCATCGCGGCGAAAACCGCGCAGGAAAAACTGCATTTGCTCGTTGACCATCGTGTGGTTGGTGACGAGCTTGGTGAAGTCGGACTTCTGCGTCGCGTTGGGCAACTCGCCCTTCAGCAGCAGATAGCAGGTCTCGAGGTAGTCGCAGTTCTCGGCGAGCTGCTCGATCGGGTAGCCGCGGTACAGCAACTCGCCCTTGTCGCCGTCGATGTAGGTGATCGTGGAGCTGCACGCCGCCGTCGACAGAAAACCCGGGTCGTAGGTGAACTTGCCGGTCTGCGCGTAGAGCTTGCGGATGTCGATCACGTCGGGGCCGATGCTGCCTTTGTAGATCGGCAAGTCCATGGCCGGGCTGCTATCGGAGAACGAAAGGGTGGCTTTCACGTCTGACGGGGTCATGAGCTTTCCTTGAAGTCCAAAAAGAGGTCCAACGGTTCTGTCAGGCCGGCGCGCGCAGCATGCGCAACACCTGCGTCACATCGTCTCGCTCCAACTCCCCGGCAGGCTGCTGGCGCGCCAGGAGCAAGTCGAGCAGGTCGTTGTCGGACAGGTCCATCAAGGCCAGCAAGCCTTGGGCCTGATCTTCGTTCAGGGTCGCCGCGTGGCGCATAAAGAAGCGCTCGATGAACAGATCGTTCTCGAGCAACCCGCGCCGGCAGCGCCAGCGCAGTTTGCTCAGGGCACGCTCGTCGATCAGCGCAAGAGAATTCATGGGCTTAGACGGCGCGGCGCACCATCAACTCCTTGATCTTGCCGATCGCCTTGGTCGGGTTCAGGCCCTTCGGGCAGACATCGACACAGTTCATGATCGTGTGGCAGCGGAACAGGCGATACGGGTCTTCGAGGTTGTCGAGGCGTCCGGCCGTGTCTTGATCGCGGCTGTCGGCGATGAAGCGGTAGGCCTGCAACAACCCGGCCGGGCCGACGAACTTGTCGGGGTTCCACCAGAAGCTCGGGCAGCTCGTCGAGCAGCTCGCGCACAGGATGCATTCGTACAGGCCATTGAGCTCGTCGCGCTCTTCGGGAGATTGCAGGCGCTCTTTCTCAGGGGGCGTTTCCTCGTTCACGAGATACGGCTTGATCGAGTTGTACTGCTTGAAGAACTGCGTCATGTCGACGATCAAATCGCGAATCACCGGCAGGCCGGGCAGCGGCTTGAGCACAATCACGCCGGGCAGCGTGAGCATGTTGGTCAGGCACGCCAGACCGTTCTTGCCGTTGATGTTCATCGCGTCCGACCCGCACACGCCTTCGCGGCACGAGCGGCGAAAGCTCAAGCTGGGATCGACCGCCTTGAGCTTGTTCAGCGCGTCGAGCAGCATGCGCTCGTGGCCGTCGAGCTCAACCTCGATCGTCTGCATGCGAGGCTTCGCATCGGTGTCGGGGTCGTAGCGGTAGATCTGGAAGGTGCGTTTGGTCATGACTGCTTTCTCGACAACTTCAGAACGTGCGAACCTTGGGCGGCACCGATTCGACGCTGAGCGGCGTCAACTGCACCGGCTTGTAGTCCAGGCGGTTGCCCTCGCTGTACCAGAGCGAGTGCTTCATCCAGACCTCGTCGTTGCGGCCGTTCGGGTGCTCGGGCGTGTCGGCGTAGTCGTCCACCGTGTGCGCACCACGGCTCTCGCGGCGCGCGGCGGCGGAGATCATCGTTGCCAGCGCGGCCTCGATCAGGTTGTCGACTTCCAGTGCCTCGATGCGCGCGGTATTGAACACCTTGCTCTTGTCGGCGAGGTGGATGCCCTTGACGCGCTCGGCCAGCGCCTTGATCTCGACCACGCCCGCATCCATCATCTTCTGGGTGCGGAACACGCTCGCGTGCTGCTGCATCGAATTGCGGATGTCGTTGGCCACGTCCTGCGCATACTCGCCGGAGGTGCTGCCATCGAGCCGTGCGAGGCGGGAGAGCGTGAAGTCGGCCGCGTCCGGCGGCAGCGGCTTGTGGGCCTTCTTCTTGAGATCGCTGTCGACGATGTGATTGCCCGCCGCCTTGCCGAACACCAGCAGGTCGAGCAGCGAATTGGTACCGAGCCGGTTCGCACCGTGCACGCTGACGCAGGAGCATTCGCCGACCGCGTACAGGCCGTTAACGACCGCGTTCGGGTTGCCGCCCTTAGGCGCGACCACCTGGCCGTGGATGTTGGTCGGCACGCCGCCCATCTGGTAGTGGATCGTCGGCACGACGGGAATCGGCTCCTTCGTGATATCGACATTCGCGAAGTTGTGGCCGATCTCCAGCACACTGGGGAGGCGCTTGGCGATGGTCTCCGCGCCGAGGTGCGTCATGTCCAGAACGATGTAGTCCTTGTTCGGCCCGCAGCCGCGGCCTTCCTTGATCTCCTGGTCCATGCAGCGCGAGACGAAGTCGCGCGGCGCGAGGTCCTTGAGCGTCGGCGCGTAGCGTTCCATGAAGCGCTCGCCGTCGCTGTTGCGCAAGATCGCCCCCTCGCCACGGCAACCTTCGGTCAGCAGCACGCCGGCACCGGCCACACCGGTCGGGTGGAACTGCCAGAACTCCATGTCCTCGAGCGGCAACCCAGCGCGCGCCGCCATGCCGAGGCCGTCGCCGGTGTTGATGAAGGCGTTGGTCGAGGCGGCAAAGATGCGCCCGGCGCCGCCCGTGGCGAGCAGCACGGTCTTGGCCTCGAGAATGTGGATCTCGCCGGTCTCCATCTCGAGCGCGGTCACGCCGACCACGTCGCCATCGGCATCGCGGATCAAGTCCAGCGCCATCCACTCGACGAAGAAGTTGGTGCGCGCCTTGACGTTCTGCTGGTACAGCGTGTGGAGCATCGCGTGGCCGGTGCGATCGGCGGCGGCGCAGGCGCGTTGCACCGGCTTCTCGCCATAGTTGGCGGTGTGGCCGCCGAACGGGCGCTGGTAGATCGTGCCGTCGGGGTTGCGGTCGAACGGCATGCCGAAGTGTTCGAGCTCGTAGACGACCTTGGGCGCCTCGCGGCACATGAACTCGATCGCGTCCTGGTCACCGAGCCAGTCGGAGCCCTTGACGGTGTCGTAGAAGTGGTAGTGCCAGTTGTCCTCGCTCATGTTGCCGAGCGAGGCGCCAATGCCACCTTGCGCCGCCACCGTGTGCGAGCGCGTCGGGAACACCTTGGAGAGCACGGCCACGTTCAGGCCGGCGAGCGAGAGCTGCAGCGATGCCCGCATGCCCGAGCCACCGGCACCGACGATCACGACATCGAACTTGCGCTTGGTGAGCGAGGCCGTTCCAGCCGTCATCTGAGGCCCCATCGGGGAATTCGCCGCTTGCATCAGAGTCTCCAGAGAACCTGCACGGCCCAGCCGGCGCAGCCGACGAGCCAGACGATCGTCGCCACCTGCAGCGCAAGGCGCGCGCCGACGTGCTTCACGTAGTCCATCAGGATGTCGCGCACCCCGACCCACACGTGCACCAGCAGCGCCATGATCACGACGAAGGTGAGCACCTTCATCCACTGATGCGAGAAGATGCCGGCCCACTTGTCGTAGCCCATCTCGCCGGGGATCAGCACCTGAACGATCAGCGCCAGCGTGAAAAGCGCCATCAGCGCCGCGGTGACGCGCTGCGAGAGCCAGTCTCGCAAACCGTAGTGCGCGCCGACGACGGTGCGCTTCGAGCCGAATGTCTGTGCCATGGTGATGCGCCTCAGAAGAAGAACAGCTTTACGCCGAGCGCGGCCGTGAGCACGAGACTGAGGGCGAGAGTGAAGATCGCGGAGCGCCGGCCGAACTCTTTGGTGACGGCGTGGGTCGCGTCCATCCAGAGGTGGCGCAGGCCGGCGATGATGTGGTGCAGGTACGACCAGATCAGCGTCAGTGCGACCAGCTTGTAGAACCAGCCCCCCAGCAGGCCGGTGCCGTTCTTGAACACCGAAGCGAACTGGCCGTAACTGATTTCGGAGGTGACGCTGGTGTCGAACATCCAGATGATGAAGGGCAGCAGCACGAACATCACGAGCCCGCTGGCGCGGTGCAGGATCGACACGACGCCCGCCAGCGGCAGCCTGTAGCCCAGCGCGTCGATCAGCCGCATGTTCTCGCCGGGTCTGGCCTTCTGTTTCAGTGTGATGTTCGCCATTGAGAAGCAACCTTGTTGTTTTGATTCCGGCCGAAACCGTTGCGTAACCGAAGCATTTTATTGCAATGCAGCAGAGTTTATCGGCGGCGGGCAGCCATCCCGATCAACTCAGGTCATTTCGATAGTAATGCGAAGTCGTCGTGTAGAGGCCACGCCGCAGTTCCACCGGCTTGTCGCCATAAGTCAACGACAGCCGCTCTACGCTCAACAGCGGCGCACCCGGTGCAACCGCCAGCATCTCGGCGGAGGTCGCCTGCGCAGCGACGGCGCGGATTTTTTCCTCGGCGCGGATCATGCGCACGCCGAACTCGGCCTCGAACAGCCCGTACATGGGCCCGCGGTGCTCGGCCAGGCGCTGCGCCGTCAGGCCCTTGAACAGCTGCGCCGGCAGCCAGATGTCGTCGAGCACGATCGGCGTGCCCTTCGACGCCAGCACACGCCGCACCCGGACCACCGGGTCGCTGGCGCGCAGGTGCAGCGCCCGGGCGATCGCCGCGGGAGCACGCTGGCGTTGGCAATCGATCAGGCGACGCGTCATGTCGGTCGGCTCGCCGTCGTCGGGCATCAGGCGCAGGAAGCGGAACTGCACGCGCTCCTCGGCGTGCGTCGCCACGAACGTGCCCTTGCCCTGGCGCCGCACCAGCAGGTTCTCGGCCGCCAATTCGTCGATCGCCTTGCGCACGGTGCCCTGGCTGACCTTGAAACGCACGGCGAGCTCGATCTCGCTCGGGATCGCCTCGCCCGGCCCCCATTCGGCGCGCTGCAGGCTGCCCATCATCAGCGCCTTGATCTGCTGATACAGCGGGCTGAAGGCAGGTTCGGGCGCGGCGTTGAGCATCGGTGCGGGCGGCGGCATCCGCGCATTGTCTTATATAAGACCGAAGATATGATGGTGGCCGCGCAGCCAAGGGTGAACCCGTACCCAAGGGCACTGTGTGACTTAGACTTGCGAGCGTGCCACTGCGCCCGAGCGCCCCGCCCCCTTCCCCATCCTTCGGAGAATCCGCATGAGCAAGAAACCCGTTCGCGTTGCCGTCACCGGTGCCGCCGGCCAGATCGGCTACGCCGTCCTGTTCCGCATCGCCTCGGGCGAAATGCTCGGCAAGGACCAGCCGGTCATCCTCAGCCTGCTGGAAGTGCCGATGGAAAAGCCGCAGGCCGCGCTGAAGGGCGTGATGATGGAGTTGGAGGACTGCGCGTTCCCGCTGCTAGCAGGCATGGAAGCCCACGGCGATCCGATGACCGCCTTCAAGGACGCCGACTACGCGCTGCTGATCGGCTCGCGCCCGCGCGGCCCGGGCATGGAACGCGCCGAGTTGCTCGCCGTCAATGCCGAGATCTTCACCGCGCAGGGCAAGGCGCTGGACAAGGTCGCGAGCCGCAACGTCAAGGTGCTGGTGGTCGGCAACCCGGCCAACACCAATGCCTACATCGCGATGAAGAGCGCGCCCAGCCTGCCGCGCAAGAACTTCACCGCGATGCTGCGGCTGGACCACAACCGCGCGCTGAGCCAGATCGCCGCGAAGACCGGCAAGGCAGTCGCCGACATCGAGAAGCTGACCGTCTGGGGCAATCATTCGCCGACGATGTACGCCGACTACCGCTTCGCCACCATCGGCGGCGCGGCGGTGAAGGACCTGATCAACGACCAGACCTGGAACGCCGACACCTTCCTGCCCACCGTGGGCAAGCGCGGCGCCGCGATCATCGCGGCGCGCGGCGTCTCGTCGGCGGCCTCGGCCGCGAATGCTGCGATCGACCACATGCGCGACTGGGCGCTCGGCACGAACGGCAAGTGGGTCACGATGGGCATCCCGTCGGACGGCCAGTACGGCATCCCGAAGGACGTGATGTTCGGGTTCCCGGTCACCTGTGCCGGCGGCGAGTACAAGCTCGTCGAAGGCCTGCCGATCGACGCCTTCAGCCAGGAGCGCATCAACGTCACGCTCGCCGAGTTGCAAGGCGAACAGGACGGCGTCAAGCATCTGCTTTAGGCCTAGACGGCTGCGTGCGGCCGTGTGCGCACGCTCATCACCGGGAGCCCTGCCATGGCTGACAGCGACTGGAACCCCGAGCTGTACCGTCGATTCGAGGACGAGCGCACCCGACCCGCGCGCGAGCTGCTGGCCCGCGTGCCACTCGCCGATGCCGCGCGCGTCTACGACCTGGGCTGCGGCCCGGGCAACTCGACCGAGTTGCTGGCCGAACGATTCCCGAGAGCGCAGGTCGTCGGCACCGACAACTCCGCGGCCATGCTGGCGAGCGCCCGCAAGCGCCTGCCCGCCTGCGGCTTCGAGCTCAGCGACATCGCCGGCTGGCGGCCCGCGGATGCGCCCGATCTGATCTGCGCCAACGCGGCGCTTCAATGGGTCGGCGATCACGAGACGCTGATACCGCGACTCTTCAAATCGCTTGCGCCGGGCGGGGTGCTCGCGATCCAGATGCCCGACAACCGCGACGAACCGACGCACCACCTGATGCGCGAAGTTGCCACACTCGACCCCTGGGCGAGCAGCATCGGCAACGCCGCCGCGATCCGCACCAAGATCCTGGCGCTGAACGCCTACTACGACTTGCTGGCCGCCGACGCGGCCGAGGTCGATGTCTGGCGCACCGCTTACCAGCACCCGATGGAGACGCCGGCGTCCATCGTCGAATGGGTGCGCAGCACCGCGTTGCGGCCCTTCATCGACCCGTTGACGCCGGAGTACCGCGAAGGTTTCCTCGCAGAGTACGAGCGCCGCATCGCACTTGCCTACCTGCCGCGCTCCGACCGCCGGCTCTTGTTCGCGTTCCCGCGCCTGTTCATCGTCGCGCGCCGACGCGCCGCCTGATGTCGCTCGTCGCATGACCGCCCCGCATCCCCGCGACGCCCTGTTCGATGCCGATGAAGCGGCCGCTGCGCTGCCGGTCTGCGACCACTACTGCGGCGTCGAGGCGCGCATGCGCAAGAGCCTGGCGTTGCAGGCCGAACTCGGCCCGGTGTTCGACATCACGCTCGACTGCGAAGACGGTGCGCCCGTCGGCGGCGAGGCCGCGCACGCGCACATGGTGGCCGAGTTGGCGATGTCGGCCGAGAACCGCTTCGGCCGCGTCGGCGCGCGCGTGCATCCCGTGGATCACCCGAGCTTCGCCGACGATGTGGCCACGCTCGTCGGCCGCGTCGGCGATCGGCTGGCCTACCTGATGGTGCCGAAGCCGCGCAGTTTCGACGAGGTTGAACGAGCCTGCGCCGAGATCGATCATCAGTCGCGGGTTCACGGCCTGCGGCGCCCGCTGCCGGTGCACGTGCTGATCGAAACCCACGGTGCGCTGCGCGAGGTCGAAGCCATCGCCGCGCACCCGCGCATCGAGTCGCTGTCATTCGGTCTGATGGATTTCGTCTCGGCGCACCGCGGCGCGATTCCCGCCACCGGGATGAGCGCCGAGGGTCAGTTCACGCATCCGCTGGTGCTGCGCGCCAAGCTCGCCATCGCCGCGGCCTGCCACGGTTTCGCGAAGACACCGTCGCACTGCGTCGTGACCGAGTTCAACGACAGCCGCGCGATCACGGCCGTGGCCACGCGCGCCTCGCGCGAATTCGGCTTCACGCGCATGTGGAGCATCCATCCGAACCAAATCAAGCCGATCGTCGAGGCCTTCGCGCCGACCGCTGCAGAGGTCGAGCAGGCGTGCCAGATCGTCTCGGCCGCGCAGGATGCGCAGTGGGCGCCGATCAACCACCGCCACCACGGCCGCGACACGCTGCACGACCGCGCCAGTTACCGCTACTTCTGGCAGGTGCTGGAGCGCGCCCACCGGACCGGCCAGCCGCTTCCGGCGCAAGCGAGAGTCGCATGGTTTGATACATCTCGCGCTTGAGACGGTGATCAGCGACGACGCGACGCGTCGGTTCTGTTTCCGAAACGAAACCGCGCCGCGCTGTCGGCGGCGGCCAGCGGGGAGCCCTCGCGATGCTGGCGCGTGACCTTGCTCACGCCCCGGCACAGGAGCCAAGGATCGAATGCGGCAATTTTTCGCGACCGGGATGCCAGCCGTGTCGACGGGCTGCGCGAACGCGGCCTGCGTTTTGTTGCAATCATGCACCTGCAACGGTGTTGGCGAGCGCTGCCCGTGCCGACAATCCACCCGCACATCTTTGCTTTGAGAGGAGACCTCTGAATGAAACAGCTATCCACCATCGGTCTGGCCATCGCCCTCTGCGCCGTGAGCTTCGGCTCCCTGGCCGAAACCGCCGCGAAGCCGGCGAAGAAGGCAGCCAAGCCGGCCGCCGTTGCCAAGGCTCCGGCTGAACCCGAAGCGGCTTCGACGGCCCAGCTCGCGGCCGCCGAACGCGTCTACTACGGCACCTACGCGTGCGACTTGGACAAGACGGTGGAGGTCTCGAGCCTGCCGAAGTACCCCGGCTACGCCGAGTTGCGCTTCGGCAAGTCGGTCTACATCATGAGGCCGGTCGCGTCGGCGACGGGCGCGATCCGTCTCGAAGACGTGAAGGGCGAAACGCTGGTGGTGCAGATCGCCGCCAAGTCGATGCTCTTGAACGTCAAGACCGGCCAGCGCATCCTGGACGGCTGCGTCAACGAGAAGCAGGGCAAGGTCGCCGCCGCGAGCTGACCCGCGTCCGCTTCAGTCAAGGCCTCGACGCTCCCGGCGTCGAGGCCTTTTCACGTCTGCCATGCAGGCCTGATCGCTTGAGTACGGATTCAGGAGTATGTATACTTCGCGCATACTCAATCGGAGACGCGCATGGAAGCCACCGTTGCCGAACGCGGCCAGATCACCCTGCCCAAGGCGGTGCGTGATGCACTCGGCCTGACCAAGGGCACCCAGCTCAAGGTCGAGCTCGACGGCGGCCGCATCATTCTGCGCAAGAACGTCGACGACGCGATCTCGCGCGCCCGCGGGCGTTTCAAGTTGCCGCCGGGCGTGACCACAGACGACGTGATGCGTGAACTGCGCGGTCGCGCCCCCGGGGATCCGATCGACGCCTGATGATCGCCATCGATACCTCCGTGCTGATCGACCTGCTGGGCGAGGACGCCCTGGCCGACTCTGCGGAAGGCTGCGTTCGGGACGCCCTGGCCAAGGGCCCGGTGGTGTTGTGCGACGTGGTCGTCAGCGAGATCACGGCCGGCCTCGGCCACGGCGCCGAGATCATGGACGTGGTCGAGGAGATGGGGATGAGCTACCTCGCCGTCGAACGGCGCGCCGCGATCCGTGCCGGCGAGATGCAGCGCCGCTACAAGCAACGCCTGCGCGGCAGCACCGACAAGTCGGCGGGCCAGCGCACCGTGCCCGATTTCATCGTCGGGGCACATGCCTTGCTTCAATGCAGCGCATTGATCACCCGCGACGCGGGCTTCTTCCGCGACTACTTCAAGGGTTTGAAAGTCATCGTGCCCAAGGCATCCTGACGTTCCGGCCCGCCTCACCGACCCACTCAGGAGCCCCTCTCATGCTTCAAGCCTACCGCCAACACGTTGCCGAACGCGCCGCCCTCGGCATTCCACCGCTGCCGCTGTCGGCCCAGCAGACGGCCGACATGATCGAGTTGCTGAAGAATCCGCCCAAAGGTGAAGAGGCCGCGCTGGTCGAGCTCATCACCTACCGCGTGCCGGCCGGTGTGGACGATGCCGCGAAGGTCAAGGCCTCGTACCTCGCCGCCGTGGCGCACGGCAGCGAGACCTGCCCGCTGATCGACCGCGTGCGCGCCACCGAACTGCTTGGCACGATGCTGGGCGGCTACAACATCAGCCCGCTGATCAACCTGCTCGACGATGCCGTGGCCGGCGCCGCAGCCGCTGCCGCGCTGAAGAAAACGCTGCTGATGTTCGACCAGTTCCACGACGTGCAGGAGAAGGCGGCCAAGGGCAACGCCTACGCCAAGGCCGTGCTGCAGAGCTGGGCCGATGCCGAGTGGTTCACCTCGCGGCCCGAGGTGCCGAAATCGATCACCGTCAGCATCTTCAAGGTCACCGGCGAGATCAACACCGACGACCTGTCGCCCGCGCCCGACGCGTGGAGCCGCCCCGACATCCCGATGCACGCACTCGCGATGCACAAGAACCCGCGTCCCGGCATCACGCCGGAAGAAGACGGCAAGCGCGGACCTGTTCGGTTCATCGAAGACCTGCGCGCGCGCGGAAACCTCGTCGCCTACGTGGGCGACGTGGTCGGCACCGGGTCGTCGCGCAAGTCGGCGACCAATTCGGTGTTGTGGTTCACCGGCGAGGACATCCCGTTCGTGCCGAACAAGCGCTTCGGCGGCGTCTGCCTGGGCAGCAAGATCGCACCGATCTTCTACAACACGATGGAAGACTCGGGCGCGCTGCCGATCGAGCTCGACGTGAGCCAGATGAACATGGGCGACGTGGTCGAGCTGCGTCCTTATGAAGGCAAGGCGCTGAAGGACGGCAAGGTCATCGCCGAGTTCACCGTCAAGAGCGATGTGCTGTTCGACGAGGTCCGCGCTGGCGGCCGCATCCCGCTGATCATCGGCCGCGGCCTGACGGCCAAGGCGCGCGAAGCGTTGGGCCTGCCGGTCTCCACCCTCTTCCGCCTGCCGGTCAGCCCGGCCGACACCGGGAAGGGCTTCACGCTCGGCCAGAAGATGGTTGGCAAGGCCTGCGGCCTGCCCATCGTCAAGGGCAACCAGCAAGGCGTGCGCCCCGGCACCTACTGCGAACCGCGCATGACCAGCGTCGGTTCGCAGGACACGACCGGCCCGATGACGCGCGACGAGCTGAAAGACCTCGCCTGCCTCGGCTTCAGCGCCGACCTGGTGATGCAGTCGTTCTGCCACACCGCGGCCTACCCGAAACCCGTGGACGTGAAGACGCACCACGAGTTGCCCGCCTTCATCAGCACCCGCGGCGGCATCTCGCTGCGCCCCGGCGACGGCGTGATCCACAGTTGGCTGAACCGCCTGCTGCTGCCCGACACCGTCGGCACCGGCGGCGACTCGCACACGCGCTTCCCGATCGGCATCAGCTTCCCCGCAGGCTCGGGCCTGGTCGCGTTCGCTGCGGCCACCGGCGTGATGCCGCTCGACATGCCCGAGAGCGTGCTGGTGCGCTTCAAGGGCAAGCTGCAACCCGGCGTGACGCTGCGCGATCTGGTCAACGCGATCCCGCTGTACGCGATCAAGGCCGGATTGCTGACGGTCGAGAAGAAGGGCAAGAAGAACATCTTCAGCGGCCGCATCCTCGAGATCGAAGGCCTGCCGGATCTGAAGGTGGAACAAGCCTTCGAGTTGAGCGATGCGTCGGCCGAGCGCTCGGCCGCCGGCTGCACCGTGCACCTGGACGCGGAGCCGATCAAGGAATACATCAACAGCAACATCACGCTGATGAAGTGGATGATCAAGGAAGGCTACGCCGACCCGCGCAGCCTGCAGCGCCGCATCGACGCGCAGGAAGCCTGGCTGAAGGATCCGCAGCTGCTCAAGGGCGACGCCGACGCCGAATACGCCGCGGTGATCGACATCGACCTGGCCGACGTGCACGAGCCCATCGTCGCCTGCCCGAACGACCCCGACGACGTGAAGATGCTGAGCGAGGTCTCGGGTGCGGTGATCGATGAAGTCTTCATCGGCTCGTGCATGACCAACATCGGCCACTTCCGTGCC
Organism: uncultured Rhizobacter sp.; assembly: GCA_964247075.1. GTDB lineage: Bacteria > Pseudomonadota > Gammaproteobacteria > Burkholderiales > Burkholderiaceae_C > LMDS01. Next base: position 142,882 of record CAXTSS010000007.1, on the reverse strand, counting down.
GCCAGCAAGCTGCTCGAAGGCAAGCGCGACATCCCCGTCAAGCTGTGGGTCGCGCCGCCCACGAAGATGGACGCGAAGAAGCTCAGCGACGAGGGCCACTACGGCGTGCTCGGCAACGCCGGCGCGCGCATGGAGATGCCGGGCTGCAGCCTGTGCATGGGCAACCAGGCGCAGGTGAAGGAAGGCGCGACCGTGTTCAGCACCAGCACGCGCAACTTCCCGAACCGGCTCGGCAAGAACTCGAACGTCTACCTCGGTTCGGCCGAACTGGCCGCCATCTGCTCCAGGCTCGGTCGCATCCCGACGAAAGCCGAGTACATGGAAGGCATGGGCGTGCTGACCGCGGCCAGCTCCACGGTCTACCAGTACCTGAACTTCGACAAGATCGAGGAGTTCACCGGCGCGGCGGAGAGCGTCGGCGCCTGAGCGGTCCGGCGACCCCTATGGCGCGCTGAAGCGAACGACGGCGTCGCGCGTCAACACGTACAACGCGCCGTCAGCGCCGACGCGCATGTCCACCGGGTTGCCCGTCACGCTGCCGAACGCATAGGCAGCGTTGTTGGCAGCATCGAACCGCGCGATGAAGCCGGCGCCGAAATCCGCGAAGAAGTAGCTGCCCTGGTACATCGCCGGGAACGGCCCGCTGCCCGGGTAGAAACTGCCGCCGGCAATCGCGACGCCGGTGAAGAAGCCGCCGGGGCCTGAACCGGGCGGCGCGGCGTCGCTGTGCTTGTAGGTAAAGAGCGGGCCGGTGATGCCGGCGGCCAGGCCGTCCGGCCCCTCTGAGCCGGGCCAGCCGTAGTTGGCGCCAGCCGCCCCGAGATCGATCTCTTCCCAGGTGCCCTGGCCAACGTCGTTGATGTGGATGCGGCCGCTGCCTGGCTCCACGGCGAAGGTAAACGGGTTGCGCAGACCATAGGCCCACACGGCGCGCGCCAAGCCCGTGTTGCTGGCGTAGAACGGGTTGTCGGTGGGGATGCTGCCGTCGTCGTTGACGCGCAGGAGCTTGCCGAAGAGACTCGTCCGATCCTGCGCCTGCGCGCCGTTGGCGTTGTCGCCCACGCCGATGTACAGCTTGCCGTCGCTGCCGAAGTGCAGCGCGCCGCCATTGTGGTTGGTCGCACTCGACAAGGCGGGCAGATCGACGATCTTGAGCTCGCTGCCGGCGAGCACGACATCGCCATCCGCCGTGAAGCGACTGATGCGGTTGTGCGTGCCATTCTCGGCGGTCGTGTAGTAGACGTAGACGTAACCGTTGCCGGCAAAGTTCGGATGCACCGCGACGCCGATCAGGCCACGCTCGCCACTCGAGTCGACACTGACTTGCACGAACGGCGCGGCGAGCAATGCGCCGCCCTTGATGACGAGCAGCGCGCCGCCCTGCGTCGCGACGAACCAGCGGCCGTCGGCGGCCTGCGCGAATGCCGTAGCGTCGCCGCCCAGTCCCGTGACCCACGACTCGTCGCGGGTAAAGCCCGCCGGCTGGGTGCGCGTGCCGCCGAAGCTCACGGTCGCCGTGGCCCAGGCCGACGCGTTGCCCGCCGCGTCGAACGCTCGCGTGCGGACCACGTGTTGGCCCGACGCGTACTGCGTCGTGTCCAGACTCGCCGTGAACGGCGCGGCAGCGACCGTCGTGCCGAGCTTCACGCCATCGACCTGGAACTCGACGCTGGTCACACCGACGTTGTCGGTCGCGGTGGCGGCGAGCGACACGGTGCCGGTGAGGTCGGCACTGAAGCTGGCAGGCGCCGTCAGCGCGGCCACGGGGGCCTGGGTGTCGGTACCGGCTGGCTGGAGCGCGGCAGGCGCGGCGTCATCGCCACCGCCACATGCCGCGAGCAGCGACACCGTCAACATCGCGAGAAATACGGTCTTGCGCGGCTTGTCCATCGGGCATTCTTGCCGCGGCAGCACGCTGGCGCTGTGAAGAATTGTTCAGTCGCGCTCCGGCGCGATCTGCGTGGCGTAATCCACCAGCGCGCCGAGGATGTCCTGCGCGCGCTCGTCGGCCTCTTCGCCGAGCGCGTCGATCTGGTCGAAGAACGCTGCCAGCGTCAACCCGCCACCGGCGCCTTCGTGCAGCCGGTGCGCGCAATGCTCCAGCCACTGCGCGCGCTGCGCCTCGTTCAGCGTGTCGGGAAAGTTGCGTGCGCGGTAGCGGAAGAACAGCTCGTCGAGCCGCGCGTCGCTGAAGGCCGGGCGTGCGTCGGCCAGTTGCGCCGGGCTCATGCGGCTCAGGCGCTGCAGGCTGCGGCGTTCGTCGTTGCCGAGGAAGCCGCCGTAGAGGTCTTCGTCAACGTCTGTCGGCGCTTCGCGCGCCGGACGTTCGAAGACCGCTGACCACATGCCGGCCAGCTTGGGCGCCAGCTGCGCGGCCGTCTCGGCGTGGCGCAGGCCTTGTTCGAGATCGACGCCCCAGCGCGCTGAGGCGTCCGCGCTCAGCGTCTTCAGGTTGGCGATGACGATCGGCGACTTGTTGATGTGGATCGTCTTGATCGGCAGCCGTGTCACGCCCTCGGGCAGGTCTTCGGCCTTGCTGAATATGCGAGTGCGCAACTGCTCCACGTTCAGCGCGAGCAGCTCGGTCGGGTCGTCGCGCAGATCCCAGACCACGATCTCGTTCTTGTTGCTCGGGTGCGGCGCCAGCGGCCAGACCAGCGCCAGGCAGCCGCGCTCGACGCCGTACATGCCCGAGATGTGCAGGAACGGGCGGCCGACGCCGATCTCGTTCAGCACCGCGTCCTTCTTGCGCAGGCGCAGGCAGAAGTCCCACAACCGCGGGTGGCGGGTCTTGATCAAGCGTGCCATCGCGACGGTGGCGCGCACGTCCGACAGCGCATCGTGCGCGGCCTCGTGCGCGAGGCCGTTTGCTTGGGTCAGGTGTTCGAGCTTGAACGACGGGCGGCCATCGTCGTGCTTCGGCCAGGCGATGCCGTCGGGCCGCAGCGACCAGGTCGCGCGCACCACGTCGAGCAGATCCCAGCGGCCGCAGTCGTTCTTGTACTCGCGCTCGTAGGGGTCGATCAGGTTGCGCCAGAACAGGTGCCGCGTGACCTCGTCGTCGAAGCGGATCGAGTTGTAGCCGACGCCGATCGTGCCGGGCTTGCCGAGCTGCTCTTCGATCATCGCGGCGAACGCGTGCTCCGGCAGCCCTTGCGCGAGGCAGGTCTGCGGCAGGATGCCGGTCAGCAGGCAGGCCTCGGGCTCGGGCAGGTAATCGGGCGCGGGCTGGCAATAGTGCATCACCGCGGTGCCGATCTCGTTCAGATCGGCGTCGGTGCGCACGCCGCCGAACTGCGACGGCCGGTCGCGCCGGGGCACGCGGCCGAAAGTTTCATAGTCGTGCCAGAAGAAGCTCATCGTGGTCATGGGGGCAATCTAACAGGGCGTCGCGTGTCACAGGGTTCGGCTAAGCTTGCAGCCCCACTTAGCCGGAGCCCCACGCCCATGACCCGTGTCTTCAACTTCAGCGCCGGCCCTGCCGCCCTGCCCGAGTCTGTGCTGCGCCAGGCGGCCGACGAGATGCTCGATTGGCACGGCTCCGGCATGTCGGTGATGGAGATGAGCCACCGCGGCAAGGAGTTCATCGCGATCCACGCCGAGGCCGAAGCGCTTCTGCGCGAGCTGATGGGCGTGCCAGCCAACTACAAGGTGCTGTTCATGCAGGGCGGCGCAATGGCCGAGAACGCGATCGTGCCGATGAACATGCTGCGCGGCAAGACGCGCGCCGACTACATCAACACCGGCGAGTGGTCGAAGAAGTCGATCAAGGAGGCCGGCAAGTTCGCCAAGGTCAACGTCGCGGCGAGCTCGGAGGCCACGAACTTCGACCGCATCCCGAAGCGCGACAGCTGGAAGCTCGACCCCGACGCCGCCTACGTCCACATCTGCTCGAACGAGACCATCGGCGGCGTCGAGTACCACTTCACGCCGGATGTCGGCAGCGTGCCGCTGGTGGCCGACATGTCGTCCAGCATCATGTCGCGCCCGGTCGAGGTGGCCAAGTACGGCCTGATCTACGGCGGCGCGCAGAAGAACATCGGCCCGGCCGGCGTGACGATCGTGATCGTGCGCGACGACCTGATCGGCCACGCGCTGCCGATCACGCCCTCGGCCTTCGACTACAAGCAGCAGGCCGACAACGATTCGATGCTGAACACGCCGCCGACCTACGCGATCTACATCGCCGGTCTGGTGTTCAAGTGGATCAAGGCGCAAGGCGGGCTGCCGGGCATCGAGGTGCGCAACCGTGCGAAGGCGAAGCTCTTGTACGACGCGCTCGACGCGAGTGCCTTCTACACCAGCCCGGTTGCGCGGGAAGACCGCTCGCTGATGAACGTGCCGTTCAAGCTGAAGGACGAGGCGCTCGACGCGGCCTTCCTGAAGGGCGCGCAGGAGCGCTCGATGATCCAGCTCAAGGGCCACCGCTCGGTCGGCGGCATGCGCGCCTCGATCTACAACGCGATGCCGATCGAAGGCGTGCAGGCGCTGGTGGCCTACATGGCCGAGTTCGAGAAGCAGCATGGCTGACGCGGCGACGAGCTTCCAGGTGCTGGTGCTGAACCAGATCTCGGCCAAGGGCCTCGCGCGGTTGCCGTCCGAGCGCTACACCGCGAGCGGCGACGTGGCCGCGCCGGATGCCGTGCTGGTGCGCTCCGCCGACCTGCACGCGCGCGAGTTGCCACCGAGCGTGAAGGCGATCGCGCGTGCCGGCGCCGGCACCAACAACATCCCCGTGGCGGCCATGAGCGCGCGTGGCGTCCCGGTCTTCAACGCGCCGGGCGCGAACGCCAACGCCGTTAAGGAACTGGTGCTCGCCGCGATGCTGCTGACGGCGCGCAACCTCGCACCCGCGTTGCGCTTCGTCGCCGGGCTGGCGCCGCACGACGATGCGATGGAGAAGGCGGTCGAGGATGGCAAGAAGGCCTTCGCCGGCTTCGAGCTCGCCGGCCACACGCTCGGCATCGTCGGCCTCGGCAAGGTCGGCTGCCTGGTCGCCGATGCGGCCATCAAGCTCGGCATGGACGTGTGGGGTTTCGACCCGCACATCACGGTCGATGCCGCGTGGAGCCTGCCCGCGCAGGTCAAGAAGGCCGCGAGCGTCAACGAGGTGCTGCGCCAGAGCGATTTCGTGACCCTGCACGTGCCGCTGATCGAGGCGACGCGCCACATGGTCGGCGCCGACAACATCGGCCTGATGCGGCCCGGCGCGGTGCTGCTGAACTTCTCGCGCGAAGGCGTGGTGAACGAAGCCGCGGTGCTCGCCGCGCTCAATGCCGCGGACAAGACGAAGCGCCTCGCCTGGTACGCATGCGACTTCCCGAGCGCCGCCGTCAACGCGCACCCGCGCGTCGTCGCGTTGCCGCACCTGGGCGCCTCCACGGCCGAGGCCGAGGAGAACTGCGCGGTCATGGTCGTCGATCAGCTGCGCGATTTTCTCGAACACGGCAACGTCGTCAACGCGGTCAACTTCCCTGCGGTCGGCATGGCGCGCGAGTCGAACTACCGCATCGCGATCGCGAACGCGAACGTGCCCAACATGCTCGGCCAGATCTCCACCGCGATGGCCGGCGCCGGGCTGAACATCCACAACATGGTCAACAAGTCGCGCGGCGACATGGCCTACACGCTGGTGGACGTGGACAGCCCGGTTGCCGACAGCGTATTGGCCACGCTGCGCTCGATCACCGGCGTGCTGTCGGTGCGCTACCTGCCCCATCTCTAGCCTGATCCGTCTGAGGAGTTCGTCACCATGCTCAAGGCCCTGCCCCAACACGCCTTCGCGAAGACCCGCAAGACCTTCAAGACCGCGAGCGGAAAGGAGGGCCAGTTCTATTCGCTGCCCGCGCTCGCGAAGACTTACCCGAACGTGAGCCGGCTGCCGCAGTCGATCCGCATCGTGCTCGAGTCGGTGCTGCGCAATTGCGATGGCCGCAAGGTCACGCCCGAGCACGTCGCCGAGCTCGCGAACTGGAAGCCGAACGCGGCGCGCACCAACGAGATCCCGTTCGTCGTCGCGCGTGTCGTGCTGCAGGATTTCACCGGCGTGCCGCTGCTCGCCGACCTCGGCGCGATGCGCAGCGTCGCTGCGGCGATGGGCAAGGACCCGAAGACGATCGAGCCGCTGGTGCCGGTCGATCTGGTCGTCGATCACTCGATCATGATCGACCACTTCGGCGGCAAGAGCGCACTCGATCTGAACATGAAGCTCGAGTTCCAGCGCAACAACGAGCGCTACCAGTTCATGAAGTGGGGCATGCAGGCCTTCGACACGTTCGGCGTGGTGCCGCCGGGCTTCGGCATCGTGCACCAGGTGAACCTCGAGTACCTGGCGCGCGGCGTTCATCAGACGAAAGACAAGGTCTACTACCCCGACTCGCTGGTCGGCACCGACAGCCACACGACGATGATCAACGGCATCGGCGTGGTCGGCTGGGGCGTCGGCGGCATCGAGGCCGAGGCCGGCATGCTCGGCCAGCCGGTGTATTTCCTGACGCCCGACGTGGTCGGCTTCGAGTTCAGCGGCCGCCTGCGCGAAGGCGTGACCGCGACCGACCTCGTGCTGACCGTCACCGAGATCCTGCGGCGCGAGAAGGTCGTCGGCAAGTTCGTCGAGTTCTTCGGCGAAGGCACCGCCGGCCTCGCGTTGCCCGACCGCGCGACGATCGGCAACATGGCGCCGGAATACGGCGCGACGATGGGCTTCTTCCCGGTGGACGACAAGACGATCGACTACTTCAAGGGCACCGGCCGCACCAAGGCCGAGATCGAGGCCTTCGAGGCCTACTTCAAGGCGCAGGGCCTGTTCGGCGCGCCGGGCAAGGGCGAGATCGACTACACCCGGGTCGTCACGCTCGACCTCGGCACCGTCACGCCCAGCCTGGCCGGCCCGAAGCGGCCGCAGGATCGCATCGAGCTCGGCAACGTCAAGAGCCAGTTCATCTCGCTGTTCAGCAAGCCACCCACCGAGAACGGCTTCAACCAGCCGGCTGCCCACCTGCACACGCGCCATGTGGTGCGCGCGCACGAGGCCGACGAGAAGACGCCGGCAGCGGCGCCTGCGGCCGCGCCCGGCGCGCCGCGCGGCGTGGTCGAGATGGTGGGCGGGCACCCGACGCTGGAGGCGGCGCAATCCGAAGCGCCGTCGCTTCAGCCCAGGGTCGGCGACACCTCGCTGGGCAACGGCGACGTGCTGATCGCCGCGATCACCTCGTGCACCAACACCTCGAACCCGAGCGTGATGATCGCCGCCGGGCTGCTCGCGAAGAAGGCGGTCGAGGCCGGGCTGAAGGTCGCGCCGCACATCAAGACATCGCTCGCGCCGGGCTCGCGCATCGTCACCGAATACCTCACCAAGGCCGGGCTGCTGCCCTACCTCGAGAAGCTCGGCTTCGCCGTGGCGGCCTACGGCTGCACCACCTGCATCGGCAACGCCGGCGACCTGCGGCCCGAGTTCAACGACGCGATCACCAAGAACGATCTGATCTGCGCCGCCGTGCTCTCGGGCAACCGCAACTTCGAGGCGCGCATCCACCCGAACCTGAAGGCGAACTTTCTCGCCAGCCCGCCGCTGGTGGTGGCCTACGCGATCGCCGGTACGGTGCTGAAGGACGTGATGACCGAGCCGCTCGGCAAGGGCAAGCGCGGCAAGGACGTGTACCTCGGCGACATCTGGCCGACGAGCGACGAGATCTACGCGCTGATGAAGTACGCGATGAACGGCAAGGCCTTCAAGGCGAACTACGAGCAGGTGGCGAGCGAGCCCGGCAAGCTGTGGGAAAAGATCAAGGGCGTGACCGGCCAGGTCTACAACTGGCCGGCCTCGACCTACATCGCGAAGCCGCCGTTCTTCGACGGCTTCACGATGCAACCGGCCAAGCTGGTCGCGGGCGTGAAAGGCGCGCGCGCGATGGCGCTGTTCGGCGACTCGATCACCACCGACCACATCTCGCCGGCCGGCTCGATCAAGGAGTCGTCACCGGCCGGCGTCTGGCTCAAGGCCAACGGCGTCAGCAAGGCCGACTTCAACTCCTACGGCTCGCGCCGCGGCAACCATGATGTGATGGTGCGCGGCACGTTCGCGAACGTGCGCGTGAAGAACCTGATGATCCCGCCCGGCGCAGACGGCTCGCGCGAGGAAGGCGGCGTGACCCTGTTTCAACCCTCCGGCGAAAAGATGTTCATCTACGACGCCGCGATGAAGTACATGGCCGCGGGCACGCCGACGGTCGTGTTCGCCGGCGAGGAATACGGCACCGGCTCGAGCCGCGACTGGGCTGCCAAGGGCACGCAGCTGCTGGGCATCAAGGCCGTGGTCGCGCGCAGCTTCGAGCGCATCCACCGCAGCAACCTGGTCGGCATGGGCGTGCTGCCGCTGCAGTTCAAGGGCACGGATTCGTGGGAATCGCTCGGCATCAAGGGCGACGAGACCTTCGACGTCGAACTGAGCGCCGACATCAAGCCGCAGCAGGAGGCCACGCTCGTGATCACCACGCCCGCTGGCGCGGTGCACAAGGTGCCGCTGGTGCTGCGCATCGACACGCCGATCGAGGTCGAGTACTACCAGCACGGCGGCATCCTGCCGTTCGTGCTGCGGCAACTCCTCGCCTAGCGTTTCGCCCAGTCGTCTGCGTCGAAGCCGACGGTGATCGCGCCGTCGGCCCACTCGACCACCGGCCGCTTGATCACGCTGGCCTGATCGCGCATCAGCCGCTTCGCGCTCGCCTCGTCTGTCACCGCGGCGCGGGTCGGGTCGTCGAGCTGGCGCCAGGTGTTGCCCTTGCGGTTCAGCACACGCTCCCAGCCCGCCGCCGCGACCCAGGCGTCGAGGCGGTCCGCCGGCACGCCGGCCTTCTTGAAATCATGGAACACCACCTCGCGCCCACGCGCCTGCAACCACGCGCGGGCGCGCTTCACGGTGTCGCAGTTCGGGATGCCGTACAGCCTGATCGTCATTGCGATCGATCGCCGTCCCTCGGGCCGTTGCAGGCCGGGTCGGGGCCCAGGCCCGCCTCGCGGACGGTCTGGTCGGCGTCACGGATCGAGACCTGGAACCAGAAACAATCGCCTTGCGGAAAGCGGTAGCTCCAGACGTGGATGTGCTCCTGCCATCCCGCGCCGAACACATCCGACGGGCGGCCCAGGCGCATGCGCACTTCGTCCGCCGGCATGCCGGGCACGATGTTGGCGAAGTTTGCCTGCGTGCGCACCTGCTCCGAGGTGACGAGGGCGCCCTTCGCGTCGAAGTCGAGCATCCAGGTTTCCTTGCCGGACGATCCCCGCGCGAACTCGAGCCGGCGGCCGCCGTTCGGCAGCACGTACTCGCCGTTCGGCCCGAACACGCCCTGACGCACGGTGGCGATGGATGTGCCGGCTGGCAGGCTGCCCGGCGTGGCGCAACCCGCGAGCGCGGCTGTGGCGGCGAGCGCCACAAGAATGCTGGTCTGCTTCATGGTCACTCCATTGTGGACGACTCCCTAGAATCATCCGCTTCATCACACCACACGCACCATGCCCGAATCATTGCCCTTCGTGCAAACGCTGGATCACGGAATCCACGTCATCGACACCGGCTTTCACAGGCCTGTGTTCGACGCGAGCTTCCTGATCACCGAGCGTGGCCGTGCGGCTTTCGTGGACACCGGCACCAACCATTCGGTTCCGCGCCTGCTCGCGGCGCTGGCGGCGGCCGGGCTCGCGCCCGACGCGGTCGATTTCGTCATCGCCACCCATGTGCACCTTGACCACGCCGGTGGCGTCGGGCTGCTGATGCAGCAACTGCCGGCGGCCACGCTCGTCGTTCATCCGCTCGGCGCGCGCCACCTGATCGACCCGTCACGCTTGATGGACAGCGCGCGGCGCGTCTACGGCGCCGAGGAAGTGGCGCGCTCGTATGGCGACGTCGTCGGCGTTGATCCGGCGCGCGTGCTGCGCACGGCGGACGACTTCGTGCTCGAGGTCGCCGGCCGGCCGCTGAAGTTTCTCGACACACCCGGCCATGCCCGCCACCACCATTGCATCTGGGACGAACGCAGCCGCGGCTTCTTCACCGGGGACACCTTCGGCCTGTCGTACCGCGAGTTCGACACCGCCGCCGGCGCGTGGATCATGCCGACCACGACGCCGATCCAGTTCGAGCCCGAGTCGATGCGCCGCTCGATCCAGCGCATGCTGGCGTACCAGCCCGCGTGCCTGTACCTGACGCACTACGGCCGCGTCACCGAGCCGGCCCGCCTCGGCGCGCTGCTGTTGGCGCAGATGGACGAGATGGTGGCGCTCGCGCTCTCGCTGCCGGACGACGACGCGCGCCACGCCACCATGATGCGCGGTTTCGGCGCGATTCATTTGAAGCGGCTGCGGGCGCACGGGTGCATGCTGTCCGACGCGCAGATCCTCGAATTGCTCGCGCTCGACCTCGAACTCAACGCCCAGGGCATGGGCGTGTGGCTGAACCGGAGAAAGCGATGAACGCCGTCCATTTCCATCTCGAACACCAGGTCGCGATCGTGACCGGCGCGGCGCAAGGCATCGGCGCGGCGTGTGCCGAGCGGCTGTCGCACGATGGCGCGGCGGTCGCGCTGTGGGATGTCGATGACGCACGCGGCCAGGCGCTCGCAGCCGGCCTCGTTGAGCGCGGCCGGCGCGCTATCTACCAGCACTGCAATGTAGCGAACAAGGCCGAGGTCGATGCGGCGCTCGCCGCCACGCTCGGCGCGTTCGGTCGGGTCGATGCGCTGATCAACAACGCCGGCATCTTCAAGGCCGCGAACTTTCTCGACATCGCCGAGGCCGATTGGGATGCGGTCATCGACGTCAACCTGAAAGGCGCGTTCCTCGTCGGGCAAGCGGTGGCACGCGCGATGACGGCCACCGGCGGCGGCGCGATCGTCAACATGAGCTCGGTCAACGGCGTGATGGCGATCCCGAGCATCGCCAGCTACAACGCGAGCAAGGGCGGCGTGAACCAACTGACCCGCGTGATGGCGCTCGCGCTCGCCGACCACCACATCCGCGTCAACGCGGTCGGCCCGGGCACGATCGCGACCGAACTGGCGAAGAACGCGGTGCTCGGCAGCGATGAGGCGAAGGCGCGCATCATGAGCCGCACGCCGATGAAGCGGCTCGGCGAGCCGAGCGAAATCGCCGACGTGTGCGCGTTCCTCGTCAGCAGCGCTTCGAGCTACATGACCGGGGAGATCGTCTACGTCGACGGTGGCCGGCTGACGCTCAACTACACCGTGACGCCATGACCGACACACCCGCGCCACTCCCTCCCCTGCCCGGCGGCTGCCTGTGCGGCGCGGTGCGCTATGAAGCGACGCCAACGCACCGCGAGGGCTACTACTGCCACTGTCGCATGTGCCAGCTCGCATTCGGCAACACGCGCGCCGCGTTCATCAACCTGCGCAAGGATGAGGTGCGCTGGCTCACCGACGAGCCGACGTACCACGCGTCGTCGAAGATCGCGCGGCGTGGCTTCTGCGCGCGCTGCGGCACGCCGCTGAGCTTCGAATACCTCGATTCGGCGCGCATGGACCTGTCGATCGGCAGCCTCGACGAGCCAGCCGCGGTGACGCCGATCTCTCACTTCGCGGTCGAGTCGCGCATCGCGAACTGGCATGCCGACGACGGCTTGCCGGGCGAGCGGATCGAGGAACACGTGAAGCTCACCGAGCGCTGGAAGCGCGCCTACGGCGACGACGTGGTGCCGGGGCCGGAAGCGAGCCGAAAGCCTTAGTCTGTTTCGTTCATCGCCGCCAGGCACTCGTCGATCACCGCATGCAGGCGCGCGACACGCTCGGCGCTCATCTGCGCGTTGAACGACAGCTGCGCGCGTTTCCATTCGCGCTGCGCCTCGGCGCGCTTCTCGCGGCCGGCGTCCGTGAGCGTCACGAAGCGGCTGCGGCCGTCATCGCCCGGCCCGACGTCGAGCCAACCGAGCTTCACCAGCGGCTGCAGGTTGCGGGTGAGCGTGGAAGCATCCATCTCCATCTCGGCAGCGAGGTCGCCCGGACGCACCGGACCGAGCCGCATCACGTGCGAGAGCAGCGAATACTGCGTCGTCTTCAGTCCCGCCGCGCCGACGACATGATCGAAGTGCTGGCTGACGCGACGCGAGAGCTGCCGCAGCTTGAAGCTGCTACAGCCTGACGGAACGGAGCGCGCGCCGGCTCGACTCTTTGTGTGCATGGTTCGTAGATTGTAGCTACAATCATTGCAGTTGCAACTTTATCCGTGTGACATGCAATCGAAGATCGACCCGACGCAGGTGCTGGCTCAATGGGAAGCCGACGAAGCGGCGCGCCGCAGGACGCTGGCCCGTGGCGGCGTCGCACGCCCCGAGCAGGTGGCCGGCCTGACCGGCATGCAGGTCGCCGACGGCATCTTCTCCGGCGAACTGCCCGGGCCGCTGATCGGCGAGACGATGGACTTCCTGCCGATCGAGGTCGAGTACGGTCGCGCCGTCTTCCAGGGCCGGCCGATGCTGCGCCACTACAACCCGCTCGGCACCGTTCACGGCGGCTGGATCGCCACCTTGCTCGACTCGTGCGTCGGCTTCGCAGTGCACAGCACGCTGCCCGCGGGCAAGGCCTACACGACGGCCGAGCTCAAGGTGAACTACGTGCGCGCCGTCACCACCAAGGTGTCACTGCTGCGCGCGATCGGCACGATCATCCACGCCGGCAACCGCATGGCCACCGCCGAGGGCCGCCTGGTCGGCCCGGATGGCAAGCTCTACGCGCACGCCTCCACGACCTGCTTCATCTTCGACGCGAATTGAAAGGCCCCCATGAGATTCCTCCACACCATGCTGCGCGTCGGCGATCTCGATCGCTCGATCCGCTTCTACACCGACGTGATGGGCATGAAGCTGCTGCGCCGCTCCGAGAACACGTCGCAGAACTACACGCTCGCATTCCTCGGCTACGGCAGCAACCCCGAGCATGCCGAGATCGAGCTGACCTATAACCACGGTGTCTCGAGGTACGAGCTCGGCACCGCCTATGGCCACATCGCGATCGGCGTGCCCGACGCGGCCGCGGCCTGCGAACGCATCCGCGCCGGTGGCGGCAACGTGACGCGCGAGGCCGGCCCGGTCAAGGGCGGCACGACGGTGATCGCCTTCGTCACCGACCCCGACGGCTACAAGATCGAGCTGATCGAACGCCCGAGCCACTGACCCCGGAAGCGCACCAACATGCTCGCCCAACTCGTCTCAGCGTCGCTCGACCGCCGCGGCTTTCACTATGCGTGGGTGATCGCGGCCGTCACCTTTCTCGCGATGCTGACCACCTCGGCTGCGCTCGGCCTGCCGGGTGCGATGCTGCAGCCGCTCAGCAAAGAGTTCGGCTGGACCACCGACCAGCTCTCGTCGGTGTTCGCCGTGCGCTTCGCGCTGTTCGGCCTGCTCGGGCCGTTCGCGGCGGTGTTCATCGGGCGCTTCGGCCTGCGCCGCATCATGGTCATCGCGGCCACATTCATCGCCGTCGCAATGGTGTTGGCCACCGGCATCACGCAGCTGTGGCAGCTGTTCTTGCTGTGGGGCCTCGTGCTCGGTTGCGGCACGGGCCTGACCGCGCTGGTGCTCGGCGCGATGGTCGCGAACCGCTGGTTCACGACGAACCGCGGGCTGGTGGTCGGCCTCTTTGCCGCGAGCACGGCCACAGGTCAGCTGATCTTCCTGCCGATCGCGGCCTGGATGATCGAGAACATGGGCTGGCGCTACGCCGTGATCCCCGTGTTCGCGGCCTGCGTGGTCGTGGCGTTGCTCGCAACGATGTTCATGCGCGATCACCCCGGCAGCATCGGCCTGCGTGCGTTCGGCGAGCCCGAAGGCGCGCCGGTCGAAGCTCCGCCGCCACGCGCGAAAACGCTGAACTTTCTCGGCCCGTTCCAGGTGCTCGCCGAAGCCTCGCACAACCGCACGTTCTGGATCCTCGCCGGCACGTTCTTCATCTGCGGCCTGAGCACCAATGGCCTGGTGCAGACGCACTTCATCTCGTTGTGTGGCGACCAGGGCCTGAGCGCGGTGCCGGCCGCCTCGGTGCTGGCCATGATGGGCGCCTTCGACCTGGTCGGAACGACGCTGTCGGGCTACCTCTCCGACCGCTACGACAACCGCAAGCTGCTGTTCTGGTACTACGGCCTGCGCGGGGTGTCGCTGTTCTGGCTGCCGTTCTCGACCTTCACGTTTTACGGCCTGTCGATCTTCGCGATGTTCTACGGCCTCGACTGGATCGCCACCGTGCCGCCGACCGTCAAGCTCGCCGCGCAGGAGTTCGGCAAGGAGAGGGCCGGCATGATCTTCGGCTGGGTCTTCGCCGCGCACCAGCTTGGCGCGGCCACCGCCGCCTACGGCGCGGGCCTGACCCGCACGCTGCTGCTGACGTACAACCCAGCCCTCTTCGCGGCCGGTGCCGCCTGCCTGATCGCGGCGGCGTCGGTGATGATGATCCGGCTGCAGACGAGGTCGGCGCCGGCTGCGCGGCTGGCCTGAGTTCTGTCGGGTTGAGCCGGTCGCGAGTATCGGCAAGCCGCAAACGCAGCATCGATACAGGTGATTGCGGCAGACCGGCAATTAGATATTCAGCCTGATTCATACTATCTTGGGCGGATTCCCCCTTATTCGACACCTGCTTATCGGCGAACCGCCGGAGAACTTGAGTGCGGCGCCCGGGATGACTCGCCATCGGGCATCAATCGCACTGGCGCCCACTCTGAAAGCCCCGCCAGCCGTCGCTTTCGCGACCAGATCGGAGTGGCTTCAACTTTCGCCTCAAGTTCTTCCGTGCGATGCCGATAAGGTATCGAATGGGCGAGAAGATACTCGTCTTACAAGCCCGATCAACAGTCAGAAATATCTTGTTTCAACTGTGCGGAAGTACGGGATTCTCACGGCTTTGTCAGCCGCCCCCTATTCAAGTGGTCAGCCAAAACAAACAGAATAGATCACCTGCCGAACAAGCGGCGCTTGCGAGAATCCCTCATGAAAACCCAGAACAAATCTTGGCGCGATCTGCCTCTGCGGCGGCGGCTCGGGCGGCGTGCCTCGATCGCGCTGGCAGCCCTGGCCTTGTCGTTGTCTGGCCTGTCGCCAGCGATCCAGGCGGAGACACTTCAACAAGCGTCCAAGATCGCCCCCGATCTGGCGACCGCAGTCAACACCGGCGTGGTCCCGGTGGGGACCAACTGGGGCGGCTCGACCAACGGCGTGTCACTGGTGCAGGTGCTGATCGTCGCCACCGGCGCCGATCCCGACATGGTGGCGCTGCGCGCGGCGGTGGTGGCCAATGGGGGCTCGGTGTTCATGCGCTACGCATCGGTCAGCGCGCTGTCGGCGCTGCTGCCGCTGAACCGCGTCACCACGATCGCGGCGCGCACCGATGTCAGCAGCATCTCTCCCAATCGCTCTACGGCGCGTACCACGAGCCTGATCGAAACCACCACCGGCACCGTGACGGGCACCTCCACCGGCCCGCGCGTCGCGGACTCAGGGCGCACCGAAGGTCTGGATGGCAGCGAGGTTGGCATCGCCGTGCTCGACTCGGGCATTGCGCAGACGCACGCGGCGTTTCTCAATGAAGACGGCACCAAGAGCCGTGTGACTCGGGCTGTCGATCTGCTCAGGTACAACCAGCTCACCAACTTGGCGTCGGCCCTGCTGTCCTTGGGCACCAACGCGACGGCCAGCAGCACCGGCACGAGCGGCTGGACCGCCGGCGTTGACCTGTCGGACCCGATGAAGCCGGGCAGCCTGATCCGCAAGGCCTACGAGCTCGCGATCGGCACCACCGGCCTGAAGACCGCCCACGACCGCTACGGCCACGGAACGCACGTGGCCAGCGTGGCCGCGGGTCGCGGCAACTTCCGCAGCCCTGATGCCACCGGCTTGGCCCCGAACGCGACGCTGTTCGATGTGAAGGTGCTCAACGACGCCGGCAGCGGCCAGATGAGCGACGCGCTGGCCGGCATCGACTGGGTGCTGTTCCACGCCAGGGAATACAACATCCGCGTGATGAACATCAGCATGGCGGCCAATTCCACTGAAAGTTTCCTGACCGATCCGCTGTGCCGCGCAGTGCGTGCCGCCAGTGCCGCTGGCATCACCGTGGTGGTGGCGGCCGGCAACTTCGGCCGCAACGGCGCTGGCGCCGAGGTTTACGGCAGCGTCGGCGCACCGGGCAACGACCCCAGCGTGATCACGGTGGGCTCGGACAATGCCAAGGCCACCTCGGCCCGCAGCGACGACGTGGTCAACGGCTTCAGCTCGCGCGGCCCGACGCGCGGCGGTTTTGTCGACAGCACCGGCGTGCGGCGCGCAGACAACCTGCTCAAACCCGACCTGATCGCGCCGGGCAACGCGGTACTGGGTGCAGCAGCCACCGTCGACAGCACGCTGGACGCACTGGCGGTCAAGTATCCGGCGCTGGTCAACGGCCTGGGGGGCACCACGCAAACCGCCAATCAGGCGCTCAAGCTGCTGTCGGGCACCTCGGTGGCGGCGCCCGTGGTCTCGGGTACGGTGGCACTGATGCTTCAGGCCAATCCCAGCCTGACACCACCGCTGGTCAAGGCCATCCTGCAGTACAGCGCCCAGCCCCTGGCCAACGCCAGCCTGGTGCAGCAAGGCGCAGGGCTGCTGAACGTGGCTGGGGCCGTGACGTTGGCGTCGTCGATGCGCCGCGATGTGTCGAGCGCCATCGCCGCTGGCACGCTGACCTCCGGCAGCTCGATGCTGGCAGCGGGCAAGTCCTTCCCGACCAAATCTGCTTCGGTGATCGGTGGTGTCAGCGTGCCTTGGAGCCAGCTGGTCATCGCCGGCGGCAGCCATGTGCTGGGTGGTCAGGTGCTGGCCCGCTACCAGCCGATCTTCGACCCGCGGCTGACCTGGGTGCGCAACACCTTGCTTCGCAATACCGTGACGTACTGGCCGGAATCCAGCGGCGTGGATGCCAACACCTATGTCAAGTACGTGGTTGAGACGCCGCTGACGAAGCAGCCGCTGGTATCGCCCGGCGTGGTGCTGGGCGACCTGCTGGCCGGGGTCAGTTCGTGGAGCGGTCGCACCGGCGCCTTCGTGCCGACCCAACTGCTGTCGAGCTGGTTCGCCGCCGGCAGCGGCTTGACGATGGCCCAGGGGATCACGATGGCCGAAGGCCTGACGATGGCCGAAGGCCTCACGATGGCTGAAGGTCTCACGATGGCCGAAGGCCTGACGATGGCTGAAGGTCTCACCATGGCCGAGGGGCTGACGATGGCTGAAGGCCTCACGATGGCCGAAGCCACGCCGCTTGGCGAACCCTGACCGACCCACCGGCTTCGCTGGCGCGACGAATGACTGCAAGGCCGCAACATGCCGCATCGGCCCGACAGCGCTGAACTTTGCCTGCCGGTTGCCGAAAACATCCGCATGCCCGCCCTGCCTCGCCAGCCATCCCCGCCGCATGTGGCGGGTCAAGAGCGGCTGTCACCATTGCAGCGCCTGCACGCGCGCCTGATGCCCGACTACAACCTTCAGGCCACCGTGTACTGGTGGTTGATGCTGCTGCTCGGCTTGGCCGCCTGCGGCCAATCGCTGGTGCTGCTGGCAGCGTTGCCCGCGCTGTCGTTGCTGCAACTGGCCGGCGGGCTGCTGCTGGTCATGCTGATGGCGCTGTTCCCGGTGAAGGTGCCGCGCGCCAATCAGGTGTTCTCGATCGGGGACGTGTTCATCTTCCTGCTGCTGCTGACGCACGGTGCCGCAGCGGCTTGCCTGGCCGCCGGGCTGGAGGCACTGGTCTCCTCCTGGCGCAGTTCCAGGCGCTGGACCACACGCCTGGGCAGCACCACGATCGCCGCCTTCACCATGTGGGCCTGCGGCCAGTTGCTGCAGGCCTTGATGCCCCACCTGTCCGCCGGCTCGGCAGACCACGCCGCCGCACTGGTGCTGACCACCATGGCCTTCGGCTTGCTCTACTGCGCCTGCAACGCGGTGCTGATGTCCGCCGTGGGTCAGTTCAAGCGCAAGGAGCCGATCAAGCTGTCGGCGTTTGTCAGCGTGTTCGGCTGGGTGGGCGGTGCCAGCACCGGCGCCGCGGCCATTGCTGCGCTGCTGTTCATCACCACCCGGCTGGCCGGCTTGGCGGTGATGCTGACCATCGTGCCCACCCTGGGCCTGTTGCTGAGCACGCTGCACTTCTATGCACGCCAACAGGAGTCGGAGCGCGCGGTGCAGCAGGCCGATGCCGTTGCGCTGGAGCGCGACGCCGCCCTGGCCGCGAGCCAGGCGCGCGCGCGCGAGGCCGAGATGGCCGCGCAACACCTGCGTGATCTGGAAACCTCCGAGCGGCGCTTTCAAAGCGCCTTCACGCAGGCCTCGATCGGCATGGCGCTGGTGTCGCTGGACGGGCAGATCCACCTGGCCAATCCGGCGCTGCGAGTCTTGCTGGGCGACGAGGCCGTGGACCTGACCGGCCAGAAGTTCGGCGACTACGTGGCCAGCAACGACTTCAAACGTGTGCAAGCCACCTTGGCCGAGGTCGCACGCGGCAGCGCCGACACCTTGCCGGTGGAACTGTGCTGTCGCCGTCACGACGGCGGCGAGGTGTGGGCCAGCATCAGCTGCAGCATGTTCTCCGTGCCCGAAGCGGACGGCGCCAGCCTGATCCTGCAGATCCAGGACATCACCGCACGCCGGCATGCCGAGGTCGAACTGCAGCACCGCGCCTTCCACGACAAGCTCACCGGCCTGCCCAACCGCGAGCGTTTTCACGAAACCCTGAGTCTGGCGATTGCTCGTGCCGACAGTGGGCCGGGTCGGGCCTTCGCCGTCATGTTTCTCGATTTCGACCGCTTCAAGCTGATCAACGACAGCCGGGGCCATACCGTGGGTGACCAGTTCCTGGTGCAAGCATCGGCGCGGTTGGCGCGCGGTCTGCGCAGCGGCGACATGTTGGCACGGCTGGGCGGTGACGAGTTTGCAGTCCTGGCCTGCGGGCTGGGCCGCGACACCGATGCCGTGGAGTTGGCCGAGCGTCTGCTGCTGGCGCTGCGCGAACCACTGCAACTGGGGACGATGGAGGTCACCGCCAGCGCCAGCATCGGCATCACCTTCAGTTCGATCGGCTACACGCAACCGGAGGACATGCTGCGCGATGCCGACATCGCGATGTACCGCGCGAAGACCGAGGGCAAGGCACGCTACGCCTTGTTTGACGTGCAACTGCACACCGAGGTGGCCAACCGGGTGCGGCTGGAAGCCGAGTTGCGACTGGCATTGCCCCAGCGAGCGCTGAGCGTGGCCTACCAACCGCTGGTGGACTTGCGCACCGGAGAGTTGAGGGGCTTCGAGGCACTGAGCCGCTGGACTCACCCTGTGCTCGGCCCGGTGAGCCCGGCGGCGTTCATCCCGATCGCCGAGGAATCCGGCCTCATCACCCAGCTGACTGACGGCGTGGTGCAGCAGGCCTGCACACAACTCCGCGCCTGGCAGCGTACCTTCCCGGGATTGGACGATCTGCACATGCATGTCAATGCGTCAGCGCGCGACGTGGCCGACCCCGGGTTCGTCCCACGGGTCCGGCAGGCGCTGCAGTCCTGCGATCTGGCGCCGCAGCACCTGGTGATCGAGCTGACCGAGAACATCCTGATGGCGCAGCTGTCAGCGGCCATGGGCACGCTGCAGGCGCTGCGCGAGCTGGGCGTGGGTTTGAGCGTGGACGACTTCGGCACCGGGTATTCGTCGCTGAGCCATTTGTCGGTACTGCCGATCGACAGCCTCAAGATCGACATGTCCTTCGTGAAGCATCTGCGCGCCGGCTCGAAGGAGGCGGCGGTGGTCCGTGCCATCGTGCTGCTGGGCACCTCGCTGGGCAAGGAGGTGATCGCCGAGGGGGTCGAGACCTTGACGCAGATGGAACTGCTGCGTGACCTGGGCTGCGACCAGGGTCAGGGCTACTACATGTCGCGGCCGCTGCTGGCCGAAGGCATCTTCAAATTGCTGCAGGGCCAGCAGGCGCATCCCGGGCTGCCGGCACCGATGTCAGTGCGCACCGCGGCAGCCGACATCGCTTTGCCGCCGGCAGCCGCGCTGGCACCTGCCACCGCGCTGCACTGATCGCACTTCAGCGGCGCAGCGCGCTCGCCTCTTTCGCAAGCGCCGTGATGCGCGCCCAATCCTTCGCGGCCACCGCATCGGCCGGCGTCAGCCACGAGCCGCCGCAGACCTTGACGTTCGGCAGCGCCAGAAAATCCGGCGCGGTCGCGAGCGAGATGCCGCCGGTCGGGCAGAACACGACGTCGGTGAACGGCCCGGCCAGCGCTTTCAACATCGGAATGCCGCCGGCCTGCATCGCCGGGAAGAACTTCAGGAAGAAGTAGCCGTCGGCATTCGCCTGCATCACCTCGCTGCCGGTCGCAGTGCCGGGCAAGAGCGGCAAACCGATCTCGCGGCAGGCGTTGCCGATCGTGCTGGTGTAGCCGGGGCTGACGGCGAACGTGCAGCCCGCATCCTTCGCGGCCTGCGCATCGGCGCGGCTGCGCACCGTGCCGGCACCGAGGATGGCCCCGGGCACGTCGCGCGCAATGTGCTCCATGCATTTGAGCGCGATCGACGTGCGCAAGGTCACTTCGAGCACGCGCACGCCGCCTTCGACGAGTGCGCGCGCCATCGGCACCGCGTCTTCGAGGCGGTTGATGACGATGACCGGAATCACCGGGCCGTGGGCGACGAGGTCGAGTGTGTTCATGTTCGAGTTTCCGAGGAGTTACAGCGAATGGGTCACAACCAAGTGCAGGCGCCCTGCTCCGCGCTCAGCACATTGCGCCGCATGCCGGCGAAGAGTTCGCGGCCGAGGCCGTGGCCGTTGACGTCCGCCTGCGCGTCGGGCAGTTGGGCCTGGTCGCGCGCGGCCCAGGTGGCGGCATCGACCAACGCAGCGAGCGTGCCCGCCACCGCGTCGAGCCGCAGCACGTCGCCGTCGCGCACCTTGCCGAGCGGCCCGCCGTGCGCGACCTCAGGGCTCACATGGATCGCTGCCGGGATCTTGCCCGAGGCACCGCTCATGCGGCCGTCGGTCACGAGCGCGACCTTGAAGCCGCGGCCCTGGAGTACACCGAGCGGCGGCGTCAGCTTGTGCAGCTCGGGCATGCCGCAGGCGGCGGGGCCCTGGAAGCGCAGCACGGCGATGAAGTCACGCTCGAGCGTGCCGGCCTTGAACGCGGCGAGCACCTGCTCCTGCGTGTCGAACACGATCGCTGGCGCTTCGACGACATGGCGATCCGCCGGCACCGCCGAGACCTTGATCACCGCGCGGCCGAGGTTGCCGGTCAGCAGCTTCAGGCCGCCTTCTTCGCTGAACGGCGCGGCCGCGGTGCGCACGACCGAGTCGTCGATGGTCGTCGCGGGCAGGTCGCGCCAGTGCAGACGCCCTTCGGCGCGCTCCGGCACCTTGCCGAATTCGCGCAGACCGCCGGGCACGACGGTGCTGACGTCGCCATGCATCGAGCCGCTCTCGATCAGCTCGCGGATCACGAAGCCCGGGCCGCCCGCGGCCTGGAACTGGTTCACGTCGGCAAGGCCGTTCGGGTAGACGCGCGCCAGCAGCGGCGTGCAGGCCGACAGGTCGGCGAAATCGGTCCAATCGATCAGGATGCCCGCGGCGCGCGCCACCGCGACCCAATGAATCAGATGATTGGTCGAGCCGCCGGTGGCGAGCAGCGCGACCATCGCGTTGACGATCACGCGCTCATCGACCATGCGGCCGATCGGCGTGAAGTTCGCGCCGTTCTTCGTGATGCCCAACAAGGTGCGCACGGCGTCGCGTGTCAGCGCCTCGCGCAGTTGAGCGTGCGGGTGGATGAAGGCCGCGCCGGGCACGTGCAGGCCCATCGCCTCGAGCAGCATCTGGTTGCTGTTGGCGGTGCCGTAGAAGGTGCAGGTGCCGGCGCCGTGGTACGCGGCCGATTCGGCTTCGAGCAGCTTGTCGCGGCCGACGTTGCCCTGCGCGAACTGCTCGCGCACTTTCGATTTGGCGGTGTTGTCGAGGCCGGTGCTCATCGGCCCGGCCGGCACGAACACGCACGGCAGGTGGCCGAAATGCAGCGCGCCGATCAACAGCCCCGGCACGATCTTGTCGCACACGCCGAGCAGCAGTGCGGCATCGAACACATCGTGCGTCAACGCGATCGCGGTGCCCATCGCGATGTTGTCGCGCGAAAACAGGCTCAGCTCCATGCCCGGCAGGCCCTGCGTCACGCCGTCGCACATCGCCGGCACGCCACCGGCCACCTGCACGGTGGCACCGAGCTTGGCGGCCTCATCGCGGATCAGCGCCGGAAAGCCCTCGTACGGCTGGTGCGCCGAGAGCATGTCGTTATAGGCGGTGACGATGCCGATGTGCGGCGCGCGTTCGGCGACGATGCGCAACTTGTCGTTGCTGGGCATCGCCGCGAAGGCGTGCGCCACGTTGGCGCAGCCCATGCGATCCGAACCCCGCGGGCGGTCGATCGCGGCAGCGACGCGCGCCAGGTAGGCCGAGCGCGTCGCCGCGCTGCGCTCGCGGATGCGTTGGGTGACTTCGACGACTGCTTGCTTCATGGCGATTCCCCATGTAACCCATCTGGCGATTCTTGCGTAACCGAGTTACATCGTCAAATCAATCGGTGGGTCGGGAAGGCAGTATCAAACCCGGCACCCGTGGCGGCCACCGAATCACCCTGCCCTCAACGCAGTCGAAGTTCGACGCGACGCGCCTCGCGCGCATCGCCGTCGCCGGTGCTGACGATCGGCTTGTCCATCACCAGGTGGTCGGGCGCGACACCGTTCGCTTCGAGCGCGTGGCGCACGGCCATCGCGCGTCGCTTCGCCAGATCGGCGTTCTTCGCCGGATCGCCGCTGGCGTCGTGATAGCCCGAGATCTGCACGAACTTGCCGGCGTTGGCGCGCGCCGCATCGGCGACCCGCACCAGGACGGCGGAGGCGTCGGCCGGCAGGGCGTCGGAGCCGGTCTCGAAGTAGATCCGGCCGTCCGGTTCGGCCGCGCTGGCGACGGCTGCGGCCGGTGCGGCCGTCGTGACCGCGGCCTTCGCGGCACCCGCCTTCGTCGGCGTGCCCATCGTCGTGGAGGCCGCCAGCGCGATCACGCCCGCGATCACCAGGCCCACCACACCTGCGAGCACCATCAGTGCGTAATTTTGCGCGTCGTCGTTCTGATCGTTCATTCCATGCTCCTCCGAAGAAGATTTCATTTTAGAGTGACGCAATGACGTATTCGGCCCTGCACCTGCGCGACCCGCAACCGATGCTCGCGCACGCCCGCAAATCCTGGGGCGGCCAGCAAGACCTCTGGGTGTTCGGCTACGCCTCGCTGATCTGGCGCCCCGAGTTCGATGCCGACGAGCAGCGCCCCGCCACCGTGCACGGCTGGCACCGCGCGCTGGAGATGCGTTCGCGCGTGAACCGCGGCACGCCCGAGTGCCCGGGCCTGGTGTTCGCGCTGGTGCCCGGCGGCTCGTGCCGCGGCATGGCCTATCGCATCGACAAGCGCCGCGCCGGCGCCGAACTGGAGCGGCTGTGGGCGCGCGAGATGCCGACCGGCGTCTACGACCCGAAATGGCTCGCCTGCCGTACCGCGCAAGGCAGCGTCAGCGCACTCGCGTTCACCCTGAGCCGGCGCAGCCCGGCGCACACCGGACGCATCCCGGACGCGCAGATGCTGGAGGTGTTGCGCCGCTCGGTCGGCCGCTACGGCAGCACGCTGAACTACCTGACCGAAACGGCGACCTCGCTGCGCGACTGCGGCATCCGCGACCGCGATATCGAGCGCCTCGTCGCACTCGCCCGACAGCACGGCATCGAATGCCCCGCCGCGTGCGCTACCAGCGCGTCGGCGGAGACGCCTCGCTGAGACCGGTGCGGCGCACGCTGTCGAGGTCGGCGAGCGTGTCCACATCGACGAGCACACCCGGATCGTCCACGTTCAACGCGAACGCCGGGTAGCGTGCGATCACGCGGCGCGCGCCCTCGTCGCCGGTGAGCGCGACGAGTTCGGAGTAGAGCTCGCCCGAAAACCCCACCGGATGGCCGCGCCGGCCCTTGTACTGCGCGTACACCACGGCATGCGCGGCCAGTTCGCGCGCCACGCCCTGTAGCGTTTCGGGCCGGATTTTCGGCATGTCGCCTGGCAGGATCAACCAGCCACCGGCATCGGGCCGCGCCAGCACCCCGGCGGCGATCGAGTAGCCCATGCCCAGCCCGGTCTGGCCCGCGCTGCCGACTTCGGGCACCAGCACCACGTCGCGTGCGGCAATGCTGCGGCGTGCCACTTCGGCCAGCGGCTCGGTCGTGACGACGACCACCGGCAACTGGCTCGCGATCGCCTGGCGCAAGGTGGTGCCGAGCACGCTGAGGTTGCCCAGGCTTTGCGCCAGCTTGTGGTCGGGGCCCAGAAAGCGTGAGCCCCTGCCCGCTGCCAGCACGATCACGGCAGGCCGCGAATCCATTCGACTCCTCGTTGGTTGATCAGCGAAGAATGGAATCTGCAACCGGTTTGAGATAGTGGTGGCTTTACCTAAGGCCTTCCCCGTACACAAACTTGCTGAAAAGTCCGGCAATCGGCGCCTTCTTATACTCGGGTGCATGCAAGACTTGGCCCAACTTCGCACCTCCTACGAGCGCGCCGAACTCGACGAGTCGGCCTCGCAGGCCGACCCGACGGCGCAATTCGAGCTGTGGCTGTCGCAAGCCCTGGCTGGCCAATTGCCCGAGCCGAACGCGATGACGCTGGCCACCGTCGGCGCTGACGGGCGGCCGTCCACGCGCGTCGTGCTGATCAAGGGTGTCGATGCGCGCGGCATCGTCTGGTACACGAACTACCAGAGCCGCAAGGGCCGCGAACTGGCGCAGCAGCCGTTCGCCGCGCTGCAGTTCCACTGGGTCGAGCTCGAGCGCGTGGTGCGCATCGAGGGCACGGTGGAGAGGGTCAGCGAAGCCGAGTCGGACGCCTACTTCAACTCGCGCCCGCTCGATTCGCGCATCGGCGCGTGGGCTTCGCCGCAAAGCCAGGTGATCGCGTCGCGCGCGGTGCTGGTCGCGAACGTGGCGAAGTTCGGTGCACAGTTCCTGCCCAGCCTGCTCGCGAGCGGCCCACCGCGGCCGCCGCATTGGGGCGGCTACCGGCTCGTGCCGGATCGCTGGGAATTCTGGCAGGGCCGCAAGTCGCGGCTGCACGACCGGCTGCGCTATCGACGCGACGGTGAGGCCTGGGTGCGCGAACGCCTCGCGCCATGAATGGCGCACCCGGCCTCGCGAGTACGCGAGGCCACCCGCCGAGCGGGTGCTCAGGCCGCCGAGGTTCACGCAGTGGGCCTCTTCGTGGCCCATGGCGGCCCGGCGCTGGCCTGAGCTCAGCGCCGATCAGCCCGGCAGCACGCGGCTCGCGAAGGTCTTCTTGAACTTGTCGACCTTGGGCGCCACGACCATCGCGCAGTAACCCTGATTCGGATGGTTGACGAAGTAGTGCTGGTGGTAATCCTCGGCGCGCGAGTAGTTCGCTTCGGCCACCAGCTCGGTCACGGCCTTGCCGCGATGAAACGCGTCGACCTCGGCCAGCACCGCGCGCGCCGTCGCCTCCTGCGCCGCGTCGTGGAAGTAGATGCCCGAGCGGTACTGCGTGCCGACATCGTTGCCCTGGCGGTTCAGCGTGGTCGGGTCGTGGATCACGAAGAAGATCTCGAGCACTTCGCGCAGCGTGATCTGCGCCGGGTCGAATGTGACGCGCACGACTTCGGCATGGCCGGTGTCGCCGCCGCAGACCTGCTCGTAACTTGGCCTGGCGACGTGGCCGTTGCAGTACCCCGACTCGACCGCGAGCACGCCGCGCACGCGCTCGTAAACGGCTTCGAGGCACCAGAAGCAGCCGCCGCCGAGGGTGATCGTGTCGGTCGTCGAGGTCATGGTGTGTCCGGATGAGAAAGTGGTTGGTCGGAGGTGGCCGCGCGCGCTTACAGCCGCTCAATTCGTCGAGAGCGTCAGCTGAACGCGCGGCGTCCAGGTGGCAGTGTCTTCGGCGGCCGCGCGCAGCTTGGGTGCGGCGAGAAACAGGCGCTCGCTCGGCAGGCCCTTCGCGATCAGCGCATCGCGTACCGCGAGACCGCGCTGCAGCGCGAGCTCACGCATCGCGTCGTCGCTGACCGGCGTTCGCGTCTTCAGCAAGGCTTCCATCTCGGCGGGCGGGATCTCCTTTGCAAAGCCGACCGCGTTGCGCGGCTTGTTCGGGATGTCGGTGTCCTTGTAGAGCTGCGTGAGCAGTCGCAGGCGCTCGGGCGCGGCGAGCACCACCGGCGCGGCCGGGACGGAAGCGGGCGCCGCCGGCGCACCGGCGCGCAGGCCTTCGCGGCGCGCTTCGGCGACCAGCCGCGACTCGATCGCCGCCAGCTGGAACGCATCGCGTTCGCCGACCGGATCGGAAGCGCCGGTGACCGTCATCTTCAGCGCCGGACGCTCAGTCAATGCCTTCGCGACCTTGTCGATCGCGCCCGTGCCGCTGCTCGTGATCAGCGCGGTACCGGGCTGGAACTCGACCACGCTGAGGTCGTCGCTGCCGCCGCCTGCCAGCAACGCGAACGGCGACGTGAACGCCTTCGTCAGCAAGTTGATGATGACCTTGATGATGATGCCGCCGACGCTGAACTTCGGGTCGTTGATGCTGCCGCTGACCGGCAGGTTGATGTCGATCACGCCATTGCGGTCTTTCAGCAGCGCGACCGCGAGCAGCACCGGCAGCTTGGTCGCATCCTTCGACTCGATCTTGTCGCCGAAGGTGAGCTGGTTCAGGATGACCTGGTTGCGTGCCTCCAGCTTGCCGTCGGGGTCGATCTTGTACGCGATGTCCATGCTCAGCTTGCCGCGCTCGATCGCGTAGCCGGCGTACTTGCCGGCATACGGGGAGAGCGGCGCGAGTTCGAGGTCGGTCGCCTTGGCCTTGATGTCGAGCGCGAGCGGGCGCGCGGTCGGATTCACCTGGCCGCTGATCTCGAGCAACGCGGTGCCCGCCGCGCGGCCCTTCAGTTCGAGCGTGGCCGTGTCGAGGCTGCCCGAGCTGAACGCACCGAGCTGGCCATTGAGTTCGGTCAGCGCGGCGCTGTAGTTCGGCCGCACGAAACGGTCGCTGAAATCGACGCGGCCGTTGATCAGCTTGGTGACACCGACCTTGATGTCGATCGGCAGCGGCTTCGCATCGGCCGCCGCGGGCGCGCTCGCTGCCGAGGCCGGAGCAGCTGCGGGCGCGGGCGCACTGGCCGCCTCGCCGGGTGGTGCGGCGGTCACGTCCTGAAGATTCAGGCGCCCTTGCTCGGTGACGACGAGACGCGAATAGAAGTCGCTCAACGACGCCTCCCTGATCTCGATCTGCGGCCGCGCTTTGGGCTTCATCGAAAACTTCACGCCGTTCAGCGCGAACGCCTGCCAGTTCAGCAGTTCTTCGGTGTTGTTCGCGCTCGCCGGCGCCGACGTGTCGGGCAAGGTCGCCACATGCACGTCGCCCAGCAGCACATCGCCGGCAGCGCTCACGTCGAGCCCGGCCGCCAGCTTGCGCACATTCACATCGCCCTTGTAGCCGGCTTCGGCGCGTAGCAGCGAGAGCTGGACCTTGTCGGCGAAGTACGGCGCGAACAGTTGCACCGGGAAGCGCTCGACGCGCAGCTTGCCGCTGGCAAGCAGCGGCTCCAGGCCGATGCGGCCCTTGTAGTCGATCGCGCCGGCCAGCGCGCGCGGCTTC
This sequence comes from uncultured Rhizobacter sp., assembly GCA_964247075.1. Taxonomy (GTDB): domain Bacteria; phylum Pseudomonadota; class Gammaproteobacteria; order Burkholderiales; family Burkholderiaceae_C; genus LMDS01. The sequence continues at coordinate 115,127 of CAXTSS010000007.1, read as the reverse complement.
TCGCGCGCCGCTGCCGGCGCACCGACACGCGCACCGAACTGCACATTGCCGGGCGCCGTGGCGTGATCGCCATGCCATTCGAGGCCCTGGACGGCGAGTCGCAAGGCGCCGACCTCGACGCGCAGCGGCGCCTTGGCCGTACCGGCCTTCGCATCGCTGAACTTCACCTGGCCGGCATCGAGCAGCAGATCTTTCACCTGCACGCGCCAGGCCGGGGCCGAGGCCGCAGTGGCAGGCGCCGCAGGGGCCGCTGCCGCGCCCGCGGGGGCCACGACCCAGCGCTGCAGGTTGAGCCGCCCGTCGGCCTCGCGCGCCACCGTGACGCTCGGCTGCAAGAGCTTGATGCTGCCGAGCACCGCGGTTCGGGCCAGCAGGTCGAGCCGAACATCGGCGAGCGCCAGCTGCTTCAACGTGACCGCCTCTGGCGCCGACTTGCCGCCGCCTTCGCGCAGCGTCAGCGCATCGAGCGTGGCGCTGGCCAGCGCGAGCTGGAGTCGCGGTGCATCGGCGGCACCCGACCAGTCGAGCTCGGCCTGCGCCGCCAGTTGGCCCTCCACGCTCGGCAGCAACGACCGCGCGACGTAAGGCGCGAACGCCGCGAGCGAGAGGCCCTTCAGATCGAGCTTGAGCTTGGCCTCGCGATCGGTCACCGGCCCTTCGGCGCTGAACTCGGCGAGTGCCGGCGCGGAGGCCGACGCGGCAGCGGCCTGCGGGCGCAGCGCACCGCTCAAGGTCAGCGCAACGGGCCGGCTGATCGGCCAGGCCATCTGCTTCGCAGCGAGCTTCAAGCCGTCGAGCTGCAGCGCCGCTGCGGGTTGCACCGCGGCGTCGTTCCAGAGCACGCGCGCATCGGTGAGTTCGATCGCGCCCAGGCTGGCCTGCCACGCCGGCGCGTCGGCCTGGCCCGCGGCGCCACTGGCAGCCGAGGCGGCTGCAGGCGCCGCGGCGGTGGCGTTGCCCCTTGGCCCCGCCAGCCCGAGCAGGTTGATGCGGCCTTGCGCATCGCGCGCGGCGTGCAGTTGCAGGCCATCGATGCGCAGCGTCTCGAACGCGAGTTTGCGTGCCAACGGCTGTACGTCGCGCAGCATCAGCCGGAGCTGCTTCCAGTCGACCAGCGCCGCACCGGCCGAATCGGTCAGCGCCAGGTTCTTTGCACCGGTGCTGCCCTTCAGCGTGACGCTGGGCGCGCCGCTCGGCGGCACCGTGAAGGTCACGCCCAGATCGGCCGAGACGCTGCCGCGCGTCACGCGCACCGGCAGCGAGGCCGGCACGTAGCCAAGGTAGGGCGCGAGGTCGAGATCGGCCATCGTGAGCTTGAGCTCGCCGGATCGGGTCTGCGCGAACGGCGTGGCCTGAGCGCCGCTGTCGAACAGCGTGCCGTTGAGCTTGAACGCGAGACGCGGCTCGACGGTGACCTCGACGTCGGCTGGCAGGTTCGACAGGAACGGCAGCGCGAGCTGCAGCGCCTCGACCCGGTGGACGCGTTTCACCGGCTGGTCGTCGAACGCCACCTGCGCATCGCGCAGCTGCAGGTTGTAGAGCGCGAAGCGCGCCGGCTCGCCCGGCGTCGCGTCGGGCTTGGGCGCAAAGCGCGCGATCAGGTCATCGACGTCGTAGTGGCCTGCGCCGGTGCGCGCCAGGTGCAGCTGCGGCGCGTCGATCTCGAGTGCCTCGATCACCGGGGCCCGCCTGAAAAGCGACGACAGCGACGCGTCGACCAACACGCGCTTGACCTTCAGCAGCGGCACGTCGGCCGGCGTGCGCCCGGCGATGCTGAGATCGTCCAGCGTCAGCGTCAGGTTCCAGGGCTTGAAGCCGACATCGCCGATCGTGACGCCGCGGCCCAGTGCCTCGCTCAGGCGCGGCGGCCCCTGCCACTTGATCAACGCCGGCAACCCGAGCCACGCCACGACCCACAACGCCAGCAACGCCGCCACCACCCAAGCAAACCGCCTCAGCCACAGCAACATGGATCTCCCGCCTTCTCTTCGCGTTCAACGCTGACCCCGATGCTGTCACATCAGGGTTCACCGTCCCAGTAGTCGAGGTCATCCTTCTCGCGATGCATGCGACCGAAGGTTTGGCGCTCACCCTTCAACGTGCCAGCAGCCATCGCGAGGTACTTGCCGGAATCAGGGTATTCGACGACCTCCGGGCTCTCCTTGGTGCTGATCGACAGGTACTTCAGCGGCGCGGCCGAGGTGTTGATGATCTGGTGCGGGTAGTCCGGGCCGGGCGGAATGAACATCACGTCGCCGGGGCCGATCGGCAGCATCTCGCCCGCCACGCGCAGCGCGCCCTCGCCTTCGAGCACGATGAACGCCTCTTCCTGCGCATAGTGAAAGTGGTACGGGCAGGCGCGCATGCCGGGCGCGACCACGTCGATGCTGATGCCGAGCTTGGCGGCCTCGGTGCCGGCGGTGAGCCGCGCACAGACGCTGTCGTAGAGCGGTGGCCGCCGCTCGCGCGTGGTCTCGACGGCGTTGAAATTGCGCAGCAGGCGCGCGCGAAGTTGGTCTGCTCTGTCGCTCATGCAGTCTCCCGTGAACCAGTGCACGCGATGTTGCCCATATCTGCCCGCGCGTGCCGCACAATGCCGCGCATCGCACCCGACGCCACCCGAAACAAACCCACTTGAACAGCCTTCTGATCTTCTTCGGCATCGAATCCTGGAAGCCGGTGCTGACCGCCCTGCTGCTGCCGCCGGTGCCGCTGCTGATGATGATGCTCATTGGAGCACGGCTGATCCTGCCGCGCCGCGGCCTGGGCTGGTTCGTCATCCTGACGAGCGTGGCGCTGATGTGGCTCAGCGCCTGCACGGGCACGGCACGGGCACTGTCGCGGTTCGTGCTGCACCCGCCGGCCGCGTTGAGCGTGGATCGCATCAAGGAGCTGAAGTCGCAGGCCAAGTCGCCGATCGCGATCATGGTGCTGGGCGGTGGGCTCGAACCCTACGCGCCCGAGTACGGGGTCAGCAGCCTGCAGCACCACTCGCTCGAACGGCTGCGCTACGGCCTGTGGCTGGGCCGCGAAACCGGGCTGCCGGTGGGCTTCAGCGGTGGCGTCGGCTGGGCCCAGCCCGAGGGCATGCCCGAAGCCCGCGTCGCCGCGCAGATCGCGGCGAGCGAGTTCGGCCGGCCGCTGAAGTGGATCGAAGAGAGCTCGCGCGACACGCGCGAGAACGCGGGGCGCAGCGTCGCGCTGCTGCACAAGTCCGGCATCAAGCACATCGTGCTCGTGACCAGCGGCTGGCACATGCCGCGCGCCCGCGCCGCGTTCGAGGCCGCCGCCGCCGGCGAGATGCGCATCGAGGCCGCACCGATGGGCCTGGCGCAGAACGTCGAGGTGCCGGCGCTGTCGTGGATCCCGACGGGCGACGGCGCCGGCGACGTGCGCGCGATACTGCGCGAGCTGCTCGGGCGCGTGGCCGGGGCCTGATGGGCTAGCTTCGCACGCCGCCAAGGCTCTCCGCCGGGCGGTTGAGTGCTGATCGGGCACAGCGGCCCGAGCCCGGGCCGGTCCCAAGCATTGGTGGTGCCGTCCTTCCCGCATGCGGGGTGTTGGCTGACACAGCGCGCGTCGGCATCACCCTAGCCTTGTGTTCCGACCCAACACAAGGAGTTCTGCATGGAAAAGACGTCTGACCAGATGTACGGGGATCTGCTCCTGCAACTGGGCAACCCGACGATCGTCGAACCCGACGTGCTGGTGGGCTACCTGAGAGACGTCGAGCGCATGCATTCGCTCGGCCACATCACGCCCTGGCAGCTCGAGCGCGCGCGCAAGGCCTACGAAGCGACGATCGCGCGCGACCCGCGGCAAGGTGCGCCTCAGGCGCCGAACAGCGTCGTCGGCGACCTTCACACCGATCCGATCAGCGGCGCACCGGGCGCCCACCCTGTGGGCACCGGCGTGGGCGCCATCGCGGGCGGGGCAGCGGCCGGCGCGGCAATCGGTGCCATCGCCGGGCCGGTCGGCGCTTTCGTCGGCCTCGCGGTGGGCGCGGTGGCGGGCGGGCTCGCCGGCAAGGGCGTTGCCGAGATGATCGACCCGACCGCGGAGGAAGCCTACTGGCGAGCCAACAGGCCGTCGGATGCGCGCGGTCCCGCCGGGCCGAGTCCGTCATGAGGCACCGAACCCCCGGCTCCAAGGTCACCGACGCGGAGGAGCAGTCGGATCCAGCGATGCTGCCGGTCGAGCCAGACGAAGGCCTCGTGCCGCCGGCGATCCCGGACGATCCCGAGCACGACCGTCAGGTGGATCCGGAAGCGTAGGAGAAATCAGCGTTTCGCCCGCGTAACCTGCCCTTACGCGGGCTCGTCGCGCGATGGCACCATGGCATGATGTTCAAGAGAAGACCCCGGTGGATCGACCAGTTCGCCACCACCCTGAGCAGCTTCGGCGTCGACGCCGACCCGGACCAGATCGTCGAGTTGGCCGAGGTGGTGTACGAACTCCATTCCCATCTCGATCCAAGCGCTGTTGCTCGATCCGAGCTGCACAAGTGGCCGCTTCCCGAAGACCCGGCTTCGCGGCGTGACCACGATCGATGACGGGCCGCGTCGCAGCACCTCGACAACGCTCAATACGCCTGGCATCGGTGCAAGTCGGCATGCTCGACGGCAAAGGCCCTGAGCCGCATGTTGTCGCCGGAAGCCGGCGCACTCATCAGATTCAGGAATGCCTGATGGCTCGGGTACCAGATGCCCAGAGCCTCATCGATGTCCTGGTTGCCGACGACATGGCCGAGTACCTTCGTGCGCCAGAGAATCCGCCCACCCACCTGCAGCAGCAGTGAGTCGAGCACGGCCATGTAGTCCTTGTAGAGCTGACCGTCCGGGTAACGTGCCTCGACCCGGTATTTGTTGAGATTCAGCATGAACACCGGGCCATCGGCGGTGCTCTGCGAAATGCTCTTGAAGGTCTCGATCTCAAGTGCATTGACGTTCGGTAGATCTGCCATCTGTGATCCTTCACGAGGTTGAATGAGTCTCTGCGATGCCGCGATCGGGAAGCCCAAGCGGCACCGGACGGTACGTCAGTGGTGTGCCGCAGCGTAGTATTCATCCATGTCGATCCAGTCGCCTTCGGAGATCCAGAGTTGGCACGCGCATGTTTATTTCGATGCGTCCAGCCGAGACCTGGCGCGAGCGCTTCGCCAGAGCATCGAGGTTGAGTTGGCCGGTCGCCTGACTTTGGGGCGCTTTCATGAGGAGCTGAGAGGCCCGCACCCGATGTGGAGCTATCAGCTCGCGATCGAGGTGGTCGACTTCGCGCTCGTGCTGAGTTGGCTCGCGCTGAACCACGGCGCACTCGACGTCTTCGTGCACCCGAACACTGGCGATGAGCTCCGGGATCACCGTGACGCAGCGCTGTGGCTGGGTCGGTCTCATCGCTTGAATCTGGCGGTCTTCGGCAATTGATTCGCCAGGCAGGTCGCCGCGACCTCGAAGTCCGCCTCGGACTGGTTGCCGACATTCGGCGCTGAGCTCGAATTCGGTTCAGCGTGGGCGGCCGGTGAGCTTGCTGGCGGCTCAATGAACCCGAAGCACCTCAAACCGCTGTCGGATGGGATCGACCCGTATCGACACCTCATCGCCCTCGCATTTACCCAGCATGGCCCTGCCCAACGGGGCTTCGCTGCTGATGACCTGAACGAGTTGAGCGCCGCTCACCAACTTCATGCTGCCCCCATCCGGGCCGAGAAAGAGCTGTTGCTGCTTGTCGTCGGAATCGACCAGGCAGACCAGCGCGCCGAGCTGTATGCCTTTGCTGGCGTCGTAGGGGCGCGGGCGGAATTCGCGCCACTTGGCCATCGCCTGGCGGATGGCGTCGGCGCGACGAGCTTGGCCGGTGGCCAGGTAGGCAGCTTCGAGACCTAATGTGTCGTATTTGTTTTCGGCGACGCTTTCTTCGTGAGTCGCCGTTTCATGGGCCGCCCGCGCTGCCTGTTCGGCTTGCAGCAGGTCTTCGGCGAGCCTTTCCAGCACCTGCTGCTGAAGCAAGAATTTATCCATGATGAAACGTGAGGCATCTCGAACAGGCGGGGTCAGATCTTGATTATGAAGGGCTCGACCGGCGCCGCACGCGGCATCGGATCGAATGACGGCAACCGCTGCATCGCCGGCATCCGCGCTTCGAGTGGCTTCTTGCCTGGCACACGCACCTCATGGGTGCTCGTGACGTACGATGTTCGATATGAGCGGGGTTCAGAATCTGCGTCGCGCGGCGAAGTTCTTGCACGAGGTCGCATCGATCGGCTTCGGTGGAGGCCTTGCCGTCTGCCTGCTGATCAACGTGAGCGCAAAGCGCGCCTTGCCAGACGAGTTCATCGCAGCCCGGCACGTCTACGCCTCGATTGCCCAGTACATCGTGATCCCGTCCATGGTGATCGTTGTGGCGAGCGGGCTGATCGCCCTCGCTGCCACCCGAGGGTTCATGGACTCCGGGTGGGCATGGGTCAAGGCGCTGCTTGGCCTGAGCGTGTTCGAGGCCACCCTCGTGATCGTCGGTTCGAGCCGGCATGAGGCCGAAATCGCGCTTGCTGCGTCGGACTCGGCGGTGCTCGATGCCTTGCTGCGCTCCGAGCGCAACACACTGCTGTTGCTCATCGCGGTGACTGTCGTGAACGTCGTGCTGGCCGTTTGGAGACCGAGGCTGATCTACAAGGTACGCTGATCATCCACCGACTTGCGGAGTATCAGACCGACTTGCTTCCACCCTCGTGCAACAGAAGGCCGCGGTACACCGCGGTGTGCGCCGGCGTCGCCACTGCATGCTCCAGGCCCAGCCCGTGCACTCGTCCGCTCAGCCAGCGCAGTTCAAGCCGGTTGCCACGCTCGAGGTCCTCGGCCATCGACGAGCGGAAGGACGCTGGCATGGCGGCGAGCTTGCCCATGATCTCGTCGGCCAGGCCGGATCGCAGCGCGACTCCATGAGCAATACCGACGGCGATCACCTCGTCGACCAGTTGCCGCTGGAACGCGTGAGTTTCGGCGTTGCCGAGGATCGCCCCCATGCGCGAACGCAGCAGCGACGTTGCGCCCGACAGAGACGCGAGCGCGATGAACTTCTCCCAGATGACCTGTTTCGCCTGATCGCTGAGCTTCACCGAGAGCGCTTCCAGCGTTGCCGCCGCCTGCTCGAGCTCGGCCATCACTGCGTCGCCGCTCGCACGGTCGGCCACGATGGCGTGCAGGCCGCCCGGCGAGCGGATCACACCCGGCCGATCGATCACCGCAGACACATAGATCACGCCACCGAGCACGACGGCCGCTGGTGGCAGGCGGCTGCGGATCATCTCGACGCTGTCGATGCCGTTCTGCAGTGTGAGCACCCGCGTGGCCGGGCCTACCAGAGGCGCCATCGTGCCGAGCGCGTCTTCGGTGTCGAAGAGCTTGACCGCGAAGATCACCAGATCGACCGGCCCTGCGCTTGCCGGATCATCTGTGGCAGCCACCTTCGGCAGATGCAGGGGCAGTTGGGGATGCTCGATGCGCAGGCCATCGCGCCGCAGCGCCGCGAGATGCGCACCTCGCGCGATGAAGGTGACGTTCTGCCCGGAGTTCTGCAACCACGCACCCACGTAGCCGCCGACGCCGCCAGAACCCATGATTGCAATTCGCATATGACCTGTTCCGCTGCGTTGAAGTGTGCGAGGGACGCAGCATAGCGGCGGCGCGAATGCTCATCCAGGCGCGGCGGCTTTCGAGCTCAGGCCGACGACACGATCAGTCCGTGCGGCCGTAAACGCTCCAATGCATGAGGCTCAGACCAATGGCCCGCGCGAAGCCTTCGAGTTCGATAGCGGAAGATCGAGTCTGGCGTGCGATGCCCGAGAGCGGTGACAGGCCGGGCCAGACTGGTCGGAGTCGGTCAGCGGCTCCGAATTGAACAAGCGCTGTCGGTGCGAGCAGTCATTCACCTCGGCGTGCGCCGACTCGGAAGCTCGAGGTGGTGTATGCGACGGCGTGCGAGACCGCGGAGTGGGTGTAGGCTGCGCCACGCAAAACAACGGGAGAGGGGGTCTGATGTTGAATCTGACGGGCAAAACAACCGACGGGGGGTGGCTGGTCGGTGAGGCAGTGGAGTTCTCTTCGGACCACACAGGCGGCTACTTTTCTAGCTGCTTTTACGTGACCAAAGATGGTCAGCGAGCCTTTCTGAAGGCACTGGACATCGAGAAGTTCGAAATTGGAGAGCTGCTTGGGATCCTCGCCGGGTTCGAGTACGAGACTCGCCTCGTCACGATTTGCCGCGACGGAAAGTTGAACCGAGTGGTGCGGGTGCTCGAAGCAGGAAAGATTGAGCGTGATCCCGCGCTTCCACCTGTATTGCGCAATGTCCCCTACCTGATCTTTGAACTGGCCGAAGGCGATATTCGCAGCACCATCGACGTGAGCAAGGCGGTGAGCACCCAATGGCGTTTCTATGTGCTGCATCAGACAACGCTTGCCCTGCTTCAGTTGCATGCCAACAGCATCGCGCATCAAGACCTGAAGCCATCAAACGTCCTGCACTTCGAAGGAGATCGCCTCAAGATTGCCGATCTGGGGCGTTCATCACTCCGAGGCAGTCCTGCTCCGCATGACGCAGCTCCAATGCCCGGCGCTCGAAACTACGCTCCGTTCGAGCAACGCTATGCCTACATATCGGCAGACTGGATCGAACGAAGACTTACCGCCGATGTATTTCATCTTGGCTGCCTGGTCGTCTTCACCTTCACGAACGTTTGCTTTCCCGAGTACGTCATGGGAAAGCTTGCAGAGCCGTACCGACCAGGAAGCTGGGGCAATCCGTATCTTGAGGTCATGCCGCACATTCAAGCGGTGAGTATTCAAGCGTTGCACGAGCTGTCCATCGACTTTCCGGACGAGTTCAGACGGGACCTCATCGAAATTGTCCTGGACTTGTGCCACCCAGACCCCACATTGCGAGGGAGGAGTGGCCCTAGGAACAAGACGTCCGTTGGGTTGTTGTGGCTCCAGCGGTATGTCTCTAGATTCGACGTCCTCCACAAGGCTGCGGGCATCAAAGGGATGAAGAAACATGCTTGATGAACAGCGCCCACGGCGTGTTGTTCCTCGTTGGCGTGCCTCGTGGATTTCGGCGCAGACGCCGGAGGCGCGGGTGCGCAAGCCGACCGAGACAACTAGTCAGGTTGCCGAGATTTCTAACAAGCAGATGGAGTTAGACCTCACCCCTACGGTGCCCATTGCTGCGGAGTTGATGTTTTTGGCTTCAGAAGGTGGCGATTACGAGGCAGCACGACGGGGTGCATCGTTGATCGTGGAGAACGAAGGAAAGATCAATGCGACCCGCCTGGTAGCAACGGCAAAGCGAATCCTCGAAGGGTCGGAGCTCGCGATGACGCCCGCCCCGGTCCACGACTTTGTGCGCGAATCGAGGAAGCTGCTCGCCCTGGACTTCAGAAATCCAGTTCTTTTGATGGATGTGGCGCGCGACCTGACCGCCAGGGGGCACGACAAGGCAGCACTTCGCTACGTGAGGACCGCCGTAGCGCTTGCGCCGCAGTCGAGATTCGTGGTGCGCGCTGCAGCTCGATACTTCCTGCACATAGGTGATCACGATCAAGCGCATGAGGTCTTGCGAAGAAGCACCATTCTCAGCACTGACCCGTGGGTGCAAGCCTCCGAGATCGCTGTGGCTACTGTCAGAGGTCGAACCTCTCCGAATGCACGCCGGGTAATTCGCACGTTGGCCGGTAAGGATGCCATCGGAGCAGAGCTGTCGGAACTTGCAAGCGCGGTTGCAACAGTAGAAATGATCGAAGGCGCAGACAAGAAGGCGCGTCAGCTCTTCGCAAAGTCCCTCGCGAGTCCCACCGACAACAGTGTCGCGCAAGCGGAATGGGCCGCCGCGAGGCTGAAGCTTGTGGTTGACGCCGTCGCGCTCAAAACTCCCTTTTCGTTTGAGGCCAACAGCAACAATGCCTACCGCAGATTGCACGTGTCCGATGCAATTGCCTTTGCGAAGGAGTGGGCCGACGACGAGCCATTTGCATCGCGACCTCTAGACGCGCTAACTTACATGTACTGCCTTGAGGAGCGCTTCGCCGAAGCTCGGGAGTCAGCGTTGCGTGCAATTCGTCTCGAAGGGAAAGAGACGGGCTCTAGCCAATTGAATCTGCTATTTGTTCGCATACAGCAGGGGGAATTGGACGGGGCGCACACGGATCTTCTTCGGCTCGCGATGCGACCTGAGTCGAAGCCACACGCAGTGCACATCTACGCCGACGCGGGTGCGCTGGCGTATGCAACGGATGAGTTCGAGCTTGGTCAGTACTATTACCAAAAGGCAATCAAGCTTGCGCGTGCCAAGGGTTCGACCAGCGAGGAGGCCCTCGCCCGTGCCTACTTTGCCCGCGCTGCGTCTCAGCATGGTGATCCGAGCGCTCCGATGATCGTTCAAGAGGCCGCGACCGGCATCGAACTTCTGCCTAGCCCCGGCGCAATTCATATCGTTCGCCGATTGGTCGACGCTGTGCAAAGGAGAGCGCTGGAGAATGTAGCTGCGAAGCGGATCGCGCACACAAAGTGGACATGGGATGCAGTGACAAATACGCTGCAGGCACTTGAGTAGATGGAAACCTGCTAACGGAGTTTGGCTAGGTACGGGAGCGCAGTGCGAAGCGCGTCACAACGAACCAGTGAACAGGGACGGCAAGGCCAGAGTCGTCCTACGCCGTTTTGGAGGACACAGTGTCGCCGCAGAAACGACCGGATTGCGACCTATAGCGCCAGTACAGACCCGCACCGTCAAGGACAGCACCGCCGCGTTGCGGTCTATCACTGCAGCCACTCGAAGCATCTGTTAGCGTCGCGAGCGCCGCGCCGAGCGCCAAGCCACTCCTCAGCCGGCCCGCGGCCCTCAGGAACCGGCCTACGCTTCAGTCGGCCGAGAGGTCTTCACGAAGGCAGAAAGTCCACCGGCCAGGTCACGACCATCTGATCCACATCCTTCGCGCCGAAGTCGAACTGCCGGATGCGCGCCAGCAGCTTGGCTTCGAGCTCGGGCGTCTTCAGCTCGCTAGACTCGACGCGCACATCGACGACGCCGCCGGACGGCGCGATCGTCAGCTTCACGACGACCTTGCCCTGCAGCGAGGGCTCCTCGCGCAGCGCGCGGTTGTAGATCGCGTAGATCGAGCCCTTGTTGCGCTCGAACACGAGCTTGATCTCCTCGATCGAGCGCGAGGCCTTGCCGCTGCCGCCGCGTGCGAGCACGCCGCCTGCACCGCCGGTGCCGGTGCCGCCGGTGCCACCGCCCGGGCCATAGCCCTTGCCGTTGCCGTTCTGGCCGCGCATGCCGCCGCCGCCCGGGCCGCCGCCACCGCCACCGCCGGCCACGCCTTCGACCATCGTCGTCGAGCGGCCCGCGAGGCCGCCGCCGCCGGTGTTGCGGCTGTACGCGGCGGTGTTGATGCCGCCGCTGCCGCCGGTCGCGTTCGAGGTGATCAGCTTGCGATCGGGCAGGCCGGCTTCATTGCCCGCGCCCACGCCGGGGCCGGTGGTCGTGCCGACGCCGGGGCCTTGCTTGATGTCCTTCTGCAGCTGCACCGCGAGCGGCGCGCCGTGCATCTCGGCGAGTTCGTCCTTCATCGCGAGCAGGCCGATGCCGGCCGCCTTGCGGCGCGCCAGATCGATCTCGCCCGGCGGCTTGCCTTCTACGGGCCGGCGCGCCTCGGGCACTTGCGCGCCCTTCTGCTCCTCGATCTTCCGCGGCGCCGGGCCTTTCGGCGCGGGCTTCGGGTCGGTCTTGGGCGCCGTCGATTCGGCGATCTTCTTCGCCGCCACGACCTCGGGCTTGGGCTTCACGGCCGGTGCCGGTAGCGGCATGTTCTCGAGCACCAGCTTGGCCAGCCGCGGCGGCAGCTCCTGCGGCTGCGTGCGGTCGGGCTTGACGACCGGCGAGAGCAGCAGGATCAGGCAAACGATCGCGCTGATGACGAGCACGGTGTTCGTGACGCGGCGCGAACGCCGCAGGTCGTCGAGCGAGACCGACCACGGCAGGACCGAGGTGCGGAACGAAACGAGTGCCGCGGCGCTCATGACTCGTACCTCTGCCGCACCGCGAACGACACGTCGCTGAAGTTGGCCCGCGCGCTGGTGTACATGATCTTGCGCAGCAGGCGATACGGGATGTCCTTGTCGCCCATGATCGTCAGCGTCTTGCCCTTGGTCTCGTTCTCCTTGCGGATGATCTGGCGGCTGGCGTGGATGTCGAGCTCGGCCTTCAGGCCCTCGATCATGTCGTCCGGCGCGTCGATCACGTCGGCCACGTTCGCGACCTTGCGGCCGTCCACGATGATCTCGGTGCCGCTCACCACCACCACGATCGTGTCGCGCGGTTGCGTCTGCGCCAGCGATTCGGGCAGCTTCACCGCCTTCGGGCTCGGCAGCGTCTCGACGCCGCCCGTGCTCGAGAGCAGGAAGAAGATCAGGATCGTGAACACGTCGATCAGCGAGACCAGGTTCATGTCGACCATGTTCTGGTTGCGCGAGCGCCGTTCGGCGCGTCGTTCACGGGGGGTCATGCTCATGGTGGCCCTAACGTGTGGCGTTCGGTTTCACGATCGGCGCATCGCCGATCGAGATGTTGGGGAACAGCTCGGCGGTGACGACCTTCGCGCCCTGCACCGTGTGGCCGGCGCGCACGGCGTCCATCACCTGCACCAGCGCGTCGTAGGCGGTGTTCGGCTCCGAGAGCACGGTCGCGTCGAGCTTGTCCGGGAAGCGCTGCTTGAGCTGCTGCACCAGCGCGCCCAGCGTCTTCACGTCGTGGCCGGTCGCGGTGTCGGGAATGCGCTGGATCAGGCCGCCGATCCGATCGCCGACCTCGAGCGCATCCGGGCGGATCACGACCTCGAGCTGCAGGTTGTTTTCCTTCAGCTGCTCAGGGCCCGAGGTCTGCGCCGGCAGGCTGAGGTCGATCACCGACAGCCGCGTGAACACGGCCACCGACAACAGGAACGGCACCAGCACCACGATCAGGTTGATGAACGCGGTGATCTCGAGATGCGCTGCCGTCTTGCGCAGGCGTCGATGTTTCATGACAGCCCCTCGTCCGACGGGTACGTCGGCCGATCCCCCGAGGGGATGCGGGCCGGCTTGGGAGCGGCCCGGCGCTCGGCCCGCAGCGTTGCGGCACGGTACTTCATGTCTTAGCGCGCCGAGGTGGCAGCCTGGTCGGCGCGGATGCGTTGCACCAGGTTCAGGAAGCTGATCTTCGCGGCTTCGAGGCCATCGACGATCTCGCTCGTCTTGGCCTGCAGGAAGGCGTGGATCAGCAGGAACGGGATCGCCACCATCAGCGCGAACGCCGTGTTGTTCATCGCGATCGAGATCGAGGCCGAGAGCAGCTCGGCCTTCTCGGCCGGGTTGACCTGCGCCACCGCGGTGAAGCCCTTGATCAGGCCGATGATGGTGCCGAGCAGGCCGACCAGCGTGATGACGTTGGCGAAGGTCGCGATGTAGTGGGTGCGCTTCTCGAGGCGCGGCACGATTTCCATCATGCCTTCTTCCATCGCGGCGTCGAAGTCTTCGCGGCGGCCCGGGCTCTGCATGCGGTCCAGGCCGTAGTTGACGATCTTGCCGACGGCCGCATCGGACTTGGCGGTCACGCCCTGCGCTTCGCGGAACTGGCCCTTCTGCAGCATCGGCAGCACCTGCGACCAGACCTTGCGATTCTGGTTGCGCGCCTTCGACAGGAACACGAAACGCTCGATCGCGATCGCGAGGCCCAGCGCCATGATCAGGATGCTGGGGTAGATGAACAGGCCGCAATCCTGGAAGAACTTGACGGCGGTGTCGAATGCGTTCATGGGGTGAATCTCCGGTGAAAAACGGTGAGCAGGTTGAATCGGTGGAATCAGTGAATCACTTGGTGGCGGGTGCAGCCGGTGCGGCCGCGGCGCGGATCAGGCCGTCGTAGCGCAGCTCGCGGCGGAACACATCGCGATCGACCGGCGCGAGCGCCTCGTCGAGCACGCTGACCAGCGGCCGGCCCGACAGATCACCGGGCAGCGGCTTCTTCCAGGGCACGATGATCAGCACCTTGGGCAGCTCGCGGTTGCCGATGATCTGGGTGCGGTCGATCTCGGCCTTGTCCTGCGCGAACGCGGTGGCGCAGACCAGCAGGCCGGCGACGATCAGCATCAGTGCGGTCAGCTTCATGACTTTTCCTTGCGGCTGGCCGCGGCCTGCGCGACCTTTCGGTTCTTCAGCTCGGCGACCCATTTGGTGACGACCGGGTCGCCGCCCGGCGAGAGCGCGAGGTAGCGTTCGTAGAGCTCGGCCGCGCGCTTGGCATCGCCAAGGTACAGGTCGTTCAGGATGCCGAGGTTCAGGCTCGCCGGCGCGTAATCGGCGTTGGCATCGATCGCCTTCTCGTAGGCGCCGCGCGCCTTCTCGAACTGGCCGAGCTGGCGGTAGGTGATGCCGAGCTGGTTCAGGTAAACCGGCTGCTTCGGGTTGATCTTGACGGCCTGTTCGAGCTCGGTCACGGCCTCGGGCAGCTTGCCGGCCTGGCGGTACATCACGCCGAGGTTGGCGTGCGGGCCGCCGAGCTCGGGGTTGGATTGCATCAGCGCGCGGTAGCCGCGCTCGGCGTCGGCCGGCTTGCCGGCGCGCTGGGCGCGCACGGCGTCGTCGAAGGTCCGTTGCACGGTCGGGCTGAGCGGCGTCTCGTTGACGACGGCCACGACCGGGCGCGCCACCACCGGCGCGGAAGCCGATGCGGCCGCGGGCGCAGGCGCTGCCGCCGGCGCGCTCGCCGCAGGCATCACCTTCTCCTTCAGCTCCATCACGGACGCGCAACCGGTGCCTCCGGAGCCGACGATCGCCGCGACCAAGCCGCAGCACACGCGTTCAGCGAATCGCATCGATGACCTCCTCGCCGCGTTCGTTCTTGCCGTAGCGCACCGGGCGCAACTCGCGCAGCGCGTCGAAGCTGCTCTTGACCCACTTGTCGTAGATGCCGTCGGCGGCGCGACGCGCATTGACCTCGTGGTACTCGGTCGCCTTCTCCTCGAACGGGAAGGCCTGTTCCTCGAGCAGCACATCGTATTGCTCGCGCTCGACCTTGGAGAGCTTCTTCGGCCGCTCCGAGCTCATCAACGCCTTGCCGAAATCACGGTAGACGGTGGCGATGCGGAAGGTCGCAGCCGTCGTCACATCGGCCACACCATAGTCGGCAGCGACCGCGTAGGCCTTCAGCGTCTCGTCCATCTTCGTCTTCTTCAGCGCGAGGTTCTTCTTCAGCGGCTCGACCAGCGCGATCTTTCGATACGCATCGGCGACCGGCTCGGCCATCGCCAGCGCGGCGGTCGCGCCGAGGTAGCGGGTGCGGTCGGTGCGCGCCCCGCCGCCGTTCTGGTCGGCCTGGAAGATGTCCTTCATCAGCGCGAACTCGCGCGTCGGGTTGCCGTCTTCCTTGGCGATCTTGGCGAGGCGGAAGCGCGCCTCGACGGCTGGCTCCAGCGGTTGCGGGTTCTGCGCGAGGTAGCGCTCGTAGGCCTTGGCCGCGGGCGCGCGTTGCGCCGCCTTGTCGTAGAACTCGGCCGCCTGCCACAGCGCATCGCGCGAGATCTTCGGATCCTTCGACGATGCGGCGAGGCGTTCGAACTCGCCCGCGGCACCGGCCCACTGGCCCTTCTCCATGTAGGCCACCGCGAGCTTGCTGCTCACCTCGGCCTGCAGCGGGTGGTTCGGGAAGCGCTGGCGGAAGTCCTCGAGCGTGCGCGCAGCGCCATCCCAATCCTTCAGCGAGATCAGCGCCGCGGCCGCGTCGTACTGCGCGTTCGCACGCACCGTCGATTGCGGCGCGACCGTGGCGACGCGCGTGAACGCCGCCACCGCGTCGCGCGCCTGGCCGGCGTCGCGCGCTTTCTCGCCCTGCTTGTAGATCGAGGCCGCCTGGCGCTCGACCAGCTCGGTGCGCGCCGCGTCGTTCGCGGGCACGAGCTTGAGCACTTCGGCGTAGCGCTGCTCCGATTCATCGAACTTGCCGGCCTCGAACGCGGTGTGCGCGAGCACCGTCCACGCCACGCGCTTCTGCGCATCGGCGGCGGCCGGCTTCAGGTCGAGCACGCGCTGGGCGACGCTGGCGGCCTGGTCGTTGTCGTGCAGCGCGTAGAGCTTCTCGGCCGCATCGGCCAGGACCGGCGCGGCGCGCGGGTCGTCGTTGAAGGTGCTGGCGAAGCGCAAGGCACTGTCCACGCTCGCTTTCTGCAGCGCAGGCAGCTCCGCCGGTGCGGCTGATTTCTGACGCTGCGCATAGCTCAGCAGCGCGGCGTAGCCGGCGTCGGCGCTCTTGTCGTGTTTCGGATAGCCGTAGGCCGTCTTCTCATATTCGAGGCCGGCCTCGGCGATGCGCTTGTCCTCGAACAGCAACTCGGCGAGCAGGAAGTTGTTCTGCGCCGCCTGCGGGTCGCTCGGGAACGACGCGAGGAAGGCGCGGTACCAGCGCACCGCCTCCTGGTAGTCGGCGGTGGCTTTGCTCTTCTGCGCGCTCGCGTGATAGAAGCGTGCGAGCTCGGTCAGGTGGGTCTTGACGCGCGGCTGCGCCAGATCCCAGCCCTTCGGGTTGGCCTTGCGGAAGTCGCTCGTGACGCTGTAGTTCGCGACGAACTCCTTCTTCGCGTCGAGCGCGAGGTTGGCGAAGCCGCCGCGCTCATAGATGTCGATCACGCGCGCCTGCAATTGCGGCGCCTGCGCGTGCAGCGGGTTGCGGCGCGCGAACAGGCTGAAGGTGTCGGCCGCGTCCTTGCTGCGGTCCTGCTTGACGTAGAGCTCGCCGAGTTGCTCGTAGACGCGGAACTCGTAACCCTTGCGCACCGGCGAATTGATGTAGCGCGGGATCGCCTCGGCGCCCTGCAGGTTCGCCAGGCTGATGCTCATCACGCGGAAGGTGTCCTCGGTCAGCTCGCGGTCGGCGCGGGTCAGCCCTTCGATCGTCTCCAGGCCGCCATCGCCTTCGCGGCCGGCGAGTTTCAGGTCGAGCACGCCGAAGAACGACACCAGCCCGTCCTCGAGCCGCCCTTGCTTGAACAACGACCAGCCGTGCATGTACAGGGCGCGGTCGTGGTACGAATTGCCCGCGCCGGCGCTGAGCACGGTTGCGTAGGCCTTCTCGGCGTTCGGGTAGTCGCGCGCGGTGAACAGCAACTCGCCACGGCGGAACTGGGCCTCGTCCTTGTACTTCGTGGCCGGGTAGTCCTTCACGAGCCGATCCAGCGTCTTGAGTGCGGTCTCGAGGTCACCACCTTGCTCGTGGGCGCGCGCGAGCTGGTACAGCACGCGGTCGTTGGCCGGATCGTTCGGGTAGGTCTTCAGGAAGTCCTGGTAGCGCTTGATTGCGGCGCGGTAGTCGGGGCCGGTCGCGGGCTGATCGGTGGCGTTGTCGGCTACGTCCATCTCGAGGTCGCCGATGCGGCGCATCGCCTCGGCGCGTTGGGGCGCGTTCGGGGCGATGGCGAGAAACTTGTTGTAGGCGTCGATCGCCTGCTTCTCGGTCGCGACCACGGCGCCGTCCTTCTCGACCGTCACCTGGCGTCCGGCCAGCGTCTTCAGCGTGGGCTCGTTGTCGGGCGTGCCGCGCTTGCTCGCGCACGCGGCGAGCAAACAGGCCAGCAGCACGACGCTAGCGCGGGGCCGCTGCATGGTCTGCTTCCTTCTTGACGTTGGCGCGGTCGTACAACTGCGCAACCGCGAAGCGCGCCTGCGTCGCATAGACGGCGAGGCGTTCCTTCTGGCGCGTCAGCTCGGCGACGGCGATCTCCTGCACCACCGCCTGCTGCTCCTTGCTGAGCGCGGCCACCTTGGGCAGCATCGCCTGCAACAGCGGGTCGAGTGCCGCGATGCGCTTGCCGAAACGCTCGAAGCGCTCGGGTTCGTCGCGTTGCGCCTGGGCGAGCGCGGCGTCGCGCTGCTGGGCTTCGGTGACCTGGGTATCGATCGTCACAAGACCCTTCTTCGCGTTCCACGCGCGCCCGACGGCATCGCCGGCGAGTTGCCAGGTCAGCGCGCCGGAGGCCAGCCGCAGCCGTTCTCGCGCCTGATCGATGTCGGGCGAGGCCGGCGCCTTGTCCACGATCTCGCGCGCACGCTTCACGAGCGCCAGCAGCTCGACCTGCTTCGCGTCGGCGAATGCGACACCATCGGCCTGCGCCTCACCGGCCGCGACCTCGGCGGCGACCTTGTCGCGGCGCTGGCGCAGCGCGTCCAGCCCGATCGCGCTGGCGCGCGCGCGCACCTGTGGCAGGCGGTCGGCAAAGGCCTTGCGGCGCGTGGCGAGCATGTCGTCGAACACGCCCAGCTTCTCGTGCCACTCTTCGAGGTTCTTCGTCAGGAACAGCAAATCGCGGTAGTTCTTGAAGGCCTCCTGAAACTCGTGCTGCGCCAGCACCGGCGCGAGGTGGCCGGCGTGCGGCAGATCGGGCAGGTCGTCCAATCGCTGGAACCAACCCATCTCGTCGCCGCGGTTGCGCTCGATCAGCGCGTCGGTCAGCTTGCCGGAGCGCACCGCGGCAATCGATTCATCGAGGCCGGCGCTCTCGCGCTCGAATGCACCGATCGCATCGTTGTAGCGCTCCAGCGACTGGCCATAAGCCTCCAGCTTGGCGTAGGCATACGGCACGGCGATCTTGGCTTCGAGCGCGGACGAATCGCTCACGTCGCGCTGCGCCAGTTCGAGCCAGGGCACGAGCGCGAGTTGGGGTTCCTTCATCGCATCGGCGGCCCAGCCGAAGCCGAGCAGCGCCTTGTTCGATTGCAGGCCGTTCAGTCGCACGCGCTCGAGATAGGTGCGCGCCTCTTTCGGCTGCTCGTTCGTCAGCGCGGAGAAACCGAGCGCCACGTTGGCACGGTCGCGCAGGCTGCGGTATTCCTCGTCCTCGGCGCCGGCGCGGCCGAGTTCGTCGAGCACCGCAATGCCGCGCGCGGTGTCACCGGCGCGCAGCAGCGCGATGCCGAGGTTGAAGCGCACATAGCGCGCGCCCGGCGTCTTCGCGTTCACGTTCGAGAGTGCCGTGGCCGCGCCGTTGAACTCGGCACGCGCCATCAGCAGGTTCGCCTGCAACAGAACGCGCTCTTCCTCGAGCGACGGCGGCAGGTTGTTCTCGACGTGCGCGAGCGCGTCCTCGGCTTCGGGCAGCACGCCGCGCTGGTAGCGGATCTTCGCGAGGTAGAACCACGCGCGGTCACGCACCTTGGGCGAGGCGCCCTTCTCGATCAGCTGCGCGAAGATCGCGCCGGCTTCGCGGTGCAGGCCATACGACAGCAACATGCCGCCGCGCAGCACCTCGGCCTCGTCGGCATGCTCCGAGACGCGCTCGAACTTCTGCGACACCATCAGCGTGGTGATGGCGGTGAAGTGGCGATCCTGGAAGAAGTGGAACAGCGTGTCGCCGTAGTGCGGCGCTTTGATCTCGTGGGTCGTGGCGTCGGCCGCGGTGGCGCTGCCGATCGCAAAAACGCATGCGGCGGCGATGGCCGCACGGCGCAGGACGGGGTGAACTCGAAAACTCAGGTGCATCGATCAGAACCTATCCGTGAGCAAGACGGCCCCGCGCCGGGGTCGAATCGGGCACAGGCGTAGGAAGCGGGTCGCGCCGTGGTGCTCTGCACCACAAGCGGGCTGCGACACCCGCCTGTGCCCGATTCGGCCCCGGCCCGAAGGGTTGTGACGACAAGGCGCGTCTGCGGCGTTGCAATCCT
>CAXTSS010000007.1:0-95291 GCA_964247075.1 uncultured Rhizobacter sp. | reverse complement strand
CGGCCCCGGCCCGAAGGGTTGTGACGACAAGGCGCGTCTGCGGCGTTGCAATCCTTGCCCAGGGATATCCCTGGGCGGCGGCTTGCGCCTTGCATCCATCACCTTGTCGTCACAACGCGGGGTCGTCTTGCTCACGGATAGGTTCTCACTGCCAGACCTTGACGTCGAACTCGGGCTGCAGCTTGGCCTCGGAGTCCTTGATGCGCAGCTCGATGTACTTCGGGTCGGTGCCCTTTTCGAACTTGACGGTGGCGCCGCGCTTGTAGTCGCGGTCGTGCGGGCCCTTGCCGGTGAAGTAGGCGACCAGTTCGTGGTCCCCCACCTTCAGGTTGCCCAGGTACAGGCGCTGCACGCCGCCACGGTGCAGGGCCGCGACTTCGAGCGGCGTGTAGAGATAGCTCGACACGACCTTGTCGTCGAGCTTGATCTGTACCGAGTCGAGCTCGAACATCTTGCCCACGTCCATCGACACGAACAGCGCGACCTGCGTGCTGGCCGGGAACAGCAGTTCCTCTTCGAGCACGAGGAGGTCGCGGTTGAGCTTGATCACGTCGCTCTTGATGTCCTGCACGCGGCCATCGAGCGTGGCCGCGTCGGGCGCGCTCGCGGCCTTGGGAGGTGTCGGCGCGGCCACTGCCACGGGAGCCGGCACCGGCTTCGCGTCGGCAGCCCACGCGGGCAGCGTTGCGGCGCTGGCGAGCACGAGCGCAGCAGCAGTCAGTTGAACCAGTCGTTGAAGCATGGTCGCGTCCGTCAGAAGGTGGCCGACACGAACAACTGCATCACACTGGCGTTGAAGCCGTACGCGGAGCCGTTGCGGATGTCGGTGAAATCGCTGTACTTGAAGCGAACGAATTCGTAGCCGCCGTTGAGCTTGACTTCATAGCGCCCCGGCACCTTGCGCACGGTGTAGGCCACTTTGCCGCCGAGGCCGATGCTGTTGAAGGTGCTGAGCTGGCGGTTGCGCGAGACGTAGGTCGTCTCGCTCTGGGCATTGTCGCTGTAGAACAGCGCGGCGCCCTGGCGGTAGTAGCGCAGCGAGGCGTCGGCCAGCCACTGGTCGCCGAAGTAACGGCTGTAGCCGAGTTCGAGCGTGTGCGCCTTGATCTTCCAGGTGTCGTAGAAGTAGCGATAGGAGACGTGCACCGCGTCGCGCGAGCCGAGGTCGCCGTTGACGCGGAAGTTCATGGCGCGCGACGATCGCGTGCGCGGGTTGCGCTCGGGCACGGCGGCGCCGAACACACGCGCGATGCGGTACGGGCTGCCGAGGTAGCCGTCGTCCGAGATCGCCTCGAAGTTCGCGCTCGCGATCCAGCGCGGCGTCAGGATCTGACTCACGCCGATGCGGTACTGCCAGTGCGTCGCGTGGTCGGCGAACTCCGGCGCGTTGTGCTTGCCGACGTCATCGGAGCCGCGCGTGAAACCCAGGCTCACCGTCGTCATGCCGCCGAAGGCCTCCTGCGAGATGTCGAGGCTGTAGCGGTTCGCGGTGTAGTCGGGCTCCTTGCTGCTCGACAGGCCGAAGGTGATCTGCGAATCGCGGTAGACGTAGTCGGCGCCGAAGGTGTATTCGTTGCGACGCTCCTTGTACGGGCTCGCGGTGGTGACGACGTCGATCGACGCGTTGCTGACCGCATCGACGTAGTACGAGGCCGACAGCGAGACCCGATCGGCGATGCTCTTGCGCACCAGCAGCGCCGGGCCGTAGGCCGAGACGCCACCGCCGTTGTAGCCGTGGATCAACGCCTCCGCGCCGTCGGCCGGCAAGTCGAGCGCGCGTGCACTGCCGACGGTCAGCAGGCTTCCGAGCAGGCCGCCCAGCAGTGCGCCGATGCGTCGAAGCAAATCAGTTGCAGCCACACCCGCCTCCCTGGACGCCGGTCGCGCCACGCGAGCCTTCGCGCACGTCGCGAACGTGGTCGCGGTGGCGTTCGGGCAGCGTGCTGCGCGAGAACGCCATGATCGGATCGGCCAGGCGCTCGCGCTCGTAAGGCTTGACCCAGGGTTCGATCGGTTTGATCGCGCAACCGCCGAGCAGCGCGGACGCGAGTACGGCGAGGCCCAACAGCAGTTGCGTCATTTCAGCAGCTCCCGCACCTGCTTCTCGTAGGTGTCTTCGTAGCCGTTCAGGTAGCCGCGGTGCACGTAGCGCACCTTGCCGTCTCGATCGATCAGCACGGTGGACGGCATCGTCACCAGGTCGTACAGGCGGCTGACTTTCTTGTCGGTGTCCCACAGCACTGGGAACTTGACGCCGAGCTTGGCGGCGACGTCGGCGGCGTTGCGCGTGTCATCGTCGACGTTGACGCTGAGCAGCACGAAGCCCGAGGGGCCGTACTTCTGATAGAGCTTGTTCAGGTGCGGCATCTCCTGCCGGCACGGGCCGCACCAGGTGGCCCAGAAGTTGATCATCACGACCTGACCGCGCTGCTCTTGCAGGCGCATGTTCGGCCCGGTCATCGCGCGCAGCGTGAAGTCGGGTGCAAGCGCGGTCGGCGCAACCACCGGCAGCGCGGTATTGGCCGCCAGGCCGAGCGCGGCGCACAGCAGCCAGCGCGTGGGGCGCACGAGTCTTTGGTGGAGAGGCTTGTTCATCA
The DNA here is from genome assembly GCA_964247075.1 of uncultured Rhizobacter sp. Lineage (GTDB taxonomy): Bacteria > Pseudomonadota > Gammaproteobacteria > Burkholderiales > Burkholderiaceae_C > LMDS01. The sequence continues at coordinate 92,694 of CAXTSS010000007.1, read as the reverse complement.
CATCAGCTCCGTCAGAAGTTGACCGTCAGGCCACCGGTCAGCTCGAGGTTCTGCGTGCTCTGGCGCGTGCCGAGCAGGTCGAGCGAGTAGATGTGGTCGCGCATGTCGAGTTGCAGCGCGACAGCGTCCATGAGATAGACCCGAAAGCCGAAGCCGACGTTGTAGGTCGGCCGGCGTTGCTGGTCGAACTTGGTGCTGCCGACGCCGGCGATCAGGTACAACTGCGAGGGCTTGGCGCGCTTGGCGCCGATGAAGACCTCACCGGGCAGCACGTTGTAGCCGAACGAGACGTTGTAGTAACTCAGCTTTGCCTTCTCGTCAGCGAACACACCGCCGGGCAGGATCTGGCGGAACGACTTGTCGCTGACCTTGCTGATCGCATAGACGCCCTCGGCGAAGAAGTCCTCGGTGATGTGGTAGCCGAGCCGCACGCCGCCGACGGCGCTGGTGCCGAAGTTCTGCGTCGCGTAGGTGCCGGCGAAGGCACCGATCTCGAAATCGTTCGACGGGAACTTCGGCACGCTGATGTCGCGCCGATCGACCTCGGGCACGACGACCTGGTCGGTCTTCGGCGGCAGCGGGTCGGCAGCGAACGCCGCGCCGCCGAAGCCGGCGAGTGCCACGGCCAGAAGGATTCTGTTCATTGTTTTTTTGTTCATCAGTGGCTCATTAGAAGAAGAACGAGATCCCGGCCGTGAACGCGCGGTATTCGGCACTGTGGGTGTCGGACACGAACGCGGTGTAGAGCGAGTAGTCGGCGCGCAGCACGAACCGGTCGCTCAGGTGGTAGCGCACGCCGATCACGCCGTTGGCGAGCTTGGCATCGGTGGTTTGTGCACCGACCAGACTCTGGTTCGGAAAGTTCTTGAACTTGCCGAAGCCGACGCCGGCGAACGGCGAGAAGCGTCGGTCCGACCACGGCTCGGCGAGCAGGTTGACGTGCCAGAAATCGGTGCCCGAGAACACGCCCTGCACCTGGCCGACGGTGCCCTCGACGCTGAGCGTTTCCGAGAGGCGGTAGCTGCCCCAGAGCTTGAGCATCGGCTCCGACTTGAAGCGGCCCCAGGCGACGCCGAGCTGGACGCGCCGCGTCAGGTAGTCGTCGAGCAGGATGTCGCGAAAGCTCTTGCGCACACCGCCGGCGGTGAGCGTCGATTCGAGCTGCTGGCGACTGACCCAGCCGATCTTGCCGCCGTCGGTGCGCACCTTGTACCAGTCGGTGTGGCGCAGCTCGATCTCGATCCATTCGTCGCGCCCGGCGACGAAGAAGACCGGAAAGCCACGGCCCGGGCCGGTGCGCAGCTCGATGTAAGCCTCGGTGATCTGCAGGCGATCGGCCGACGCAGGGGCGGCGTTCGCGTTCGCTAGCGCGGGGGCCAGTGCCGGCGGGGGCGCGATGGCCGCGGCGTCGGCGGGCGCCACCGCATCGGCGGCATGCGCCGTCAGCGCACTCACGGTCAGGAGGGCGCCGATCAGGGCCGCGTGCTTCGTCAGGGGGGGTCGTGTCATTGCGTGTTGCAGGTGCCGGTCTTCGGATCTGCCGGCGTGAACATCGCGTACGTCGCGGTGCTGAATTCATCCTGCCCCTGCGGCGCAGGGTGGCTGATCCAGTACTCGATCAGCTTCACGTTCGGGTCGGTCGCGTTGGGAAAAATCAGGCCTCCACCATGCAGCACATTGAGCAGTTGCGGCTTCAGCAACAGCCGACTCTGCGTCGTCGAGCCGACGATGATCTCACCCTGAGCCGAGTAGAAGTTCTTGTACATGTCGCTGGCGCGGATCACGGCCGGCGTGTTCGTCGTCACGCTCAGATCGATGTCGGTCGCCTCGGCCACGACGCGAAATGCGCCGCCGGTGCCGGTCGCCGACGCATGACAGCCCGAGCCGGCACAGGTGTTGACCGAGGTCGTGCCGTTCAGAACGATAGTCAACTGGGCCAGGAAGATCGGGTTGATGCACTTCTGGAAGTACGCGAACGAGAGCTTCTGGCCCGTCACCGAGCCCGGCGCATTTTCAACCGGCGCCGGGTTGTCGAACGGGTTCGACGACGAGCCGCCGCAAGCGGCCAGCGCCAGCGTCGCGAGCGCTGCCAGTACAGCGAGGCCTGTGCCGGGGCGGCGCGCGGGTGATGGCCATGATGAGCGCATCCGCATTCAACAGCCTCCCTTGATCCAGTTGGCAATCGCGGTGTAGTTCGTGCCGCCCACCGGCAGGATGGCCGTGGTCTGGCCGACCGCACCCGGCGGGTGCGGCACGGTCGAGGGCTTGCTCAACAGGTAGTTCGAGGGCGCATTGCAGGCGTTGTTGATCATTGTCAGGGTCACGTTGTAGTCGCCTTCGACATCGCCGGTGAGCACGAAACGGTTGTTGCGGAAGGAGGTGCCCGGCGGCGTCGCCGAGGCGCTGCTGCCGATCGCCTGGTGGCAGGCCGCCGCGCAGGTCGACTTCAGGATCGGGAACACCTGCGTCTCGAACGAGGCCTGGCTCAACACCGGCAGCATGCGCACGCCGCTCGCCGCATCGAACGGGTCGTTGTAGTACTTGCTGCCGAGGTCGATCCACTCCGCGACCAGGCGCTTCTCGGCCGCGTTCAGCATCTTCGAGTGATCGGGCGCCGAGGTCGGCGGATTCGGGTGCGCGGTGCGCGCCTCGGCGCCCGCCATCAGGCTCTGACCCGACAGTATCTCGACCAGCCGGCTCTTGCGTGCCAGGCCGAGCGCCTCGCCTTCACTGGCCGCCGTATCGACCAGCGCCGCGCCGCGTGCGATCACGACCACGCCTTCTTCGATGCGCGTCTGCGGCAAACCAGTGACCGGGTCGAGCAGCGGGTCGCCAAGCATCAGCTCGTCATACGAGGTGACGCGGCCGCTGCCGCCGACGCCGGCGCGCAGGTCGAGCTTGTCCGGGTCGTTGTGGCAGGTGGTGCAGGTGTTGGCGCCGCGGTCGCGCGTCCACAGCGGCTGGACGTGGTCGGGGTAATTGATGATGCCGTTCGTCGGCACCGCGGTGACGAGGTTGTTCGACGCAAGCGTGTTGCCGGTGTAGCGCAACGCGATCGAGCTGCGCGGCGTGACACCGCTCTTGCTCGCATCGGCCCAGACGTCTGCATAGACCGGGTCGTTGACGAGTTGCAGCGCCGTCGGGTCGAGGCGGGTGCGCGTCAGGGACATCGTTTCGCCCGACTGGTGCGCGGCGGCCATCGCCGGCAACAGCGCGGCCGGCTGTGCCGCCAGCACCGCGCCCGAGTTCAGCGCCCCGCCGCGTCGCGGGCTGTGGCAGCCGTCGCAGGTGCGCTTCTCGCCGGGGCGCACCTGGATCCAGTTGGTGTGGGTCTGGAAGGCGCGGCCTTCGGAATCGACCACCGCGAGCCCGATGGGCGTGTCGGCCGGCACCTTCAGCGTGAACGAACCGTCGGGCTCGATCGGCGCATAGCCGAGGATCTGCTGCATCTCGAACTCGGTCTCGCCGATCGCACTGCGCATGCCGGTCATGCCGGCCGGCGGCGCGACGGCGCGCACCGCACGCACGAAGCGCGCCGGCGCGCACCCATAAGCCGGGTCGGCCGGATCTTTCATGCGGACGAGGTCAGCCACCTCGCCGCGGGTGTCGAGCGGGTCGGAGGGCTTGGTCTTCGCGATCGCCGTGGTGCAGCCGGCCGGCAGGTCCACACCCGTCAGCACGGAATCGCCCATGCGGCCCAGGCCGTCGGTGTCGTAGACGCTGCGCACATCGAGCAGGCCCATGTTCTGGGACGCCAGGGTCGCGTCGACCGAGGTCGGATCGGTCGCGTTCGGCTCGGTGCGCGCCAACAACGCCACTGGCTTGGTGTACATGAAGCCCTTCGGCGGCGCGGCAACGATCAACCAGGTCTGCTTCGCGGGATCGAACATGTAGACCGCGTAGGACGGCGGCACGTTGTCCTTCAGCTCATCGGCCTGCTCGTCGACGACGAGGCGGTTCTCATCGCTCAGGCGCGTCTTTTCTTCGGCCGTCAGGGTCGCACACGACACCACCACGCCGGCGCGGCTGACCTCGCACGGGGTGTACGAGGCGAGCACGCGGTCGGTGCCGTCCCACAGCGGGTACGGCGTGGTGACGCGGCCGTACTGCGACACGCCACGACCGAAGTTCAGGATCTGCGCGGTGGGCTGCGTCTGGCCACCGGTCTTCGGCACGCCCGAATCGGCCGGCGTGTTCTGCTCCGAGTAGTGCGCGGCGTCGATGAATACCAGCGCCCCGCCCTCATGAGTGCGCGACAGCGGCATCAGGTCGGAGGCGATGAAGCCGGCGTACTTGCCCTTCGGGTCCATGTCGCGCGGGTGCAGGAAGCTGTTGCCGTCGCTGTGCGCGCCATACAGCACGAACAGGTCGGTGCCGTCCGGCTTGGCGCGGAACACCTTGAAGTGGTTGCGGCCGCCGACGTGATCCCAGTGCGAGAACATGATGTCGCCGTTCAGGCGCACGGTCGGGCTGCGGTCATGGCTCTGGTTGAACGAGATCTGCGCCAGGTTCTCGCCCTTGGCGTCCACGGTGTGCAGGTTGAACACGCGCTCGCGCTCGTATTCGTCGAGCGCGAAATAGGTCTTGCCCAGCGCCTGGTTGATGTGCGACTTGTCCTGCCGGTTCGAGGAGAACACGAAGCCCTTGCCCGCGGGCAGGTACGCCGGATCGATGTCGTCGGCATCCGCAGAGCTCGTGATGCGACGGAAGCTGCCGCCGGTGAGGCCCCCCCCGCCCGTCGCACTGGCGCTCATGTCGTATTCCCAGATGTTCCAGCGGCCGGTGCAGGCCGGCTTGCCGTCGATGGTCGAGGTGTTGTCGGTCGGGCAGCGCATCGCGAACACGATCTTCTTGCCGTCGTACGACACTTCGGGCCCGGTCGCATCGCCCTTGCCCTGCGTGAACTGGGCGGTGATGTTGTGCTCGGTCGCGCTGGCCGACGATTTCTCGCGGATCATCAGGTCGCCGCCGGGCGCGCTCGGGCCGCCGTTGGTCGGGTTCATCGAGATCGTGTTGACGCGCATCGCATACGCGATCGGCACGTCACCCGCCACCGTCACGGTGTTCGACTCGCTCGTGCTGCCACCGCTGCATGCCGCGAGCGTTGCCGCCAGCGCCACCGTACCAAGGGTCCAGAGCTTGTTCATCGGCCTCTCCTGTTTGTTGTCATTCGAACGCTATTGACGGGTCTGCGGGTCCGCGTAGAGCAGGCCCGTGGAGTAATGCAATGCCCCGGCGGCGTCGACGATGACCGCGTCGACACCGGGTTGCGACTCGATCAGCCGCAGGCCTCTTTCAACGCCGAGCACGAACACGCATTTCGACAGCGCCTCGGTCGTGAGGCCGTCCTCGGCAAGGATCGTCACGCTGTGCACGCTGCGCGGCGAGCGGCCGGTGGCCGGGTCGATCAGGTGGTGATGACGCACGCCGTCGGCATCGAAGTAGCGCTCGTAGTCGCCCGAGGTCGAGATCGAGACGTCTTCAAGCGGCAGCATCGCGACCATCTCGCCGGGACGGCGTGGATCGCGAACCCCGATGGTCCAGGGGCGGCCGCGCCGGTCGCCGATGACGCGGCTGTCACCGCCGGCGCTGACGTTGGCGTGCTGGATGCCGCGAGCGCGCAGGATCGCGGTGGCGTTGTCCACCGCATGGCCCTTGGCGAAGCCGCCGAGATCGATGCGCATGCCGCGCAGTGCGAAGCGCACGGTTTTCGCGTTCGGGTCGATCGGGTGCGGCTCGATGATCAGGTTGCGCCAGCCGACCAGCGTGCAGGCGCGCGACAGTGCAGCGTCGCTCGGGCGAATGCCCTGGCGGTAGTCGTAGAGCTGGCCGACCACGGCATAGGTGATGTCGAATGCGCCCTCGGAGAGTGCCGAAAATTCCTTGGCGCGGATCAGCAGGCGCGCCATCTCGGCGCTCAGCAGCACCGGCGCGAGCGCCGCACCGCGGTTGATGCGCGAGAGTTCGGAATCCGGCTTGTGCGGGCTCATGCAGCGATCAATGCGGTGCATCTCGTCCATGACCGCGGAGATGGCGGCTTCGCCCTCGGCACGGTCGTCGGCCCACAGCTCGACGCTGATCGAGGTGCCCATGATGGCTTCTTCGCGCTTCATCCAGGCGCCGGTCATCACCGGCTGGAGGAGCCCGGCAGCAACGCGGCCTGGTGTGTGCAAGACTTTTGATATGCCGAACATGGTGTTGCCAATCCCCTCACAGGTGGTCGACGAGTTTTTTTGTCACAGATCGCGCCGATCCGCCTTGGTGGACGCAGATCACATGCCCGCAACCAACTGGCCCGGCCGACCTGCCAAGCTGCCGCTATTTGTTCCCCGGATCACAAACGCGCCGCCTGATTTGTGACGTTAGCGACCAATTTCAGGCGCGGGTGCGTGCGGTTGCGAAAGGTGTGAGCAGGCGCAACCTCGCGAACTCGGCTATTCCACACGCGTTCGTATCCGGATGTGTCGGGCGCACGACGCGCTTGCGGTGTGCCGCACGTTGCGACCGACCCGCGCCTGCCGTCGGGCCGCTTGGCGGCCCGGGTCTTGCAACTCGGCAGCGTCCCACCGTCCGCCGAGGAGTGCCGCCATGCGACTGTTCGTGCTGCCTGCTTCAACCGCACTGGCCATTCTGGTGGCAGCCGGCGGCTACGCCTGGCTGCGGTCGACCGAACGGTTCGATCGCGCGACGATCCGCACCTCCGCCACGAGCCAAGGATCGCACGCGGACGCCTCCTTGAACGAGCACCCGGTCGACGCGGACGGCTGGCAGGTGCTGGGCCGCTCGCACGCCGCGCAGGGCCGGCATGCGCAGGCGGTGGCCGCCTTCCGCAACGCGGCGCGTTTGCGTCCGGACGACGCCACCTTGCTGACCGAGTACGCCTTCTCGGCCGCCGTCACGAGCAAGCGCACGGTCGCCGACGACCCGCAGCGCCTCGTAGATCGCGCGCTGCGCATCGATCCGAAGAGCACGCGGGCCCTGTCGCTGGCCGGCACGCTCGCACTCGACCGCAGCGACTACGACGCCGCCACACAGCACTGGGAACGCCTCGCGCAACTCGAGCCGCCCGACAGCCCGATGGAGCGCGAGGTTCAAGCCAGCATCGCGCAGGCGCGTCGGCTTGCCAGCGCGCAGGCCGGCCGGCTCGAGCTCGTGCGACGTTGATCGGGCCCCCTCGGGGGGACGCGCGCGGCGGCTCGGCCTGCCGAGCGTCACATCGGCGCCGCGTCGGCGACGACGACGCGCACCACCGTCGCACCCACCGGCGCGGCGACGCCGACGCGCGCGTCGGCGAGCCCGCGCGCGACGAGGTACTCGCGCACGCTTGTGGCACGTTCGCCGGCGAGCGCTTTCGCCGCAGCATCGGCCGGCGCGTGCACAACGACGTGGGTCGATTCGTCGCGTTGCCCGGCGGCGATGCGGTCGAGCACCGCGGCCAGCGGCGGCTTGATCACGGCCTTGCCCGCATCGAACGAGAACTGCAGCGGCACATCGGCGCGCAGGCTGCCGTCGGGTTGCAGCGCGAACAGCACCGGCGTGCCGCGGAACAATTCGGCCAGCCGCAGCTTCTCGATCGCCAGATTGGCCTTGGTCGCCGCCGCCTTGGTCACGGGGTTGGGCGCCGGCTGCCGCGGCGGCGGCAACGGTGCGGACCCCGTGGAGGGCGCCGGCACACCGGCCGTGGCCTTGGCTGGCGGCGTGGTCTGGCAGCCGGCGATCAGCGAGATCGCGAGGCCTGCCGCAAACAGGGAATCAAGTCGCATGGCGGATGATCGAACGACGGGAACGAGGCCCATCGAGGCGCGGGCAAAGCCGCATTCTCGACGCGATGGCACGCCGCGGGGTAAATATCCGCAACCGCGAGAAATCATGCGCCGGCCATTCGCGCCACCGACACTCTGAGGCAAGATCGCACGCTTGGACACCGCCACCGATCCGACCCAATTGCCGGCAGCGCCTTCCCTTCCGCGGCTCTGGACGACCGAGATCGGCCTGCGGATGCGGCGCATGCTGGCCCTGAAGCTGGTCGGCATCACGGCCTTCACCTGGCTCTTCTTCGTTGCCTATTTCCACCTGCTCCGACACCCGGTTCACCCGGTCGCGGTGATGCCGCTGACGGCGCTCGACCACCTCATTCCATTCCAGCCGCAGGCGCTGTTCGCCTACCTCTCGCTGTGGCTGTACATCGGCACGGCGCCCGGGTTGCAGATGCGGTTTCTCGAGCTGGTGGTCTACGGCCTGTGGGCCGCCGCGCTGTGTCTGACCGGCCTGGCCTGCTTCTATTTCTGGCCCACGCAAGTGCCACCGCTGCTGATCGACGTGACCGGTTTCGCCGGCTTCGCGACCCTGCAAGGCGTGGACGCCGCCGGCAACGCCTGCCCTTCGATGCACGTGGCGATCGCGATGTTCACGGTGATCCGGCTCGAAGACGTGCTGCGCCGGGCCGGCGCGCCTGGCGGCTTGCGCGTGGTCAACCGCATCTGGTTCGTCGCGATCGTCGCCTCGACGCTGCTCGTCAAGCAGCACGTGGTGCTCGACGTGGCCGCGGGCGCGCTGCTGGGCATCGCGTTTGCATGGCCTTCGCTGCGCTGGCGCCCTGGGGCCTGTTAGCGCTATGGGAGGGCACGCGTGACTCAGCAAATAGCGGACGGCAAGGCGCAAAGCGCAGCCGTAGTCGCGCCTACGGCGAGCATTTGCAACGCCGCCGGCAGCTGTTTGCTGAGATCACCCGCAGGGCCGATGCCCCGCAGGGCGCAGGGCCGCGTTGCTCGGTCGTTGTGTGCCATAGGCACACGGCCTCCCTCGCGCCTTGCCCTGCGCCCTGCGGGGCATCGGCGCGTGCCCTCCCATAGCGCTAACAGGCCCTGGCCCGGCCGCCGAATCGGGCGGATATGATGATCAAAACCGACGAGGGCACATGAGTTCGCTGAAGGAATTGCAGGACCTGGTCCACGAGAAATTCGACATCGACGCCGCGACCCTCGACCCGAACGCCTCGATGCGCGAGAAGGGCTTCGACTCGCTGGCGCTGGTCGAATTCCTGTTCGCGATCGAGGACAAGTTCGGCATCTCGATGTCTGACGAAGACTCGAACATCGACACGCTGGCACAGCTCGCCGCGCTGGTGGACAAGCTGGTCGCGCAGAAGAAGCCCGCGTGAACACGGTCGCTGTCACCGGGCTGGGCCTCATCTCGCCGCACGGCGATGACCGGCAGGCGGTGTTCGCGGCTCTGATGCGCGGCGAGTCGGCGGTGCAGTCGGTCTTCCCCGAGCTGGCGAAGCCGGCGGCTGCGGCAACGGCCGCTTTCGACGCCTCGCGCTGGTTCACCAAACTGCAACTCGCCGGCGTCGATCGGGTCAGCCAGCTCGCGGTGGCCGCCGCCGACCTGGCGATGCGCGACGCCGGCGCGGCCGGTGACGTTGACCCCGAACGCATCGGCGTGTTCGCCGGCTGCGGCATGGGCGGCGCGGCGGCGCTCGAGACTGCTTACGCGGGCGGTGGGCGCGTGCCGCCGCTCACCATCCCCGCGTTCATGCCGAACGCGCCGGCGGCGCAGGTGGCGATGCGCCACGGCGTTCACGGCCCGGTGCTGACCTACTCGGTCGCCTGCGCGTCGTCCGCGATCGCCATCGCCGAGGCGGCCAAGGCGGTGCAGCGCGGCGATGTCGATCTGGCCATCGCCGGCGGCAGCGAGGCGCTGATCGTGCCCGGCGTCGTGCTCGCATGGCAGGCGATGCAGACGCTCGCCACGTTCGAGCCGGGCGACGCGCCCCGCGCGGTCCGACCATTCGCGAGCGAGCGCAGCGGCTTCTGCCTCGGCGAAGGCGCGGCCTTCCTGATCCTCGAATCAGCGGAGCGCGCGCGCCGGCGCGGCGCGCGCCGCTACGCGGAGCTCACAGGCTGGGGCATCAGCTGCGATGCCACGCACCTGACCAAGCCGGATGCGCCCGGCCAGGCGCGCGCACTGCGCGCCGCGCTGCGCCAGGCCGGCCTGCAGGCACGCGATGTGGGCTACTGCAACGCGCACGGCACGGCCACGCGCATCGGCGACGTGGTCGAGCGCGACGCGCTGGCGGCGGTCTGGGGCGACGCGTTCGATCAGCTGCGCGTCAGCTCCACCAAGGCGCTGCACGGCCACCTGCTGGGCGCAGCCGGCGCGCTCGAAGCCGTCATCACGGTGCTGGCTCTGCATCGCGGCATGCTGCCGCCGAACGCCCACGGCGAGGCGATCGATCCGGCCTGCCAGATGAATCTGGTGCGCGAGGCGAACACGCCGGCGCCGGCGCTGCAAGCCGCCATCAGCAATTCATTCGCCTTCGGCGGAACGAACTCGGTGTTGCTCTTCAGCCGGACGTGAGCGACGGCTATTTGCAGAGCGCCGCGACCAGGTCGGATTGGGTGATGATGCCCACCAGCCGCTGCTCGGCGTCGATGATCGGGATGTGGTGGTGGCCGGTGGCGGCGAACAGCGGCACGAGTTCGCCGAGCGGCCGATCCGCGCTCGCGACCCGGACCGTGCGCGTCATGATCTGGCCGACCACCTCGGCCCTGTCGGAGTGCGATGTGGTCGTCGCGCGCAGCATCGAACGCAGCCGATCGGCCCAACCGGGGTGCAGGTCGAGTTCGGCGCCGCGCAGGAAATCGGCCAGCGTGACGATGCCGACGATGCGCGAGGCCCGATCGACCACCGGCAAGGCCTTGATGCCACGCGAGCGCAGCAGTGCCCAGGCCTCCTCCAGCAGCGTGCCGAATGCCACCACCGCAACATTGCGCGACATGACATCGCCGCAGCGGATCGCGCCCATCTTGCGCTGGTAGGCCTGCAGCTCGGCCTGACCGAGCAGCGTTTGAAGCTCGTCGCGGCCGATGTCCAGCACCTGGTTGTGGCGCGCGATGACGGCGTCCAGATCGGCCTCGCTGAAGCGCGGCGCACTCGCGTCGGGTGGCGCCGCGACCGTCGCCAGCTGGCCGTGCGGGTAGCGCCGGCGCGTGACGCTGTTGTACGCGATGCCCGCGGCGACCAGCACGACCGAATTCAGCATCACCGGCGCAAGCGCGAAATGCAGATCGTTGACGCCACCCATGACGGTGAAGAGCGCGCACGCACCGCCCGGCGGATGCAGGCAGCGCAAGCCGAACATCAGCGCGATCGCGAGCCCGACGGCGAGCGCCGCGATCGCCGGCCCGGTGCCGAACGTCTGCACGCAGACGATGCCGACGAGCGCGGACACGACGTTGCCGGCAACCACTGCCCAGGGTTGCGCCATCGGGCTGCCGGGCACGCCGAACACGAGCACGGCGCTGGCACCGATCGGCGCCACGAGCCACGGCAACGCGGCCGCGTTCGCTCCGATGGCGCGGCACAGCAGGCCGGTGAGCAGCATGCCGATCGCCGCACCCAGCACGACCCGCGCGCGCTCGCGCGCATCGATGGTCATGCGCGCGGGGAGAAGGTCGCGCGCCCAGGTGCGCAACGGTCGGCGCACGAGCGCGGGCGGGCGGGTCGAATTCATGATCGGCGGCGTGGACATGGGGGCTCGACCCGGCGCGGCGAACGATGCCGGTACGGGGCTGCAGATTATCGCGGCGAGCGCATCCACCGCCCGGTGCAGGCTCGATGGCGGTCTGCTGGGTTCGTGGTTGTGGCAGATTTCAGGCTTGGAGCATCACGCCAGGAGAGCACCATGCCCCCGACCACGACCGCCAGCGAAGCCGCCCACGAACTCGTTCTCACGCGCCTGATCGAGGTGCCGCGCGACAAGCTGTTCCGCTGCTGGATCGAACCGGCGCTGATCGTCCAGTGGTTCACACCACCGCCCTGGAAGACCATCGCGGCCGAGGTCGACGCGCGCGCCGGCGGCTCCAGCGTGATCACGATGCAAGGCCCCGACGGCACGCAGGTGCCCAACCGCGGCATTTACCTCGAGGTCGTCGAGAACGAGCGTCTCGTGTTCACCGACGCCTACACGTCCGCCTGGGTGCCATCGGCCAAACCGTTCTTCACCGGCATCCTCACGTTCGAGGACGAGGGCGGCAAGACGCGCTACACCGCGCGGGCACGCCACTGGACGGCCGAGGATTGCAGCGCGCACGAGAAGATGGGGTTCCACGAGGGCTGGGGCATCGCAACCGACCAGCTCGCGCGGCTGGCGGCAACGCTGTAAGGCTCGCAACGGTCAGTCGATCCCGCGTTCGCTCGCGAACCCGGGCTGGGCACGCAGGAACGCGCTGGTCGTGAAGCGCGTGACGCTCGATGCCCCGGCCGCCGTTCAGACGCCGCACCACGCCGCGACGCTTTGCCAAAGCCCCTCGCCGAGCGCCCATCCCGAGCCCGCGACGAGGCCGAGCCCGGCGACCCGAAAGCCCAGCGTTGCCACCGGCGCGCGCGCCACGGACGGGACACCCCGCACCGACTGCCATCGGGCCCAGGCCCAGGGCCCGATCGCCAGCGCCGGCATCGACGCGGCGGCGAATGCCGCCATGACGAGCGCCCCGCCCTGCGGGCTGCTCGCGAGCGCCGCGAGCAGCAAGGCGCTTTGCGACGCGGCGCAGGGCCACGCGACCCATGCCAGGCCGGCAAGCGCCGATCGCACCGGCCGCGTGCCGCGCGCGATGAAGTGGATCGGCGTGACCGTGCCGCGCGCCATGCCACGCGGCTGCCGGCCCGTCGTCAGCCACCACAAGCCAAGCGCGAGCAGCGCGAGATGCAACAGCACCCACAGCGGCCGCAGCACCGGCGCTGCACGCGACCATTCGGCGAGCAGGCCGACGCTGCCGGCGGCCACCGCACCGCCGGCCGCGTAGCTGAGCACGCGCCCGAGATGAAAGCCACCCGCGCTGCGCCGGCAACCGCCGGTCAGGGCTGCGCAGGGCGCGCCGCACATCGCCGCGCAATGCGGCGAAGCGGCAGCGCCCAGCGCCAGGCCAGCGAGCATCAAGGGTGCGTCCATCAGGGCCAGTGAAGGCGGTCGGCGCCCCGCGCATTCCCGTCATCCGGTTCGATGGCGAGCAGAGTGCTGAGTGCGCCGGCCGTCGAGATCACGAACCAGAAGATCAGGAACGAAACGGTGTACACCGCCTGCGCCGACCAGCCGATCGCGGGGCCACCGAACCAGTGCAACTCGCCCGGATCGACGACCGCGAACACCAGCGCCTCGAGCACGCCGGCCATCAGAAACGCCGGCCAGAGGATCGTCATCGCGCGGCGCATCACGGCGGCGTTGCTCCGGATGGTCGCGTGGCGTCGGCTTGGCGCTGTTTCATCGCGGGGGCTGTCAGCGCTTCGGGGTGGTGACGTGGTTGCGCGCGCGCACCGCCGGCTCCTGGGCGGCCTGGCCGGGCTGCGCTTCGACGATGGGCCGATCGGCGTACCGCCATGCGATGCCGCCCGTGACCAGGCTGGCCACCACGACCACCGCCGGCAACCCGAGCGCAAACCACACGACCCCGAACCGCCACCACGGCAGCGACGGCTCGCCGCCGCCGGGTCGGGACACATCGTTCGTTTGCATGGTCGACTCCTGTTTTAACGAGGCACGACAAAGGTGGACTTTTCACTCGTCACCGCCGCAGCCGAACCGTCTGCTGCGCGTGTGATCTCGAAGCGCATCGGGTGCGCACCGGCGCCGATTGCGCGTGCGGTCTCGGGCGGTATCTGCACGCTGACCGGCACCCAGCGGGACTCGGTGGGACCGACCTCGACCTCCGCCGGATTCATCAACGTCGCGCCTTGCAAGCCCGCCACGGCGATGTGGAAACGCTGCGTCGACTCGGCCGCGTTCATCACCTGCAAGCGGTAGACGTTCTCGACCCGTCCGTCCTGCACCTGGCGCGCCAGCGCGCCGCGATCGCGCACCACGTCGACGCGGAACGGGCTGCGCACGGCCAGGCTCGCGCCGAGCGCTGCACAGATGCCGAGCAACACGGCGGTGTAGATGAGCACGCGCGGCCGCAAGACACGCTTGAGCATCTCGGTGCGGCCCCAGCGTTGATTCAGGCCGTTCTGCGTCGCGAAGCGGATCAACCCGCGCGGATAGCTCATCTTGTCCATGACACCGTCGCACACGTCGATACAGGCCGAGCAGCTGATGCACTCGTATTGCAGGCCTTCGCGGATGTCGATGCCGGTCGGGCAGACCTGCACGCACAACGTGCAGTCGATGCACTCGCCCTTGCCCTGCGCAGCCAGCTCGGTGTGCTTGACGGAGCGCGCACGCGAGCCGCGCGGCTCGCCACGCACGGAGTCGTAGCTGACGATCATCGTGTCCTTGTCGAACATCGCGCTCTGGAAGCGCGCATACGGGCACATGTACTTGCAGACTTGCTCGCGCATGTAGCCGGCGTTGCCGTAGGTCGCAAAGCCGTAGAACAAGACCCAGAACCATTCCCAGGGTCCGAAGCTCAGTGACAGCGCCTCGGCGCCAAGCGTGCGGATCGGTGTGAAGTAGCCGACGAAGGTGAAGCCGGTCCACAGACCGATCGCGATCCAGATGACCTGCTTGCCGCCCTTGCGCAACCACTTTTCGAGCGTCCACGGCCCGGCGTCGAGCTTCATGCGCGCGCCGCGGTCGCCTTCGAGGCGGCGCTCGACCCACAGGTAGATCTCGGTGTAGACGGTCTGCGGGCAGGCGAAGCCGCACCACAGGCGACCGGCCACCGCGGTGAACAGGAACAGGCCGTAGGCCGAGATGACGAGCAGCCCGGTGAGGTAGATGAAGTCCTGCGGGTACAGCACCAGGCCGAAGATGTAGAAGCGTCGCGCGCCGAGATCGAACAGCATGGCCTGGCGCCCGTTCCACACCAGCCACGGCAGCCCGTAGAACAGCAGCTGCGTGCCCCAGACCAGCAGCCAGCGCCAGGCCGCGAACCAGCCGCCGACCGAACGCGGATAGATCTTCTGCTGCGCCTGGTACATCGACACCACCGCGCCGGCCGCGTCGTCGGCCGCCGCAGCGATCGGGATGACGCGCCGAGGGATCACTTGGCGGCGGTCGCTCGACCGGATTGCGACAGGCTCCAGACGTAGGCACCGAGCACGTGGATCTGCTCGGCGCCGAGCCGCTGGCCCTGCGCGGGCATGGTGTTGGTCTTGCCGTTGTTGACGATCGCGACGATCGCATCTTCACCCCAGCCGTGCAGCCAGATCTTGTCGGTCAGGTTCGGCGCACCGAGTGCCTGGTTGCCCTTGCCGTCGACACCATGGCACGCGGCACACGCGCCGAACTTGGCGCGTCCCGCCGCAGCGGCGATCGGGTCGTGCGGGCTGCCCGACAGGCTCAGCACGTAGTGCGCGACATGGCTCACGTCGGCGGCGCTGCCCACCGCCGCGGCCATCGGCGGCATCATGCCGACACGCCCCTGCGTGATGGTCTCGACAATCTTCTCGGGCGTGCCGCCATGCAGCCAGTCGTCGTCGGTCAGGTTCGGGAAGCCCTTGCTGCCTTTCGCATCCGAACCGTGGCACGCCGCGCAGTTGTTGATGAAGAGGCGCTCGCCGATGGCCATCGCGCGCGGGTCACGGGCCAGCTCGGGGACGGCCATCGCCGCGTACTTGGCGTACACCGGCGCCATCTCGGCGACCGCCGCTTTCTGCTCTGCCTGGAACTGGCCCGCGCTGCTCCATTGCAGCACGCCGGCCGCGCTGCCCAGGCCCGGGTAGAGCGCGAGATACACGCCAGCGAACACGATCGTGATCACGAACAATCCCATCCACCAGCGCGGCAACGGGTTGTTGAGTTCCTTGAGGTCGACGTCCCAGGTATGGTCGGCCTCGTCGTCGGAGGACGCCTTCGACTTGCTCGCGATGGCCAGGAGCGCAAGGCATCCGAGCAGGCCGAGGATCGTGGCCGCGGCGATGTAGACCGACCAGCCGACGGAGAAGAAGTCACTCATGGCGCGCCTCCGGCCGCGATGCATCCGGCAACTCGCCTTCGAACGGCAACCACTGTGCCTCGTCGAAACGAACGCGGTTGCGCGGCGCCAGCGCCCAGATCAAGATGCCCGCGAAGATCGCGAACGACAACAGCGTCACCCCATTGCGAAGATCGTTCAGGTCCATGGCCGCCCTCCTCACTTCAGCGCGGTGCCGAGCACCTGCAGATAAGCCACCAGCGCGTCGAGGTCGTTCTTGCCACGCACCTCGTCGCCGGCCTTGGCGATCTCGTCGTCGGTGTAGGGCACGCCTACCCGGCGCAGCGCGCGCATCTTCGGCGCCATGTCTTCCGGGCGCAGTGCGCCTTGCGCGAGCCATGGATACGCCGGCATGTTCGACTCGGGCACGAGGTCGCGCGGGTTCTCGAGGTGGAGGCGATGCCACTCGTCGCTGTAGCGCCCACCGACGCGCTGCAGGTCCGGCCCGGTGCGCTTGCTGCCCCACTGGAACGGGTGGTCGTAGACGAACTCGCCGGCCGTCGAGTAGTGGCCGTAGCGCAGCGTCTCGGCATGCAGCGGCCGGATCATCTGGGAGTGGCATCCGTAGCAGCCTTCGCGCAGGTACACGTCGCGCCCCGCGAGTTGCAGCGGCGTGTAGGGCTTGAGGCCCGCGGCGGGCTCGGTCGTCGAGCGCTGGAAGAACAGCGGCACGATCTCGACCAGCCCGCCCACCGCGAGCGTGAGCAGAATCAACACGATCATCAGCAGGTTGTTGGTCTCGATGGTGGCGTGCGAGAAGCCGGCGGCCTTCGGTGCGTCGGGGCGCGTCATGTCGATCTCCAGGTTTCAGGTGGCTTGTGCATGGGCGGCCACGAGCGGAATGCGCACCGGCTGGTAGCGCCCGCGGGTGGCGGTCTTGGCCACGTTCCACACCATCAGCAGCATGCCGCTCAGGTAGAGCAAGCCGCCGCACAGCCGCACGATGTAGAACGGGAAGGTCGCTTTCACGCTCTCGACGAAGCTGTAGACGAGCGTGCCGTCGGGGTTCACCGCGCGCCACATCAGGCCCTGCATCACACCGGCCATCCACATCGCGGCGATGTACAGCACCACGCCCACGGTGGAGATCCAGAAGTGCAACTCGATCGCGCGCACGCTGTACATCTTCGTCTGCCCGAACATGCGCGGGATCAGGTAGTACAGCGAGCCGATCGTGATGAAGCCGACCCAGCCGAGCGCGCCCGAGTGCACGTGGGCGATGTTCCAGTCGGTGTAATGCGACAGCGAATTCACCGTCTTGATCGACATCATCGGCCCCTCGAACGTGGACATGCCGTAGAACGACAAGCTCACGATCAGGAACTTCAGGATCGGGTCGTCGCGCAGCTTGTGCCAAGCGCCGCTCAAGGTCATGATGCCGTTGATCATGCCGCCCCAGCTCGGCGCGAGCAGCACGAGCGAGAACACCATGCCCACGCTCTGCACCCAGTCGGGCAACGCGGTGTAATGCAGGTGGTGCGGCCCGGCCCACATGTAGGTGAAGATCAGCGCCCAGAAGTGCACGATCGACAAGCGGTAGCTGTAAATCGGCCGCTCGGCCTGCTTCGGGATGAAGTAGTACATCATCCCGAGGAAACCCGCGGTCAGGAAGAAGCCGACCGCGTTGTGGCCGTACCACCACTGCACCATCGCGTCCTGCACGCCGGCGTAGACCGAGTAGCTCTTCGTCAGGCTCACCGGAATCACCGCGCCGTTGACGATATGCAGCAGCGCCACGGCGATGATGAACGCGCCGTAGAACCAGTTCGCCACATAAATGTGGCGCACGCGCCGAATGCCAACGGTGCCGAAGAACACGATCGCGTAGATCACCCACACCACCGCGAGCAGGATCGCGATCGGCCACTCCAGTTCGGCGTATTCCTTGCCACGCGTGATGCCCAGCGGCAGCGAGATGGCGGCGAGCACGATCACCGCCTGGTAACCCCAGAAGTGCAGCGCAGCGAGGGTGCTCGAGATCAGGCGCACCTGGCAGGTCCGCTGCACGACGTAGTAGCTCGTCGCCATCAGCGCGCAGCCGCCGAACGCGAAGATCACCGCGTTGGTGTGCAAGGGCCGCAGCCGCCCGTAGCTCAGCCACGGGATGCCGAAGTTGAGTTCGGGCCACGTCAGCTGCGCGGCGATCAACACGCCGACCGTCATGCCAACCACACCCCAGACGACGGCGGCGATCGCGAAATTGCGCACCACCGTGTCGTCGTAGACCGCTGCGCTCGCATTTGCGCCCGGCGCGCCTTCGTGGGCCATCTGGTTGCTCCCTCTGATCGAGTTATTCGGTTCGTCGAGATTCTTCCGTGCGTGTCGGCGATGCGACTTGATGCAGATCAAGCCGACCCGCGTGATCGACAAAGATCCGCTCGCCTTCGCGCTCGAGCTCGTCGAATTGGCCGCTGTGCACCGCCCACGCGAACACGCCGAGAATGAACAGCACGAGCGCGACCGACATCGGGATCAGCAGGTACAGGATGTCCATCGTGCGCGCCTCAACGCGCCAGGCGCAACGAATTGAGCACGACGAACAGCGAACTGGCCGCCATGCCCAGCCCGGCAGCCCACGGTGGCATCCAGCCGACGAGCGCGAGCGGCACGCAGGCCGCGTTGTAGGCCGCGGCCCAGACGAAGTTCTGGCGCAGCACGCGCAGCGTCCTGCGCGCCAGCACACGCGCTCGCACCAGATCACCCAGCCGGTTCGAGACCAGCACGGCGTCGGCCTCGGTGCGTGCGACGAGGGCGCCGTCGCCCATCGCGAACGACACATCGGCCTGGGCCAGCACCGGCGCGTCGTTGATACCGTCGCCGAGCATCGCGACGATCTCGCCGCGCTGCTGCGCGGCGATGACGGCGGCCAGCTTGTCAGCCGGCGACATCGCTCCGCTGGCCGATGCGAGCGCCAGCGTCGTGGCGATGCGCTGTGCGCGCGCCGGGTCGTCGCCCGACAGCAAGCGAACCTCGACGCCATCGTCTCGCAGTGCGGCCACCGCCGCGGCGGCACCGTCGCGCAGGCGCTCGTCGAACGCAAATCGGAGCAGCGGCTGGCCGTCGCGCATCAGCAAGGTCTGCGCGGCGCTGCCCGTGTCGACCGGCTGCGCGCCCGCCCACGCGGCCGCGCCGAGGCGCCAATGTGCACCGCCCGCGTCGGTGCCTTCGAGCCCCTGCCCCGGCAGTTCGTGCACATCGCGCCAGGCCATCGCGGGCGCGTCGAACGACTCGCGCAGCGCCGCCGCCAGCGGGTGGTTCGACCATGCCGCGAGCGACGCGGCGACCTGCTGCAGCGACTCGGTCGTCTCCGCGCCGGCGCCGCCGAGTCGCTGCACCTCGACGCAGCGCAAGCACCCTTCGGTCAAGGTGCCGGTCTTGTCGACGAACAGCGTGCGCATGCGCGCCAGGCCCTGGATCGCATCCATGCGTCGCAACAGCAGCCCGCGGCGCCCCATCGCGCCGGCCGCCGCGAGCAGCGCGCTCGGCGCCGCCAGCGACAGCGCGCACGGACACGTCACGATCAGCACCGACACCATCACCCACACCACGCGCGCGGGATCGATCACGCTCCAGGCGATGCCCGCGAGCGCAGCGAGCAGCAGCACGCACCATGTGAACGGCGCGGCCCAGCGATCGACCGCCGCGACCATCGCCGGCCGTTGCGTGCGGGCCGAGCGCATCAGCGCGACGATGGCCTCGTAGCGCGTGTCCGGCCCGACCCGATCGACCCGCATCACCACCGGCGCGCCCCGATTCAGGCTGCCCGCGATCACGCCGTCGCCGCAGGCCTTGGCCACCGGACGCGACTCGCCCGTCAGCAGCGCCTCGTCGGCCTGTGTCGCCCCTTCGGTGAGCACACCATCGGCCGGGAACACCTGGCCGACCGGAACGCGCACGCGGTCACCGGCGCGCAAGCGCTTGGCACTGATCGTCTCGACGCCACCGTCGGGCGCGAGGCGCAGCGCCGTCAGCGGCAGCTGGGTCAGCGCGGCTTCGAGTGCCAGCTCGGCACGGTGGCGCGCGCGCATCTCGAGAAAGCGGCCACCGAGCAGGAAGCTCACGAACATCGTCAGCGAATCGAACCAGACCGCGGAGCCGAACAGGCCGCCGGGGTCGAAAGCGGCGCCGCTGCTGGCGACGAATGCGACCGCGATGCCGATCGCCACCGGGACGTCCATGCCGATGCGCCGATGGCGCAGCGAGGCCCACGCGCCGGCGAAGAACGGCGCGGCCGAGAAGCCCATCACCGGCAGTGTCAGCAGCCAGCCGCCCCAGTCGAGCAGATGCTTGTGGTCTGGCGCCAGATCGCCGGGCGCGCTCAGGTAGGCCGGCGCGGCAAACATCATGATCTGCATCGCGCAGAAGCCGGCAACGAACAATCGCCACAGTGCGGTGCGGGCCTCCCGGCGACGCAACGCGCGGGCGGCCGTGGCGGTGTCGGGCACCGCCTCGTAGCCTGCCGCTTCGATCGCGCGCACCAAGTCCGATGGCCGGGTGAGCGTGGCGTCCCAGCGCACGGTCGCGCAGTGCGCCGCGGCGCTCACACTGGCGCCGACGACGCCGGGCACGGTGGAGAGCGCGCGTTCGATCACACCCGCGCACGCGGCACAGTGCATGCCGCCGATGCGCAGCGACGACTCGGCGATGCGCCGCCCGTCGGTCGCCGGCTGCCAGCGCGTGAACGCCTCGAGTTCGGCCGGATCGTCGATCACGGATCGCTCGCGCACCAACTCCGGCACGTCGGCGTCGACTGCGGCGAGTGTGTTCATCCGGCTGTGACGACCTGCGCCCCGCCCTCAACGAATCAGCAGCACCGGCACCTTGCTGCGCGCCAACACACCGCTCGCGACCGAACCCAGCACCACGTTGCCGAGCGCCGAGTGGCCGTGCGTGCCCATCACGATCAGGTCGGCTTTGTCGGCGGCAGCGCGCGCGGCGATCGACTCGGCGGCGTTCCCATGGGTGTGCGCCACGCGAACCTTCCAGTGCTGCTGTTCGGCGAATGCTCGCACCGGCTTCAACACCTGCTCGGCCTGCTCGTCGTAGTAGCCATCGACGGTACTGCGCTCCAGGAAGCGCGTCGCATACGCGGGCACCGGCGTGACCACGGTGAGGATCGTGTAATCGTGGCCGGGGCCCAGCAACTCGTCATGGGCAGCGATGTAGCTGAGCATGCGCTTCGTGTGCTCGCTGCCGTCTACAGGCAAGAGGATCTTCATCTGCGTCTCCAGAACGAACGGGATGCGTTGATGTTGTGCGAAGCGGCAGCGGCCGCGTTTGATCGGCGTCAAGGGCTGGTGCCTTGTGCTGTGCCCAGCACATGCGCGACGCGACGGCGTCAGTGGCCCGCGCGCCCGAGCGCGCCGAGCTTGGCCAGCCACCCCTCGCGTTGCTCGGGACTCAGGCCTTCGACCGAGCCGACGAGCGTTTCGTGGATCGGCGCGAAGCCAACGAAGCCGAGGATGTTGCGCTCGAGCGCCTTCAGGCTGTGGGCGCGGAAGTACCAGCGGTAGATCAAGGCCGGCATGCCCATCGTCACCACCACGCGGGCCGACCGACCGGCGAGCAGCTTCTTCGGGAACGATCCACCCTCGGTGTTCGAGACCGCGAAGCCCGGGCGTGCGACCTGTTCGAGGAAACCCTTGAGCAGGGCCGGCATGCCGCCGAGCCACAGCGGAAAGACGAGAACAAGGTGCTCGGCCCACAGGATGTCCGCCTGCGCTGGTTGCAACGCGGGCGGCAGCGTGCCCTCGTCCCACTCCGCCTTGCTGCGCAGCAGTGCGAACTCGATCGGCGCGACCGCGATCGTCCTCACCTCATGACCGCCGGCGACGGCACCCGCGGCATAGGCCTCCGCCAGGGCATGACAGAAATGCGCGCGGGTCGCGTCGGGGTGGCCCTGGACGATCAGGATGCGCTTACTCATAGAGCAATCGTCGGGCGCGACGCAGGCGCCCGGCTTGCGCCAGCGCAAGGTCGGCGCGCGCCGAACGCTGCACGATGAGGCCACCACGTCACTGAGCAACACGGGGCCACGGAGAATGCCATGAGTACGTTGCGATCCATCCTGCTGCATCTCGACGCGTCGCCGCGCAGCGCCGCCCGGTTGTTGGTGGCCCGCGAGTTGGCGGTGACCCACGGAGCCCGCGTCACCGCGCTCTATGCCGCCACGTCGAGCTTGTTCGACGCTCCATTCGCCATGGTCGAGGGCGCCGCCGAGATGGTGCCGGTGCTGCGCCAGATCGACGCCGACCGGCGCAACACCGCCCGGGCGCTGTTCGATCGCTCGGAGTCGTCCATCGCGCCGCCAATGCAATGGCGCGAGCTCGAGAACGACCCTCTGGTTCCCGGCGTCATTCGGCGCGTCTTGTGCACCGACCTGCTGGTGCTCGGCCAACACGAGACCAGCGCCGCCGAGGCGGCCGGCATCCCGCCGGATTTCATCCCGTCGGTGCTGATCGGCAGCGGCCGGCCGGCGTTGGTGATCCCCTACGCGGACGTGTGCACGACAATGGGCACGACGGTGCTGATCGCGTGGAAGCCGACACGCGAGTCGGCCCGTGCCCTCACCGCTGCCCTCCCTTTCCTGGAGCGCGCACGCCAGATCCATCTGACCTGCGAGGCCGACGACGGTGCGTCCGCACGCGAGGCGAGCGCCGTCGAGGATTACCTGCGATGCCACGGCGTCCAGGCACCGCTGCGCTCGCACGTCTCGGTGCTTTCGGAGGCGCCCGGCGAAGGCCTGCTCTCGCTCGCTGCCGACACCAGCGCCGATTTGCTGGTTATGGGTTGCTACGGCCACAGCCGCGCGCGTGAACTGGTGCTCGGCGGCGCCTCGCGCACGGTGCTGAAGTCGATGACGCTGCCGGTGCTGATGTCGCACTGAACGCATCCTGTCGAGGGCGCCATGACACGGCCGAGCCTGACCATCATGCTGCGTGAGCACCGCGCGCTGTCGGCGATGCTGCGCTCGATCGCGCTGCTGCTCGACGAGCATCGACGGCACGACACCGTGCCCGACTTTGCCGCGTTGCGCGCGATGCTCTTCTACGTCGACGAATTCCCCGAGAAGCATCACCACCCGAAAGAAAGCCGCTTGCTGTTCCCGAAGCTGCGCGGGCACGATGGGCGCACCGATGCGATCCTGGACAGGCTCGATCGCGAGCATGCGCAGGGTGAACACGCGGTCCGCGAACTCCAGCATGCGTTGATCGGCTTCGAGATGATGTGCGAGACCAACCAACGGGAGCTGCGCCGCGACGCCTTCGGGCGATCGATGGCGATGTATGTGGACTTCTACATCAGCCACATGCGCGCCGAGGAGACTCTTGTGTTCCCGCTCGCCGAAGCCGTGCTCGGTGACGCGGACTGGGCCGAACTCGACGCGGCTTTCCTGACGAACCACGACCCGCTCGCCGGTGCGGTGGCGAGCGAGACGTACAAGCCGGTTTTCGCAAAGATCCTGCGCACGCTGCCGGCGGTGGGCGGTATCGGCGGCGTGCTCGAAGCGCTGGCTGGCTCCGGGCCGCCGAAATTCGCATGAGGAGTTGCCCATGAATTCGACGCACGAGTCATCCCCGCCGCCAGGTGCGGCCACCACGCGCGACGGCTTCGACATTCTCGATGCCTGTCACCGCCAGACCGTGTTCGCGCTCGGCAAGCTCGCCGCGCTGATCTCGCGCCTGGCGACGCTCGGGCCGGACACCGAGGCGCGCACGCTGGCGGCCGAGATCGTTCGGCACTTCTCGACCACCGCGCGCCAGCATCACGAAGACGAGGAGCGGCACGTCTTCCCGAAGCTGGCGACCAGTGCCGACCCCGAGATCGCGCAGGCCGTTCTCAGGCTGCAACAGGACCACGGCTGGCTCGAGGA
Organism: uncultured Rhizobacter sp.; assembly: GCA_964247075.1. Taxonomy (GTDB): domain Bacteria; phylum Pseudomonadota; class Gammaproteobacteria; order Burkholderiales; family Burkholderiaceae_C; genus LMDS01. The sequence continues at coordinate 68,910 of CAXTSS010000007.1, read as the reverse complement.
AGACTGGATCGAACTCTCGCCGCAGCTCGAAGCCGTGGCGAACGGCCACACCGGCTTCGACCTCGACGCGTTGCGCGAAGGAGCGGGCGTCTTCACCGCGCTTTCGCACGACCACATCGCGCTCGAAGAGTCGATCATCTATCCGAAGGCCCGTGCGCGCTCGCGCCCCGGCGAACGCAGCGAGATGGGCCGCGAAATGGCGGCGCGCCGGCGCGCCACGCGCACCACGGCGGCAGACCGGTCGGCACCGAGAACCGGCGGCTGAGCGCGGCCGGCTCACGGCGTCGCGACGGTGATCGACTCGCCGTCGATCAGCAGGCCTGCCGGGCCCAGCACCCCGCCTCAGAAAAGAAGCGGATCGTCGTGTTCGAGGGCGTCTGCACGCATCTGCCTGTGCCCGTGATCTGCATGCCGATGCTGACGCGGTTCGATGTCGCGCCGGTCAAGTTGCGACCGGGCGGTCCGCAGCCGCTCGCGATTCGCTCGCTGGTTGAGCTGAGCCGATGCCCGATTCGCCCTCGGGCGCGCGCACCAGCAGCACCGGCACCGGCGAGATGCGCACGACCTGCTCCGCGTCGCTGCCGAGAAACAGTCGGCCCATGCCGCGCCGGCCGTGCGTGCCGATCACGATCAGCTCGGCATCCCAGGCCCTGGCCTGCTCGACGATGAGGTCCGACAAGCGTGTGGCATAGCTCTCGAACAGCAGCGTGTCCACCATGACGCCGCTGGCGGCCACGCGCGCCCGGCCTTCTTCGAGGATCTGCTGCCCTGCCTGCTTCATCAGCGGCAGCACGTCGGCCGCGTAAACGGCACCGGTCTCGAAACCGGTGGCGAAGCTCAGCGCATCGACGGCGTGAATCAGACGCAGTCGCGCGCCCGTGACCTGGCCCAGCCGGATGGCTTCATCCAGCCCCGCGGTCGAAGTGGTGCTGCCGTCGATGGGAACGAAAATTCGCTGGTACATGGACGAACCCGATGCGAAGTGGGACACGCTGTTCGGTCACTGTGGCCGGAGCGTGGCGGACGTGACTTGATCGGCGTCAACGCAGGACGGGTGGGCGGTGTCACGGCGCTGCACTGCGAGTTCGCACGGTGACACCCGCCGCCGACGAGCCCCACTGCCAGCCCAAGCGGCGAATGTGGCCGCGGTCGCACAACCCTCAGACGACCGCACCGAACAGCGAGCCGACCCCGGCGGTAACGGCCATCGCCAGTGCGCCCCAGAACGTGACCCGGACCGCGCTGACCGCGACGTTCGCGCCACCGGCGCGCGCTGCAACCACCCCCAGCAAGGCGAGGAAGGCCAGGGACATCGCCGATACCCAGCGCATCAGGTGGGGGCCAGACGCCAGCCAGACCACCCCCAGCGGCAACGCGGCACCCATCGCGAAGCTCGCCGCGGAGGCCAGCGCCGCCTGCACCGGCCGCGCGCCGAGAGTCGTCGAGATCCCGAGTTCATCGCGCGCGTGGGTGCCGACGGCATCGTGCGCCATCAACTGCGCTGCCACTTGCTGCGCGAGCGCGGGCGCCAGTCCGCGAGCGACATAGATCGTCTCGAGTTCACGTTGCTCGGCCGCCGGATCGTTGGCCAGCTCGGCGCGCTCGCGCGCCAAGTCGGCCTGCTCGGTGTCCGCCTGCGAGTGCACCGACACATACTCGCCGGCCGCCATCGACATCGCGCCGGCCACCAGCCCGGCCACGCCGGTCAACAAGACATTGCCCGGCTCGGCGCTGGCGGCGGCCACGCCGACCACCAGGCTGGCGGTCGAGACGATGCCGTCGTTGGCACCCAGCACCGCGGCGCGCAGCCATCCGATGCGGTCGCTGCGGTGCCATTCGGGGTGGGTACTACGGGGCATCGATCTGGCCGCCCGCAAAAGGAGCCGCCGACTTGCGCCGCAACACACCCGACGACTCGGTGCCGGGCAACCGAACCAGCAACACCGGCATCGGCGAGACGCGAAGGATCTGCTCCGCATCGCTGCCGAGCATCCATTGCCGCGTGCCGCGCCGGCCATGGGCGCCGATCACGATGAGGTCGGCGTTCCAGGCATTGGCCTCCTCGACCACGAGGGTCGACGTGCGCACGGCAAGACTCTCGCACAACAGCGTGTCCACCGCGATGCCGCTCGCCGCCACGCTGGCTCGGGCCTGTTCCAGGATCTCCTGCCCGGCCTTCTTCAGCGTCGGGACGACATCGTCGGTGCAGGCGGCACCCTTCTCGAGGCAAGCGGTGAAGCTCAGCGCGTCCACCACATGAACCAAGCGCAGACTTGCACCGGTGAGCTTGGCCAGCATGACCGCTTCGTCAAGGCCCCGGGAAGAGCTTGTGCTGCCATCGACGGGAACAAGAATGCGTTGGTACATGCCGCAACTCCCTTCGGAGACCAGAGGGACCGGCACAGTGTCCGCTGTCGCTGCCTCCCGTGCGTTGACCCGGATCAACGTCGACGCAAGCTCGGCGCGGCCGTCCGCGCGGGTGGGCCGTGCGCTCTGGAATCACTTGCTCACTGCCAACCGAAGCGGCGGATGTAGAAGCGCTTCATCAGCGTCGTCAGTGCGCCGTAGCCGAGCAGCACGGCAGTGAGCCACCCGAAGTACGCGGGCGGCAACGGCTGCAGCTTGACGTAGCCCGCCAGCGGCGGCAGGGTCAGCAGAACGCCCGCCGCCATGATGAGCAACGTCATCACCATCAGCGGCGCGGCGGCCCGGCTTTCGATGAAAGGCAGCCGGGGCGTGCGGATCATGTGCACCACCAGCGTCTGCGTCAATAGTCCTTCGACGAACCAACCCGACTGAAACAAGGCTTGCTCGGCCACGCTGTCGGCGCCGAACACCCACCACATCACGGCGAAGGTGGCGAGGTCGAACACCGAGCTGATCGGGCCGAAGAACAGCATGAAGCGGCCGATCTCGCCGGGGCTCCACTTCAACGGCTGGGCCACCAGCTCGGCGTCGACGTTGTCGAACGGGATGCCGGTCTGCGACACGTCGTAGAGCAGGTTCTGCACCAGCAACTGCAACGGCAGCATCGGCAGGAACGGCAGGAAGGCGCTCGCCACCAGCACCGACAGCACGTTGCCGAAGTTCGAGCTCGCCGTCATGCGGATGTACTTGAGCATGTTGCAGAAGGTCGTGCGGCCCTCGACAACGCCGGCATCGAGCACCATCAGGCTCTTTTCGAGCAGGATGATGTCGGCCGCTTCCTTGGCGATGTCCACCGCCGAGTCCACCGAAATGCCGATGTCGGCGGCGCGCAGCGCTGGCGCATCGTTGATGCCGTCGCCCATGAAGCCGACCACGTGCCCGCCCGCGCGCAGCGCGCGCACAATGCGCTCCTTGTGCAGCGGCGTGAGCTTGGCGAAGACCTGGTGCTGCACCGCCTCTCGGGCCAACTCCGCGTCGCTCATCGCCTCGACGTGCGGGCCCAGCAGCGGTGCCTCGGCATGCAGGCCGACCTGAGCACAGACGCGGGCAGTCACGAGCGCGTTGTCGCCGGTCAGCACCTTGACCTGGATGCCGTGCGCGGCCAGTGCCGCCAGGGCAGGCGCGCTCGAGTCCTTCGGCGGATCGAGGAAGGCAACGTGGCCGATCAAGGTCAGGTCCGATTCGTCGGCGACCGCATACGCCGTCTGCGCGGGCGGCAGCGTCTTCATCGCCACGGCAACGACGCGCAAGCCCTCTTCGTTCAGGCCGTGTGCCACCTGCTGCACGCGCGCGAGCAGATCCGCGGCCAGCGGCAGATCCTGCGCGCCGTGGCCGGCGTCGATGCGCGCGTGCGTGCACACGGCCAGCACCTCTTCGAGCGCGCCCTTGCAGATCAGCAGGTGCGGGTCGTCAGCGCCCGCCACGCCGTGCGCCACCACGACCGACATGCGTCGGCGCTCGAAGTCGAACGGGATCTCGTCGATCTTGCGCCACTCCTGCTCCAGCTTCAGTTCGGTCGGCAGTTCCACATGCTCGAGCACCGCGCGGTCGAGCAGGTTCTTCAGGCCGGTCTGGTAGTGGCTGTTGACGAAGGCGAGGTCGAGCACCTCTTCCGACGGCTGACCCAGCGCATCGATGTGGCGTGCGAGCGCGATCTTGTCCTGCGTGAGCGTGCCGGTCTTGTCGGTGCACAGGATGTCCATCGCGCCGAAGTTCTGGATCGCATCCAGCCGCTTCACGACGACCTGTCTGCGCGCCAGGAGCACCGCGCCTTTGGCCAGTGTCGAAGTCACGATCATCGGCAGCATCTCGGGCGTCAGGCCCACGGCCACCGACAGGGCGAACAGGAAGGCCTCGGTCCAGTGGCCCTTGGTGAGGCCGTTGACGAGCAGCACGACCGGCACCATCACGAGCGCGAAGCGGATCAGCAACCAGCTCACGCCGTTCACACCCGACTGGAACGCGTTCGGTTCGGTGTCGGTCGCGGTCAGCGTCGCCGCAAGCGTGCCGAAGTAGGTGCGGTTGCCGGTGTTCACGACCAGCGCGGTGGCCGAGCCCGAGACGACGCTCGTGCCCATGAAGACCAGGTTGCGCTGTTCGAGGGGGCTGGCCGATGCGTCGCGCCACTCGGCGAACTTCTCGACCGGCACAGACTCACCCGTCATCGCCGCCTGGGCCACGAACAGGTCGCGCGCGCCGAGCACGCGGCAGTCGGCGGGAACCATGTCGCCCGCCGAGAGCAGCACGCGATCGCCCGGCACCAGCTGGCGCATCGCGATCTCGCGCTGCCGTGACGGGCCCGGGCCGCCGGAGGCTTTGGTGCCCGCATCGCGGCGAACCACGGTCGCGGTGTTGCTCACCATCGCCCTCAGACGCTCGGCGGCGCGGCTCGAACGGCCCTCCTGCACGAACCGCAGCAATGTGCTCAGGGCGACCATCACGCCGATCATCAGCGTGGCGCGCGCATCCGCACTTGCGTACGACAGTGCGGCGAGCACCGTGAGCAGCAGGTTGAACGGGTTCTTGTAGCAATGCCACAGGTGCAGCCACCAAGGCAGCGGTTTCTCGTGCGCGACCTCGTTCGGCCCATGGTGCGCGAGACGCGCGGCGGCTTCGCGCGCGCTCAGGCCTTCGTCGTGCGACTTCAGGCGCGCGATCGCCGCCGCCGGCTCGTCGCGGGCAATCTGCAACAGATCTCGCGCCAACGCATCGGGTGCGGGCGGTGTCGGCCCGCGACCGGCGAACGTGTCGAGCAGCGGATGCCGGCCGAAGTGCTTCAGCGCTCGCCGACGGCGCAGAAAACGGCTGAAGCGGTGGGTCAGGACGGGGTGCATGGCGCGGCGCGGCATCGCCCAGCTCATTGTGTTGATGGTGCCTCGCATGTGCTTGATCCTCGTCAAGCCGCGTCGGCGGAGACCCGCGCACAGTGCAACGGTGCACAGCACGCGTACCGCGATCGTCACACCACCGCATTCACAACGGCAGGGAGATCTCCGATGGACGGCATGGCCGACGGTGGATTGCCCGGCGAGCTTTCAGCCAGCGTGGCGCCGGCCCTGCGCATCTTCGCGCGGCTGTTGCGCGGCCTCGACCCGCCGCCGGGCTTGCGCTTGTGGAACGATACACCGCCTGCACCTCAGGGTGCGGGCTCGGCGTTCACACTCGTGCTGCGCGACCCGGCGTTGCTGCGCCGCCTGGTGATCGCACGCAGCCCACTGACGCTGGCGGACGCCTATTTCCACGGCGGGCTCGACGTGGAGGGCGACCTCTACAGCGCGCTCGGGCTGAAGCGCCACCTCGGGTCGATCGTGCTGACCTGGCGCGACAAGCTCGCCTTGCTGCGTGACGCCTGGCGGCTGCCGGCACGCGACGCGGCCGGCCCGAACCAGGCCAGCCGCTCGATGCTCGCGCGACTCGCGCATCCCTTCTCGCACGACCATTCGCGCGGCAGCGACCGCGCCGCGATCGCGTTCCACTACGACGTGTCGAACGCGTTCTACGCGCTGTGGCTGGACGAGCAGCGTGTGTACTCGTGCGCGTATTTCGAGCACGAAGACGACACGCTGGACCAGGCGCAGCGCAACAAGCTCGATCACGTCTGCCGCAAGCTGCGGCTGCAACCCGGCGAGCGGCTGCTCGACATCGGCTGCGGTTGGGGCGCGCTGGTGTGCTGGGCTGCGCGCCACCACGGCGTTCGCGCCCACGGCATCACCTTGAGCGAGCGTCAGCTCAACTACGCGCAGCATCGCATCCGCGCCGAAGGGCTGCAGGATCGGGTCAGCGTGGCGCTGTGCGACTACCGCGATCTGCCGGCCGATGCGACGTACGACAAGGTCAGCAGCATCGGCATGTTCGAGCATGTCGGCCTCGCGCGGATGCCCGCTTACCTGGCCACCGTGCAGCGGGTGCTGCGGCCCGGCGGCCTGTTCCTGAACCACGGCATCACCCACGACGAGGAAGGCTGGAACCCGACGGTCGAGTCGGAGTTCATCAACCGCTACGTGTTCCCCGACGGAGAACTGGACTGCATCAGCAACATCCAACTCGGCATGGAACGCGCCGGCTTCGAGATCCACGATGTCGAAGCCTTGCGGCCGCACTACGCGCTCACGCTGCGCCACTGGGTGCGGCGGCTGGAAGCGAACCGCGAGGCGGCGCTGCGCGAGGTCGATGAGCCGACCTATCGCATCTGGCGGCTGTACATGGCCGCCTGCGCGCTGGAGTTCGAAGGCGGCGGCACCGGCGTCTATCAAGTCCTCGCGTCGCGGCGCGATGGCGGTCGATGGGCGGTGCCGCTGACGCGCCGCGACCTCTACTGACCCGCTCATGCGATCCGCACAGGCACCGGCCGCCGGCTCGCGCGAACGCGGCAGCAGCCCCTGGCTCGGCCGCGGCGACGCACCCTCCGAGGCCTTCCAGGTCTGGCAAGGGATCGAACGACAACTCGCGTCGTGGCTGCCGATACCCGCGGCCGCCGTCGCGCCCGCCACCGCGATCGGTGCCTTCATGGACTGGTGGAGCCACTTGCTCGCCTCGCCCGCGAAGCAATGGGAGCTCGCGCAAGCCGGGCTCGCGCCATGGCTGGACGCGGCCCGCCCCGGCGCCGCGGGCTGCGAACCGCTGCCGCAGGACAAGCGCTTCGACGACCCGGCGTGGCGGCAGCAGCCCTACCGCGCCATCGAGCAGAACTTTCTGCTGCAAGAGCAATGGTGGCAACGCGCGACCACGGGCGTGCCGGGTGTGACGCGGCATCACGAGCAGATGGTGAGTTTCGCGGCGCGGCAGTGGCTCGACATGGTCGCGCCTTCCAATCTCGTCTCGACGAACCCGGTCGTGCAGCGCCGCACCGCGCAGGAGGGCGGCATGAACCTGCTGCGCGGGCTGGCGCACACGCTCGAAGATGCCTGGCGCGAGGCTGCCGACCTGCCCCCCGCCGGTGCCGAGGCCTTCGAGGTCGGCCGCGACGTGGCGATCACGCCGGGCCAGGTGGTGCTGCGCAACCGGCTGATGGAACTGATCCAGTACGCGCCGGCAACGAAGCGCGTGCGCGCCGAGCCGGTGTTGATCGTGCCGGCGTGGATCATGAAGTACTACGTGCTCGACCTGTCGGCGCACAACTCGCTGATCGGGTACCTGGTCGATCAGGGCTTCACGGTTTTCGCGATCTCCTGGAAGAACCCCGACGCCGACGACCGCGACATCGGCATGAATGACTATGACCAGCTCGGCGTGCGGGCCGCGCTCCAGGCGATCCGAACGATCGTGCCCGGCGCGCGCGTGCACGCGACCGGCTACTGCCTCGGCGGCACGCTGCTCGCGATCGCCGCTGCCGCCCTCTGCCGCGACGGCGACCCGGCGCTGAAGACGCTCACGCTGCTTGCCGCGCAGACCGATTTCGCCGACCCGGGCGAGATCGCCCTCTTCATCGACGAGAGCCAGGTCACGCACCTCGAGAACCTGCTGTGGCAGCGCGGCTATCTCGACAAGTCGCAGATGAAGAACACGTTCCAGATGCTGCGCTCCAACGACCTGGTCTGGTCGTACCGCGTGCACAACCAGCTGCTCGGCGAGCGCCAGCCGATGAGCGATCTGATGGCCTGGAACGCCGACGGCACGAGGCTGCCGTACCGCATGCACATCGAGTACCTGCGCGGCCTGTTCCTGCGCAACGCGCTCGCGCGTGGCGAATGGATGGCGGGTGGTGCACCGGTGAATCTGGGCGACATCCGCGTGCCGATCTTCAACCTCGGCGCGGTGCAGGATCATGTCGCGCCGTGGCGCTCGGTGTTCAAGCTGAATGCGCTGACCGACGCCGACCAGACCTTCGTGCTGACCGCGGGCGGCCACAACGTCGGCATCGTCAACCCGCCGGGGCAGCCGCTGTCGAGCTACCGGCAGCGCGACTGGCATCACGGCGCGCGCCTGCTCACGCCCGACGAATGGCTGGCGGCGACACCGTCGGTGCCGGGCTCGTGGTGGACGGCCTGGGTGCGGTGGCTGAGCGACCGGTCGAGCCGCCGGACGGCACCGCCGCCGATGGGCGCGCCGGCGGCCGGCCTGCGCCCACTCGAGGCGGCGCCAGGCCGCTACGTTCATCGCCGATGACCCATGCCTTGATCGGCGTCAACGCGGCGACATCGCCGGCGCCTACGATGGACCCGATCAATCGCGAGACACACATGAGCGCTTGGCCCGAATTCGCGAAATGGCTGGCAGTCGGGGCCGGCATCGTCCTGGTTCTGGCCGTGGCGGTGTTGGGCGCGCTCTCCTGGCTTCTGACCCACCCGCGAGACTGACCCGATGAACAGGCCACTGTCATGAAGACCGAATGGATTCTTGTCGCCAATGCCGCTCATATGCGTCTGTTTCGGCGCGACTCGCCAGGCAAGCCGCTCGTCCCGCTGGCGAGCCTGGAGCACCCGGAGAGCCGACTCAAAGGCCAGCAGCTGGCCGAGGATCGTCCGGGTCGCCATGCCACCGACAACAGCCACGGCGGCAACCACTTCGAGCCGCGCAGCGATGTTCGCCGCAAGGAACACCAGCGCTTCGCGCACGAGATCGTCCGGCGGCTGGACGCCGGCCTGGCCGCGCATGATTTCGGCGCGCTGCGAATCTTCGCCTCGAATCCCTTTCTGGGCGAGTTGAAGGCGGCGCTCACCGATGCGGTCGCGCAGCGCGTCACGGCGGCCCATGACACCGATCTCAGCGCACTGGGTCTGGCCGAGATCGAGCAACGGCTGCGCGATCCGGCGCTGATGCTGCCCTGAGGCGGCTGCCCGACAGCGCATCGTGAGTCGAATGCCCGGCGCGCGGCTGACGATTGCACCCCTCGCGCTGTGGCTTGGCATCGCGCTGGCCCACGCGCAACCGATCGCGTCGCCGCGCGGCCTGGCCGATGCCTTCGCGAGCCAGATCGATCGGCGCCTCGAGGTACCGCCGGCCGAACAGGCCCGCTACGCCGCGCGGCTCGCCGAGATGCTGACCGAGCACGGGATCGCCATAACCGCGCCGCAGGTGCTCGTGCTGGTCGATCGCAGCGCGTTCGTGCAGGCCGTGATGCTGTGGTGGGTGGCGCCGCAGTCGCCCGCCACATTCATCGGTGCGTCGCCCACCTCGACCGGCCGACCCTCGGGCTTCGAGCACTTCGAAACACCCCTCGGCGTGTTCGAGCATTCGCTCGCGAACCCGGACTTTCGCGCCGAGGGCACGCTCAACAGCAATGGCATCCGCGGTTATGGCCACAAAGGCATGCGCGTGTTCGACTTCGGCTGGGTTATCGGCCAGCGCGGCTGGGCGCGGGGTGAACAGGCGATGCGACTGCAGTTGCACGCGACCGACCGCGATCGTCTGGAGCCGCGCCTGGGTGAACGTGCGTCGAAAGGCTGCATCCGCATTCCGGCAACGCTCAACACGTTCATCGACCGATACGGTTTGCTCGACGCCGCGTATGAAGAGGCGATGGCCGCGGGTCGCGAGTTCTGGGTGCTGCGCGGTGACCGCACGCCGGCACCCTGGCCAGGCCGCTACCTCGTCGTCATCGAATCGCCGCGCGACGAGCGACCGGCGTGGTCGCCGGCGCCGGGCGAGCATGCCGCTTCGATCGCGTCGGCAGGCCCAGGCTCGTGTTGATGCGCCGCTACAGCAACGCCATCACGCGCACCAGCCGCTGACGCACTTCGCCGGCCACCCGTGCCACATCGGGGTGATCCACCAGACGCAGCACCGCATCCGGGTCCATGAATTCGACCTGCGTGTGGCCGCCCGCATCGACGCGGACGACAACGTTGCAGGGCAGCAAGGCGCCGATGGACGGCTCGGCGGCGAGCGCCTGACTCGCGAACTGCGGGTTGCAGGCGCCCAGAATCCGGTACGGTGGCATCTCCTGCCCGAGCTTCTTCTTCAGCGTCGCGGCCACGTCGATCTCGGTCAGCACGCCGAAACCTTCCTGCGCGAGCGCCTGGGTGACCTTGTCGACGGCGGCGGCGAAGTCCATTGCGACGGTTTTTCCGAAGGCATAGCGGCTCATGTTCGTCTCCTGATGGCGTGCCCGGATCGTCACCGATGCGGCGTGGGCCGCCGTTGCTCTGCATCAAGTCGAGGCCCCATGCGTCCGCTAGGCTGCACACCGGCGAAGGGATCGGCACATGAAAGCAGCGAGCGGGTTCGACGATCCGTCCCTCGAGGACGCCGACGCGATCGCGCGCAACCTCGGCTCGAATCTCGACACGGGCCTGACGGCCGCCGAGGCGGCACGCCGGCTGGCGTTGGACGGCCCGAACACCTTGCGCCGGACACCGACCCGACCTGCGTGGCGCCGCCTGCTGGCGCAGTTCCAGGATCCGTTGATCTACCTGTTGCTGGTCGCGGTCGCGATCGCTGCGCTCGCCTGGGGAGTCGAAGGCCACGCCGGCTGGCCGATCGACGCCATCGTCATCGCGGCGGTCGTCGCGCTGAACGGCGCGATCGGATTCGCGCAGGAAGCCAAGGCGCAGAACGCCGTGGCGGCACTCGCCCGCATGAGCACCGCGAGCTCGACCGTGCGCCGCGACGGCCAACCCGTTCGGATCCCGAGCGCCGCGCTCGTGCGCGGCGATCTGCTGGTGCTCGGCGAGGGCGACGCCGTCGGCGCCGATGCGCGCCTGGTCCGCGCCGCCTCGTTGCGCATCGACGAGGCCTCGTTGACGGGCGAGAGCGAGGCCGTGCTCAAGGACGCCGCCACGTTGCCGCACAGGGCGGCGCTCGCCGACCGCCGCAACATGGTCTTCAAGGGCACGGCGGTGGCACAGGGCACGGGCTTGGCGGTCGTCAGCGCCATCGGCATGGACACGCAGCTCGGCGGGGTGGCCGGCCTGCTCGCGGCCACCGAAGAGCCGCCCACGCCGCTGCAAATCGAAGTGACACGGATCGGGCGCGTGCTCGCGATCGCCGTGGTCCTGATCGCTGCCGTGGTGGTGGTCGCGGTGTGGCTCGCCTCGGACATCCGCTCCGGCGCGGACCTCGTCACCATCCTGCTGCTCGGCGTGTCGTTGGCCGTGGCGGCGGTGCCGGAGGGGCTGCCGGCAATCCTGTCGGTGGTGCTCGCGCTGGGCGTGCAGCGCATGGCCGGGCGCAACGCCATCGTCAAGAAGCTGTCGTCGGTCGAGACGCTCGGGTCCACCTCGGTCATCTGTACCGACAAGACCGGCACCTTGACGCGCGCACAGATGACGATCGAGCGCGTGATCACCGCCTCGGGTGGCACCCGCGTCACCGGCGTCGGCTACACGCCGCACGGGCAGGTGCTGCACGAAGGCGGCGCGCTCGGCGCGGGGCCGCTGCACGCCGAGCATGTGGTGGTGCTCGGCGGCGGCAGCCTGGCGGGCAACGCCAGTCTGCGCCAGGGTGCGGGCGGCGTCTGGGAGATCCAGGGTGACCCCACCGAAGCCGCCTTCCTGGTGGCCGAGCGCAAGCTCGGCGTGCACGAGCGGCGAACACGGCGCTTCGAGCGCACCGGCGAGATTCCGTTCAGCTCGGAGCGCAAGATGATGTCGACGATCGTGCGCGACCACGAGCACGGCGATGCCGAGGTGATCATCACGAAAGGCGCGCCGGATGTCCTGCTGCAACGCTGCACGCGCATGCGCGTGGGCGCCGATGTGATCGTGCTGGACGACGTGAACAGGGCGCGCATCCTGGCCGATGTCGATACGCTCTCGAACGCCGCGTTGCGCACGCTGGCCGTCGCCTACCGCCCACTGGCGGCGGGCGAAGACGCGCAGGCCACGTGCGCGCTCGAACGCGATCTGATCTTCGTCGGCACGGTCGGCATCATCGACCCACCGCGTGACGAGGCGGCGCAGGCGATTCGCGCCGCGCAGCGCGCCGGCATCCGCGTGATCATGATCACCGGCGACCACCCGCGCACCGCCGCGCGCATCGCCGCCGACCTCGGCATCGTCGGCGCCGGTGCGCCCGCGCTCACCGGCGCGCAGATCGACGCGCTCGACGCCGCGAGCTTCGCAGCGGCCGTGCGCAGCACCTCGGTCTACGCGCGGGTGGCCGCGACGCACAAGCTGCGCATCGTCGAGGCCCTGCAAGGCGACGGCCAGATCGTTGCGATGACCGGCGACGGCGTCAACGATGCGCCGGCGCTGAAGGCCGCCGACATCGGCATCGCGATGGGCGTGACGGGCACCGAGGTCGCGAAGGAAGCGGCCCGCATGATCCTCGCCGACGACAACTTCGCCACGATCGTCGACGCGGTGCGCGAGGGCCGCGGCATTCTCGACAACATCCGCAAGTTCCTGCGCTATCTGCTCGCGTCGAACGCCGGCGAGGTGCTCACGGTCTTTCTCGGCGTGGTCGGCGCCGGCGTGATCGGCCTGGCCGACCCCGGCAGCGCCGTCGTGCTGCCGCTGCTGGCCACCCAGCTCCTGTGGCTCAATCTGATCACCGACTCCTGGCCGGCGCTGGCGATCGGCCTGGACCCGCCGACCGACGACGTGATGGCCCGCCCGCCTCGGCCAATGGACGAACGCCTGATCGACGCACGCATGTGGGCCGGGGTGGTCGAGATCGGCGTCGTCGTGGCCGTCAGCGCCTTGCTGACGATCGACCTGTACCTGCCGGGCGGTCTGATCGCGGGCACGCACGACCTGGCCAACGCGCGCACCGCCGGCCTCACAGTGCTCGTGTTCGCGCACCTGTCCAACGCCTTCATCGCACGCTCCGCCACCGCGAGTGCGTTCTCGCACCTGTTCGTCAACCCGTGGCTGTGGGCCGCACTGGCGCTCTCCGGCTTGTTGCAGGCGGCCGTCGTCAACCTGCACGAACTCAACGTCGCATTCGGCACGGTGCCGCTCTCACTCGACCAATGGGCGGTCTGCGCGAGCATGGGCAGCGTGGTGCTGTGGTACAGCGAGTTGCGCAAGCTGGTGCGCCGCCGCTGGCCGCGCGAGCGCAGCTAGGGCCTGTGCACACGGTGGCGCTCAATCGCGTGCGAGCCAGCGCCGAGCCAGACCGACGGGTGCCACGGGTCGCACGGCATCGATGATGAGGCTCCGGGCCGCCTCGTCGCCGTCGAGCGGCTCGTCCGCATCGCGCAGCCGCTCGAGCACCGCCTCGTCCGCCTCCGACGCGTCGCCGCCACGCGAGCGCCGCTGCGCGAGCCGCTCGCGCAGCAACGCCCATGGCGCACGGCACTCGAAGATCGCAAACGGCGCGCCGAGTTCGCCGGCCAGCGCCGCGAACGGCGCGCGTTCCGAGCGCCGCAGAAAGGCCGCATCGACGATGACCGGCCAGCCGGCCGCGAGCACGATGCGCGCGACCTCGTGCAGCCGCGCATAGGTGCGCCCGGTCGTGGCCGCCTCGTAGATGCCGCCGGCGACACGGCCCGCGGACGACTCCAGCGCCCCGAGCCCGAACAGCCGTTTGCGCTCGACATCGGAGCGCACGCGGATCGCGGCGGCCTCCTCGCTCACCGCCTGCGACACGACACTCTTGCCCGAGCCCGGCAAGCCGTGGGTGATCGCCAGGCGCGCATCGGCACCGACCGACAACGCCGCGGCAAGTGCCACGTAGTCGGCCACTGTGCAGCGTGCCGCCGAGTGCGTGCCCTGCCCGCCGGACAGCGCCGCCACCTGCGCGCGGACCAGCGCGCGGCAGACCATCTGGTAGCGCAGCGCGGGCAGCCCTTCCCAGTCGCCACTCGCCTCGAGCCAGGCGTTGACGAAGCGCATGCCGAGCCCGCGCTCGCCATGCGCCCACAGGTCCATCGCCAGGAACGCAACGTCGTCCAGCACGTCGATCCAGCGCAGTTCGGCGTCGAATTCGATGCCGTCGAACGCAGTGGCGTCGTCACCGAGTTGCACGATGTTGGCGAGGTGCAGGTCGCCGTGGCATTCGCGCACGCGCCCGGTGCGGCGGCGCGCGTCCCACAGCGGGGCGAGCGCTTCGAGCTGGCCGAGCAGCCACACGCGCAGCGCGGGCCAGGCGATGGGCGGGTCGTGCGCCGCAGTCGAACCGAACCATGCATCCATCGCCTCGATCAAGCCGCGGGCGGTGCGCTCGTGGCTCGCCGCCGAACCGAAGCCGCTGTCTGCGCTGGCCACGGCCGCGTCGCGATGAAACGCTGCGAGCCGCTGCGCCAGCGCGTCGATCTGCTTTGGCGCCAGCGTGCCGGCGGCGAGCCGCTCGCTCCACAGCGCGCCGTCCGGAAATCGGCGCATGCGCAGCGCGACGTCGAGCACCGGCCCCACACCCGCGAATCGCGGCCCGACCGGCGTGTCGCTCACCTCGACGACATCGAGGTACAGCGCCGGTGCGAGGCGTCGATTGAGGCGCAACTCCTCGGCGCAAAAATGGCGCCGTGCGGCCAGCGTCGTGAAGTCGAGGAAGGGCAGCCGCACCGGCTTCTTCAGCTTGTAGGCCAGCGCGTCGCCGAGCAACACCCAGGAAATGTGCGTCTCGATCAAGCGCACGGCATGGCCCGCTTCGGCTTCGAGCGCGGCGCGCAGGGCCATCACGCGCTCGCGCGCGTCGGCCAGGGCAGCGGCATCGGCTGACATGACGACGATGATGCCGGAGCCCGCGCGAGCAGGCTTGATGCAATCGTTGTCGAACGCATGCGCGCTTGACGCAGCGCAATGCGCGCGACGGCATCGTTCCTAGACTCAACCGTGTCGCTCGCGGCGCCGTCGCCTCGGGCCGACACCGCACCTCTTTTCATTCGCCTGTTCAAAGGAGCCACCCGATGAATGCCCTGACCCGCGTTGACCCGTTCGACCATCTGTTCCCCGAAGTGTTTCGCCGTCTCGCTTGGCCGTCGCGCGCGGCCGACGATTCGCCTGGTGACATCCGCCTCGATGTCACCGAGAAGGACAAGCTCTACGAAGTCCGCGCCCAGATCCCTGGCGCGAAAAAAGAAGATATCCACGTCAAGGTGGATGGCAATTTCGTTTCGATCTCGGCCGAAATTCGGCAGGAGAAGGAAGAAAAATCCGGCAGCCGCGTGGTGCTGAAGGAAAGCTACTACGGCAGCGCGTCGCGCGGTTTTGCGCTGGCCCACGAAATCGATGCCAAGGACGTGGTCGCCAAGCTGGAAGACGGTGTCCTCAAGCTCACGCTGCCCAAGCGCGAAGGGGGCAACGGCCGGGCCATCGAGGTCCAGTGATTCGTGTCCACGACCACGAGAACGCGCCATGACCTACCGCAGCCTGCTCGTCTACCTCGACCAGGATCCGCATTGCGCGACGCGCAGTGGCGCGGCGATGGCGCTTGCGAAGGCGTTGGACTGCCACCTCGCCGGCGTCGCACCGACCGGCCTGATCGATCTGCCGACACGGCTCGAATCCGCCGCAACGCTGATCGAGTTCGCGGGTCTCGCCTGGGACACACTGCGCAGCCAGGCCGAACGGACTGCCGACCAGTTCCGTGACGAATGCGGCGTCGCGGGCGTCAAGTCGTTCGAGGCCTTCATCGACGAGTCGGACAAGGCGCAGTCGCTGGTACGGAACGCGCACTGCAGTGACCTGACCGTGCTCACGCAGGCCGATCCGTCGGCCGCCGACCACCGCGCCGCGCAAGACCTGGTCGAGAAGGTCGTGCTGTACAGCGCGCGGCCAACGCTGCTGGTGCCTTGCGTGGGTCAGTTCGACAGCATCGGTACGCATGCGATGGTCGCCTGGGACGACAGCCGCGAGGCCGCGCGCGCCGTGTCGGATGCGCTGCCGCTGCTGCGCCGGGCGCGCCAGGTCGAGGTGATCGGCTGGGGCGAAGCCGGCGGCCTGGACAAGAAGACGCTGCACCAGCGCCTCGACGCGCTACGCCAGTGGCTGATGCGGCAGGGCGTCTCGGCCGAGTTGCGGGTCGAGACATCGAGTTCGGGCATCGCCGACGCGATGCTCACGCGCGCTGCGGAGTCGGGCGCCGACCTGATCGTGATGGGCGCCTACGGCCATGCCCGATGGGCCGAGCGCGTACTGGGCGGCGCCACGCGCGGCCTGCTCGATGCGATGACGGTGCCGGTGCTGATGTCGCATTGACTCGCGGCGCAGGCGACCTCGCGAAGCGCACTCGGCAAAGCTGCTACGCTAAAGGCGCCCGGCCCAATTTGGACGGCAGCCCCGCCGCCCGGCCCCGCCCTCCGTGAGCACCGCACCGCACATCGCCATCCTCGACGACGAAGCCGACATCACCGTGCTGCTGGCCAACTACCTGGCGAGCCAGGGTTATCGGGTCACGCAGCTGCATACCGGCGTCGCGTTGATGGCGTTGATGCCCATCGATCCGCCCGCGCTGGTGCTGCTCGATCTGGGCCTGCCCGGTGAAGACGGCTTTTCGATCGCGCGCCAGCTGCGTGAGCACTGGCACTGCGGCCTGATCATCGTGACCGGCCGCGGCGACGCGGTCGACAAGGTCGTGGGTCTCGAGGTCGGCGCGGACGACTACGTGACCAAGCCCTTCGACCTGCGCGAGTTGCTGGCGCGCATCAAGGCGGTGCTTCGGCGCGTCGCCCCGGCCGAGCCGGTCGCCGCGACCGCCGAAGCCGCCCCCTCTCGCGGCACGCTGCGCTTCGCCGGCTGGGAGCTGGACACCAACGCGCGTCGCCTCGTCAGCCCCGACGGGCAGGACGTGGTGCTCACGGCCGGCGAGTTCGACCTGCTGTGTGCCTTGGCCCGGCACCCGGGGCGCGTGTTGTCGCGCGACTTCCTGCTCGAGCAGACGCGCGGGCGCGGTGCTGCACCGTTCGATCGCACGATCGACGTGCAGGTCGGGCGCTTGCGCAGAAAGCTCGAGGTCGATGCGCAGGCGCCGCAGATCATCAAGTCCGTTCGCAGCGCCGGCTATGTGCTCGCGCCGGAAGTGACCGCGGGTTGAGCGTGTGAGCTCATGAACGAACTGCCCGCCGGCATCGACGAGCGCACGGTCTTTCGCTCGCTGTTCCTCGCCTACCCCGATTCGCTGCTGCTGGTGGACCGCGCCGGCATCATCGTGCTGGCCAACCCGTCGGCCGCTGACTTGCTCGGCTATTCAGCGCAAGAGCTGATCGGCCTGAGCGTCGATGCCTTGGTGCCCGACGCGATCCGTCCGCGCCACGCCGCACACCGCGAGGTCTACGCCCGAGCGCCACGCGCGCGACCGATGGGCACGCAGATGGAGCTCGTGGCCCGGCGCAAGGACGGCAGCGAGGTGATGGTCGAGATCGCGCTCAGCCCGCTGCAGGAGCACGGCGTGCCGCTGGTCGTGGCGGCCATCCGCGGCATCGGCGCGTACCCGCGGGTGAAGCAGGCCTTGCAGCGCGCGCGCTACAGCGAGCACCTTGCGCATCTGGGCCGTGTCGCCGTCGACGCGCGCGACCCGCAGGTGGTGCTCGACCAGGTGCCGGTGATCGCCGCCGAAGCCTTGCAGGTCGAGATCGCCCGGCTGTTCCTGCTCGACAGCGACCTCGTGACGCTGCGCGTGGCCAGCGGCTTCGGTGAGGTGGCGGGCGAAGAGGTCGGCGCGCGACTGGCGCAATCGGCCGATACCTCGGTCGGCCTGGTGCTGGCACAAGGCCGGTCGCTGATGGTGGAAGACTATCGCAGCGAGCAGCGCTTCGCGGTGCCGGCGGCCTATCTCGAGGCGGGGCTGATCAGCGGGCTGTCGGTGCCGCTGTCGGATCGCAACCGCACCATCGGCGCGCTCGCCGTGCGATCACGCAGCGCCCAGCGCTTCGGCGACGACGAGTTGCGGTTCCTCGAATCGCTCGCCAATCTGGTCGCGACGAGCGTGCAGCGCGCCCAGTCGGAGGAAGCGCTCAATCATTCGCAGCGCCTCGAAACCGTCGGCCAGTTGACGGGCGGCATCGCCCACGATTTCAACAACCTGCTCACGGTGATCCAGGGCAATCTGCAGGTCCTCGAGGATCTGCCGGCGCTGGCCGGCGAAGCCTATGGTCAGCAACTGGTCGGGGCGGCGGCGCGCGCCACTCGCCGAGGCGCCGAACTCACGAACAAGCTGCTTGCGTTCGCGCGACGGCAGATGCTGCAACCTGCAGCGGTGGATGTGAACGCCATGCTGCACTCGCTGTCGGACATGCTGCGCCGCACGCTCGACCAGCGCATCCGCATCGAGGTCGAGGTGCCCGCGACCTGCCCGCGTGCGCTGGCCGACCCGGGGCAGCTCGAATCGGCATTGCTCAACATCGCCATCAACGCGCGCGATGCCATGCCGGGTGGCGGCACGCTGCGGTTTCGCAGCGTGGCGTGCGACGCCTTGCCATCCGGCCTGCAACCCGAGTCGTCCGAGCCGCAGGGCGGCGACACGCGCTTCATTGCGATCAGCGTGGGCGACACCGGCGTGGGCATGTCCGACGAAGTGAAGGAGCGTGCGTTCGAGCCCTTCTTCACGACCAAGGAAGCCGGCCGCGGTACCGGCCTCGGCCTGAGCACGGTCTACGGCTTCGTGAAGCAATCCAGGGGCGCCATCGCGATCGACAGTGCCCCCGCTTCAGGCACCACGATCACGCTGTACATTCCGCAGCCGCGCGATGCCGATGCGCTCGCCGAGCACGAAGACGGGACCGCCCGACCCCTGCCCGACGGCCTCAACGTGCTGCTGGTCGAAGACGACGCCGAGGTGGCCGCCGTGCTGAACACCTTCCTCGACACGCTGCGCTGTCGCGTGACGCGGGCGTCGAGCGGCGAACAAGCCTTGCTCGCGCTCGAACCCGACGCGACCTTCGACCTGCTCGTCACCGACATTGCGCTTGGCGCCGGCATGCGCGGTACCGAACTCGCGGCGGCGGCGCAAGCGCGTTTCCCCGAGCTCGCGGTGCTGCTGATGTCGGGCTTCTCGGCCGAGTTGCTCGCCGCCGACCGCGACGCGCCGTTGCACTGGGAACTGCTGCGCAAGCCCTGCACACGCGCCGAACTCGCGCGCGCGATGGCCAGCGCCATCCAACACCGCTAGACAGAGCACCCGGCGCCGGGGTACCGGCACCACCCGCCGAGCGGGTGCGCGGCGCCTCACTGCAGTGTCGACGCCTGGGCCAGGCTGCGCCGAACGAAGGCCGCGAGCGCCTCCACGTCGGGGATGCGGACGTCGCGGCGCCCCTTCTCGACGAAACCGATCACCTTGTCGCGGGCAAGCTTCGACAAGGCGCGGCTCACGGTTTCCAGCGTCATGCCCAGGTAGTTGCCGATCTCGGCGCGTGTCATCGGCAGCAGGATCTGGTCGGTGCGCAATCCGCGCATCGCCAGCGACTCGGCCCACAGGCGCAGGAACTCGGCCACGCGGGCATCGGCCGGCAGCGTGCACATCGACATCAACGCATCGCGGTCGCGCGCGATCTCGCGGCTCATCGCCTCGTGGAGCACGGTCAGCAGCATCGGCCTGCGGGCGCAGGCGGCCAGCAGCGCGTCGTAGCGGAAGACCCAGACCTCGCCGGTGTCCATCGCGATCGCATCGCACGAATAGCGGCCGGTGGCGATGCCGTCGAAACCGAGCCAGTCGCCGCGGAACTTCAGACCGACGACCTGCTCGCGCCCATCGCTGGCCAGGTTGACGATCTTGACGAAGCCGGAATTGAGGATGTGCAGGTTGCCGAAGCGCTCGCCGGCCTGGTAGATCGAGTCGCCAGCGTGCAACACGCGGCGCACCGGTGCGAGCGTGTCGTGCAACAGCGCCAGCGTGGCGGCCAGTTGCTGGCCCGCCTGCTGGTTGTCCGCGGCATCGTCAGCCGGCAGCGGCGCGCGGGCGCCGTTGAGTGCGCGAACAACGGTCGGGGTGGCGGTCGGGGTGGCGGCGCTCAGCATCGTGATCTCCTGTTCGGCCTGTCGGGGGTGGCTGACTCGATCCTAGGGAGCGCGCGTCAATCGCGTGACAACGGCGCGCGCCGTTCGGTAACGCTGCGTGAACAGAATGTGAACGATCGGTACCCGCCGCCGCTTCGGCCGCGCGCGACAACCGTGTATTGACACGCATCAAGGCCCCCGCAGGGCAGGCCGTTAGGCTGCCCCCATACCCCGCAAGGAGCGCCGGCCGCAAACGCCTTTGCCATGCATCCGAGCCTGAATCAAGCTGCCCTGAGCGCCTTCGCCATCCTGTCGCCGCACGCCGTCACGGCGTTGTTGGCCGACGCGCGAATGCTTCAGCGCGCCGCGCAAGCGGGCACCGCGCGGCCCTTGCTGCGCGGCAAGAACCTCGGGCTGTTGTGCGCGGTCGGGGCTGCGGGAAACGGCGACGCGGCCTTGTTCCGCCGTGCCGCCACCGAGCTGGGGGCGCAGGTGGCCCACATCAGGCCGAGTCTGTCAGCACGCGGTGCGTTGCCAGAGTTCCAGTCTGCGGCGCGCATGCTCGGCCGCCTCTACGACGCCGTCGAATGCCAATGCATGCCCCCGGATCTGGTGCAGCGCCTGCGTCTGCATGTCGATGTGCCGGTCTTCGATGGCCTGGCATCGCCCACCCACCCCATCGCCCGCGTCGCCGAGTTACTCGATGCCGAAGGCGAGTTCGACGACAAGCGATGCTTCGTGTTGCAGGCCGTGCTGCTGTGCGCGGTGGCATGAAAAGCTGATGAGCATCCGCCATCTCGATCGCCTGCTGGAGCCGCGATCGGTTGCCGTCGTCGGCGCCTCCGACCGCATCGGCAGCGTGGGCGCCACCGTGTGGCGCAACCTGCGCGCCGGCCGCTTCGAAGGGCCGATCTTCGCGGTCAACCCGGCACACGCCACGCTCGACGGCCAGGCTGTGTTCGCCGACCCCGCAGCGTTGCCCGAGGTGCCCGACCTCGCCGTGGTGTGCACACCGCCGGACACGGTGCCGGCGCTGATCGACGCCCTGGGCCGCCGCGGCACGCGCGCCGCCATCGTGATGACAGCGGGCCTGACGCCGGCGCTGAAGCAGGCCGCGCTGGCCGCCGCCCGGCCGCACCTGCTGCGCATCCTCGGGCCGAACTGCCTGGGCCTGTTGACGCCCCACCTCGGGCTGAACGCGAGCTTCGCGCACACCGACGCGCTCGCCGGCGACGTCGCGTTCGTCTCGCAATCGGGTGCGCTCGTCACCGCGGTGCTCGACTGGGCCAAGACGCGCCGTGTCGGCTTCTCGCACCTGATCTCGCTCGGCGAGCATGCCGACGTCGACTTCGGCGATCTGCTCGACCACCTGGCAAGCGACGCGCGCACGCGCTCGATCCTGCTCTACATCGAGTCGGTCACGGCGCCGCGCAAGTTCATGTCGGCAGCGCGCGCAGCGGCGCGCAACAAACCGGTGATCGTCGTGAAGGCCGGTCGCGCCGGCCACGGCCTGGCGGCAGCCGCATCGCACACCGGCGCCCTCGCCGGCTCCGACCTGGTGTTCGACGCCGCGATCCGGCGCGCCGGCATGCTGCGCGTCGACACCTTGCAAGACCTCTTCATGGCTGCCGAGACGCTGGCCCGCTTCGGCCGCAGCCGCAACCCCGAAGAGGTGTTGACGCTGGTGACCAATGGCGGCGGAGCCGGCGTGATGGCCGCCGATGCCGCAGCGCTGGCCGGGGTGCCGCTGCGCGAGTTGAGCGCGCCGCTGCTGGCGACGCTGGACGGGTTGCTGCCACCGACCTGGTCGCGCGCGAACCCGATCGACATCATCGGCGACGCGGCGGTGCAGCGCTACACGGAGACACTGCGGGCCGTGCTCGCCGAACGCGACAGCGGCGCATGCCTGTTCATGCACGCGCCCACCGCGATCGTGCGCAGCGACGACATCGCGCGCGCCTGCGCGCCTATCGTGCGCGAAGCGGCCAGCCGTGTGATGGCCTGCTGGCTGGGCGACGCAGCGGTGGCGGATGCGCGGCGCATCTTCGAAGACGCCGGCGTGGCCGACTACGCCACGCCCGAAGAAGCGGTGCGCGCCTTTGCGATGCTTGCCGCCTACCGCCGCAATCAGGCCGTGCTGATGGAGGTGCCGACCGCGAGCGAGAACGGCCCGCCCGACATCGCGGCCGCGCGGGTGGTGATCGATGCCGCACTCGCCGCCGGCCGCGAGATGCTCGACGAGCTCGAAGCCAAGACCGTGCTGGCGGCCTATGGCATTCCGACCGTGCCCACGGTGGCGGCGGAGGCCTCGGCCGATGCGGCGGCCCAGGCCGCGCGCGAGCTCGGCTATCCGGTCGCATTGAAGATCCGCTCGCCCGAGATCAGCCACAAGTCCGATGTCGGCGGGGTGGCATTGAACCTGGGCGACGAAGCCGGGTTGCGCCGGGCCGCCGCCGCGATGCTGGCACGCGTTCGCGCGGCGATGCCCGACGCACGCGTCACCGGCTTCACGGTGCAGAAGATGATGGCGCGCCCGTTCGCGCAGGAGCTGATCGTCGGCGCGAGCATCGATCCGCTGTTCGGCCCGGTGATTCTGTTCGGCCAGGGCGGCACGGCCGTCGAAGTGCTGGCCGACCGGGCGATCGCGCTGCCGCCGCTGAACCGTGTGCTCGCCCGCGAGCTCGTGGCGCGCACGCGCGTGGCACGGTTGCTGGCCGGCTATCGCGACCACCCACCCGCCAGACTCGACGCGATCGGCGATGTGCTGATCGCGCTGTCGCAGATGCTCGCCGATCTGCCCGAACTCGCCGAGCTCGACGTGAACCCGCTGTGGGCCGACCACGACGGCGTGATCGCACTCGACGCGCGGGTCCGCTTGAGTCGCTCGACGCCGGCGGGCGCGGCGCACTTCGCAATCACGCCCTACCCCGCTGAACTGGCGCAGACCATTCGCTGGCGGGATGAGGCGATCACGGTCCGGCCGATCCGGCCGGAGGACGAACCGCAGCACCGCGCCTTCATCGAACAGTTGCAGCCGCAGGATCTGCGCCTGCGGTTCTTCGGCGTTCGCCGCGAGTTGCCGCGCAGCGAGCTGGCCCGCCTGACGCAGGTGGACTACGCGCGCGAGATGGCGTTCATCGCCACGCGCGATTCGCCCGTCGGCACGTCGCAGACGCTCGGCGTCGTGCGCGCGGTGATCGACCCCGACAACATCGACGCCGAGTTCGCGATCATCGTGCGGTCGGATCTGAAGGGCCAGGGGCTGGGCGCGCTGTTGCTGGGCCGCATGATCGAGTTCCTCGCGAGCCGCGGCACCCAGCGGCTGGTCGGCGACGTGCTGCCCGAGAACGACTCGATGCGCCAGCTGGCGGCGTCGCAGGGGTTCAGGTTGGATGCCGCGGGCTCGAACCCCGACGCGCTGCGCTACGTGCTGGCGTTGCCCCGTCATGCGCCGCCGCGCGCCGCACGCGCGCTCGACGAAAGCGCGCCGTGAATCCGGCCCGCCGCTTGCTGGCCGGGGCCTGTGCGTGGCTGATCGGTGTCGCGCCAGTGGCCGCTGCACCCGGCCTGGATTCGACGAACTTCGTCGACATCGGCGACAGCGTGGCCGACATGCTCGATACGACGGCGTTGTCGCTCGCGACCATGATGATGGGCGCTGCCGCCGCCGGGCCGGTGCAGTCGCGACACGCCGTGTTCCGGCCACCCGGAGTTCCCGTCGCTCCGCAGACCTTCGCAACGCCTTGCCCGAACGGTGGCCAGATCCGAACCACGATCGTCGATGCCGACGCCGACGGCGACCTGTCGGCCGGCGACCGCTTCATCACGCTGTTCGAGTCCTGCGCGATGGCGGGCGACGTGATGACGGGCCGCAGCGAGTTCGTGGTGGCTGCGCACCGTTACGAGGGCAGCACGGAGGTCACCGAACTCGCGTTCAGCTTCAAGGAGATGGGTGCCGCACACATGCGCTGGAACGGCGCCGCCAGGGCGGTGCTGCGGACCGATCTGCTGCGCGGCACCGAGCACGTCGTCGTGAGCTACCTCGACTTGGCGGTGTCGAGCGGGCCGCGGCGCATGCGCTGGCGCTTCGACCTCGACGTGGTGCGCCCGCCGTTCGGCAACGCGCTGATGATGCTGGCCGGTGCGATGAGCATCGACGGCCTGCACCTTCGGCTGCGCCAGGGCGAGCCGTTCGTACTCGCCGGCAATGGCTTTCCGAGCGCGGGCCAGCTGATGTTGAGCGATGATCACGGCGCGTCGCTTCAGGTCGAGGCGGGACGGCGCCGCTACAGCTACCGTCTGTACCGCGCGGGCCGAGAAACGCCCGACGCGGCTTCACAAAGCCGGCCCTACGGCGCCCATTGACAAGCTGCGAGGTCTCACCATGCAACTGCGCTTTCTCGGCGGCACCGGCACGGTCACCGGCTCGAAGTACCTGGTCGAGCACGCCGGACGGCGCCTGCTCGTCGATGCCGG
The DNA here is from genome assembly GCA_964247075.1 of uncultured Rhizobacter sp. Lineage (GTDB taxonomy): Bacteria > Pseudomonadota > Gammaproteobacteria > Burkholderiales > Burkholderiaceae_C > LMDS01. Next base: position 44,254 of record CAXTSS010000007.1, on the reverse strand, counting down.
CCTGTTCCAGGGCCTGAAGCAGTTGCGTCTGCGCAACTGGGCCGCGCTGCCGGTGCCGGCGAGCTCGATCGATGCGGTGGTGTTGACGCACGCGCACATCGACCACAGCGGCTTCGTGCCACGGCTCGTCGAGCTCGGCTTCAAGGGGCGCGTGTTCGCCAGCGCTGCGACGCTGGAGCTGTGCCAATTGCTGCTGCCCGACTCCGGCCATCTGCAGGAGGAAGAAGCCCGCTTCGCGAACCGCCATGGCTATTCGAAGCACTCGCCGGCCTTGCCGCTCTACACCGAAGCGAGCGCACGGCGCGCGCTGGAGCGCTTCGAGGTCTGCCGTTTCGACGAACGCTTCGAGCCGCTGCCCGGTTTCGACCTGCAGTTGCGCCATGCCGGTCACATCCTCGGTGCGGCCAGCGTGCACTTGCGCTGCGGGGAACGCTCGGTGCTGTTCTCGGGCGATCTGGGTCGCAGCGACGATCTGGTGATGAAGCCGCCCGAGCCGCCCGAGGGTGCGGATGTGGTGCTGATCGAATCGACCTACGGCAATCGCTCGCACGCCACCGGCGACCCGCTGCTCACACTCGCCGACGTGGTGAGCCGCACGGCGGCGCGAGGCGGCATCGTCGTGGTACCGGCTTTCGCCGTGGGGCGGGCGCAATCGCTGCTGTACGCGATCCATCGCCTGAAGGTGGAGCGGCGCATCCCCGATCTGCCGGTCTACCTCAACAGCCCGATGGCGGCCGACGTGACGGAAATCTTCAAGCGCCATGCCGGCGAGCACCGGCTGCCGCCCGACGAGTGCCGCGCGATCTTCGCCGGCGTGAAGATCGTCAACACCGAGGCCGAGTCGCGTGCGCTGAACGCGCTGCGCTACCCGAGCATCATCGTCTCCGCGAGCGGCATGGCCACCGGCGGGCGCGTCGTGCATCACATCGAGGCTTATGCGCCCGACGCGCGCAACGCGATCGTCTTCACCGGATTCCAGGCCGCGGGCACGCGCGGCGCGGCGCTGGTCGGTGGTGCGACGCAAGTCAGGATGCACGGTGCGTGGGTGCCGGTGCGCGCCGAGGTGGCGAACCTCGACGGTCTGTCGGCGCACGCCGACCGGGATGCGCTCCTGGCGTGGATCGGCGCGTTACCGCGCGCCCCCGGGCATGTCTACGTGACGCATGGCGAGCCCGAGGCGGCCGATGCCTTGCGCCAGGCGATCGAAGAGCGCCACCGCTGGCCGTGCTCGGTGCCGGAGTATCTGGAAACCGCCGAGGTGCAGGCTCCGGTTCTCTCGGCGGCCGCCTGAGCGCTCGACCCATGCCGCCTGCAACGCTTGCCTCGGGTCGCCCGCGGCGTGTGCTCGCGCTCGCCGGCGGCGGCTTCCTCGGCATGTACACCGCGGTCGTTCTGGAAGCCCTCGAAGCGCGCGCGGGCGTGCCGCTGGCGCGCCGCTTCGATCTGCTGGCAGGCACCTCGATCGGCGCGGTGCTGGCACTGGCACTGGCCTGTGAGCTCCCCATGTCACGCATGGTGCGGCTGTTCAGGGAACGCGGGCCGGAGGTCTTCTCCCGCCGCGCGTTGCCCAGCGGCGCCATGAGCCGACTGCTCGACCTGAGCCGCTCGGTGCTCGGTCCCAAGTATTCGGGCGAAGCGTTGCGCAAGGCTTTGCACTCGGAGCTCGGCGACCGACGACTGGCCGATGCCTTGCATCCGCTGGTCGTGCCCGCGGTCGATGTGGACGCGTGCGCGACCAAGGTGTTCAAGACGCCCCACGCGCCCGCGTCACAGGGCGACGCCGCACTGCTCGCGGTCGACGTGGCGATGGCGGCATGCGCGGCGCCAGCGTACTTTCCGGCGGTGCGCATCGGCCCGCGCCTGTATGCCGACGGCGGCCTGTTCGCGGTGGCCCCTGACCAGGTGGCGCTGCATGAACTCGAGCACTTCATGGGTGTCGATCCGGTCCGCGTGTCGATGCTGTCGATCGGCACGGCCACGGCCCACTACCGCCCTGCCGACGGCGTGCGCGACGACGCCGGTGCGGTGGGCTGGTTGTCCGATGGCCGGCTGGTGCTGACGCTGCTCTCGGTGCAGCAGCAGCATGTGCAGGCGATGCTGGAAGACCGTCTGGGCGCGCGCTACCTGCGCCTGGACGCCGAGTGGCCCCCCGATGCGGGGCTGGGCATCGACATCGCGACGCCAGGGGCCGTGGACACGCTCAGCGCGCTCGCACGCCAGACGCTCGCCGATGCCGACCCTCTGCGGCTCGGGCCTTTCCTATCGTGAGCGCTGCGGCGCGTGCTCGTGCTCGTGCAGTTGCTGACACGCCGCGCACCGCTGAGCCGCGGGCTGGACGAGCAGGCGCTGCAGCAAGATCGGCTCGCCGCAGTCCGCGCAATCGCCATAGCATGCGGTGTCCAGGCGTTTCAGGGCGGCCTCGACCTCGGCCGCTTCGTCCCGGTCACGCTGCGCCTGCGCGCTGTCGACATCCGCGAGCTGGTGTTGCGATGCTTCGTCCTTGCGGTCGAGCACCTCGTGTGCGCCGGCCGCCGTCGATTCGCGCCGCGCCAGTTCGGCCGCGCGAATATCTGCGTTCAACTCGGCCAATCGATAGGTGAGCAGGTCGCGCAGTGTCTTCAGGTGGGTTTGGGTGGGCAGGTCCATGAGGCGATCCATCCGGTAGCACACCCGATGATGGGTGCTCGTCATTCAATTTTCGGGGCACTTCCTCGTGGGCGATTGACCAGGGTCAAGCGCGCACCGCTCCGTCTCGCCGATCGGCACGACGACGCGCGCGGCTGATCCATCTCAATGCACGACACGCGCAGACGCCTAGATTGAATCGTGGCTCGCCCGACGATGCGATTTCGCAGCGCGCGGGCCGCGTCGATCCAACCCGTGTGAGAGGAACCCGATCATGAAGACAGACAGCGATCTGAAGCGAGACGTGACGGCCGAACTGGCCTGGGACCCGGCCGTCAAGGCCAACGCCATCGGCGTGGCGGTGAAGAATGGCGTGGTGACCTTGACCGGCCACCTGGAGACCTTCGCCGAGAAGCACGCCGCGGCACGCGCGGTGCGGCGCGTTGCCGACGTGAAGGCGATCGCGCTCGAACTCGACGTGAAGCTCGCGCCCGACCACAAGCGCAGCGACACCGACATCGCCACCAGCGCCGAGTACGCGTTGAAGTGGAACACGCTGGTGCCGGCGGAGGCGATCACGCTGACGGTGGATCACGGCTGGGTCACGCTGCGAGGCGAGGTCGAATGGGACTTCCAGCGGCGCGGCGTCGAGAAGGCGATCCGCCCGCTGATGGGCGTCGTCGGCATCGGCAACGAGATCGCGCTGCGCGTCAAGCCGCAGGCCGGCAACCTGTCGCGCAAGATCGAGGAAGCGCTGACGCGCCAGGCGATACGCGAAGCCCAGCGCATCAACGTGAGCGTCGACGGCACCACCGTGAAGCTCATCGGCAACGTGCACTCCTGGCAGGAGCGCGATGCGGCGCAGGGCGTGGCCTGGACGGCACCGGGCGTGCGCGCCGTGATCAACGAGTTGACGGTGGGCTGAGTTGATGCAAGTCAAGACCGTCCACACGGGCGCGACCTAGATTGCAGATTCTCCGTGCACCGAATGGAACCCATCATGGCCCGACACGCGAAAGCCACCGATGCCGAAATCGTCCGCGAACCGGCGCCGCCCGACGCGATGAGCGCGGCACGAACCTTCGCGAACTTCGCGATGACCGCGTCGCGCGACATGCTGCAGTTCATGGAGCAGTCGCAGCAGGCGCGCAGCGCGATCGTCTCCGACATGGTGAAGGCACTGGGCACCGCCATCGGCGACGCGGCGGCGGCTCGCGATGTGCAAGAGTTGATGGCGATCCAGTCGCGCCTGACGAACGAGCAACTCGCGCAGGCCATGAAACACAACGGCGAGTTGTTCAACGGGATGCTCGTGGCCCGCGCACGGTTGCTCGCGCAGATGCCTGGTGGCGGTGGCGAAGCGGCATGGACCCGGGTGATGCAGCAGTGGGTCGACACACTCCACAACGGCCCGATTCCTTCATAAGAACTTGTCCGCCACCACCATGGGCGCGGCGAGGTGGCGGTTCACAGGTGCCACGGCCAGCATCGTTTGCCTCGCGCTGGTCGGCTGCGCCCAATGGTTGCCGCACGCCGAGGTTCAGCAGCCCTCGGGTTTCGACACCTTCGAGACGGCTGCTGCGGCCTTCGAGAAGGTGGTCAGCTACCGCACGACCGTCAGCGAACTGAAGGCGCTGGGCTTCGATCTGCAGGCGAGTTCGAACCTGACCCTGATCCCCTACCCGCAGCTCACGGCGCGCCTGTCGCCCGACCCGGGTGTGCCCTTCGAAGCGCTCGACCCGGGCATTCGCGAGTGCATCCTGGCGCGTCAGGCCTGCCGGGCCTACGAGTTCCATCTGTCGCACGAAACGAAGCGCCGTGAGGGGGCCTTCCTGCTCGACTTCCTGAACTTTCGTCGCACCGTGCGCGTGATCGGCTGGCGTTTCGAGGGCCTGGTCGCGGTGCGCGATGGTGTGGTGCTGTTTCGCAGCCACGGCGGCGAGCCCCGCAATGACCGGACCGAGCGGCAGGTCAATCCGCTGGGGCCGCTCCAGCCGGCAGGCGAAGCGGCCGGCGGGTTGATCCGGCCTTGAGGCGGTTCGACGGGCGCGCGCGGATGTTGCCCTCGTAGATGTTGGCGGCGTTCGACCACGCCACATGCTTGAATTCATTCATGGCGCGCGGCTTCCTTGGCCTCCTTGGCGGCCCGCGTGACAGGGTCGCGCTCGTAGAGCTGATTCATGCGCCGCAGCCGCTCCGCCGTGTCGGGCGGCACGTAGGACCAGACTAAGCGCCACGACCAGTTGCCCTCGGGTTTGCCGGGGAAGTTCATGCGGTGGCTTCCGTCCAGGCCGAGCACGTCCTGCATCGGGTGCACGGCCAGATCGGCGACGCTTGCGCAAGCGACGCGGATCAGGTCCCAGTGCACGGCACGGCCATCGGTCGCGAGGTATTCGCGCAGATGGTGGCGCACCCGCTCGGGGGCGGAGTTCCACCAGCCCAGGGACGTGTCGTTGTCGTGCGTGCCGGTGTAGACGACCGTGTCGGGATCGAAGTTGTGCGGCAGAAAGCGGGGCTCGGCGGCATCGTCTTCACCCCAGGCGAACTGCAGGATGCGCATGCCGGGGAATTCGAAGGTCTTGCGCAGCTGATCCACATCGGGCGTGATCACGCCCAGATCTTCGGCAATGATCGGCAGCGGCCCGAGCGCCTCGGCGATCGCCGCGAACAGCGCCTCGCCGGGGCCGGGAACCCACCGGCCGCTTTGCGCGGTGGGCGCGTCGGCCGGTATCTCCCAGTACGCCGCGAAGCCGCGGAAGTGGTCGATGCGCACGATGTCCACCAGCTCGAACGTGCTGCGGATGCGCTCGATCCACCACGCATAGCCCTCTTGCGCATGGGCCGACCAGCGGTACAGCGGGTTGCCCCAGTGCTGGCCGGTGGCGCTGAAGATGTCGGGCGGCACGCCGGCCACCACGGTCGGCTTGCCCGCCGCGTCGAGCTCGAACAGCTCGGGCCGGGCCCAGACCTCGGCACTCTGGTGCGCGATGAAGATCGGCGCGTCGCCGACGATGCGCACGCCGCGCTGGTGGGCATACGCCTTCAGGTTCAACCACTGGCGGAAGAAGCACCACTGGCAGAACCTCCAGAACGCGATGCGCTCGGCGTGCTCGCGCGCCGCCTGCGCAAGCGCCGCGCGGTCGCGTGTGGCCAGCGGCGCGCTCCAATCGCACCAGTCGCGACCCGGGTGATGCTCGACCAGCGCCATGAAGAGCGCGTAGTCGGTGAGCCAACTCGCGTGCTCGGTGCAGAACGCATCGAACTCGGCCCGGTCGCTCGCGCTCGCCGCGAAGCGCCGCGCCGCGCGCGCCAGCCGCTCCATGCGGTAGGGCACGACGGCGCTGAAGTTCACCGCGTGATGGGTGAGCCCTTCTGTCGGCTGCAGGTCGCCGGCGTCGAGCCAGCCGCGCTGCTGCAACTCGCCCAGGTCGATCATCAGCACGTTGCCGGCGAAGGCCGAGCTGCTCATGTAGGGCGAGTTGCCCGGGCCGATGCCGCCCAGCGGCAGGATCTGCCACAGCGTCTGCCCACCGGCGACGAGCCAGTCGACGAAGTGGTAGGCACTCGGCCCGAAGTCGCCCGAGCCGTGCGGGCCGGGGAGCGAGGTGGGGTGCAGCAGGACGCCGCTGCTACGCGGGAAACGCATGGGTTCTCCTTGTGATCTCGTGTCGGCTCAAGCGCGCCATTCGAAAGCGACTGTGCCCAGGGGGTGTTGCCGCGATCTCGATCGAGTGCGGCTTGCCGTGCAGGCGCCGATCTTGGCACGCCGAGGCGGTAGCCATGCCGCGGGCTGGTTGCCCACCTACGCCGGCGATTTCATACCACCGACGCGCGCCGCGCGAGCTTGCAAACCGGTGAAGGCGAAGTCCACCTCCGGCGCCAGCCCGCTGACGATGCGCGCGATGCTCTTGCCCGAGCCGCACGAGTGAGTCCAACCGAGGGTGCCGTGGCCGGTGTTCAGGTACAGGTTGGCAATCTTCGAGCGACCGATGATCGGCACGTTGGACGGCGTCGCGGGCCGCAAGCCGGTCCAGAACTGGGCTTGCTCGGTGTCACCGGCACCGGGAAACAGCTCCTCGGTTCGCCTGACGATCGCTTCGCAGCGCACCCGGTTCAGGTCGCGGTCGTAGCCGTTCAGTTCGGCCGTGCCGGCGATGCGCAACCGATCGCCCAGGCGCGAGAAGACGAGCTTGTATTCGTCGTCGGTCAGCGACACCTGGTGCGCCATCGAGGCGTCTTTCACCGGCAACGTCACCGAGTAGCCCTTGGCCGGATAGATCGGCAAGTGGATACCGAGCGGCGATGCGTACAGCGGGCTCAGGCTGCCCATCGCCAGCACGTAGGCATCGCCGCGCACGCGCTGGAAGCGGCCTTCGGCATCGGTGGCTTCGACGTGATCGATCTTGCCGCCGGCCTCACGCAACGCGGTCACGGTGTGGCTCATCAGGAACTCCACGCCGTCGGCGCGGCAACGCGCGACGAGTTCTCGCGCAAAGCGGTTGGCGTCGCCCGACTCGTCTTCGGCCGTGTAGGTGGCGCCGGCGAGTTGCGGGCGGATGTGGCGCAGCGCCGGCTCAAGCTTGACTGCCTCGTCGGCCGAGATCACACGCCGGTCGCAGCCGAGTTCGCGCATCTGCGCGGCAGGCCCTTCGGCACCGTCGAACTCCTTCTGACTCGTGTAGAAGTGCAGGATGCCTTGCGTGCGCTCGTCGTACTCGATGCCGATGTCGCGCCGCAGTGCCTGCAGTGTGTCGCGGCTGTAGGTGCCCAGGCGAACGATCTGGCCGATGTTGTGGCGCGTGCGGGCCGGCGTGCATTCGCGCAGGAACTGCAGGCCCCACAGCCACTGGCGCATGTCGGCGCGGATTCGAAACAGCAGCGGCGCGTCTTCCTTGCCGAGCCACTTGAGCACCTTCAGCGGCGCACTCGGGTTGGCCCACGGCTCGGCGTGGCTGACCGAAATCTGCCCGCCGTTGGCGAAGCTGGTCTCTGCGGCGGGGGTGGCCTGCCGGTCGATCACGGTGACCTCGTGGCCTTGCTGGCGCAGGAAGTACGCGGAGGTGACGCCGAGCAGGCCGGCGCCGAGGACGATGACTTTCATGGAGAACTCCGAAAGGACACGTGCCCGCATGGCCTGCGCCATGCTGCATGTGGCCCGCATGGCTTACGCCATGCGGTGTGCCGCTCCCCCTGTCCTCGGTACCTGAGAGATTCAGCCGCGGGCGCGGGCCCGGGCCTTGCTCCTTCGGTGCGTCACGGGTGTGACGGCTCTCCAGACGGCGATGGTGGTGTGCAGTACGGGACCTGAGCGTTCATGGGAGATTGCGCCTTCGGTGGCCGGGATGGATCCCGGCGCTCTCCTGCAGGATGGTGATTCTAGGTGCCGCGGGTCAATCCTCCAACGCGCGATCGCGGCTTTCTGGCAGCGCCATCATCGCGATCGCGGTGACGACACTGGTTCCGGCCACGTACCACGCGGGTGCGGCCGGGTTGCCGGTGGCACCGATCAGCCAGGTCACGATGAACTGCGTGGTGCCGCCGAACAGCGCGACGCCAACCGCGTAGGCGATCGACAGCCCGGTGGCACGGATGCCGCGCGGCAGCAACTCAGGGATCGCGACGAGCGATGCCGCGCCGCTGACCGCGGTGAGCGCCGCCAGAAAGGTCGTGACGGCGAGCAGCGTGCCCTGAGTCGGATGACTCACCAGCAAACCGAACGCCGGCACCGTGAGCGCGGCGGTCGCGATGCGGGGCAAGAGCATCACGGGTTTGCGGCCGTAGCGATCGCACAGCCAGCCGCCGAGCAGCGAGAACGCGAGCGTGGCGATGCCCACCATCACGGTCGCGCCCATCGCGATCAGCGGCGGGAACTTGAGCGTGGCGATGGCATAGGTGGTCATGTAGTTGCCGACGTAGTTCGAGACCGTGCCGCCGAGCACCACCAGGACCGCCAACGTGATGATGCGACGTTGCCGCACGAGGCCTTTGATGCCGACGTTTTCTGCGTGCGCCGGCGCGGCATGCAAGGTCTCGGGCATGTTGCGGCGCAGATAGAACGCGACCGGCAACAGCAGCAGCCCGACGCCGAACGGCACGCGCCAGCCCCAGGCCTGCAACTCGGCCGGCGTGAGCATCGAGATCATCGCGATGCCGAACGCTCCGGCGACGAGCGTGGCCACGCCCTGGCTCGCCAACTGCCAGCTCGCATAGAGCCCGCGCTGATTCGGCGGTGCCGATTCGATCAGGAAGGCGCTCGAAGGGCCGACCTCACCGCCCAGGGCCAACCCCTGGATCAGTCGGCAACACACGACGATGATCGGCGCCGCGAGCCCGATGCTCGCGTACGAAGGTGTCAGCGCGAGGCCGAGCGTGCCGACCGTGATGAGCCCGATCGTCAGCAGCATCGCCGGCTTGCGCCCCGCACGGTCGGCAAACGCGCCGATCAGCACGCCGCCGAGCGGCCGCGACACGAAGCCGACGCCGAACACCGCGACCGAGAGCAGCAGGCTGCCGAGCGGCGTAGCCGCCGGGAAGAAGGTCCTGCCGATATAGACGGCGAAGAACGCGTAGGTCACGAAGTCGTAGAACTCGAGCGCGTTGCCGGCGACGGTGGCCGCCACCACGCGCTTGGGGACGCCGACCGCGCGCGGTGCGCTCGGTCGGGGCAAGGCCGCGCCGCTCGGCGCGACAGGCAATCGGATGGAGGCAGGCAGGTTCATCGCAGTTCTCCCTGAAAAAATCAGTCGGTCAGAAATCGCTCGGCGAGAAGAGCCCAGTAGGCGGCCCCGATCGCGATGTTGTCGTCGTTGAAGTCGTAGCCCGGGTTGTGAACCATGCAGGCGCCGGCACTGTCGCCGTCACCGTTGCCGATCAGCAGGTAGCTGCCGGGCACACGCTCAAGCATGAAAGCGAAATCCTCGCTGCCCGATTGCGCCGGGCCTTGCAGCGTGACCCCGCCAGCGCCGCGCAACGCCAGCCCGACCTCGCGCGCGAAGGCGGTCTGCTCCGGCGTGTTGACGAGCACCGCGTAGCCGGCGCGCCAGTCGATGCGCGCGTGCACGCCGAAACTCTCGCCTTGTGCGGCCACCAGCGCCTTGATGCGGCGCTCCAGCGTTGCGCGCACGTCGCGATCGAGCGCGCGCACGCTGAGCTCGAGCGTCGCGGTGGCCGGGATCACGTTGTTCGCCTTGCCGGCGTGCAACGCGCCGACGGTCACAACCGCCATCGACTGCGGATCGACATTGCGCGAGACGATCGTCTGCAGCGCCATCACGATGCTGGCCGCGGCGACGATCGGGTCGGTGGCCTTGTGCGGCATCGCACCGTGGCCGCCGACCCCCGTCAGCGTGATGCTGGCGTAATCGCTCGACGCCATGGCGGCACCTTCGCGGAACATGAGGTGCCCCTGCGGCAGGCCGGGCATGTTGTGCATCGCAAAGACCGCGTCGCACGGGTAGCGGTCGAAGAGGCCGTCCTCCATCATTCGCAGCGCGCCGCCGCCGCCCTCCTCCGCCGGCTGGAAGATCAGCTGCAGCGTACCGCTGAAGCGGCCGTTCTCGGCCAGGTGGCGCGCCGCGGCCAGCAACATCGCGGTGTGGCCGTCATGGCCGCAGGCGTGCATCACGCCGGGGCGGCGGCTGGCCCACTCAGCGCCGCTCTCCTCGGCGATGGGCAGTGCATCCATGTCGGCGCGCAGGCCCAGCCACCTGGCGCCGTTGCCGCGGGTCAGGCGGCCGACCACGCCCGTGCCACCGACCCCGCGTTCGACGGTGTAGCCCCAGGCTTCGAGCTTGTCGGCCACCAAGGCGGCGGTGCGGTGCTCTTCGAACGCAAGTTCCGGCTCGCGATGGATCTCGCGGCGCAGGCGGATGAACTCGCCGATCTGCGGAATCAGCGCGTGGCGCAGATAGGACGATTCGGCGAGATCTTCATCGAGGTGGGCTTGCATGCTTGCAATGTAGGAGTGGCATGGCACAACGTCCAATGCATTATCAAAGCCAATACAATGAGTTCAATGAATGCATAGAGGGATGGCGGCGATGACCTTGGTCCAGCTCCGGCACCTGATCTCGTTGGCGCAAAGCGGGTCGTTCACGCGCTCCGCCGAGGCGCTGTTCCTGACCCAGCCGGCGCTCAGCCGCAGCATCCGGGCGCTCGAGGACGAGCTGGGCCAACCGCTGTTCGACCGCGTGGGCCGACGCAGCCTGCTCACGCCGTTCGGGGTCGAGTCGCTGCAGCGCGCCCGACAGCTCGTGTTCGACGCCGAGGAACTGGCCGGCAGCGGCCGGCAGATGCGCGAGGGCCGTTCTGGCACGGTGCGCATCGGGCTGGGTTCGGGGCCGGGTGCGATGCTGATGACGCCGTTGCTCAAGACCATGGCGAAGTTGCATCCTGCCATTCATGTCGAGGTGGCACGCGGCCATACCGACGTGCTGGCGCGCGGCTTGCGCGAGCGAGAGATCGATGCGCTCGTCGTCGATGCCCGATCACTCTCGCCGGCTGCGGATCTTCGCGTGGCGAACCTGGTCGAGATGCGCGGCGCGTTCATGGTGCGGCCGAACCATCCGCTGGCGCGCTGGAAAGGCGCGCTGCGATTCGATGCGTTGCGCCAGTTTCCGATCGCCTCGACGCCGCTGAGCGACGAGGTCGCGCGCACGATGGTCGAACGCTACGGGCCCTCGGCCCATCCGTCCGAGTGCGTCACGCTGCGCTGCGAGGAGATCCCCAGCCTGGTCGAGGTGGTGCGCCACAGCGATGCGGTGCTGATCGCGATCCGCGCCGCGGCACCCGATCTGGTGGAGTTGACGCTGAAGCCCGCCATGAGCGCGACCGCGCGCTTCGGCATCGTCACGCTCGCCCGCCGGGCCGAGCCGCCGGCCCTTCCGATCGTTCGCAAGCTGGTCACGGAGCTGATGCGCGACTAGCTAAGCTGCATCGCTCGGTGCGCGGCTGAGCTCGTTGTTCGCGGCCACCAAGACCCGCAACATGCGCATGAACTCCGACCTTTCCTTCCTGGGCAGCGGCTCGAGCATGCGCTCCTGGGCCCTGAGCATGGAGGGGACGATCGCCTCCAGGAGCGCGCGGCCGGCGTCGGTCAGCGTCAGCAGGCGCACGCGGCGGTCGTTCGGGGAGGCGCTGCGCATGATCAGCCCCCTCGCCTCGAGCCGATCGACGACGCCGCCGATCGTCGAGGTATCGAACCCGACCGTGCTGGCCAGCGTGCGCTGGTCGAACCCCGGCGTATTCGCCACGGCTTGCATGGCGGCGTACTGCACCGGCGTGAGGCCATGCGCCTCGGTTTCCTGCAGAAAGATCGCCACCGCAATCTGGTGCAGGCGCCTAATGTGGTGGCCTGGCAGGGCGTCGAGTTCGACGCGAGTCGGCATCACTTTTTTCATCAGGCGTTTAGGGTTAACACTGATTCGATGCGGCCATGATATCACTACACTTTTCATAAGTATACGTATTAACTGTGTACTGATCTTAAGTGATCGCCAATGAACTCGACGGTGCGCAGATCGGCCGCACGAGATTCTTCAACTTCCCAGGAGACAACAGCATGAACCCAAGAATTCGACTTGTCGGCATGGCCGCGGCCGTGCTCTTCAGCGCCCATGCGTGGGCCGCCGACCCCGTCAAGATCGGGCTCGTGCTGCCCATGTCGGGCCCGTTCTCGGCGTATGGCAAACAGATCGAACACGGCGTCAAGCTGTACCTGGCCACCAATGGCGACACCTTCGGCGGGCGCAAGGTCGAACTGATCATCAAGGACGACAGCCCCGGCACGGCCGGCGACGTGAGCAAGCGCCTGGCCCAGGAATTGGTGGTCAAGGACAAGGTCGACATCCTGGCCGGCTTCGCCCTCACGCCGTCGGCCTTCGCCGTCGCGCCGGTGGCCACCGAGGCGAAGAAGGCAATGGTCGTGATGAACGCCGCCACCTCGGCCATCACGACCAAGTCGAACTACCTGGTGCGCGCGTCGATGACCTTGCCGCAAAACACGGCGCCGATCGCCAGTTGGGCGGCCAAGAACGGCATCAAGAACGTCTTCACGCTGGTGGCCGATTTCGGCCCCGGCCAGGACGCCGAAGGTCAGTTCAAGAAGACCTTCACCGCGGCCGGCGGCAAGATCGTCGGCGAGGTGCGCGTGCCGGTGAGCAACCCGGACTACGGCCCGTTCCTGCAAAAGATCAAGGACGTGAAGCCGGATGCGGTGTTCCTGTTCCTGCCGCCCGGCGCCGGGACCATCGCGTTCATGAAGGGCTTCTCGGAGCGTGGCCTGGCCCAGGCCGGCATCAAGCTGATCTCCACCGGCGACCTGCCCGATGAGGAGATTCTCGACGCCATCGGAGACCCCGCCATCGGCCTGGTCACCTCGTTCCACTACTCCGAGGCGCACAAGTCGGCCGAGAACGCGGCCTACACCGCGGCCTATGCCAAGGCCTACCCCAAGGACCGGCCGAACTTCATGTCGGTCGGCGGCTACGACGGCATGCACCTGATCGCCGAAGTGCTGAAGAAGACCAATGGTGTGACCGACGGCGACAAGTTCATCGAAGCCGCCAAGGGCATGAAGTGGGTCAGCCCGCGCGGCCCCGTCGCCATCGACGCGGCCACTCGCGACATCGTGCAGACGATCTACATCCGCAAGGTCGAGAAGGTCGCCGGCAAGCTGCAGAACGTCGAGTTCGATCAGGTCGTGGACTTCAAGGACCCGGGCAAGGAATAGCGCTCATCGGGCAGGTCGGCAGCGCATCCACCTTCAAGGAGCAGGCATGACAGTTCTTTTCGACGGCATCGCCTCGGGCGTGCTGCTGTTCCTGATCAGCGTGGGCCTGTCGGTCACGCTGGGGTTGATGAATTTCGTCAACCTGGCGCATGGCGCCTTCGCGATGCTCGGCGGCTATGTCTGCGTGATGCTGCTCGGCCGTCTGGGCGTGCCCTTCCTGGCCACCTTGCCGGTGGTGGTGATCGTCTCGGCGCTGGTCGGCGTCGTGCTGGAGCGCCTCCTCTACCGGCGCTTGTACGGGGCCACGCATCTGGATCAGGTGCTGTTCTCGATCGGCCTGGTGTTCGTGTCGATCTCGACCGCGCATTACTTCTTCGGCGCGCAGCAGCAACCGCTGCAACTGCCCGACATGCTGTCGGGCCAGTTTCACCTGCCGTTGGGGTTGGATGTGGGCGTCTATCGCCTGTTCTTGATCGTCATCGGCCTCGCGTTGGCGTTCGGGCTGCAATGGATGGTGACCGGCACGCCCTTCGGCGCCAAGCTGCGCGCCTCGGTCGACAACCCGCGCGCAGCGCGCGGCCTCGGTATCGATGTGGATCGCGTCTTCGTCACCACCTTCGCGCTGGGTTCGGCGCTGGCCGGCCTGGGGGGTGCGCTGGGCGTTGAGATGCTGGGGCTCGATCCGGAGTTTCCGGTCAAGTACATCGTCTACTTCCTGATCGTCGTCGCCGTCGGCGGCAGCGGCAACATCAAGGGTTCGCTGTACGCCTCGCTGATCCTGGGCATCTGCGATGTGGCCGGCAAGTACTACGTGCCGCAGGTCGGCGCCTTCGTCATCTATTTGGTGATGGTGGTGACCTTGATCTTCCGACCGCAAGGCCTGTTCGGTCGCGTGGCGGCGAAATGAGGAACGCCATGTCGAACCCTCCGCTGGCCCAAGCCACACTCGGCGGCTTCGATGCCGGGCCGCTGCGTGATGCCACGCTCCGGGCCTCGCGCTGGCGCAAGTCGGAATATGCGTTCTGGCTGCTGCCGATCGCGGCGTACTTCGTCTTCCCGTCGGACCTGGCGCTGCTGTCGCAGATCGCCATCACCGCGCTCTTCGTCATCTCGCTCGACTTGATCCTGGGCTACGCGGGCATCGTCTCGTTGGGTCATGCGGCGTTCTTCGGTGTTGGCGCCTATGCCGCAGGCTTGCTGGCCAAGGGCGGCTTTGGCGATCCGCTGATGGGGTTGGTTGCCGCGGCCGGGGCGGCCGCGCTGCTGGGTTTCGTCACCAGCTTTCTGGTGCTGCGCGGCGCCGACCTGACGCGCCTGATGGTCACGCTCGGCGTGGCCTTGATGCTGTTCGAGGCGGCCAACAAGTTGACCGCCATCACCGGCGGGCTCGATGGACTGCAAGGCGTCGAGGTCAAGCCGCTGCTGGGTCTGTTCGGATTCGACATGGTTGGTCGCACGGCCTACATCTACTGCGTCGTGGTGCTCTTCGTGTTGTTCTGGGTCGCGCGGCGCATCGTGCATTCGCCGTTCGGCACCTCGCTGAAGGGGATCAGGCTCAACGCTTTTCGCATGCCCGCGCTGGGCACGCCGGTGAATGCGCGCCTGATCGCGGTCTACACGCTGGGTGCGGCCTATGCCGGCGTGGCCGGCGCCCTGCTGACGCAGACCACGCAGTTCGTCTCGATCGATGTGCTGAGCTTCCCGCGCTCGGCCGAGTTGCTGTTGATCCTGGTGCTGGGCGGCACCGGCAGCCTGTATGGCGCGATGCTCGGCGCGGTGGTGTTCATGACCGTGCACCACTTGCTGGCCGGCCTCAACCCGCAGTACTGGCAGTTCTGGCTCGGCCTCGTGCTGATCTTCGTCGTGCTGTTCGCGCGCGACGGCATCATGGGCGCGTTGCGCCGCGTGGCCAAGCGCTTCAACATCGAGCAGGGCCAAGCATGAACGCGGCGCTTCAGACCAGGGGCCTGGTCAAGAAGTTCGGCGGCTTCGTGGCCACGAACGATGTCACGCTCAGTGTTGCCGCCGGTGCGCGGCACGCGTTGATTGGCCCCAACGGCGCGGGCAAGACGACGCTGATCAACCTGCTCACCGGGTTTCTCGCGCCGACCTCGGGCACGGTGATCCTCAACGGCGAGGAGGTCACGCAGGTCTCGCAGAACCGGCGCGTCAAGCGCGGGCTGGCACGCACCTTCCAGATCAATCGACTCTTCGCCGAGATGACCGTGCTTGAATCGGTCACCATGGCCGTGTGCGAGCGGCAAGGCATTGGCGCGCGCTGGTGGAAGCCGGTGGGCGCGCATGGCGAGGCAGTCGACACGGCGGCAGCACTGCTGGCCCAGTTGCGACTTCTCGATGCTGCCCATGAGCAGACCAAGGGCCTGGCCTACGGCAAGCAGCGGCTGATCGAGATTGCACTGGCGCTGGCCGCTCAGCCCACCGTGCTGCTGCTGGACGAACCCGCGGCCGGCGTGCCGACCGGCGAGAGCCGCGAGCTGTTCGAGACGATTGCGCAACTGCCGCGCAGCGTGACCATCGTGCTGATCGAGCACGACATGGATCTCGTGTTTCGCTTCGCCGACACGATCAGCGTCCTGGTCAGCGGCGCGGTGCTGACCGAAGGCACGCCGGCGGCGATCGCCGAAGACCCGCGCGTCAAGGAAGTCTATTTGGGGGACGCCGGCCATGGCTGAGCTGCTCGAAGTGAACGGCGTCTGGGCCGGCTACGGCGAGGCCACGGTGCTGGAGGACATCTCCTTCAGCCTCGACGAAGGCGCCAGCATGGCCTTGCTGGGGCGCAACGGCATGGGCAAGACGACCTTGCTCGCCACGCTGATGGGCGCCACCCGGCAAACGAAAGGCAGCATCCGGTTTGCGGGCCAGGACCTGACGGTCGTGCCCAGCCACCGCCGCGCCCACTCGGGCCTGGGCTGGGTTCCGCAAGAGCGCGACATCTTTGCGTCGCTCAGCGTCGAGGAGAACCTGACCGTCGTGGCGCGCGCCGGCGCCTGGGATTTGAAGAAGGTCTACGCCACATTCCCGCGCCTGCAGGAACGCCGCAGCAACATGGGCAACCAGTTGTCCGGCGGCGAACAGCAGATGCTCGCGATGGGCCGGGCGCTGATGCTCAATCCGAAGATGCTGCTGCTCGACGAGCCGCTCGAAGGACTCGCGCCGATCATCGTTCAGGAGCTGTTGTCCATCATCGCGGGGATGGTGCGCGAAGGCAGCATTGCCGTGATCCTCGTCGAGCAGCACGCGCACCAGATTCTTCCGATCACGGAGCAAGCGCTGGTTCTCGAGCGCGGCCGCATCGTCCATCAAGGCCCCAGCGATGTGCTGGCGGCCGACCCCCGTCTGCTCGACCGCTGGTTGGGCGTGGCGGCGCACTAAATCATTCAGGAGGCCGCCATGAGCGACACCCATTCCAATTCTCAAGTGCTGGTCGCCGGTGGCGGCATCGGCGGCATCGCGGCGGCACTCGCGCTGGTGCGTCGCGGCTTCAAGGTCAAGGTGCTCGAGCAGGCGCCGCAGCTCGGCGAAATCGGCGCCGGCATCCAGCTCGGGCCGAACGCCTTCGCGGCCTTCGACGCGCTGGGCATCGGCGAGATCGCGCGTGGGCGTGCCGTGTACACCGACGAGATGGTCATGTTCGACGCGCTCGACGAGTACCAGGTCGGTCGCATCCCCACCGGCGAGGCGTTTCGCAAGCGTTTCGGCAATCCGTATGCGGTGATCCATCGCGCCGATGTGCACGGCTCGCTGCTGGAAGGCGCTCAGGCCACGGGCCGCATCGAGCTCGCGACCTCGACCCAGGTGCAGCGCGTCGAGCAGGATGACGACGGCGTCATCGTGTTCGATGCGAAGGGCGGCCAACACCGAGGCATTGCACTGATCGGCGCCGACGGTGTCAAGTCGGCGGTGCGCCGTCAGTATGTCGGTGACGAGGCGCGCGTGTCGGGCCACGTGGTTTACCGCGCCGTCGTCGACAAGAAGGATTTCCCGATCGACCTGCGCTTGAACGCCGCCGCCATCTGGGTCGGCCCGAACTGCCACCTCGTGCACTACCCCTTGCGTGGTGGCGAGCAATACAACGTGGTCGTCACGTTCCACAGCCGCGACAAGGAAGAGTGGAGCGTGCGCGAGGGCAGCCGCGAAGAGGTGCAGAGCTATTTCGAAGGCATTTGCGCCAAGGCACGCCAACTCATCGACTTGCCGAAGGACTGGAAGCGCTGGGCCACCGCCGACCGCGAGCCGATCGGGCAATGGAACTACGGCCGGGCCACCCTGCTGGGCGACGCGGCGCATCCCACGCTGCAGTACCTGGCCCAGGGCGCCTGCATGGCGATGGAAGACGCCGTCACGCTCGGCGAGGCGCTGCGGGTCAACAACAACGACTTCGGCAAGGCCTACGCGCTTTATCAACGTTCACGCGTCGCGCGCACGGCGCGCATCGTGCTCTCGGCGCGCGAGATGGGGCGCATCTTCCACGCCAAAGGCGTCGAACGCCTGGTACGCAACGAACTGTGGAAGGGGCGCTCACCGGAGCGCTTCTATGACGCGATGGAGTGGCTCTACGGCTGGAAGGTCGCGAACTGCTTGCAATGACAACCCCCGGCCGCGGCGTACCGCAGCCACCCCCGAGGGGGTGCGCAGCCGCCTTGGGGCGGCCCGGCGCCGTCTGCGCTGCGCCCTCAAGCAAAGGAGAGAACATCATGAGTGAACTGGGCCGCCTCGAAGACCTGCCCCCCGACTATGTCGCTGCGCTCAGGGCACAGAACCTGGTGCCGCTGTGGCCGAGCCTGCGCGGCGTGCTGCCGCCGGGCAAGCCGACGCTCAACACGCGTGCCACCCATTGGCCCTACCAGGTCATTCGGCCACTGCTGATGAAAGCCGGCGAGCTGACACCGATCGAGAAGGCCGAGCGCCGCGTGCTCGTGCTGGCCAACCCCGGACACGGTCTCGACAAGATGCAGGCCAGCGCAGCCATGTACTTGGGCATGCAACTTCTGCTGCCCGGTGAGTGGGCGCCGTCGCATCGCCACACGCCCAACGCGGTACGCATGGTGGTCGAAGGCAACGGCGCCTGGAGCACGGTCGATGGCGAGAAGTGCGCCATGATGCGGGGCGACCTGATCCTCACGCCGACCGGCCTTTGGCACGAGCACGGCCACGACGGCAACGAGCCCGTGGTCTGGCTCGATGTGCTCGACCTGCCGCTGGTCTACTACATGGAGGCCAGCTACCACGTTGACGGCGGGCGCCAGACGACGCGGCCCGCGCATGGTGAACGTGCCTACGCACGCGGCGGTGTCGTGCCGACCCCCGTGTTCGAGCGCTCGCACAAGCCCTATCCGATGTTGCGCTACCCGTGGGCAGATGCACGAGCGGCACTCGAGTCATTGGCTGCCGACCAACCAGATCTCGAAGCAGTGCAGGTCACCTACACCAACCCCGAGACCGGCGGGCACGCCGAGAACATCCTCGGCTTCTACGCGCTGATGCTGCGTCCCGGGCAGACGCTGCGACTTCCGGTGCGCAGCCCGGCAATGGTCTTCCACCTCATCGAAGGCAGCGCCAGCGTGCAAATTGAAGAGCAGCGCTTCACACTCGCCGAAGCCGACACCTGCTGCGCGCCTGGATACACGCCGGTGACGCTGGCCAACACCTCCGCCAAGGCGCCGGCATTCCTCTTCATCGCCGACGAAACGCCGCTGCACACCAAGCTCGGCGTGTTCGAGATTCGAGACTGAATTCAATCCCTCACGCGAACCACACCATGACCACCACCTATCTCTGGAACCCGCCGCCTGTGTACTCGCTGCCCGTGAGCGGCAAATCCGAGCGCCTGCCCGTCAACCGCATTTTCCTGGTCGGGCGCAACTATCACGCGCATGCGGTCGAGATGGGCCGCCCCGTCGACAAGAGTGTCGAGGTGCCGTTCTACTTCACGAAGGCACCGGGCACACTGGTCGAGTCAGGCAGCACCGTGCCCTACCCGCCGGAGACCAAGAACTACCACTTCGAGATGGAGCTGGTGGTCGCGATCGGCAAGCCGGGGTTTCGGGTGTCTCAAGCCGACGCCGCATCGCTGGTCTACGGCTACGCCTGCGGCCTGGACATGACGCGGCGCGACCTGCAACTCATCGCCCGCGAAAAAGGCCGACCCTGGGACCTGGGCAAGGACGTCGAGCAGTCGTCGGTGGTGTCCGAGATCGTGCCGATGCCCGGCAAGGTCATCGACAAGGGCGCACTGGAACTCACCGTGAACGGCGTGACGAAACAGAAGTCCGACATCGACAAGCTGATCTGGAACATCTCCGAACTGATTGCCGACCTGTCGAAGTTCTACCACTTGCAACCCGGCGACCTGATCTTCACCGGCACACCCGAAGGTGTGGGCCCGGTCCTGCCCGGTGAGCGGATCGACGGCCGCATCGAAGGCGTGGGCACGATCGTGTTGCACACCGGCCCTGCCGAGTGAGCACGTAAATGAAGCTGTACAACTTCTTCCGCAGTGGTACCTCGCACCGGCTGCGCATTGCGCTCAACCTCAAGGGCCTAGTCGTTGACCATGTCGCCGTCGATTTGCGCACCGAGGAGCACCTCGGCGCCGCGTACAAGGTGCTCAATCCTCAGGGGCTGGTCCCCGCCCTGCAACTCGACGGCGATGACGGCCACCGACTGTTGATCCAGTCGCCCGCCATCATCGAGTGGCTCGAGGAGCGCTACCCCGCGCCGCCGCTGCTGCCCGCTCATCGCGACGCACGGGCCCACGTTCGAGCGCTGGCGGCGATCGTCGGCTGCGATATCCATCCGGTGAACAACCGGCGAATCCTCGAAGCGCTGCGGCATGACTTCGGCGCCGACGAGGCCGCGGTCAATCGCTGGTGCGCCAAGTGGATCACGGACGGCTTCGACGCCATCGAGGCGCTGCTCGCGGCCGATTCGACGCGCGGCAGCTTCTGCTTCGGCCAGACGCCGACGCTGGCCGATGTCTATCTCATTCCGCAGGTCGAGAGTGCGCGTCGATTCAAGGTCGGCATGTCGCGCTGGCCGCTCATCGGTGCGGTCGATACGGCCTGCGCCGAGATCGACGCGTTCCGCCGCGCCGCGCCGGCAGTGCAGCCCGACGCGGCCTGATCGAGCCGTTGAACCGTCAACATCGCGAACTTCATGAACCCTCAAGTCCTCGATCGTCTTGCCATCCGCGATCTGATCGACAACTGGGCGGTCTGGCGCGACGCCGGCGACTGGGAGCGGTTCGCCACCGTCTGGCACGACGACGGCGTGATGATGGCCACCTGGTTCCAGGGCCCGGCGAAGGATTTCATCCGGGTCACGCAGGAGGGCTGGGCGAAGGGGGTCAGCATTCTTCACTTCCTCGGCGGCAGCTCGATCGAGTTGGCGGGGGACCGCGCCATCGTCCAGACCAAGATGACCATCTCGCAGCGCGGCAAGGTGCAGGAGGTTCCTTGCGACGTGGTGTGCACCGGGCGCTTCTACGACTTCGTCGAGAAACGCGGCGAGCGCTGGGGCATGGTGCTGCGCCAACCGATCTACGAGAAGGATCGCGTGGACCCGATCGACCCTGCCGCACGGCTCGAACTCGATCAAGCCGCGCTGGCGAAGTTCCCGCAGGGCTACCGGCACCTGGCCTACATCCAGACTCAGATCGGCTACATGGTAAAGCTCGACATGCCGCAGCTGACTGGCCCCGAAGTCGATCGGCTGTATGCGCGCGGCAAGGTCTGGCTGGCCGGTGGTCCATTGGGCTGCTAGAGATGTCGCTCACATCCATCGAAGCCGCAAGACTTGCTGACAACGCGTCGGCCGATGGGGGTGTCGTCACCGATTTCGAGCAATGATTGAGCCGCCCAAGCACCGCCTGGCTGCCCGATGAGCGGGAATTTCCGGATGTATGGACAACGTGCACACAAACGTTAGAATCACGCAATGAGCTCAGCCACTTCTTCCGCCGTCATCAACCTGCGCACCCCTCCTGCTCAGCGGGAGTTGATCGACCGCGCCGCGCGCTTGCAGGGCAAGAGCCGCACAGACTTCATGCTCGAAGCGTCGCGCGAGAAGGCCGAGCAGGTGCTGCTCGATCAAGCGCTGTTCACGGTGAATGCCAAGCAATACAAGGCCTTCGTGGCGCTGATGGATGCGCCGCTCTCGGAGAACGCCGCGCTGAAGCGGCTGCTGGCCAAGCGCGCGCCTTGGGAGAAATGAGCCCAGCGGCGCTCGAGGGCGTCGCGGCGCCCGCACCGCTCACCGCAGAGCATGACACGTCGCAGTTCGTTTGTCGGCACGACTCGCTGAGTGCCTGGCTCAGCAAGCGCGCCCTGGCGAACGCGGCATCTGGCGCTTCGCGCACCTACGTGGTCTGCGCGCCCGAACATCAGGTGATTGGCTACTACGCTCTTTCAGCAGGTTCGATCGCGGCAGCGTCGGTCACGGGTCGACTGCGAAGAAACATGCCGGACCCGTTGCCCGTGATCGTGCTCGGTCGGCTTGCCGTTCACACCGACTGGGCCGGCCGAGGCATAGGCAGCGGCTTGCTGAAGGACGCCGTGCTTCGCGCCATCCAAGCGTCGGCGTTGATCGGTGTGCGTGCCCTGTTGTGCCATGCCATCGACGGAGAAGCCATGGGCTTCTATCTCAAGCATGGGTTCGTGTCGTCGCCGCTCGATCCGTTGACTTTGATGCTTGGGCTGCAAACGGGCTGAGCTTCCTCCGCCGGGTGCGTGCGGGATGCGCGCTCACGGAAAGCATCAACAAGAGCGCGAACCTGAGCGGCGGGCAACGCCTTGGTTACTTCGCGAATAGGTATGGCACTAACATCGCTCCGACACCAAACCCAGGGATCGGAGCATCAACAAGAGGGGTGAAGGTGGACCGGGGGTTAATACCCGGCTGAACCTTGTTGCGCCGTCATCTTCGACGTACCCTCCGCCCACAACGATCAGGAGGCGGCATGGGAGGTTTGTGCGCAGCGTGGGTGCAGGCGATGCTCTGGCTGAACGTGGCTTGGCAGTGGATCGTCCAGTTTGTCGGCTCACATCTGTTCGAGTCGGGTCTGATAGCGCTTGCCGGTGCGTTCTTCGGCGCGAAGACGGCGCAAGGAACTGCTGCTCGAAACAAGTTCCGGGACGACATCACGAAGGAGATTCGTGACACGAACGCCGCAATCTCACTGGCGTTTGCGGTGTGCAATTCCGGAATGCAAGTCAAACGCCAGCATTTGCTTCCGCTCAAACGTGACTTTGAGCGCGGGCGTCAAGGGTTGATTGAGCACCTGCGGAAACGCAAGACAGGCGAGATTCAGGGCGACGCCCCCTACGTGCTCAAAATCGGTTTGCTAGGTCTTCCCGTACCGAGCATCGCAAGCGACACGCTTAGGAGCCACGTGCTGGATCGTTTGTCGGTAGTCGGTCGTCCGCTGAACCTTGCCGTCTCGGCTTCAGAATCAACTGCCGCACTTGTGGAGGCCGTGACCAACCGCAACGCACTCATCAAGGACTTCAGGGAGGCTGGCGGGGTCAAGGCTGAGAACTTCATGGCCCGGTACTTCGGCCTTCCGTTTCAGGGGGAAACGGACGAGGTCTACCTGAACACCTTGGATGCGATGGCACTCCATGTGGACAGCCTGATCTACTTTACCCACATGCTCTGCGGCGACCTGAAGGCGCACGGCGAGTCGCTGCTTGTGAAGTACAGGAAGACGCTCAAGAACAAGAATGTTCCTCGCATCACGGAGATCGATTTCACCAAGGCCTACGCTGAAAAGCTCATCCCCTCGGACGAGCAGTTCGCAAGCTATGTGAGTGCATTCGTGAAACGGCCAGAGCCCTTGACGCGCTGGCAGCGAGTCCTATCCGCTCTGCGCACAAACCGCACAGAAACGTCCGCCCAATAAAAAAAGCACTTAGCGCTGATGTGCGCTAAGTGCTTGCCTTGCTTGCTTAATTTTGGTGGGCCCTGAGTGACTCGAACACTCGACCTACGGATTAAGAGTCCGCTGCTCTACCAACTGAGCTAAGAGCCCCACATTCTTCAATTCTTCGCCGCACTTCTCGTTGGCAGCGCTCATCTGGTGGGTTGTGCGGGGCTCGAACCCACGACCAATAGATTAAAAGTCTACTGCTCTACCAACTGAGCTAACAACCCGGCAAGCCTTCAATTATAACTGGCTTCGCGCCGGGCGCGCCTCGCGCTGCCGCGAATTCTAGCGCAAGACTGGCGGCGACCATGCCGAAGGTCGCCGTCACGCCGACGCTCGATCCGTAGCCGTGGCAGTTCAGGCTGCTGTCGTTCGCGTCATCCACTTCGCAGACGTCTCCCGGCGCGGTGACAGCCTCGCGCGAGAACACGCAGCGCACGCCGATCGGGCCGCTGCGTGCCGCGCCGTGCTGCTTGCGCAGGCGCTGCCTCAACGACGCGAGCAGCGGGTCGTGCGTGACGAGCCCGAGGTCTTCGACTTGCACCGCGTGCGGCCGGCGCTTGCCGCCGGCGGCGCCGGCGATCACGAGCATGCTGCGTGTGCTCAGCGCCCACGCGGCCATCGCCAGTTTGGCGCGCACCTGGTCGCAGGCATCGATGACGCCATCGACCGGCTGCGCGAGCAAGCTCGGCCAGTTGCCTTCGTCGACGAACTCCTCGATGCAGGTGACTTCGCAGCCGGGGTGAATGTCGCGGATGCGATCGCGCAGCGCCAGCACTTTGGCCTGCCCGATCGTCGCGCCGAGCGCCTGCACCTGGCGATTGATGTTGGATTCGCCGACGTGATCCAGATCGATCAGGGTCAGGCCCGCGACACCGCTGCGCACCAGCGCCTCGGCGCACCACGAGCCGACGCCACCGACGCCGACGACCGCGAACCGCGCCGCGCGAATGCGCGCGTAGCCCGCGTCGCCGTAGAGGCGCCGCAGGCCGCCGAAGCGGCGTTCGAGGTCGGCCGCCTCCATCAACCCGAACGCTCGACGCGCCACATCTGGAAGCGCAACGCCGCCACCGCGCCAGCGATGATGGCCGCCAGCGCGACAAAGCTCGTCAGGCTCAGCGTCGACAGGCCCGAGAGCCCCTGCCCCACCGTGCAGCCGAGCGCGGTGACGCCGCCGACACCCATCAGCACCGCACCGATCAGGTGGTTGGCCGTGTCCGACGCATCACGGAATCCTTCCCAACGAAAGCTGTTGCCGAGCAACGCATGCAGCGCCGAGCCGACGACGACACCGACCACGCTGACGATGCCGAGCGTGAGCAGCTTGGCCTGGTCGCTGAAGAACATCAGCCAGTCGAGCGTGTAGGCCACCGGCGCCACGAAGCTGAGCGATTCCATGCGATGCGAGTTGGTCGCAACGAACGCTTCCTGCAAGGTGTTCGGGTCTTCGGCGACATGGCCGAGACGCCCCGACACCCACCACACGCCGACGATCACCCCGCCAATGCCGAAGCCGGCGAGCAGGTTCTCCGCGCTGCGGCCTTCGGGCCGCGCCAGCGCCCAGACGATCAGCGCGCCGCCCAGCGCCAGGCCAAGCACCGCGGCCAGCGTCGCCTTGGCAACGCCGGTGCCGGCGGCGAGCAGCGACGGCAGATCCTGCCCGGTCGCGAACGTGATCGCGATGCCGTCCACCGTGGCCACGCGCGCCACGGCGGTGATGCCCTTCAGCGTGGCGAACGCGCTCACGCCGAGCACGATGAACACGACCAGCGACTTCAGATTGCCGCCGCCGATGCGCACCAGCGTCTTGCTGCCGCAGCCCGACGCCAGCACCATGCCGAAGCCGAACGCCGCGCCGCCGGTGAGCGCCGACAGCCACACGAACTTCGGCCCGCCGTAGATGCTCTTGGCGGCATCGAGCCAGCCGATCGCGACCATCGCGTTGAAGCCGATGATGGCCACGCCCATCGCCATGATCCACATCCGCATGCGCGCCCAGTCGCCGATGTTGACGATGTCGGCGATGGCACCCATCGTGCAGAAGTGGGTGCGCTGGGCGATCGCGCCGAACACGGCGGAGAGCCCGAACGCGGCCCACAGCACCATCGTGGCCACGGCCTTCATGTCGATTTCCTGCATGCCGCATTTTAGGCGGCAGGCCCCATGCGACGCCCTACTTCAACGACGCGAGGCGCTCCCGGCCGGCTTGCGCGGCCTCCGATTGCGGATACGCCTTGAGCAGCTCATCGATGGTGCGGCGGGCGGCTTTGGTGTCCTTCAGCTCGGCCTGGCAGTTCGCGATCGCGAGCAGCGCCTCGGGCGATTTCGCGCTGTCGGGCGCGGCACCGACGAGCGCGCGGAACGACACGATCGCGTCCTTGTACTGGCGGCTGCCGTACTGCGCGTTGCCGAGCCAGAACAGCGCCGAGTCGCCGTAGCCGCTGCTCGGCCAGCGCTTGCGGAACGCCGTCAACGCGTTCGCGGTGCCGGCGAAGTCGCTCTTGCGCAGCAGCTCCATGGACTCGTCGTATTGGCGCTTTTCGTCCGGCTCGACGCTGAATTCGCGGCCGTCGAGGCTGACCTTCTGCGGCTCGAACTTGCGCATGCGGTCGTCCAGGCCGCTTTGCAGATCCTTCTGCTTGCGCTGCATCTCCGACACCGCCCGCGCCAGCTCCTCGTTCTGCCCACGCAGCTTGGCGTTGTCGCCGCGCATTTGCTCGAGCTGGTTGTTCAGCTCCAGCAGGCTGCGCTTGAGCTGGTTGATCTGCTCGGTCGTTTCGGCCTGGCCCGCGCGCTGGCGCTCGCTGCCTTGTTCGATCTTCTGGCGGATGTCGAGGATCGCGCGGCGCGCCTCGTCGTCGTCGAAGAGGCCGGCGTGCGCGCTCGGCGCGACGAGCGCCGCCGCCGCGCACAAGCCCACGAACGTTCGCACGAGCTTCACTTGGTGTTCAGCTCGGCGCGGCGGTTCTTGGCCCACGCCGCTTCATCGCTGCCTTGTGCCGCCGGGCGCTCCTTGCCGAAGCTCACCGCCTCGACCTGCGCCTCGCCTGCGCCCAGCAGCGCCAGCGACTTCGCCACCGCCTCGGCGCGCTTCTGGCCGAGTGCGAGGTTGTATTCGCGGCCGCCGCGCTCGTCGGTGTGGCCTTCGACGGACATGCGCTTCTTGCGATCGGCCGCGAGTGCCTTGGCGTAGCTGTCGATCGTGCCGCGGTACTCGTCCTTCACGACATAGCTGTCGAAGTCGAAGTAGATGACCTTGCCGAGGTTGCCGGTGTTGCCCGCGCCTTTGGTCAGATCGACCGGCTCGACCTTGCTCGTGCCGGCGCCGCCGGTGGTGCCACCCGCGGCACCCGTGCCGGTGCCGGCGGTGCGGGTTTCGACCGGCACGCCGGTGTCGAGCGGCACGCTCGAGCAAGCGGCGAGCAGCGCCGCGGTCAGCACGGCGAACATCGCGCCGCGTTTCGGGAGGGAGTGGTGGAACGTCATGGTCTTTTCCTCTTGGTTGATCGTTGCGCTAGCGGCCGAAGGGCCCCCAGGATGGCTCGCGCACATCGGCCGTGGTCGAGAGCAGTCTGGCCTTGATCTTGCCATCCAAAGTGGTCGTCATCAGCACATCGCGCCCGTCGGCACGCGAGGCGTAGATGATCAACCGGCCGTTCGGCGCGAAACTCGGGTGCTCGTCGCTGCTGGTTTCGGTGAGCGCGATCGGCTGTGCACCCGCACCGGACAAGTCGAGCGTGTGCAGCCGGAACGCACCGCCGACGCGCGAGATGTAGGCCAGCGTGCGGCCATCGGGGCTGATCGACGGGCTGATGTTGTAGCTGCCGCCGAACGTGACGCGCTCGGCGTTGCCGCCGCCGGTGGTCGTGCGATAGATCTGCGGGCCGCCGCCGCGGTCGCTGACGAAGTAGACGCCGCGGCCGTCGGGCGCGAACGTGGCCTCGGTGTCGATCGCGGTGCTGCTGGTGAGCTTGCGCACGATGGCACCGCTGCGATCGATCAGGTAGACCTGCGAGCCGGTGTCGCGAGAGAGCGTCACGGCGAGCGTCTGGCCATCGGGCGACCAGGACGGCGCGCTGTTCGAGCCGCGGAAGTTCGCGATCTCGCGGCGCGCGCCGGTGGCGGTGTCCTGCGTGTAGACGACTGCCTTCTGGCGCTCGAACGACACATACGCGAGCTGCTTGCCGTCGGGCGACCACGAGGGCGAGATGATCGGCTCGGCGCTCGTCAGCGCGGTCTGGCCGCCCTCGCCGTCGGCATCGGCCACGCGCAGGGTGTAGCGGCCGCCGCCCTTGGTGACGTAGGCGATGCGGGTCGAGAACACGCCCTTCGTGCCGGTGAGCTTCTCGTAGATCACGTCGGCGATGCGGTGCGCCGCGAGCCGCAAGTCGCCGGCCTCGACCGCGGTGCTCTGGCCGGCGATGACCGTGCCCTTGACCACGTCCCACAGCTTGAAGCGCACGTCGAAGCGGCCGTCGGCCAGCCGCGTGATCGATCCGGCGGCGAGCGCATCGGTGGCGCGGCTGCGCCATTCGCTGAACACCGGCGCGCTGTTCTCGTCGAGCGCGCCGGGCGCGTCGACATTCTTGAACTGCCCGCTGCGCTCCAGATCGGCGCGCACGATGGCCGAGATCGACAGCGACGGCGTGGCCCGCTCTTCATCACGAAACTTTGCAATCGCGATCGGCAGCTGGGTCGCGCCGACGCCGGAGATCTCGACCCGGAACTGGGCCTGCACCGGCAGCGCGAGCGCGCAAGCCAGTACAGCGGCGGAGGTGGAGAAGAGTCGTCGGTTGAACATGAAGGTGCGTGATCCGGATTTGGCGCGTTGGTTCACTGCGCGCGGGCCAGCAGGCCCATTTTCAGATAGCGGTAGTAGGTGTTCTCGGCCACGTAGACGGCGAGCACGAAGCCGAGCCGCCCGTCCAGAAAGCCGCGATGCAGGATATAGCAGCGCAGGAAGGCCCAGCAACCATGCGTAAGGGCCGCGCCGAGCCCGCCCTGGGCGCCGGCCGCAGCCTTGTCTGCCGCGCGGCCCGAACTGTAGCGGTTCATCTTGTCGATCGCGGCTTCGAGCGTCGGCATGCTGTGATGCAGGAGCTCACCGTCGAGCCGGCCAGTGCGGCCCTCGACGATCAGCCGCTCGTGCACACGGTCGTTCGAGAAGCGACCCGCCCCGCGCCTGAACAGGCGCAGCACGCGATCGGGGTACCAGTCGCCGTGGCGCATCCATTGGCCGCAGAAGTTCGACAGGCGCGAGATCTCGTGACCCGCCTCGCCGGCGTCGCTGGCAAGTGCCTTCTGGATGCTCGTCGCGAGGTCCGGTGTGACGCGCTCGTCCGCGTCGATGCTGAGCACCCAGTCGCCGTTCGCCAGCGCGAGCGCGCGGTTCTTCTGCACGCCGAAGCCGGGCCAGTCGGCGCTGACGCTGACCTGCGCGCCCATGCTGCGGGCGATGTCGCCGGTGCCATCCGTGCTGCCCGAATCCACCACGATCCATTCGTCGGCAAAGGCGACCGACGCCAGACACGCAGCGATGTTGGCGGCCTCGTCGTGGGTGATCAGGATGACCGAAAGTCGGGGGGTGCTCATTCAACCGGGGGCGCTGGGGCTGGCGGATTGTAGGCACCCCGATAATGCCGGCCCATGGCCCAACCCCGTCTGATGAGCAAGCTGCGTGTGCTGGCGCCGTACTTCGCCGGTACGCAGTGGGCTTTCGGGCTGGGGACGCTGGGCGCCCTGCTCGCCGCGCTGTGCGAATCGGGTGTCACCTGGCTGATGGCCGTGCTCGTCGATGGCAACTTCAAGGCCCTGCCGATGCAGCGCCTGGCCGACCTGCCGCAGCCGCCGCTGTGGGCTGTGCCGGTGATCCTGATCGTGCTGTTCGCGGTGCGCGGCGTGGCCGGCTTCGTCGTCGATTACGCGCTGTCGTGGGCAGCGCACGCCGCGACGATGCGGCTGCGCACGCAGCTGTTTGCGCGCGTGCTCGACGCCACGCCCGAGTTGTTCCGAACGCGCTCGGCGAGCAGCCTGATGAACACCGTGGTCTACGAGGTGATCAACGGTGTCGGGCTGCTCGTCAGCGCGGCGCAGACGGTGCTGAAGGACACCTTCACCGCGATCGCGCTGCTCGGCACGCTGCTGCTGCTGAACTGGAAGCTGACGCTGTTCATCGCCGCGCTCGGCCCGGCGGTCGGCTATGTGACGCGCGTGTTCGGCCGGCGCATGCACGCGATCACGAAGGAGTCGCAGCTCGCGATCGACAGCCTCGGCTACGTCGTCGAAGAGAACGTGATGGCCTGGCGCATGGTGCGGCTGCATGGCGCGCAACAGGCGCAGCGTGAGCGCTTCGAGCGGTCGAGCAGCGGGCTGCGGCGCTGGCTGATGAAGGCCACGGTCGCGTCGGCCACGCTGACCCCGGTGACGCAGCTGCTCACCGCGACGGCGCTGGCCGCGGTCATCGGCGTCGCGCTGTGGCAGCGCAGCAGCGGTGCGACGACGATGGGCGAGTTCGTCGCGTTCATCACCGCCGCGCTCGCCGTGGCCACGCCGGTGCGCCGGCTGACCGATGTGTCGGCCGCGGTCACGCGCGGCCTGGCCGGCGTCGAACGCGGGCTGGATCTGATCGAGCATGCGCCGCGCGAATCCGGCGGCACGCATGCGCCGGGCCGCGCGCGCGGCGAACTCGCGCTGAACGGCGTGACGGTGCGCTTCGCTGACGCCAGCGCGCCGGCGCTCGATGGTGTCGCGCTGGCGATCCATGCCGGCGAAACGATCGCGCTCGTCGGCCCGTCCGGCGCGGGCAAGAGCACGCTGGTGAACCTGCTGCCGCGCTTCATCGACCCGACCTCGGGCAGCGTCGCGCTCGACGGCGTGGCGCTGCCGCAATGGGACTTGCACGCACTGCGCGAACAGTTCGCGCTCGTCAGCCAGGATGTCGTTCTGTTCAACGACACGGTCGCGGCGAACGTGTGCTTCGGTGCCGCGCTCGACAACGACCGCGTGCGCGCCGCCCTCGCCGCCGCGAACCTGACCGAGTTCGCGGCCGCGCTGCCGCAGGGCATCGAGACCGTGATCGGTCACAACGGCGCGCAGCTTTCGGGCGGCCAGCGCCAGCGCATGGCGATCGCGCGCGCGATCTACAAGGACGCGCCGATCCTGATCCTCGACGAAGCCACCTCGGCGCTCGATTCGGAATCCGAACGCCTGGTGCAACAGGCGCTCGAGACCCTGATGAAGGGCCGCACCAGCATCGTGATCGCGCACCGGCTCTCGACCATCGAGCGCGCCGACCGCATCATCGCGATCGAGGCCGGCCGCATCAAGGAACAAGGCACGCACAAAGAACTGCTCGCCCAGGGCGGGCTTTACGCGCGGCTGCACGCGCTGCAATTCAGGAGTTGAGTCATGGACAAACCCGTCAGCCGCTTCCCCGTGCCGGCACTCGAGAACCTGCCGGAGGACATCCGCCAGAAGATCGTCGAGGTGCAGACCAAGGCCGGCTTCGTGCCGAACGTGTTCCTGACCTTCGCGCACCGGCCGGACGAGTTTCGCGCGTTCTTCGCTTATCACGACGCGCTGCTGCTGCGCGAGTCGGGGTTGAGCAAGGGCGAGAAGGAGATGATCATCGTCGCCACCAGCGGCGCGAACGGCTGCCTCTATTGCGTGGTCGCGCACGGTGCGATCCTGCGCATCTACGAGAAGGCGCCGATGATCGCCGACCAGCTCGCGACCAACTATCTGAAGGCCGACATCACGCCGCGCCAGAGGGCGATGCTGGGTTTCGCGATGAAGGTCTGCAATGCATCGTACGCACTCGTCGAGGACGACTTCGCCTCGCTGCACGCGCACGGCTTCACCGACGAAGACGCGTGGGACATCGCCGGCATCACCGCACTGTTCGGCCTCTCGAACCGCATGGCCAACTTCACGTCGATGCGGCCGAACGACGAGTTCTATCTGATGGGTCGCGTGCCTAAATCGGGTCGATGAGCCGGCCGATGAGTGGAGCGACCCACGCGGCGGCGCCGCGCCGCTGGCTGATCCTGTCGCACGCCTTCAACGTGGACGGCCGGGCCGAGAGCGTGACCATCACCGACAAGATGCCGCACCTGATGGCGGCCGGCGTGAACCCTACCGTGCTCAGCAGTGTGATGGGCACGCACGACACGCGCTTCCCGCACGAGCAGCTGTTGCCGTGGGGGCCGGGTGGTCTGCGCTTCGACCTGAGGCACCTGCTGGCGCGGCGCTGGGAGCGCGGGCTCCAGTACCGCGCGGTGATGCTGCTGCTGAGCATCGCGCTCGCGCCGTTCATCGCGCTCGAGCGCCTGATCGGCGGCCTGCGCAGCCAGTGGTCGTGGGCGCTGCCCGCGGCGGCACGCGGCGCGGCGCTCATCCAGCAAGGTCGGGTCGATCTGGTCTACAGCACCGGCGGCGTGTTCTCGGCCCACCTCGCCGGGCTGTGGCTGAAGCGCCGCACCGGCGTTCGCTGGATCGCCGAAGTGCACGACCCGCTGGTGTTCCCCGGCTCGTCGTTGAACAACCGGCACGAGCGCTTCCTGGCGCGGCTGGAAGGCCACATCTGCCGCGAGGCCGACCTCGCCTGGTGGTTCACCGACGGCGCGCTGGCCGCAGCGCGCGAGCGCCACCCCGAGCTCGGCGCGCGTGGCATCATGGTGCTGCCCGGCGCCGAGCCGCCAGTCATCCACACCGCTTATCAGCGCGGCAAGCACTGCGTGCTCGGCCACTTCGGCTCGCTCTCGCCGACGCGCAGCTTCGCGGCCACGTTGCAGGCCATCGCCGCGCTGTTGAAGCGGCGGCCCGAGCTGCGTGCTGTGGTGAGGATCGAGGTCTACGGCAGCGCGCTCGATCCGGTCGCGGCGCAGCTGCTGGAGTCGCTCGCGCTCGGCGATGTCGTCGCGCCGTTCGGGCGGCTCGAGTTCGACGCGGCCAGCGGCCTCTCGGGCCGCGCGCGCGTGATGCAGCGCATGCAGCAGGTCGATGCGCTGCTGATGCTGCATGGCGACACCGCCGAGTGCCCGCAGTACATCCCATCCAAGCTCTACGAATACTTCTGGGCACGCCGGCCGGTGCTCGCGCTGACGCACCTCAACGCGCAGCTCGATGCGCTCGTGCTCGCGCATGGCGGCTGGGCCGCGCCCTCGACCGATGCGCCCGCCGTCGAAGCGGCGCTCGAAGCGGTCGTCGAGCGCTGGCGTGCCGGGCCGCTGCCGGACGTGAGCGTGCCGCCCGTCACCGTCGCCGACGCGGTGCAACGCATCCTCCACGCCGTCGATCATGGCTAACGCCTTCGTGCTGCTGTGCAAGTCCTACCGCGGCGATGCGGCGCGCGTGGCGCGGCTGCTCGACTCGCTGGCGCGCCACAACCCGCAGCGGCTGCCGGTCGTGATCGCCGTTCCCGAGGCCGACATGGCCCTCTTCCGCGAGCTCACGGGCAGTCATGCTGCACTGCTCGTGGCGGACGAAGACATCGTGCGCAGCCACCCGCAAGCCGCCGAGCGCGATCTGCTGGCGCGCTACCGCGCCACACCCGGCTACCGCATGCAGCAGGTCGTGAAAGCCGATGCCTGGCGGCTGCTCGGCTGCGAGAGCTATTTGTGCATGGACTCCGACAGCGTGTTCCTGCGCGACATGGCCTTGAGCGACTTCATCGCCCCCGCCGGCCACCCGTACACGCTGCTGCACCAATCGCGCGAACTGATGCAGCTGGCGGTGAACCGAGGCCACGCCGAGATGCTGGTGAACTTCCGCGCCGAGAGCGAGCGCATGAAGACGCTGTTTGGCCGCGTCGGCCCCGATCATGATTTCGGCCCGACGCCGGTGCTGTGGTCGGCGCGCGTGTGGGCCGACCTGCACGAGCGCTTGCTCGCGCCGCGCGGCTGGACGCTGTGGGACGCGATCGACCACATCCCGACCGAGATCCGCTGGTATGGCGAGGCCTTGCTGGCCTATCGAAGCATCCCCATCGATGCGATCGAGCCGCTGTTTCGCGTCTACCACCACGAGTGGCAATACCTTGCGATGCGCCAGCAGGGCGAGACGCCGCAGACGCTGGCGCAGCAGTTTCTCGGCGCCGTGTACCAGTCGAACTGGGAGTTCGAGCTCGATCAACCCGGCACGCGCTCGGCGGCTTCGCGCTTGAGCCGCCGCCTCAAGCGCTGGCGCCGGCGGCTCGGAGCGGCGTGGTGAAACCCTTCGTCAAACTCTCGCTCGTGGTGCTGTCGTACAGACGCTACGACACGACCACCGGCCCTTGCCTTGCGACGCTGGGTGAGGCGCTGACCGACCCGCGCATCCAGCTGATCCTGGTGGACAACGGCTCGAACGACGGCACGGCCGAGCACTGCGCCGCCTGGGCCACGCAACACCCGTCCGCTCACTACCTGCCGATGCCCACGAACCTCGGCTTCGCCGGCGGCATGAACGTGGGCGTGGGCATCGCAACGGGCGAATGGGTCTGCCTCGTCAACAGCGACACCTTGTTCCCGCCCGGCGCCATCGACGCGCTGCTGGCCTCGCTGGCGCGCGTGCCTGGCAAGGTGGCGATGCTCGGCCCGGTCACGAACGCGGCCGGCAACGGCCAGCGCCTGCCGTTGCCGCGCCTGCCGATGGCGCACGTCGTCGAGGCCGGCGCCCGGGCGATGCGCCGCCCCACCGGGCTGTTCACGCCCAGCTACCGCACCGACTTCTTCTGCGTCGCGATTCAGCGCAACGTGTGGCACCAGCTCGGCGGCCTGGACTCGAGCTTCGGCCTGGGCTACTTCGAGGATTTCGACTTCAGCCTGCGCCTGCGTGCGATCGGCCGCGAGCAGGTGATCGCCGAGGACGTGTTCATCGCGCACGTCGGCAGCGCCACGTTCTCGGACATGGGCGCCGCGCAGAGAACGCTGATGCGCCGCAACCGCGGCCTGCTGCGCGATCGCCACCCGGAGGTGCGCTTCGAGCATGCGCGCGAAGGCAACGAACACGCGCTGCGCCACCTCCTCGGCGTCGCACGCACCAGCGGCTGGACCCCGGCGCTGCGCGAGCGCGCCGCGTGGCGCTTTGCCGCGCTGCTGCGCGACGAAGCGAAGAGCCCGTTCAAGCGCTGGCGCTGGCGCTGGCGCACGCGCGACCTGCGCCGCATGCTGCGGGCCGACGGGATCGAGCCGCGTTTCCCGAACCAATCGCCCGCGCCGGCCTTGCCGCCCGCGCCCTGACGACCGTCACCCGAGACCGTGCCATGCCCACCCTGCCCGACCGCCATCTCGACCTCGGCTGCGGCCTCACGCCGCGCAACCCCTATGGCCGGCGCGAACTCTGCGGTGTCGACATTCGCCCGCTCGAATCGACGCCGCAGGCCGAGTTCCGGCGCGCGAATGTCGTGCTCGACCCGATCCCGTACCCCGACAACCACTTCGGCTCGGTCTCGGCCTTCGACTTCATCGAGCATGTGCCACGCCTGCTCGCCACAACCGACGGCCGCTCCACGTGGTTCCCGTTCATCGTTCTGATGAACGAGATCTGGCGCGTGCTGGCCCCGGGCGGCCGGCTCTATGCGCTGACGCCGGCCTACCCCAACCCCGCCGCGTTCGTCGACCCGACGCACGTCAACACCATCACCGCGCACACCCACGAATACTTCTGCGGCGACGGTCGGCTCGGCCAGATCTACGGCTTCGAGGGTGACTTCAACGCGCTGCGCGCCGAGTGGGTGGTGAACCTCGATTCACTCACGCCCGCGCCGCTCACCACGCGCCAGAAGCTGCGCCGCCTGAACCGCCGCTTGCGCGGGCGGCTGACGCATTTTCTGTGGGAGCTGGAGGCGGTGAAGCCGGGGTGATCACCGCGACGTCGACCGGACGCGCGTTGGTCAGCGCTTGAACGGGTTGTGGATCGTCAGCGTCTCGATGCGCTGGTCATGCTGCAAGTCTTCGCTGAGGAGCCGGCTGCAGCCCGCCGTCAACGCGGCAGCGACGATCAGCGAATCGTAGAAGCTGAAGCGCCAACGGGCCTGAACGTCGAGCGCGCGGTGGTAGAGCGCAGGGCTGGCCGGCACCTGCAACAACGGCGCCAACACGGTGTCCAGATAGCTTCGCGCAGAGTCCAGATCGAGCGCGACCTGCGCCTTGCGCAGCGCCGTGTTCAAGCACTCCTGCACCACCTGAAAACTGATGCATGCGTTGCCGCTCGCCAGGCCCTCGCGGACGATGCGCTCGGCCACCGCGTGCTTGCGCGCATCCGTGGTGTCCAGGTGATAGATGAAGACGTTGGTGTCGATGAAGACATCAGCGCTCATTCATGTCGTCCCGCGTGAGCTTGCGCCCGACTTTCAGCTGGCCACGCAACTTGGCCATCACATCGTCGTAGCGCTGCATGCGCTCGCGCGTGTGCGCGTATTCGGCCAGCCAGCGACGGAACTGCTCGTTCAGGGTCGTGTGTTCGCTGCGCGCGCGCTCACGCGCAGACTCGATCATCTTTTCGTCGGCGCTCAGGGTGATGTTCTTCATCGAATCTGTTTCGGCCACGTGTACACTATCGCAGTGTACACGATGGTAGTGTTCAGGCCTTACAGCAGCACGATGTCGTACTGCTCCGGCGACCCGAGCGGCTCGGCCTGCAGCGAGATCGGCTTGCCGATGAAGTCGGAGAGGCCCGCGAGGTGCGGGCTTTCCTCGTCGAGCAGCATCTCGACCACCGTCGCCGAGGCGATCACGCGAAACTCCTTCGGGTTGAACTGGCGCGCCTCGCGCAGGATCTCGCGCAGGATCTCGTAGCAGACGCTGCGCGCGGTCTTGACCTGGCCGCGGCCTTCGCAGGTGGGGCACGGCTCGCACAGCATGTGGGCGAGCGATTCGCGTGTGCGCTTGCGCGTCATCTCGACCAGACCGAGCTGCGTGAACCCGCTCACCGTGATCTTGGTGCGGTCCCTGGCCAGTTGCTTGCGCAGCTCGGAGAGCACCGCGTTCTGGTGGTCCTCGCGCGTCATGTCGATGAAGTCGATGATGATGATGCCGCCGAGGTTGCGCAGCCGCAGCTGGCGCGCGATCGCCTGGCCGGCTTCGAGATTGGTCTTGAAGATCGTGTCGTCGAAGTTGCGCGCACCGACGAAGCCACCGGTGTTCACGTCGACCGTCGTCAGCGCCTCGGTCTGGTCGATGATCAGGTAGCCGCCGCTCTTCAGGTCGACGCGCCGCATCAGCGCCTTCGCGATCTCTTCGTCGATGTTGAACAGGTCGAAGATCGGCCGTTCGCCGGCGTAGTGCGCGAGCTTGGCGACCGATGTCGGCGTGAACTCCTGGCCGAATCGGTACAGCAGATCGAACTGCATGCGCGAGTCGATGCGCACCGCCTGCGTGCCGTCGTGCGCGAGGTCGCGCAGCACGCGCTCGACCAGGCTCAGGTCCTGGTGCAGCAGCGTGCCAGGCGGCGACTTGAAGCTGCGCTCGCGCACCGCGCCCCAGGTCTTGCGCAGGTAGCGGATGTCGTCCGCGAGTTCGTCGTCGCTCGCCTCTTCGGCATTGGTGCGCAGGATGAAACCGCCCGCCGGCCCGGCGCCTTCCGGCAACGCGGCCAGCGCGCCCATGCGCGTGCGCAGCTGCTCGCGCAGCTCGTGCGAGCCGATCTTCTGCGAGATGCCGATGTGGTCGTCCTGCGGCAGGAAGACCAGCAGGCGCCCGGCAATGCTGATCTGCGTCGAGAGCCGCGCGCCCTTGGTGCCGATCGGATCCTTGATGACCTGCACGGTCAGCGTCTGGCCCTCGAACACGAGGCGCTCGATCGGCGTCTGCGGCACGCCGTTGTTGGCGTGGTCGCCACGTGGCGTGACGCCATTCACCTGCACGTCGGCGACGTGCAGGAACGCGGCCCGCTCCAGGCCGATGTCGATGAAGGCCGATTGCATGCCGGGCAACACGCGGGCGACGCGGCCGGCGTAGATGTTGCCGACCAGCCCGCGCTCGGCCGTGCGCTCGACGTGCAGCTCCTGCACCGCGCCGTTCTCGACGATGGCCACGCGCGTCTCCTGCGGGGCCCAGTTGATCAGGATGTCTTGCATCGGTGCGTCAGGCCGCGACGCGCAACCCCGGCGCGCCGGCTTCGATGCGGCCGATCACCGCCGCCTGGTCGAAGCCGCCTTCGCTGAAGATGCGCAGCACCTCGGCCGCGGCCTCGGGCGCGCAGCTCACGAGCAGGCCGCCCGAGGTCTGCGGATCGGCCAGCAGATCGCGCGCCGTGGCCGGCAGCCCCGCCGCCAGCGTGACCTGCGCGCCGAAGCCATCCCAGTTGCGGCCCGACGCACCCGTGACGAAGCCATCCGCCGCCATCGCCGCCACGCCGGGCAGCAGCGGCACCTTGGCCCAGTCGATGACCGCGGTCACGCCCGCGCCGCGCGCCAGCTCGAGCGTGTGGCCGGCGAGGCCGAAGCCGGTGACGTCGGTCAGCGCATGCACGCCGGCCATCGCGGCGAATTCGACACCGGGCTTGTTCAGCATCGTCGTCGTCTTCACGAGCTGCGCGTAGCCGGCGTCGTCGAGCTTGCCCTTCTTCAGCGCCGCCGAGAGCACGCCCACGCCGATCGGCTTGCCGAGGATCAGCACGTCGCCCGGCTTCGCATCGGCGTTGCGGCGCACGCGGTCGGGGTGGACGAGGCCGAGCACCACGAGGCCGTAGATCGGCTCGACCGAATCGATCGTGTGGCCGCCCGCGATCGGGATGCCGGCCTCGCGGCACATCGCCTCGCCGCCCTTGATGATCTGGCCGATCGCCTCGAGCGGCAGCTGGTTGATCGGCATCGCGACCAGCGCGAGCGCCATGATCGGCTTGCCGCCCATCGCGTAGACATCGCTGATCGCGTTCGTCGCGGCGATCCGGCCGAAGTCGAACGGGTCGTCGACGATCGGCATGAAGAAATCGGTGGTCGCGATCAGCGCCTGCTCGTCGTTGAGGCGGTACACGGCGGCATCGTCGGCGGTCTCGATGCCGACCATCAGCTCTTTCGGGATGAAGCCGCCGCCGCTGTTCTTCAGGATCTCGGCGAGCACGCCCGGCGCGATCTTGCAGCCGCAGCCGCCACCGTGCGAGAAGCTGGTGAGGCGCAGCGGTGCGGGTGGCGCGGGGTTGGCGTTGGGTGTGCTCATGATGCGGTGTCCTTGCGAGGCGCTGAAGCGACCATTGTGTCAGCCGGATGCGACGCGCGCCCGCCGAGCATGTCGGCCAGCAGCGCTCGCACCGCACGCGACTCCTCGGCCGGCGCGAAACGCGGCTCGCGCTCGCGGCATTGCGCCGCGAGGCGGCGTGCAAAGCGCGTGTCGCCCGCGAAGCGCTGCATCAGCGCCGCGAGCGCATCCGCATCGCCGACCGGAAAGTAGCCTTCGTAGTCACGCCCCAGCAGGCCGACATTGCCATCGATACGGCTCGCCAGCACCGGCACCTTCGAGCGCACCGCCTCGATCACGACGTTGGCGCCGCCCTCCATCTTGCTCATGTGGACGAGCGCGCGCGAGCGCGCGATCCAGCGCCGCGCGGCGCGCGCCTCCAACCCGCCGAGCCAGCGGTAGGCCGCGCACTGCTGCATGGTGCGCAGCGCTTCTGCGCCGAGCGAGGCGTCCAGCGGCCGGCCGATGTGGTGGATGCGGATCGCGGTGTCGGGCGGCAGCAGGCGCACGGCGGCCATCAGGGTCAACGGGTCTTTCTCGTCGCGCAGGTGGCCGACCGCGACGAGGCCGATGTGGCCCGTCGCGGCATCGCCCCGCACCAGCCGCGAGGCCGATTGCACGATGCTGCGCGCCCTCGATCGCGCCGCGGGCGGCAGCGAGTGCAGGCCTTCTTCCTGCAACACCACGACGTGGCTGGCACACTTCAGCGAATGTCGAGCGCTCGCATCGGATTCAAGGTCGCGGTAGAGGTCGGTGCCGGTCATCACCAGCGCGAGCGGCGCGTGGGCGTGCGCGTCACGAAAGCGCGCGATCGAGTCGGCCGAGCGGCGCGCGTGCAGCGCGATCAGGGCATCGAGCGGCGCGCCGTCCCAGGCCTGCGCGATGCGCACCTGCGCCACGCCGCCGAGGAAGCGGCTCCAGCGCAGTGCCGTATGCCAGTTGCCGTTGTTCGCATCGGCCAGGGCCGGCGACACGATGCACACGCGGGGCTTGGCAGTCATGCCCGGATGTTGCCATGCGCCGCACGGTGCCATGTCTGACGCCCGCCACCTCGCCGGTGCCGCCCTCGCCGCCGCGCTGCGCGACAGCCGCGCGCGCACCTGGGCGCTGGTCGGCGATCTGAGCCCGGCGCAATGGCAGCCGCCGCCGCAACCCGGCGTGAACCCGATCGCGTGGGAGCTCGCGCACCTGGCCTGGTTCGCTGAGTTCTGGATGCTGCGCGGCCCGCACGAGCGCCACGCCGACGGGCACGCCGTGGCCCACCACGCGCCGCGCTTCGCCGGGCCGGACGCGCACTTCGATTCGGCGCGCCTCGCGCATGCGGCGCGCTGGACGACGCCGATGCCGAGCCGCGATCAGCTCACGAACATGCTGGCCGGACAGCTCGAGGCCTGCATCGCCCAGCTGCCGCGCGACGCCGACGACGCCGCGCTCTACTTCCCGCGCCTCGCGCTGTTCCACGAAGACATGCACGGCGAGGCCTTCTGCTGGCTGCGCGCGGCCCTGGGCTACGCGGCCCCCGAAGGCGTGGCAGTCCCGCAGGTGCCCGCGTCCTCCACACCGGTCACGGTGCGCGGTGGCGAGATTCGCGTCGGCGTGGCCGCAGACGCCGGCGGCTTCGCGTTCGACAACGAGCAAGCAGCCCGCCGCGTCACGCTCGCCGATTTCGAGATCGACAGCGCACCGCTCAGCGCCGGCGCGTTCGCGCGCTTCGTCGAGGCTGGCGGCTACGACGACGCACGCCATTGGCCCGGCGCGGCCGGCGCGTGGCGCGCGCAATCGAACCGGCCTCATCCGCTACGCTGGCGCCGCGGTGCGCGTGGCGGATGGGAGGTGCGCTGGTTCAACCGCTGGCTACCGCTGGACCCGACCACGCCCGCGATGCACATCAACGCCCACGAGGCCGAGGCCTATTGCCGGTGGGCCGGCCGCCGCCTGCCGAGCGCGGCCGAGTGGGAGCACGCCGCGCCGCACATTCACTGGGGCCACGGCGTCTGGGAATGGACGGCCGACGCCTTCGCACCCTACCCCGGCTTCAGCCCCGGCCCGTACCGCGAATACTCCGCGCCGTGGTTCGGTGACCACCGTGAACTGCGCGGCGGCGCGTTCGCCACGCACGCGCGCCTGCACGATGCGCGCTACCGAAACTTCTTCCAGCCGCAGCGCACCGATATATTCGCGGGCTTCCGCACCGCAGCGTGCTGAGATCGAATCCATTCCACCTGAAAGCCTCTCCGATGAAGAAACTCGCCCACCTCCTGACCGCCGCGGCCTTGCTGGCTGCCAGCGCCGCCAGCGTTGCGCAGACCACCGTGCTGCGCGTCTCCGCGATCCCCGACGAAGCGCCGACCGAGTTGCAGCGCAAGTTCAAGCCGCTCGGTGACTACCTGAAGAAGGAGACCGGCCTCGACGTGCAGTTCACGCCTGTGACCGACTACGCCGCCGTCGTCGAGGGCCTGGCCAGCAACAAGATCGATCTGGCCTGGCTCGGCGGCTTCACCTTCGTGCAGGCGAAGATCCGCACCAGCGGCGGCGCGGTGCCGATCGTGCAGCGCGCCGAGGACGAAAAGTTCACCAGCAAGTTCATCGTGCCGATCGACAGCCCGGCCAAGAGCCTGCCCGATCTGAAGGGCAAGAACTTCGCGTTCGGCGCGCCGTCTTCAACCTCCGGCCACCTGATGCCGCGCTTCTTCTTGTTGAAGGCCGGCATCAACCCCGACGCCGACTTCAAGGCCGTGGCCTTCTCCGGCGCGCATGACGCCACCGTCGCGTTCGTGGCCTCGGGTCGCGCCGAAGGTGGCGTGCTGAACGCCTCGGTGTGGGACAAGCTCGTCGAAGGCGCCAACCCGAACGCCGCCAAGGTGCGCGTGCTCGCGACCACGCCGCCCTACTACGACTACAACTGGACGGTGCGCCCCGGCCTCGACGCGGCGCTCACGAAGAAGCTCACCGACGCCTTCCTGAAGCTCGACCCGGCCAAGCCCGAGATGAAGGAGATCATGGACCTGCAGCGCGCGAGCAAATTCATCCCGACGCAGGCCTCGAACTACGACGGCATCGAGGCGGCGGCGAAGTCTGCGGGCTTGATCAAGTGATCGCGTGAGCCTGTCGTTCGATCAGCTCGGGCTCGTTCATCCCAACGGGCACCGCGCACTCAAGGGCGTGAACCTGACGGTGATCGCCGGCGAGCGCGTCGCTGTCATCGGCCCCTCCGGCGCCGGCAAGACCAGCCTGCTGCGCATCGCCGCGGCCGCGTTGCGGCCCAGCGAAGGCCGGGTCGAGTCGCTCGCGGTGAACCCGTGGCAGGCGAGCTCCGCCGCGCTGAAGCGGTTGCGGGCGCAGATCGGCGTGATCCATCAGTCGCCGCCGATCCCGCCGCGCTTGCGCGTCGTCACCGCGGTGCTCGCGGGCCGGCTCGGGGCGTGGTCGACGCGCCGCGCGCTGCTGTCGCTGGCCTATCCGTCTGACATCGCCGGTGCGCGCGAGGCACTCTCGCGCCTCGACCTGGCGGATCGCCTGTTCGATCGGTGTGACCGCCTCTCGGGCGGCGAGCTGCAGCGCGTCGGCATCGCCCGCGCGCTGTACCAGCAACCCCAGTTGCTGCTCGCCGATGAGCCGGTGTCGGCGCTCGACCCGTCGCTGTCGGAGATGGCCATCAGTCAACTCGTCGCGCAGGCCGAACGCTCGGGCGCCACGCTGGTCGCTTCGCTGCATGCGGTCGATCTCGCGTTGAAATGGTTCCCGCGCATCGTCGGCCTGCGCGCCGGCGAGCTGGTGTTCGACCTGCCGGCGGCGCAGGTCGGCACCGCGATGCTGCACGCGCTGTATGCGACCGAGGGCGGCGCGTTGCCGTTGCAGGGCGAGATGCCGCGGGCGGTGGCGGCGGGCAACGTGTTGCCGCTGGCGCGACCGGGCTGCCGATGAGCGCGGTCGCGTTGCCGCACGGCGAGGCGCGCGATCCGCTCGCGCTGCGCCGCGTCAGCCTCACGCTGATCGCCGTCGTGCTGCTCTGGCCACTGCTGGTGTTGGCCGAGTTCAAGCCCTGGGCGCTCTTCGATGCGAGCAACCTGAAGGTGATGGCCGGCTTTCTGGCCGGCTTCCTGCCGCCGGCCACCTCCGCAGACTTTCTCGGCCTGCTGCTGCGCGCGACCCTTGAGACGCTCGCGATGGCCACCGCCGGTATCGCGCTGGCGCTGCTGCTCGCGCTGCCGCTCGCGTTCGTGATGACGGGCGCGCTCTCGATCTCGCGCATCGGCCCCGGCAATGCGCTGTGGCGCGGCCGCGCGGTGCGTGCCATGGCACGCACCATGCTGATGGGCTTGCGCGCGATCCCCGAGGTCGTGTGGGCGCTGCTGCTGGTGCATGCGCTCGGCCTCGGGCCGGCGGCCGGCGTGCTGGCGATCGCGATCACCTATGGCGGCATGCTGGGCAAGGTCTACGCCGAGATCCTCGAATCGACCGACACGCGCCCCGCGCGCGTGCTGCTCGAAGCCGGCAGCGGGCGGCTCGCCGCGCTGTGCTACGGGCTCGTCCCCGGCGCCTCGCAGGAGCTCGCGTCGTACACGGTCTACCGCTGGGAATGCGCGGTGCGCGCCTCGGTCGTGATGGGCTTCGTCGGCGCGGGCGGCCTGGGCCAGCTGATGGACCAGTCGATGAAGATGCTCAACGGCGGCGAGGCCAGCAGCATCCTGCTGATGTTCCTGCTGCTGGTGCTGGCGGCCGATGCGCTCAGTGCCGGGTTGCGGCGCTTGCTGGCATGAGTGCACCGCGACTCGACGCGCTCTCGGCCGCGGAGCGTGCGCGCGCCGCGGGGCCGTGCACCACCTGCCTCGTCGTCGGTGCGGCCGTGCTGACCGCCGTGGTCGCGAGCTTCGTCTACTTGAGGCTGGGCTTCGGCGATCTGTTCTCGGCCGAGTCGGCGCGCGCGATGCGAAAGTTCGCCGGCGAGTTCTTCCCGCCGGATGTTTCCGCGCCGTTCCTCGCGAAGACGGCCTGGGCCGCGTTACAGACGCTGGCCGTGTCGGCCGTCGGCACGCTGCTCGCCGGGCTCGCAGGCGCGGCCCTCGCGCTGCCCGGATCGGGCCGCTTCGGCGCTGCAGCAAGGCAACTCGCGCGCCTGTTGCTCAACCTGTTGCGCAGCGTGCCCGAGCTGGTCTGGGCCGCGCTGATGGTGCTGGCCGCCGGCCTCGGCCCGTTCGCGGGTGCGCTCGCACTGGCACTGCACACGAGCGGCGTATTCGGCCGCCTGTTCGCCGAGACGCTGGAGAACGCGCCACCCGGCCCGGAGCACGCGCTGCATGACGCCGGCAGCGGCGCGGTCGCCGCGTTCGCCTACGGCATGCTGCCGCTCGCGCTGCCGCAGTGGGTCGCCTACGGCCTGTATCGCTGGGAGATGAACATCCGCATGGCGGCTGTGCTCGGCTTCGTCGGCGCGGGTGGATTAGGGCAGATGCTGTACTTCCACCTCTCGCTGTTCCAGCAGGCGCAGGCGGCGACGGTGCTGATCGCGATGTTCATGCTGGTGGTGGTGGTCGATGCGGTCAGCGCATGGGTGCGGCGGGGGTTGGCGCCGGCGTGGGCGTGATGCCACTTCTGCGCGGCGCGGCAGGCGGCGCCCGGTGTGAGCTCATGCTGTGGCGGTCGCCGCTGCGCGCCGACCTCAGACCTCCGCTCCTCATCGCCACACAAATCGCCCCCACCGGGCACCGCCTGCCACGCTGCCAACGTTTGTGGTGTTCGCGACGAAAACAAAAACCGGTTCAGCAAAGGCGTGTCCGGGCAGGC
Source organism: uncultured Rhizobacter sp. (assembly GCA_964247075.1). Taxonomy (GTDB): domain Bacteria; phylum Pseudomonadota; class Gammaproteobacteria; order Burkholderiales; family Burkholderiaceae_C; genus LMDS01. Next base: position 18 of record CAXTSS010000007.1, on the reverse strand, counting down.
TGGAGCGCGCCTGTGGAG
>CAXTSS010000006.1:203399-265099 GCA_964247075.1 uncultured Rhizobacter sp. | reverse complement strand
CCACCGCATCGGCGTCGTCGCCGGCGATGTCGCCGAACAGCACCATCTTCGGCAGTCCGCCGCGCTTGCTCTTGGTCGCGTAGCCGACGGCGCGCAGGTAACGGTCGTCGAGGTGTTCGAGCCCGGCGAGGATCGCGTGGCCGTCGCGCGCCTGCGCAAACATGTAGTCCTTGATGTCGACGATGCTGGGCACCGCGTCCTTCGCGTTGCCGAAGAACTCCAGGCACACGGTCCGCGTGTGCGCCGGCATCTTGTGCACGATCCAGCGCGCACTCGTGATCAGCCCGTCGCAGCCTTCCTTCTGGATCCCCGGCAGGCCGGCGAGAAACTTGTCGGTCACGTCCTTGCCCAGGCCTTCCTTGCGGAAGCTGCTGCCCGGGATGTCGAGCCGTTCGGTGCGCTCCAGCGTCTTGCCGCTGGCGTCGAAGTAGCGCAACTCGAAACTCGCCATCGGCGCATCGTGGATCTTGCCGAGGTTGTGGTTCAGCCGCGTGACCTCGAGCCACTTCGCTTCGGGCGTGACCATGCGCCACGACGCGAGGTTGTCCAGCGCCGTGCCCCACAGCACGGCCTTCTTGCCGCCCGCGTTCATCGCGATGTTGCCGCCGATGCACGAGGCCTCGGCCGACGTGGGGTCGACCGCGAACACGAAGCCGCCGCGCTCGGCCGCGTCGGCGACGCGCTGGGTGACGACGCCGGCCTCGGTCCAGATCGTCGCGGTCTCGCCGCTCAGGCCGGGCAGCTGCCGCATCTCGACCTCGGTCATCGCCTCCAGCTTCTCGGTGTTGATGACCGCGCTGTTCCAGGTCAGGGGGATTGCGCCGCCGGTGTAGCCGGTGCCGCCACCGCGCGGAATGATGGTCAAACCGAGTTCGACGCAGCCCTTCACGAGGCCCGCCATCTCGGCCTCGGTGTCGGGCATCAGCACGACGAACGGGTACTCCACGCGCCAGTCGGTCGCATCGGTGACATGCGAGACGCGCGACAGGCCGTCGAACTTGATGTTGTCTTTCGCGGTCACGCGACCGAGCACCTTGGCCGTGCGGCGGCGCAACTCGGCCACCACGTCGAACTGTTCCGCGAACGCCGTCACCGCGCCGCTCGCAAGTTGCAGCAATTCGCCGACGGCCGCATCGCGCTCTGCATCGACTGCGGGCGTGCGCCGCTTCTCGACCTCGCCGAGCCGGTGATGCAAGGCCTCGATCAGCAGCTTGCGGCGACGCGGGTTGTCCAGCAAATCATCTTGAAGATATGGATTGCGCTGCACCACCCAGATGTCGCCCAGCACTTCGTACAGCATGCGCGCCGAACGGCCGGTCTGGCGCTCGTCGCGCAGCCGCGAGAGCACTTCCCAGGCGCGCGAGCCGAGCAGACGGATCACGATCTCGCGGTCGGAGAACGAGGTGTAGTTGTACGGAATCTCGCGCAGCCGCGGGCTGGTGTGCGCGGCGGCGGCCGCGGCGACGATCTGGGTGAGCGGAACGGGTGCGTTCATGAAGTCCGGGCACGCGTGCGCGCCCGCGTTGGCACTTGAGGGCGAATCGTACCGCAGCGCAGCAAAAACCTTGGGTCGCGACAGTTCAACCCTGAGGTTGATCCCGATTGTTGAATCGCAGGTTCACCGCGATAAACGTCGCTGTCACAAACGCTGCGCACATTGCAGGGTTGGTCACGAACCGCCCCTCATCCCTCACGGAGTTGTCATGAAATTCAAATCTCTCGCGCTGGCTGCCGGCGCTTTGGCGCTGGCGATGTCGGGCCCGGCCCACGCGCAGGTCGAGGTCCAATGGTGGCACTCGATGACCGGCGGCCTGAACGAATGGGTCAACGACCTGGCCAAGCAGTTCAACGACAGCCAGAAAGACTACAAGATCGTGCCGTCGTACAAAGGCACCTACGCCGAATCGATGACGGCGACGATGGCGGCGTTCCGGGCCGGCAATGCGCCCAACATCGTGCAGGTGTTCGAGGTCGGCACCGCGACGATGATGAACGCCAAGGGCGCCGTCAAGCCGGTCGGCGAGGTGATGAAGCAAAGCGGCGTCACGTTCGACCCGAAGGGCTATGTGCCGGCCGTGTCGGCCTACTACACTGCGCCGAGCGGCGAGATGATGTCGTTCCCGTTCAACAGCTCGACGACGATCTTCTACTACAACAAGGACGCCTTCAAGGCCGCAGGCCTCGACCCCAACAAGGCGCCCGGCACCTGGCCTGAAGTGGTCGCGGCCGCAGCCAAGCTCAAGGCCAATGGCAGCAAATGCCCTTACACGACGAGCTGGATGAGCTGGGTGCACCTCGAGAGTTTCTCGCTCTGGCACAACACGCTGTTCGCGACACAGAACAACGGTTTCGGCGGCCCGGGCGCACGGCTCGCGTTCAACTCGCCGCTGCACCTGCGGCATTTCGAGAACCTGTCGAACATGGCCAAGCAGGGGCTGTTCGTCTACAAGGGCCGCGACAGTGTTGCTGTGCAGTCCTTCGTCGCCGGCGAGTGCGCGATGCTGACCGGCTCGTCCGGCTCCTACGCCGACGTCGCCAAGAGCGGCAAGTTCGCCTACGGCCTGGCGCCGCTGCCGTACTACCCGGACGTCGCCGGCGCGCCGCAGAACACCGCGATCGGCGGCGCGAGCTTGTGGGTGATGGCGGGCAAGAAGCCGGCCGAGTACAAGGGCGTGGCCGAGTTCTTCAAGTTCCTGTCCAGCCGCGAGGTGCAATCGGCCAGCCACAAGCGCACGGGCTACCTGCCGATCACGATGGCCTCGTACCAGCTGACCGAGAAGTCCGGCTTCTACAAGGAGAAGCCGGGCACCGACGTGGCCGTGACGCAGATGATCCGCAAGACCACCGACAAGTCGCGCGGCATCCGCCTCGGCAACTTCCTGCAGATTCGCACGATCATCGACGAAGAAACCGAACAGATCTGGGCCGGCAAGAAGGAACCGAAGGACGCACTCGAGGCCGCGATGAAGCGCGGCAACGAGCAGCTCGAGCGCTTCGAGAAGGCGTCCAAGGCCGCGGCCCTCTGAACCGACGGGCGCCCGCGCTCCATGGAAAAGCGCGTTCGCTTCACCTCCGCCTGGTTGCCCTGGGTGCTGCTGACACCGCAGGTGGCGATCATCGGTGTGTTCTTCTTCTGGCCGGCGGCACAGGCGGTGCTGCAATCGTTGCAGGTGCAGGACAGCTTCGGCCTGTCCACCGAGTGGGCCGGGCTGGAGAACTTCAAGACGCTGTTCGGTGATTCGGCCTACCTCGAATCGTTCAAGACCACCGCCGTCTTCTCGATCCTCGTCGCGGTGCTGGGCATCGCGCTGTCGCTCATGCTGGCGGTCTTTGCCGACCGTGTCGTCAAGGGCGCGCTGGCCTACCGCACGATGCTGATCGTGCCGTATGCGGTGGCGCCTGCGGTGGCCGGCGTGCTGTGGGTGTTCATGTTCTCGCCATCGATCGGCGTGGTGGCGTATGGCCTGAGCAAGTTCTTCGGCTTCGAGTGGAACCACTTGCTGAACTCGACGCACGCGATGTCGCTGATCGTCGCCGCCGCGGTCTGGAAGCAGATCTCGTACAACTTCCTGTTCTTCGTCGCCGGCCTGCAGTCGATCCCGAAGTCGTTGATCGAAGCCGCCGCGATCGACGGCGCACGGCCGTGGCGGCGCTTCTGGTCGATCCAGTTCCCGCTGCTGACGCCGACCACCTTCTTCCTGCTCGTGATCAACGTCGTCTATGCGTTCTTCGACACGTTCGCGATCGTCGATGCCACGACCGGCGGCGGCCCGGGCCGCGACACCTCGATCCTGGTCTACAAGGTCTATCAGGATGGCGTCAAGGCCGGCGACATCGGTGGCTCCGCGGCGCAGTCGGTGGTGCTGATGCTGATCGTGGTCGCGCTCACCGTCTTGCAGTTCCGGTACGTGGAAAAGAAAGTGAACTACTGACATGGTCGAGCGCCGCGCCACACTGGGCATCCTGGCCCACGTCGTGATGATCCTTGGGATGCTGATCGTCGCCTTCCCGCTCTACCTCGCCTTCGTCGCGTCCACCCATGTCGCACAGGAGATCGTGCAGGCACCGATGCCGTTGCTGCCCGGCAGTCACTTCTGGGAGAACTACAGCGCCGCGCTCACCGGCCACGGCGGCGGTGCCGGATCGAACGCGCCGGTCGGCCGGATGATGTGGGTCAGCCTCGTGACCGCGCTCGTCATCGCCTTCGGCAAGATTGCTGTGTCGCTGCTGTCGGCGTTTGCGCTGGTCTACTTCCGCTTCCCGTTTCGCGGCTTCTTCTTTTGGGCCATCTTCGTGACGCTGATGCTGCCCGTCGAGGTGCGCATCCTGCCGACCTACAAGGTCATCTCCGATCTGGGCATGCTCAACACGTATGGCGGCCTGACGATCCCGCTGATCGCCTCGGCCACGGCCACCTTCCTGTTCCGGCAGTTCTTTCTCACCGTGCCGGAAGAACTCGTCGAAGCCGCGCGCATGGACGGTGCCGGGCCGATGCGCTTCTTCAAGGACATCCTGCTGCCGCTGTCGAAGACCTCGATCGCCGCGCTGTTCGTGATCCAGTTCATCTACGGCTGGAACCAGTACCTGTGGCCGCTGCTCGCCACCACCAGCGAAGACATGTACCCGGTCGTCGTCGGCATCAAGCGCATGATCGCGGGCGGCGATTCCGGCAACGAATGGAACATCGTGATGGCGACGGCGATCATGGCGATGATCCCGCCGGCGATCGTCGTGATCTTCATGCAGCGCTGGTTCGTCAAGGGCTTGGTCGACACCGAGAAGTAAGACACACACATGGCATCCATCACCCTCCAAGACGTCGTCAAACGCTATGGCACCGGCCCGAAGGCGAACCAGGTCATTCACGGCGTCAGCGCCGAGATCGCCGACCACGAATTCATCGTCATCGTCGGGCCGTCGGGTTGCGGCAAGAGCACGCTGCTGCGCATGGTCGCGGGGCTGGAGGAAGTCTCCGGCGGCACGATCTCGATCGGCGGGCGCGTCGTCAACGACACCGAGCCGAGCGAGCGCGACATCGCGATGGTGTTCCAGAACTACGCGCTCTATCCGCACATGAGCGTGTTCGACAACATGGCCTACGGCCTGAAGATCGCCAAGGTGCCGCTGGACGAGATCAAGGCGCGCGTCGACAAGGCCGCGAAGATCCTCGAGCTCGGCCCCTTCCTGCAGCGCAAGCCGCGCGAGCTCTCGGGCGGCCAGCGCCAGCGCGTCGCGATGGGGCGCGCGATCGTGCGCCAGCCGCAGGTCTTCCTGTTCGACGAGCCGCTTTCCAACCTCGACGCCAAGTTGCGTGCGCAGACGCGGCTCGAGATCCAGAAGCTGCATGCCGAGCTGGGCGTCACCTCGCTGTTCGTCACGCACGATCAGGTCGAGGCGATGACGCTGGCGCAGCGAATGATCGTGATGAACGCCGGCCGCATGGAGCAGATCGGCACGCCCGAGCAGGTCTATCACACGCCCGCGAGCACCTTCGTCGCCGGCTTCATCGGCTCGCCGCCGATGAACCTGCTGACCGGCCGCGCCGATGGTTCGCGCTTCGACGTGGCCGGGCAGACGCTCGCGTTGCCGGTCGCTGCACCACGCTCCGGCGAACTGATCCTCGGCCTGCGGCCCGAACACGTCGGCCTGAGCCAGGCCGGCGCATCGGGCTGGTCGTTGAAGGTCGAAGCCCTCGAGATGCTCGGCGCCGAGCGACTGATCTATGGCCGAGTCGGCGACACGCTGTTCACGTCGCGCATCGATGCCACGCTCGCGCCGCCGAAGGTCGGCGACACGGTGACCTTGCAGCTCGCGGCCGACCGCATGCACTGGTTCGATGCCGGCACGCAAAAGCGCATCTGACGCGATGGCACCGACCGGCCGCTGGCCCTACCCGCGCTGGATCGCACACCGTGGCGCCGGCAAGCTCGCGCCCGAGAACACGCTCGCCGCGTTCCGGCTCGGCGCCAGCCACGACTACCGCGCGTTCGAGTGCGACGTGAAGCTCAGCGCCGATGGCGTGCCGTTCCTGCTGCACGATTCGACGCTGGAGCGCACGACCTCGGGCCACGGCACGGCATCGCTGCTCGACTGGAGCGCGCTGTCGCGGCTCGATGCCGGCGGCTGGCACAGCCGTGCGTTCGCCGGCGAGCCGCCGCCCAGCCTGGCCGTGATCGCGGCCTACTGCATCGGCAACGGCTTCGCGCTCAACATCGAGATCAAGCCGACGCCGGGCGATGAGGCCGCGACCGGCCGCGTGGTGGCGCACGAAGTCGCGCGGCTGTGGGCTGGCCTGCCGGTGCCGCCACTGCTGAGCTCGTTCAGCCCCGACGCGCTGCGCGCCGCGCGCGACGCCGATGCCCGCTGGCCGCGCGCGCTGTTGCTCGACGCGCTGCGCCACAGCTGGTTCGATGAAGCGCAATCGCTGGGCTGCGTTGCCGTCGTGACGAATCACCCACTGATGGACGCCGCGGTGATCGCGCGGCTGCACGGCGCCGGCTTGAGCGCGCTGGTCTACACCGTCAACGACGACGCGACCGCGCAGCGTCTGCTCGCACTCGGCATCGACGGCATCATCACCGACGCCGTCGATCACTTCTCGCCCGACCGTTCCGTTCCAGCCTGAGCGAGTGACCTGCGCCGCGCGGCCAGCCTGCCGCGCCAGCTGCCGACGAGCGCGATCAACACCGTGGCGCCGAGCAGCGCGAGGATGATCTTGTCCAGGTTGGCCTGCACCCACGGGATATTGCCGAACAGGTAGCCGGCCAGCGTCAGGCTCGCCACCCACAGCGCGCCCCCGGTCACGTCGAAGAAGGTGAAGCGCGCGCGCCGCATCTCGGCCACGCCGGCGACGAAGGGCGCGAACGATCGCAACAAGGGCAGGAAGCGCGCCGCGACGAGCATGATGCCGCCGTACTTCTCGTAGAACGCATGCGTCATGTCGAACGCATGCCGGTTGAAGTAACGCGAGTGCTCCCAGCGGAACACCTTCGGCCCGAAGTAGCGGCCGATCGCGTAGTTGCACTGGTTGCCGGCGATGGCGGCCGTCGTCAGCAGCGCCATCGCCAGCGGCAGGTTCATCAAGCCCAGCCCGCACAGCGCGCCGACGACGAACAGCAACGAGTCGCCCGGCATGAACGGCGTGACCACCAACCCGGTCTCGACGAAGATGATCAGGAACAGCAGCGCATAGACCCACGCGCCGTGCGCGGCCACGAAGTTGCGCAGGTGCACGTCGAGGTGAACGATCAGATCGATGACGAAGGCGAGACTCTCCATGCCGCCGGATTGTCCGCGAGCGCCGGCCCGGGTCGCTTTCGGGTCATTGCGTCACAAGGTCTCGACCAGCGGATTCGCGGCGCGAACGTCAGCCTCGGCACCGATCCAGTCGCGTTCCGGCTCGGGCTGCGGCAGCGCGCGCACGTTGCGGATCACCGGCGTGCGCCACGCCACCAGCGCCAGCAGCAGCGCGCTGCCACCCGCGAACGCGAGCGCCGAACGCAACCCGAAGTGCTCGCCCAGCCAGCCACCCAGCAGCGCGCCGGGCCCGGCCGGCAGCAAAATGAGCCAGCGCATCGTGCTCGTCATGCGGCCCAACAGCGGCTCGGGTGTGACCGCCTGGCGCAACCCCAGGAAGTTGATGAACACCAGCACCGCGCCGGTGGAGAACAGCATCAGCATCAGCGCGAACGCGGCAACGCCGAACGCATTCACCGGCGCCGCTGCGAGCAGCAACCAGCCCGCACCGCAGACCGCGAAGCCCAGCACCAGGCACGGCCCGGGCCCGATGCGGCGGCTGAAGCGCGGGCCGACCACGCTCGCCACGATCGTGCCCACGCCCATGCCCATGTAGCTCAGGCCGACGGCCTGCTCCGACAGGCCCAGCGTGCGCGTCGCGAACAGGATTTGCACCACGATCGCGGCGTTGTGGCACATCTGCCAGACGCCGACGGCCATTGCCAGCGCGACCAGCAGGCTGTGGCGCGCGACGAAGCGCACGCCGGCCTTCAGGTCGCGCAGGAAGTGCGCGTCGGGCTGCGCGACGCGCTCCTCGTTGATGACGATGCCACGCAGGATCGCCGCCGACAGCAGCAGCAGCACCGCATCGACGAGCAGCGCCAACGGCGCACCGACGAGTTTGATCAACGCGCCGGCCAGACCCGGCCCGGCGACCTCGGCGCCCGACATGGCGAGCGCGTTCTTTGCATGCGCCTCGACCAGCCGCTCGCGCGCCACGACCTGCGTCAGCACGATCTGCGCGGCGCTGCCGGCGGTCGTGAAGATCGTGCCGAGCAGGAAGGCGGTGACGTACATCCACGGCATCGACAACCAGCCCAGCCACCACGCCAGCGGCACGCTCGCGACGATGAACGCCAGCAGCGTCTCGCCGGCGATGTAGACCGGCAGCTTGCGCACCCGGTCGAGCCACACGCCGCAGGGCAGCGAAAACAGCACGAACGGCAGGATCTCCATCGTGGTGAGCAGGCCCATCTGCGTCGGCGTGGCCCGCAGCAGCACCGCGGCCGTGAGCGGCAGCGCGAGCATCGTCACCTGGCCGCCGAACGAGCTGATGACGATCGACGTCCACAGGCGCCGGTAGGTGGCATCGCGAAGCAGATCGCCGGCGGGCAGCGCGAGGCGGCGGCGCAATGTCTCTGTCCAATTCCTCAAGACCTGTCTCATGGCCTCAACCTTTTTCTCTCTCGCAGGCGTCTTGTGAACGCCCTGACGGGGCAGCGAAAGAAGGCGTTCGATATCCGGAACTTCCGCTGGTCTCTCAGCGGAAGCTTCTGGGTCAGAAGCGGATGCCGAGAGGGCTAATGCGCAGCAATGAGCTGCATGAACAGGCCGGTGACGAAGACGGAGGTGGGCAGGTTGCCCGGCTCCGACCACGCGGCACCGCCTGCATCGCGCGGGGCGATGGGGCTGCGGTGGAGGGCGTGGTGAGTCATGTCGTGTCGCGAAGTTCGGGGCTCGATCGTAGCAGCGGCGTCCCGCTGCCCGCAAGCGGCGCCCATGGCGCGTTGCGCGATACCGACGGGCGCATCGGGCGCGTCCGCGCGCTCCAGCGCTTGTCGATGCGCGAGCGGCGTTGTCTGATGGCAGCCATCGCAACCACCGATTCCCACCATGATCGCTTCATCGCCCTCGACACGACGATTGCACGGCGCGTGGCCGCTCGGCCTCATCGCCACCGCGCTCGCACTGGCCCTCGGCCTGCACGGCCCGATTCCGCAATGGGCGAACTACCACGCGTTCGCCGACGCGCGCCCCTGGCTCGGGCTTCCGAACGCCGAGAACGTGCTGAGCAACCTGCCGTTCGCACTGATCGGTCTGTGGGGCTGGCGGCGCGCGGCCGGTGTGCTGGCGTGGCGTGCCTTCAGCGTGGCGCTGGTCTGCACCGCGTTCGGCTCGGCGCTGTACCACTGGGCCCCGGGCAACGCGCTGCTGGTCGCCGACCGGCTGCCGATCGCGTGGGCCTGCGCCGCACTGGCCTGCGGCTTCCTGAGCGAGCGGGTCGATGCGCGCTGGGCGTCACTGCCCGTGATGGCCGCCGCCACGCTGGCCGCCAGCGCCAGCGTCGCGTGGTGGTGGATCAGCGAGCAGCTCGGAGTCGGTGACCTGCGCGCCTACCTGTTCGTGCAATTCCTGCCGATGCTGACGGTGCCGGCCGCGCTGCTGCTGAAGCTGCGGCCGTTGCGCCTCGACGCGGTTCGCAACACCGCCTGGTGGGCCGTGCTCGGCCTGTACGGCGCCGCCAAGCTGATGGAACTCGCCGACGCGGCGGTGTTCGACACACTCGTCTTCGCGAGCGGCCACACCCTCAAGCACCTGCTCGCAGCCGCCGCCGCGGCTTGCCTGCTGGGCGGGCTCAGGAGCGGTAGTCGGCGTTGATCTTGACGTAGTCGTAGCTCAGGTCGCAGGTCCAGACCGTGGTGCTAGCAGGGCCGCGGTGCAGACAGACGCGCACCGTGATCTCGCTCTGCTTCATCACGCGCTGGCCGTCTTCTTCCCGGTAGTCGGGGTTGCGGCCGCCGTTCTGCGCGACGTGGACGTCGTCGAGGAACAGGTCGATCGTCGTCTGGTCGAGGTCGGCGATGCCCGCATAGCCCACCGCTGCGAGGATGCGCCCGAGGTTCGGGTCGCTGGCGAAGAACGCCGTCTTGACGAGCGGCGAATGCGCGATCGCGTAGGCGACCTGGCGGCACTCGGCCTCGGTCGCGCCGCCTTCGACGCGCACGCTGATGAACTTGGTCGCGCCCTCGCCGTCGCGCACGATGGCCTGGGCGAGCTGCTGCGCAACGGCGACGACCGCATCCCGCAACAGTTTGCCGTCGCCTGAATCGAGCTGCGTGATCGGCGCGTGGCCGGCCTGGTTCGTCGCGATCAGCACGAAGGAGTCGTTGGTGGACGTGTCGCCATCGATCGTGATGCGATTGAACGATTCGTCGGCCGCGTCCTTGACCAGCGCCTGCACCAGCGCCGGCGCGATCACCGCGTCGGTGGCGACGAAGCCCAGCATCGTCGCCATGTTCGGCCGGATCATGCCGGCGCCCTTGCTGATGCCGGTGATCGTCACCGTCTTGCCGCCGAGGAGGATTCGCCGCGACGCGGCCTTCGGCAACGTGTCGGTGGTCATGATCGCCTCGGCCGCCGCGCCCCAATGGTCGGCACGCAGGTCGGCGAGCGCGGCCGGCAGGCCGGCCACGATGCGATCGACCGGCAGGCTCTCCATGATGACGCCGGTCGAAAACGGCAGCACCTGCTCGGGCGCGATCTTCAACAGGCCGGCGAGCGCGGAGCAGGTCGCGCGGGCACGCGCCAGGCCATCTTCGCCGGTGCCGGCGTTCGCGTTGCCGGTGTTGATGACGATCGCGCGCGGGCTGCGCGTGGCCGCGAGGTGGGTGCGGCACAGCTGCACCGGCGCGGCGCAGAAGCGGTTCGCGGTGAACACGCCGGCCACCGCAGCACCGGCAGCGATCGTGACGACGGTCAGGTCGCGGCGGTTCGCCTTGCGCACGCCGGCCATCGTGATGCCGATCTCGATGCCTGGCACGGGGAAGAGGGTGCGCGCGTCCGGCGCTTGCAGGTTAACGGGCATGGTGGTCACGAAAAGGCTGAAAAGTCGCGATTGTAGGAAGTCCTGCGACCGTGGCGGCACAGCACCACCCGGAAACGCGTCGGAGGAAAAGTGCCAAACCTGTAAGGCCTGTCAGTGTGCAGGGCTTACCGCGTGAACTAGAGTGAGTGCACACAAAGACGTCGGAAATCCTGAATGCTGCCCTTCTTCCCAGATCTGATCACGCGCACCGATGAAGCGCGGCGTGAGTTCGAAACCAACCCGGTCGTGCTCGACGCCGTCGGCCAGGGCATGCCGCTCGCGCGCTACCGCAGCCTGCTGCTGGAGCTTTACACGCTGGTCTGGCACTTCAACCCGGTGTGCGCCGCAGCCGCGAGCCGCGTGCCAGACAAGCTCCGTCAGGTCCGCTACTTCCTGTACGAGCACATGCACGAGGAGTCCGGCCACGAGCAATGGGTCATGAACGACCTCGAAGCGGTCGGCGTCAGCCAGTCGACGATCCACGCGCACCAGCCCTCGCTGAACACGCTGGCGCTGACCGGCTACAACTACTGGGCTGCCGACCGACGCGACCCGTGCTCGGTGCTGGGCATGATGTACACGCTCGAGGTGATCGCCTCGGTCTATGGCGGCACCTTCGCCGAGGCGATCCGCGGCTCGCTGCTGCTCGAGGGCGAGCGCGGCATCTCGTTCATCAGCTCGCACGCCACGATGGACGTCAAACATATGGCTGAGCTGCGCACGGTGCTCAACACCGTCGATGACGTGGCGGCGCGCGAGGCGATCGTCGAATCGACGCTGGTGAACTTCCAGTATGTCACCCGGATCTTCGAGGCCGTATGAGCCTGCTCGCACCGAGCGCGCTCGACACCTTGCTGGAACGGCGCTACAAGTTCCTGCGGCTCCAATGGAACGATGAACTCGGCATGCTGCGGGTCCGCACCTGCGTCAAGCCGATCCAGTGCTACAGCCTCGCCGGCCTGACCGAGATGCAGCGCGTGCTCGACGACATCGCGGCGGCGCCAGGCGTGGTGCGCCACCTCGTGCTCAGCTCCGACGTGACCGGCGTGTTCAACTTCGGCGGCGATCTGGCGCTGTTCGTGCTGCTGGTGCGCGCGCGCGACCTCGACTCGCTGCGCATGTACGGGCGCCGCTGCATCGACATGGTTTGGTGGCTCGAGCACGCGGCCGAACGCGGCGTCCACACCACCGTGCTGGTGCAGGGTGACACGCTCGGCGGTGGCCTCGAATCGGTGCTGCCGTTTCACAAGGTCGTGTTCGAGCGCAGCGCGCAGGCCGGTTTTCCGGAGGTGCTGTTCAACCTCTTCCCCGGCATGGGCGCCTGGCCGCTGGCGATCCGCAAGGCGGGGTTTGCGGTCGCGAACGAAATGGTCTTGTCGGGGCGGCTGTTCACCGCCGAGCAGCTGAAGCGCCGCGGCCTCGTCGATGCGGTCGCCGAGGACGGCGAGGGGGAGTCCGCCGTCGAGGCGATCGTGCACGCGACCGAGCCGCGCCTGCGCGGCACGCTCGCGGCCCTGCACGCGCGCCGGCTGGCGGCGCCGATCACCTACGAGTCGCTGCTCGCGGTGGTCGACCTGTGGTCGGAGATGGCGCTCGCGTTGACAACCCGTGACCTGCGCCTGATGGAGCGCCTGGCACGTGCTCAGGTGCGCAAGGTCGGCGGAGCCGACGAAGGCGCAGTCGAGGAGATCAAACGCATGGAACTCGACACCGCCTGGGGCGAGTTGCAGGGCACGGGCCTGAGCAAGTGGGGCGGGCTCGGCGTCTGATCGGCGTGCCGACTCGGCCCCCCGCACCTACTGCAGCCACATCGACAAGACCTCCCGCAACTGGTTGCGCGTGTAGGGTTTGACAAGGTGCGCGTCCATGCCGACCTCCATCGCCCGCCGGGCGTCCTCTTCGTAGGCATCGGCGGTCAGCGCGACGATCGGTGTGCGCGGCAGGCGCTGGCGCAGTTCGCGTTCGCGGATGTGCAGGGTGGCGGTGTAGCCGTCCATCGCCGGCATCTGACAATCCATCAACACCAGATCGACCGAACGGTGCGCCAGCACTTCGAGCGCCTTGATGCCATCCTCGGCCTCGATGATGTCCAGCCCGAGCGACTGCAGCATCTCTTCGGCGATGATGCGGTTGACCGCGTTGTCCTCGACCACCAGCACCGTGCCGCCGAGCGGGCGCGTCAGTGAATCGAAGGCCGACATCGAGGAATCCAGCATCTCCCCGGTCGGCGGCTGCGGATCGACATCGAGTGCGAGCTCGAACTCGAACTCCGAGCCCACGCCGATGCCGCTGCGCACCCTGATCCGGCCCCCCATCGCCTCGACGATCTTCTGGCTGATGGCCAGACCCAGGCCCGTGCCGCTCTGGCGCTTGCCGCGCGTCGCCTCGATCTGGTGGAAAGGCTGGAACAGCTTCTCCATCGCTTCGGGGAGCATACCGATGCCTGAGTCCGCCACCGTGAAGCGCACCCGCACCACCTCTGGCGCTTCCGCGCCCACCGCCGTCAATGTCAGGTGGACATTGCCGCGCTCCGTGAACTTGATCGCGTTGCCGATGAGGTTCAGGAGCACCTGCTTGATCCGTTGGGCGTCGCCCAGCACGCGGTCGACCACGCCGGGGCCGATGTCGAGCGCGAGCGTCAAGCCCTTGGCCTGGGCGTTGGCGCGAAACAGCCCCACCGCTGCCGACGCGGTGGCGTGCAGCGACAACGGCACGTGCCCGAGGCTGAGCTTGCCGGCCTCGATCTTGGAGTGATCGAGCACGTCGTTCAGGATCGCCATCAGCGACTCGCCCGACGACGCCGCCGTCTTGACCAGCCGGCGCTGTTGCGTGTCCAGGCGCGAGCCGCGCAGCAGCTCCAGCGCCCCCAGCACGCCGTTCATCGGCGTGCGGATCTCGTGGCTCATCGTCGCAAGGAACTGCGACTTCGCGAGGTTGGCCGCATCCGCCGTCTCCTTCGCCCGCTGCAGCGATACATTGGCCAGCGCGGCGTTCGCGTTGGCTTGCTGCAGCAGCGCGTTGGCCGCGTCAGCCTCGAGCCCGTGGCGCACGGCGCGCGTCGTGGCCTGGGTGAACTCGCGCGCCGCGCGGAACATCGTCAGCCCGAACAGCGCCGCCAGCGCCGCCAGCGGCAGCGAACGCGCCTCGTCGGAGAACAGCGAGACGCCGATGATCGCCAGCGTCTGCGGCACGGCCAGATACTCGAACGATCGCCCGACCAGCGACATGAAATACGCCGCCACCGACACCGACCCGCAGGCGATCACCATGAACACCGTGGCCTCGTGGCCGCGCAGCGCCGAGTAGATGCCGATCGCGCTGACGGCCCAGAGCAGGCCAGCCACCGCCGCGTTCATTTCCAGCGAGACCCAGGCGGTTCGCAACGCCGCTTCGCTGAGCCGCGTGGTATCGGCATAGTGGCGCGAGAGCCACCACCGCCACACCACGCCGACGTAGCCGATCAGACCGGACACCGCCGCCGCCGCTGGCCGCTGCGCGTACCAGCCGGCCCAGACGATGAAGCTGACGACGATGAACTGCGCCGGCACGCTTCGGCCGGCATTGCGCAGCGCCAGCTGCAGCAGCTCGCGCTTGACTCCCGCCTCGGTGGATGGATCGTCGGCCATGACGCGCCAGCATAACGTGACGCACCGCGCGCTGCGCAGAATTTGCTAGGCGCGGCCGGGTCCGGCGCCGATCACACGCTCAGGCCAGCCGCCCGTGGCACTGCTTGTACTTCTTGCCGCTGCCGCACGGGCACGGGTCGTTGCGGCCGACCTTGGGCACCTCGGCCACCAGCGTGGCGAGATCGGTCTCTTCGGAGACGCTGCCGTCTTCGTTCGGGTGCGTGTAGGTGACGTTGCTGATGCGCTCTGCACTCGCCTCGATCGCCTCGGCCGCCTGCGCGACTTCTTCCTGCGACTGGATGCGCACCGTCATCAGCACGCGCGTCACGTCCATCTTGACGACGTCGAGCAGCTGCGAGAACAGCTCGAAGGCCTCGCGCTTGTACTCCTGCTTCGGGTTCTTCTGGGCGTAGCCGCGCAGGTGGATACCCTGGCGCAGGTAGTCGAGCGCGGCGAGGTGCTCGCGCCAGTGCGAGTCGATCGACTGCAGCAGGATCATGCGCATGAAAGGCGTGAACTGTTCCAGCCCGACGCGCTCGATCTTGTCGTCGAAGGACGCATCGGCGGCCTTCGAGACCTTCAGGACGATGTCTTCGTCGGTGATGGACGCGCTCTTCTCGACCTCCGCCGCGAGCGGCACGTCAAGCTGCCACTCGTCGCGCAACGTCTTCTGGAGGTTGGGCAGATCCCACTGCTCCTCAACGCTGTCGGCCGGCACGTAGGTGCGCACCACATCGTGCATCGTGCTCTCGCGCAGGCTCGCGATCTGCTCCTTCAGACTGGCAGCCTCGAGGATGTCATTGCGCTGCTGGTAGATCACCTTGCGCTGGTCGTTGCTCACGTCGTCGTATTCGAGCAGCTGCTTGCGCACGTCGAAGTTGCGCGCCTCGACCTTGCGCTGCGCGCTCTCGATGCTGCGTGTGACGATGCCGGCCTCGATCGCCTCGCCGTCGGGCATCTTCAGGCGCTCCATGATCGCGCGCACCCGGTCGCCCGCGAAGATGCGCATCAGCGAATCGTCGAGCGAGAGGTAGAAGCGCGACGAGCCCGGGTCGCCCTGGCGACCGGAACGGCCACGCAGCTGGTTGTCGATGCGGCGCGACTCGTGGCGTTCGGTCGCGATGATGCGCAGCCCGCCTTGCGCCTTCACGCGGTCGTGCAGGCTCTGCCACTCGCTGTGCAGTTGCGCGGCGCGCGCTGCCTTGTCGGCCTCGGTGACGGTCTCGTCCGACTCGAAAGCCTTGATCTGGTTCTCGACATTGCCGCCGAGCACGATGTCGGTGCCGCGGCCGGCCATGTTGGTCGCGATCGTGATCACACCCGGCCGACCGGCCTGCGCGACGATCTCGGCCTCGCGCGCGTGCTGCTTCGCGTTGAGCACGGCGTGCGGCAGCTTCGCGGTTTGCAGCAGGCCGGAGATCAGCTCGGAGTTCTCGATCGAGGTCGTGCCCACCAGCACCGGCTGGCCGCGCTCGTGGCAGTCGCGGATGTCCTTGATGACGGCCTCGAACTTCTCGCGGTTCGTCTTGTAGACGAGGTCGAGCTCGTCCTTGCGGATCGTCGGCTTGTTGGGCGGGATCACCACGGTCTCGAGGCCGTAGATCTCCTGGAACTCGTAGGCCTCGGTGTCGGCCGTGCCGGTCATGCCCGAGAGCTTGCCGTACATGCGGAAGTAGTTCTGGAACGTGATCGACGCGAGCGTCTGGTTCTCGCTCTGGATCTGCACGCCCTCTTTCGCTTCGACGGCTTGGTGCAGGCCGTCGCTCCAGCGCCGGCCCGTCATCAGGCGGCCGGTGAATTCGTCGACGATCACGACCTCGCCGTCCTGCACCACGTAGTGCTGGTCGCGGTTGTAGAGGTGCTTGGCCCGCAGCGCCGCGTAGACGTGGTGCATCAGCGTGATGTTGGCCGGGTCGTAGAGGCTCGCGCCCTCGACCAGCAAGCCGGCTTCGCCGAGGATGCGCTCGGCGTTCTCGTGGCCGTCTTCGGTCAGGAAGACCTGGTGGCCCTTCTCGTCCACCGTGAAGTCGCCCGGCTCGATCACGCCCTCGCCGGTGCGCAGATCGAGCTCGCCGATCTGCTTCTTCAGTTGCGGCACGACCGCGTTGATGCGCACGTACATCTCGGTGTGGTCTTCGGCCTGGCCGCTGATGATGAGCGGCGTGCGCGCCTCGTCGATCAGGATCGAATCGACCTCGTCGACGATCGCATAAGCGAGGCCGCGTGCGACGCGGTCGGCGGTGTCCTGCACCATGTTGTCGCGCAGGTAGTCGAACCCGAATTCGTTGTTGGTGCCGTAGGTCACGTCGGCGCCATAGGCGGCCTGCTTGTCCTCGCGGCTCAGCTGCGAGACGTTGACGCCCACCGACAAGCCGAGAAAGTTGTACAGCCGGCCCATCCAGGCGGCGTCGCGCTGCACCAGGTACTCGTTCACCGTGACGAGGTGAACGCCCTTGCCGGTGATCGCGTTCAGGTAGATCGGCAGCGTCGCCATCAGCGTCTTGCCCTCGCCGGTGCGCATCTCGGCGATCTTGCCGTGGTGCAGCGCCATGCCGCCGATCAGCTGCACGTCGAAGTGGCGCATCTTCAGGACTCGCTTGCCGCCTTCGCGAACCACAGCGAAGGCTTCGGGCAGCAGCGCATCGAGCGTCTCGCCACCCGCGAAGCGCTTGCGGAACTCGTCGGTCTTGGCGATCAGCGCGGCATCGTCCAGCGCCTCGAACGTCGACTCCAGTGCGTTGACCTGGGCCACGACCTGCCGGTACTGCTTCAGCAGGCGGTCATTGCGGCTACCGAAAATCGAGGTGAGAAGCTTGGGCAACATGCGGCGTCTGGGTTGGGAGCCCTCGTCGCGCGAAAGTGGGACGAGTGGCATCGAACTGCGGGCGAGGCCCCGTCAATTCAAGGCGCCACCAAGTTGGCGTCTGACGCCAAAGCCTTGAATTTTACCATTCGCGGGTTGTCTTACCGGGCCCGGCCCGGCTTGCCCGATGCCACTGTGGCGGTACCACCGCCCGCCAGAAACTTGGCCGGATCCTGCGGCACGCCATCGACCAGCACCTCGAAATGCAAGTGCGCGCCGGTCGATCGCCCGGAGGTGCCGACCTCGGAGATCACCTGCCCGCGCTTGACGAGATCGCCGGCCCCGACCAGCACTTTCGAGTTGTGGGCATAGCGCGTGATCAGGCCGTTGCCGTGATCGAGTTCGACCAGGTTGCCGTAGTCGGGGTGGAACTCGCTCGACAGCACGACACCGCCAGCCGCCGCGTGAACCCTTGTTCCTGCCTCGGTCGGGAAGTCGAGCCCGGTGTGCAACGCCGCGCGGCCCGTGAACGGATCGCTGCGGAAGCCGAAGCCCGAGCCCACCGCCCCCTCCACCGGCCTGCTGTTGGGCACCATCAGCGCCTGGAGCCGCGATTCGAGCAAGCGCGATTCGAGCAGCGTGAACAGATCGGTGCGTTGATCGGCTTCGATGTCGAGCGAGCCGACGGCGTTCTGAAGCTGCTCCAGCGAGACCTTGGAGCCGGCGACGAAGGGCACGAACGGCCCGCCCTGCCCGCCCGTCCTGGAGATCGGCCTGATCTCCTCCGGCTTCACGCCGACCGCGCCGGACACGCGCTCGCCCATCGCCTCGAGCTTGATCAGCTTGGCCTGCAGTTCGCCGACGCGCTGCGCCATCGCATCGAGGTTCTCGCGCATGAAGCGGTCGCGCTGCGCGGACTCGTCGCGCGTCACCAGACGCACGATCTGGCTGACGACGGGCCAGCCTTCGCGCGCGGCCTTGAGCAGCACGAGGTTGTAGATCGTGCCCGAGAGCAGCATCAACACCAGGATCAAGCCGGCCAGCGCCGCCCCGAGTTGCCAGCGGTTGAAGTGCAGCACGCGGGTGCGCGCCAGGGTGCCGTGGGTGATCAGAATCTGCATCGCTACACTCCGTCGCGTGAACCCCAGACCGCCGCCCGTCACTCCCGATGCGATGCAGTTGGCGCAAGCCCTGCAACGCAGCGAACCGCTGGCACGCCTCGGTCAATTGCTGCGGGACTCGAACGCCCGCTTCGATGCCATCCGCCCTTGCCTGCCCGCCGCCCTGGCACCGCATGTGAAGCCGGGGCCGGTGGACGAACTCGGCTGGTCGCTGCTGGCGGCCAATGCATCGGTGGCTGCCAAACTGCGCCAGCTTCAGCCGCGGCTCGAAGCCACGCTGAAAGAGCGGGGCTGGCAGGTTAGCTCAATCCGGATCAAGGTTCAATGACCGGACCCGGTACTCGATCACGCCTCCGATCGGATCGCCGCGCCGGTTACGTCCGCTGACTTGTCCGCACCCGGGCACTACACTGTTCGTCACCACCCCCACCTGCCCGCCATGCCCGAGTTCGCCCATCAGGTCCAAGCGCTGCGCCCGCAGCTGATTCGCTTCGCGCACTCGCAGCTGCGCAACGACGCCTGGGCCGAGGATGCGGTCTCCGAGACGCTGCTCGCGGCGATCGAGCGGCCCCAGTCCTTCGGCGGGCAATCACAGCTCAAGACCTGGTTGGTCGGCATCCTGAAGCACAAGGTCGTCGACCAGCTGCGTCGCCACACGCGCGAGGCGACGCTGCTGGTCGGCGAGGACGGTGAGGATCTCGACGAACTGCTGTTCAAGGCCGATGGCCATTGGCACGTCGAGCCCACCGACTGGGGCGACCCGGATGCCGCCTGCAGCCGCAAGCAGTTTTTCGCCGTGATGGAGGCCTGCTGCAAGAAGCTGCCGCCCGTTCAGGCACGTGTCTTCATGATGCGCGAATGGCTCGAGCTCGACTCCGAAGAGATCTGCGCCGAGCTCGCGATCACGCCGTCGAACCTGTGGGTACTGCTGCATCGCGCGCGCTTGCGGTTGCGCCAGTGCCTGCAGGACCAGTGGTTCAACGCGGCTGCCGCGGCCTGATCGATGCTGCCCGACCCGCTCAACTGCCGTCAAGCGACGCGCTTGCTGCTCGAGGCCGAGGAGCGCGAGCTGTCGGCGGCCGAGCAACTCGCGCTCAAGCTGCACCTGAAGATCTGCGACGCCTGCGTCCGGTTCGTGTCGCAGGTGAACTTCATGCGCCGCGCCACCCACGCATGGCGCAAGCACCGCGATTCTGACGAGGACACGCCTGCGGGCTGACACGGCGTTCTCGGCTCGCGCTGCAAGGGCCACGTGCCATGGTGCCGGCTATCGGAATCGAACTGATGACCTTCCGCTTACAAGGCGGGTGCTCTACCAACTGAGCTAAGCCGGCGCAGGGGAAAAAGTATACGTGGCGCGGTGGCCTACTTGATGCGCTTGAGCGACGGACGGCCGCCCGCCGGCGGCTCCGGTGCAGGGCCCTCGTCCTCGCCTTCATCCTTGGCCTTGGCGTCGGTGAGCGTGAGATGCGGCCCGCCGCGCGGTGGCGTCACGACCGCGGGCGTCTCGCCCTCGGCGGCGGCGGAGTGGCCATCGGTCGGCATCGGGAACGCCATGCCCTGCCCGTTCTCGCGCGCATAGATCGCGATCACATGATCGATCGGCACGACGATCTCGCGCGAGCTGCCGCCGAAGCGCGCCTTGAACTCGATCGCCTCGTTGCCGAGCTTGAGCGAGCTGGTCGCCTCGAAGCCGACGTTGAGCACGATCTCGTTGTTCTTGACGTACTCGGCGGGCACCTGCACGCTGGCATCGACGAACACCGCCACATACGGCGTGAAACCGTTGTCGGTGCACCAGTCGTGCAGCGCGCGGATCAGGTACGGGCGGGTCGAGGTGCCCGCCGTGGCCGGCGCGATAGGGGGACTGCTCATGCGACGAAGCCTCTTACTTGCGCATCACCTTTTCCGAGGGTGTCAGCGCCTCGATGTAGGCAGGGCGCGAGAAGATGCGCTCGGCGTACTTCAGCAGCGGCACGGCGTTCTTCGACATGTCGATGCCGTAGTAATCGAGCCGCCAGAGCAACGGCGCGATCGCGACATCGAGCATCGAGAAGTCGTCGCCCAGCATGTACTTGTTCTTCAGGAAGATCGGCGCGAGCTGCGTGAGCCGGTCGCGGATCTGCGAGCGCGCCTTCTCGAGCTGCTTGTCGGTGCCCTTCATGCCGCGCGATTCGAGCATGTTGACGTGTGCGAACAGCTCCTTCTCGAAATTGAACAGGAACAGCCGCACGCGCGCGCGCGCCACCGGATCGCCCGGCATCAGCTGCGGGTGCGGAAAGCGCTCGTCGATGTACTCGTTGATGATGTGCGACTCGTACAGGATCAGGTCGCGCTCGACCAGGATCGGCACTTCGTTGTACGGGTTCATCAGCGCGATGTCTTCGGGCTTGGCGAAGAGGTCGACATCGCGGATCTCGAAGTCCATGCCCTTCTCGAACAGGACGAAGCGGCAGCGGTGCGAGTAGGGGTCGGTCGTTCCGGAGTAGAGCACCATCATGGCAGCGGGTCCTTTTTCTGCGATCTCATCGGGTGAGAAAGCGCGGTTCAGAAAGCGGGAACGCAGTGGTCGGCCGGGTGTGGCATCCCACTGCGTCGTGACCCCGGGCCGGATGGGCGCGGGGCGAGAGGCCTTACTTGACGTCTTTCCAGTACGAGGCGTTGAGGCGCCAGGTGAACAACGTCAGCACGCTCAGGAAGATCAGCACCCACACGCCGATCTGGGTGCGCTTGCCTTGCGCCGGCTCACCCATCCATTGCAGGTAGGCGACGAGATCGCCGACGGCTTCGTTGTAGGCCTGCTCGTCGAGCTTGCCCGGCGTGAGCTGCTCGAAGCCCTCGAAGACGTGCACGGTCTTCTTCGGGTCGTGGTGGTCCTTCTCGTCGACGAACTTCGCCGCGCGCTGGCCTTGCAACTCCCAGAGCACGTTGGGCATGGCCACGTCGGGGTAGGCCATGTTGTTCCAGCCGGTCGCCTTGGTGTCGTCGCGGTAGTAGGTGCGCAGGTAGGTGTAGAGGTAATCGGCGCCGCTGCCCTTGCCGATGTCGGCACGTGAACGCGCGATCACCGACAGATCCGGCGGCACGGCCGCCAGCCAGTCCGCGGCCTGCTTCGGCGCGAGCGAGACCTTCATCGTGTCGCCCACCTTGTCGGTGGCGAACAGCAGGTTCTGCTTGATCTGGTCCTCGGTCAGGCCGATGTCCTTCATGCGGTTGTAGCGCATGTAGGCGGCCGCGTGGCAGTTGAGGCAGTAGTTGACGAACAGCTTCGCGCCGTTTTGCAGCGCGGCAACGTCGTTCATCTTCTCGACCGGAAACTTGTCCCAGGCGTAGCCGCCTTCATTGGCGGACGCACCGGTAACGCAGCCCAGCGAGATCAGCAGGGAGAGAAGGAATTTTTTCATTGACTTGATGCTCCGGGCGCTGATCAGTGGGCGGCGAAGGTCACGCGGTCCGGCACCGGCTTGAAGGTGCCGACGCGGCTCCACCACGGCATCAGCAGGAAGAAGCCGAAGTACACCAGCGTGCCGAGCTGCGACACATAGTTGCCAGCGGCCGACGGCGGCTGCGAGCCGAGGTAGCCGAGGATCAGGAAGAAGAACACGAACACGCCGTAGAGATACTTGTGCCAACTCGGGCGGTAGCGGATCGACTTGGTCAGGCTGCGATCCAGCCAGGGCAGGAAGAACAGGATGATGACCGCGCCGCCCATCACGACCACGCCCCAGAACTTGGCGTCGAAGGTCTTGAGCAGCAGCACCGCTGCCACCGCGGCGACCGCGATCGCGAGCTTGCCGTTGGTGCGGAAACCGCCCTTCCAGATCGCCAGCGCGGCGCCGAGGCCGAGCAGCACCGCGAGCACGTTGACCATCACGTCGGTGGTGGCGCGCAGCATCGAATAGTACGGCGTGAAGTACCAGACCGGGGCGATGTGTGCCGGCGTCTTCAGCGGATTGGCCTCAATGAAGTTGTTGAACTCGAGGAAGTAGCCGCCGCCCTCGGGCGCGAAGAACAGCACCGCGCTGAAGATCATCAGGAAGATGCTGACGCCGAAGATGTCATGCACCGTGTAGTACGGGTGGAACGGGATGCCGTCGAGCGGCACGCCCTTCGCGTTCTTCTTGGCCTTGATCTCGATGCCGTCGGGGTTGTTCGAGCCGACCTCGTGCAGCGCGATGATGTGCGCGGCGACGAGCCCGAGCAGTACCAGCGGCACCGCAATCACATGGAAGCTGAAGAAGCGGTTCAGGGTGGCGTCGCCGACGACGTAGTCGCCGCGGATCAGCAGCGACAGGTCGTTGCCGACGAACGGCACCGCCGCGAACAGGTTGATGATGACCTGGGCGCCCCAGTAGCTCATCTGACCCCAGGGCAGCAGGTAGCCCATGAAGGCCTCGGCCATCAGGCACAGGAAGATGCCGCAACCGAAGATCCAGACCAGTTCGCGCGGCTTGCGGTAGCTGCCGTACAGCAGGCCGCGGAACATGTGCAGGTAGATGACGATGAAGAACGCGCTCGCCCCGGTGGAGTGCATGTAGCGGATCAGCCAGCCGCCCGGCACGTCGCGCATGATGTACTCGACCGACTCGAAGGCCTTGGCGGCGTCGGGCTTGTAGTTCATCGTCAGGAAGATGCCGGTGACGATCTGCAGCACCAGCACCAGCATCGCCAGCGAGCCGAAGATGTACCAGAAGTTGAAGTTCTTCGGCGCGTAGTACTCGCCGACGTGCTCGTTGTAGAGCTTGGACAGCGGGAACCGGTTGTCGACCCAGTTCAGCAGCTTCTGGCCCGCGGTGGCGTTGGCGGGGGCCTCGTGATATTCAGCCATGTTCTTCGTACTCCTGGGGTGCCGTCGTGATCGCCTGAAGCGGTTCAGGCCTTCTTGTCTTCGCCGATGATCAGCCGGGTGTCCGACAGATACATGTAGGGCGGCACTTCGAGGTTGTCAGGGGCCGGCTTGTCCTTGAACACGCGGCCGGACATGTCGAACGTCGAACCATGGCACGGGCACAGGAAACCACCGGCCCAGTCATCGGGCAGCGAGGGCTGCGCGCCGGGATTGAACTTGTCGCTCGGCGAGCAGCCCAGGTGGCTGCAGATGCCGACGACCACGAGGTACTCCTTCTTGATCGAGCGCCAGTCGTTGCGCGCGTACTCGGGCGTGGTCGCGAAGTTGGTGCGGTTGGACTCGGGGTCGGCGAGCTCTTTGTCGGCCTTGGGCAACTCGGCGAGTTGCTCCGGCGTGCGTCGCACGATCCAGACCGGCTTGCCCCGCCACTCGACGGTCATCTTCTCGCCGGGCTTCAGGCCGCTGATGTCGGCCTCGACCGCCGCGCCCGCCGCCTTGGCGCGTTCGCTCGGCTGGAAGCTGCTGACGAATGGCACCGCGGCGGCGCCGGCGCCCACCGCACCGGCACAGGCCGAGGCGATGATCCAGGTGCGCTTACCGTTGTCGATGGTGTGTGCATTGCTCAGCACGTCTGTCATAAGGGTTCCTCGAACGAACATCAGGTCAGGGACAACCCGGCATTCTAGCGGACGTGTCAAGTGGCTTGACTTCCCGAAAACCTCCGGAATACTAGGGCCCGCCCGGCCAACGGTGGCGTAGGGGCGACATCAAAACAATCAGGAGTGCAGCGCATGTCTTTCGCATCGGAGTTCAAGGAATTCGCCCTGAAGGGCAACGTGGTCGATCTGGCCGTCGGCGTGATCATCGGTGCCGCGTTCGGCAAGATCGTCGACTCGATCGTCAAGGACCTGATCATGCCGGTCATCGGCAAGCTCCTCGGCGGGCTGGATTTCTCCAACTACTTCGTGATGCTGTCCAACCCGCCCGCAAACTACACCGGGCCGACCACCTACGAAGCGCTGACGAAGGCCGGCGTTCCCCTGTTCGCCTACGGCAACTTCATCACCGTGGCGATCAACTTCGTCATCCTCGCCTTCATCATTTTCCTGATGATCCGGCAGATCAACCGCCTCAAGCTGACCACGTCGATCACGCCGCCGCCGGCCGCCACACCCGAAGACGTCGTGCTGCTGCGCGAGATCCGGGACTCGCTGAAGAAGTGAAACGGCAAGGGCATACTCGCGGGTGAGCCTCCCAGCCACCCGCGATGACCCTCCACGATCCACGCCTGCAAGCCACGCTCGACGCGGCAACGGACACGGTGCGGGCGACGCTCGCCGCCGTGGCCGCGCGCGTTTCGGAGACGCTGTCGGCGCAGGGCCAGGCGAGCACGCGCATCAACGAACGTGATCTGCTCGCGGCGGCGCAGTTCGAGCTGCGGCGCGGCATGAAGGTGCTGTTGAGCGTGTTCGGCACCGAAATGAACACGCGCATCGGCCAGGAGTTCGCGCCGCCCGAAGAGAGCCGGCGCAAGCCGGCCGAGCCCGATTGGCAGACGCTCAGTCTGGTCGATGACTCCGAGATGGAAGAGCGGATGTTCGCCGACCGCATCAGCCAGCAGATCGCGCATGCGAGCGAGGTCGAGTTGCGAGAGCTCAGCGCCTACATGGGCTCGCTACTGAAGACCGGCCGCGCCGACCAGGAGCGCAACCCGCTGCGCGCCGAAGTGATCGGCGCGTCGCTGTACCGCGCGATCGAGGCCGTGACCAAAGAGTCTGAATCGCGCAAGCTGCTGGCACGCGAACTCGGCGCCGCGATGGCCAAGGCCATGCCCGCCTGCTACACGCAGGTGTTGCGCGGGCTGCAGGCGACCGGGGTGCAGCCGGTGGTGCTGACGGTGCGCCAGGTGGAGGGGCCGGGCAATCAGCTGCCTGGTATCAATTCGGCCTACGCCACGCTCAGCAGCACGCGCAGCCAATCTGGTGACCTCGACGGCGACTCGAGTGGCTTCGACGGCGAGGGGCAGGACAGCGGTGAACGAGACGGCGATGAGCGGCGGCCGATGCGCGGCAGCGGCTCCGGTGGCCTGCCGGGGTCGTCCGGGCCCGGGCGCGGCCGCAGGTCGTCACGCTCCGCCCCGAATTCGCGCTCCGGGCTGACGCCGCGCCAGGCGGACGCGCAGATGATGGCGCTGCTGCGCCACCTGAGCGCCGTCTCCAGCCGGGCCGGCGAACTCGACGCGGCGGCGCGCGGCTCGCGCGGCGACGCGCGTGCCTCGGGCCGTGGCACCGTCACGACCGGCAGTGGCAGGCTGGCGGCGGCAGCGCCGGCCTTTGCCGCCGACGGCCTCACCGGCCTGATGGCGGTGAACCTGATCCGCGCCCACCGCGAGGAGCTGTTGCAGGCCTCCGGTGGCAAGCTCGACCACATGGTGATCGACGTCGTCGGCAGCCTGTTCGACGCGATCCTCTCCGACACGCGCGTGCCGCCGCAGATGGCGCGCCAGATCGCGCGTCTTCAATTGCCGGTGCTGCGGGTGGCGTTGAACGACTCGAGCTTCTTCTCGTCGCGCCGGCACCCGGTGCGACGCTTCGTGAACCGCATTGCCTCGCTGGCCTGCGCCTTCGACGATTTCGACGAAGGGCCGGGCAAGCAGTTTCTCGAGCGCGTGCGCTTGCTGGTGCAGGAGATCGTCGAGGGCGACTTCGACCAGGTCGATCTCTACACCGCCAAGCTCGCCGCGCTCGAAGCTTTCATCGCCGAACAGACGCAGAGTGACGAGCAAAGTCAGGAGACGGCCGAAACACTGGGCACCAAGGAGAGCGAGCTGCGCCTGCAGCAGCGCTACACGATGCAGCTGCAAGGGGCGCTGCAGCCGATGGCATTGCCGGCCTGGCTGAACGAGTTCCTGCCGCAGGTCTGGGGCCAGGCGATGGTGCTCGCGGCGAGTCGCGACGGCGCCGACTCCGACCGCGCCAAGCGCTATCGCCGTGTCGGCCGCGATCTCGTGATGAGCATCATGCCGAAGGGCTCGCCGGCGCTGCGCAAGAAGTTCCTGATGGCGCTGCCGCCGTTGATGAAGGACCTGAACGAGGGCTTGGCGCTGGTCGGCTGGCCCGAAGCGGCGCAGCGGGACTTCTTCGCCAAGCTGCTGCCGGCGCACGCCGAATCGCTGAAGGGCGCGGCGCAATCCGAACTCGACCACAACATGATGGTCAAGCAGCTCGAGGCCATCTTCAACACACCGGTGCCGGCCATCGACACGCTCTCGGCCGCCGACCCGGTGCCCGAGGTCGCGCCCGACGTGGTCGCGCGCCGCTTCTCGCCCGAAGAAGCACAGCGCGTCGGGCTCGTCTCCGAGACCGCCGTCGATTGGTCGGGCGAGGTCGACATCGACCTCGGCGTCGAGGACGACACCCGCACCGGCCCCGACACCGAGCCGGGCGAATCCGCGACCGCCCGCCTCGCCGCGATCGCCGTGGACCTCGACCTGAACAGCGCCGACCCGGGCGAGCCGTCGCGCGGGCCGCAGCTGTTCGACCACGTCAAGCTCGGCTTCGCCTACCAGATGCACCTGAAGGACGAGTGGCAGAAGGTGCGGCTGACGCACGTCAGTGCGGGCCGCAGCTTCTTCGTCTTCACGCGCGGCCAGCGCCACCAGGAAACGATCTCGATGACCGCCCGGATGCTCGCCCGCATGTGCGAGACCGGCCGCATGCGCGCGGTCGAGAGCACCTACCTGATGGAGCGGGCCACGCATCGGGCTCGCAAGCAGCTCGCCGCCTTGGGTACGCCAACGCGCTACTGACTCAACTGGCGCGCCATGCGCAGCGCCGCCGCCAAGCTGCTCGCGCTCGCGCGGCCGGTGCCGACGATGTCGAACGCGGTACCGTGGTCCGGGCTGGTGCGCACGAACGGCAGGCCGAGCGTCACGTTCACGCCGTGCTCGACACCGAGGTATTTCACCGGGATCAGGCCATGGTCGTGCGTCATCGCGACGACGATGTCGAACTCGCCCGGATGCTCGGGTGTGTGGCGCGCGCGCATGAACACCGTGTCGGGCGCGAACGGCCCGCGCGCGTCGATGCCCTCGGCACGCGCCTGCGCGATCGCCGGCGCGATGATGCGCAACTCCTCGTCGCCGAACAAGCCGCCCTCGCCCGCATGCGGGTTCAGCCCCGCGACCGCGATGCGCGGCGCGGCCTGGCCCCAGCGCGCGGCACTGTGGTGCGCGATGCGCAGCGTCTGCAACACCGCATCGAACGTGACCGCGTCGATCGCGCGGCGCAGCGACAGATGGATCGTGACCAACACCGTGCGCAGCTCGTCGTTGGCCAGCATCATGCGCACCGGCAGCGGCTCGCCGCGTGGCTGACCGCCGGGCACGCACAGCGCCTGCAGCATCTCGGTGTGGCCGGGGTACGGGACGCCGGCCGCGGCCAGCGCCTCCTTGTGGATCGGCGCGGTCACGACCGCGGCGATCTCGCCGGCGACCGCGAGCTGCACCGCGCGCTCGATGCACGCGGCCGCCGCAGCCCCGGCGCGGCGATCGACCTGGCCCAGCGGCGCGCTCATCAGGTCGGCCGGCAGCCCGTCGATCTGGAGCACGGCGATGCAGTTCGGCGGCGCATCGATGGCGTCAGCCGCGCGCTCGACGCGCGCCACCGCGAGCAGGCCGCCGAGGGCAGCCACAGCGCGGCGCATCACCGCGACATCGCCGAGCACGACGCAGCCGGCGCTTTCAGCGCCGCGAAACAGCTTCGCGATGATCTCGGGGCCGATGCCGCAGGCGTCACCCATCGTGATCGCGATCGGTTGCGCGGCTTGTCGAGTCGTGGCCATGCCGCATTGTCTCCAATCGGAGCACCTTGATCGATAATTGACCGGCACCACATCCTCCCCCATGCGCAAGACTTGGCTTCTCTTTTCACAAGCGGTGACCGTCGCGGTCGCGATGCTGTTCGTCGTCGCCACGCTCAAGCCCGAGTGGATCCGGCGCGGCAGCAACGTCGTCGCACTGCCCGGCGTCGTGACGGTCGCGGCCGCGCCGGCGCTGTCGGCGTCCACGGTCGGCGTGGTCGCGACGAGCTACAGCGTGGCCGCAAAGCTTGCTTCGCCGGCCGTCGTCAGCATCACCGCGAGCAAGGCGCCGGCACGCAGCGCGCGCACCGAAGATCCGATCTTTCGCTACTTCTTCGGTGACCGGCAGCGCCCATCGCAAGCCGAGCCGCAGGTCGGGCTGGGCTCGGGGGTGATCGTCTCAGGTGCCGGCTATCTGCTGACCAACAACCACGTCATCGAAGGCGCGGACGACATCGAGGTCCTGCTCACCGATGGACGCCAGGCCCGCGCCCGGCTCGTCGGCACCGACCCGGAGACCGATGTGGCCGTGCTCAAGATCGAGCTCGACAAGCTGCCGGCGATCACGCTCGGCGATGCCGAGAAGCTCGAGGTCGGCGACGTGGTGCTGGCGATCGGCAACCCGTTCGGCGTCGGCCAGACCGTGACCTCGGGCATCGTCAGCGCGCTCGGGCGCAACCAGCTCGGCATCAACACGTTCGAGAACTTCATCCAGACCGATGCGGCGATCAACCCCGGCAACTCGGGCGGCGCGCTCGTCGATGCCACCGGGCACCTGCTCGGTATCAACACCGCGATCTACTCGCGCTCCGGCGGCAGCCTCGGCATCGGTTTCGCGATTCCGGTGAACACCGCGCGCCAGGTGATGGAGGCGCTGATCAAGGACGGCCGCGTCACACGCGGCTTCCTCGGCGTCGAGCAGCGGGACCTCACGCCCGAGATCGCGCAGACGCTGAAGCTGCCGATCAAGCAGGGCGTGCTGATCACCGGCGTGCTGCAGAGCGGCCCGGCGAGCGCCGGCGGCCTGCGCCCGGGCGATGTGGTGGTGAGCATCGGCGACGTGCCCGTCACCGGCACGCGCCAGCTGCTCAATGCCGTCGCGGCGATGCGCCCGCGGGCCGTGGCTGCGCTCGGTGTGCAGCGCGGCGACAAGGCGCTGGGCGTGAACGTGACGGTTGGTGAACGTCCTGCAGCGCGGGCCGCACAGCCGCGCGAGGAATAGTCAGGCCGGCGGCGGCGTCTCGCCTGCCTCGTCAGGCGCCTGCGTGTGCCTGATGAAGAAGCCTGCGGCGATGATGCCGACCTCGTACAACAGCACCATCGGGATCGCCAGCGCGAGCTGCGAGACCACGTCCGGGGGAGTCAGCACCGCCGCGATGATGAACGCCAGCACGATGAAGTAGGCGCGGAAGCCCTTCAGCTTCTCGATGCTGACCAGCCCCATGCGCGCGAGCACGACGACGACGATCGGCACCTCGAACGCCGCGCCGAACGCAATGAACATCGACAGCACGAAGCTCAGGTACGCCTCGATGTCCGGCATCGCCGAGACGCTCTTCGGCGCGAAGCTCTGGATGAAGGTAAAGACCTTGCCGAACACGAAGAAGTAGCAGAACGCCACGCCCAGAAAGAACAGCAGCGTGCTCGAGATCACCAGCGGCAGCACCAGCTTCTTCTCGTGCATGTACAGGCCCGGCGCGACGAAGGCCCAGACCTGGTACAGCACCACCGGCAGCGCGAGCAAAAATGCTGCCATCAGCGTGATCTTCAGCGGCACCAGGAACGGCGAGATCACGCTGGTCGCGATCAGCGTGCCGCCCTTGGGCAGGTGCTCGACGAGCGGCAGCGCCAGCAGGTCGTAGAGCCCGGCCGAGCCCGGCCAGACCATCAGCACGCCGAAGCAGACACCGACCGCGATGCAGGCGCGCACCAGCCGGTCGCGCAACTCGATCAGGTGCGAGACGAACGGCTGTTCGGTGCCCGCCAACTCGTCAGGCTTCTCGTCACCGCTGCTCATCGCAGATCAGGCCGAAACACGCGGTGGCCGAAACCGCGCGACCCGCGCAGCACCCGACTGGGCTTTGACGCGCACGCCGGCGCGCTGCTTGTACCACTGCGGCGTGGCGCCGCGCTTGAGGCGCCAGTTCTTCTTCGGGTGCTTGTACTCGGGCGGCGGCGGCGTCCAGCCGACGTGGTCGCCGCTGTTCGGCGTCATCGAGACGGCGTCGCTCCAGCTCTTGCCGAGCTCCGCATGGGTCTGCTGGATCTCGCTCGTGACGCTCTGGTGCACGTTGCGCGCCGCATCCTCGAACTCGCTCTTCATCTTCTTCAGGTCTTCGAGCTCGATCGAGCGGTTGACCTCGGCCTTGACGTCGGCGACGTAACGCTGCGCCTTGCCCACGAGGTGGCCGACCGTGCGCGCCACGCGCGGCAGCTTCTCGGGGCCGATCACGATCAGGGCGACCGCGCCGATCAGCGCGATCTTGTCGAAGCCGAAGTCGATCACGTCAGTTCCGCCCGGCCGCCCGAAGGTACTGACACGCCCCCTCGGGGGGCAGCGAGCGCAAGCGAGCTTGGGGGCGCCATCAGGATCAGGACTTGGTCTTCGCTTCCACGTCGACGGTGTTCGCGTCGTTCGCCTTGCTGACGTTGACCTGCGTCGGCGGCGTGGCCGAGTCGGCCGGCGTGCTGCCGTCCTTCACGCCATCCTTGAAGCCCTTCACCGCGCCGCCGAGATCGGTGCCGATGTTCTTGAGCTTCTTGGTGCCGAACACCAACACCACGATCAGCAGCACCACCAACCAGTGCCAAATGCTGAATGAACCCATGACTGTTCTCCAAACGACAAGCGGGGAATTCTAGGGTACCGCTTATGAATTACCCTTTTGCCCACGGGCGCGGGCCACCCATCACATGCATGTGAACGTGCTGCACTTCCTGCCGGCCGTCTTCGCCGGTGTTGATCAGGGTTCGAAAGCCGTTCGTCACGCCCTGTTCGCGCATCAGCTTCGGCGCCATCGCCAGCATGCGACCGAGCAGCGGCGCGTGCGCGTCGGTCATCTCGTACATCGTCGCCACGTGCAGCTTCGGGATCACAAGCAGA
Organism: uncultured Rhizobacter sp.; assembly: GCA_964247075.1. GTDB lineage: Bacteria > Pseudomonadota > Gammaproteobacteria > Burkholderiales > Burkholderiaceae_C > LMDS01. The sequence goes on along the minus strand of CAXTSS010000006.1, from coordinate 233,636 downwards.
TGCACCGGCGCCCACGGCGCGATGTCGTGAAATACCAGCACCTCGTCGTCCTCGAAGGCCTTGCGGCTCGGGATCTGGCCGGCAATGATCTTGCAAAAAATACAGGTCGAATCGTGGCTCATCGCGCTCACTGCGGCGTCGGCATCGGTTTGCGGTCGTTCAGCGCGAGCCAGCCGCGCACCACGCGGTACAGGAACCAGACCGAGATCGCGATCCACGCGATCCAGCCCGGGATCACGAACAGCAGCCACAGCGGAATCGTCACGACGTACAGCACGCCGGCCCACAGCACGCTGCGGATGCGCCAGCTGAAGTGCGACTCCTGCCAGGTGCCGCGTGCGTCGTCTCGCTTGACCAGATCGAGGATGAAGGCGACCACTAGCAGCGCGATGCTCGGCTGGAACGCCGGCAACACCGCGCCGACCGCGACGATCGCGTGCAGGGCGTAGCTGACGTGCCCGATCATCTTCAGCGAATCCTCGCGCCTGGCGTCGGGCAGGCTGCCGTTTTCGATGATGTCGTTCATGATCCGTCCTTCTCCCGTTGTTGCGCCTTGCGCAGCGCGAATTCTTCCAGGCCTGAGAGCCCTTCGCGGCGCTCCAGTTCCTTCAGCACATCGGCCGGCGCCAAACCGTGGGCGTGGAGTGCCAGCATGCAGTGAAACCACAGGTCGGCGACTTCACCGACGATCTTCTCGGGCACGCCGTCCTTGCAGGCCATCACGACCTCGGTCGCCTCTTCACCGATCTTCTTCAGGATCGCATCGGGGCCCTTCTGGAACAGGCGCGCCACGTAGCTCTTGTCCGGATCGCCGCCCTTGCGCGACTCGATCACGGCGGCGAGCCGTGCCAAGGTGTCGTTGGCCGTCATTTGTAGATGCTTTCCGGGTCTTTCAAGACGGGCTCGACGGTTTTCCATTCGCCGCCCTGCAACAACTGGAAGAAGCAAGCGTGGCGGCCGGTATGGCAGGCAATGCCAGGCGTGTGCCCGAGCTGCTCGACCTTCATCAGCACCACGTCGTTGTCGCAATCCAGCCGCAGCTCATGCACTTTCTGGATGTGGCCGCTCTCCTCGCCCTTGTGCCACAGGCGTCCGCGCGAGCGGCTGAAGTAGACGGCCTCGCCGAGCTCGGCCGTCTTCGCCAGCGCCTCGCGGTTCATGAAGGCGAACATCAGCACGTCGTTGCTGCCGACCTCCTGCGCTATCGCCGGCACCAGGCCGTTCGCGTCCCACCTGACTTGGTCCAACCAGTTCACGTCAGCACCGCCGGGCCGCCCCAAGGGGCTGACGCGCCCCCTCGGGGGGCAGTGAACGAAGTGAACGTGGGGGTCTCATCCAGCCAGTTTAGTGGCCCCGACGAACCCGCGCTCCTGCGCGAACCATTCGAGCACCGGCAGGGTGCCCGGCAGCAGCGGCGCCACCGCGACCGGCAGGCTTTGCCAAGCCATGGTTTGCTGCTCGCGCATCTGGAACTCGCCGCGCCAGGCAAACACCTTGCAGAAGTGCAGGCGGACGCGCGCGTGCGGGTAGTCCATCAGCTCGATCTTCCAGGGCTCGGCAGCGCCGATCTCGATGCCGAGCTCCTCATGCAGCTCGCGCCGCAGCGCTTGTTCGACCGATTCGCCCGCTTCGAGCTTGCCGCCCGGAAACTCCCAGTAGCCGGCGTAGACCTTGCCTTCGGGGCGCGACGTGAGCAGGAAGTCGCCCGCGGCGTCGATCAAAACACCGACGGCGACATCGACGGGCAGGCGCTCGGTCACCCGTGGTGCCTGCCGCTGTAATCCTTCGCGAACTGGAACGCCACCCGCCCCGATCGCGAGCCGCGCTCCAGCGCCCAGACCAGGCTCTCCTGCCGGGCCGCGGTGATCGCGTCCTCCGGCACACCGAAACCGCGCAGCCATTGGGCCACGATCGCGAGGTACTCCTCCTGGCTGAACGGGTAGAAGCTGACCCACAGCCCGAACCGTTCCGACAGCGAGACCTTCTCCTCGACGACCTCGCCCGGATGGACCTCGCCGTTCTCCAGGTGCTGGTAGCTGAGGTTCTCCTTCATGTACTCGGGCAGCAGGTGGCGCCGGTTGCTGGTGGCGTAGATCAGCACGTTGTCGGAGGACTGCGAGATCGAGCCGTCGAGGATCGACTTGAGCGCCTTGTAGCCGGGCTCGCCTTCGTCGAAGCTGAGGTCGTCGCAGAACACGATGAATCGCTCGGGCCGCTCGGCGACCAGATCGACGATGTCGGGCAGATCGACCAGATCGGCCTTGTCGACCTCGATCAGGCGCAGCCCGCGGTCAGCGAACTCGTTCAGGCAAGCCTTGATCAGCGAACTCTTGCCGGTGCCGCGAGCGCCGGTCAGCAGCACGTTGTTGGCGCCGAAGCCCTCGACGAACTGCCGCGTGTTGCGCAGCAGCCGCTCCTTCTGCGCCTCGACCTCGACCAGCGACGTGAGCCGGATGCCCGCCGCATGCCGCACCGGCGTGATCGCGCCCGAAGCGCCACGGCGCCGGTAGCGGAACGCGATAGACGCCGACCAGTCGGGCGCGGCCAGCGGCGTCGGCAACACGCTCTCCAGCCGCGTGAGAAGCGCCTCGGCGCGGGTGATCAGGTTCAGCAGGGCGTCGGTCGGCATCAGGCGGCGAGCATGGCCAGCGCGGTGTCGAGGAACTCGACCGGGCTGCGCTTGAAACCCGAACGCGCAAAGCGCTGCAGCCGCCCGACCGCGAACGCGGTCAGTACCGAGGCCTGGACATTCGCATCCACTGTCGGAGTGGCCGAGCCGGCCTCGTCGGCGCCGCCGCGCAGGCTCTGGCGCAGTTGCGACTCGAAGCGCTCGAAGAACTGGTTCATGCGCGCGAGCAGTCGCTCGTTCTCGAACACCAGCGCATCGCCGACCATCACGCGCGCCATGCCGGGGTTCCTCTCGGCGAACTGCAGCAGCACCGTGAGCATCTGCCGCACCTGAACCAGCGGCGGCGCTTCGCGCTCATGGATCTGGTTCACGAGCGTGAAGACGCTGCTCTCGATGAACTCGATCAGGCCCTCGAACATCTGCGCCTTGCTCGCGAAGTGGCGATACAGCGCGGCCTCCGAGACCGCCAGCTTGGCCGCCAGCGCGGCGGTGGTGATGCGGTCCGCACCCGGCAGCTCGAGCATGCCGGCCAGCGTCTGCAGGATCTGCACGCGCCGCTCGCCGGGCTTGGGGCGCTTGCGAACCGGCGGCGCGGCGGCAGCCGGCGGCGCGGCCGACGCCGCGTCTTCGGTGGGCCCTTCGGGCTCGGCAGCGCTGGCGTCGGTGTGGGGCGTCATCACAAGGTGCGTAACTTCAGGAGCGAGTTCATTTTGGCACACACATATCGAGGGCTGGGGCAAGGGTGAACACCAACTTCGCGCTTCGTGCCGGGGATCTTCGCCGCGTTGTTGGAGCCGCTCGTGGCGCCACCAACCACATGGCCTCGGTAACGCCCGTCGAGGTAGCGCCGCATCCACGCGGTGCGCATGCCGATGCCACGCGCCGCGCGCTGGTTCGCGAGCACGTCCTCGACCAGCACGCAGTCGGTCGGCCGCACCTTCAACCGCACCGCGATGTGGCGGAACATCCGCGCATCGGGCTTGGGCCGCAGCTCGCCGAACATCGTCATGTCCTCGATGCTGATGACGCCGTCGAACAGCGCGGCGAGCCCGAGCGTGTTCAGCACGCGCAGCGTGTACTCGCGCGGCGCGTTGGTCAGGATGAACTTGGCGCCGCGCAGGCGCTTGATCGCCGCGCGGTCGTGCGCACTGGTGCGCAGCCGCTGCTCCAGGCCGGGGTGGCGGTGCGTCTCTTCGAGAAAGTGACTCGCCCGCACGCCATGGTGGCGCACCAGACCGAGCAAGGTGGCGCCATAGCGGTGCAAGTAGTGCAGGCGCAGCCGCGCGGCCTCGTCATGATCGACGCCGAGGTGATCGATCATGTAGGCGTTCATCGCCGCGTTGGTCTCGCCGAACGCGGCGTGGCTGGCGTCGTGCAGTGTGTTGTCGAGGTCGAACAGCCAGACTCGCCTGGCCTGGTTGCCCTGCTTCAATGGGAACGGATCATGGTGCCGTAGGCCTGCTCGGTCAGCACTTCAAGCAACATCGCATGCGGCACCCGCCCATCGATGATGTGCACGGTGTTGACGCCGTTCTTGGCCGCGTCGAGCGCCGAGGCGATCTTGGGCAGCATGCCGCCGCTGATCGTGCCGTCCTCGAACAACTCGTCGATCTCGCGCGCACTCAGGTTCGTCAGCAGCTTGCCCGACTTGTCGAGCACACCGGGAATGTTGGTCAGCATGATCAGCTTCTCGGCCTTCAGCACCTCGGCCAGCTTGCCGGCGACCACGTCGGCGTTGATGTTGTAGTTCTCGTTGTCGGCGCCGAAGCCGAGCGGCGAGATCACCGGAATGAACTGGTCGTCTTGCAAGGCTTTCACGACGCTCGGGTCGATCGACTCGATCTCGCCGACGTTGCCCACATCGTGCACCTTGCTCGGGTCCTTCAGATCCACCATCTTCAGCTTGCGCGCGCGGATCAGCCCGCCGTCGCGCCCCGTCAGCCCGACCGCCTTGCCACCGGCAACGTTGATCAACCCGACGATGTCCTGCTGCACCTGGCCGGCGAGCACCCACTCGACGACTTCCATGGTCTCGTCATCGGTCACGCGCATGCCCTGGATGAAGGTGCCCTTCTTGCCGATCTTGGCGAGCGCCTCCTCGATCTGCGGGCCGCCGCCGTGCACCACCACCGGATTCAGGCCAACGAGCTTGAGCAGCACCACGTCCTCGGCGAAATCCTGCTGCAGCGCCGGGTCGGTCATCGCGTTGCCGCCGTACTTGATGACGATGGTCTTGCCGTGGAACTTGCGGATGTAGGGCAGCGCCTGCGACAGGATCTCGGCCTTGTCGCGCGCGGCGATGTGCGAGAGGTCGGGTGCATCGGCGGGCTTGGCGGCGGCGGGAGGGACGGCGGTTTTCATGGGCGGCACAGGCTGGTCGGGTCGAAAAGATTGTAGGGGCCGGGCACAATGGCGAAGACGCCATGCCCTTCGCCTCGCTCACCTCGCTCGTCCCCACTCGGCCCGTCGCCTTCATCGGGCAGGTGCTGATCTCGGCCGTGCGGGCGCTGGCGGGCCGTTCGCAGTTCCGCCCGAAGGACCTGGGCCGCATCACCGCCGACTGCAGTGGCCGTGCGGTGCCGATCGTCACCGTCGTCAATGTGCTGGTCGGCGCGATCCTCGCGTTCGTCGGCGCGGTGCAGCTGGTCAAGTTCGGTGCCGGCATCTATGTGGCCGATCTGGTCGGCATCGCGGTGGCGCGCGAGATGGCGGCGATCATCACCGCGGTTGTGATGGCCGGCCGCACCGGCGCGGCGTTCGCGGCCGAGATCGCGACGATGCAAGCGAACGAGGAGGTCGATGCGCTCGAGGTGCTGGGCCTGAGCGCGGTCGATTTTCTGGTGCTGCCGCGCGTTGTCGCGCTGCTGCTGATGATGCCGTTGCTCTATGTGTACGGCTGCGTCACCGGGCTGCTCGGCGGCATGATCGTGGCCGGCGGCATGCTGAACATTTCGCCCGCCGCCTACCTCGACCGCACCTTGCTCGCGCTCGACTGGTCGCACCTCGGGCTCGGCTTCGCCAAGTCGTTCGTGTTCGGCGCGCTGATCGGCATGGTCGGCTGCTACTGCGGGCTGTATGCGCAGCGCAATGCGGCGGGCGTCGGCGTGGCCACGACGAACGCCGTCGTCACCAGCATCGTCGGCATCATCGTGCTCGATGCGATTTTCGCGATCTGCGCGAATGCGCTGGGGATCTGAAGGATGACACTGCTCGCCGTTGACAATCTAGAGATGCGCTTCGGCGAGCGCCTGATCCAGACCGGCGTGTCGTTCAAGGTCGAGAAGGGCACGATCTTCGCGATCATGGGCGGCAGCGGCTGCGGCAAGAGCACGCTGCTCAAGCACCTGGTCGGCCTGCTGCCGCCGGCCGCCGGCCACGTCACGTACAACGGCGTCGACTACTGGGCCGCCGACGACGACGAACAAGCGAGGCTGCGTGCCGGCTTCGGCATGCTGTTCCAGAGCGCCGCGCTGTGGTCGTCGATGACGATTCTCGAAAACGTCTGCCTGCCGCTGGAGCAGCACCGCAAGACGATGGACGCCGGCCAGCGCGAGGCGCGCGCACACGAAGTGCTCGAGTGGGTCGATCTGGCGAAGTTCGCCGACTTCTACCCCTCCGACCTGAGCGGCGGCATGAAAAAGCGCGCCGGCCTGGCGCGTGCGATCGCGACCGAGCCGCCGCTGCTGTTCCTCGACGAACCTTCGGCCGGCCTCGACCCGATCAGCTCGAAGCGCCTCGATGATCTGGTGCTCGACATCCGCCAGCGCACCGGCGCTGCCGTCGTGTTCGTGAGCCACGAGTTGCCCAGCCTGTTCGCGATCGCCGACGACGGCATCTTTCTCGACGCCGACAGCAAGACACCGATCGCGCACGGCTCCCCGCGTGCATTGCGCGACACCGCCACCCACCCGACCGTGCGCGCGTTCCTGGCGCGCGAAGAACTGCCCTCGAACGCCGTACCATCCACGCCATGAAACGCAACGCCTTGCTCATCGGCGCCTTCGTGCTGGCTGCACTCGCGATGATCGTCGTCGGTGTGCTCTGGCTCAGCGGCAACACCCTGTTCAAGAAGCAGCAGGAGGCGATGATCTATTACCAAGGGAACGTCTCCGGCCTGTACGTCGGCGCGCCGGTGGGGTTCCGCGGCGTGACGGTCGGCCAGGTCGAAGAGATCGGCATCCAGGTCGATCGCGATTCGCTCAAGTCCCTGATCCCCGTTCGCATCCGGCTGCAGCCCGACGCACTGCGCTTTCGGCGCAACGGCGCCGATGCCGCGATCGACCTGCCAACATTGGTGCAGCGCGGCTTGCGCGCGCGACTGGTCGCGCAGAGCTTCGTCACCGGTCAGAAGTCGATCGAGCTCGACTTCGTGCCGAACACGTCGAGCACCCTGGTGGGCGACAACAGCAAACCCGAGATCCCCGCGTTGGGCGACCGCTTCGGCGCGCTGATCGACCAGGTCGCCGACCTGCCGCTGCGCGATACCGTGCAGGAGGTGCGCGACACGGTCAAGGAACTGCGCGAAACGCTGGCCGGGGTGCAGAAGACGCTCGACGGCACGCAAGCCTTGCTCACCGGTGCCTCGGCCGAGCTCGCGAAGACCGGCGAGAGTTCGCGCGCCACCCTGCGCGCGGCCACCGACGCGGTGCGCCAAGTGCAGGCCAGCACATCGGCGACCCTGACCTCGATCACGCAGTTGTCCGATGCCACCCGCGGCACCGTCGCGGCGGCGCAGCCGGAGTTGCAACGGACGCTGACGAACGCGCGCGATGCGGCCGACTCGGCCCGCGTGGCGATGAATCGTGTCGCCGAGATGACGGCGCCGAATGCCTCCCTGCGCGCCGACCTCGACGCCTCGATGCGCGACCTCTCGCAAGCCGCACGCGGCCTGCGCGACTGGAGCGAGCTGCTGGAAGAAAAGCCCAACGCGGTCATCTTCGGGAACAAGCGCGAATGAACATGTTGAAGGTCTGCTCGGTGCTGTTGACCGGTGTGCTCGCCGCCTGCGCGTCGCCCTCGCCCGCGCCGGTGCTGCTGACGCTGCCGCCTGCGGTCACGGTGGTGGCCGTCCCTCCGGCCGCGGCGGCGTCGGCGCCGCTGCTCGCAGTGCGCCGCGTCAACATCCCCGAGTACCTGGTCGCGCGGCGCGTGCGCTACCGCGCCGATGCCAGCACGCTGGCCGAGTGGCCGAACACGTATTGGGCCGAGCGGGTCGAGATCGGCGTCTCGCGCGAGTTCGTGTCGGCGCTGCGCCAGCAGTTGCCCGGCTGGGCGCTGTGCGACACGAATTGCGGTGACCAGGCAGCGGCGCTGTCGCTGCAGGTCGATCTGGTGCCGATGGACTACCTGCGCGCCTCGCGGAAGCTGCAGGCGCGCGCGCGCATCACACTGAGCAGCGGTGCGGCCGTGCCGAAGGTGCTGCAGACCCAGGAACTGCCCTACGAACTGACGGGCACGATCGACAGCGCCCAAGCCCATGCGCAACTCGTCGCCGAGCTGATTCGGCAAGTGGCCGCTGCGGCCGCGCCGATGGTGAAGTCAGCGCAGCCCTGAGGCCGGCAGGGGTCACGCTCAGAAGTGGATCCCGCGCATCATCTCCGCCATTGCCATCGCCTCGGGTGAGAGCGTGGCCTTGCCACCTTTCTCGCCCTTTGCCGCGGCGCTGTCGGGGAACATGCGGAAGGTCGTGTTCATCAGGATCTGCGTGATGCGCGGCACCGCCGCGTGCAGCAATTCGACCGAGATGCCCAGCCGCGTCGCCACCCGCACGGGTTTGTCCACGCAGGCTTGCACGATCAGGTCCGACGCTTCGTCGGTCGAGAGCAGCGGCATGTTGTCGTAGATCTTGGTCGGCGCCGTCATCGGCGTGCGCACCAGCGGCATGTTGACGGTCGTGAAGGTGATGCCTTGGTCGGCAAACTCGCTCGCCGCACAGCTCGTCCACGCATCCAGCGCGGCCTTCGAAGCGACATACGCCGAGAAGCGCGGCGCGTTCACCAGCACGCTGATCGAGCTGATGTTGACGACGTGGCCCTTGCGCTTCGCGACCATGCCCGGCAGCAGGCCCATCGTGATGCGCAACGCGCCGAAGTAGTTGAGCTGCATCGTGCGCTCGTAGTCGTGGAAGCGGTCGTAGCTCGCCTCGATCGCGCGGCGGATCGAGCGACCGGCGTTGTTGATCAGGTAGTCCACCCCGCCATGGTCGGCCTGCAGCTGCCCGACGAAGGCCTTGCAGCTCTCCTCGTTCGCGATGTCGGCCGAGTAGGTGACGACGATCGCCTCCTTGCCGGCCTCGGCCATGATCTCCTTCTTCGCCTCGGCGAGCTTGGCTTCGTCACGCGCGCAGATCACGGTGATCGCGCCGGCCTTCGCGAACTTCACCGCCGCCGCCAGGCCGATGCCAGACGAGCCGCCGGTGACCAGCACCACCTTGCCGCCGACCGTGCCGCGCAGCGACTTGTCGATCAAGAGTGCCGGGTCGAGATGACGCTCCCAGTAATCCCACAGCCGCCAGCCGTAGTCGCGCAGGTTCGGGCATTCGATGCCCGAGCCCTTCAGCGCGGCGAGCGTGTCGCGGCAGTCGTAGCGCGTCGGGAAATTGATGAAGGTCAGCATGTCGTCCGGCAGGCCGAGATCATTCATCACCGCGGCGCGCACGCGGCGCACGGGTGCCAGCGCCATCATTCCCTTCTTCACGCTCTTCGGGATGAAGCCAAGCAGCGCGGCGTTGATGAAGAGGTTCATCTTCGGCGCGTGCGCTGCCTTGCTGAAGATGTCGAGCACGTCGCCGACGCGGTAGCCGTTCGGGTCGACGAGGTGGAAGCATTTCTTGTTCAGCTCGGCCTTGCTGTGGCTGATGTGGTCGAGCGCCGCGACCACGAAGTCCACCGGCACGATGTTCATGCGCCCGCCTTCGAGCCCGACGCTGGGCATCCACGGCGGCAGGATCTGGCGCATGCGCTGGATCAGTTTGAAGAAGTAGTACGGACCGTCGATCTTGTCCATCTCGCCGGTTTGCGAATCGCCGACGACGACCGCCGGGCGGTACACCGTCCACGGCACCTTGGCTTCCTTGCGCACGATCTTCTCGCTCTCGTGCTTGGTCATGAAGTACGGGTGGTCCAGGCCATCGGCTTCCTCGAACATGTCCTCGCGGAACACGCCTTCGTACATGCCGGCCGCGGCGATCGAGCTGACATGGTGCAGATGCCCCGCATCGATTGCCTTCGCGAACTCGACCGTGCTGCGCGTGCCTTCGATGTTGACCCTGACCTGCGACTCCTCGTCGGCCGAGAGGTCGTAGACCGCGGCCAGGTGGTAGAGGTGATCGACCTTGCCCTTGAGCTTCTTCAGGTCGTCGGCCGAGACGCCGAGCTTCTTCGCGGTGAGGTCGCCATAGACCGGCACCGCCCGCGCCTTGGTCACCCCCCAATACTCGAGCAAACTTGCCACCTTGCCTTCGCTCTCGGGCCGCAGCAGGAAGTGTACGGTCGCGCCGCGTCGCGCGAGCAAGGTCTTGACGAGGCGCTTGCCGATGAAGCCGGTCGCGCCGGTGACGAAGTAGTGCATCTTGTGATCCTCCGGGGGCATTGCAGGTCAGCGCGCATTCTTGACCAATCACCTCGCATGCACGCTGCCGATTTACCCCAAGCCACGTAGAGCCGGCTCACTAGGAATTACCGGTGCGCGCGGCGCCGCGAGCTTCTATAGTCGCTCGCCAAACCCACTCAAAGGACGAACACCATGGTCAAGAAGCTCAAGGCAATGGCCGACAAGCAGGCCGCCGCGCCCACCCGCCTGCTCGACGGCGCGCTCGCCGGCCAGGTGAAGGATTCTGCGCAGCAGATCTGGCTCGCGGGCATGGGCGCCTTCTCGCGCGCACAGGCCGAGGGCACCAAGGTGTTCGAGGCGCTGGTGAAGGAAGGCGCGAGCCTGCAGAAGAAGACGCAGAGTGCCGCCGAAGAGAAGCTCAGCGGCGTGACCAGCAAGATGACGAGCATGGCCGGCGACGTGCAGGCCAAGGCCGGCCAGCACTGGGACAAGCTCGAAAGCATCTTCGAGGACCGCACCGCCAAGGCGCTGAACAAGCTCGGCGTGCCCTCGGCCAAGGACGTGGACGCGCTGATCGCGCGCATCGACGACCTGAGCGCGAAGGTGGCGAAGCTCTCCAAGACCGCGCCGGCGAAGAAGGCGGCGGCGGCCAAGTCCACAGCAAAGCCCGCTGCCAAGCGCACAGCCCGCAAGTCGGCCGCCGCTTGACGCGCCGGCGCACTGCCCGCATCGGCCTGGCGCTCGCCGGCGGCGGCCCGCTCGGTGCGATCTACGAGATCGGCGCGCTCTACGCCCTGGAGGAATCGCTCGCCGGCGTCGACTTCACCGACTGCCACGGCTACGTCGGCGTCTCGGCCGGCGGCTTCATCGCCGCGGGCCTGGCCAACGGCATGACGCCGCGCGAGCTGTGCGCATCGTTCATCGAGAACGTCGGCGCGGACGACGACATCTTCGAACCCTCGGTATTGATACGGCCGGCATGGCGCGAATTCGCGCAGCGCCTGTCCACACTGCCGGCGTTGAGCGCGCACGCTGCGCTGCGCTATGCGTTCACGCGGCGCTCGCTGTCGGGCGCGGTGGAGCGGCTGGCGCGCGCGTTACCGACCGGGCTGTTCTCGAACGAGATGATCGACACGCGACTGCGCCGCCAGTTCGCTGTGGCCGGCCGCAGCAACGACTTCCGCCGGCTCAAGCGCAAGCTCGTGCTGGTCGCGACCGATCTGGACAGCGGCGAGTCGGCGCCGTTCGGCCTGCCCGGCTTCGACCACGTGCCGATCTCCAAGGCGGTGCAGGCAAGCGCGGCGCTGCCCGGCTTGTTCCCACCGGTCGAGATCGATGGCCGCTTCTATGTGGACGGCGCGCTGAAGAAGACGCTGCACGCATCGGTGCTGCTCGACGAAGGGCTGGATCTGCTGATCTGCCTGAACCCGCTGGTGCCGTTCGATTCGACGCAATCGAAGCAGCACCGCGTGATGAGCGATGGCGACGAGCGCATCCCGCGGCTCGTCGATGGCGGGTTGCCGGTCGTGCTGTCGCAGACTTTCCGCACGCTGATCCATTCGCGGCTCGAGCTCGGCATGAAGGGCTACGAGCACAGCCACCCGGGCACGACGATCGTGCTGTTCGAGCCCGACCACCGCGATCCGGAGATGTTTCTCGCCAACACCTTCAGCTACTCGCAGCGCCGCACGCTGGCGGAGCATGCGTATCAGCAGACGCGGCGCCTGCTGCGTGCGAAACGCGGCGTGCTCGGCCGGAAGCTCGCGCCGCACGGCGTCACCTTCGTCGATGCGGCGCTCGACGACGGCCGGCGTCGCCTGCTCAGCGCCGCGACGCCGACGCGCCGCAGCGCCGGCCACGCGGTGCGGCGGCTCGAAGAAGTGCTCGACGAACTCGACCAGACCCTCGCCAGCTGACCTCAGCCGAGGTAGCGGGCCTGCAAGTGACGCCTGAAGTGCTGCGGGTTCAGCGCTTCGCCGGTCGCGCGCTTCGAGAGTTCGGGCGTGGACCAGCGGCTGGCCTGGGTCCAGATGTTCGCGCGCAGCCAGTCGAACACCGGCGAGAGTCCGCCGCGTGCGATGCGCGCATCGAGATCGGGCGCTTGCGCGCGAATCGCGGCGAACCACTGCGCCGCGTACATCGCGCCCAGCGTGTAGCACGGGAAGTAGCCGAACGAGCCGCCGCTCCAGTGCACGTCCTGCATGCAGCCGTTGGTGTAGTTGCCGCGCGTGTCGATGCCAAGCAGCGACTGCATGCCCTCGTCCCAGCGCGCCGGAATGTCATCGGCCTGCAAGGTGCCTTTGATCAGCTCGCGCTCGATGCCATAGCGAAGGATCACATGCGCCGGGTAGGTGAGCTCGTCGGCATCGACGCGAATGAAGCTGGGTTTCACGCGCGTCATCAGGCGGTGCAGGTTGTCGGGCTCGAATGCAGCCTGCTCGCCGAAGTGCTTGCACAACAGTGGCGCGAGCAGGCCGGCGAAGGCGCGGCTGCGGCCGAGCTGCATCTCGAAGCTCAGGCTCTGGCTTTCGTGAATGCCCATCGAGCGCGCGTTCGCCACCGGCTGGCCGAGCCAGTCCCGCGGCAGGTTCTGCTCGTAGCGCGCGTGGCCGGTCTCGTGGATCGTGCCCATCAGGCTCTGCATCAGGTCGTCTTCGCGATAGCGCGTGGTGAGCCGCGTGTCCTCGGGCACGCCGCCGCTGAACGGGTGCGCGCTTTCGTCGAGCCGGCCGCCGTCGAAGTCGAATCCGAGCAGGCCCATGACGTCCAGGCTCAACGCGCGCTGCGCCGCCTTCGGGAACGGGCCGGTCGGTTGCACCACGGTCTCGCGCGACTGCTTCTCGCGCACCTGCTGCACGAGGCCCGGCAGCCACTGCTGCAAGTCGCCGAAGACGCGATCGACTTCGGCGCTGGTGGTGCCGGGCTCGTACTGGTCCATCAGCGCGTCATACGGCGACAGGCCGGTCGCCTCCGACAGCCGCTGCGCGACCTCGCGCTCGATGCGCAAGACCTCGCGCAGGTTCACCAGAAAGCCGGGCCAGTCGTTCGCCGGCCGCTGCGTGCGCCAGGCATGTTCGCAGCGCGCCGCAGCGAGCGACTGCGCCTCGACGAGTGCTTGCGGCAGCGCGTTCGAGGCGCGCCACTCACGGCGGATCTCGACCAGATTCGCGCGCGCGAGATCGTCCAGCGATTCACCGTCGGCGCTCGCGAGGAGCGTGGGCAACGCCGGGTCGGTGCGCAGGCGGTGCAACAGCCCTTCCATCTCGGCCATCGCGTTGGCGCGCGCGTCGTTGCCCTTAGGCGGCATCATCGCCGCCTGATCCCACCCGGCGATCGATTGCAGGTGGGTGAAGTGGTGCAGTTGGGTCCAGATGCGCTTGAGTTCGTCGTAGGCAGCGGCCATCAGGGTCTCCGTCAAGAGGTCACGGCGTGAACTGCCCGGGCCAGACCCAGAGCATCCCCGCCGTCATCGTGAAGTAGCGTAGAAATTTGCCGATCGCCATATAGAGCACGCAGGGCCAGAACGGCAGTTTGAGCCAGCCGGCAACCGCACACAACGGATCGCCGACGATCGGCAGAAACGAGAACAGGCAGGCCTTCGAGCCGAGCCGCTGCAGCCAGCGCAGCGCGCGCGCGTCCGGCGGCTTGGCCTGCTTGACGCGCTCGTAGGCGCGCTCTGCGCCATAACCGTTCCACCAGGTGAACGCGCCGCCGAGCGTGTTGCCGGCGGTGGCGACCAGCACGGCGGGCCAGAACAGTTCGGGGTTGAGCTTGACGAGCCCGAACACGGCCGGCTCGGAGCCCAGTGGCAGCAACGTGGCCGATATGAAAGCGACGACGAACACCGTGCTCAGGCCGAACTTCGGCAAGGCCAGCAGTGCGATCAGGGATTCCAGCCACGCTTCCATTCACGTCGATTATGGACAGCCTGGAAACCCCGGGTGCGCAGGAATTCCGGCGCGCCGCCGCCGCTATACTGCTGCCTCCTTTTTCAGCACCCCGCGCCCACGCCTCCCCCATGCAGATCGGCCACATCGTCTTGGCGAATCGCCTCTTCGCCGCCCCGATGGCCGGGGTGACGGATCGGCCGTTCCGCCAGCTCTGCAAGCGCCTCGGCGCCGGCTATGCGGTGAGCGAGATGGTGACCTCGCGCAAGGACCTGTGGGCCAGCCTGAAGACCAGCCGACGCGCCAACCACGAGGGCGAAGCCGCGCCGATCTCGGTGCAGATCGCCGGCACCGACGCCGCCATGATGGCCGAGGCCGCGGCCTACAACGTCGACCGCGGCGCGCAGATCATCGACATCAACATGGGCTGCCCGGCGAAGAAGGTCTGCAGCAAGTGGGCCGGCTCGGCGCTGATGCAGGACGAGCCGCTCGCGCTCGAGATCGTCGAGGCGGTCGTGAAAGCCTGCGCGCCGCGCAACGTGCCGGTGACGCTGAAGATGCGCACCGGCTGGTGCGAGGCCGAGCGCAACGCGGTGCGCATCGCGCGCGCCGCCGAATCGGCCGGCGTCGCGATGATTGCGGTGCACGGCCGAACGCGGGAGCAAGGCTACAAGGGCTTTGCCGAGTACGACACCGTGAGCGCGATGAAGGCCGCATTGCGCATCCCGGTCGTCGCCAACGGCGACATCGACACGCCCGAGAAGGCGCGCGACGTGCTCGCCCGAACTGGCGCGGATGCGATCATGATTGGCCGCGCCGCACAGGGCCGGCCGTGGATCTTCCGCGAGATCGCGCACTTCCTGGCCACCGGTGAGCACCTGCCCGCACCGGCGACGCAGCAGGTCAAGGCCTGGCTGCTCGAACACCTGTTTGATCACTACGCGCTCTATGGCGAGTACGCCGGCGTGCGCAGCGCGCGCAAGCACATCGGCTGGGCGGCACGGGCACTGCCGGGCGGCGAAGCGTTTCGCGCACGCATGAACCTGATCGAGGACGTCGAAGACCAGGTGCGCGCCGTGCGCGACTGGTTCGACGAACTCGCCGACCGCCATCACCTGCTGCCCTCGGCCAGCATCACCTCCGAAGAAGATGAAGAAGCCCACGCACATTGAAGAATGCGTTCGCGACAGCCTGGAGGTCTACTTCAAGGACCTGCGCGGCGTCGAGCCCGCGGCGATGTACGACATGATCCTCGGCGTCGTCGAGAAACCCCTGCTGGACGTGGTGATGAAGCACGCCGGCGGAAACCAGAGCCGCGCGGCCGAATGGTTGGGCATCAACCGCAACACGCTGCGCCGCAAGCTGCTTGACCACAAGCTGATCAAATGACCACTTCCACACTGACTGCCCTGCTCTCCGTTTCCGACAAGACCGGCGTGCTCGAATTCGCCCGCGCGCTGCATGCGCTGGGCGTCAAGCTGCTCTCCACCGGCGGCACCGCGAAGCTGCTCGCGGATGCCGGCCTGCCCGTCACCGAGGTCGCCGACCACACCGGCTTCCCCGAGATGCTCGACGGCCGTGTGAAGACGCTGCACCCGACCGTTCACGGCGGTCTGCTGGCGCGGCGCGACGTGCCGGCGCACATGGCCGCGCTGAAGACACACGGCATCGCGACCATCGACCTGCTGGTCGTGAACCTCTACCCGTTCGAGGCCACGGTCGCCAAGCCCGGCTGCACGCTGGAAGACGCGATCGAGAACATCGACATCGGCGGCCCGGCGATGGTGCGCTCGGCGGCGAAGAACTGGAAGGACGTGGCGGTGCTGACCGACGCCTCCCAATACGCCGGCGTGCTGGCGGAGTTGCAGGCCCGCGGCACGGTCAGCAGCGCGATCAAGTTCGCATTGGCCGTGGCTGCGTTCAACCGCATCTCGAACTACGACGGCGCGATCAGCGATTACCTCTCGTCGTTGACCGCCGATGGCGCGCGCAGCGAGTTCCCCGCGCAGAGCAACGGCCGTTTCGTGAAGCTGCAGGATCTGCGCTACGGCGAGAACCCGCACCAGAGCGCCGCCTTCTACCGCGACCTGCACCCGGCGCCGGGCTCGCTCGTCACCGCGAAGCAGCTGCAGGGCAAGGAGCTCTCGTACAACAACATCGCCGACGCCGATGCGGCGTGGGAGTGCGTGAAGTCGTTCGACACGCCGACCTGCGTGATCGTGAAGCACGCGAACCCGTGCGGCGTGGCGCTCGGCGCGAACGCGGCGGAGGCCTATGGCAAGGCCTTCAAGACCGATCCGAACTCGGCCTTCGGCGGCATCATCGCCTTCAACGTCGAACTCGACGAGGCCGGCGCCGCGCTGGTCGCGAAGCAGTTCGTCGAGGTGCTGATGGCACCGAGCTACACGCCCGAGGCGCTGGCGGTCTTCAAGGCCAAGCCGAACACGCGCGTGCTGCAGATCGCCCTGCCGCCCGGCGGCGCGAGCGCGTGGGAGCAAGGCCGCAACGCGCAGGACGTGAAGCGCGTCGGCTCGGGCCTGTTGATCCAGAGCGCCGACAACCGCGGGATGACGCGCGCCGAACTGAAGTGCGTGACGACCAAGCAGCCGACGCCGCAGCAACTCGACGACCTGCTGTTCGCCTGGAAGGTGGCGAAGTACGTCAAGAGCAACGCGATCGTGTTCTGCGGCGGCGGCATGACCCTGGGCGTCGGCGCCGGGCAGATGAGCCGCATCGATTCGGCGCGCATCGCCAGCATCAAGGCCGAGAACGGCGGACTGAGCCTGCAGGGCTCGGCCGTCGCCAGCGACGCGTTCTTCCCGTTCCGCGACGGCCTCGATGTCGTGATCGACGCCGGTGCGACCAGCGTGATCCAGCCCGGCGGCTCGATGCGCGATGACGAGGTGATCAACGCGGCGAACGAGCGTGGCATCGTGATGGTGCTGACGGGTGTGCGCCACTTCAGGCACTGAATGAAACTGCCCGAGGCCGCCGGCCTGCTGCTCGCTGCGGTCGCGCGCCTGATCACGGGGGCGCAGGGCCATTGGTACGGTTCGCCGCCAAAGGCGGAGCAGCGCATCTACTTCGCGAACCACCAGAGCCACTTCGACTGGGTGCTGATCTGGGCCGCGCTGCCGCAGGATCTGCGCTCAATCACGCGGCCGATCGCGGCGCGCGACTACTGGACGTCGACGCCGTTGAAGCACTGGATCACGCGCGAGATCTTCAACGCGGTCTACGTGAGCCGCGAGCGCTCGGCCGATGAAGACCCGCTCGAGCCGCTGATGGAAGCGCTGCGCAATGGCGACTCGCTGGTGATCTTTCCCGAGGGCACGCGCGGCAACAAGGCCGATCCCGCAGCGTTCAAGGCCGGCCTGTTCCATCTCGCCGAAGCCTTCCCCGATGTTCAGCTCATTCCCGCCTGGATCGACAACGTGCAGCGCGTGATGCCCAAGGGCGAGGTTGTGCCGGTGCCGATCCTGTGCTCGGTCACGTTCGGTGCCCCGCTCACGTTGCAACCCGGCGAAGACAAGCGCGTGTTCCTCGATCGTGCGCGCAATGCGGTGGTCGCCCTCCGCTCGGTGCACTGATGGGCTCGCTGCGCAACCTGTCGGTCGGGGAGCAGATCGGTCTGCTGTTCGTGGTGCTGTTCGGGCTGCTGACGGTGGCCACGGTGATCGCGTTCACGCGCACACTGCGCGACCGCAGCGACGCCGAGGTCGCCGCGCACGAGCAGTTCAAGCGCGACCTGCGTGCGGTCTGGGTCGGCGCGGTGCTGTTCTGGCTCGCGTGGGTGGCGGGCACCTTCGTGTCGACCGTGTTGTTCGGCGTCATCTCGTTCCTCGCGCTGCGCGAGTTCGTCACGCTCACGCACACGCGGCGCGGTGACCACCGCAGCCTGCTGCTGGCGTTCTTCATCGTCCTGCCGCTGCAGTACGTGATCGTCGCGACGCGCGAGTTCGATCTGTTCACGGTGTTCATCCCGGTCTACGTGTTTCTCGCGATTCCGGTGGTGAGCGCGCTCGGCAACGACCCACAGCGCTTTCTGGAGCGCACCGCGAAGATCCAGTGGGGCATCATGGTCTGCGTCTACGGCATGAGCCACGCGCCGGCGCTGCTGTTGCTCGACCTGCCGGACTACGCCGGTCGCGGCGCGTTCCTGGTGCTCTACCTCGTCGCGGTGGTCGCGATCGCGCAGATCGTCCAGGAGATTGCCAGCCGGCGCCTGCGCCGCCGCCCGGTGGCGCGCGCGATCAGCCGCTCGTTCTCGTGGCGCGGCTGGCTCGCCGGCGCGCTTGCCGCCGCGCTGGCCGGCGGCCTGCTCTACTGGGCGATGCCGTTCAAGCCCTGGGAGGCCGTGCTGCTGGGCTTCGCCGCGGGCGGCAGCGGCACGCTCGGCGAGTTCGTCATGAAGGCATTGAAGCGCGACGCCGGCGTGCGCAGCTGGGGCGGCAAGGCCTCGGTGACGGGTGCGGTCGGGCTGCTGGATCGCGTCGCGCCGCTGTGTTTTGCGGCACCGGTGTTCTTTCACTCGGTCCGCTGGTACTTCGGCGTGTGATGGCGGGCATCGTGCGCATCCTCGGCATCGACCCCGGCCTGCGCACGACCGGCTTCGGCGTGATCGAATCCGAGGGCGCCAAGCTGCGTTACATCGCGAGTGGCACGATCAAGACCGAGTCGGTCGGCACCGCATCGCTGCCGTTGCGCCTGAAGATCATCTTCGACGGCGTGCGCGAGGTCACTGCGCGCTACCAGCCCGATTGCGCCTCGGTAGAGATCGTGTTCGTCAACGTCAACCCGCAATCGACGCTGCTGCTCGGCCAGGCGCGCGGCGCGGCGCTGACGGCGCTGGTCTCGAACGAGCTGACAGTGGCGGAGTACACCGCGCTGCAGATGAAGAAGGCGGTCGTCGGCCACGGCCAGGCGCGCAAGGAACAGGTGCAGGAAATGGTCAAGCGCTTGCTCGCGCTGCCCGGCCTGCCGGGCAAGGACGCGGCCGACGCGCTCGGCCTGGCGATCTGCCACGCGCACGCCGGTGCGTCGCTCGCCGCGCTGGCGCGCAGCGCGGGGCTGGCGCCCAAGGCGCACGCGCAATATCGGCGTGGGCGAACCTACTGAGGCGGCGCGAGCCGCGGCGCGACTTCAGGCGACAATTCGCCGATGTATGCCCTCTTTGAAGAAGCCGGGAAGTTCCTCGCCGGCCGCGTGATGACGGAGGCCGACACCTCGATGCAGATCGAGCTCGACTCCGGCAAGCGCGTGAAAGTCAAGACAGCGAATGTGCTGCTCAAGTTCGACAAGCCGCAGCCGGCCGAGCTGATCGCGGCCGGCCAATCGATCGCGAAGGAGATCGACCTCGACCTGGCCTGGGAGTTCGCGCCGGATCACGAGTTCGGCTTTGCCGACCTCGCGCGCGACTACTTCGAGGCGAGTGCCGGCGTCGAGAAGCAGGCCGCGGCGCTGTTCCGCCTGTTCGAGGCCCCGCATTACTTCCGGCGCAGCGGCAAGGGCCAGTTCAAGAAGGCGCCCGAAGAGATCGTGAAGGCCGCGCTGCTCGGCATCGAGCGCAAGAAGCAGCTCGCCACACAGATCGATGGCTGGGCCGCCGAGCTGGTGCAGGGGCAATGCCCGACCGCTGTGCGCGAGCAGCTCTACAAGCTCCTGTTCAAGCCGGACAAGAACGCGCCCGAGTACAAGGCCGTCGTCGAGGCCGCGCGCCGCTCGCAGACGGCGCCGCTCGATCTGCTCAAGCGCGCCGGCGCGATCGATTCGCCGTACCAGTTTCACTGGCGGCGCTTCCTGTTCGAGAACTTCCCCAAGGGCACGGGCTTCCCGGTCTTGGCCGCACCAGCGATCAAGGAGACGCTGCCACTCTCCAGCGTGCGGGCCTTCTCGATCGACGATTCGCAGACGACCGAGATCGACGATGCGTTGTCGGTTCAGGGGCTGGGCACCGGCACCGTGACGTTCGGCGTGCACATCGCCGCGCCGGGCCTGGCCTTCGCGCCCGAGACGCCGATCGACAAGGTCGCGCGCGAGCGCTTGTCCACCGTCTACATGCCCGGCCACAAGTTGACGATGCTGCCGGACGATGTGGTGCAGGCGTACACGCTGATGGCGGGGCGCGAGTGCCCGGCTGTGTCGCTCTACGTGACGATGGATGAGGCCACGCTGGCCGTCACCGGCAGCGAGACCAAGCTCGAGCGCGTGCCGATCGCGGCGAACCTGCGCCACGACCAGCTCGACGACGTGATCACCGAAGCCTCGCTGACCGGCGACGCGCCGGCATCGTATGCGTTCGCGCCGGAGCTGGGCTTCGCGTTCCGCCTCGCGCGGCATCTGAAGGTGCAGCGCGAGGTCGCGCGCGGCAAGCCGGAGAACTTCAACCGGCCCGACTACAACTTTCGCCTCGAAGGCATGCAAGGCGCGGAGCCGCAGGGCACCGAACGCGTGCTGATCAGCGCGCGCGTGCGCGGCTCGCCGCTGGACCTGATCGTGGCCGAGGCGATGATCCTGGCCAACTGCACCTGGGGCGGCTGGATCGCCGAATGTGGCGTGCCCGGCATCTACCGCAGCCAGGCCAGCATGGCGCCGGGCGTGAAGGTGCGCATGGGCACGCGCCCGGCCCCGCATGCCGGCATGGGCGTCGCGCAATACACCTGGGCCACATCGCCGCTGCGGCGCTATGTCGACCTGGTGAACCAGTGGCAGATCATCGCCTGCGCGCGGCACGGCCGCACCGCTGCGCTGGCCGCGCCGTTCAAGCCGAAGGACGTGCAACTGTTCGCGATCATCTCGGGCTTCGACGCGGCGTACTCGGCCTACAACGGCTTCCAGCAAGGCATCGAACGCTACTGGACGCTGCTCTCGCTGGCGCAGGGCGAACGCACCGAGCTCGACGCGGTGGTGATGAAGGACGGCCTGGTGCGCGCCGACGAGTTGCCGCTCGTCTTCCGCGCACTCGGCGCCGATGCGCTGCCGCGCGGCGCGCATGTGCGCGTGAAGATCACCGGCACCGACCTGCTGACGCTGGATGTGCATGCGAACGTGATCGCGCGCCTCGACGACGCGCCGACGGCCGAAGCGGACTCCGATGCCGATGATCTGGCCGACAACGCCGGCCCGCTGACACTGGCGATCGACGTCGCCGGTGACAATGCCGAGAGCGATGCGTCTGCCCCCGAGGCGGCGCCAGTCGCCTGACGCACGATCGGCGATCGACCCATGCGCAAGCTCTCAACTCTGCAACTCGCGCTGATCTTCTCGATCGGCGTGCATGCGGCATTGCTGCTGGTGCGCATCGTCGATCCGGCGAGCTTCAACCGGATCTTTCAGGACACGCCGCTCGAGGTGATCCTCGTCAACTCGCGTTCTGGCGAGCCGCCCGAGAAGGCGCAGGCGATTGCGCAGGCCGCGCTGGCCGGCGGTGGCGAGGCGCAGAGCGGCCGCGCGACTTCGCCGCTGCCGCCGTCGGCGCTGGTCGAGGTCGGCGAATCGAACGAGGAGGCGCGCAAGCGCATCGAGCAGTTGCAGGAGACTCAGCAGCAGTTGCTCGCGCAGATCCGCCGCGAGCTCGCGCTGCTGCCGATGCCGGACCCGCAACGCGAACAGGGCAACCCGGAAGAGCAGGCGCAGGAGGAGCGCCGCCGCCAGCTGATCCAGTTGCTGGCAGAGATCGAGAAGCGCATCAACGAAGAGAACGCGCGGCCGAAGAAGCGGTACATCAGCCCG
Source organism: uncultured Rhizobacter sp. (assembly GCA_964247075.1). Classification (GTDB taxonomy): domain Bacteria; phylum Pseudomonadota; class Gammaproteobacteria; order Burkholderiales; family Burkholderiaceae_C; genus LMDS01. The sequence continues at coordinate 211,838 of CAXTSS010000006.1, read as the reverse complement.
GCCACGCGCGAAGAGGTCTACGCCCTCTACTACGACCAGCTGCGACGCAAGATCGAAGAGCGCGGCACGCGCAACTTCCCCGAGAACCAGGGCCGCAAGCTGTACGGCGAGCTGACGATGAACGTGACCGTCGACACCGAAGGACGCGTCGTCGAGACCGAGGTGGTGCGGCCGTCGGACTCGAAGATACTCGATCGCCGCGCCATCGCGATCGTGCGCGCCGCCGCGCCGTTCGGGCCGTTCAGCGCGCCGATGCGGCGCCGCGCCGACCAGCTCGTGATCACCTCCAAGTTCAGGTTCACGCGCGACGAAGGTCTTGAGACCACACTGACTGCGACACCTTCCAACTGAGCTACGCCATGGACCGCTACGTTGTCGCCGGCAACCCGGTCGAACACAGCCAGTCGCCTTTCATCCACGCCGAGTTCGCACGCCAGACCGGCCAGGCGATGGAATACGGTCGACTGTTGTGCCCGCTGGACGGCTTCGCCGGCGCGGTGCGCGCGCTCGCCGCGGGTGGCGCGAAGGGCTGCAACATCACCGTGCCGTTCAAGTTCGATGCGTTTCGCGAGGGCCAGCACCCGACCGAGCGTGCGAAGCTCGCACAGGCCGCCAATGTGCTGCGCTTCGATGCCCAAGGCTGGCTCGCCGACAACACCGACGGCGTCGGCCTGATCAACGACATCGAGCGTAACGCCGGCATTGCGCTGGCCGGGCAGAACGTGCTGCTGATTGGCGCAGGCGGCGCGGCGGCCGGCGTGCTCGGGCCGCTGCTGGCGGCGCGGCCGCGCGCGCTGGTGGTGGCAAACCGCACGTTCGACAAGGCGCAGGCGCTGGTGGCGCGGCACGCCTCGGTGGCCGGCGACACGGCATTTCGGGCCAGCACGTTGCGCGCATGCGGCACCGGCTTCGACGTCGTTCTCAACGCCTCGGCCAGCAGCATGCAGGGTGTGGACGTGCCGGTGCCGCCCGCGGTGCTGGCGCCCGGCGCGCTGGCGCTCGACATGATGTACGGCGCCGCCGCACGGCCGTTTCTGGATTGGGCCGCGAAGCATGGCGCGCATGGCCGCGACGGCCTCGGGATGCTGGTCGAGCAGGCGGCGGCGGCGTTCGAGCTCTGGCGCGGCGTGCGGCCCGACACGGGCCCGGTGCTGGCCGCGCTGCGCGCGCGCATGGCGCCGTGAAGCACGCCGCGCGCATCGTCGCGCTCGTGCTGCTGTCAACGCTGGCGCTGCAGCTGTACTTTTTCGGGCGCGTCGCGCTGATGACGGTGATCGATCCGCAATCGACGACGTTCCAGCGCTCCGAGGCTTGGCGACTCATCACCGAGAAGCACGAGCTGCTGTGGAACCAGCAGTGGGTGGGCTACGAGCGCATCGCGCCGAGCTTGAAACGCGCGGTGATCGCCTCCGAGGATGCCGGTTTCGCCGAGCACAGCGGCGTCGAATGGGATGCACTGGAAAAAGCCTGGGAGCGCAACCAGAGGGCGGAGGCGCGCGTCGAGAAGATCAACGAACAGCTTGAACGGCGGGCGCAGAAGCCGGCGTCGGCCAAGACGCCGTCGAAGGCGGCAGCGCGGGCGATTCCGAAGGTCGTCGGTGGCTCGACCATCACCCAGCAGCTCGCCAAGAATCTGTTTCTCGGCGGTGAGCGCAGCCTGCTGCGCAAGGCGCAGGAGTTTGCGGTCACTTTCATGCTGGAAGCTTGTCTTTCGAAGCAGCGCATCCTGGAGGTCTACCTCAACAACGTCGAATGGGGCGAGGGTGTGTTCGGCGCCGAGGCGGCAGCACGACACTACTTTCGCGTCGGCGCCGGTGGGCTGGGCACGACCCAGGCGGCGCAACTCGCGGTGATGCTGCCGGCGCCCAAGCGCTTCGAAAAGCGGCCAGGCTCGGCCTACGTGGTCGGGCGCGCAAGCGCTGTCGCCATGCGCATGGGCGCCGTCGAGGTGCCGTGATGCGTGCACAATTTCGCTGCTGGAACCCTCGATGAGCGCGACCTTGACGGACGAAATTGCTGCTACTGCCGCCCGGCTGGTGGTCGAAGAAGGCATGGAATACGGCCCGGCCAAGCGCCGCGCGGCGCGCGCGCTCGGACGTCAAAACACGCGTGCCGCCGATTTGCCGAGCAACGACCAGGTGGAAAACGAAGTGCGCGAGTACCTGGCGATCTTCTGCGCCGAAACCCAGCCGCAGGAGCTTGCTGCGCTGCGCGCGGTGGCGGCCGTCTGGATGGAGCGGCTCGCCGAGTTCCGCCCGCACTTGGCGGGCGCCGCGTGGCGCGGCACGGCGACGCGGCTGAACGACGTCCATCTGGAGCTGTATTGCGACGACTCGAAGGCTGCCGAATTGGCGCTGATCGATCGCCACATCGACTACGAGGTCGGCGGCCGGCCCGGCCCGCGCGCTGAACCGGTCGCCGTGCTGAGCCTGGCCCACACCTGCGCGGAGCTCGGCGAGCGCGTGACCGTCCACCTGACGGTGCTCGACTTCGACGACCTGCGCGGCGGTCTCAGGCTGGACACCGGCGGCCGCTCGCAGCGCGGCGATCTGGCAGCGCTGCGCAAGCTGATGGGCACCGCGTGAATCGCCGCCTTGCGCTGCTGGGCAGCGTCGCGGTGGCCGCCGGTGCAGCGGGTGTCGGCGCTGCACGGTGGTTTACCCGCTCCGAGACGGCCGATGACGGTTCGGCGATCTGGCCGATGCGGTTTGAAACGCCGACTGGCGGCCAGCTCACCTTCGCGGAACTGCGTGGCAAACCTTTGCTGCTGAACTTCTGGGCGACCTGGTGCCCCCCTTGCGTCAGCGAGTTGCCGCTGCTGGACCAGTTCCATCGCGAGCAACAGGCGCGCGGCTGGCAGGTGGTGGGACTGGCGGTGGACAACCGCGGACCGGTGACCGAGTTTCTGGGCCGACGGCCGGTCGGGTTCCCGATCGGCTTGGCTGGGTTCGAGGGCGCCGAGTTGGCGCGGATGATGGGCAACACCAGCGGCGCATTGCCCTTCACCGTCGTGTTCGACCGGACCGGCGAAGCGAAAGCGCGCAAGCTCGGCGTGATCCAACCGGACGATCTGGCGCGCTGGGCGGGGACGTTTCGGTGAGTCTGGGCAATTCCCGGCGAGCCGATTCGATATTTGTCAACAGCTGTCAACTTCGTGTAAATGGCGTAAAGTGATTGGTAAGTTTTCCGCAAGGTGGCTCTGCGAGCGACGGATATGCGGCTTGCGTTGCTGATCCTCGGAATGTCGAATTGCGATCAATTGCGGCCTTGTTGCCGCCAGAAGACAGGACTTAGAAGATGGACCTTCGCAAACTGAAGACCCTGATCGACCTCGTCTCGGAGTCGAACATCTCGGAACTCGAGATCACCGAGGCCGACGGCAAGGTGCGCATCGTCAAGGCCGATCCGAATCTGCAGGTGCCGGCCGGCGGCCATGCACCGGTCGCAGTGCCCATGATGACCGCAGCCGCCGCAGCGGCGCCTTCGGCATTGGCCGAGCCGGTCGCAGCGCCTGTTGAGGTCGGTCACACGGTCAAGTCGCCCATGGTGGGCACTTTCTATCGGACCGCGAGCCCGGGCGCCAAGCCGTTCGTCGAGGTCGGCGACGCAATCAAGGAAGGCGAGCCGATCTGCATCATCGAGGCGATGAAGATCATGAATGAGATCGAGGCCGACAAATCCGGCACGGTCAAACAGATCATGTGCGAGAACGGCCAGGCGGTGGAGTTCGGACAGCCCTTGTTCATCATCGAATAGGGCGCCGCGCATGTTCAAGAAGATCCTGATCGCGAACCGCGGCGAAATCGCCCTGCGGATCCAGCGCGCATGCCGCGAGTTGGGCATCAAATCGGTCGTCGTCTATTCCGAGGCCGATCGCGACGCGAAATACGTGAAACTGGCCGACGAAGCGGTGTGCATCGGTCCCGCGGCCTCAGCGCAGAGTTACCTCAACATGCCTGCGATCATCTCGACTGCCGAGGTGACCGACGCCGAAGCGATCCACCCAGGCTACGGCTTCCTGTCGGAGAACGCCGATTTCGCCGAGCGCGTCGAACGCAGCGGCTTCACCTTCATCGGCCCGACGCCGGCCTCGATCCGCGTGATGGGCGACAAGGTCTCGGCCAAGCAGGCGATGATCAAATCGGGCGTCCCTTGTGTCCCGGGCTCGGAAGGTGCGTTGCCAGAGGATCCGAAAGAAATTATCCGGGCGGCGCGCGCCGTCGGCTATCCCGTGATCATCAAGGCCTCGGGCGGCGGCGGCGGGCGCGGCATGCGGGTCGTGCACACCGAGGCGGCACTGATTCACGCGGTGCAGACGACGCGCGCCGAAGCAGGCGCCGCGTTCGGCAACTCGGCCGTGTACATGGAGAAATTCCTTGAGAACCCGCGCCACATCGAGATCCAGGTACTGGCCGACGAGCACAAAAATGCGGTCTGGCTGGGCGAACGCGATTGCTCGATGCAGCGACGCCACCAGAAGATCATCGAGGAGGCGCCGGCACCGGGCATCCCGCGGCGCACCATCGAGCGCATCGGCGAGCGCTGTGCCGCCGCCTGCAAGAAGATCGGCTACCGTGGCGCCGGCACGTTCGAGTTCCTGTTCGAGAACGGTGAGTTCTTCTTCATCGAGATGAACACGCGGGTGCAGGTCGAACACCCGGTGACCGAACTGGTGACGGGCATCGACATCGTGCAGATGCAGATCCGCATCGCGGCGGGCGAGAAACTGCCGTTCACGCAGCGCGCGATCCAGATGCGCGGGCATGCGATGGAGTGCCGCATCAACGCCGAAGACCCGTACAACTTCATGCCTTCGCCCGGCCGCATCACGATGTGGCACCCACCGGGCGGGCCGGGCGTGCGCGTCGATTCGCATGCCTACACCAACTACTTCGTTCCGCCGAACTACGACTCGATGATCGGCAAGATCATCGTCCATGGCGACACGCGTGACCAGGCGCTGGCGCGGATGCGCATCGCGCTCTCGGAGACGGTGGTCGAAGGCATCTCGACGAATATTCCGCTGCACCGCGAGTTGATGGTCGACGCCAAGTTCATCGAGGGCGGCACGAGCATCCACTACCTCGAAGGCTGGCTCGGCCGCCACAAGCGCTGATCAGCGCGGCATGGCCATGGTCGAGCTGCTGTTGCTGGCACCGGAGGATTGCGTCGAGCGCGCCTCGGATGCGTTGATCGACGAGTTGGAGGCGCTGTCGGTCTCGATCGAGGATGCAGACGCCGACTCCGAAGACGAGCAAGCGCTGTTCGGTGAGCCCGGGATGCCTGCACCGCGCGCGGGCTGGAGGCGCTCGGTGCTGCGCGCATTGTTCGCCGATGAGTCCGCGGCAAGCGACGCCGCGACGCTGCTGCTCGCGCAGGAGTGGGCACAGGGCATTCATGTGCAGGCGATCACGCGGGTCGAGGATCAGGACTGGGTGCGGCTGACGCAGTCGCAGTTCGCGCCGGTGCCGGTCACGCCCGAGTTCTGGGTCGTGCCGAGCTGGCATGCGCCGCCGGCCGAGGCCAAGCGCGTCATTCGGCTGGACCCGGGCCTGGCCTTCGGCACCGGCACACACCCGACGACGCGCATGTGCCTGCGCTGGATCGCGCTGGAGGCACCGAACCGTTCGGCAAGCTGGGCGCGCGTGCTCGACTATGGCTGTGGGTCGGGGATTCTGGCGATCGCGGCGGCGCTGCACGGCGCGCGACATGTGGACGCAGTGGACATCGACCCGGGTGCGGTCGAATCGACGCAGGCGAACGCGCTCGCGAACGGCGTGATGCTGCATGCGGGACTGCCCGAGGCAGCGCGTGGTGAGCACGCGCTCGTGCTCGCGAACATCCTGGCAACGCCGCTGAAGCTGCTCGCGCCGCTGTTGTGTGGCCATGTCGCGACGGGCGGTGATCTGGTGCTGGCCGGCATCCTCGAGCGTCAGGCAGAGGAGCTGACCGCGGCCTACGCGCCGTGGCTGACGCTGTCAGTCGCCGATCGCGAGGACGGCTGGATCTTGATGACCGCGCGGCGACTCGTATGAACGGCATGGTCGCCCATGGGATGATTCGGGCATGAGTCTGGCCACGCGATGCTCGGCCTGCGGCACCGTCTTCCGTGTCGTGCAGGATCAACTCAAGGTCTCCGAGGGCTGGGTCCGGTGCGGGCACTGCAACGATGTCTTCAACGCGCTGGAGAGCCTGTTCGACTTGGAACGCGACACGCCGCCGGAGTGGTCACCGGAAGAACCGGCGCAGGCGCTTGCCGATCAGACAGGGATCGTCGTTGTCGAACGGGCATCGGACGCCTCGCTCGGGGACCGGATCGACGCTCAGCTGCTGGGCACGCGGCGCCGCGACAGCGGCTCGACCCCGGCCGCGCGGGTCGACGAGCGCGATCGCCTGGATTTTCCGGATGCGCAGTTCGAGCCGGATTCGGCATCGGGCGAAGCCATCGTGGCCGTGCACGATACGACGCTGGAACCGGATGCGCTTGAGTCCGACTCGATAGCGCCGCCGGCGACGCCGGAGTTCATTCGGCATGCGCATCGTCGCGCGCGCTGGGACAGGCCGGCGACGCGCGTGGCGCTGTCCGTCGCCGGGTTGCTGCTCCTGCTTGCGCTGGCGCTTCAGATCGGGCATCACTTTCGCGACACGATCGCCATGCGTTGGCCCGCGTTGAAGCCGGCACTCGCCGTGTGGTGCGCCGCGCCGAGTTGCGTGATTCAGCCGCCGAGGCGCATCGAAGACATTGCGGTCGAGAGTTCGGCGCTCACCCGCGTAACGGGCGTCGACGCGTTCAATCTGGCCGTGACGCTGCGCAATCGCGGCGGGATGGCCTTGGCTTTGCCTTCCATCGACCTCAGCCTGACCGACGCGTCAGGACAGGTCGTGACGCGTCGCATGCTCGCACCGGGCGAGTGGCGGGTCGCGGCGACGACGATTCAGGCCGGCGCGGAGCTGCCACTACAGCTGCTGCTGACGGCAGCGAGCGCTCGCGTCAGCGGTTACACCGTCGAGATCTTCTACCCTTGAGCGCGCAGGCGGGATCGCGCGTCGACGCCGCTCCGACACCTTATTCATGGAATCTTCATGTCTGCCCTGATTTGTGGTTCGCTCGCATTCGACACGATCACCAACTTTCCCGGCCGGTTCGCGCAACAGATCCTGCCTGAGCAACTGCACATCCTGAATGTGTCGTTCCTCGTGCCCACGCTGCGCCGCGAGTTCGGTGGTTGCGCGGGCAACATCGCCTACACGTTGAGCCTTCTTGGGGGGGAACCACTGGTGATGGCGGCGGTAGGCTCCGACGGGAAAGACTATCTTGATCGTATCGAGTCCTGGGGTGCGACGACGCAGTACGTGCGAACCATTGCGGACAGCCACACCGCTCAAGCGATCATCATCACCGACGTGGACAACAACCAGATCACAGCATTCCACCCCGGCGCGATGCAGTCGGCGCATCTGCAGCCGGTACCGGCCCGGGACGACATCCGCGTCGCGATCGTGGCACCGGACGGGCGCGACGCCATGATGCAGCACGCGGACCAACTCGGGCAGGCCGGGATTCCGTTCATCTTCGATCCCGGCCAGGGACTGCCGATGTTCGATGGCAAAGAACTGATGCGTTTCGTCGGGCAGGCGACCTGGATCGCGGTCAACGACTACGAGGCGCAAATGCTGTGCGATCGGACCGGGCAGACGCTGGAATCGCTGTCGCGATCGCATCTCCGCGGCATGGTCGTCACACTGGGCGCGAGCGGCTGCGATGTCTGGCAGCAAGGCGCGCGCACCCATGTGCCGGGCACTGCCCCAAGCGCATTGCTGGATCCGACCGGTTGCGGCGACGCATTTCGCGCTGCGCTGCTCTATGGCATTGAGCAGGGCTGGGAATTGCGGCGATGCGTCGCGTTGGGCAATCGAATCGGTGCGATCAAGATCGCGTGCCGGGGAGGGCAGAATCACCTGCTAGGCTGGCCGATGCTCGGTTTCTAGCGCCTCGTGGTCTTTCGTCGCTGGCCTTGGGATCCCCTGCCCCGAATGCAACAGCCCGGCCGAAGCCGGGCTGCGCATACTCAATGCCTGCAGATCAGGGCTTACCGCCCGTCGGGAACGGCCATGCCGCCTGAGGGCTAAGCGCCGTCTTCGCAGGCTGAACAGCAGCCGCCACTACGACCGGCTTTTTCACCGCCTTCTTGGCAGCGGCCTTCTTTGCCGCAGGCTTCTTTGCCGCCTTCTTTGCCGCAGGCTTCTTTGCCGCCTTCTTCGCAGCGGCCTTCTTTGCCGCAGGCTTCTTTGCCGCCTTCTTCGCGGCGGCCTTCTTTGCCGGAGCCTTCTTCGCGGCGGCCTTCTTTGCCGGAGCCTTCTTCGCCGGAGCCTTCTTCGCAGCGGCCTTCTTCGCCGGAGCCTTCTTCGCAGCGGCCTTCTTCGCCGGAGCCTTCTTCG
>CAXTSS010000006.1:0-203299 GCA_964247075.1 uncultured Rhizobacter sp. | reverse complement strand
CAGCGGCCTTCTTTGCCGGAGCCTTCTTCGCAGTTGCCATTTCGTTTCTCCTTGATCAAGTTGCAAAAAGAACCGTCGCGCATCAGCAAGCTGTTGCTCAACGGCTATCCATCGCCAAGAGTCTGCCCAGGAGGGGCGCCCCCGTACGATGAATTCGGTCGCGACCCGCGTGCCCCGCTTCTGTGTCGGCACATCACGCGTCGCAAATCTTGATCTCTCTTCTGCTCTCGCCTTCGTTGCGCAAGAGACTCACACCCGGGTGTTTGCAATCACCCGGGCTTCCTTCTGTTCATTCCTCCCAGGACAGCGCACCCCCACTCTGATACTCGATGACTCGCGTCTCGAAGAAGTTGCGCTCCTTCTTCAAGTCAATCATCTCGCTCATCCACGGAAACGGATTCTCTTCGTTCGGAAACAACTCCTCCAGGCCGATCTGTGTCGCGCGCCGGTTCGCGATGTAGCGCAGATACCCCTTGAACATCGACGCGTTCATTCCGAGGACGCCACGCGGCATCGTGTCTTCGGCGTAGCGGTATTCGAGTTCGACGGCCTTCAGAAACAGAGCCTTGATCTCGGCCTTGAACTGCGGCGTCCAGAGATTCGGGTTCTCGAGCTTGATCTGGTTGATCAGGTCGATGCCGAAATTGCAGTGCATCGACTCGTCGCGCAGGATGTACTGGTACTGCTCGGCCGCCCCGGTCATCTTGTTCTGACGGCCCAGCGCGAGAATCTGCGTGAAGCCAACATAGAAGAACAGCCCTTCCATCAGACAGGCGAACACGATCAGCGACTTCAGCAAGGTCTGATCGTTCTCGGGCGTGCCGGTGTGGAAGTTCGGCTCCATGATCTCACCGATGAACGGAAGCAGAAACTCGTCCTTGTCGCGGATCGATTGGACTTCGTTGTAGGCGTTGAATATCTCGCTCTCGTCCAGCCCGAGCGACTCGACGATGTACTGATACGCGTGCGTGTGGATCGCTTCTTCAAAGGCCTGACGCAACAGGAACTGCCGGCACTCAGGCGCGGTGATGTGGCGGTAGGTGCCCAACACGATGTTGTTCGCCGCGAGCGAATCAGCAGTCACGAAGAACCCCAGGTTGCGCTTGACGATGCGGCGCTCGTCTTCAGTCAATCCGTTCGGATCCTTCCAGGTCGCGATGTCGCGCGACATGTTGACCTCTTGCGGCATCCAGTGATTCGCGCAAGTCGCGAGGTACTTCTCCCATGCCCACTTGTACTTGAACGGCACCAGCTGATTGACATCGGTCTGGCCGTTGATGATGCGCTTGTCTGCAGCCTTGACGCGTTGCGTCGTCGCAGGCGCCTGCTCACTCGCCGATCCGACGCCAGGCGGCGATTGATGCGTCGCATGCACGAGCGTCGCTTGCGCAAGACTCGTGTTTTGAGCCGCCGTGCGGATCGCCGCGTGAACACTCGCGGGCTTAACTTCTTCTTCCCAAACCAGCATGGTTGATTTTTTCCTGTGGTTCTAATTATGAGAGTGTTGCGAGATAACCCCAAGCACTTATTGACATTCGCGCGGGTTGCTTGTTGCGGTATTGCATCGGCTCTTGCTCATCCACCGCGGCGGGACGACGAACATCACTGACACGCTTCGCAGTCGGGGTTGTCGATCGCGCAGAACTTCATGTCGGTCGCGGGCTCGACGTGACCCACGCTCATCGCGGCATCGACCGGCTTCGTTGCCATCGACGACACGCCACCATCGCTCGACACCGCATTCATGTGCCCCGCCTTCACAGTGGATTTCTCCGCGTGCGACGAGCCCACCGTGCGCAGGTAGTACGTCGTCTTCAAGCCACGCAACCACGCAAGCTTGTAGGTCTCGTCGAGCTTCTTGCCCGATGCGCCGGCCATGTAGATGTTGAGCGACTGCGCCTGATCGATCCACTTCTGACGCCGCGCGGCGGCCTCGACGAGCCACTGCGTTTCAATCTCGAACGCGGTCGCGTACAAGGCCTTCAAGTCCTCGGGCACGCGATCGATGCGGCGCAGCGAGCCGTCGAAGTGCTTGAGATCCATCACCATCACATCGTCCCACAGGCCGAGCTTCTTCAGGTCGCGTACCAGGTACTCGTTGACGATGGTGAACTCGCCCGACAGGTTCGACTTCACCGACAGGTTGCCGAACGAGGGTTCGATCGAAGCGCTCACGCCGACGATGTTCGAGATGGTGGCGGTCGGTGCGATCGCGGTGCAGTTGGAGTTGCGCATGCCGTGTTCGCGGATGCGCGCACGCAGCGCGTCCCAGTCGAGCGAGACACTGCGGTCGACCTCGACGTAGCCACCGCGCGCTTCGGCCAACAGATCAAGCGAGTCGATCGGGAGGATGCCGCGATCCCACAGCGAACCGCGGTAGCTCGAATAGCGGCCACGCTCTTCGGCCAGATCGGTCGAGGCCCAGTAGGCCTGGTAGCACACCGCTTCCATCGAACGATCGGCGAACTCGACGGCGGCATCGGAGGCGTAGGGCACGCCCAATTCATACAACGCATCCTGAAAGCCCATGATGCCCAGGCCGACCGGACGGTGCTTCAGGTTCGAGTCGCGCGCCTTCTTCACGGCGTAGTAGTTGATGTCGATCACGTTGTCGAGCATGCGCATTGCCGTCGACACCGTCTTGCGCAGCTTGACGTGGTCGATCTGTTTCACGCCATCGATGCTGGTCAAGTGATGCACCAGGTTCACCGAACCGAGGTTGCAGACCGCGATCTCGGTCTCGCTGGTGTTGAGCGTGATCTCGGTGCACAGGTTGCTCGAATGCACGACACCCACGTGCTGCTGTGGCGAGCGCACGTTGCAGGCATCCTTGAACGTGATCCACGGGTGGCCGGTCTCGAACAGCATCGAGAGCATCTTGCGCCAGAGGTCGCGCGCCGGCGTCTTCTTGAACAGCTTGAGCTCGCCGCGTGCGGCCTTCTCTTCGTAGCCAACGTAGGCCGTCTCGAACGCCTTGCCGAACTTGTCGTGCAGGTCGGGGCAGTTGCTGGGCGAGAACAGCGTCCAGTCGCCACCGTCCATCACGCGCTTCATGAACAGGTCCGGGATCCAGTTCGCGGTGTTCATGTCGTGCGTGCGGCGGCGGTCGTCGCCGGTGTTCTTGCGCAGCTCGAGGAACTCTTCGAGGTCCAGGTGCCAGCTTTCGAGGTAGGCGCAGACCGCGCCCTTGCGCTTGCCGCCCTGGTTCACCGCCACAGCCGTGTCGTTCACGACCTTCAGGAACGGCACCACGCCTTGGCTCTTGCCGTTCGTGCCCTTGATGTGGCTGCCCAGGGCGCGCACATTGGTCCAGTCGTTGCCGAGACCGCCGGCGAACTTGCTCAGCAGCGCGTTCTCTTTCAGCGCCTCGTAGATGCCGTCGAGGTCGTCTGCCACGGTCGTGAGGTAGCAACTCGACAGTTGCGAGCGGCGCGTGCCGGCGTTGAACAGCGTCGGCGTCGAGCTCATGAAGTCGAAGCTGGACAGCACTTCATAGAACTCGATCGCACGCGCTTCGCGGTCGATCTCGCCCAGCGCCAGACCCATCGCGACGCGCATGTAGAAGGCTTGCGGCAATTCGATGCGAGCTTCGTCGATGTGCAGGAAGTAGCGGTCGTACAGCGTCTGCAGGCCGAGGTAGTCGAACGCCAGATCGCGCTCGGCCTTCAGCGCCGCGCCGAGCCTGACCATGTCGAACTGCAGCAGCTTCTCGTCGAGCAACTCGGCCTGCACGCCCTTCTTGATGAAGCCGGGGAAGTACTCGGCGTAGCGCGTGTGCATGTCGGCCTGCAGCGTCTCCTCGCCGAGGATCTCGCGGCGGATCGTGTGCAACAGCAGCCGCGCGGTGGCGCGCGTGTAGCCCGGATCCTTCTCGATCAGCGTTCGGGCCGCCAGGATCGAGGCCTTGTGCACCTCGTCGATCGGCACGCCGTCGTACAGGTTGCGCCGCGTCTCAGTCAGGATCGGTTCGGCTTTGACCTCGGAACCCAGATCGGCGCAGGCCGACTCGATCACCGTGCGCAGGCGCGCAAAATCGAGCGGCACGCGCTGGCCGCGGTCGATCACCGTCAGCGCCGGCTCGGTCGTGGCCACGGCCGGCTGACCTTGCTTGGCCCGCTCCTGCGAACGGCGCTCGCGGTACAGCACATAGGCACGTGCCACCTCATGATGGCCGCCGCGCATCAGGCCGAGTTCGACGTGATCCTGCACGTCCTCGATGTGGAACGTGCCACCGCCCGGACGCGAACGCAGCAATGCACGCACCACCGATTCGGTCAGGCCGTCGACCGTTTCGCGCACGCTTGCCGACGCCGCACCCTGCGTGCCATGCACCGCGAGAAACGCCTTCATCAGCGCGACCGCGATCTTGTTCGGCTCGAACGACACGACCGCGCCATTGCGGCGAATGATCTGGTAGCCCTGGTACACCGACGGCGTGGACTTGGATTCGCTCATGACACGCGGCGCGGCAGCGGCGGGCGCGGTGGTGGCGGTGACTGCTTGCATGGTGGCGGGGCCCCTTCTTATAGGTTTGCGGTTGGTCGTGTGGTCAGTCGCTTCGGTCAGCCCCGGTGCGCTTCGGCGCGGCGGCAGGCGCGCGGGCGGGTGGTGGGCGGTGAACGCGCTGAAACGAGATCGGGTGCGTCGAAGACAGTGGAATAAGCGCTGGGTTTGACGCTGAGCTAGACGCGTGTCTTGCGATCGAGTGTCACTCAGAAGAATAGCATGAACACACACTATATCTGGGGTCTGGGGCCACTTCAAGCACTAGCTATAGCGTCTCGGCTCAAAGTCGCCTCGGGCCGAAAGGGCCTCCGGGCGACGCTTCGTCACGCGCATGCGCAATCGGCGCGCGGGTCTTTGCGCGCAAACCGGCATGGCGATTGGCGTGCAGCGCAAATGCGCGTGGACGGCCGCGCCGTCAGTGAACAGGATCGCACTGCGGCCTCCGCGAACGGGTCACGCAGCGGGCCTCACGGCTTCGGGAAAATACGGAGCCGTTTGCGCCGTCAGCGCGATGAGCCGCGGCCAATCGAAGCCCGGCCCCGGGTCGATCTTTCGGCCCGGAGCCACGTGCTCGTGCCCCGCCACCGCGGCGATCGGATAGCGCTCGGCAAGCTCGGCGATCAATGTGGCGAGCGCCTCGTATTGCGCGGCCTCGAACGGCTCGCCCTCCAGGCCCTCAAGCTCGATGCCGACCGAGAAATCGTTGCAATCCGCCCGCTCCTGCCAGACCGATGATCCGGCATGCCAGGCGCGCGCATCGCACGATACGAATTGCAACAACTCGCCATCGCGTCGAATCAGAAAGTGAGCCGAGACCTGCAGGCCGCGGATCTGCTGATAGTAGGGATGCGCGTCCCAATCGAGCCGGTTCGTGAACAAGCGCTCGATCGCGTCGCCACCGTAGACACCCGGCGGCAGACTGATGGAATGGATCAGCGCCAGATCGATCACCGCATCGGCGGGTCGCGGCCCGAAGTTCGGTGAGTCACACCGTCGCGCGCACTGCAACCAGCCGTCACGCCACACGATCAGCCTCGATCCATCACGGCTCGAGGCTGCCATCGCCGCCGACGTTCACGCCGAGCCGCGCCATGCGATAGCGCATCTGGCGCAGCGACAACCCCAGGCTCGCGCCCGCCGCGGTGCGATTGAAGCGGTGCCGCTCGAGGGCACGCACGAGGATGTCGCGCTCGACCTGGTCGAGGTGATGCTCCAGGTCGCTCGGCAAGGGCTCCTCGACCGGGATCATCGGCGGGAGCACCTGTTGCGCCGCCTGCAGCACATCGCCGCGCGTGTTCTCGGTGATGAGGTCGAGCTCCTGCGCGGCGCTGTCGGTGAACACCGACTCGGGCAGGCCGAGGTCATAGACGTCGATCACCTCGCCGCCCGACAACGCGACAGCACGATGCAGCAGGTTCTCAAGTTCGCGCACATTGCCGGGAAACGGGTAGCGCGCCAGGTGCACGAGTGCATCACGCGTGAGCCGCGGCGGCGGCGACACGCCGGCATCGCGCGCGATCCGCTCCAGCACACGCTCGCTGATCGCGACCAAATCTTCGAGCCGCTCGCGCAGCGGCGGCACACGGATCTGGATCACGTTGAGCCGGTAGTAAAGATCCTGGCGGAAGTGGCCGGCGTGCACTTCGGCGGCGAGGTCCTTGTGGGTCGCGCTTAGCAAGCGCACGTTGACCGACACTTCGCTGACCGCACCCACCGGCCGCACCGAGCGCTCCTGGATTGCGCGCAGCAGTTTCGATTGCATCGCCAGCGGCAGGTCGCCGATCTCGTCGAGGAACAAGGTGCCGCCGTTCGCGGCCTGAAAGAAGCCTTCGCGATCTTCCATCGCGCCGGTGAACGCGCCCTTGCGATAGCCGAAGAATTCCGCCTCCAGCAGTTGCTCGGGGATGGCGCTGCAATTCACCGCGATGAACGGCTGGCCGGCTCGCACGCTCACCTCGTGGATGGAGCGCGCGACCAGTTCCTTGCCAGTACCCGATTCACCATTTACCAGCACCGGCGCCATGCTGCGCGCGACCTTGTCGACCAGCGTGCGCACCTGCTGCATCGCGCCCGATTCGCCGGCCATGCGCGCCAGCGCCTGGCTCACCGGCGCTGCCGGCACGGCCGCCACCGGTGTCGGGCGCGGCGCCGCAGCGACGGCCGGCGCGCCGCTCTCCGAGGGCAGCGTCGACGGATCGATCGTCGGCGGTGCGCCCGAGCCCGAGCGTCCGAGCGCGGACGAAACGACGGCGCGGAACTGCTTCAGATCGACCGGCTTGGTCAGGTAATCGTAGGCGCCTGCCTTCAGCGCCTCGACCGCGTTCTCGGCCGAGCCATAGGCGGTGATGACGATCGTCTTCTCGCGCCGGCCGCTCTCTTCGAGCCAGCGCAGCACGTCCAAGCCGGTGCCGTCGGGCAGGCGCATGTCGGTGATGACGGCGCTGTACACGCGGTCCTTCAGATGCAGCAACGCGTCCTGCACCGTGCCGGCGGTCTCGATGTCATAGCCCTCGCGCAACAGCGTCAGCTCGTAGAGCGTGCGCAAGTCGGGTTCGTCATCGATGACGAGCAGGCTGAAGTGCGAGGCGTTGGTCATGAGCTTAGGCAAAGAGGCTGGGGCCGAGTGTCTTGCGCTGCATGTCCACGAAGAACTCGTTGCGCTGCGTGTCGCCCACCGAACGCAGCCGGTAGTCGATGGTCGCGCCATAACGCTCGCACAGCTCGCGACAAATATACAGGCCCAGGCCGGTGCCGCGGCTGCGCGTCGAGAAAAACGGCTCGAAGAGGTAAGGCTCCACATCGGGCGGTATCGGCGCACCATCGCTGGAGACGCTCAGAAAGGCCTGCGCCTCGTGGCGCGAATCGAGCCTCAAGCGGATCGCGCCCGGTGCAGTGCTCGCGTGGCGCAGCGCGTTGTCGAGCAGATTCACGAGCACGCGGCGCAAGTGCTCGCCGTCGAACCGGACGCCGATCGGCTCTGAAGGCAGCTCCAAACGCAGCTGGCTGCCTTGTCCCAACGAGACCTGCGCCGCACGCGCCCACTCGGTGCAGACGGCAGCGACCTGCGCGGTGGCATCGATCACGCCCACATCCGGCACCACGCCCGGCGCCACTTCCATCACGTCGTCGACGATGCGCTTGAGGCGCTCGACGTTGTCGCTCACCATCTGCATCAGCTGGCGCTGGCCAGGATCGGTGGCGTCTTCGGCGAGCAGCGCGTTGGCCTGCGAGATCGCCGCCAGCGGATTCCGAATCTCGTGCGCGATACCGGCCGAGACGCGGCCCATCGCGGCGAGCTTTTCCTGGCGGCTGCGCGCCTGCATGTTGCGCACGTCTTCCAGAAACAGCACGCAGAACTCCTCGATCGCCTGCGGCTCGCGCTTGCGCGTGAAGCGCACGCGGGCGCGCAAGGTGCGTTGCGCGCCTGGCGTGTTCAGCGAACCGGGCTCGAACTGCAGCGCCACGTCGCGCCCCGCCTCCGGCCACGACGCTTCGCTGAACGCGCGCTCCACGGTCTTGACGAGCGCGTCCCACGCCGCCACGCCGCGCAACTGGAACGGCGCGGGCCGGCTCATGCCGTTCGGTGCGAGCAAGCGCCGCGCGGCCGGGTTGGCGGCGCGCACGCGACCGCGCCGGTCGACGACGAGCACGCCATCCTGCATCTCCTCGATCACGAGCCGGTTCAGCTGCGCTTGCTGGCGCGCCATCTCCAGGCTGCCGCGCGCGGTGAGCTCTTCGCGCGCGAGACGGCCCGCGAGTTCGCCCGCGAGCAGCGTGATGACGAAGAAGCCGGCGCCGGCCAGCGCCGACTGTGTCATCTGCAAGGTGCCGTCGGCGCCACCGAGCGATGTCACCCAGGCGGCGCCGAGCAGCGCGAGTGTGGCCAGCGCCGCAGTGGCGAGTGCCAGGCCGCGCGGCGTCAGCACGCCGGCCATCAGCACCGGCAGCACCAGCAGCGCGACGTAGTTCAGGCTCGCGCCCTGCGCCAGCATATGCAGCGCGGTGAAGCAGACCAGATCGACGCCGATCGTTGCCAGCCACTGCGGGCTGCGCAGCTGCGCCATCGCGCGCGGCGCCGTCGGCCTTCGAAACCGCGGCAGCATCCACATGCTGACGGCAACGCCCGCATAGACCACGCTGACGACCGATGCCCAGCCGTTCAGACGCAGGCCGAACAGGCCGCCGACCAGCAACGCGAGAACCAACGCCACACCGAGCGCGGCGCGGGCGGCGATGAACGCGCGGTACAGGCGCTCGAACGCGGTCTGGCCGGACTCGACCACCCGCGTGGCCTCGCGCCGCAGAAAGCGCGAGTCCGCCCGCGGCTCGTCGTCGGCTCTCGGCGGCAATGGTGCGGCCGCTGAATCGGAAGCCTTCGTCGCCGCCGATGCCGATGCCGAGGATGCGGCTTCGTCCCTCGGCATGTCGTCGGGCAGTTGCGTGTCGGCATCGGAGCTGAATGCACCGAACCAGGATTCGTCGACAAACGCCGATCGCCGGCCGGCACGCCGCTCGCCGGAACGCCGCTCTTCGGATCGATCGGCATTGCTCATCAGGCAGGCTTCGTGCTGCGCACTGCGCCATTCGGCTCGGGGCGGCCCAGCGCACTCATCCCGGCGGATGCGCCTGCTCGAACGCGGCACGATGTGCGTCACCGCAGAACACGCCGCCGCGCCCCGGCAGCGCTTCATCGCGCGGCATGTGGATGCCACAGTGGGCGCAGGTCAGCATGGCTTGCGGCGTGGCCGTGTCGGCAGCGGGCGGTCGCGCCGGCGGGCGCGCGCGCCGCAGCGTGCTGCGCAGCAAAAAGAGCAGCACCAGCAGCGCGAACGCCAGCAGCAAGAACTTCATGGCGCGCGGTGCAACAACACTTCGAGCACGAAGCGCGAGCCGACGTAAGCGAGCAGCAGCAATGCCGCACCCGCGTACACACCGCGCGTCGCCGCCGGCCCACGCCAGCCGAACGCGCGGCGCCCGGCGAGCAGCCCGGCGAAGACGAGCCAGCCCAGCACCGAGAACACCGTCTTGTGATCCCAGCGCCACGGGTTGGCGAACCACGCGCCGAGCACGATCGCGGCCGACAAGGCCACGAAGCCGGCGCCGACGAAGCGAAACGTCATGCGCTCGAGTTGAAGCAGCGGCATCCCCTTGCCCGAGCTCGTCACGGACATCATGGCGGTGCGCATCTGGCGCTCGGCGCGGCCCAGCATGGCCGCGTGCAGCACGGCCGCGCCGAACAGGCCGTACGACGCGATGCCCAGCCCCCAGTGAACCGGCGCCCAGCGCGAGGCCACGAGCGGCCGCACCTCGCCGGGGAACAGCCACGCCAGCACGACCACCGCGATCGCGAGCATCGCCAGCACCCGGCGCGCGCCGGGCAACGGCACGAAGCGGCTCTCCACGAGGTAGACGGCGAGCACCAGCCACACCGTCATCGACAGCGCCGGCGCGAAGCCGAAACGCGCGGCGACGACCTCGCTGCCGATGCCGGCGATATCGACCACGATCGCCAGCGCATGTGCGATCCAGGCCGCGAGCAACGCCGCGCGCAACACCGCACCACGCTGCTCGCGCATCAGCACTGCCGCGGCATAGCCGGCCAGCGCCACCAGGCTGGTCACGCCGAGCGCCCATGCCGATGCGGGAACAGCGTCAGGAGCAAGGGCTACCGATAGAATCATCCACACAGTGTACTTTCGCGTCTGCGCCGGCTGAACAGCACGACGCGCAGGCGCGCCCCTCCCGAATGGCTTCCACCCTCACCGACCGGCTGAGCCGCCTCGTCAAGACGATGCGCGGCCAGGCCCGCATCACCGAAGACAACGTGCAGGACATGCTGCGCGAGGTGCGCATGGCGCTGCTCGAGGCCGACGTCGCGCTGCCTGTCGTGCGCGACTTCATCGCGCGCGTGAAGGACAAAGCGCTCGGCGCCGAGGTCGTCGGTTCGCTGTCGCCGGGCCAGGCGCTGGTCGGCATCGTCAACCGCGAACTCGCGGCGACGATGGGCGAAGGCGTATCGGACATCAACCTCGCCGCGCAACCGCCGGCCGTGATTCTGATGGCCGGCCTGCAAGGCGCGGGCAAGACCACGACCACGGCCAAGCTCGCCAAGCACCTGATCGAGAAGCGCAAGAAGAAGGTGCTGACGGTCTCGGCCGACGTCTACCGCCCGGCTGCGATCGAGCAGCTGAAGATGGTGACAAAGCAGGCGGGCGCCGAGTGGTTCCCGTCAAGCGGCGAGGACAAGCCGCTCGCGATCGCACTCGCCGCGCTCGACTATGCGAAGAAGCACTACGTCGACGTGCTGCTCGTCGACACCGCCGGGCGCCTGGCGATCGACGAAGCGCTGATGCGCGAAATCAAGGAACTGCACGCGGCGCTGAACCCGGTCGAGACGCTGTTCGTCGTCGATGCGATGCAGGGACAGGATGCGATCAACACCGCCAAGGCGTTCAAGGAAGCCTTGCCGCTGACCGGCATCGTGCTGACCAAGATGGACGGCGACTCGCGCGGCGGCGCGGCGCTGTCGGTGCGGCAGATCACCGGCGCGCCGATCAAGTTCGCCGGTGTCAGCGAGAAGATCGACGGCCTCGAGGTCTTCGACGCCCAACGCCACGCCGGCCGCGTGCTCGGCATGGGCGACATCGTCGGCCTGGTCGAGGAAGTGCAAAAAGGCGTCGACATGGCGGCGGCGCAGAAGCTCGTCGACAAGGTCAGGGGAGGCGACAGCTTCGATCTGAACGACTTTCTGTCGCAGCTCTCGCAGATGAAGAAGATGGGTGGCCTGGGCGGCCTGATGGACAAGCTGCCGAGCCAGATGACCGGCGGCAAGACGCCCGGCCAGGCCGACATGGATCGCGCCGAGCGCGACATGCGCCGCATGGAAGGCATTATTTGCTCAATGACGCCACTGGAACGCCGAAAACCAGATGTGCTGAAAGCCACACGCAAGCGCCGCATCGCCACCGGTGCGGGGGTGCAGGTGCAGGACGTGAACCGCCTCCTGAATCAGTTCGAGCAGATGCGCGACATGATGAAGAAGATGAAGGGCGGCGGCATGATGAAGATGATGAAGCGCATGGGCGGCATGAAGGGCATGGGCGGGCCCGGCGGGCCGCGTTGAAAAAACGTTCGCGGTTGGGACTGACGAATGACCACATTTCAGATTGCCTTGGTTGGGCTGGCCGTGGCTTTGCTCCTCGGCTGGCTCTGGCTGCGCCGACGCGGCTCGGACGCGAGCACGGAAGCGGCCGCGCCGTCCGAGCGCATCGATACGCTCATCGGCTGGCCACCGCAAGCCACGCGCGTGCTGACCTCGCGCGAGCGCGTCGCGTTCAGCACACTGGTGCGTGCGCTGCCCGAGTACATGGTGCTGGCACAGGTGCCGATGGCGCGCTTCCTGAGCGTGCCCAAACGCCATTCCTACGCCGACTGGCTGCGTCGCGTCGGCTACCAGTGCGTCGATTTCGCGGTCTGCGACATGGCCGCGCAGGTGATCGCCGTCGTCGAGCTGCAGGACGAGAAGGCGCAACCGAGCGAGCGCGCCCGCAAGCGCACGGCACGCATGTCGCGCTCGCTGCAGGCCGCGAACATCCCGCTGCTGGTGTGGCGCAACGACGCGTTGCCCTCGACCGCGGCGGCACGCGCCGCGATCCTGCCCAAGCCGCCGGCGATCTCTGCCGCCACGGCCTCGACGAACCCGAAGGCAGCGACCGTCGTGCCCATCGCGGCAGGGCCGAACCCGTTCGACGAGATGGACCGCGATTCGACGCAGGACGAAATGATCGAGCTGCTGGAGCCGCCACCCTCGACCTGGTTCGACGACCTGGACTCCGACCTCGCGCCACTCGCGAAAAAGTGACCGATCAAGTCAGCAGTGCCTGCGCGAACTCGCGCGCGCTGAAGGTCTGCAGGTCTTCGAGCTGCTCGCCCACGCCGATGAAGTAGACCGGCAGCGGTGCCCCGCCGGCGGCCACGCGCTCGCGCGACCACAGTGCCACCGCGGCCAGCACACCACCCTTGGCGGTGCCGTCGAGCTTGGTGATGATCAGGCCCGTGAGCTGCAGCGCCGCATCGAAGGTCTGCACCTGCGTCAATGCGTTCTGGCCGGTGTTGCCATCGACCACCAGCAGCACCTCGTGCGGCGCGCCCTCCTGCGCCTTCGCGATGACGCGACGGATCTTCTTCAACTCTTCCATCAGGTGCAGCTGCGTCGTGAGCCGCCCCGCCGTGTCGGCGATCACCACATCGCAGCCGCGCGCCTTGCCGGCGACGACCGCATCGAAGGTCACGGAGGCCGGGTCGCCGCCCTCCTGCCCGACGATCTCGACCCGGTTGCGCCCGGCCCACACGGCGAGCTGCTCGCGCGCCGCCGCGCGGAACGTGTCCGCGGCCGCGAGCAACACCTTCTGCTGCGCCTCGGCCAGGTGACGTGTGAGTTTGCCGATGCTGGTCGTCTTGCCGGCGCCGTTCACCCCGACGACCATGATCACGGTCGGAACGTGCTCGCCGACGCGCAGCGGCCGCTCCAGTGGCGCGAGCAGCTCGGCGATCGCGTCGGCGAGCAGCTCCTTCACGACGACCGGCTCGGTCGCCTTGGCCGCCTTGACGCGGCGTTTCAGATCGTCGAGCAGGAACGCGGTCGCCTTCACCCCGGCGTCGGCCATCAGCAGCGCGGATTCGAGTTCCTCATACAGCGCATCGTCGATCTGCGTGCCGGTGAAGACCTGCGCGATGCTCGCGCCGGTCTTGCGCAGGCCGCCGCGCAACTTGTTCATCCAGCTGCGACGCGGCTCCTCGGCGATCGGCGCTTCGGGCTCCGGTGCGGCCACTGGCGCGGGCTCGGCCGGCGCGCCGCGCAAACGATCCAGCCAGCCCCGCGCGACGGTTGGCTCCTCGGCAGCGGCAGGTGCGACAGCCTCGGCAACCGGCGGCTTTTTCTTGAAGAAACTGAACATGCGGGGCGATTCGTGCCGTGGGGCAAGAGTGAGAGCTGGCGGCCGCGCAAGCGACGATATAATTATGGGCTCAGGCGCTTTAGCTCAGTCGGTTAGAGCGACGGAATCATAATCCGCAGGTCCGGGGTTCGAATCCCTGAAGCGCCACCACCGATACCGAAGGCAGAAGGGCTCGATCAGCGATGATCGAGCCCTTCGCCCTTTCCCATGGCCTCGATCACAGCAACACCTCGCGCCGGGACGAATCCGATCATTTCGGTCACGAACGTCTCCAAGACCTATGCGTCGGGCTTTCGCGCGCTCGATCAGGTCAGCCTCGACGTGAACGAGGGCGAGATCTTCGCACTGCTCGGCCCCAACGGCGCCGGCAAGACGACGCTGATCGGGTTGATCTGCGGCATCGTCAAGCTGGGCGAAGGCCGGGTCACTGTGGCCGGCCACGACATCCTGGCCGACTACCGCACCGTGCGCGCGATGATCGGCCTGGTGCCGCAGGAGCTCACGACCGACGCCTTCGAGACCGTCTGGGCCACCGTCTCGTTCAGCCGCGGCCTGTTCGGCAAGCCGCCCGACCCGGCGCGCATCGAGAAGATCCTGAGGGATCTGTCGCTCTGGGACAAGAAGGACAGCAAGATCATGACGCTCTCCGGCGGCATGAAGCGCCGCGTGATGATCGCCAAGGCGTTGTCGCACGAGCCGCGGGTGCTGTTCCTCGACGAACCGAGCGCCGGTGTCGATGTCGCGCTGCGCAAGGACATGTGGGCGATGGTGCGCACGCTGCGCGAGTCCGGCGTGACCGTCGTGCTCACGACGCATTACATCGAGGAGGCCGAGGACATGGCCGACCGCGTCGGCGTCATCAGCCACGGCCGGATCATCCTCGTGGAAGACAAGGCCACGCTGATGCGCAAACTCGGCAAGAAGCAGCTGACCTTGCAGCTGCAGCACCCGCTGGCCGCGATTCCGGCCACGCTCGGCGCGCATCAGCTCAGCCTGAACGCCGACGGCACCGAGCTGACCTACATCTACGATCCGCGCGGCGCGCCGAACGCGGTTGCGGCCCTGCTCGACGAGCTGCGGCACGCCGACATCCGGCTCAGGGATCTGCACACGACGCAGAGCTCGCTCGAAGACATCTTCGTCAGTCTGGTGAAGGAGTGACGATGAACACGCACGCGATCCGCGCGATCTACCAATTCGAGATGGCGCGCACCTGGCGCACCATCACGCAAAGCATCATCTCGCCGGTGCTGTCCACGGCGCTCTACTTCGTGGTGTTCGGCTCGGCGATCGGCTCGCGCATCGCACAGGTCGGCGACGTGAGCTACGGCGCGTTCATCGTGCCGGGCCTGATCATGCTGTCGGTGCTGACGCAGAGCATCTCGAACGCCTCGTTCGGCATCTACTTCCCGAAGTTCACCGGCACGATCTACGAGCTGCTGTCGGCGCCGATCTCGCACCTCGAGATCGTGTTCGCCTATGTCGGCGCCGCGGCGACCAAGTCGGTGCTGGTCGGGCTGATCATCCTCGCGACAGCCGCCGCCTTCGTGCCGCTGCACATCGCGCATCCGGTGTGGATGCTGCTCTTCTTGGTGCTGACGGCCGTCACGTTCAGCCTGTTCGGCTTCATCATCGGCATCTGGGCCGACGGTTTCGAGAAGCTGCAGCTGATCCCGATGCTGGTCGTGATGCCGCTGACCTTTCTCGGCGGGCCGTTCTATTCGATCAGCATGCTGCCGCCGATGTGGCAGAAGCTGTCGATGCTGAACCCGTCGGTCTACCTGATCAGCGGCTTCCGGTGGAGCTTCTTCGACACGTCCGAGATGCACGTCGGCGTCAGCTTTTCGGTGACGGCGCTGTTCTTCTTGATCTCGCTCGGCATCGCTACCTGGATCATGAAGAGCGGGTGGCGGCTCAAGGCCTGAGGCCGGCCCAGCCCAGGCGCTGCGAGGCCTGAAGCGCGCAGGCCCGCAGCGCGCGCGCGAGTGCGCCCTCCCAGCGCGTGTCGAACACCGCCGCCGGGCCGATCGCCGTCACCGAGAGCACGATCGCACCGGTGTGGTCGAACACCGGCGCCGCCATCGCGTTGACACCAGGCAGCACCTCGCCGACCGAGCGGCTCAGGCCGTGCGTGCGCACTTCGGCGAGTTGGCGCTCGAACTCCTTCCAGCTCGGCACCGGCGCGGGCGACGGCATGCCCGCCGCCACCTCGGCGCGGCCGGCCTTCTGCTGCGCGCGCTCTTCGTCGAGCCGGGCCCTCGCCAGCGGCGCCTCGAGGTAGGCCGCGAAGAGCCGACCCGAGGCCGTGTTCGCGAGCGAGAACACGGTGCCGTGGCGCATGTTCACGTGCACCGCCGAAGGCGACTCCTCGAGCCGCACGATTGTCGCGCCGCGCGTGCCCCAGACCGCGATCGCGACCGTGTGGCCGATGCGCTGCGCGAGCTCGGCGATCAACGGCGTCGCGACCTGCACCGGGTTCGCCTGCTGCAGGCTGATCAACCCGAGTTGCAGCGCGAGCGGCCCCAGAAAGTAGAAGCCGCTGGCCGGATCCTGCTCGATCAGCCCGAGGCGCGCGAAGCTCACCAGGTACGGGTGGGCCTTGGCCGGCACCATGCCGGCCTCGCGCGCCAGATCCTTCAACGCCATCGGCCGGCCCTGATGGACGAGCGCGAGCAGCACCTGCCCG
Organism: uncultured Rhizobacter sp.; assembly: GCA_964247075.1. Taxonomy (GTDB): domain Bacteria; phylum Pseudomonadota; class Gammaproteobacteria; order Burkholderiales; family Burkholderiaceae_C; genus LMDS01. Next base: position 187,150 of record CAXTSS010000006.1, on the reverse strand, counting down.
CCCACCTCGATGCTCTGGATACCACGCTGAACCCGCTCCTTCCCCGTCGCCATCGCGCGATCCTCGCCTCAACCCAGCAAATTGCATTAGACATCATTTAACGGATGAACTAAGATCCAAATTCGCCTAAAGCAAACTACTTCTGTTTAAGCAAATCTTCAAGGTGCATCGATGAGCCAGCCCAAAGTGTTCGCCAGCCAGGCCGATCTGGAAGAAAAGAAGATCAGCTTCACACGCCTGTCCGAGCACGCTTACGCGTACACCGCCGAAGGCGATCCCAACACCGGCATCATCATCGGCGACGACAGCGTGCTCGTGGCCGACACCCAGGCCACGCCAGCGATGGCGGCCGACGTGATTCGCCGCATCCGCGAAGTCACCGACAAGCCCATCAAGTACGTGGTGCTCACGCACTACCACGCGGTGCGCGTGCTCGGGGCCTCGGCCTATGCGCCGCAGCAGATCCTGGCGAGTCAAGACACCTACGACCTGATCGTCGAGCGCGGCGAGCAGGACAAGGCCAGCGAGATCGGCCGCTTCCCGCGCCTGTTCAGCAACGTCGAGACCGTGCCGCCCGGCATGACCTGGCCGACCATGACCTTCACCGGCAAGATGACGCTGTGGCTGGGCAAGCTGGAAGTGCAACTGCTGCAGCTCGGCCGCGGCCACACCAAGGGCGACACCGTCGTCTGGCTCCCGCAGGAGCGCACCTTGCTCAGCGGCGACCTGGTCGAGTTCGACGCCACGCCCTACGCCGGTGACGCCTACTTCAAGGACTGGCCCCAGACGCTGGAGAACGTGGCCGCGCTGAAGCCCCTCGCGCTGGTGCCCGGGCGCGGACCGGCGCTGATCGGCGAAGCGCAGGTCGCGGCCGGCCTGAAGGCCACCGGTGGCTTCATCGCCGATGTGCGAGGCAGCGTGCAGGCCGGCGTGGCCGCGGGCAAGGACCTGAACGCGGTCTACAAGGAGACCTTCGCCAGGCTCAAGCCGAAGTACGGGCACTGGGTGATCTTCGACCACTGCATGCCGTTCGACGTGACGCGCTGCTATGACGAGGTGACGCAGTACCCCGACCCGCGCATCTGGACCGCCCAGCGCGATATCGAGATGTGGCAGACGCTGGAAGGATGACGCCGTGGCGGAAGAGATCGACTTCCAGCGCCTGACCTTCGCCCACAAGCGCAGCGCCGATCAGGACGCCGCCACGCCGGTGCGTCGCCCGGTCGTCGTCGTCGGCGCCGGCCCAGTGGGTCTCGCTCTGGCGATCGACCTCGCGCAGCGCCAGGTGCCGGTGGTGCTGGTCGACAACGACCACACGCTCTCGACCGGCTCGCGCGCAATCTGCTTCGCCAAGCGCACGCTGGAGATCTTCGACCGGCTCGGCTGCGGCGAGGCGATGGTCGCCAAGGGCGTGTCGTGGAACGTCGGCCGGGTGTTCTTCCGCGACGCGCAGATCTACAGCTTCGACCTGCTCGCCGAAGCCGGGCACGAACGGCCGGCGTTCATCAACCTGCAGCAGTATTACGTCGAAGGCTATCTGGCGCAGCGCGTCGCGGAGTTGCCGCTGATCGACCTGCGCTGGAAGAACAAGGTCGTCGGCGTGGCACAACAGGCCGACCACGCGCTGCTGACGATCGAGACGCCCGACGGCCGCTACGAGCTCGCGGCCGATCACGTCGTTGCGTGCGACGGCAACCGCTCGACGGTGCGCGAGCTCATTGGCGAGAAGCCCACCGGCCGCGTGTTCCGCGACCGCTTCCTGATCGCCGACGTGAAGATGAAGGATCTGGATCGGCCGGCCGAGCGCTGGTTCTGGTTCGATCCCGATTTCCATCCGAACCAGAGCGTGCTGCTGCACATGCAGCCCGACGGCGTCTGGCGCATCGACTTCCAGCTCGGCTGGGACGCCGATCCCGAGGTCGAGAAGCGGCCGGAGAACATCATCCCGCGCGTCAAGGCCTTGTTGGGCGACGACGCCCAGTTCGAGCTCGAATGGGCGAGCGTCTACACCTTCGCCTGCCAGCGCATGGAGCGCTTCCGCCATGGTCGCGTGCTGTTCGCCGGCGACTCGGCGCACGGCGTCTCGCCGTTCGGCGCGCGCGGCGCGAACTCGGGCGTGCAGGACGCCGACAACCTCGGCTGGAAGCTCGCGCTCGTGCTGCAAGGTGCCGCACCCGACGCGCTGCTCGACACCTACGCCAGCGAGCGCGAATACGCGGCCGACGAGAACATCCTGAACTCCACGCGCGCGACCGACTTCATCACGCCGAAGAGCGAGATCAGCCGCTTGTTCCGCGACGCGGTGCTCGATCTCGCGCGCGAGCATGCGTTCGCGCGCACGCTGGTGAACAGCGGCCGGCTCTCGGTGCCGGCGACGCTGCACGGCTCCGCGTTGAACACGCCCGACAGCGCGCGCTTCGAGGGCCGCATGGTGCCGGGCGCGGCCGCCGCCGACGCGCCCGTCACGCTCGCCGACGGCCGCGACGGCTGGTTGCTGCGCGAACTCGGCGACGGCTTCACCGCGCTGGTGTTCGGCGACGACACTTCATTGCATGGCCTGCCGCTCAAGGTCATCAACATCGGCCCGTGCGGCGACAAGCCCACCCCCGGCCACCTGGTCGATCGCGACGGCGTGATCGCCGAGCGCTACGACCTGCTGCCCGGCTCGGTCGTGCTGCTGCGCCCGGACCAGCACGTCTGCGCGCGCTGGCGCCAGCCTTCCGCCGAGGCCGTGAGCCACGCGATGCGCCGCGCGCTCGCCCTGCCCTGAAAGCGCGACGATGAACCTGATCACCACCCCGCACCTGAGCGCGCCCGACGATTTCTACGAGGCGCTGATCGACGCGCACCGCGACCTGCCGGTCGCGCGCAGCCATGCGCTGAACGCGCGCCTCGTGCTGCTGCTCGCCAACCACATCGGCACACAAGCCGTGCTGCAGCAGGCCCTGGACGCGGCGCGCAAGATGGATGACGATTCCGCCCCAGGATTGATCGCATGAGCATTCCCGTCCCCTACTTGCGCTACCAGAGCGGCTTCGGCAACGAGCACACCACCGAAGCCGTCGATGGCGCGCTGCCGCAAGGCCGCAACAGCCCGCAGCGTCCGCCGCTGGCGCTCTACCCCGAGCTCGTCTCGGGCACCGCGTTCACCGCACCGCGCCACGAGAACCGGCGCAGCTGGCTCTACCGACGCCAGCCTTCGGTCGTGTCCGGCCGCTATCAGGCGTGTGCCCATCCGCTGTGGCGCACCGGCGCCGACACGCGCGTGCCGCTGGCGCCGGAGCCCATGCGCTGGAACCCGTTCGCGATCGGCACGCCGGCCTGCGATTTCATCGACGGCATGCGCACGCTCGCCGCGAACGGCGACGCCGAGGCGCAGACCGGCATCGCCGCGCACGTCTACCTGGCCGATCGCTCGATGCAGCGCCGCGCGTTCGTCAACGCCGATGGCGAGATGCTGCTGGTGCCGCAACAGGGGCGGCTGCGCGTTGTCACCGAGATGGGCGCGCTCGACGTGAAGCCGGGCGAGATCGTGCTGCTGCCGCGCGGCGTGGCGTTCAAGGTCGAGCTGCCGGACGGACCCTCGCGCGGCTACGTGTGCGAGAACTACGGCGCGCAGTTTCGGTTGCCCGAACTCGGCCCGATCGGCTCGAACGGTCTGGCGAACGCGCGTGACTTCCAGGCGCCCGTCGCAGCGTTCGAAGACACGCCGGGCGACTACGAACTCGTCAAGAAGTTCGGCGGCCATTTCTGGAGCGCACCGATGGCGCACTCGCCGTTCAACGTCGTCGCGTGGCACGGCAACCTCGCGCCGGTGAAGTACGACACCGCGAACTTCATGACGATCGGCTCGATCAGCTTCGACCACCCGGATCCGTCGATCTTCACGGTGCTCACGTCGCCGAGCGACACGCCGGGCACCGCGAACTGCGACTTCGTGATCTTCCCGCCGCGCTGGCTGGTGATGGAAGACACCTTCCGCCCGCCCTGGTACCACCGCAACCTGATGAGCGAGTTCATGGGTCTGGTGCTCGGCGAGTACGACGCCAAGCCCGAGGGCTTCAAGCCCGGCGGCGCAAGCCTGCACAACTGCATGGTGCCGCACGGCCCCGACGCGGAAGCCTTCGAGCGTGCCAGCAGCGCCGATCTGAAGCCGCAGAAGCTGGACAACACGCTCGCCTTCATGTTCGAGAGCCGCTACCGCTTCATCCCCACCGAGTTCGCGCTGACGAGCCCGCAGCTCGACACGCGCTACGCCGACTGCTGGGCCGGCCTGAAGGACCAGTTCAAGCCATGACTGCGCTCAACGCCACCCATGACCCGGCGCTGCGCAGCTGGGTCGCGTCGGCCAACGTGCCGGGCCATGACTTTCCGATCCAGAACCTGCCGTTCGGCAGCTTCAGCATCGGGCCGAACGAGGCGCCGCGCATCGGTGTCGCGATCGGCGACCAGATCCTCGATCTGCGCGCGACCAAGCTGATCGCCACCGACGACATGAACGCGCTGATGGCCGCTGCGCAGCCGGAGCGCAGCGCACTGCGCGCGGCGATCTCGAAGGGCTTGGCCGAAGGCAGCGCCTTGCACGCGGAGTGGCGGCATGCGCTGGTCAATCGCTCGGCGGCGACGATGCACCTGCCGTGCCGCATCGGCGACTACACCGACTTCTACACCGGCATCCACCACGCGACGACGGTCGGCAAGCTCTTCCGCCCCGACAACCCGCTGCTGCCGAACTACAAATGGGTGCCGATCGGTTACCACGGTCGCGGCTCGTCGATCGGCGTCAGCGGCCAGACCTTCCGTCGCCCGCAAGGTCAGCTCAAGGGCCCGGCCGATGCGCCGGTGCTGGGTGCGAGCCAGCGCGTCGACTACGAGCTCGAACTCGGCATCCTGATCGGCCCCGGCAACGTGCGCGGCGAGCCGATCTCGATCGAGCGGGCGGAGGATCACCTGTTCGGCGTGTGCCTGCTGAACGACTGGTCGGCGCGCGATCTGCAGGCCTGGGAGTACCAGCCGCTCGGGCCGTTTCTGGCGAAGAACTTCGCGACGACGATCTCGCCGTGGATCGTGACGCTGGAGGCGCTCGCGCCGTATCGCAAGGCCTTCACGCGGCCTGACGGCGACCCGCAGCCACTGCCCTACCTCGACAGCGCGGCGAATCGCAGCGAAGGCGCGTTCGACATCGCGCTCAGCGTCTGGTTGCAGACCGCGAAGATGCGCGCGGCCGGTGAAGCGGCGGTGATATTGTCGCAATCGAACGTCGCCGAGAGCGCGTACTGGACGCTCGCGCAGCTCGTCACGCACCACACCGTGAACGGCTGCAACCTCGCGCCCGGCGACCTGTTCGGCTCGGGCACCTTGTCGGGCCCCAAGCCCGAGCAAGGCGGCTCGCTGCTCGAACTCTCGCTCGGCGGCAAGCAGACGGTTCGGCTGCCGAACGGCGAGGAGCGCAGCTTCATGCAGGACGGCGACACCATCATCCTGCGCGGCCATTGCGAGCGCGCCGGCGCGGCGCGCATCGGGCTCGGCGAGGTGAGCGGGACGCTGCTCAGCGCGTCAACGCCAGCTTGACGCCGAAGCCGATCAGGAAGACGCCGGCGAGCTTCTGCAAGCCGCCGGAGATCTTCGGATTGGCGCGCAGGCGTTCGGCGAGAAAGTGCGTCAGCAGCACCACGATCAGGCCGTAGAGAAAGGTCAGCGCCGCGATCGTCGTCGCCATCACGCCGAAGGTGAGCAAGCCCTGGTGCCGCGCCGGATCGACGAACAGCGGGAAGAACGCCATGTAGAACACGATCGCCTTGGGGTTCAGCAAGGTGATCACGAGCGACTGCCTGAAGTAGTGCTTGGCCTTCATCTGCAGCACCGGCTGGTCGCCGGCCTTCGCGAGGATCATGCGCAGTCCCAGCCACGCCAGGTAGGCCGCGCCCAGCCACTGCACCGCATGGAACGCCGGCGGGTAAGCGTTCAGCAGCGCCGCCACGCCGGCCACCGCCAGCCACATCAGTACCTGGTCGCCGGCGATCAGGCCGAAGATGCAGGCGAAGCCGCCACGCAGGCCGCCCTTGCCGGTGGAGGTGATGAGCGCAAGATTGCCCGGGCCGGGGATCATCAGGAAGACGACGATCGCGGCGACGAACGAGGGGTAGTCAGCAATGCCGAACATGTGAACTCCGGGCGGAACGAGAGCGGTCGGCCATGGTACCCGGCGCCACCCCTCACGGTAAAATGCGGGCCTCGTTCCACTTCGACAGCCACTGGATGAACACCATGTACCGCTGTGCTCTGGCCGCCGTGATCGTCTTCGCGGCCAGCCTCCATGCCACCGCCTCGGCCCAGATGCTGCGCGCCTTTCCGCCCAACACGCTGCGCGGCGCGATGGTCTTCGGCGACCACCCGACCATCCTGCTGAACGGCCGCACCACGCAACTCGCACCCGGTGCGCGCGTGCACAGCCCCGACAACATGAACCTGATGACCCCGGGCATCGTCGGCGCGAAGATGCTGGTGCATTACACGCTCGACCTCGCCGCCGATCGCGTCAAGGAGGTGTGGATCCTCACGCCTGACGAAGCGGCGGTGAAACCCTGGCCGACGACGCTGGACGAAGCGCAAGCCTGGAGCTTCGATCCGAACACGCGCACTTGGATCAAGCCGTGAAGAAGGTGTTCATCAAAACGTTCGGCTGCCAGATGAACGAGTACGACTCGGACAAGATGGCCGACGTGCTGCACGCCGCGCAAGGCTACGAGCCGACCACCGACGTCGAAGAAGCCGACCTGATCCTGTTCAACACCTGCTCGGTGCGCGAGAAGGCGCAGGAGAAGGTCTTCAGCGATCTCGGCCGTGTCAAGCACCTGAAGGCCAAAGGCGTGCTGATCGGTGTCGGCGGCTGCGTCGCGAGCCAGGAAGGCGCGGCCATCATCGCGCGCGCGCCGTATGTCGATGTGGTGTTCGGCCCGCAAACATTGCACCGCTTGCCCGAGATGCTGAACGCACGTGTCGCGCAATCGCGCCCGCAGGTTGACATCAGCTTCCCGGAGATCGAGAAGTTCGATCACCTGCCGCCGGCACGCGTGGATGGCGCGAGCGCTTTTGTCTCGATCATGGAAGGCTGCTCCAAGTACTGCAGCTACTGCGTCGTGCCGTACACGCGCGGCGAAGAGGTCTCGCGGCCCTTCGACGATGTGCTCACGGAAGTCGCCGGCCTGGCCGCGCAGGGTGTCAAGGAAGTGACCTTGCTAGGCCAGAACGTCAACGCCTACCGCGGCGCGATGGGCCGCACGGCTGATATTGCCGACTTCGCGCTGCTGATCGAAGCCGTGGCTGGCATCCCCGGCATTGCGCGCATCCGCTACACCACCAGCCACCCCAACGAGTTCACGCAGCGCCTGATCGACGTGTACGCCCGCGTGCCGCAGCTCGTGAACCACCTGCACCTGCCGGTGCAGCACGGAAGCGACCGCATCCTGATGGCGATGAAGCGTGGCTACACCGCGATGGAATACAAGAGCACGGTGCGCAAGCTGCGCGCGGTGCGGCCTGGCATCAGCATGTCGAGCGACTTCATCGTCGGCTTCCCCGGCGAGACCGAGGCCGACTTCGCCGCGATGATGAAGCTGATCGCCGACGTGGCCTTCGACGACAGCTTCAGCTTCGTCTTCAGCCCACGGCCCGGCACGCCGGCCACCGCACTCATCGGCGAGACGCCGCAGATCGAGAAGATGAAGCGCCTGCATGTGCTGCAGAAGGCGATCACCGAGAGCGCGAAGGCGATCAGCGATTCGCGCCTGGGCACGGTGCAACGCGTGCTGGTCGAAGGCCCGTCGCGCAAGGACGCCGCCGAGCTGACCGGCCGAACCGAGTGCAACCGCATGGTCAATTTCAAGGGCGCGTCACAGCTGAAGGGGCAGATGGTCGATGTGACCATCACGGCGGTCAACGCGCATTCGCTGCGTGGCGAGGTTCTTCAGCGCGACTTCGAGACGAACCCGAACCACCACAACGCGAGCGTGCAGGCGCCGACCATCGCGGCGTAGGTCGCGATCTTGCCGTCGTGGCCGAAGACGATCAGCCCAGCCACGGTGACGAGCGCGCAGGCCGCGAAAACCCAGAGGCTGAGCCGCACCCACCCGACGCTTTTCAGGTCGCGCCTCCACAGCAGCTTGGCCAGCGCGGGCGCGATCAGCGCCAGCCCGGCGGCGGGGCCGAAAAGGTTCAGCAGGTGCCAGATGGCGTCGAGAGGGCCCAAGGGAGCCTCCTTTGCGGGGTTTGACACATCGCAACAACGCGTCAGGTCGTCAGATTTTATAATTCGGAACATGAGCGTCTTCGCCCTCGGCTTGAACCACACCACCGCGCCGGTCGATCTGCGCGGCCGGTTCGCGTTCACGCCGGAACAATTGGCACCGACTCTGCATGCGTTTCGTGAGCGGTTGCAGCGCGTCAGCGAGGTCGCGATCGTCTCGACCTGCAACCGCACCGAGCTCTACGTCGGTGCCAACCCCGGCCTCGTGAACCCAGCCGTCGATTGGCTCGCCGGCCTCGGCGGCGTGAGTGGCAGCACGCTTCGCGAGCACGCCTACGTGCTCGAAGGCGGCGCCGCGGCGCGGCATGCGTTTCGCGTCGCCAGCGGGCTCGACTCGATGGTGCTGGGCGAGCCTCAGATTCTCGGCCAGCTGAAGCAGGCGGTGCGCGAGGCCGAGACTGCCGGCACCTTGGGCGGGTCATTGCATCAGATGTTCCAGCGCTCGTTCGCGGTCGCGAAGGAAGTGCGCAGCTCGACCGAGATCGGAGCGCACTCGATCAGCATGGCGGCGGCCGCGGTGCGGCTGGCGTCGCAGCTGTTCGAGGATCTGCGCCAGACCAAGGTGTTGTTCGTCGGCGCCGGCGAGATGATCGAACTGGTCGCGACGCACTTCGCCGCGCGAACGCCACGCGCGATGGCGGTGGCCAACCGCACGCTGGAGCGCGGCGAGAAGCTCGCCGGCCGCTTCGGTGCCGAGGCGGTGCGTCTGGCCGACCTGCCCGCACGTCTCGCCGAGTTCGACATCGTGATCTCGTGCACCGCGAGCTCGCTGCCGATCATCGGCCTGGGCGCCGTGGAGCGCGCGCTGAGGCTGCGCCGCAAGCGCCCGATGTTCATGGTCGATCTGGCCGTACCGCGCGACATCGAGCCCGAAGTCGCGCGCCTGTCCGACGTGTACCTCTACACCGTCGACGACCTCGCGACGCTGGTGCAGGCCGGCAGCGAGAAACGCCAGGCCGCCGTCGAGCAGGCCGAGGCGATCATCGAGACCGGCGTGCAGAGCTTCGTGCACTGGCTCGCGCAGCGCGGCTCGGTGCCGCTGATCCAGGCGCTGCACACCCAGGCCGACGACTGGCGCGCGACCGAGATCGCACGGGCGCGCAAGATGCTCGCGAAGGGCGAGGACGTGGACGCGGTGCTGGAAGCGCTCTCGCGCGGCCTGACGCAGAAGATGCTGCACGGCACGCTCGCCGAACTGCACGCCGCCGATGGCGAACACCGGGCGCAGCTTGCGCAGACGGTGTCGCGGCTGTTCCTGCGCCAGAGCACGCGGCTGCCGGCCGACGATCAGCTGTAGCGGCGACCCCTCGCCGCCGACAGCGCGTCCGATGCGCGTCGCCCTCTCGCTGATCTGCTTCTGGTTCCCGCATGAAAGACTCCCTCCGCCAACAATTCGAGCGCCTCGCGCTGCGCCTGAACGAGCTCGACGCGACGCTCGGCGACTCGGGCGTCGCGCGCGACATGAAGCGCTTTCGCGAGCTGACGCGCGAGCACGCCGAGATCACCGGGCTGGTCGATAAATTCCGCCGCTTCGAGCAGCGCGAACGCGACCTGACCGACGCGCAAGCCATGCTCAACGAAGCCGACATGGCCGAGATGGCGCAGCAGGAGATCACCGAGGCGCGCGCTGATGTCGATCACCTGCACACCGAGCTGCAGACTGCGCTGCTGCCGCGCGACCCGGACGACGCGCGCAACGCCTTCGTCGAGATTCGTGCCGGCACGGGTGGCGACGAGTCGGCGCTGTTCGCCGGCGATCTCGCGCGCATGTACCTGCGCCACTGCGAGCGGCGCGGCTGGAAGTCCGAAGTGATGAGCGAGAGCACGAGCGACCTCGGCGGCTACAAGGAGGTGGTGATCCGAATCGAGGGTGACGACGTGTACGCGCGGCTCAAGTTCGAATCCGGCGGCCACCGCGTGCAGCGCGTGCCAGTGACCGAGACGCAAGGCCGCATCCACACGAGTGCCTGCACCGTGGCGGTGTTGCCCGAGCCCGACGAGGCCGAAGAGGTCACGCTGAACCCGGCCGAACTGCGCATCGACACCTTCCGCGCCAGCGGTGCCGGCGGCCAGCACGTCAACAAGACCGACAGCGCGATCCGAATCACGCACCTGCCCACCGGTATCGTCGCCGAATGCCAGGACGACCGCTCGCAGCACCGCAACAAGGCGAAGGCTCTTGCCGTGCTGACGGCCCGTCTGCGCGACAAGGACCGCAACGAGCGCGCCGCGAAGGAAGCCGCGACGCGCAAGGGCCTGATCGGCAGCGGCGACCGCAGCGACCGCATCCGCACCTACAACTTCCCGCAGGGCCGGCTCACCGACCACCGCATCAACCTGACGCTGTACAAGCTGCAGGCCATCCTTGACGGCGATCTCGATGACGTGACGGCGGCGCTGCAAGCAGCCCAGGCGGCCGAGCAACTGGCAGCGCTGGAAAGCGGCGAGCTGTGATGTTCGCGACCGTCGCGCACGCCCTCACCCGCGCTCGCGCGCTGGGCGTGGACAGGCTCGACGCGCAGCTGATCCTCGCGCACGGGCTCGGCCAATCGCGCAGCTGGGTGATCGCACACGACGACGCGGCCCTCGATTCGCCACAGGGCGATGCGTTTCACTCGGCGTTCGCGCGGCGCGCGGCGGGCGAGCCGCTTGCCTACGTGCTCGGCGAGAAGGAATTCCATGGTCTGCTGCTGAATGTCGACGCGAACGTGCTGGTGCCGCGGCCGGACACCGAAGTGCTGGTCGACTGGGCGCTCGAACTGCTCGCCGGCGTGACGGCGCCGAGCGTCGTCGACCTGGGCACCGGCAGCGGCGCGATTGCATTGGCCGTGAAGCACGGCTGCCCGAGCGCGACCGTGCTCGCCACCGACATCAGCGCTGCCGCGCTCGACGTGGCTCGCGCGAATGCGCGGCGCCTGGCGCTCGACGTGGCCTTCGCGCAGAGCGCCTGGTGGGCTGCCCTGCCGGAGCAGCGCTTCGACCTGGTCCTGAGCAACCCACCCTATATCGCCGACGGCGACCCGCACCTGCCCGCACTGCGGCACGAACCTGCGCTCGCGTTGACACCCGGCGGCGACGGCCTGGCCGCGCTGCGCGAGATCGTCCAAGGCGCCGCAGCGCGCATGAGGCCGGGCGCGTGGTTGCTGCTCGAACACGGCCACGACCAGGCCGATGCGGTGCAGGCGCTGTTGCGGACGAACGACTTCGAGGGCATCGCAACCCGTCGCGACCTTGGCGAGCAGCCGCGCTGCACCGGCGCAACCCGGTAGCCGCACGCCGCGTGTGAAACACGCCACGACCGAGCCCTCACGGACGATCGGTTACACCGACAACCCCACACGAAACTTCACGAACGGCGCAGAATGATTTCACGGTGCCCGCCGGTCGCGGCAGGCGCCCGCTCTGAACCTCAGTCCTGGAAGGAGCCTGCGATGCGCAAGACCGTGTGGAACCTCACCGCCGTGATCGGCTTCATCGCAACACCGGCGATGGCCTTGGAGGGCGACAGCCCCTCGCTGAACCCCGATCAATTGCCGTGGGCGCGCTGGCAGGGCCGGCTCTCGTTGGGCACTGCGACGCCGGTCAAGGTCAGCAGCGCCAGCCTGATGGGCGACTACTACTTCGGCCGTTCACTGGTCGGCCCGGGAAGCGCGGGCGGCTTTCGCGCCACCAGCGGGTTGATCTTCGGCCCGCGGACCTCGCTGGCCACCGGGCAACCGGGCTTCATGGCAGGCAGCGCCTTCAGCATCGGCAGCCGCCTGTTCGGCCCGGCGGCGATGCCTTCCACCAACGATACGACCGGCGACAACGCAACCCTGCCCTACCTCGGCTTCGGCTACACCGGCCTGTCGGCGCGCAGCGGCTGGAGCTTCAGCGCCGACCTCGGGTTGGTGGCGCAAACGCCCGGCGGCATCAAGGTCATCCGCAGCCAGAGCCTGGACGACGCGGTGCGCGAGATGCGGATCGCGCCGCTGCTGCAGCTCGGCGTCTCTTACGCGTTCTGAATCAGCCCCGCAGCAGCTCGCGCGAAATGATCGCGCCGCGGTGCTGGATCACCTGCGCCGCGAGGCGCGCGCCGGCCGCGGCGGCATCGGCAGCGGCCGCTCCTGAGAGACGCGCCGCGAGATAGGCACCGGCAAACGAATCGCCCGCCGCCGTCGTGTCGACGACGCGCTCGACGCGCTGCACCGGCACCTCGATGAGCGCGCTGCCGGCGAGGCGCACGATCACCGGCCCGCCACCCTGCTTGATCACGACTTCTCCGCATGGCGCTGCGAGGCTGCGGGCGCGGCTCTCGGCCAGCGAGGCATCGCCGTACAGCAGTTGCTCATCGTCCAGCGTCACCAGCGCCACGTTCGACAGGGCGAGCGCCTGCGCGTAGGCGGCCTGCGCGGTCCGCGCGTGGGCCCACAGGCGCGGCCGGTAGTTGTTGTCGAAGATCACGCGGCCGCCCTGCGCGCGAACGCGCCGCGCGGTCTCGAACAGGCGCTCGCGCGCGGCGGGGTCGAGGATCGCCAGGCTGATGCCGCTGAAGTACAGCGCGTCGAGCGCATCCCCCACGCGCTCGAGCGGCGTCTCCGGCACGTCGAAGTAGCCACGCGCGGCGCTGCTGTCGCGCCAGTAGGTGAAGGTGCGCTCGCCACGCTCGTCGACCGAGATCGTGTACAGCCCGGGCACACGGCCGGGCAGACGCCGGACCAGATCGGTGGCCACGCCTTCAAGCTGCCAGCGGCGCAGCATCTCGTCGCTGTAGCGGTCGTCGCCCAGGCCGGTGGCGTAGCGGGCGCGCACCCCCAGCGGCGCGCCGGCACGGGCCAGGTAGACGGCGGTATTCAGCGTGTCGCCACCGAAAGTCTGGCGCATCGTGCCGAAGGCCTCGCCTTGCAACTCGATCATGCACTCGCCAAAAAGGGCGACCTGAATGGATGGTGTCATGGGTCTCGCCAGTCTACGCGGCCCGGTTTGCCGTATAACGGTGATTGTTCCCAATTCTCTCAGCGAGACCCCCATGAGTGATGTTCAACAATCGGTTCAACAACGCATCGACGCCCTCGTCAAATCCAACCGCGTGGTGCTGTTCATGAAGGGCACGGCGCAGTTCCCGCAGTGCGGCTTTTCCGGCCGCGCGGTGCAGGTGCTGAAGGCCTGTGGCGTGACCGACCTGAAGACCGTCAACGTGTTCGAGGACGAAGAGATCCGCCAGGGCATCAAGGACTACGCGCAGTGGCCGACGATCCCGCAGCTCTACGTCAACGGCGAGTTCGTAGGCGGCTCGGACATCATGATGGAGATGTACCAGGCCGGTGAACTGCAACCCTTGCTGACGACGGCTTGACCTCGCGCGTCATCGTCGGCATCACCGGCGCCACAGGCGCGGTGTATGCCGTGCGGCTGCTGCAGCGGCTGAAAGCCGCGGGCGCGCAAACGCATCTGGTCGTCAGCCCGGCCGGTGTGTTGAACGTGCACCACGAACTCGGCCTGGATCGCGGCGCGCTCGAAGCGCTCGCCGATCACGCCTACAACCCGGCCGACATCGGCGCAGCGATTGCGAGCGGCTCGTTCCAGAGCGATGCGATGGTGGTCACGCCCTGCTCGATGCGCACGCTGGCCGCGGTGGCGCATGGCCTCTCCGACAACCTGCTGACCCGCGCCGCCGACGTGACGCTGAAAGAGCGCCGCCGCCTCGTGCTGATGGTGCGCGAGACGCCGTTCAACCTCGCGCACCTGCGCAACATGACGCTGGTGACTGAGATGGGTGGCGTGATCTTCCCGCCGCTGCCGGCGTTCTATCACCGGCCAACGACGATAGCCGAGATGGTCGATGACACCGTCGAGCGCGTGCTCTGCCTGATCGGTGTGGCCGGCGCCGCGCCCAAGGCCTGGGCCGGCCTGTGGCGATAGCCCGTCAGGCCGCGGTCGGCTTGTAGACCCACTGCCGCTGCGACGCGAACACCGCGTTCGGGTATTCCGGCCGGCCGCGGCTGCCGTTGTAGCGGCCCAGTGCCATGTACATGTCGCCGTTCTCGCGCGCCAGGTAGTGGCGCAGGATGACGCAGCCGAAGCGCAGATTCACCTGCATGTGGAACAGCCGCGCCGGGTCGCCGTCGCCGATCAGTCGGGCCCAGAACGGCATCACCTGCGTGTAGCCGCGCGCGCCGGCGCTGCTCACGGCGTAGCGGCGAAAGCCGCTCTCGACCTGGATCAGGCCGAGCAGCAGCGAGGGTTCGATGGCAGCGCGCTTGCTCTCGTACCACGCGGTCTCGAGGAACTCGACGCGACGCAGGTGCTCGGACTCGCGCTTGCGCAACCGCTGGCTCATCTCGCCGAGCCAGCGCAGGTAGACGAGGCGCTCGTCCATCGTGTCGAAGCTCGGCTTGGGCGGTGCGCTATCGCTGACCGCGGCCGCGAGCGCGAGCCGCACCGAATCGATCAGCGGCTCTTCGGCTTGTGCGCCGGCGTGCGCCTCGCGCGTTGACGTCAGCGCCGCGGCGCCGGCGATCAGCAACGCGCGGCGCTTGAGCGTCATGCCGCCAGCTTGGCCTTCAATGCGGGCAGCAACTCGGCGGCGGCGATCGTGCTCGCCTGCGGGTCGCGCCGACCCTGGTATTCGACCTTGCCCTCCTTGAGCCCGCGGTCGGAGATGACGACGCGGTGCGGCACGCCGACCAGTTCCCAGTCGGCGAACATCGCGCCTGGGCGCTCGCCGCGGTCGTCGAGCATCACGTCGATGCCAGCGGCTTGCAGGTCGTCGTGCAGCTGGTCGGCGGCGGCTTTCACGTCGGCCGAGCGGTCGTAGCCGATCGGACAGATCACGATCGTGAACGGCGCGATCGCGGCTGGCCAGACGATGCCGCGCTCGTCGTGGTTCTGCTCGATCGCGGCGCCGAGGATGCGCGTCACGCCGATGCCATAGCAGCCCATCTGCATCAGCTGCGGCTTGCCGGTCTCGTCGAGGTAGGTGGCGTTCATCTTCTCGCTGTAGAACGAGCCGAGCAGGAACACGTGGCCGACCTCGATGCCGCGCTGGATCGAAAGCACGCCTCGGCCGTCGGGCGACGGATCACCGGCGACGACGTTGCGGATGTCAGCCACCAGATCGGGCTCGGGCACGTCGCGGCCCCAGTTGACGCCGGTGAAGTGGAAGTCGGCGTCGTTCGCGCCGCAGATGAAATCGCTCATCTGTGCGACGGTGCGGTCGGCGATCACCTTGACAGGCTTCTTCAATCCGATCAGCCCGAGGTAGCCGGGCTTGCAGCCGAAGTGCGCATCGATCTCGGCGCCGGTCGCGAAGCGAAAGCCCTTGGTCAAGCCCTCGACCTTGCTCGCCTTGACCTCGTTCAGCGAGTGGTCGCCGCGCACCAGCAGCAGCCAGACGGTGGTCTTCAGCACATCGCCGGCGTCGTTGGTCTCGTCGGTGGCCAGCACCAGCGACTTCACGGTGTGCTGCAACGGCACGCCGAGCAGCGCGGCCACGTCTTCGCAGGTGCTCTTGCCAGGCGTCGGCGTCTTCGCCATCGCGGCAGCGGGCGCCGCGCGCGGCGCACCGGGTGCCACGGCTTCGGCCATCTCGATGTTGGCGGCGTAGTCGGAGGTCGGGCAGTAGATGATCGCGTCTTCGCCGGTGTCGGCGATAACCTGAAACTCGTGCGAACGCACGCCGCCGATCGAGCCGTTGTCGGCCGCCACGGCGCGGAAGGTCAGCCCCATGCGCTCGAAGATGCGCGTGTAGGCGGCGAACATCAGGTCGTAGCTCTTGCTCGCGCCTTCGACATCGCGGTCGAAGGTGTACGCATCCTTCATCGTGAACTCACGCCCGCGCATCACACCGAAGCGCGGCCGGCGTTCGTCGCGGAACTTGGTCTGGATGTGATA
The DNA here is from genome assembly GCA_964247075.1 of uncultured Rhizobacter sp. Classification (GTDB taxonomy): domain Bacteria; phylum Pseudomonadota; class Gammaproteobacteria; order Burkholderiales; family Burkholderiaceae_C; genus LMDS01. The sequence continues at coordinate 170,973 of CAXTSS010000006.1, read as the reverse complement.
GAAATTCTTCGGCAGCGCGCGGTAGCTGCGCAGCTCCTGGCGGGCGATGTCGGTGATGACTTCTTCGCTCGTCGGCTGGATCACGAAGTCGCGGTCGTGCCGGTCTTTCAGGCGCAGCAACTCAGGCCCGTATTTCTGGAAGCGGCCGGACTCCTGCCAGAGCTCGGCTGGTTGCACGACCGGCATCAACAGCTCGATGCCGCCGGCGCGGTTCATCTCGTCGCGAATGATGGCCTCGACCTTGCGGATCACGCGCAAACCCATCGGCATGTAGTTGTAGATGCCGGCGCCGAGCCGCTTGATGAAGCCGGCTCGCATCATGAGCTTGTGGCTCATCACCTCGGCGTCGGCAGGCGCTTCTTTGAGCGTGGAGATGAAGAACCGGGATGCTTTCATGGGCGTGACGCGAGAGGATTTGCGGCTGGGCGCGGCACCGGTTGCATGGCCCTGAAGGGCTGCGGGAAACCGCAGGGGTTGTATCCCGTCACGCCGGTGTAATAATGAATTCAACGAATGAATTGGGGTTGATTATGCTCGACCGTGAAGGGTTCAGACCCAACGTCGGCATCGTCCTGCTCAACCAGAGAAACCAGGTGTTTTGGGGCAAGCGCATCCGCACCCACTCCTGGCAGTTCCCGCAAGGGGGCATCAAATACGGCGAGACGCCCGAGCAGGCGATGTTCCGCGAGCTGCACGAAGAAGTGGGCCTCGTGCCCGAGCATGTGCGCATCGTCGCGCGCACGCGTGACTGGTTGCGGTACGAGGTGCCCGATCACTTCATCCGGCGCGACGCGCGCGGCCACTACCGCGGGCAGAAGCAGATCTGGTTTCTGTTGCAGCTGGTCGGCCGCGACAGCGACATGAACCTGCGCGCCACCGATCACCCCGAGTTCGATGCGTGGCGGTGGAACGAATACTGGGTGCCGCTCGAGCTGGTCATCGAGTTCAAGCGCGATGTCTATCAGATGGCGCTGACCGAGCTCGCGCGCTTCTTGCCGCGCGGCACGCATCACAACCGCTACCTGCGCTCGGGGATGCGGCCGCATCATCGGGATGATGCTCAACAGGCGCATCACGACGACGAGCACGCGCCGGCGTCCGTCCCACCGGACAAGGCCGACGACTAGCTCAGCACCATGTTGTCGCGGTGGATCATCTCCGCCTCGGCCGTGTACCCGAGCAACTTCTCGAATTCACTCGAAGGCCGCCGCGCGATCAGGCGGGCTTCGCTGCTGCCGTAGTTCGCCAGACCGCGCGCGAGTTCGACGCCGGCCGGGCTGCGCACGGCGATCACGTCACCGCGGTGAAACTCGCCCTGCACCTCGGTCATGCCGATCGGCAGCAGGCTCTTGCCTTCGTCGCGCACCTTGCGCGCCGCACCGTCGTCCACGATCACCGCGCCGCGCAGTTGCAGGTGATCGGCCATCCATTGCTTTCGTGCCGCGAGCTTTTGCGTCGGCGCGATCAGCGCGGTACCGATCGCCTCGCCGCCGGCCAGGCGGATCAGCACATCGACCTCGCGCCCGTAGGCGATCACCGTGCTCGCGCCGCTGCTCGCCGCGCGCTTGGCCGCGAGGATCTTCGTCAGCATGCCGCCTCGGCCCAGGCTCGAGCCGGCGCCACCCGCCATCCGTTCGAGTTCGGGATCGCCGGCGCGGGCTTCGTCGATGAAGCGCGCATCCGGCTCCTTGCGCGGGTCGGCCGAGTACAGACCGCGCTGGTCGGTCAGGATCACCAGCGCGTCGGCATCGACGAGGTTCGCCACCAGCGCGCCCAGCGTGTCGTTGTCGCCGAACTTGATCTCGTCGACGACGACGGTGTCGTTCTCGTTGATCACCGGGATGACCTGGTGCGAGAGCAAGGTGAGCAAGGTCGAGCGCGCGTTCAGGTAGCGCTCGCGATCGGCCAGGTCGGCGTGCGTGAGCAGCACCTGCGCGCTGCCCATGCCGTGCTCGCGCAGCTTCGATTCGTAGATTTGCGCCAGGCCCATCTGCCCGACAGCGGCCGCCGCTTGCAGTTCGTGAACTTCCTTCGGCCGCACCGACCAGCCGAGCCGCTTCATGCCCTCGGCAATCGCACCGCTCGACACCATCACGACCTCGCGGCCTTGGCGCTCCAGCATCGCCATCTGCCGGCACCAGTCGCCGACCGCCTCGGCATCGACGCCGCGGCCTTCGTTCGTCACGAGGCTGGAGCCGACCTTGACGACGATGCGGCGCGCGTCGCGCAGCGCCACGCTCATGTTGCGCTCGTCTCCGTGAAACGCGGATCGGGGTCGTCCGGAATGACGTTCTTCAATTTCGACACATGCTTGTAGATCGCATGGATCAGCGGCTCGCAGCCCTCGCGCGTGAGCGCCGAGATCTGGAACACCGGGCCCTTCCACTTGAAGCGCTTGACGAAGTCCTTGACGCGCGCCTCGCGCTCCTCGAGCGGCACCATGTCCATCTTGTTCAGCACCAGCCAGCGCGGCTTGTCGAACAGCTCCTGGTCGTACTTCTTCAGTTCGCCGACAATGGCCTTGGCCTGCGCGACGGGGTCGACCGCGTCGTCGAAGGGCGCGAAGTCGACGAGGTGCAGCAGCAGGTGCGTGCGTTGCAGGTGGCGCAGGAACAGGTGGCCGAGGCCGGCGCCTTCGGACGCGCCCTCGATCAGTCCGGGAATGTCGGCGACGACGAAGCTCTGCTCCGGTGCGACGCGCACCACGCCGAGGTTCGGGTGCAGCGTCGTGAACGGGTAGTCGGCGATCTTCGGCCGGGCGTTCGAGATCGCGGTGATCAGCGACGACTTGCCGGCGTTCGGCATGCCGAGCAAGCCGACGTCGGCGAGCACCTTCAGTTCAAGCCGCAGCTTCTTCTGCTCGCCGGGCCAGCCGGGCGTCTTCTGGCGCGGCGCGCGGTTCGTGCTGGTCTTGAAATGCAGGTTGCCGAAGCCACCGTCGCCACCCTTGACGATCAGCACCTTCTCGTCGGGGACGAGCAGCTCGGCGACGACCTGATTCGTCTCAACATCGGTGATCACCGTGCCCATCGGCATGCGCAGCGTGATGTCCTCGGCCGCTGCACCGTACTGGTCGGAGCCGCGCCCGTTCTCGCCGCGGCGGCCCTCGTGGCGGCGCGCGTAGCGGAAGTCGATCAACGTGTTCAGGTTGCGATCACCGACCGCATAGACGCTGCCGCCGCGGCCGCCGTCGCCTCCGTTCGGGCCGCCGAACGGCAGGAACTTCTCGCGCCGAAAGCTCATGCAGCCGTTGCCGCCATCGCCGGCGACGACGTCGATCGTGGCTTCGTCAACGAATTTCATGGGTGTAGCTCAGGTAGAGCGCGATGGTAAGTCAGCGTTGCAAAGAACGAAGCCCCGGGGTGGCCGGGGCTTCTTCGTGTGGCGCACCGCTCGCGCGGCAGGCGAATCAGAGTGCCGTGACGAAGACCGTCTGGCGGTTGCGCGGGCCCTTGATGGCGTAGCTCACCTGGCCGTCGACCAGCGCGAACAAGGTGTGATCCTTGCCGACGCCGACGTTGGTCCCGGCATGAAACTTGGTACCGCGCTGGCGCACGATGATCGAGCCAGCCGGAATCTTCTGGCCGCCGAACACCTTCACGCCGAGCATCTTGGGTTGGGAGTCGCGGCCGTTCCGTGTCGAACCGCCGCCCTTTTTCTGTGCCATGAGTCAGCTCCTTGTTAAGCGTTCACCGCACCGATTTGGATCTCGGTGTAGTTCTGGCGATGACCTTGCCGCTTTTGATAGTGCTTGCGACGGCGCATCTTGAAGATGCGCACCTTGTCATGCCTGCCATGAGCCACCACGGTGGCCACCACGCTTGCGCCCGTTACCAAGGGAGTCCCGACCTTCAGATCGGCGCCGGCACCAATGGCCAACACCTGGTCGATCGTGATCTCTTGGCCAACATCCGCAGCAATCTGTTCTATTTTGATCTTTTCGCCTGCGGCAACCTTGTATTGTTTGCCACCGGTTTTTATGACCGCGTACATATCAGCCCTTTCTGGTGAATTCCGTTGCGGCAGGCTCTCGTCCACCGCAGCAGCCCTGCAAAACACGCAGAGCCTGTGAGTCTAGCATGCGCGGCGTTCCTGGCGGATACGCGTCGGCGAACCGGAGCCACTTTCTATAATCCCCCCGACGACCCGAGCCCAGCGTGCACCCGACTCCCTCCCTCACTCCCGCCGCCCACGAGATCCCCGCGCCCAGCGCTGCGGCATTGATGGCCGCCGACATGCGGGAAGTGGACGGCGTGATCCAGCACCGCCTGGCGTCCGACGTGGCGATGATCAACCAGATCGCCCACTACATCATCAGCGCCGGCGGCAAGCGCATCCGGCCGATGCTGGTGCTGCTGTTTTCCGGCGCGCTTGGCTACACCGGCCGGGAACGTTTCGAACTGGCCGCCACCGTCGAGTTCATCCACACCGCGACGCTGCTGCACGATGATGTGGTCGACGAATCGGCGCTGCGCCGCGGCCGCCAGACCGCGAATGCGCTGTTCGGCAACGCGGCGAGCGTGCTGGTGGGCGACTTCGTCTACTCGCGCGCATTCCAGATGATGGTGTCGGTGAATCGCATGCGCGTGCTCGAAGTGCTGGCCGACGCCACCAACGTGATCGCCGAAGGCGAGGTCTTGCAACTGATGAACATGCACGACCCGGACCTGTCGGTGGACGACTACCTGCGCGTGATCCGGTTCAAGACCGCCAAGCTGTTCGAGGCCAGTGCACGCATCGGCGCGGTGCTCGCCGAAGTCAGCCCCGAGGTCGAGGAGTGCTGTGCCGACTACGGCCGCTCGCTGGGCACGGCGTTCCAGCTGATCGACGATCTGCTCGACTACGAAGGTGCGACCGAACAGCTCGGCAAGAACGTCGGCGACGATCTGCGCGAGGGCAAACCGACCCTGCCGCTGCTGCACGCGATGGAGCGCGGCACGCCGTCCGAACGCGAACTGATTCGCCATGCCATCGAGCACGGAGAGGTCGCACGGCTGCCGGAGATCGTCGAAATCGTGCGCCACACCGGCGCCATCACTGCAACGCGGGAAGCGGCGCGGGCCGAGGCCGACAAGGCCGCCAAAGCGTTGCGCGTGCTGCCCGAATCGCCCTACCGGGAAGCTCTGCTAGAATTCTGTTTTCGATCCGTGGACCGTTCCGCCTGAACGGCTCGGCGTTGATCCTGCTGCAACGGCAGGGCAAGAATCGGGGTGTAGCTTAGCCTGGTAGAGCGCTACGTTCGGGACGTAGAGGCCGGAGGTTCGAATCCTCTCACCCCGACCATCCTCCTGTGGGAAATCATCGCGACGCGCCATATTTGGCACATTCCCGGCGTGGTCGCGCGTGGCGCGCAGCCCCAGCCCGCGGGATATCAACCCCTTGTTGCACTATGCGTGCTAATCTGTTGATTCTGTGAGCTTCTCGGTCTCGGCGCTCGATCGCAGACGAGCCGAATGGCTCGGCGTTCATTCTGTTTCATTTGGGCCGGGACGGGCGTGAATTGTTGGCTTGGGCCTGTGCGGCTCGCGTATACAGTATTTGACGTTTGGGTGATGATGCTCTGTTCGAACGGATTGGATTGAGCCAGCAAATCGTGGACACATTGGCAGAAGCTCCGCAGTCTTCGCTCTCGGGCGTGGCGCGCGTGCTCGTGCACGCCGGAAAGCTGAATGCCAAGGTCGCCGAAGATCTCGTTCGCACCTCCAAGGACAAGCGCAGCAGCTTCGTCGCGGCAGTGATCGCGGCCGGAGCGGTCTCGCCGACCGACCTGGCGCATACGCTGTCGAGCGCCCTGGCGCTGCCGCTCCTGGACCTCGCCGCGGTCGACGTGCAGCGCCTGCCGCGCAACGTGATCGAAGGCAAGCTCGCCGCCCAGTACCAGATCATCGTGCTGGGCAAGCGCGGCAGTCGGTTGTTCATCGGCGGCGCCGACCCGACGGACCAGGAGGCGGTCGAGCGCATCAAGTTCGCGACCCAGTTGTCGCCCGAGTGGGTCATCGTCGAACATGACAAGCTCGCGAAGATTCTCGAAGCCAGTGGTGCCAGCGCGACCGAAACGCTCGAATCGATGTCCTCGGGTGACTTTGAATTCGACGTCACCGACGATGTCACGGCGCCGCAGGAAAACGCCGATCAGGCCTCCGACGTCGAAGACGCGCCGGTCGTGCGCTTCCTGCAGAAGATGCTGATCGACGCGATCAACGCGCGCGCCTCCGACCTGCACTTCGAGCCCTACGAGTATCACTACCGCGTGCGCTTCCGCATCGATGGTGAGTTGCGCGAAATCACCCAGCCACCGATCGCGATCAAGGACAAGCTCTCGTCGCGCATCAAGGTGATCTCGCGACTGGACATCGCCGAGAAGCGCGTGCCGCAAGACGGCCGCATGAAGCTGAAGTTCGGCTCGAAGGCGATCGACTTCCGGGTCAGCACGCTGCCCACGCTGTTCGGCGAGAAGATCGTGATCCGGATCCTCGACCCGTCGAGCGCCAAGGTCGGCATCGAGGCGCTGGGCTACGAGAAGATCGAGAAGGATCGGCTGCTGAAGTGCATCCATCGCCCTTACGGTATGGTGCTCGTCACCGGGCCGACCGGCAGCGGCAAGACGGTGTCGCTCTACACCTGCCTGAACATCCTGAACCAGCCTGGCGTGAACATCGCCACGGTCGAAGACCCGGCCGAAATCAACCTGCCAGGTGTCAACCAGGTCAACGTCAACGACAAGGCGGGCCTGAACTTCGCCGTCGCGCTCAAGTCGTTCCTGCGCCAGGATCCGGACATCATCATGGTCGGCGAAATCCGCGACCTCGAAACCGCCGACATCGCGATCAAGGCCGCACAGACCGGCCACATGGTGATGTCGACGCTGCACACCAATGACGCGCCGACCACGCTGACGCGCTTGCTGAACATGGGTGTTGCGCCCTTCAACATCGCCTCCAGCGTGCTGCTCATCACCGCGCAGCGGCTGGCGCGCAAGCTGTGCGAAACGTGCAAGGCGCAGGCCGACTACCCGCGCGAGGCGATGCTCAAGGCCGGCTTCAGCGAGCACGATCTGGACGGCACCTGGCGCCCCTACCGTGCCGTCGGCTGCCAGTCGTGCAGCCACGGCTACAAGGGCCGCGTGGGCATCTACCAGGTGATGCCGATCACCGAAGACATCCAGAGAATCATCCTGAGCTCCGGCACCTCGATGGACATCGCACAACAGGCGCAGCGCGAAGGCGTGCGCGACCTGCGGCAATCGGGGCTGATCAAGGTCCGCGCCGGTGTCACCACCCTGGAAGAAGTGATCTCGGTGACGAACGAATGAGTCACGGTTGAAGACGTACTGAAGCACCACAAACAACGGGACGGGGAACAACTCCCCGAGAGGCAACATGGCGACTGCAACGGCTGCGAAGAGTGTCAAGGACATCGTCTTCGAGTGGGAAGGCAAGGACAAGAACGGCAAGGTCGTGCGCGGCGAGATGCGCGCCGGCGGCGAGGCCGTGGTCGGCGCCAGCTTGCGGCGTCAGGGCATCCTGGTCAACAAGGTGAAGAAGCGCCGCATGAGCGGCGGCAAGTCGATCAAGCAGAAGGACATCGCCATCTTCACCCGCCAGCTCTCGACGATGATGCGCGCTGGCGTGCCGCTGATCCAGGCGTTCGACATCGTCGCGCGCGGAAGCACGAATCCGAAGATGACGCGCCTGCTGACCGACATCCGCAGCGATGTCGAGACAGGCACGAGCCTGTCTTCGGCATTCCGCAAGCACCCGCTGTACTTCGACGCGCTGTACTGCAACCTCGTGGAAGCCGGTGAAGCCGGCGGTATTCTCGAAACGCTGCTCGACCGCCTGGCGATCTACCAGGAAAAGACAATGGCGATCAAGAACAAGATCAAGTCGGCGCTGATCTATCCCGTAGCGGTGCTGGTGGTGGCGTTCGTGGTGCTCGCGGTGATCATGATTTTCGTGATCCCGGCCTTCGAGGACGTGTTCAAGTCCTTCGGCGCCGACCTGCCGACGCCGACGTTGATCGTGATCGCGATGTCGAAGTTCTTCGTCAACTATTGGTACCTGATCTTCGGCATCCTCGGCGGTGGCACGTATTTCTTCCTGCAGTCCTGGAAACGTTCGGTCAAGATGCAGAAGTTCATGGACCGCCTGTTGCTGCGCGTGCCGGTCTTCGGCGACCTCGTCAACAAGTCGTCGATCGCGCGCTGGACGCGCACGCTGTCCACGATGTTCGCGGCTGGTGTGCCGCTGGTCGAAGCGCTCGACTCGGTCGGCGGTGCGTCGGGCAACGCGGTGTTTTCCGAAGCCACCGAGCAGATCCAGAAGGACGTCTCCACCGGCTCGGCGCTGACCACCTCGATGCAAAGCACCGGCGTGTTCCCGACCATGGTGATCCAGATGTGCGCGATTGGCGAAGAATCCGGCTCGCTCGACCAGATGCTGGGCAAGGCGGCAGAGTTCTACGAAGACGAGGTCGATGAAGCGGTGAAGGGCCTGTCGAGCCTGATGGAGCCGTTCATCATCGTGATCCTGGGCACGCTGATCGGCGGCATCGTGGTCTCGATGTATCTCCCGATCTTCAAGCTCGGCCAGGTCGTCTAGTTCTTGGTCTCGATCGATCCACAGACCCTGGAGGTCTTGCTGTCGCCGCTCGTGCTCGCCGTCTTCGGCCTGTGCATCGGCAGCTTCCTGAACGTCGTGATCCACCGCCTGCCGCTGATGATGGATCGCGGCTGGCGCATGGACAGCGCCGAGTTGCTGGGCGTGAAGATCGAAGAGCCCGCGCTCGTCACGCTCTCGACACCGCGTTCGCGCTGCCCGTCGTGCGGCCACCAGATCACCTGGTACGAAAACGTTCCGCTGCTGAGCTACCTGAAACTGGGCGGCAAGTGCTCGGCCTGCAAGGTGCCGATCTCGATGCGCTACCCGGCCGTCGAGGTGGCCACGGCGCTGCTGTTCGCGGCCTGCGGCTGGCGCTTCGGCGCGCAACCGCAGGTGCTGCTGTGGTGCGGCCTCGTGGCCACGCTGGTCGCGCTCGCGCTGATCGACGTCGACACCCAGTACCTGCCCGATGACCTGACCTTGCCACTGCTCTGGGCCGGCATCGTCTCGGCCGCGCTCGGCTGGCTGCCGATCAAGCTCGGCGCGTCGGTCGGCGGCGCGGTGGCGGGCTACCTGTCGCTGTGGCTCGTGTTCCACGCCTACCGGCTGATCCGCGGCAAGGAGGGCATGGGCGCGGGCGACTTCAAGCTGCTCGCCGCACTTGGCGCCTGGCTCGGCTGGCAGCTGATTCCGTCGATCATCCTGCTGTCGTCGGCGGTCGGTGCGGTAGTCGGCATCGCGCTCGTCGTCGGCAAGAAGCACGATCGCGACGTGCCGATCCCGTTCGGCCCGTACCTGGCCGGTGGTGGCATCGCCGCGCTGTTCTTCGGCGAACAGCTGACACGCCTGTGGATGCCTCCCATTTGAGCGTTCGTATCGGTCTGACTGGCGGCATCGGCAGCGGCAAGAGCACGGTCGGCAAGCTGCTGGCGCAACTGGGTGCGGTCGTCATCGACACCGACCTGATCGCGCGTCAGCTGACCCTCCCCGGTGGCGCGGCCATCGACCGCATCGCGGCTGCGTTCGGCGATACGCTCATCACACCCGACGGCGCGCTAGACCGCACGCGCATGCGCGAACTGGTGTTCGGCGATGTGGGCGCCAAGAAGCGCCTCGAAGCCATTCTTCACCCATTGATCGGCGTCGAAACCGAGCGCCAGGCCGCTGCCGCCCAGGGCGCGCCCGCGCTGGTGTTCGACGTGCCGCTGCTGGTCGAATCCGGCCGCTGGCGCGCGAAGGTGGAAAAGGTGCTGGTGGTCGATTGCAGCGAGGCGACACAGATCGCGCGCGTCGCCCTGCGCTCCGGTTGGGCACCAGACTCGGTTCGAGCGGTGATCGCCAGCCAGGCCCCCCGCGAGCGCCGGCGCGCCAGCGCCGACGCGGTGATTTTCAACGATGGCATCACGCCGGAACAGCTCGCCGCCGAAGTCCACGCACTCTGGCAGCGCTGGACCTGAGCGCGATGCTGCGGCATGTGTGGCGGCCGCGGCGCTGTGAAACAATCGGCGCAGCACCGCCAACGCAGGACTGCGCACCTTGATCCTCTACGAGCACCCGTTCAACGAAAGCATCCGCACGATGCTGCGCCTCGAACACCTGTTCGACCGGCTCGGTCAGCTGATCGCCCGCGATGCGCCGGTCGATCACCACTTCGCCCTGGCCACGCTGTTCGAGATCATGGACGTGGCCTCGCGCGCCGACCTGAAATCCGATCTCCTGCTCGATCTGGAGAAGCACAAGCTGCAATTCAGCAGCTACCGGGGCAACCCGTCGATCTCCGAAGCCGCGCTCGATGAGGTCACCGGCCGCATCGACCACGCCTTCAACGGCCTGAACCAACTGCAAGGCAAGGCGGGCGCGGCGCTCGTCAGCAACGAGTGGCTGATGAGCATCCGCAGCCGCATCAGCATCCCGGGCGGCACCTGTGAATTCGATCTGCCGGCCTACTACGCCTGGCAGAAGCTCACGCCGCAACGCCGCCGTGCAGATCTGATGCAATGGGTCGCGACGATGATGCCGCTGGCCGAGGCGCTGCAGGTGCTGCTCGGCCTGTTGCGCGACGCGGGCGTGCCGCACAAGGTGATCGCCACCGGCGGCCAGTACCAGCAGAGCCTGTCGGCGGGGCGCGCTTACCTGCTGATGCGGGTGCGGCTCGAGGTGCCCGAAGACGTCGTCCCCGAGATCAGCGGGCATCGGCTGATGGCGTCGGTGCGGCTGATGCAGCAGGACGCCGACGGGCGGCTCAAGCCCTACGCGGCCGACACGGCCTTTGAATTGACCTTGTGCGCATGAGCTCGGGGGCGGAGGTGACGGGTTCGCGCGTGATCCGCTGCCCCGGCTGCGGCGGACCGAGCGTCTATTCGGCGAGCAACGCGTATCGTCCGTTCTGCAGCGCACGCTGCAAGAACAACGACTTCGGCGCGTGGGCCAGCGAAGGCTATGCCGTCGCCGCCGAGCCGGATCTCGAAGACCCGGATGCCCCGCCCGGCAACACCCTGCCGCACTGAGCCCCGCGGTTCAGCGAGCCAGCCAGTGGTCCGCGAACCCCGCGAGATCATCGTGCACTGATTTCGCGAGCGCCAGATCGGCACCCGTGTTCGGGCTGCCATTCGGTGCGCGCAGCACCAGCGCCGTGTGCACCTGTTCGGGCACGCCGCGCATGTAGGCCGCGTAGTCATCGACGAACGCGATCGGTTGCAGTGTGGTGATCGCGTCGGCCTTGGGGCTGCGCTCGCCGGCCGCGTTGCCGGTGGCGATCACGCGCTCGATCGGAAAGCCCAGCGCGCGCAGGTTGCGCAGCCGCGCCGCCTCGAACTCGAGATCGAGCGCCGAAACACAGACCAGGTCGAATCCGGCGTCGCGCAGGCGATGGCAGGCGTCCACCGCGCCGGCGATCGCCGGCATCGTGGCCCAGAGGTGATCGTCGAACGCGGCGCGGAACTGCACCCGCCGCGGCGCGTCGAGCCGCTCGACCTGCCAGCGGTCCATCGGCCAGTACGCGAGCGGGTCGCGCTCGGCCGGCGCGTGGCCGAAGGCACGCTCCCATGCGGCCGCGTAGCCGAGGTGAAAGTCGAGCAACACGCCGTCGGCGTCGAGGGCGATCAGGGGTCGGGCCATGCGGCAACTCTAGCCGCTGCCGCCGACGCCCGCTGTCACTTGCCGGACGCCGTTTCGGCCCGAAACACCAGCGCCGCCTCGAACGAGGCGCGCACGAACTTCAGCGCCGCGGCGAACTCCTCATCACTGAGTTGCCGCGCCGCGTCGCTGGCGCGGTAGATGTTCGCAAACTCGCGCTCGCGCCCCGCCTGCACCGCGAGGCGGCCGATACCCAGGCTCTCGAGCGTGGCCCACAGCTTGGGGTTGTAGGTGCGCGTCAGCTTCATTGCCACCGGGATCGGGTCGTTGCGCCCGAGCACGCCGGCCAGGCGCAGGATGATCTCGAACGGCAGCCCGACCTTGCCGCCCTCGACCTGCTCGAGCAAGCTCACGTCCTTCAGGTTGATCGCGCTGCCGAGGTCGGCCAGGGTCAGCCCGGCGCCTTCGCGCAGGCTCCGAAACACCCCGCCGGCCTTCTCGACCGCCGCCTTGTGCGACGGCTTGGTCAGGCGCGACGCCGCGACGCGAAACGACATGTCGGCCGCGGTGTTGGCGATGCCGAGCACGAAGTCGGTCCACGAACGCAGGTCACGCGCGAGGCTGAGGAGGCCGGCGGGCTCGGCGTCGGCCGCAGCGGCGGCCTTGCGCAGCGGCGCGACCGGCGTGGACGCGATCGCCTGGGTGGCGGGTTTGCGCTTCTTCGCGGCGGGTGAAGTGGCCATGTGTGCCCTCTGGTGCTCGTTGAATCAGGCGACGCGCGCGGCGCGGGCCGCGGCCTTGCGAACGCGCTTGGCGACGACCGGCGCGACCGGCGCCGCGCCGGCTCGGCGACGCGCTGGCGCCGTCTCCTTCTTGACCGGTGCCACAACAGCGGCGACGGCCTGGGCTTCGGTCACCGGCAGCGCAGCGATCAGCGCACGCAGTTTGACGTGCTCCTCGACCACGTAATCGGCCAGGTCCGCCACGTCGGGCATCGCACGGCGGCAGGCCGTCAGGCCGACTTCGAGCAGGCCGTTGTAGCTCTGCACCGTCATGTTCAGCGCGATGCCGTGCCCGGGGATCGAGACAGGGAAGAACCCCGCGAGCTTGGCGCCCGCGAAGTACAGCGGAAACTGTGGACCCGGCACGTTCGAGATCGCGACGTTGACGATTGGCGGCAGCCGGTTCGCCAACCGCGAGCGGCCGTACAGCGACACCAGCCCGCTCATCAGCCACGGCACGCCCAGCGACGGAAAGTCAGTCGGCATCGCGCTCTTGACCTTGCCCTGCAAGCTCTTGCCGGCGTTGGCCGAGGCATTGATCGCCATCAGGCGTTCGATCGGGTCGTCGATATCCGTCGCCAGGCTCACCATCATCATCGACACTTGGTTGTTCGGGTCGGTGTTGCCGGCCTCGCGCAGCGACACCGGCACGCCGGCGACGAGCGGCTTGTCCGGCACGCAGTGGTAGTCGGCAAGGTAGCGCTTGAGCGCGCCGGCGCAGATTGCCATCACCACATCGTTCAGGCTCGCACCGCTGCGCTTGGCCATCGCCTTGATCTCGGCCAGCGGCAGCGAGCGCGCGGCGAACGAGCGCTGATTCGTGATCGCCACGTTCAGCGGCGTGCGCGGCGCGAGTTGCAGGCCGGCCGGCATCGTCAGGTGGCGCTTGCCATCGACCTCCGACACCGGATAGACCACGCTGCGCAGCGCGCGGCCCACCGTGGGCAGCGATTTGAACAACTTGATGTACTGGGTCACCGCGTTGCTCAGCGCCGCACCGGCGAGTTCTGCCACGCCGAGCGGGGCCTGATGCACGCGTGAGCGCGCTCGCGGCGCCTTGATCGGCGCCGGCACGGCCGACGGGCTGAGCAGCGCCTTCGCGATCGCGACGCCGGCCTGGCCGTCGATCGCCGCGTGGTGCATCTTGTTGTAGACCGCGACCTGGCCGGTGTTCAGGCCCTCGATCACGTAGATCTCCCACAGCGGGCGGCTGCGGTCGAGCAGGCTCGAATGCAGCCGTGCGACATATTTTTCGAGTTGTTCCATCGTGCCCGGCCGCGGCAGGATGACGTGCCGCACGTGGTAATCGAGATCGACATCGTCGTCATCGACCCAGACCGGGTTGGCCAGATCGAACGGCATGAGCTCGAGCTTGCGCTGGAACACCGACGCCAGGTGCATGCGCGAGGCCATCCAGCGCTTCACGTCCTCGTAGTAGTCGCCGGCGTAGCCTTCGGGCAGATCGGCGATCTGCAGGCTGCCCACGTGCATCGGCATCTCGGGGGTTTCGAGGTGCAGGAACGATGCGTCCATGCCGCTGAGGTGGTTCATCTTGCTCTCCGCCAATGTTGGTGTACTCGGGCTCTCGGGCCAGCGCCGGGCCGCCCCAAGCGGACCGAGCTCCCCTCGGGGGACGATGCCGAAGGCATCAAGGGGCCGTCATCGCTCGCTTGCGCGCTTCTTCGTCGACCAGGTCCTTCTTCAGCAGCTTGCCCACCGGCGACTTCGGCAGCTCGGCGCGCAGCTCCATCTCGGCCACCATCTCGTGCTTGCCGATGCGGCTCTTCAGGAAGGCCTTGAGCTCGTCCAGCATCAGCGCGGGCGCGCCCTTCTTCAGCTTGATGAAGGCCTTGGGCGACTGGCCGCGGTATACGTCGGGGATGCCGATCACGCACACCTCCTCGACCGACGGGTGCTCGTAGATCGCCTCCTCGATGATGCGCGGGTAGACGTTGTAGCCGCCGCACAGCAACATGTCCTTGGTGCGATCGACGATGAAGACGAAGCCGTCCTCGTCCATGCGGGCGACGTCGCCGCTGCGGAAGAAGCCATCGGCGGTCATGGCCTTAGCGGTGGCTTCCGGGTTCTTCCAGTAGCCTTTCATGACGTTCGGGCCGCGGATGCACAGCTCGCCCGGTTCGCCCGGCGCGGCCTCCTTGCCAGGCTCGGTCAGGCTCTCGAAGCGCAACTCGATGTTCGGGATCGGCATGCCGCATGAACCCGCCTTTCGCATGCCGAAGGCGGGTGTGAAGGTGCCGGTCGGCGAGGTTTCCGTCATGCCCCAGCCTTCACACAGCTGCGCGCCGGTGAGGTCGTAAAAGCGCTGCGCCACCTCGACCGGCAACGGCGCACCGCCCGAGCCGCAGAACTGCAGCGAGCGCAGCGCGCCCTCCTTGACCTTCGGGTGGCTGGCAAGCGCCATGTACATCGTCGGCACCCCGGCGAACATCGTGATCTTCTTGGCCACGAGGTCGTTGATGGTGGCGTCCAGATCGAAGCGCGCGTGAAGCACCAGCAGCGCACCCAGCCGCACGCCGTACAACAGGTTCACGGTCAGCGCGTAGATGTGGAACAGCGGCAGCACGACGAGCGCCCGCTCGACGCCTTCGGTCAGCACCTTCGGGTCGCCCTGCGAGGTCTCCATGTATTGCGCGCAGGCCGCCGTGAGGTTGGCGTGCGTCAGCATCGCACCCTTGGGCAGGCCGGTCGTGCCGCCGGTGTACTGGAGGCAGACGATCGCTTGCTTCAGGTCGCCCAGCGCATGCGGCTGGTAGCTGCCATCGGTCGCGACGAGTTGCTCGAACGGGATGTGCCGATCGTCCGCGGGCACCGGCGCGAGCAGGCCCGCGCCCTGAAGATGCGCGCGGACCGCGGCCGAGTTCGCGGCGTAGTCGGCCATGTTGCCGATGATCAGCTTCTTCAGCCGCGACGCCCCGAGAAGCCGCGCCATCTGCGGGTAGAGCACGTTCAGGTCCAGCGTGACGAGAAAGTCGGTCTCGCTGTCTTCGACCTTGTGCGCGAGCACGCGCTCGGCGTCGAGCGGCGAGTAGTTGACGACCGTGCCGCCGGCCTTGAGCACGCCGAAGAACGCGATCGGATAGTGCGGCGTGTTCGGCAGATACAGGCCGACGTGCACGCCGGGGCCGACACCCAGATTCTGGAAGCCCTTGGCCGCGCGGTTCACCAGGTCGCCGAACTCGCGGTAGTTCAGCGTGCGGCCCATGAACTCGATCGCCGGGTTCTCGGGCCACTTACGCACCGCATCGTCGAGCAGCTGCTGCACCGGCGTCAGCGGCAGTTCGGCGTCCCAGCACACGCCTTTCGGGTACGACTTGATCCACGGGTGGTCGGCCACGGGGTGTCTCCAGAGTTGTCGTGACTATCGCGTGGCCCGCAACCGGGCCAGTTGGGGGTTTGCCCGCCCTTCGCCGCGCCGAGTCGTCCGTTCGATGGGGTAAATTCGCCGGGCGGCGCCGCTGGTTGCGGCTCGCATCAACGACCTCTGAGCGCTCATCGAGCTTGGGGTCACGTCGAACCTCACTCAAGGAGCACTGGATGACCGACTATGTGGCAGACGTTAAGAAGTATTCCCCTGGCGCGAGCGAGGCCGCAGTGGCGGTGATCGTCCAGTATTGCGGCATTGCCCTGCAGAACCGCGACTCATCACTCGTTTCCGCTTCCGACCCCAAGGAGCTGGCGACGGTCCGCGACGGTTTCGCAGCCAAGAAGCTGGGGCTTTCCGCCGAAGCGGCGGATGCGGGAATCGCCACCGTGGTTCAGAAGATGAAGGCCTCGAATCAAAAGAGCCGCGTGACCTTTTACTACCTGCTCGCCGAGGCCACCGGAACGCTCGGCAAGCTGAGCTGATCCGCCTGCGCCCTGCCCGGCCGGCGCGCTGCCGGCCGGCATTCACTCATCAACCGCGGGGCCAGTCGAATGACCGGTGATGTTGCCGACGAGCCTTCGATATGGCAGCGCGTGCGCAGCGGCGATCTGGAGTTGCTGAACGACCGCGAGCTGTTGCAGGTTGGCCTCGTGCTCGCGCTGCTGGTGGCGGCCATGCTGTGGGTGCTCTTCACCTACATCGAGCCCCCGCCGCCCAAGCGGGTGGTGATGACGACTGGCGGTGAAACAGGCGCCTACTTCGCCTGGGGCACCAAGTATGCGCAGCAGTTCAAGAAGCATGGCATCGCGCTCGAGGTGCGGCCCTCGAAGGGCAGTGTCGAGAACCTCGAACGTCTGGCGGCACCGAACTCGACCGTGACGATCGGGCTGATGCAAAGCGGCATCGCGGACCCCGAGCGCGCACCGGATCTGGAGAGCCTGTCGAGCGTGGCGTACGAGCCGATCTGGGTGTTCTACAAGCCACGCTCCGGTTCGCCGCGCACGACAACGCTCGAACCCTTGCGGGGCCAGCGCATCGCCATCGGCCCGGTGGGTTCGGGCACACGGGTCGTCGCACTCAAACTCCTGCAGGCGAACAACATCGACGAGCACTCGGCGACCTTGTCCGAAGAGACCGGAGGCCAGGCGGTGCAAGCGCTCGCCAGCGGCAGCATCGACGCCGCCTTCATGGTGGCCGCCGCCGACGCGCCCAGCATCGTGCAGGCGCTGTCAGCCGGGCTGGAGCCCGTGAGCTTCGCGCGAGCCGACGCCTATGTGCGGATGTTGCCGTGGCTGTCGAAGCTCGTCTTGCCTCGCGGCGTCATCAGTCTGGCCAACGATTTGCCACGCGACGACATCACGCTGGTGGCGACGTCCGCCAACCTCGTCGTCCACAAGGACCTGCACCCGGCGATTGCGTTTCTCTTGATGGACGTGGCCGCCGACGTTCACAAGGCCCCGACGATCATCAACGGGCTGCGCGAGTTCCCGTCGGAAAAGTCGCTCGACTTCCCGCAGAGTACGGAGTCGCAACGCTATTTCAAGAACGGCCGACCATTTCTGCAACGCTACCTGCCGTTCTGGCTCGCGAACCTGCTGGAACGTCTGGCGATCACGCTCTTGCCTGCGCTGGCCATCATCGTGCCACTCGTGCAATTGCTCCCGAAGCTTTTCGCCTGGCGCGGCAAGGCGCGGATACTGCGCCTGTACCATGAGATCGAGCATCTCGAAAGGCGGGGTGCACTGGTAGCCACCGATCGCCCTGGCGCCCGCGCCCAGCTGGATCGCATCGAGGCATCCCTGGCCAAGCTGACGCTCGGCGTCGATCACTATGTGGACAGCTACAACCTGAAGGGCCACCTCGACATGCTGCGGGCCAGGCTGGGCGCGCATCAGGAAAGCTCTCCCTGACAACGCCGCTCGGCCGGGATGGGCTCGGCCATCTCGACACGCCCATTGGCGGTCTTGCCCGACGGGTCGTGAAAGCCCGACACACGCGCCCTCTTGAAAGATCGCGCACTGGTTCTATAATCAATTGCTAGCACTCTATAAGAATGAGTGCTAACGATGGATTTCTCGACTGAAAGTCGCGCTTCCACTAAAAGTGACTAAGCGCCCACTTTGCGCCTGTCCCAGATAAATGTTGTTGTTAGCCATCAAGGAGATGCTATGAAACTTCGTCCGTTGCACGATCGCGTGATCGTCAAGCGCCTGGAACAAGAAACCAAGACTGCCTCGGGCATCGTCATCCCCGACAACGCCGCCGAGAAGCCGGACCAGGGCGAAGTGCTCGCCGTCGGTCCTGGCAAGCGCAGCGAAAAGGGCGACTTCATCGTGCTGAACATCAAGGTCGGTGACCGCGTGTTGTTCGGCAAGTACAGCGGCCAGACCGTCAAGGTCGATGGCGAAGAACTGCTGGTGATGAAGGAAGACGACCTGTTCGCAGTCGTCGAGAAAAAGTAATCAGGAGAATTTGAAATGGCAGCAAAAGACGTAATTTTCGGCGGCGAAGCCCGCGCGCGCATGGTCGAGGGTGTGAACATCCTGGCCAACGCGGTCAAGGTGACGCTGGGCCCGAAGGGCCGCAACGTGGTGCTTGAGCGCTCGTTCGGCGGCCCGACCGTGACCAAGGACGGTGTGTCCGTGGCCAAGGAAATCGAGCTGAAGGACAAGCTCCAGAACATGGGCGCGCAGATGGTCAAGGAAGTCGCTTCCAAGACCTCCGACATCGCCGGTGACGGCACCACCACCGCCACCGTGCTGGCCCAAGCCATCGTCCACGAAGGCATGAAGTACGTGGCCGCGGGCATGAACCCGATGGACCTGAAGCGCGGCATCGACAAGGCCGTCACGGCGCTGGTCGAGCAGTTGAAGAAGCAGTCGAAGGCGACGACGACGTCGAAGGAAATCGCTCAGGTCGGCACGATCTCGGCGAACAGCGACGAAGAAGTCGGCAAGATCATCGCCGACGCGATGGACAAGGTCGGCAAGGAAGGCGTCATCACCGTCGAAGACGGCAAGAGCCTGAACAGCGAACTCGAAGTCGTCGAAGGCATGCAGTTCGACCGCGGCTACCTGTCGCCGTACTTCATCAACAACCCGGAAAAGCAGACCGCGACGCTGGACAACCCGTTCGTGCTGCTGTTCGACAAGAAGATCAGCAACATCCGCGACCTGCTGCCGACGCTCGAGCAAGTCGCCAAGAGCGGCCGTCCGCTGCTAATCATCGCGGAAGAAGTCGAAGGCGAGGCGCTCGCCACGCTGGTTGTGAACACGATCCGCGGCATCTTGAAGGTCGTGGCCGTCAAGGCGCCGGGCTTCGGTGACCGTCGCAAGGCGATGCTCGAAGACATCGCGATCCTGACCGGCGGCAAGGTCATCGCCGAAGAAGTCGGCCTGACGCTCGAGAAGGTCACGCTGGCCGATCTGGGCCAAGCCAAGCGCGTCGAAGTGGGCAAGGAAAACACCACCATCATCGACGGCTCGGGCGCCGCAGGCGACATCGAGGCGCGCGTCAAGCAAGTGCGCATTCAGATCGAGGAAGCCACCAGCGACTACGATCGCGAGAAGCTGCAAGAGCGCGTGGCCAAGCTGGCCGGCGGTGTGGCGGTGATCAAGGTCGGCGCTGCGACCGAAGTCGAGATGAAGGAAAAGAAGGCCCGCGTCGAAGATGCGCTGCACGCCACGCGTGCCGCCGTCGAAGAAGGCATCGTGGCCGGTGGTGGCGTCGCGTTGCTGCGCGCCAAGCAATCGGCGGGTGTCATCAAGGGCGACAACCCGGATCAGGAAGCCGGCATCAAGCTGGTGCTGAAGGCCATCGAATCGCCGTTGCGCGAGATCGTCTTCAACGCCGGCGGCGAAGCCAGCGTGGTCGTCGCCGCGGTGTTGGCTGGCAAGGGCAACTACGGCTTCAATGCGGCCAACGACACCTATGGCGACATGATCGAAATGGGCATCCTGGACCCGACCAAGGTGACGCGCACTGCCCTGCAGAACGCGGCCTCGGTCGCGTCGCTGATGCTGACGACCGAAGCCATGATCTCGGAAGCCCCGAAGGACGAAGCCGCCGGTGGCGGCATGCCGGGCGGGATGGGCGGCATGGGGGGCATGGGCGGCATGGACATGTAAGTCCGGGCACTCGCCTGCACGCGTGCAAGGGCTGCTTCGGCAGCCCTTTTTCATTGCTGCGCACGGGATAATGACCGACCGTCATTCCGCAGTTGAGCCCATGCCGATCGCTTCCGTGTTGCAACGCTTCGTCGACGATGAACTGACGCGTGCGCCGGCGCTGATAGAGAGAACGTTGACGGGCACCTTGCAGCTGCTGCGCGATGGCAAGGACAGCCCGCTGCTGGCCAGCGAGCGTGCGCATCAATTCGCCGTCGTCGAGGCGTTGCAGACCCACGCCGCGGCCTATCGCCGCGCGTTCGTCCAGGCCTTCGGCGCGGGCGTGCATGAAGTGCTGCGCGAGCAGACGGGCAGCGCCGCGATTGACGCGCCGGGTGACGCCGACGGGCTGGAGCTGATGGACGAATCGCGCGTCGAGATCGACATCGAGATCTCGCGCGCGATTCAGCTGATCGACACGACCGCGGAGTGGGAGCTGCGCGAACTGCAAACCTTCACCTCGACGCTCGTCGGCCAGCGGCATGTCAGCGCCGAGTCCAATCCGTTTCGGCCGCAAGTCTGCGCCAGCGCGCTGTGGCAGGCGGCCTGCGCCGTCAGCCCGGTGCCGGTGCACCGCACCACGCTGTTGCGCGTCTCCAGCGGCGTCGCGGCTGGCCTGCTGAAGAGCGCCTGGGCGGGGGCCTGCACGCGGCTCGAATCGCAAGGCGTCGAACCTGGCGTCTACCGCAGCGTCGTGCTCAACGTCGGCGCCGCGCCGGGTCGCAGCTCGTCGTTGCCGGACGTCGACGCGCCGAACGCGCTGAGCGGCCTGCTTGCCAGCATGCCCGGCGGGTCGGCGGCGATGCAGGTCAGCGTGGAGAACGCGGCGGTCGCGATGGGCACGCCATCGACCCCGGCCATGGGCCCCGCCAGCGCCGAGTTCGAACGGGCGCTGGTCGGTCTGGATGAACTGCTGCGCCACCCCGGCGCTGCCGACACGGCCGAGGCCGCCGCAGCGACGAACCGGCGCCTGAGCGCGCAGCAAGCTGCGCTCGTCGCGAGCGCGGCGGCGCCGCGCGAGCGGCAGATCATCGAGCTGGTCTCGCGCGTGTTCGACGCGATCGCCGCCGACCCGCAGCTCTCGCCGACGGTCGCACCGGCGATTGCGCGGCTGCGCGGCTCGTCGCTGCGTGTGGCGCTGCGCGAGCCCGACATGACACGCACGACGCGGCATCCGGTGTGGCAGCTGATCGACCGCATCGGCGAACTCGGCCCCGCCACGCCGCAGCCCGCCGACGCGCGCATCACGACGCTGCGCACGCTGTGCCAGGCGCTCGCCGACCAACTCGCGAACGCCGCGGCGCCCGACTCCACGATGTACCGCCGCGCGATGAACCAGCTCGACACGCTGCTGGTCAATCAGGTGCACGCCCAGCTCCAGGCCGCGCAGGCCACGTTGCAGGCGCTGCAACTGGCCGAGCGCCGCGAATTGCTCGAGCACACGCTCTCGCAGCGCCTGATCGACCAGATGGTGCCGGTGCGCACCACCGCCGGCGTGCGGCGCTTCGTCACGGGCGCGTGGGCCAAGGTGCTGGCCGATGCGATGCTGCGCGAAGGCGAGCAGTCCGAGACGACGCGCGGCTACATCAAGCTCGTCGACGAATTGTTGTGGAGCGTGCAGTTGCCGGACCACCCGAAGAGCCGGCAACGCCTCATCGGCATGCTGCCCGACATGCTCAAGCGCCTGCGCGCCGGCATGGAGGCGATCAGGCTGCCCGTCGCCGAGCAGGCCGGTGTGCTCGATGAACTGATGGCGATCCACACCGAGGCGCTGCGGCCGAACACGCGCGCCGATTCGAGCGCGCTCACACCCGAGCAGATCGTTCAACTCATGCGCGACGAAGTGCTGCCCGCGCAGACCGGCCACGGCGGCTTCAGCGATTCGGTGATCGACATCACGTCGCTGGAAACCGTGCCCGCCGAGATGTTGCCCACAGAGACGGGCGAGCCCGCCGAAGACCCGCGTCAGCGCATCGACGGCCTGCGCGCCGGTGACCGGCTGCGCCTGTTCCTGCACGGCCGCTGGAGCCGCCTGCAGCTACTGTGGCGCAGCGACCAGGGCCTGTTCTTTCTGTTCGCGAGCGAGGCCGGCGCCGGCCGCACCGATTCGGTCACGCGGCGCGCGCTGGAGCGGCTCGCCGGAGCCGGCCTGGTGCAGCCGCTCGAAACGCGCCCGCTGGTGCAGCGCGCAGTCGATGCCGTGATGCGCGAGGTCGGCCGCGTGAACTGACGGCCTCTCGACCCGCTTCAGCGGAGCGCGGGCACCGCGAGATGCTGCTCGATCTGAGTCGCCACGAACGCCGGCCGTTCGTGGACGATCCAGTGCGTCGCGCCCGGCACACGCACCAGGCGCATGTGCGGGACAAAGGGTTCGAGCCCGTCGATCAGCGCGACGGGCAGCGCGATGTCGTCCTCGGCCCAGACCACCAGCGTGGGCACCTTGACCGTGACGAACTCCGGCGCGAAGCTGATCGACATCACCGGATCGTCAGCGCTCAACGGCGGGCGCAGCGGCGAGGCACGGTAGTAGTTGCAGCCGCCCGTCAGCCCGACGCCCCAGATCGCGCGGTACTGGTCGCGCACGGCGTCGGTGAGCCAGCCGCCGCCGACGCGCGCCGGGTCGACCGCGCCCATGTTGGTGAACATCGGCCACATGCGCGCGAAGTCGTTCTCGGCAAGCAGCTGCTCGGCGTCCGGCCGGCACAGGAAGTTCATGTACGAACTCGCCGCCTGCTGCGCCGGGCTGTGCTGCAGCTCGCGCAGAAAGGTCGCCGGGTGCGGCGAATTGATGATGACGAGGCGCTTGAGCCGCTCCGAGCGCAGCGCCGCGAACGTCCACGCGACGGCGCCGCCCCAGTCGTGCGCGACCAGCGCTTCGAGCGGAGCGCCGCCGAGTTGCGTGATCAGCGCATCGAGGTCGCTTAGCAGATGCTTGACGCGATACGCCTCGGGCTCCGTCGGCGCCGCCGACGGCCCGAAGCCACGCAGGTTCGGCGCGACGCAGCGGTAGCGAGCACCGAAGTGCTCGAGCAATTCGTCCCACACGAACGCGGCCTCCGGGAAGCCGTGCAGGAAGATCAGCAGCGGTGCGCCGGCCTTGCCGGTCGCCCGGCAACTCAGCGTGATGCCGTGCGGCAAGACGGCGTCGAAGGTCTCGATCACGGGCCAGCTCCTTTGTGAACCCAGGCGTGCAAGACCTTCGCCGCATCGCCGACCCCGACCTTCTTCAGCGCCGAGAACATCGCGATCGCCACATCCGCCTCGTCGGTCGTGATGTCGCCCAGCGCCTCTTGCGCGCTCGCCAGCGAGGCCGCGGCTTCACTGCGGTTGAGCTTGTCGGACTTGGTCAGCAGCACCAGCAGCTTGACCGAACCGTTGCCCACGCGCGGCGCGACAAAGCTCATCAGCTGCTGGTCGAGGTCGGTGAAGCCGAGGCGCGAATCGACCATCAGCACGACGCCGACGAGGCTGCGGCGCACGTCGAGGTAGTCGGCCATCACCTTCTGCCAGCGCAGCTTGGCGCCGCGCGCCACCGCCGCGTAGCCGTAGCCCGGCAGGTCAGCGAAGATCGCGTTCGGCACCATCTTCGGACCGAGGTCGAACAGGTTGATGTGCTGCGTGCGGCCCGGCGTCTTCGAGGCGAACGCCAGGCGCTTCTGCTGCGTCAGCATGTTGATCGCGGTGGACTTTCCGGCGTTGGATCGGCCGACGAACGCGATCTCGGGCAGCTCGGTTTGCGGCAGCTGGTCGAGCTGACTCGCAGTGGTGCGAAAGCGCGCGGTGTGGGTCCAGCCGAGCGCGCGCTTCTCGAGATCGGCCTCGGTCAGCACGGGGGCTGCCAGGGGCGCTGCAACGGCCTGATTCGAATTGTTTTGCTCGGCCATGGAGTCGTCCAAAGCCATCATTGTAAAATCACCGGGTTTTGCACCAGAAAATAGCTGCACGCCATGAAGTCTGTCGCCACCCTGTTCACCAGCCTGCTGCTCGCGGCGTCCGTCACGTCGGCGAGTTACGCCGCCGAGGGCGAGGCCAAGGCCGTCGCCAAGCCTGACGCGGCCAAGGGCCAGGTCACCTCGACCAACGTCTGCGCCGCCTGCCATACGAGTGACGGCTCGCGCGGCAGCCCGGCCAACCCGATCCTGCAAGGCCAGCACCCGGAGTACCTGGTGAAGCAGTTGAGCGAGTTCAAGTCCGGCAAGCGCGCCAACGCGGTCATGTCCGGCATGTCGGCCACCCTCAGCGAGGCCGACATGAAGAACGTCGCCGCGTTCTACGCCGGCAAGACCGCCAAACCGGGCTTCGCGAAAAACAAGGATCTCGTCGCACTGGGCGAGAAAATCTACCGCGGCGGCATCGCCGATCGCATGATTCCGGCCTGCGCCGGCTGCCACAGCCCGAGCGGCGCCGGCATTCCTTCGCAGTACCCGCGACTGGCCGGCCAGCACGCCGACTACACCGAAGCGCAGCTGGTGGCGTTCCGCAGCGGCGCGCGCAAGAACAACCTGGCGATGACCGGCGTTTCCGCCAAGCTGAACGACCGCGAGATCAAGGCCGTGGCCGACTACATCGCCGGCCTGCACTGACCCGTCACGCCGAACGCGCCAAAGGCCGGCCTTGTCCCGGCCTTTTTCACGCGACGCCGCCGCTGCGCTTGCGGTACGCTGCTGGCTCCACTCGCGGAAGGTAAGCCATGCCGTACGTCCAGCGCACAGCCGAAGGTCTGATCGACAGCCTGCACCGCAGCGCCAGCGCGGGAACCGAGTTCCTGCCCGACGGCCACCCCGAAGTCCAGGCCTTCGTCGGTGGCAGTGCCCGGCCCGAATTCGATCAGCTCGACGCCGACTTCGTGCGCGTGATCGAAGACGTGATCGACACGCTGATCGTCCGGCATGTGATCAATGTCACCGACCTGCCCGACCAGGCACAGGCCAAGCTGTTCGCGCGCAAAAGTTTTCGCGAGCGCGTCTCGAAAAGCTCGCTGCGACTGTTCGACCGATCTACCGACTTCGGCGACGTGATCTGAGCGCCGGTCTGTAAGAAGGCCGGCCACGCGGCGACCGACTTATCTGTTCCATTGTGAGATCGACATGCATCTGTTCCGCGACCACGGCTTCAATCACCCGAGCGCCTCGGAGATCACGCCGCGCGAGGTCTACGCTGGCCGGCGCGACTGGCTGCGCCTGCTCGGCAGTGGCATCGCCGGCACGGCGATGGCGGGCTGGGCCGCGCGCGATGCGCTCGCGCAGGTCGCGCGGCCGGGCAAGCTCGCCGCGCTGGCGGGCGCGCGCGGCAGTGTGTCGGGCGCGGTCACGATGGAAAAGCCGACCGCTTATGCCGACGCGACCGGCTACAACAACTTCTACGAATTCGGCACCGACAAGGGAGACCCCGAAAAGAATGCCCACACCCTGAAGACGCGACCGTGGACGATCGCGATCGAAGGCGAGGTGAAGAAGCCCAAGGTCTACGACCTCGACGAGCTGCTCAAGCTCAGCCCGATGGAAGAGCGCGTCTACCGGCTGCGTTGCGTCGAAGGCTGGTCGATGGTGATCCCCTGGATCGGTTACTCGCTGGCCGAATTGATCAGGCGAGTCGAGCCGACCGGCAACGCGAAGTTCGTCGAGTTCGTGACACTCGCCGACCCGAAGACGATGCCCTTCGTCGGCTCGCGCGTGCTCGAATGGCCGTATGTCGAGGGCCTGCGACTCGATGAAGCGATGCACCCGCTGAGCTTGCTGGCCTTCGGCATGTACGGCGAGGTGCTGCCGAACCAGAACGGCGCGCCGGTGCGCGCCGTCGTGCCCTGGAAGTACGGTTTCAAGAGCGGCAAGTCGATCGTCAAGATCCGCTTCACCGACAAGCAGCCGGCCACGAGCTGGGTCAAGAGCGCGTCGCAGGAATACGGCTTCTACTCGAACGTGAACCCCGAGGTCGATCATCCGCGCTGGAGCCAGGCCACCGAGCGCCGCATCGGCGAGGACGGCCTGTTCGCGAAGAAGCGCCCGAGCTTGATGTTCAACGGCTACGGGCCGCAGGTGGCGCAGCTCTACGCCGGCATGGACCTGAAGAAGAACTACTGATGAACACCGCGACCACTGCCAGCGCGGCCGTGGCGCCGCCTCGGCGCGCCCGCCCGCTGCTGCTGCGCGCGTGGACCAAGCCGCTGCTGTTCACGCTGTGCCTGCTGCCGTTCGCGTGGCTGCTGTACGGCGCGTTCCAGAGCGCGATGGGCGGCGACGCGCTCGGCGCCAACCCGGCCGAAAAGCTGATGCGCGCCACCGGCGACTGGACGCTGCGCTTCCTGTGCATCACGCTGGCCGTGACGCCGCTGCGCCAGATCGCGCGCCAGCCCGCGCTCGCGCGCTTTCGGCGCATGCTGGGGCTGTTCACGTTCTTCTACGGTTGCGTGCACTTCCTGTGCTACAGCTGGCTAGACATGGGTCTGGTCTGGGACGACATCGTGCGCGACATCCCGAAGCGCCCCTTCATCCTCGTCGGCACGACTGCGCTGCTGCTGATGTCGCTGCTTGCGCTGACCTCGTTCAACCGCGCGATCAAGACGCTCGGGGCCGCGCGCTGGCAAGCGCTGCACCGCGCGGTCTATGCGGTCGCGCTCCTCGGGCTGCTGCACTTCTTCTGGATGCGCGCGGCGAAGAGCAACTTCGCCGAAGTGGCGATCTACGCCGTCGTGATCGCGCTGCTGCTCGGCTGGCGGATCGTCAGGCGGCTGCGGTCTTAGCGACTGGCAACAACAGCGCGTCGACGCCGTAAAGGCGCGCGAGCGCGGCGAGCTTGGGCGGCGCATGGCGCAGCTCGAAGGGTTTGCCCCAGGCATCGGCGGCGCGGTGGCATTCGAGCAGCACGGCCAGCAACGATGAATCGAAGTGCGTCAGGTTCGATGCATCGACGACGACCGCCGCACCGCCCTCGTCCTTCAGCGCCTGCAGCAGCAGGCGCCGCGTGTCGTTCGCTTCACGCGCGGTGACCGCGGCCGGGAGCAGCAACATCAGCTCTTGGCCGCCTTGTTGCGCTCGGTCAGCTTGTTGATCAGGCCGTCGATGCCGCTGGCGCCGATCTCCTGCGAAAAACTGTTGCGGTAGTTCTCGACCAGCCACACGCCGAGCACGTTGATGTCGTAGACCTTCCATTCGCTGCCGAGATTTTCGAGCCGGTAGTCGAGCTGCACCGGGTCACCGCGGCCCTTGATCTCGGTCTTCACGACGACTTCCTTGTCGTCCGCGCTGCCGCGCATCGGCTTGAGCTCGACGGTCTGGTCCTGCACCTGCGCGAGCGCACCGGAATACGTGCGCACCAGCAGGATCTTGAATTCGTCCTGCAGGCGTTTTTGCTGGTCGGGCGTGGCCTGGCGCCAGTAGCGGCCGACGGCCGACGCCGTCATGCGCTGGAAGTTGACGTGCGGCATCACCTTCGCGTCGACCAGCGCGATGACCTTGCCGACATCGCCTTGCTTGATCGACTTGTCGGCCTTCACCGCGTCGAGCACATCGCTCGACACTTCCTTGATGAGCGCGTCGGGCGCCTTGGCGGCTTGGGCGTGGGCGACCACGCTGCCGGCGATCAGCATTGCGGCGGCGAGCCAGTGAATCAGTCGTTTCGAGAACATGAGGTTCCTTTCAGGGTACGAGACCATCAACGCGCGACCACGGCACGGGGTTCACGGCAGTGATCGTCATGGGGGTGCGGACGCGGCCGAGGCCGGCGATGCCGGCGGCGCAGCCGCGGCCGGCGGCGCGTCGGCCGCTGACGCATCGGCCGGCTCCGACACGTCCGGCGCGTCGCCGTCGAACACCAGGCTGCGGCGGCGCTGCAGGTAGGCATCGCGGATGAAGCTGTATTTGTCGAGGGCAATGTCGTCGAGCAGCTTGGTCGCGCCCAACAGGTTGGCGCGGGTGTTGATGATCTGCAGCACGGTGATGCCACTCTGCCAGCGGCCGTCCTTGATGTAGACCGACGGCGCGGCGAACCAGCGATCGGCCGGCAGCGCTGCCGAATCGCGCACCGAAGACGGCCCGAGCAACGGCCAGACGACATACGCGCCGGCGCCGAAGCCCCAGCGGCCCAGCGTCTGGCCGAAGTCTTCGTAATGGTGTTCGAGCCCGAACTCGCTCGCGATGTCGAGCAACCCGAAGAAGCCGAACACGGTGTTGGTGGTCACGCGCACCACGTCCTGCATCGCCGGCTCGGGCTTGCCTTGAAGCACGTTGTTGACGGCCGACCATGCATCGGCAGTGTTGGCAAAGAAGTTGTCGACGCTGCGGCGCACGAACTGCGGCACGATCTTGGCGTAACCGGTCGCAACCGGCTTGAGGACGTTTTCGTCCAAGCTCTCGTTGAAGGCGAAGACCTTGCGGTTCCAGTTTTCCCACGGGTCGAGGCGCGCACCGGGGCCGCCGCGCATCTCCTTCAGGGTGGTCGCGCAGCCGCCGAGCGCGAGCAGCAGCGCTGCGATCAGGCTCAGCAGTCCTACACGCTTCATTTCTTCGCTCCACCCGCTGCGGCCGCTGGTGCCGTGCCCGCATCGGCGGCCTTGTTGAACAGGAACTGGCTGATGAGGCTCTCGAGCACCACGGCAGATTGGGTCTGCTTGATGGTGTCGCCGGCGGCGAAGACCTTCTCCTCGGCGCCGGCCTCGAGCCCGATGTACTGGTCGCCAAGCAGGCCGGAGGTGAGGATGCGCGCCGACGAATCGCTCGGGAACTGCACGTTGCGCTGCATGTCCAGCCGCACCACGCCCTGGTAGGTCTTGGGGTCGAGCGTGATCGAGGCGACGCGCCCGACCGTGACGCCCGCGCTGCGCACCGGCGCACGCACTTTCAGGCCACCGATGTTGTCGAACTTGGCCATGAGCGCGTAGGTGTCGCCGGACGCCGTGAAGCTGCCGAGATTCGCGGCCTTCAGCGCCAGGAACAGCAGGCCCACGATACCCAGCAACACGAAGAAGCCGACCAGGGTCTCGATGCCCTTCTTACCCATGATTCACCTCGCACATTGTTGATCCTTCCTCAATGGGTGAACATCAGCGCCGTGAGCACGAAGTCCGTCGCCAGCACGCTCAGCGACGAGATCACGACGGTGCGCGTCGTCGCGTGCGCCACGCCCTCGGGCGTGGCCTGCGCCTCGTAGCCCTGATAGACGGCGACGAAGGTGCAGATCACGCCGAACACGATGCTCTTGACGATGCCGTTCCCCACATCGCGCCACACATCGACGCCGTTCTGCATGATGGACCAGAAGTTCCCGGGATCGACGCCGATCAATTGCACCGCCACCACATAGGCACCCAGGATACCGACGGCCGAGAACAGCACCGCGAGCACCGGCATCGCGATGATGCCGCCGATGAAACGCGGCGCGAGCACGCGGCTCTTCGGGTCGATCGCCATCATCTCCATCGCGGCGAGTTGCTCGCCCGCCTTCATCAGCCCGATCTCCGCCGTGAGCGAGGTGCCCGCGCGGCCGGCGAACAGCAGTGCCGTGACGACCGGCCCGAGCTCGCGCACCAGCGACAGGTTGACGAGCAGGCCGAGCGATTCGGACGCGCCATACGTGACGAGCGCGTAGTACGACTGCAGCGCCAGCACGAAGCCGACCGCCAGCCCCGAAGCCATGATGATCAGCAGCGACAGGTTGCCGATCGCGTGCACCTGCGCGATGACCAGGAACGGGCGGCGCAGCGCGGCCGGCAGGCTGCGCAGCAGCTCGCCGAAGAAGGTCGCGTTGTGGCCGAGGCCGCGCAACGCTTCGATCGCGCGCTGGCCGATGGCCTGCACCAGGTTCGTCACGCTTTCACCCCGAGGTCTTCGGCCAGCGGCCGCGCCGGGTAGTGGAAGCGCACCGGCCCGTCGGGCTCGCCGCGAATGAACTGGCGCACTTCAGGATCGTCGGATGCGTTCAGCTCTTCAGGCCCGCCGTGCGCCACGACGCGCCCCTGCGACGACAGCAGGTAGGCGTAGTCGCAGATCGTGAAGCACTCCTGGACGTCGTGCGAGACGATCAGCGAGGTCGCACCCGTCGTGTCGTTGAGCGTGCGGATGAGGTTCGCCGCCACCGCCATCGAGATCGGGTCGAGGCCGGCGAAGGGCTCGTCGTACATGATCAGCTCGGGGTCGAGCGCGATCGCGCGCGCCAGTGCGACGCGGCGCGCCATGCCGCCGGAAATCTCCGAGATGCGAAGCTGCGCCGCGCCGCGCAAGCCGACGGCGTTGAGCTTCATCAGCACGATGTCGCGGATCATCGTGTCGTCGAGGTCGCTGTGCTCGCGCAGCGGGAACGCCACGTTCTCGAACACCGACAGGTCGGTGAACAAGGCGCCGAACTGGAACAGCATGCCCAGGCGCCGCCGCAGCCGGAACAGCTGCTCGCGGTCGCGCGAATCGACGACCTCGCCATCGAAACGCACCAAGCCTTTGGTGGCCGGATGCACACCGCCGATCAGGCGCAGCAAGGTGGTCTTGCCGCAACCCGAGCCGCCCAGAATCGCCGTGACCTTGCCGCGCCGGAAGGTCAGCGACACGTCGTTGAGGATCGTGCGGGTGGCGTCGTAGCCGAAGGTCACGTGATCGATGTCGATCAGCGTGTCGGTGCTCGTGGGTTCGGTGCGGGCTTGAGGCGATTCACTCGACATTCGTTCTGCGGGTCTGGGGCGGGCGCGCCGCCCACCGAAGTCGAAACGATTGTCGCATGGGCCTCACAGCCATGCGGGGCGCCTCCGAGCGGGTTTACCTCGCAGTCACAAGGTGAGCGCTGGTAACCAACTCACCGCGGCAGATCGCTGCGACCCATCAGGAACAGGTCAACGGCGCGCGCCGCCTGGCGCCCTTCGCGGATCGCCCACACGACGAGCGACTGGCCGCGCCGCATGTCGCCGGCGGCGAACACCTTGGCCACATTGGTGGCGTAACCGCCGCTCGCGTCCATGCTCGCCTTGGCGTTGCCGCGCACGTCCTTCTCGACGCCGAAAGCCTCGAGCACGCTGGCGACCGGGCTCACGAACCCCATGGCGAGCAGCACCAGGTCGGCTGGCAGGATCTGCTCGGACCCCGCGACCTCGACCATCTTGCCGCCCTGCCATTCGACGCGCACCGCCTTCAGCGCCTTGACCTTGCCCTTGTCCTTGCCCTCGCCGCCGATGAACTCCTTGGTCGCGATCGCGAACTCGCGCTCGCAGCCCTCGTCGTGGCTGGACGAGGTGCGCAGCTTGATCGGCCAGTAGGGCCACACGAGCGGCTTGTTCTCCTGCTCGGGCGGCATCGGCAGCAGCTCGAACTGCGTCACGCTGACGGCGCCGTGGCGGTTGCTTGTGCCGACGCAGTCGCTGCCGGTGTCGCCGCCGCCAATCACGACGACGTGCTTGCCGTCGGCTCGGAGCTGCCCCTTGATCTTGCCGCCGGCGTTGATCTTGTTCTGCTGCGGCAGGAACTCCATCGCGAAGTGGATGCCGTCGAGGTCGCGCCCCGGCACCGGCAGGTCGCGCGACTGCTCGGCGCCGCCGGTCAGCAGCACCGCGTCGAACTCGGCGTTCAGCTGCTCGGGCGTGATCGTTTCCTTGGCCCAGTTGGTGACCTTGCTCTCTTTCCCCAACGGGTCGGGCAGCTTGCCGACCATCACGTTGGTGCGCATCGTGACGCCCTCGGCCTGCATCTGCTTGACGCGGCGGTCGATGTGCGACTTGTCCATCTTGAAGTCGGGAATGCCGAAGCGCATCAGCCCGCCGATCGCATCGTTCTTCTCGAACAGCGTCACGTCGTGACCCGCGCGCGCGAGCTGCTGCGCCGCCGCCATGCCGGCCGGGCCGGAGCCGACCACCGCGATCTTCTTGCCGGTCTTGACCTTGGCCGGCCGCGGCACAACCCAGCCCTCGGCCCAGGCCTTGTCGATGATCGCGTGCTCGATGCTCTTGATGCCGACGGCATCGTCGTTCACGTTGAGCGTGCAGGCCGCTTCGCAGGGCGCCGGGCAGATGCGGCCGGTGAACTCGGGAAAGTTGTTGGTCGAGTCGAGCACCGCGAACGCTGATCGCCAGTCGCTGCGGTAAACGAGGTCGTTGAAATCCGGAATGATGTTGTTGACCGGGCAGCCGTTGTTGCAGAACGGCGTGCCGCAATCCATGCAGCGCGCGCTCTGGATCTTGGCCTCATCGGGCTTCAGGCCGATGACGAACTCGGTGTAGTTCTTGACGCGCTCGGCGACGGGCGCGTAGCCCTCTTCGAGGCGCTCGTATTCCATGAAACCGGTGACTTTTCCCATGATGTCTCGTGTGCGTGAGTCGGGTGCGTTGGCAGCGAGCCGGCCTACCTGGCCGGCACGGACTGGCCCTTGGATCGGGTCGGCGACCCACCCGCGTCCTGGATCGCCTTGGTCGTGGCCGCCTTCGCCGCCGCTTCGGCCAGCGCGCGCTTGTATTCGTTCGGGAACACCTTGACGAACTTGCCGCGCGACTCGACCCAGCGATCCATGATGTGGCGCGCTCGCAGCGAGCCGGTCCACTTGTGATGGTCCTCGATCAGCTTCTTCAGCGTCGCTTCATCGGTCTGGCCGTGGTGCCACAGCGCCTTGTCGCCGACGGCCTCCTGCTCGGCGGCGCTCAGGACCTTGTCGAGCGTCACCATCGCGGTGTTGCAGCGCGTCGCGAAGCTGCCGTCTTCGTCGTACACATAGGCCACGCCGCCGCTCATGCCGGCTGCGAAGTTGCGGCCGGTCTTGCCGAGCACCGCAACGGTGCCGCCGGTCATGTACTCGCAGCCATGGTCGCCGGTGCCTTCGACGACCGCGGTCGCGCCCGAGAGCCGCACCGCGAAGCGCTCGCCCGCCACGCCGCGGAAGAACGCCTCGCCGCTGGTCGCGCCGTAGAGCACGGTGTTGCCGACGATGATGTTCTGCGTCGCCTCGCCGCGGAACTCGATGCTCGGGCGGATCGCGATGCGCCCGCCGCTCATGCCCTTGCCGGTGTAGTCGTTCGCGTCACCGATCAGGTAGATGGTGATGCCCTTCGCCAAGAACGCGCCGAAGCTCTGCCCGCCGGTGCCTTCCATCTGGATGAAGATGGTGTGGTCGGGCAGGCCTTCGGGGCGCACGCGGATCAGTTCGCCCGAGAGCATCGCGCCCACGGTGCGGTTGACGTTGCGCACCTCTTCCATGAACTGCACCTTCTCGCCACGATCGATCGCGGGGCGGCACTTCTCGATCAGCTTGACGTCGAGCGCGCGCGCGAGGCCGTGATCCTGCGTTTCGGTCTGGCGGCGCGGCACCTCGGCGGGGGCCTGGGCCGCGGCAAACACGCGGCTGAAATCCAGCCCCTTGGCCTTCCAGTGTTCGACGCCCTTCTTGGTGTCGAGCAGGTCGGAGCGTCCAATCAATTCATCAAAGGTGCGGATGCCCAGCTGCGCCATGATGCTGCGGGCTTCTTCGGCGATGAAGAAGAAGAAGTTCACGACGTGCTCGGGCCGGCCTTGGAACTTCTTGCGCAGCACCGGGTCTTGCGTCGCGACGCCGACCGGGCAGGTGTTCAAGTGGCACTTGCGCATCATGATGCAGCCCTCGGCGACCAGCGGCGCGGTCGCGAAGCCGAACTCGTCAGCGCCGAGCAGCGCGCCGATCACGACATCGCGGCCGGTCTTCATCTGGCCGTCGGCCTGCACGCGGATGCGTGAGCGCAACCGGTTCAGCACCAGCGTCTGCTGCGTCTCGGCCAGGCCCAGCTCCCACGGCGTGCCGGCATGCTTGATCGAGCTCCACGGCGAGGCACCGGTGCCGCCATCGTGGCCCGCGATCACGACGTGGTCGGCCTTGGCCTTGGCCACACCGGTGGCGATCGTGCCGACGCCGACTTCGCTGACCAGCTTGACGCTGACGCTCGCGCGCGAGTTCGCATTCTTCAGGTCATGGATCAGCTGTGCCAAGTCTTCGATCGAGTAGATGTCGTGGTGCGGCGGCGGCGAGATCAGGCCGACGCCGGGCACCGAGTAGCGCAGCATGCCGATGTAGTCGCTCACCTTGCCGCCGGGCAACTGGCCACCCTCGCCGGGCTTCGCGCCCTGCGCCATCTTGATCTGCAGTTGATCGGCCGACACCAGGTATTCGGTCGTCACGCCAAAGCGGCCCGACGCGACCTGCTTGATCTTCGAGCGCAGCGAGTCGCCTTCGTTCAGCTCGAAGTCGACCTGGATGTTGCCCGGGCCAATCACGTCGCTGAACTTCGTGCCCTGCTTGATCGGGATGCCCTTGAGCTCGTTGCGGTAGCGCGCCGGGTCTTCACCGCCCTCGCCGGTGTTGCTCTTGCCGCCGATGCGGTTCATCGCGACGGCGAGGTTCGCATGTGCCTCGGTGCTGATCGAGCCGAGCGACATCGCGCCGGTGGCGAAGCGCTTGACAATTTCACTCGCCGGCTCGACCTCGTCGATGGCAATCGCCTTCGACGGGTCGAGCTTGAACTCGAACAGCCCGCGCAAGGTCATGTGGCGGTGCGACTGGTCGTTGATGATCTGCGCGTATTCCTTGTAGGTCTCGAACTTGTTCGCGCGCGCCGCATGCTGCAGCTTGGCGATCGCGTCGGGCGTCCACATGTGCTCTTCGCCGCGCACGCGCCAGGCGTATTCGCCGCCGGCGTCGAGCATGGTCTCGAGCACCGGGTCGTCGCCGAACGCGGCCTTGTGCATGCGGATGGCTTCTTCGGCCACGTCGAACACATCGATGCCGCCGACCTGGCTGGCGGTGCCGCGGAAGTACTTCTGCACCAGCTCCTTGTCGAGCCCGATGGCCTCGAACAGCTGCGCGCCACAGTACGACATGTAGGTCGACACGCCCATCTTGGACATGATCTTCGACAGGCCCTTGCCCACCGCCTTCACGTAGTTGTAGACGGCCTTCTCGGCGGAGAGGTCACCGCTCAACTCGCCGTGGATGTCGGCCAGCGTCTCCATCGCCAGGTACGGGTGCACGGCCTCGGCGCCGTAACCCGCGAGCACGCCGAAGTGGTGTACTTCGCGCGCGGAACCGGTCTCGACGACGAGGCCGGCGGTCGTGCGCAGGCCCTCGCGCACCAGATGCTGGTGGATCGCCGACAGCGCCAGCACGGCCGGGATCGCAACGAAATCGCGGTCCATCTGGCGGTCGCTGATGATCAGGATGTTGTGGCCGCTCTTGAGCGCGTCCACACTCTCCGCGCACAGTGACGCAAGTTTGGCTTCGACCCCCTCGTCGCCCCACGCCAGCGGGTAGGTGATGTTGAGCTCGTAACTCTTGAACTTGGCGCCGGTGTGTTTCTCGATCTCGCGCAGTCGCGCCATGTCGGCGACGTCGAGGATCGGCTGCGGAACCTCGAGCCGCATCGGCGGGTTCACCGCGTTGATGTCGAGCAGGTTCGGCTTCGGGCCGATGAACGACACCAGCGACATCACGATCGCCTCGCGGATCGGATCGATCGGCGGGTTGGTGACCTGCGCGAACAGCTGTTTGAAGTAGTTGTAGAGCGGCTTGTTCTTGCTGGAGAGCACCGCCAGCGGCGAGTCGTTGCCCATCGAGCCGATGCCTTCTTCGCCGGTCTGCGCCATCGGGCTCATCAGGAACTTGATGTCTTCCTGGGTGTAGCCGAACGCTTGCTGGCGATCGAGCAGCGATTCCCGATGCGCAGCGGGCACGGCAGTCCCCGCGGGGACGTCCTCGAGCTTCACGCGCACGCTCTCGATCCACTGCCGATACGGCTTGGCCGAGGCGAACTGGTTCTTCAACTCCTCGTCTTCGATGATGCGGCCCTGCTCCAGGTCGATCAGCAGCATCTTGCCGGGTTGCAGACGCCACTTCTTGACGATGCGGTTCTCCGGAATCGGCAGCACGCCGGACTCGGAGGCGCCCACCACGAGGTCGTCTTCGGTGACGATGTAGCGCGTCGGGCGCAAGCCGTTGCGGTCGAGCGTGGCGCCGATCTGGCGACCGTCGGTGAAGACCATTGCGGCGGGGCCGTCCCACGGCTCCATCATTGCGCCGTGGTATTCGTAGAACGCGCGGCGGCGCTCGTCCATCGTCGCGTGCTGTTCCCACGCTTCGGGGATCATCATCATCGCGGCGTGCGCGAGCGAGTAGCCGCTCATCACGAGCAGTTCGAGTGCGTTGTCGAACGTGGCCGTGTCGCTCTGCCCTTCGAAGCTGATCGGGTAGAGCTTTTGCAAGTCGTCGCCGAGCACCGGCGACTTCATCACGCCTTCGCGGGCGCGCATCCAGTTGAAGTTGCCCTTGACGGTGTTGATCTCGCCGTTGTGCGCGACCATGCGGTACGGGTGGGCCAGCGGCCACTCGGGGAAGGTGTTGGTCGAGAAGCGCTGGTGCACGAGCGCCAGTGCCGAGGTGACACGCGGGTCCTGCAGATCCTTGTAGTACTTGCCGACCTGGTCGGCCAGCAGCAAGCCCTTGTAGATGATCGTGCGGCAACTCATGCTGGGCACGTAATACTCCCGCGAGTGCGTGAGCTTGAGGCGCTGGATCGCGCTCGACGCGGTCTTGCGGATCACATACAGCTTGCGCTCCAGCGCGTCCGGCACGATCACGTCCGGCCCGCGGCCGATGAAGATCTGCTTGAGCACCGGCTCCTTCGAGCGCACGGTCGGCGACATCGGCATCTCGGCATCGACCGGCACATCACGCCAGCCGAGCAGCACCTGGCCCTCGGCCTTCACGGCACGCTCCATCTCCTGGATGCAGGCGACGCGGGAGGCGTGCTCCTTCGGCAGGAAGATCATGCCGACGCCGTACTCGCCCGGCGGCGGCAGCTCGATGCCTCGCAGCGCCATCTCGGCACGGTAGTACTCGTCGGGAATCTGGATCAGGATGCCGGCGCCGTCGCCCATCAGCTTGTCGGCCCCGACCGCACCTCGGTGATCGAGGTTCTCGAGGATCTTCAGGCCTTGCACGACGATGCTGTGGGCCTTTTGCCCCTTGATGTGGGCAACGAAACCAACCCCGCAAGCGTCGTGCTCCTGACCCCGCTGGTACAGGCCTTGCTCGGAGGCCGTGGCGATCTCGTCAAGCGTGGTTTCTGGAGTGATGGTGCCAAGGCCTGCCTGGTGCATGACGCGCTCCGAATCTAGAGGAAAATGCCCAAGGATACTGCACCGCAACATGGCTCTCAAGCGGTTTTTGCGTTTATACGGCCCCAATTACTGTGAGACCGCAAGGATTCTCTCATTAAATAGGGTCATATAAATTCACGCACCACGTTGGCGTGGTCTTCCCCGGGCCCGAGGGCGCAGCGGCCGCGTCGTCGCCTCGGCCAAGGCTTGCAGGAAAGCGTTGGAGCCGATCGGCCAGCCATGTCGTGCAGCACCGATCAGGTTCTCGACTTCCGCGCCCTGCAGCGGCAACGTGCTGTCCCGCAGGTAGCGGGCTTCGCGCTCGAACGGCGTGTTGCCCAGCTGCCAATACGCCGCGTGCTCCGTGACGATCGGGTCCTGCCGCCGCCCCGCATGGTGGGCGGCACTCGACCAAGGCCAATCGCTCGCCTGGGCGACCAGCCCCTGCCGCAGCGGCGCCTGTTCGATCAACAGGATGCACGCAAGCAGCTGGTCGAGCGGATCGACCACCGTGGCTCCGTAGCGCCCCTCCCACAGTGCGCCGCGGCGCCCATGGCGGTGGTTGAAGGCCTTGACATAGCGTCGCCCCACCGCCTGCAGACAAGTCGCCAGCGCGCTCGACCGCGTCGGCGTCGCCAGCAGCAGCACGCTGTCGTCCATCAGCACATACGCGTGAACCGCCACCGCGTTCTCCCGCGACGACTCCAGCAGCGCGCCGAGGTAACGGCGGCGGTCGTCATCGTCCACGAACACGGGCCGGCCGGCGCGGCCACGCTGTATCACCAGGTGCAGGCGGTCGGCGAGGTCGAATCGGGGCAGACGAGCCATCGGTCGGTGGCGAGGAGTGTTGCAACGCGGCGATGGTATGCCGCCGCCCGTCAATCGGGCGTGGCCACTCGTCGGCTGGCGCAGGCACTGGCGCACGCACATCGATAGATTGCGGTCGTGATGAACCTCGTCTCCGCAACGACCCGCGCCCCGGCGAACGGCCGGCCCGCCGCCCTGACGGCGTGCGCGGTGCTGGCGGTGATGCTCAACGCCGCCGCGATCGGCCTGGCGACGCAGGCGTCAGCGCGTTGGCATGGCGTCTCCGCCTTGACGAGCGAGAGCCCGCGCAGCACACCGATGGTGCTGGTGCCACCGCCCGTGCTGGCACCCGACGAACCTGCCACGCCTGCCGCGCTCGCACCGCCGCCGACCACCGACGCGCCCGCCACCGCTCCGAGCGTGTCGCGCCCTGCACCGACCAGCCCGCCGACCGCGCGAACCGCACCCGCCCCCGAGGCGCCCGAGCCAGCGCAGCCCGTCCTCTTCTATACCTACCGGGAGGTCGATACACCGGCCTTCCCCGAGTCCGACTGGAACCTCGATGTCGCCGTCTTGGATGCGATCGGAGTGCAGCGTCTCGTGTTCGAGGTGCTGGTCAGCGACCACGGTCAGGTGGTCGGTTGCACGGTGCTGCAACCGGCCGAGCTGGCGGACGATGTCAAACGCAGTCTCGAAAAACGCCTGAGCGAAACGTCCTTGTTGCCCGCGCTGCGCGCCGGCCAGTTGGTGGCGAGCGTGCGCCGAATCGAGCTGCTCGTCGCGGCCGCACCACCCGCCGAGGCGGCCGAGCCGGCCGCTCATCGGCCGTAAGAAGCCGTTGATCGAATGGAGGCCATCAGGTGTGCACATTTCCTTCGCCGACCCGGGCTGCGCCGGCATACTGGATTCAATCCTTCACGCCAACGGTAGCCGACAGCATGAGCCAACCCCTCGTTCATCACATTCCCTCGCCTTCGGTCCGGCGTCGCCTCGCGCGCGGGTTCACGCTGATCGAGGTGATGATCGTCGTGGCGATCATCACGATCCTGGCGGCCGTCGCCATACCGAGCTATCGCGACTACATCCTGCGCGGCCAACTCGTGGACGCCACCACGCTGCTGGCAGGCACCCGCGCCGACATGGAGCGCTACTTCCAGGACAACCGCAAATACACCGCCGTCAGTGGCGTCATCGTCCCTCCCTGCGTCAAGACCCAGGGCAACTTCGGGGTGACTTGCAGCGTCCTGACCGACACCACGTTCACCTTGCTGGCGACCGGCACCGGCGCAGCCGCCGGATTCTCTTACTCGATCGATCAGAGAGACAACCGTCTCACGGTATCGACCGGCAGCTCCTGGCCCATGCCCGCGCCGAACACCTGCTGGGCGCTGAAGCGAGGGCAATCGTGCTGAGTCGCGCATCCATCCCCGCATCGCGCGCGCCGGCACGACGCCGAGCGTCGCGCGGCTTCACGCTGATCGAACTCGCCGTCGCGTTCACGCTGCTCGGCGTCCTGATTGCGGTCGGGCTTCCGTCGTTCATGGCGTGGATCCGCAATGCCCAGGTTCGCGCCGTCGCCGACTCGTTGCAGAGCGGCGTGCGACGCGCGCAGACCGAAGCCGTCCGACTCAATCAAAACGTCGTCTTTTCGTTCACGAACGACAACCCCGCCCTCAATTCCAATGCCGTGATTTCCGGCAAGAACTGGGCGATCCAGAGCGTTGCGCCGGTCGCCAATCCGATCGATCGCCCCGCCGCGTTCATAACCGGTGGAGCGCTCGGCGACGTCGCCTCCAACGTGATCATCAACACCACCGCGGCGGCCATTTGCTTCAACTCGAACGGACGCCTGACCGCGCTCGCCGCCACCGGCGTGCCGGGTGCCAATTGCGTCGCCGGCCCGCAGCAGTTCGACATCCAGCAGCCCATCCGCAACCTCTCCGCGGGAGATCGCCGCCTGCGCGTGCTGGTCGCCATCGGCGGGCAGGTTCGCATGTGCGACCCGGATCGGCCGGCGCTTTCCGCCACCACACCCGACGGATGCTGATGATGAAGACCCTTCGCCCCATA
The DNA here is from genome assembly GCA_964247075.1 of uncultured Rhizobacter sp. Taxonomy (GTDB): domain Bacteria; phylum Pseudomonadota; class Gammaproteobacteria; order Burkholderiales; family Burkholderiaceae_C; genus LMDS01. Next base: position 131,007 of record CAXTSS010000006.1, on the reverse strand, counting down.
AACAACCGGCGCCGCCTCGCCGGCGTGTCGCTGATCGAGGTGCTGGTCTCGATCCTGATCTTCTCGTTCGGCATCGTCGGCCTGATCGGATTGCAGGCACGCGCGCTCCAGTATTCGACCAGCGCCGAAGACACGGCCCGCGCGGCGCTGCTGGCGAATGAACTCTCCACGGCGATCATCGTCAGCCAGCCGAACCCGCGGGCGGCGGCCATCGTCGTGCCTGCCCCTGCGCTCGCGGCGTGGCAGCTTCGGGTGGCCGACACCACCAACGGCGGCCTGCCCAACGGCCTGGGCACCGTCACAGCCCTCACGCCCAACACCGCCGACATCAAGGTCGAGTGGACTCCACCGTCGGCCCCTGCCGGTGCGACGCCCAACAAGTACGTCACGCAGGTCACCGTCCCATGAACACGCTTCGCATGCGCGGCCGGGCCGCATCGGGCTTCTCGCTGATCGAGCTGCTGGTCTCGATGGTGATCGCACTCGTCGTGACGCTCGCCATCACCTCCGTGCTGATTCGCAGCGAAGGCAGCAAGCGCAGCACGACCTCGGTCAATGATGTGAACCAGACCGGTGCTTATGCCGCCTTCGTGATGGACCGCAGCATTCGCAGCGCCGGCTCGGGCTTCTCGCAGAACTGGCTCGATGCGTTCGGGTGCGTCATCGATGCGGCGAAGGCGAATGCCACGATCCTGCCCTTGCCCGCGGCACTCGCCCCCCCGTTTGCAACCGTGCCGTTGCGGGTGCGGCTCGCCCCGCTCCTCATCGGCAAGGGCATGGCGGACACCGGCGGGCAGGTGCGTGGCGATGTGCTCACGGTAATGGCCGGCATGTCCGGCGGTAGCGACCAGCCGCAGACGGTGTCGCCGCCACCGTTCGTGCCGGGCAAGATCCGCGTGACCAACGCGCTCGGCTACAACACCAACGACCTGGTGCTGCTCGCCGACGCCACCATCGACACGTCGGGCGCCGCACCCCGCCCCGGTTGCATGCTGCAACAAGTCGCGGCCGCGGCGGGGAGTGTCGCGGGTGACCAGCTCACCTTCACCGGTGCGGACTACTCACGCAACAACGGCAGCGTCTTCGGTCTCGGCGGGTTTGTCTCGGCCACCAGCCCGATCGCAATCCAGATGGGCAGCGTCCCTGCCGCCGCCGGTGCGCCGACCAACCCGCCCCAGATGCTGCTGTACGGCGTCGGTGACAACAACACGCTGTTCACCTACGACCTGCTGCGGGTTGCGGGCAACACGACGGCGCCCACGCCGATCGCCGACGGCGTCGTCGAAATGCGTGCGCTGTACGGAGTTGACACGACCGTGCCGAACCCGAACGGCAGCGTCGATACCTGGATCGATCCGGGCAATGCCGGCACCGGCTACACCCACGCGCTGCTGACCGATGGAACCGCCGCGGCCCAGGCCAAACTGCACCGCATCGCGGCCGTGCGCGTCGGGCTGATTCTGCGCACCTCGCTTCAGGAGCGCGACCCGATTCCGACCGGCTCGACGCTGACCTTGTTCGGCGACATGCCCGTGGCCCTGCAGCAGACCCGGACGCTGGCGGGCAGCGAGCTCTACTTCCGCTACCGCACGGTCGAGTTCACCGTTCCTCTGCGCAACCCGCTCTACGCGCCTTAATCCATGAAACACCGCCTCCCCTCCGGTTCGGCATCGCGGCAGCGCGGTGTGGTGCTGCTGTTCAGCCTGGTCGCGCTCGTCGTGCTGCTGATCGCCGCTGTCGCGCTCATGCGCTCGTTCAACACGTCGCTGTTCATGTCGGGCAACATCGCCTTCAAGCGCGACCTCCAGAATCAGGGCGAGCGGGCGATGGATCAAGTGCTGACGAGCTTCCGCGCAGGCGGCCCGCTCGACAACGACGCGGCGCGATCCGCCATCCTCAAGACCAGCAATTACAGCGAGGTCATGCTGCCGGCGAATGCGCAAGGCATCCCCGACGCGCTGGTGCTGAGCGACGCCAACTTCTTTGCGAACTGGGGCGTGCCGGCCAATGACATCGATCTGCCAGATCAGGGCGTGAAGATCCGCTACCTCATCGACCGGATGTCCAGTGCCACGGGCTCGTGCGACGCGCTCGGGCCGAAGACCTGCGTCATGAACAGTGACAAGTCGCCGAAGGGCGGGAGCGCGTCCCAGATGCAGAACGCAAGCACGGCACTGCCCACGACTGCGGGTGCCGGTGGCGTCGCGCCCAAGGCGGTCAGCTCCGGAACCCCTGTCTACCGATTGACGGTGCGCGTCGCCGGGCCCCGCGACACGCAAGCGTTCTTCCAATCCACCTTCACCGCTCCGTAGAGAGCCTCACCCGCAAAGCGAGTTCATCATGATGTCGACGATCCCCGTTGCCGCCGGCCAGACCCGGCGCATAGCGAGCCGGCTCGCCATGTCGCTGTGCGGCCTGGTCGCCGTCATGCCGACGGCCCACGCCCAGACGTCACTGGCCGACGGGCCGGTCCTCGCGTCCCGATCGGTGCCGGGCAATGTCGCGCTGCCGCTCTCGGTCGAGTGGCCGACAACGCAGCGCACCGCACACGTGGCTGCCTACGACCCGGCCGCCGAGTTTCTCGGTTACTTCGACCCGAACAAGTGCTACACGTACAGCTACGACAACTCGGACACCGCGGTCCGGCCGACCGACGTGACCAAGGTCAGCTACTTCCAGCCGGCAGGCGCCGCCACGGCCCATGCGTGCACGAGCAAGTGGAGCGGCAACTTCCTGAACTGGGCCGCGACCCCGACCATCGATCCGTTCCGCTGGGCGCTCACGGGCGGTTTCCGCGTCGTCGACACGACGTCGCTGACGGTTCTCGAAAAGGCCTGGGCCGACACCCACACGGGCCTGTATCCCGACAAGACGATCGCGGGTGCGGGTCTGGTCTCGGGCGCGACCCCGTTCAATTTCAACAACCTGAGCATTCGCATCCGAGGCCTGGGGAACAAGATGCGTTTCACCGGCTCGGGCAATCTCGGCAACGCGCCGACGGCCTACGACGGTTCGGGCGGCACCGTCGCGGGCACGACATACGAGGTTTTCGCCCGGGTGCGCGTTTGCGATTCGTCGGGTGGCGCTGGCGGCGTCGAAGCCAATTGCGTCCAGTACGGGGGCAACTGGAAGCCTGAAGGGTTGATCCAGCAGTACGCGAACAAGATGCGCTTCAGCGTCTTCGGCTACTTGAATGATGACGCGGCGACGCGCGACGGCGGTGTGCTGCGCGCGCGCCAGAAGTTTGTCGGAGCCACGAGACCGGTCCCCGGATCGGCGGCGGTTGCGAACGCCGGGGCGGAGTGGGATGCGGCGACCGGCATCTTCGTCCTCAATCCGGACTCGGCTGACGCGACGGCCACGAACACTGCTTTCAACCCGAGCACGCCCGTGGCCAACAGCGGGGTGATGAACTATCTGAACAAGTTCGGCGAGATCGCGCCCTCGAGCACTTACACGTTCAAGAGCTACGACCCGGTCAGCGAGTTGTATTACGCCGCGGTGCGCTACTTCAAGAACCTCGGCAACGTGCCGGAATACACGGACATGGGCGCAGCCAGTGCGGCTACCAAAACGACCTGGATCGACGGGTTCCCGGTCATCACGGACTGGACCGATCCAATCCAGTATTCCTGCCAGCGCAACTTCATCCTGGGCATCGGCGACATCTACACCTGGAACGACAAGAACCTGCCCGGCGCGGGCACCGGAACGGGCACCGAGCCCGCCAAGCCGGGCGCCGTCTCCGGCGACACGAGCGTGGACTCCGTGGTCGCGACCGACAAGGTGTTCGCACTCCAGTCGCTCGGCGCACCCAACCGGAACAGCTACAGTGGCCGGAACAATTCCGCCGGGATCGCGGGCCTGGCCTACGACTCGCATACGAAAGACATCCGCACCGACCTCGACGGCAAGCAAACCATAGACACCTACTGGGTCGACGTGCTCGAGGCGCCGTTCGTGGCAGACAACCAGTTCTACCTGGCCGCAAAGTACGGTGGCTTCACGGTGCCGGATGACTATGGCGATCCGTACGCGCGAGTGGCGGCGCTGCCGGAGGCCTGGTGGCACACGCCCGACGGCGCCACCGACACCAACCTGGTCGGCGCCCAGCTGCGGCCGGACAACTACTTCACCGGCGGCAGACCCGATCTGATGGTCGCCGGCCTGAACGCTGCGTTCTCGAAGATCGCGGCGAGCTTGACCGCCTTCACCACGTCGTTCTCCACCTCGCTGCCGCAGGTGGCGCAAGCGGGCAACGCCAGCTTCAGCAGCCAGTACGACGGCACCAACTGGACTGGCGAACTCACGGCCAGCACCTTGACGTTCGCCACCGGGACGGACGACCCGACGCTGGCCAAGGAATGGCTGTTCACGGATCGGCTCACGGCGCAGCTCACTGCCCCTGGCGCCTATTTGACGAATCGTCGCATCGTGAGCTGGAGCGGCACGGGCGGCGTGCAGTTCTGCTCCGGCACCGCCGGCTGCACCGTGCCACTCACGGGAGCCCAACTCACCGCGCTCGATCCGAGCTATGTGGCGGGCAACGACAGCGCCGATTACCTCAGCTACCTGCGCGGCGACAAGACGAACGAACAAGCAACCGGCGGCACGAAGGCCTACCGCACGCGCGTCAAGCCCTTGGGTGACATCGTCGGCTCCAAGGCCCGCCCGGTCGGCCCGCCGAGCATGCCGTTCTCGGATTCCACCAATCCTGGCTACTCCGGGTTCAGGGCCACCTGGGCGAGCCGCCCGACGGTGGTCTACCTCGGATCGAACGACGGCATGATGCACGCTGTCCGCGGTGACCTCACGGCGGCCGGCGGCGAGGAGTTGTTCGCGTATGTGCCGAGTGGGTTGTTCCAGGGCCCCAGTGGCACGCCCAGCGTGGATGGGCTCGCATCGCTCGGCAACCCATCGTTCGTTCACCACTTCATGGTCAACGCGACGCCGAATGTCTACGACGTCGACTTCGGCCACACCGGTGGCGCGGTCGGCGCGACGGACTGGCGCTCGATCCTGATCGGCGGCCTGGGCAAGGGCGGCAAGAGCTACTACGCGATCGATGTGACGAACCCCGTCGGCATGGCCTCGGGCGGAGAGGCCGTGGTCGCCGGCAAGGTCCTGTGGGAGTTCACCGACCCCGACCTCGGCTACACCTACGGCGACCCGATCGTCGTGAAGACGCCGAAGCACGGCTGGGTCGTGATCGTCCCGTCTGGCTACAACAATGCGGACGGCAAGGGCTACTTCTTCATCATCAACCCGAAGACGGGCGCGTTGCTGGAGAAGATCTCGACCGGTGTGGGCGCCGCGACCGCTGCCGGCAGCGCTGGCCTGGCATTCGCGAACGCGTTCGTGCTCGATGGCTCCGACGGCACCATCGATGCCGTGTATGCGGGCGACCTGCTCGGCAACGTGTGGCGCTGGGATGTCTCCGGCGCCGGTGCGTACCCGGCCCCGCTGCGGCTGGCGACGCTGACCGATGGCGCCAATCCGCAGCCGATCACGTCGCGCCCGCTGATCGAGGTTCACCCCAGCCTGAAGAAGCGCTTTGTGCTGGTGGGCACCGGCCGGCTGCTCGACAACACCGACATCAACTCGACGCAGGTCCAGAGCTTCTACGCGATCGCCGACGGCACGAACGCCCGCTTCAACACGGCAGCCGATCTGCCGACCCCGATCACGTTCCCGATCACACGCTCGGTGCTCGCGTTGAATTCGACGCCGCTGGATCTGACCAAGACCCTTGGCTACGATCCGGCCACGCAAATGGGGTGGGTCGAAGACCTCGGCACGGGCTTCCGCGTCACGTCGGATCCGACCTCGCTGTTGGGCTCGGTGGCGTGGGCCGCAACGTTGCCCAGCATCACCGACCCGTGCCTGCCCTCGGGAAGCAGCCAGGTCTATGGACGCGACTTCGGAACGTCGAGCACCACCCTCAGAACGGCGGCCAACACCGCGCTGTCGTACTTCGGACTCGCCGGCAACGTGACGGATCTTCATTACCTGAGCGTGGACGGCAAGGCCAGGCTGGTCGCCGGTACAGATCTGGGTGGCAACCCCACGCTGATTCCGATCAGCGCACTGTCCAGCCAGCCCCTGCGGCGCCTGAACTGGCGCGAGCTGCAAACAGTCGAATGAAGCCGGGTCACTGCGCCGGAAACGGCGCAGGCCCGACCAGCCGCACGTGCTCGCGCAGCGCGAAACGGTCTGTCATGCCGGCGATGTAGTCGGCGATCGCATGGTTCGCCGGCAGTTCGGCGGGCCGCGCGCGATAAGCCTCGAACAGTGACCGGATCACCTGTTTGGCACCCTCGGTCATCGCCACCACGTTCGGGTGGCGGTACAACTGCTGCCTCAGGAACACCTTGACCTGCGCGACATCGGCCCGCATGCCCGCGCCGAACTCGATCAGCGGCGGCGATGCCCGAACAGCGTCGGCATCCGCAGGCGCGTGTCGGCGGATCAGGGCCTCCGAGGTGTCGATCACGTCGTACACCTGCGCCGACAGCATGCGCCGGATGGTCTCGTACAAGACCCGGCGGCCCACGAGCGTCGGCGACTCGCGCAGCACCTCGTCGTGAAAGCGCGCGAACAGCGGCAACGCCAGCAGTTGCTCATGCCCGATGAGCCCTGACCGCACACCGTCATCGATGTCGTGCGCGTTGTAGGCGATCTCATCAGCGATGTTGCAGATCTGGGCTTCGAGGCTCGGCCGCGTGCGATTCAGAAAGCGCCGCCCCACGCCGCCGGGTTCGTCGCGTTCGAGCGCTTCGGCGTGCCGGCGCGAGCAGTGCTTCAGGATGCCTTCGCGGGTCTCGAAGGTCAGGTTGAGCCCATCGAATGCCGCGTAGCGCTCTTCCAGTACATCGACGACGCGCAGGCTCTGGAAGTTGTGCTCGAAGCCTCCTGAATCCGGGTCGGCGCGGCGCAGGCATTCGTCCAGCGCGTCCTGCCCGGCATGCCCGAACGGTGTGTGGCCGAGGTCGTGGGCGAGCGAGATCGCTTCGCACAAGTCTTCGTTCAAGCCCATCGTGCGCGCGATCGAGCGCGCCAGTTGCGCGACTTCCAGCGAGTGCGTGAGGCGCGTGCGGAACAGGTCGCCCTCGTGATTCAGGAAGACCTGCGTCTTGTAGACGAGGCGCCGAAAAGCCGTGCTGTGGACGATGCGATCCCGGTCGCGCTGAAAGTCGTCGCGCGTCGGTGCGGCCGCCTCGACATGCCGACGGCCGCGCGTTCGCGCCGGATCGCAGGCCCAAGGCCTGAGCGCCGCGGTCATGCGGAGCGGTCAACGCGTGTGTGCATCCAGCACCTCGGTCACGAGCGCGTCATCGACTGCGCGCACACCAGCCCGCCCTGGCGACTCGATCACGACAAAACGGATCGCGCCGGCGCGTGCCTTCTTGTCGTGCCGCATCAACTCAAGGTAGCGCGATGCGCCCAGACGCGGCGCGACGACCGGCAGGCCCGCGCGCTCGACGATGCGTCGAATGCGCTGCGCGTAGCCCGCATCGACCAAGCCCAGCCGCGCCGAGAGTTCGGCGCCCATCACCATTCCGCAACCGACCGCTTCGCCGTGCAACCACGCGCCGTGGCCGAGGCCGGTTTCGATCGCATGGCCGAAGGTGTGGCCGAAGTTGAGGATCTCGCGCAAGCCCGCCTCGCGCTCATCCCGCGCCACGACCCAGGCCTTGATCTCGCACGAGCGCTTGATCGCATGGGCCAGCGCGGCCTTGTCGCGCGCCTTCAAGGCGTCGAGGTTCGCGTCGATCCAGTCGAGGAAGGCGGCATCCGCGATCGGCCCGTACTTGATGACCTCGGCCAGCCCGGCGGTCAGCTCGCGCTCGGGCAGGGTGTCCAGCGTGTCGAGGTCGGCCACCACGCGCAGCGGCTGGTTGAACACGCCGATCATGTTCTTGCCCAGCGGATGGTTGATGGCCGTCTTGCCGCCCACCGACGAATCGACCTGCGCCAGCAGCGTCGTCGGCACTTGCACATACGGCACGCCGCGCATGTAGCAGGCCGCCGCGAACCCGGTCATGTCGCCGACCACGCCACCGCCGAGCGCGAACAGCATGGTCCGGCGATCGCAGGCCGAGGCGAGCAACGCGTCGAAGATCAGGTTCAGCGTGGCCCAGTCCTTGTGCGCCTCTCCGTCGGGCAATTCGATCACGTGCACCTGCGCGAAGCGCTGGCGCACCGCCGTCGTCAGCCGCTCGGCGAGCAGTGGCGCGACGACCGTGTTGGTCACGATGACGGCGGTCGTGCCGGCCGGCAAATCGGCGTAGGTTTCGGCCTGCCCGAGCAAGCCCGCACCGACGACGATGTCGTAGCTGCGTTCGGCCAGATCGATGCGGATGCGCTCGGTGATGGGCATGCGCGCAGTGTACGGGTGCGCGCACCGTCGTCGTCAGTGCGGGGCCTCGCCCGCCGCGTCGATCGGTGACGGCACCGAGGCCGGGTCCACCAGGCCCGCCAGCTCGAGCTGCATCAGGATCATGTTGACGAGTGCCGGCACCGACGGCCGGCCGGTCTCGATGATGAAGCGCGCGGATTGCCGATACAGCGGGTCGCGCCTGTGGAACAGCTCGCGCAGGCGCGCGAGCGGATCAGCCACCTGCAACAGCGGCCGCTTCGAGTCGTGGCGCAGGCGCCGGAACAACTCCTCCGGCGTCGAGCGCAGGTAGACGCAGATGGTGTGCGAGCGCAGCGCTTCCCGATTGGCCTCGCGCATCACGATGCCACCGCCGGTGGCGATGACGCCGTGCGTGGACTGGATCAGATCCTCGAGAACCTCCGTCTCGATGTCGCGGAAGCGGTCCTCGCCTTCCTGCTCGAAGAAGGTGCGGATCGAACAACCGATCCGGCGTTCGATCACGGCATCGGTATCGACGAACCCTTCGCCGAGGCGGCGCGCGAGATGGCGACCGACGGTGGACTTGCCACCGCCGGGCATGCCGATCAGGGCGATCGGGCGCTCTATCAAACCAAGTGGCTTACCGGGAATTGGCGCAGTCGGGCAATATGCCATAACGGCTGATCGAGAACGGTGGCTCGACATCGGCCTTAACGTCGGAGGCGAGGACGTCCAACACGTCCGTCCAGGTGGCTCGACCTTCGGTACCTCCGACGCCGCTGGCCGACGCCAGTATCTTGTATTCAAGCCAGCTGCCCAGATTCTTCGCGTACTCGATCCGCACCGTTACCTTGCCCGCAGAATCCGTGCGCGAGCTTCCAGGAATGCTGATCGCCACGTCCGATTTGGCGGGATCGAGCTTGCTGTTGCCGTTACCTCCTGCAGCCAACGAGTACCCCGCCCCTTTGGAGTCTTCTGCCGCTTCCAGAACTCCGTTTCTATTTCGATCTTCGTTCCAGCAGGCCGCGGCACTATTGATCAACGGTACACCCGTCGGGTCGTCGATCTTCTCTTGCGCGGATCGCGGATCCTCCAAATACCAGAACGTTCTGTCCACATTCCAGAAATACTGGGGCGCGCTCCCGGACGTGAGACCCCAGCCCGATGTGGTGCCCTTGATCCATTGGCCCTTCCCGAAGCGCAAGAGATCGATGGAAGGTGTGATCTGCACGTCAGGCTTGGCACGCCCTGAAGAGTCGACAACGGTCACGACAAACTCTTGAATGTAGGTGAGCGTGTTGTCGATCAACCTCCTGTTCGTGCCGATGGAAACCGAGATGGCTTCCGACACGACCGTCAATGTCGCAGTCGCCGACCGAGTGCAATTTGTACCTGCGACTTCCGCGTCGGTGTAGCCGTAACAAGCGCGAACCGTGACGCCGTCGGTGGGGCTGAATCTCGATCCAGAGACATAGGCCGTTGTGGCTTGCCCGGACGCATCCGAATAAACCACCGTGCTGCCCGTGGTGAACGTACCGCCGATGCTGTTCACATCACCAGCGAGGTCAAAGCGCACGCGCACATCCTTGATCGGCGCGTTGTTGGCACCCAGGAACAATGCTCGTATCGCCGCTTGGTTATTGGTAGCGGTGGTATTCACCGACACGACGCTCGGATTCGCCGAAACCGACGCAGAGAGGATTGACCCAGCGGGCACCGGAAGAACGGTGGACGCAGCTGCGACCTTGATCGTGTCCGGCCGCGGATCGCCACCGGCCTCGGCGGTGATGGGGTAGTCACCAGCCGCAGCGGGAGCAGTGAAGCTGTAGACGAAGGCCCCAGTGGCATCGGTGGTGCCGGTCGCGACAGCCCCACCGATGCCGGTGACCGTGATCGCTTGGTTCGGCATCGGATTGGCGTTGACGTCTTTCAGCACGTAGATCACCTGCCCAGCTTCGCTGGGATCGAACGGCGAACCCACGATCGTCGACACGAGCTTCGCACCGATGACCTGGAAGGTTGCGGTCTTGACGACAGTGCCGCTTGTCACAGTCACGGTCACGGTGCGGTTAGATCGATTCTCGGAACCGACCAAGACATTCGCGACAACCTTGCCGCTCGCGTCAGTCGTGGAGCTGCCGGCGACGACGACCGCATTCGCATCCGCGGCAACAGTGACCGGCGCAGAGGCGACCACATTGTTGCTGGCATCCGTGGCGGTCACCGTCACCGTCACGCTTTCGCTGCCGCTGTTGCCAACGCTGGCCCTGTCCAGCTGCAGCACGAGGTTGCTGGCCGTAACCTTTGGAGTCGTGCCGCCCCCACCAAACAACGATGTCCCCCCGTCCCCGCTGCCGCCGCAAGCAGCCACCAGGGAAATCAACAACAGCGATGCAATTCGTTTGAACATGGTCATCTCGGGATCGAAGAGGTGGTTGGCCACTCGCCGGGGCGCTTCAGCGCGCCGCCGAGCGGTCGGTGACGACCTTGGGCGTCAGGAAGATCAGCATTTCGGTCTTGCTGCTGGATTTCGTTTTCGTCTTGAACAGGTTGCCGAGGTAGGGCACGTCGCCGAGCCAGGGCACCTTGGAGACGTCCTCGCGCTCGTTCTGCTCGAAGATGCCGCCGATCACGACGGTGCCGCCGTTCTCCACCAGCACCTGCGTCTGTACCGACTTGGTGTTGATCGAGGGTGTGCCGTTGAAGATAGCACCGACGCTGTCCTTGTTGATTTCGACGTCCATGATCACGTTGCCTTCCGGCGTGATCTGCGGCGTGACCTCGAGCTTGAGCACCGCCTCGACGAACGAGATGTTGGTGTTGCCCGCCGTCGAGGCTTGCAGGTAGGGGATGCGCGTGCCCTGCTTGATCGAGGCCTTGACGTGATCCGCCGTGATGAGTCGCGGGCTCGACACGACCTTGCCCTTGCCGTCGGCTTCGAGTGCCGACAACTCGAGGTTCAGGAACCGGTTGGCACCGGCACTGAACAGCGAGAGCGCGAGCGAGGCGGCATTGAAGCCACCTTGCGAGGTCGCCGGCAGGTTGACGAAGTTCGAGTTGCTGAAGTCCACGGAGCCGGTCTGCAGCGTCTGCGCGCCGACGGCATTGATGTTGCCGCCGATCGCGACGCGGTTGTCGCCGCCGACGGTCCAACCTGGGATGCCACCCTGCTGGGCGCGCAAATCAGTGACGCCGAGCTTGACGCCGAGCGATCGACCGAAGCTGTCGTCCGCGATCACGACGCGCGCTTCGATCAGCACCTGGCGCACGGGCACGTCGATCTTGGTGATCAACTCCTGGATTTCCTGCAACTTGGACGGCACATCGGTGACGAACAACTGATTCGTCCGGGTTTCATAGATGACGCTGCCGCGCTGCGACAGGATGCGCGACGCGGTGCCACCACCACCGCCGCCGCCTTGCCCACTGGCTTGGCCGGTCAGCCCCGGTGCCACCTCGGCCGCCTTGGCATAGTTCAGCTGGAACGACTGCGTGCGCAGCGGCTCGAGCGCGGAGATCTGCGCCTTGGCTTCGAGCTCGACCTTTTCTTTGGCGTTGAGCTCGTCCTTCGGCGCAATCAGGATCACGTTGCCCGACTTGCGCAGCCCCAGACCCTTGGCCTGCAGGATGATGTCGAGCGCCTGATCCCAAGGCACGTCCTTGAGGCGCAGGGTGACGTTGCCGGTCACGGTGTCGCTGGTCACGACGTTGAAGTTGGTGAAGTCGGCGATCACCTGCAGCAGCGCACGCACTTCGATGTTCTGGAAGTTCAGCGACAGCTTCTCGCCCGCGTAGCCCTGACCCTGAACGAGCTTGTTCGGATCGACCTTCTGCTGACGCACCTCGAGCACGAACTGGTTGTCGCTCTGGTAGGCGCTGTGTTCCCAGTTGCCTTTCGGTTCGACCAGCATGCGCACCCGGTCGCCGTTCTGCGAGGTGGTCACGCTCTGGATCGGCGTGCCGAAATCGGTCACGTCGAGCTTGCGGCGCAGGTTGTCGGGCAAGGTCGAGCGCAGGAATTCGACCACCAGGCTTTGACCTTGCTGGCGGATGTCGACGCCGACCTGGTTGCTCGGCAGATCGACGATCACGCGGCCGGCACCGTCATTGCCACGTCGGAAATCGATCGCCTGCAGGGCTTGCGGGTTGCGATTCTGGCTCGGTGCGAAGTGCACCGTCTCGGCCGCTGAAGCCGGCTTGGCGGGCGTTGCCGCAACCGTCGTCGCCGGGGTGGTCGCCGCCTCGGGAGGCGGGCCACCGTCGAGCATCACCAGCAGCACCTTGCCCTGGATCTCGGCACGGTAGTTCGACGCCTTCTTGAGGTTGAGCACCAGGCGCGTGCGTTCTCCGCCCTGCGCAATGCTGACGGACCGAAGGTTGCCCTGATTGACTTCGACGCTGTTCTTGCCGAGCGCGTTGACGACGCCGGGCAGGTCGATCGCGATGCGCGGCGGCGTCTGCACGGCAAAGCCCGCAGGCACGGCGGTGAGCGCTTCAGAGAGCTCGACCCGGACGACCTCGGAGCCGGCCTGCTGGCTGCTGTTGATCGACTGGATCGCGTTTTGCGCGAAGAGGGGTGCGCAAGCGCCGAACGACAACGCAAGTGCCAAGGCACGGGAGCGCCACTTAGCTGACATCTGATTCTCCTGATTGCTCTTCATCGCGCCTTCTCCTGAAGCTGGAGGGCGCTGGTGCGCTCGATCCACTCACCGGCTGCATCCTGAACGATTTCCCTGAGCGCCACGTCGGTCTCGGAGATCTTCGTGATCTTTCCGTAGTTCTGACCGAGGTAGTCGCCCTGCTTGACCTGGTAGAGCAGGTTGTCGACCCGCAACAAGGCATACGGACGACCCGCCTTGGTGACGCTGCCCACCATGGACATGCTGTCCAGCGGATAGGCTTCGAGTGGCTCTTTGCGGCGGTTCAGTTCGGCGGAGAGCAGCGAGTTGGGCTGCCGCGCTTCCTGCTTGAGTGCCACGGTGAGCTTCTGGTTGCTGAAGGGTTCGACACCGCTGATTGCCACGTAGGCCTGCGGATTGAACTTCTTCGGCGGCGACAGCGGCTGAACGTTGGGCTTGACCTCGCGCCGCTGCTGTTCCATCCATTGCGACAGTTCCTGCTGATCGGCGCTGCAGCCGACGAGCGCAAACGACGCCAGCGCGGTCGCGGCGAGCAGCCTCGCGTGTGCTGGTTTGGCCATCATTTCTTCGCCCCTGTGGACTTGGCCTTGGCTGCCGCGGCGGCCTTCTTCATCTCTTCGACCTCGTTCGCGTCGAGATAACGGTAGGTGCGCGCGGTGGCTTCCATCGAGAGCGCACCGGACGTGTCCTTCGGGGCGCTGAGGATGTTCAGGTTGTGCAAGGTGACGATGCGCGAAAGGTTCGCGATGTCGCCCGCGAACGCGCCGATGTCGTGGTAACGGCCCGAGACCTTGATCGAGATCGGCAACTCGGCGTAGAAGTCCTTCACGAGAACCTGGCCCGGCTTGAACAGCTCGAACTGCAAGCCGCGGCCCAGACCGGCCTGGTTGATGTCGGACAGCAGCGCGTCCATCTCGGCCTTGCCGGGCAGCTGTTTCTCGAGCTGGGTCACGTACTCCTCGACCTGCAGCTTCTGCTTGCGCAACTCGGCGAGATTGACGGCCTGCCCGAGCTTGTTGCGGTAATCCGCCTTCAGCGCCGGCTCCTTGGCGCGCTCGGCGTCGAGTTCGTCGTGCGCGGTCGACAACAGCAGGAACCAGCCGAGCGCGACCATGATGATGGCCACGAAGACCCAGGTCACGATCTTGGGCAGCATCGGCCACTGGCCGGGCTCGTTCGGATTGAGGCTTCGGAACTGCGACGCCGCGCCTTCGAAGACCGAGTTCAGATCGACGTTGATCGCCTTGGATTGGGTCGCCATGTCAGGCCTTCTTCTTCACTGCGGCCGCGACCGGGCCACTCGCCGGTGCGCTTGCCGGAGCCACGCCATCGGCAACGGCCGGTACCTTGTCTTGCGGCCGCTTCACGGTCAAGCGGACCGAGAAGTCGAACAAGCGCTTTTGCTCCTTGTTCGCCGCCGTGACGATGGTCGCCTTGCTCTCGATCAGGTCGGGGCTGACGAGCCATTCGGAGTTGTAGGCAGTGTTGCGCAGGAACTGCGACACACGCTCCTGCGTTTGCGCGATGCCGCTGATCGTGAGGATCTGGCCATCCTGCTTGACGCCGGTGAAGAACATGCCCTCGGGCGTTTGCTTCACCAGTTCGTTGAGGATGTGGACCGGCAGGTTGCGATCGATCTGCAGGTCTTCGACGGCCTTCTGGCGCGCCGTCAACGAGGCGATCTCGGCCTTCAGGTTGGCGATGTCGGCGATCTCCTTTTCGAGCTTGGAGATCTCGGCCGACAGAAACTGGTTGCGCTCCTGCTGTGCCGTCTTGAGCTGATCGACCACGACATACCAGCCGCCCACGATCGCCAGCCCGGCGGCCGCGGCGAGACCCAAGCCGGCGAAGAAGGCAATCTTCTTGCGCTTGCGCTTTTCTTCCCGGTGCGGGAGCAGGTTGATCAGGATCACTGCAGGAACCTCCGCATCGCCAGACCGCAGGCCGTCAGGTACGACGGCGCTTCGCGGCGCAGCTTGCTCTCTCGCACGGCCGAGCCGAGCTTCATGTTCTCGAACGGATTGACCACCATCGACGCAAAGCCGGTCAGCTCGGTGACGCGGTCTTTCAGACCCGGCAGGGTCGCCGTGCCGCCGGCGAGCATCACGTAGTGAACCTTGTGGTGCGGCGTGCTGGTGAAGAAGTACTGGAGCGCCCGACCGATCTCCTGCGAGAGGCTGTCGACGAACGGTCCGAGCAGCGTGGTCTCGTAGTCGTCGGGCAGGTCGCTGGCGAGCTTCTTCTGCTCCGCCTCTTCATACGAGAAACCGTACTGGCGCGAGATCAGCTGCGTGAGCTGCGATCCGCCGAACGCCTGATCGCGGTCATAGAGCATTTCGTCGTCGCGCAGCACCTTGAGGCTGGTGGTGTCGGCGCCGATCTCGAACAGCGCGACGAGCGCATCCTTGCCCTCGTTCGGCAGCGCCGCAATGACGCGGCTCATCGCCAGGCGCGACGCATGCGATTCGATGTCGAGCACTGCGGGCTTGAGGCCGGCGGCTTCAGCCAAGCCCTGACGATCCTGCACGCGATCCTTGCGCGAGGCGGCGATCAGCACCTCGACATCGCCGACCGAGGTCGGGCTGGGGCCGATCACGCAGAAATCGAGGCTGACTTCGTCGAGCGAAAAGGGGATGTACTGGTTGGCTTCGGCCTCGACCTGCAACTCGAGTTCTTCTTCGCGCAGGCCGGCCGGCAGCATGATCTTCTTGGTGATCACGGCGGACTGCGGCATCGCCATCACGACCTGCCGCGTCTTGGTGCCGCTCTTGGAGACCACGCGCTTGACGGCCTCGGCGACCTCGTCGAACTTCTCGATCTGGCCGTCGGTGATCCAGCCCTTCTCGAAGCTCTCGACGCCGAAACGCTCGACCACGTACTCGCCATTCGCGGTCTGCCCGAGCTCGACAAGCTTGACGCTGGACGAGCTGATATCGAGCCCGATCATCGGCGCATGTTTGCGGCCCAACAAGGTGTCTAGGAAGCTCACGACGCCTTTCTCCCAGCTGTGAAGAAGCGTGCTGGATTGTTAATAAGTTACTTCAATGCTAGCAGTAAAGCCTTTGAGCCACAAAGCAAAATCCCGATTCGAACCACGCCGCTCTGTTGCAAAACTCACACGTGAAGAACGCTTCTTCGACGCGCACGGGACAACCCTGAGGGTTCCTTACAAAGAGATGCTCGGAGCGCCGAATCGACGTTTTGCGCGCGTGCATTCCGCCGCCCGGGCCCTTTCTATAATGTGCCCGACCAACGTTGGAGTCTCATGAGCGAATCCGAGCGCGAGGCCTCACGGCCCGCCGATGCAGGCAAGGGCCGGAGTTCAGGATCAACCCTGCCCACATGGGCGCGCTGGCTCAGTCGCAGCGCGCTCTGGCTCGCCGGGCTGGCGGCCACTGCCGTGCTGACGGTGATCATTCTGGTTGGCATCGCGCTCGCGGTGGCCTACCCCAACCTGCCCGAGATCAGCGGGCTGATGGACTACCGCCCCAAGCTGCCGATGCGCATCTTCTCGGCCGACGCCGTGCTGCTTGGCGAGTATGGCGAAGAGCGCCGCAACTTCGTGCCACTCGGGCAAATACCCAAGGTGATGCAGCAGGCGGTGCTGGCCTCGGAAGACTCGCGCTTCTACGAGCACAGCGGCGTTGACCTCAAGGGTGTGCTGCGCGCCGGCCTGGCGCAGTTCAACCGATCGCGCAGCCAGGGCGCCTCGACCATCACGATGCAGGTCGCGCGCAACTTCTATCTCTCCACCGAGAAGACCTACACGCGCAAGATCTACGAGATGCTGCTCGCCTTCAAGATGGAGAGCGTGCTCAGCAAGGATCAGATCCTCGAGGTCTACATGAACCAGATCTTCCTGGGTCAGCGGGCCTACGGCTTCGCGTCGGCCGCCGAGATCTACTTCGGCAAGCCGCTCAAGGACATCTCGATTGCCGAGGCCGCGATGCTCGCCGGATTGCCGCAGGCACCCTCCGCCTACAACCCGATCAACAACCCGGAGCGCGCGAAGAGCGGGCAGCTGCGCATCCTCGATCGAATGCTCGACAACGGTTTCATCACGGCCGAACAGCGCGACACGGCGCGCGCCGAGCCGTTGAAGTACCACACGCCGTCCGACGTGCCGGTGCATGCCGAGTACGTGGCCGAGGCGGCGCGCCAGCTGATCTTCTCGCAATACGGTGACGAGGCCTACACGCGCGGGCTCAACGTCTACCTCACGCTCAAGTCCGGCGACCAGTTGGTGGCGTACCGCGCGCTGCGCCGCGGCATCATGGATTACGAGCGCCGGCAGGTGTACCGCGGCCCGGAGGACTATGTCGATCTGCCTGCCAATCCGAAGGAGGTGGACGCGCGCATCGCCGAGGCGCTGCAGGATCATCCGGACAACGACGAACTCAAGGCCGCGATCGCCACCGAAGCGGGGCCCAGGAAGGTCGTCGCGGTGCTGCAGAGCGGTGAGGCCATCACGATCGTCGGCGATGGTCTGAAGCCGGTCGCCTCCGGCCTCGCCGTCAAGGGCAACCCGAAGACGCAGATCCGGCCCGGCGCGGTGATCCGCCTGACCCGCGGCGTCGGCAAGGACGGCAAGCCAGGCGACTGGAGCGTCACGCAGCTGCCGGAGGTCGAAGGCGCGTTCATCGCGCTCGATCCGCGCACCGGTGCCGTGCGATCGATGGTCGGCGGCTTCGATTACGCGAAGAGCAAGTTCAACCACGTCACCCAGGCCTGGCGCCAACCGGGTTCGAGCTTCAAGCCCTTCATTTACTCGGCGGCGCTCGAAAAAGGCTTCACGCCGGCGACCATCATCAACGACGCGCCACTGTTCTTCGACGCCACCGCGACCGGCAGCCAGCCCTGGGAGCCGAAGAACTACGACGGCAAGTTCGAAGGCCCGATGACCCTGCGGCGCGGGCTGGAGCGATCGAAGAACATGATCTCGATCCGCATCCTGCAATCGATCGGCGCGCCGTATGCGCAGAACTGGATCACGCGCTTCGGCTTCGACGCCGACAAGCACCCGGCGTATTTGCCGATGGCGCTGGGCACCGGCTCGGTCACGCCGCTGCAGATGGCCTCGGCGTACAGCGTGTTCGCCAACGGCGGCTACCGCGTCAACCCGATGCTGATCAGCAAGATCACCGATTCCAAGGGCAAGGTGCTGAACGAATCGGCGCCGCCGGTGCTGAACGAATCGATGCGCACGCTCGACGCGCGCAACGCCTACGTGATGGACAGCCTGCTGCAGTCGATCGCGTTGCGCGGCACGGCCGCTGCGGCACGCCGCGCGCTGAACCGGCCCGACCTGTACGGCAAGACCGGCACCACCAACGATTCGATCGACACCTGGTTCGCCGGCTTCCAGCCCAGCGTGGTGGCGATCGTCTGGATCGGCTACGACACGCCGCGCAAGCTCGGCGACAACGAAACCGGCGGCGGCCTCGCGTTGCCGATCTGGATCGAGTACATGAAGTACGCGCTGAGCGGCAAGCCGGTCGAGCAGTATCCGCTGCCCGACGGCGTCGTCAATGTCGGCGATGAGTGGTTCTACGAGGAGTACACGCGCGGCGCAGGCGTCACCAGCCTCGGCCTGGAAGACAAGTTGCCTCAGCCACCCGACGAAGAAGAGCGCAAGAGCATCCTCGACTTGTTCAAGCGCTGAAGTCGAGCGGCTGCGTGGCTTGCTCGCTGGCGCAGGCCGAGAGCGCTTTGAACAGTTCGCGGCCATCGCGCGTGTCGCGCCACGCACTGTCGACGAACTTGAAGTGAAAGCCGCCCGAGCGCGCAGCGAGCCAGATCTCGTGCAGCGGCGGCTGGGTGTTCAGGATGATCTTGCTGCCGTTCGGAAAGCTCATCTCCAGCAGACCGCCAGTGCGTTGCGTGTCGATATCGACCACATCGTCCTGCAGCCAGGCATCGACGCAGGCCTCGATGCGCGCGAGCACGGCGCTCGCGTTGGCGTGATATTCGAGGTCGGTCATGGTCGATAGAATCCCGTCATGTTGCAGCGCAGGATGAGTGTAGCGGCGGGCCTCAAGGCAGCGCTGGCAGTGGGTGCATGGCTGGTGGTCGCCACGCAAGTCGCCGGCTGCGGCCAGAAGGGCCCGTTGCTGCTCGCCAAACCCACCCCACCCGCCTCTTCACCCTCCTCCGTACCATGATCCTGCCCGGCTCCCCGCACATTGCGTATCGCGGCGACGAACTCTTCATCGAGGGCTGCGCTCTGGGCGAACTCGCGCGCCGCTTCGGCACGCCGCTGTACGTGTATTCGCGCGCCTCGATGCTGGCCGGGCTCGCGGCCTACCAGCGCGCGCTGGTCGGACGCGATCACCTCGTCTGCTATTCGGTCAAGGCGAACTCGACCCTCGCCGTGCTCCAGACGCTGGCGCAGGCGGGCAGCGGTTTCGACATCGTTTCCGGCGGCGAACTCGAGCGTGTGCTCGCAGCCGGCGTGCCGGCCTCGAAGATCGTGTTCTCCGGCGTCGGCAAGACGCGCGCCGAAATGAAGCGCGCGCTCGAGGTCGGCGTGCTGTGTTTCAACGTCGAGAGCGAGGCCGAGCTCGGGGTGCTCTCGCAGGTCGCCGTGAGCCACGGCAGATCAGCGCGCGTGAGCCTGCGCATCAACCCCGACGTCGATGCCGGCACGCACCCCTACATCTCGACCGGCCTGAAGGGCAACAAGTTCGGCATCGCACACGAGCGCGCGCTCGCCTGCTACGTGCAGGCCGGAGCACTCCCCGGGCTTGAAGTCATTGGCATCGACTGCCACATCGGCTCGCAGATCACCGACATCGGCCCGTACCTCGACGCGCTCGATCGGCTGCTCGATCTGGTGGAGCAGGTCGAGGCCCACGGCATCAGGATTCATCACCTCGACCTCGGCGGCGGACTGGGCATCACCTACACCGACGAGGCGCCGCCCTCAGCCGAGCTGCTGGTCAGGAGCCTGCTCGACCGCATCGACGCGCGCGGCCACGGCCAGCGCAAGATCATGGTCGAACCGGGCCGCTCGCTGGTCGGCAACGCCGGCGTGCTCGTCAGCGAAGTGCTCTACCTGAAGCCGGGTGAACACAAGAACTTCTGCATCGTCGATGCCGCGATGAACGACCTGATGCGGCCGGCGATGTACCAAGCGTGGATGCGCATCGTCGCCTGCCAAATGCGCGACGAAGCCGCGACCGTTTGCGACGTGGTCGGCCCGGTCTGCGAATCCGGCGACTGGCTCGGGCACGACCGGCCGCTCGCGGTCCGCGCCGGCGACTTCATCGCCGTGCTCTCGGCCGGCGCCTACGGCATGAGCATGGCCAGCAACTACAACACGCGCGGGCGCGCCGCCGAAGTCATGGTGTCGGGAGATCAGGCCTGGCTGATCCGCGACCGCGAGCAGGCTGTCGAGCTGTTTCGCGGCGAGCACCTGCTGCCGGCCAACGCTTTCTAGATCCGGCCTTCCGAGACCGCGTGGCACGCGATCAGCGCGCCGCCGAACATCGCCAGCGGCGGCCGCTCCTGCTTGCAGCGCTCGTTGGCGTGCGGGCAGCGCGGGTGGAAGCTGCAACCGCTCGGCGGGTTCAACGGGTTCGGCACCTCGCCCTGCACCGGCGTGCGCGCGCGGCCGCTCATGTGGATGTCCGGAATCGCGTCGAGCAGCATGCGCGTGTACGGATGGCGCGGCCGCGCGAACAGCTCGGCCTTGTCGGCGAGCTCGACCACACGGCCGAGGTACATCACGCCGACCTGATCGCTCACGTGCCGCACCACCGCGAGGTTGTGCGAGATGAACAGATACGTCAGACCGCGCTGGCGCTGCAGGTCCTTCATGATGTTGAGCACCTGCGCCTGCACCGAGACATCGAGCGCCGAGGTGGGCTCGTCGCAGACCAGGAACTCCGGCTGGGTGGCGAGCGCCCGCGCGATCGAGATGCGCTGGCGCTGGCCACCCGAGAACTGGTGCGGGAACTTCTCGACATCCGCCGCCGCGAGCCCAACCGACTGCAACAGCTCGATCACGCGCTCTTTCAACTCGCGTTTGGGGTCACCAGTTTGGCCAATCAGCCCATGCTCCTTCAGCGGCTCGCCGACGATGTCGGCGACCTTCCAGCGCGGGTTCAGGCTTGCATACGGATCCTGGAAGATCATCTGCATGCGCTTGCGCATCGCGCGCGCCTGCGGCGAGCGAAACGCGGCTGCAGTGTCTGCGCCGTCGAAGCTGACGCGCCCCTGAGTGGGCGGATACAGGCCGACCAGCAGGCGCGCGACGGTGCTCTTGCCGCAGCCCGATTCGCCCACCAGCGCGAGCGTCTTGCCGCGCTCGATCGAGAAGCTCACGCCATCGACGGCATGCACGAACTGCCGCGGCTTGCGCTCGACGACGCGGTTCAGCCAGGGCGCCGACACATCGAACGTCTTCGCCAGATCGTGCACTTCGACCAGTGCACTCATGCGGCCTCCCGCACGTTGGTCGCATGCAGCCAGCAGGCCGCGCGCGTCGCGCCGGCGGCGATCAGATCGGGTCGCTCGACACGGCAGCGACCGAAGACTTTTTCGCAGCGCGGGTTGAACGCGCAGCCGGTCGGGATCGCCGTCAGGCGCGGCATCGAGCCGTCGATCTGCAGCAGCCGCTCGCGGTCTTCGTCAAGTGCCGGGATCGAGCCCATCAGCCCGACGGTGTACGGGTGCGCGGGCGAGTGGATCACGTCGTGCACCGGCCCGATCTCGGCGACGCGGCCGGCGTACATCACCGCGACGCGGTCGCAGGTCTCGGCGATCACGCCCATGTCGTGCGTGATCAGCATCACCGCCGCGCCATGGTCTTTGCAGAGGCGCTTGAGCAGCGAAATGATCTGCGCCTGAATCGACACGTCGAGCGCCGTGGTGGGTTCGTCGGCGACGATCAGCCGCGGCTCGGCAGCGAGCGCGAGCGCGATCACGACGCGCTGGCGCATCCCGCCGGAGAACTGGTGCGGATACTGGTCGATGCGCTGCTCCGCCGCCGGGATGCCCGTCTCCTGCAGCAGCCTGATCGCGCGCTGGTGCGCCTCGGCCGCGCTCACCGGCAGATGCGCCAGGATCGTCTCGGTCAGCTGCCGGCCGATCGTGTAGAGCGGGTTCAGCGAGGTCAGCGGATCCTGAAAGATCGCGCCGATGTGCCGGCCGCGCATCTTGCGCATCTCGTCGTAGGGCAGGTTGTCGATGCGCCGGCCATCGAAGCGGATCTCGCCCGAGGCGACGCGTCCCGGCGGATCGAGCAAGCCGATGATGGCCGCGCCGGTGAGCGATTTGCCGGCGCCCGATTCGCCGACCACGCCGAGGATCTCGCCGGGGGCGATGTCGAACGAGACATCGTCGAGCGCGACGAGCGTGCCGCGGCGCGTCGGGAACTCGACGCGCAGGTGGCGGACTTCGAGCAGCGGCGTGGTGGCCATGTCAGCGGAGTTTCGGGTTGAGCGCGTCGCGCAACCAGTCGCCGAACAGGTTGATGCTCAGCGCGATCAGCAGCAGCATCGCGCCGGGGAAGATCACCAGCCACCACGCGCCGCTGAAGAGCTGCTTGTTGCCTTCGCTGATGAAGGTGCCGAGCGAGGGCGACGTGGGCGACATGCCGACGCCGAGGAACGACAGCGTGGCCTCGGTCTGGATCGCGGTGGCGACCTGGATCGTCGCGAGCACCAGCACCGGCCCGAGCACGTTGGGCAGCACGTGGCGCAGCATGATGCGCGAACGCGGCACACCGACGACGCGCGCCGCCTGCACGTATTCCTTGTTGCGCTCGACCATGGTCGAGCCGCGCACCGTGCGCGCGTACTGCACCCAGCCGGGCAACGCGATCGCGAGGATCAGCACGCCGAAGGCGAGCGAGTCGTGCGCCTGCGGGAACAGCGCCCGCCCGACGCCCGCGATCAGCAGCGCGATCAGGATCGACGGGAACGACAGCATCACGTCGCAGACGCGCATGATGAACGAATCGATCGCGCCACCGGCGTAGCCGGCGAGCAGGCCGAGGCCGACGCCGATCAGCATCGAGACGATCACCGACGCGCCGCCGATCAGCACCGAGATGCGCGCGCCGTACATCAGCGCCGAGAGCACGTCGCGGCCCTGCTCGTCGGTGCCCAACACGTACTTCGCCTGGCCGCCCTGCATCCAGGCCGGCGGCAGCATCGAATCGCTCAGCTCGAGCGTGGCCAGATCGAACGGGTTGTGCGGCGCGATCAGCGGCGCGAGCAGTGCGCAGAACATGCACAGCAGCGCGACGCCGGCGGCCAGCATCGCCATCGGCGAGCTGCGAAACGAATGCCAGATGTCGCCGTCGAGAAAGCGCGCCCAGGCGCTCGGCGGCTTGGGTGCAACTTCAGTGGCGCTCACAGTGTTCAAGGGGGTACTCATGGCCGGCGCGTCACTTCGCCTTCATCGTGACCCACTTGAAGTACATGTAGTTGGTCGGCAGCTGGGTCAGGCTGACGTTCTTGGCGTGCGCCCAGGCCAGCGCCTGCTGGTGCAGGGGGATGTGGCCGATGTCGTCCTGGTGGCTCTTGAAGGCCTCGCGAATCATCTCGTCGCGCTTGGCTTTGTCGGTCTCGGTCTGGATCCGGGTGGTCAGCTCGTCGAGCTTCGGATTGCTGTAGCTGCCGAGGTTGTACTGGCCCTGGCCCTTGTCGGTCGGCGTGGCCATGAGGTTGTAGAGCGCGTCGTGCGCGTCGGCCGTGCTCGGCGTCCAGCCCAGCAGGTAGAAGCTGGTGTCGCGGCGCAGGATCTTCGGGAAGTAGCTGACCTTGGTCTCGGTCTGCAAATTGACCTTCACACCGATGCGCGCGAGGTTGGCCGCCACCGCCTGGCAGATCGCCGCGTCGTTGACGTAGCGGTCGTTCGGGCAGTTCATGCCGACCTCGAACCCGTTCGGATAGCCGGCCTCGGCGAGCAGCTTCTTCGCTGCCTCCACGTCGTAGGGCAGGCGCTTGTTCATGTCGGGCATGAAGCCGCGCACACCCGGCCCGATCATCATCGCCGTCGGCGCGGCCGCGCCGCGCATCACGCGCGACTTGATGGTCTCGATGTCGATCGCCTGGTAGAAGGCCTGCCGCACCTTTCTGTCCTTGAACGGGTTCTTGCCCTTCACGCTGCTGCTCTGCAACTCGTCGCGCTTCTGGTCCATGCCCAGGAAGATGGTGCGCAGCTCGGGGCCTTGCCGCACGGTCAGGTTGGGGCTCGCCTTGACGCGCTCGATGTCTTGCAACGGCACCGGCTCCATCAGGTCGATCTCGCCGGAGAGCAACGCGGCCACACGCGTGGAATCGTTGCTGATCGGCGTGAAGACGACCTCGTCGACGTTGCTCTCGACCTTGTCCCAGTGGTTGAAGTTGCGCACGAGCACGGTGCGCACCGAGGGCTGACGCTCCTTCAGCCGGAACGGGCCGGTGCCGTTGGCCTTGAAGCTGGCGGTGTTCTCGATGCCCTTGCGCCGATCGACCGGGCGCTCGGCCTTGTTCTGCTCGCACCAGGTCTTGCTCATGATCGCGAACACCGTGAGCGTGTCCGGCAGGATCGGGAACGGCGCGATGGTCTCGATGTCGACGACGAGTTCGCTGACCTTGCGCACCTCCTTCACCGGCGCGGTGTAGCCGCGCATGTCGCTGCCGGAGTCGGTGGCGCGCTTGAAGCTGAAGATCACGTCGTCCGCCGTGAACGGCGTGCCGTCGTGGAATTTCACGCCACTGCGCAACTCGAAGCGCCAGACCGTCGGCGACGTCTGCGACCACTTGGTGGCCAGCAGCGGAATCACCGCCGTGTCCTTGCCGCGCCCGACCAGCGATTCATAGACGCTGCCCATGAAGCTGAGCTGCAGGGATTCGTTCAGCGAGTGCGGGTCCATCGACTGCACGTCGCCCTGGTTGGAGACGCGCAGCGTCACCGCCTGCGCACCCGCCACGGCGAGTGCGAGGGCGCCGGTCAGCAGGGTCTGTTGGACGGTCATGCGTGTCTCCTGATGAACTTGGATGCGAGGGTGAGCGTTCAGTGGCCGGTCGCCGACTTCTCGACCCGCAAGCGTGGATCGACGACGAAGTAGAGCAGATCGACCGCCAGGTTGATGACGACGAAGATCAGCGCAATCAGGCACAGGTAGGCGGCCATCACCGGGATGTCGGCGAAGGTGACCGCCTGGATGAACAGCAGGCCCATGCCGGGCCACTGGAATACCGTTTCGGTGATGATCGCGAATGCGATCAGGCCGCCGAGCTGCAGGCCGGTGATCGTGATCACCGGCACCAGAGTGTTCTTCAGCGCGTGACCGAAATAGACCACCCGATTCGGCAGGCCGCGGGCACGCGCGAACTTGATGTAGTCGGCGCGCAGCACCTCCAGCATCTCGGCGCGCACCAGCCGCATGATCAGGGTCAGCTGAAACACCGCCAGCGTGATCGACGGCAGGATCAGGTGCTTCCAGCCATCCGCCGTCAGGAACCCGGTGGTCCACACGCCCAGCGTCGTGACCTCACCACGGCCGAAGCTCGGCAGCCATTTCAGCGTCACCGCGAACAGCAGGATCAGCAGGATGCCGATCAGGAACACCGGCAGCGACACGCCGAGCAGCGAGATCGTCATCATCACCTGCGACATGAAGCTGCCGCGCCGCAGCGCCGCGTAGACGCCCATCGGGATGCCGATGACCAGCGCGAGGAAGGCGGCAGTAAACGCGAGTTCGAGCGTGGCCGGCAACCGCTCGGCGATCAGCGACGAGACCTTGCGGCCCTGGCGCAGGCTCAGGCCGAACTCACCCTGCACGGCCTTGCCGACGAAGCGCACGAACTGGACTGGAAAAGGCTGGTCAAGACCGAGGTCGGCGCGCAGTTGCTCGCGCTGTGCGGCGGTGGCGTCCTGGCCCAGGATGTTGGTCACCGGGTCGCCGACGTACTGGAACAGCATGAACGCGATGAACGCGACCGTGAGCATCACGATCACGGCTTGGACCAATCGGCGAAGGACGAAAACAAGCATCGGCGGGTCGTGGGTGGCTCACCGGTCGGCCATCGTGCCGGCTCCCCGGGGTTCGAGAGAGAGCGCTGATCGGAGTGACGCGATCAGAGCAAAACGCGCGCCACCCGTCAAAGGGGAATGCCCCGATGCAGCACACAAATCGAACGAACGAAAAAAGGCCGCCCGAAGGCGGCCTTTCGATTCTGGCGGTTGCTTGCGAAGCGCAAGCTGCCGATCAGAAGGTGTGACGCAGGCCGAATTCGGCGCCGGTCGACTTGGCGCTGCCGCCAGCCGTGCCGGGAACCGGTGCTGCCGTGATCGACGTACCACCGGCCACCGAGTTGGCCGTACCGTTCTTGTTGTTCAGGCGCGCCGCCGTCGCATACAAAGCAGTGCGCTTCGACAGGTTGTAGATATAGCCGACCGCGAACTGGTCGATCTTCGTCGTCACGCCTGCGTTGTCACGCTTGCTGAGTTCGTACCCAGCATGGATTTCGCTCTGGCCGATCGGCACTGCGGCGCTGAACGAGAAGCGGTTTTCCTTGTCGTTGCCTTGCGTGTCGCGGTCGAACCAGGTGTACAGCCGAACGACGCCGGCGTTGTACGAGCCACCGATGTTGAGGGTCTTTTGATCCGTAGCGCCAGTCGCGAACTTCTGCTGGCCATAGGCCGCAGCAATTTCGAACGGGCCGGCGCCGAAGCCGCCGCGCACGCCGACATAGCGGCCCGGGTTGCCGATGGCAGCCACGCCGCCTTCGCCAGCCGCGACCATCACCTGGCCGAACGCACCACCGATGCCGGAGGGCAGGAAGTAGCCGATCGAGTTGTCAGCGCGAACGGTCGTGCCGATGCCCTTTTGCTGGACATTCAACGAACTGCCCACGCCGTTGGTGCCGAAGGCATCGTAAACGGTGTTGTTCCAGAAGGTCGGGGTGTAGTCACGGCCGAGGCGGACTTCACCGAAGTTGCCACCCAGGCTGACCGTCGAACGACGGCTGAAGAAGCGAGAGTTGATCGTGCCGGTGTCGGGGTTGATGCCCGCATTCCAGTTGAAGCCAGCCCACAGGCCGCCACCGAGGTCTTCACGACCCGAGAAGCGCAGCTGGCTGCTGTTGATGCCGTCGGTGCCCATCGAATAGCGGCGGCTGGAGCCGTCGTTCTTCACGTAGCGGGCGTTGGCGTCGACCGTGCCGTCCAGCGTGACAGAGGATTGAGCCGATGCGACACCAGCGAAAGCGCCCAGAACTGCGAGAGCGAGCAGAGATTTTTTCATTGCGACTATCTCCTAGGTTGAACAAGAGGTCCCGATCACGAATCACCCTCGTTGGGCAGATCAGGCACAACCCCCTCAGCGGAAGTTGTGCGTATTGCACCAGAGGGGCCGTGTGCTGGAAAGCCTTGGCGGTCAAAAAAGGCCTTTATGTTGTCTGAGCACAACGAGCCTCGCCGGGCGCTGTCAGGCCCTGCGTTCAACCGAATCTCAGGCAGGCGGGCGGTCGTAAACCCGGGCCGCGTTGCGCTGGTGCGCGCTGCGGTATTCTTGTTCTCACCATCATTCACGCTCCGCCCTTGGCTTCAACCGATTCCCTGCTGATCGCCGCCGACAGCACGCTGCGAACCCTGTCGGGCGCGAGCCATGCCGGTCGCCCGTGCCCGGTGGCGACTGAAACACCGCCCGCTCTGGATGGCGCGCAACGCCGGCTGTCCGGCGCACTGATGCGCGTCAACCATGTCGGCGAAGTGTGCGCGCAGGCGCTCTACACGGCGCAGGCACTGGCGACGCGGGACCACGCGCTGCGCCGCCAGTTCGAGCATGCGGCCCGCGAAGAAACCGATCACCTTGCCTGGACGCAGCAGCGGCTGCGCGAACTGGGCGCGCGGCCGAGTCTGCTGAACCCGCTCTGGTACGCCGGTGCTTTCGGCATCGGGTTGCTGGCCGGGCGCATCGGCGACGCGGTCAGCCTCGGGTTCGTGGTCGAGACCGAGCGCCAGGTCGAGCAGCACCTCGAACAACATCTTGCGCGGCTGCCGGAGGCCGACCTCGCCTCGCGCGCCGTGGTTCAGCAGATGAAGGTCGACGAGGCGCGTCACGGTGCGCAGGCCCAGGCGGCCGGCGCCGCGGCGCTGCCGCCGCCGGTGCGCTGGATCATGCGTGCCGCGGCGCGCGTCATGACCGCGACCGCGCACCGCGTCTGATCACGCCGGCTTGATCTCGAAGCTGGTCGTGATCTCGGCCGTCTTCGCCAGCATGATGCTTGCGGAGCAGTACTTCTCATGCGACAGGCGCACCGCGCGCTCGACCGCCGCCTCCGTCAGTGCCGGCCCGGTGACCACGAAATGCAGGTGGATCTTCGTGAAGACCTTCGGATCAACGGGCGCCCGCTCCGACGTGACCACGACCTGACAGCCGCGCACGTCGTGGCGCCCGCGTTGAAGAATCAGCACCACGTCGTAGGCGGTGCAGCCGCCGGTGCCGGCGAGCACCGTCTCCATCGGTCGCGGCGCGAGGTTGCGGCCACCCCCGTCGGCGGCGCCGTCCATCATCATCAGATGGCCGCTGCCGGTCTCGGCCGAGAACGCCATGCCATTCGCGGGCATCCAGTTGATCGTGCAGTTCATGCGATTCCTGTCGGCTTGTAGAGCATCACGCGGTCATTGTGCACAAGCCCGGTGCACACTGGAGCGAGCCCCCTAAAGACCTCGGCGCGAATTATTGCAGCGCAGCAAAAATAGTCCTACACTCGATCGCATGCGGTGCCCGGTCGGTGCCGCGACGTTTGTCTCCTCCACCTCCTCCATTGGTGGATTCAGCCCAAGGCAGCAATGCCTTGGGCTCTTTTCTTGTGGAGACGCCAGCCACGTATGATGCGGCGCCGCAAGGCCCCAGGAGACACATGCGCATGGCCGCCCCGAAGAAGAAGACACAGCCTCTGACGCTGGCAGACTACCTGCAGAAGATCCTCACCGCGCGGGTCTACGACGTCGCCATCGAGACGCCGCTGGAGGTGGCGAAAAACCTGTCGGAGCGGCTGCATAACCAGGTACTGCTCAAGCGCGAGGACACCCAGCCCGTCTTCAGCTTCAAGCTGCGCGGCGCGTACAACAAGATGGCGCACCTGAGCGCGGCGCAACTCAAGCGCGGCGTGATCTGCGCCTCGGCCGGCAACCACGCGCAAGGCGTGGCGCTGGCGGCGCGCCGCATGGGCTGCAAGGCGCTGATCGTGATGCCGGTGACCACGCCGCAGGTCAAGGTCGACGCGGTGCGCTCCCACGGCGGCGAGGTCGTGCTGTTCGGTGACAGTTACTCGGACGCCTATCTCCACGCGCTGGAGCTCGAAACGAAGCGCGGCCTGACCTTCGTCCATCCCTTCGACGACCCCGACGTGATCGCCGGCCAGGGCACGATCGCGATGGAGATCCTGCGCCAGCACCAGGGGCCGATCGATGCGGTCTTCGTCGCGATCGGCGGTGGCGGGCTGATCTCGGGCGTCGCGGCCTACATCAAGTCGGTTCGGCCCGAGATCAAGGTCATCGGCGTGCAGACGAATGATTCGGACGCGATGCTGCGTTCGGTCAAGGCCGGCAAGCGCGTGCAGCTGCACGATGTCGGCCTGTTCGCCGACGGCACGGCCGTGAAGCTGGTCGGCGTCGAGACCTTTCGCCTCGCGCGCGAACTCGTCGATGACTACATCGTGGTCGATACCGACGCCGCCTGCGCCGCGATCAAGGATGTGTTCCAGGACACCCGCAGCATCCTCGAACCTTCGGGCGCGCTCGGCGTGGCCGCGATCAAGCAGTACGTGGACACGCACCGCTGCAAGGGCAAGACCTTCGTCGCGATCACCTGCGGCGCGAACATGAACTTCGACCGCTTGCGCTTCGTCGCCGAGCGCGCCGAGGTCGGCGAGGAGCGCGAAGCGCTGTTCGCGGTCACGATCCCCGAAGAGCGCGGCAGCTTCAAGCGCTTTTGCGAGCTGATCGGGCCGCGTGCGGTGACCGAGTTCAACTACCGCATCTCGGACGCGAACGAGGCGCATGTGTTCGTCGGCCTCTCCACCGCCAACCGCGACGAGCCGGCCAGGCTCGCCAAGCACTTCGCCCGCCATGGGTTTGCCACGCTGAACCTGACCGATGACGAGCTCGCCAAGGAGCACCTGCGCCACATGGTCGGCGGGCGCAGCGCGCTGGCGCGTGACGAGCGGCTCTACCGCTTCGTGTTCCCCGAGCGGCCGGGCGCGCTGATGCGCTTCCTGTCGAGCATGCACCCGGACTGGAACATCAGCCTTTTCCATTACCGGAACCAGGGCGCCGACCACGGCCGGATCCTGGTCGGCATCCAGGTGCCGAAGGCCGACAAGAAGGGTTTCCGAGAATTCATCGACAGTCTGGCCTACCCTTGCGAAGACGAGACGGACAACCCCGTGTATCGTCTGTTCCTGCGCTGAAACCCGATCCACAATGGCGGGTAGCTTGAACCTGTCGCCCACTCATGTCGGTCAACCGTTCGCTCATCTCGCCCACATCCAACCCGCTGCTTGAGCAGGCGTTGCGCAAGAAGATCGCGCGCCGCGCCGAGACGACCGGCGGCTTGGGCGAGCTCGAAGCGCTGGCGGTGCGCCTCGGGCTGATCCAGAACACGTTGAAGCCGCGCTTTCGCACGCCGCAGCTCGCGATCTTCGCGGCCGATCACGGCCTCGCAGTCGAAGGCCTCGGCACCCCGTCGGGGCCGCCGTCGACGGCGTCGCTGGCAAACCAGCTGCTGACCTCGCAGCTGCCGGTCGCGGTATTCGCGCGCATCCAGGGGCTGGAGTTGTCCGTCGTCGATTGCGGCATGGCGGAGTCGATCAACCCGCACGCGCGATTGCTCGCGCGCAAGATCGCGCACGGCACGCGCAACTCGCGCGTGACGTCGGCGATGTCGCTCGACCAGGCCCATGCCGCGATCCGCGCGGGCATGGAGATCGCCGATTCGCTGGCCGGCAACGCGGTGGTCTGCGTCGGTGTCGGCATCGGTTCGCACGAGAGCGCCGCGCTGGTGCTCTCGCGCCTGTCCGGCGCCAACCTCTCCGACCTGCTGATCGCCGGGCCCGACATGGAAGAGGCCCGGCTCGGCCACCTGCTCGCGGTGCTGCAAAGCGCACAGGCGCGCCACCAGGACGTGACCGACCCGGTCGAGGTAATGGCCGCGTTCGGCGGTTTCGAGATGGCGATGATGGTCGGGGTGATGCTGGTCGCCGGCAGCAAGCGCCACCTGATCGTGATCGACGGCATGCCGGCCTGCGCCGCGCTCATGGTGGCTGCGCGCATCGCACCGGCGGTGACCGATTACTGCGTCTACTGTCGCAGCCACAGCCACCAGGGGCTAGACCAGGCGCTGGCTCTGTTCCACGCTTCGGCGCTGCTCGAACTCGGCATGGAGAGCACCGACGGCACCGGCGCCACCCTTTCCTGGCCGCTGGTGCGCAGCGCCGCGGCGCTACTGACGGAAGTGGCCGAGGGCGAGGAGCCGGGCCCGACCCATCCGATCCCGATGGCCACGAGCTCGGAACCCGCCACGCCGCTGTAACGAGCGCTGCCGGGGCGCACTCGCTCTGCCCTTGCTCGCGCTACCCCTGCCGTTACTGGGTCTGGGTCTGACCCGGGGCCGGCAATGCGCCTGCGTCCGGCCGCACCGGCACGCTGCTGGGCGGCACTGGCATCGGTGGAGCCTGCATCGGCTGAGGCACCAGTGGCGGCTGGATCGGCGGCGGCGGCGCGGCCATCGCCGGCACCGGAGTACCACCACTCGTACCGCCCGCGGGCAGCTTGCCGGTCGCGGCGGCCGGCAGCGGTGGCAGTTCGAGCGTGAGCGCCGGCGCGCCGTTGCCGATGCCGATCGAGGCGGTGCGCAGGCTCACCGACTGCAGCACCAGATCGCCATCGAGCGGCGCGCCCACAGTGTAGGCCTTGGGCATCTTGCCATCCACCGCGATCAGCGCCACGCCATGCGTGGCCACCGCCGTGGACGAGCTCTTCGGTGCCATGATGCCGAGCAAGCGAAAGCGCGAGTTCACGTCGGCCTGAGGCATCGCGGCGCTGGTGGCGGCCGGCGCCGCGCCGAGCACGCGCGACAGATCGCCACGCACCGCGCTGGCGTCGCCGACCGGCACCACATACGCCGGCGCCGCCGGCGCGCGCACGATCAGGCGCAGGCCCCAGAACACCACGGTGGCGGCAACCAGGGCCCAGATCACGAACGCTGACAGTCTGGTGAGCATGATTGATTATGATTCAACGAGAACAGATGACCAGCTCGCGCGCTGGCAGGAACACGACATGACGTTGGCAACTCACCTTTCCGCGGCTCGCCGCCATCGCGGCTTCACCCTGATCGAACTGATGGTCGTGCTCGTCATCATCGGCGTGCTGGCGGCGCTGATCGTCCCGAACGTGCTCGACCGGCTGGGGCAATCGCGGGTGACCGCCGCGCGCACCGACGTGGCCAGCCTGATGGGCTCGCTCAAACTTTACAAACTCGACAACGGCCAGTTCCCGAGCTCCGAGCAGGGCTTGCAGGCGCTGGCCTCGAAGCCGACGACCGGCGCGATCCCGCCCAACTGGAAGCCTTACGTCGACAAGCTGCCGGCCGATCCCTGGGGCCATCCGTACCAGTACGCCAACCCCGGGCTGAAGGGCGCCGTGGATGTGTACAGCTTCGGTGCCGACGGCGTGGTCGGTGGCGAAGGCGACAACGCGGACATCGGCAGCTGGCAGTGAGCACGCAAGCTTCGTGAAGACGCGCCCGTCCGGCTTCACGCTGATCGAACTGCTGGCCGTGATCGCGATCATCGCGATCGCCAGCGCCGTCACTGCGCTGGCGCTGCGCGACCCCGCCGCGACCCGGCTCGAGCACGAAGGCGCGCGCCTGGTGGCGTTGCTGGAGGCGGCCCGCACCGAGGCGCGCGGCGCTGGTCTGAGCGCGAGCTGGCAGCCGCTCGTCGATGCGACCGGCGCCTCCAGCTTTCGCTTCACCGGCCTGCCGCCTTCGGAGGATTCGCCGACGCAGTGGCTCGGCAGCGGCGTGACGGCAGTGATCCCCGGCGCGCGTGCCGTGCTGCTCGGGCCCGAACCGCTGATCGGCGCGCAGCGCATCGTGTTGCGGCTGGACGAGCAGACGCTCACGCTCTCGACCGACGGCCTCGGGCCGTTCGTCGTCGACGCCGGCCCGCCCGCACCATGAAGCGCGGTGCGCACGGCTTCACGCTGATCGAGGTGCTGGTGGCGCTGACGATCGTCGCGATCACGCTCGGCGCCGGCATCAAGGCCGCGGGCGCGCTGACGAGCAACACCCAGCGCCTGGCCGACGTGAGCGCGGCGCAATGGTGTGCTGACAACCAGCTCACCGGGCTGCGCCTGAGCGGCTTGACGCCGCCGACGGGCGACTCCGACTTCAGTTGCACCGAACTCGGCCTGACTTACCGCGGCACGCTGGTGGTTCGACCGACGCCGAACCCGAACTTCCGCAACGTCGAGGCGCAGGTCGCCGATGCCGACGGTGTGCCCCTTCTTCAGATCAAGACGGTGATGCCCAGATGAAGCCGGGACGCGGCTTCACACTCGTCGAAGTGCTGGTCGCGATGGTCATCATGGCCATCATGGCCGTGATGGCGTGGCAGGGCGTGGACGGCATCGTGCGCACGCGCAACGCGGCTCAGCAGCGGCTCGAGACCACGCTGCGCCTGAACACCGTGATGGCGCAATGGGACCAGGACCTCGCCTCGATCCAGGAGACCGGCGTCGTCACGCCGGCGCTCGCCTGCAACGGCGCCACCGTTCGGCTCACCCGGCGCACGCCGGAGGGCGTGCAGCTCGTCGCCTGGACGCTGCGTCCGGCCGAGAACAACACCTCGGTCTGGGAGCGCTGGGCCGGCCCGGCCGTCACCACCAGCGCCGAACTCAAGGACAGCTGGCTGCGCAGCCAGCAACTGCAGGGCGGCGAACCCGGCGGCCTGCGCACGCTGACCGGGCTGAGCGGCTGGCAGGTGTACTTCTACCGAGACACGGCCTGGACGAATTGCCAGACGACGGGCACCGACGTGGCCGGTGTGCGCGTCGTGCTGAGCTTCGCGCCCGGCAGCGGTGTGAACGGCGACCTGACCCGCGACACGCTGATCAAGCGCTGACACCTCATGCGCATTCGCCAATCGTCATCACCACGCCAGCGCGGCGCGGCGCTGCTCACCGCGATGATCATCGTCACGCTGGTCACCACGCTCGCCGCCGCGATGGTCTGGCAACAGTGGCGCGCGGTGCAGGTCGAGACCGCCGAGCGCGCGCGCGCGCAGGCGGCGTGGATCCTCTCCGGCGCGCTCGACTTCGCCAAGCTCATCCTGCGCGAAGACTTCAAGGCCCGCCCGAACTACACGGCACTGACCGAGCCCTGGGCAACGCCATTGGCAGAGTCCCGCATCTCGACCTTTCTCGCAGTGGACAAGGCCAACACCGACGACGGCCCCGAGGCCTTTCTGTCGGGCAACATCACCGATGCGCAGGCGCGCTTCAATCTGAACAACCTGATCGATCCGGACAAGCTGGTACGCGCGGAAGCGCTCGCCACGCTGGAGCGGCTGTGCACGACCGTGAGCATCGAAACCGGCGTCGCCTCGCGCATCGCCACCGGGCTGATGGATGCCAACGCGACGAGCACCGCAGCCGGCGCGCCGCTGAAGCCCGCCAGCGTCGCCCAACTCGGCTGGCTGGGCGTGGACGCCGCTTCGTTGCAGGCGCTGGCGCCCTACGTGGCGCTGCTGCCGGGGACGCGGGAGGTCAATGTCAACACCGCATCGGCGGAGACGCTCGCTGCGGTGATCAAGGGCCTGGACACGGGCACCGCGGCGCGCCTGGTGGAGCAGGGCAAGCGCGTACCGTTTAAGACGCTGCCGGAGTTCACAAGCCAGATTTCGGGGATCACACTCAATCCCTCCGCCAAGCTCGGCGTGCGCTCGGACTTCTTCGAAGTGCGTGGCCGGTTGCGGCTCGTGGATCGGGTGCTGGTCGAGCGCTCGCTACTGCAACGGACAGGGGTGACGTCCAAGGTGTTGGAACGCGAGCGCATCGCCAGCCTGGAGCAGGTCGGCGGCTGACCCTGCCAGCGCTCTGCAAGAACGGCACGTAAGCCCTTGATTCGCTTCAATTTGTAAACCACGCGTGCCTACAATGGCGCGCAGTCAGGAACCCACCCGAACCATGTCCACCCTCGTTGTCCAGATCCCCCCGCGCCAGCGGTCGCGCGGGAGCGTGGGCGGCGTCGAACCGTCGGCCAGCGACCTGAGCACCGAGTACAGCTACGTGATGAGCCCCGACGGCCTCGCACTCGAAACGCAAGGCCGCTGTGCCGCGTCGCTGCTGCCCAAGGCCACCACCGTGATCGCGGTGCTGACCGATACCGACGTCAGCTGGCACCGCATCGTGCTGCCGAAGGCGCCTGCGGCACGGCTGCGCGCGGCGCTCGGCGGCGTGCTCGAAGAAGCGCTGCTCGAAGACGCCGACGACGTTCACCTCGCGCTCGAACCCGCCGCCGCCGCCGGCCAGCCGACCTGGGTCGCCGCCACGTCGCGGCGCTGGCTGCGCGGCGAACTCGCGGCGCTCGAGAAGGCCGATGTCTTCGTCGATCGCGTCGTGCCGATGGCCTGGCCGGACGAGCCACCGATCGGCCACTTCTCCGAAACCGAGGCCGAGCCCGGCGGCGCACCGCACGGCATCGCGCTGCACTGGGCGCATGCCGAAGGGGTCGCGAGCGTGCGGCTGCAAGGCGGCCTGGCGCGCGCGCTGGTGCCGCAACCGGCGCCCGCTGAAACGCGCTGGAGCGCCACGCCGGGCGCGGTGGCCGCGGCCGAGCAATGGCTGGGCGGGCCGGTGCGCGTGATGGCCCCGGGCCAGCGCCTGCTGCAGGCGGCGCGCAGCCTGTGGAATTTGCGCCAGTTCGAGCTCGCCCGCCGCAACCGCGGCGCGCGCGCGCTGCGCGACTCGGCACGGCGCTTCTTCAGCAGCGAGTGGCGCCCGGTGCGCTACGGCCTGGTCGCGTTGCTGCTGGCCCAGCTCATCGGCCTGAACCTGTGGGCCTGGCACCAGCGCAGCGCGATCGACGCCAAGCAGGTGGCGATGCAGGGGCTCGTGAAAAGCGCCTACCCGAACGTCAGCGAGCAGGATGTGCAGCGCGATGCCGACGCCGTGATGCAACGCGAAACCCAGGCGCTGCGCACGCTCGCCGGCAAGCCGGGTGACGCCGACCTCGAAACCATGCTGCAAGCGGCCGCGTCGGCGTGGCCCGCGGATCGCCCGCCGGTCGATTCGCTGCGCTTCGAGCCCGGCAAGCTGACCTTGTCGGCCGCCGGCTGGAGCGACGCGCAGGTCACACAGTTCCGTAGCCTGCTCGGCCCGGGCGGCTGGAGCGTCGAGTCGGTCGAAGGCCGGCTGATCCTGAGCCGCACGCGCACCGGAGGCCGCTGGTGAACACCGAAACGATGACGCCAGCACCCGGCCTGACAAGCCTGCGGCAACAGGCCGGAACATGGTGGCGAGCGCGCACCGCGCGCGAGCGCCAGGCGGTCGTCGGGGTCGCGCTCGTGCTCGGGCTGTTCGTGGTCTGGAGCGTGCTCGTGCAGCCGGCGCTGCGCACGCTGCGCGAGGCGCCGGTGCAACTCGACCGGCTCGATGCGCAATACCAGCAGATGCAGCGCATCGCCGGCGAGGCGGCCGCGCTGCGCGGCGCGACGCGCGTCTCGCCGACCCAGGCCGCCGCCGCGCTGAAGGCCGCCACCGACCGCCTCGGCGCGAACGCGCGCCTGACGATGCAGGGCGACCGCGCCACGCTCACGCTGACCGGCGGCGTCAGCGCCGAGGCCTTGCGCGCCTGGCTCAACGAAGCGCGCAGCGGCGCGCGCGCCCGGCCGATCGATGCGCAATTGCAGCGCAGCCCGACCGGCTACAGCGGCTCGCTCGGCCTGACGCTCGGAGGCACGCCGTGATCCGCCTGCGCCGCAAGCGCGGCCGCAATCCGTGGAGCCCGACGGTCGCGGCCACCGGCTGGGGCGAATCGACCTTCGCCGAAATCGAATGGGACAAATCGCGCGGCGCCAGCCTGCGTTGGGCGATCTTCGGCGTCGCCGTCGGCGTGCTCGTAGCGATGATTGCGTTCGCACCGGCGAGCTGGCTGGCCGGCCTAATCGCCACCGCGACGCAGCAGCGCGTGCTGCTCGCCGATGCACGCGGCACGGTCTGGTCGGGCAGTGCCGTCGCGGTGCTGACCGGCGGCGAGGGCAGCCGCGATG
This sequence comes from uncultured Rhizobacter sp., assembly GCA_964247075.1. GTDB lineage: Bacteria > Pseudomonadota > Gammaproteobacteria > Burkholderiales > Burkholderiaceae_C > LMDS01. The sequence goes on along the minus strand of CAXTSS010000006.1, from coordinate 93,730 downwards.
CCAGCTCGCTGCCGGGCCGGCTGAACTGGACGACGCACTGGCACGGCCTCGGCATCGAATTGAAGCTGGAGCATGCGTGCTGCCTGAACGGCGCGGTCGCGCTGCAGGTGAGCCCCGGTTTCGGCCGCACCACCTACACGCTGGTGCCGCCCTCGGGCTGGGTCGGCCAGTGGCCGACGGCGCTGCTCGGCGGCCTCGGCACGCCGTGGAACACGATGCAGCTCGGCGGCACGGTGCGGCTGGTCTCGCCCGGGCTGAAGATCGAGTCGGTGCAGGGCCGCATGGTGGTGGACGGCAAGGCGGAGTTCGAGGTGCTGGGCGTGTCGTCTCGCCTGTCCACGCTCGAGCGCCTCGGCAGCTACCGCATGAGCCTGACCGGCGACAACGCCAACCCCGGCACCTCCAACCTGCTGCTCTCGACCCAAGACGGCGCCCTCCAACTCAGCGGCAACGGCAGCCTCGGCCCGACCGGCCTGCGCTTTCGCGGCGAGGCCCGCGCCAGCGCGGCCGAAGAAACCGCCCTGAGCAACCTGCTGAACATCATCGGGCGGCGCGACGGCGCGCGGTCCGTCATTTCGATCGGATGAGCATGAAGCCAAGCGCCACTTTCCCAACACGCGGCCGAACGCTGCCCGCAGCGCTCGCGGCGGCGATGCTGTGTGCGTCGCTGCTGCCGGCCCCGCTGGCCTTCGCGCAGAGCAAGGTGCCGGCGCGTGCGCAGGGCCAGGCCATCACGCTGAACTTCGTCAACGCCGATATCGAAGGCGTGGCGCGCGCGATGTCGGCGATCCTGAAGCAGCAGTTCCTGGTCGATCCGCGCGTCAAGGGCACGATGACGCTGTACAGCGAAACACCGCTCTCGCCGCGCGAGGCCTACAGCACCTTCCTCGCTTCGCTGCGCGGGCTGGGCTTCACCGTCGTCGAGGTCGCCGGCCTGTACAAGATCGTGCCCGAGGCCGACGCCAAGCTGCAAACCGGCACCGTGAGCATCGGCGAGCGGCCGAATCGGGGCGGCGATCAGGTCATCACGCAGATCTTCAAGCTCAACCACGAGAACGCCAACAACCTCGTGCCGGTGCTGCGCCCGCTGATCAGCCCGAACAACACGATCAACGCGAACCCGGGCAACAACACGCTCGTCATCACCGACTACGCCGACAACCTCGCGCGCATCGGCAAGATCATCGGTGCGATGGACACACCGGCCTCGGGCGACGTCGAAGTGATCCCGATCAAGTTCGCGGTCGCGTCCGACATCGCCACGCTGGTTCAGCGCCTGACCGACAGCGCCGGCAGCGCCGGCGGGGCTGCTGCTCCGGGCGCCTTGCCCGGCGCCGGCGGCACGACGGCGGCCTCGGTGATGGTCGATGCGCGCAGTAACTCGCTGCTGGTGCGCGCGCCGAACCCGGCGCGCATGGCCTCGATCCGCGCGCTGGTGGACAAGCTCGATCGCCCGGCGCCATCGGGCGGGACTGCCGGTAACGTCTGGGTCGTCTACCTGAAGAACGCCGATGCGGTGAAGCTCGCGACCGTGCTGCGCGCCGCGTACGGCGGGAGCGCGGGCGGCGGCGCGTCGGGCCAGACGCCATCGCCGACGCCAGCCGCGACCACGACCAACACCGCCGGCGGCGCAGCCGGTGGATCGACACAGACCCTCACCCCCATCTCGGCATCGGCCTCCCCCTCGACGGGCGGCTTCGTGCAGGCCGATCCGTCCTCCAACTCGCTGATCATCACCGCGCCCGAGCCGCTCTACCGGCAGCTGCGCGCCGTCATCGACCAGCTCGATTCGCGCCGCGCGCAGGTCTACATCGAGTCGCTGATCGTCGAGGTCGACCCGAGCCAGAGCGTGGATTTCGGTATCCAGTGGCAGGGCATCATCGGCCAGAAAGGCGACTCCAGCATCGTCGGTGCCGGCACCAACTTCGGCGCTGGAACCGACAACATCCTGGGGGCGACGCAAGCGCTCGTCGGCGGCACCGCCGGCCTGGCAGCCGCGGCGTTGCCGAGCGGCGGCTTCAACATCGGCCTGGCCCGCAAGTTCGGCAATCTCTACACGCTGGGCGCGCTGGCGCGAGCGCTCGACACCCAGAAGGGAACGAACATCCTGTCGACGCCGAACCTCGTCACGCTCGACAACGAAGAGGCACGCATCGTCGTCGGGCAGAACGTGCCGTTCGTCACCGGTTCGTTCACGAGCACGGGCACCGGCACCACCAGCCCGTTCCAGACCATCGAGCGCAAGGACGTGGGCACCACGCTGAAGATCAAACCGCAGATCGGCGAGAACGGTACCGTGCGCATGACCATCTACCAGGAGTCGTCGAGCATCGGGGACGTGGCGACCGGCACCGCCAATGCGGGCCCGACGACCAACAAACGCTCGATCGAATCGACCATCGTCGTCGACGACGGCCAGGTGATCGTGCTCGGCGGGCTGATCGAAGACAGCTTCAACACCACCCGCACGAAGGTGCCGCTGCTCGGCGACATCCCTTACCTCGGCGCCCTGTTCCGCAGCGAGAGCCGCAATCGCAAGCGCAGCAACCTGATGGTGTTCCTGCGGCCCGTGGTTCTGCGAGACCAAGCGGCGAGCGACAAGATCTCGCTCGATCGCTACGACTACATCCGCGGCCAGCAGCTCGAGCAGCAACCGCCGCAGAGCACGATCCTGCGCATCAACGAATCGCCGGTGCTGCCGCAGCTCAAGCCGGGCGATGTCGGCCCCAGCGGGGCGCTGCGCCCGCTCGGCGACACCGCGCCCGCGGCGCCTCCGCTCGCCCCGTCGCTGCCGGCGTCTGCGCCCGAACCGGTGCCGGCGTCTGCACCCAAGACCAACTGAGACGCAACGACCATGGGCGCCCGCCACCCCCTGCCCTACGCCTACGCCAAGGCGCACACGCTGCTGCTCGAAGACGACGGCGAGCGCCTCGTGTTGTGGGCGCCGGAATCGGTCGGCCTGCCCGCGCTCAGCGAGGTGCTGCGGCTGTACGAGGTCGATGCGCTCGAACGCGAGGCCGCGCCCTCGCTCGCGAACCGCATCGCGGTCGCGTATGCGGGCAGCGAATCGAGCGCGGCCACCGTGATCGGCGAGGTCGAGAGCGCGGTCGATCTGAGCCGCATGATGCAGGAGCTGCCGGCGATCGAGGACCTTCTCGAAGCCTCGAACGATGCGCCGATCATCCGCATGCTCAACGCGCTGCTGACGCAGGCCGCGAAGGACGGCGCCTCCGACATCCACATCGAGCCCTACGAACGCAGCAGCTCGGTGCGGTTTCGCGTCGACGGCACGCTGCGCGAAGTGGTGCAGCCGAACAAGGCGCTGCACGCCGCGCTGATCTCGCGCCTGAAGATCATGGCCGAGCTGGACATTGCCGAGCGGCGCCTGCCGCAGGACGGCCGCATCTCGCTGCGCATCGGCGGGCGCGCGGTCGATGTGCGCGTCTCGACCCTGCCCTCGGCGCACGGCGAACGCGCGGTGCTGCGGCTGCTCGACAAGGGCGAGTCCAAGTTCACGCTCGAAGCGCTGGGCATGAGCGGCGATGTGCTGAAGAAGTTCGACAAGCTGGTGCAGCAACCGCACGGCATCGTGCTCGTCACCGGGCCGACCGGCTCGGGCAAGACGACGACGCTGTACGCCTCGCTCGGCCGCGTCGATACGGCCGGCACGAATGTGCTGACGGTCGAAGACCCGGTCGAATACGAGCTGCCCGGCATCGGCCAGACGCAGGTCAACCCGAAGATCGACCTCACGTTCGCGAAGGCGCTGCGCGCGATCCTGCGGCAAGACCCCGATGTCATCATGATCGGCGAGATCCGCGACTACGAGACCGCGCAGATCGCGATCCAGGCCTCGCTCACCGGCCACCTGGTGCTCGCCACCGTCCACACCAACGACGCCCCCAGCACCGTGACGCGGATGATCGACATGGGTGTCGAGCCGTTCCTGCTCAGCTCGAGCCTGATCGGCGTGCTGGCGCAGCGGCTGGTGCGCAAGCTGTGCCCGGTGTGCAAGAAGATCGATGCGCGCGGCCGCTACCACCCTGTGGGCTGCACCGAGTGCGGAAGCACCGGCTACAAGGGCCGCACCGGCGTCTACGAGCTGATGACGGTGGACGACCAGGTGCGCGCGCTGATCCACGGCCGCGCCGCCGAATCGCAGATCTTCGTCGCCGCAGAAACCGCCGGCCTGCGCTCGATGCGCGAGGACGGCGAAAGGCTCGTCGCCGAAGGCATCACGTCAGCCGAAGAAGTCATGCGCGTCACCCGGGAATGATCTGACGTGCCGGCCTACAAGTTCGAAGCCCTCGACGCTGCCGGCAAGGCCAGCGGCGGGCTGCTCGATGCCGAAAACGCCAAGGCCGCGCGCGCGCAATTGCGCGCGCAGGCGCTGGTGCCGCTGGCCGTCACCTTGGTGGCCTCGGCCGGCACGGCGGGCCAGGGCCTCCAGTTCAAGCGCCGCGTCTTCAACGCCACCAGCCTCGCGGTCTGGACGCGCCAGCTCGCCGGCCTGGTCGGCGCCGGGCTGCCGCTCGAACGCGCGCTCACGGCCCTCAGTGAAGAGGCCGAGGACCCGCGCCAGCGCGAGCTCGTCGCGCACCTGAAGAGCGAGGTCAACAGCGGCTCGCCGTTCGCGCGCGCGCTCGCCAGCGCACCGCGCGAGTTCGATGATGTGTACCGCGGCGTTGTCGCCGCCGGCGAGCAAAGCGGCGCACTCGGCCGCGTGCTGGAGAGCCTGGCCGACGACCTCGAGGAGCGCCAGGAGCTCAAGTCGAAGCTGATCGGCGCGACGCTGTACCCGGCGATCGTGTCGCTGATCGCGATCGTGATCGTGATCTTCCTCGTCACCTACGTGGTGCCTCAGGTTGCGTCGGTCTTCATCAGCTCGAAGCGCGCGCTGCCGGCGCTGACGCTCGCGATGCTCGCGATCAGCGGCTTCCTGCGCAGCTGGGGCTGGGCCGTGCTGCTGCTGATCGCGGCCGGCGTCGGGCTGCTGCTGACGATGCTGCGCAACGAGACCTTCCGGCAGAGCTTCGACGCCGGCTGGCTGGAGCTGCCGCTGATCGGCAAGCTCGCTCGCGGCTACAACGCGGCGCGCTTCGCCGGCACGCTGGCGATGCTCGCCGGCGCCGGCGTGCCGATCCTGAAGGCCTTGCAGGCCGCGGCCGAAACGCTCTCGAACCGCGCGATGCGCGCCGACGCGATGGATGCGCTGGTGCAGGTACGCGAGGGCGCACCGCTCGCGTCGGCGCTGGCCGGCAAGAAGCGCTTCCCCGGGCTGCTGGCGATGTTCGCGCGCCTGGGCGAGCAGACCGGTCAGCTGCCGCTGATGCTGGAGCGCGCCGCGCGCCAACTCGGCACCGAAGTGCAGCGCCGCGCGCTGCAGATGGCAACGATCCTCGAGCCGATGCTGATCGTCGCGATGGGCGCGGTCGTGATGCTGATCGTGCTCGCGGTGCTGTTGCCGATCATCCAGCTCAATACCTGGGTGAAGTGAGCCCCCCCGCTTGCCGGGTACGGCAAGCGACCCCCCGAGGGGGTGCGGGCCGGCCGAGGTCCACGAAGTGGGCCTCTTCGTGGCCCAGGGCGGCCCGGCGCGCGGCCCGCCACACGCGCGCCTTCAAAGCTCGGCCGACTTGGCATGCAATCTGCAACGACTGCGTGAGGTTGTCCCCCAAAATCGGTGGGCACTTCTGCGGAAGTCTGTGCTTGAATGATTGCAGTGCAAGTTGAAGGAGGATCGCTCGATGCCCACTTCCAACGATTTGGTCGCGCTCGCGCCCCGACCCGGCAGCATGCCGATCGCGCGCATGCGCAGCCTGTACCGCGTCGATGAGGTCGGCCGCAAGCTCGACAAGTTGCCGCAGAAGGAACACGAAGGCCTGCGCTCCACCTACGAGCGCATGCTCGAGAAGGGGCCCGAACGTTTTCAGGTCAAGCCCTCCGGACTGCCGGTGATGGAGCACCTCTACGACGAGCTGCCGAACTTCACGCAGGTGCTCGACGACATCAAGCGCCAGCTGGCGCTGTGCGAAGACTCGCGCGATGCGCTCGAGATCACGCCGCTGCTGCTGCTCGGCCCGCCCGGCGTCGGCAAGACGCACTTCGCGCGCGAGCTCTCGATGCTGCTGGGCACCGGCATGGGCTTTCTCTCGATGAGCTCGATGACCGCCGGCTGGGTGCTCAGTGGCGCGTCGAGCCAGTGGAAAGGCGCGCGCCCCGGCAAGGTCTTCGAGACGCTCGTCGATGGCCAGTACGCGAATCCGGTGATGGTGGTGGACGAGATCGACAAGGCCGGCGGCGAACACGCCTACGACCCGCTCGGCGCGCTCTACGGCCTGCTGGAGCACGACACGGCGGGCTGCTTCACCGACGAATTCGCCGAGGTGCCGATCGATGCCAGCCAGGTGATCTGGGTCGCGACCGCGAACGACGGCCGCGCCATTCCCGACCCGATCCTGAACCGGATGAACGTCTACGAGGTTCAGGCGCCGGACGCGCAAGCCGCGCGCCGCATCGCCGCGCGCCTGTACCGCGGCATCCGTGCCGCGCACGGCTGGGGCGAGCGCTTCGAGACCGAGCCGCGCAGCGATGTGCTCGACGCGATGAGCGAGATGGCGCCGCGCGAGATGCGCCGCGCCTGGATGACCGGCTTCGGCAACGCCCAGCTCGATCGCCGCGATCATGTGCAGACGCGCGACCTGCCGGACGCGCGCGGCAAGCGCAGCGCGATCGGGTTCGTGCAGTAGCGCGGAGCGAGTGAACGCGCCCGTATCATCGGGCGCATGCCAGTCACCCTCGCCGGCCAGCTCGTCGTCGCGATCTCGTCGCGAGCCCTCTTCGACTTCGAGGAAGAGAACCAGCACTTCGAGGCCACCGACGACCGCGCCTACATGCGGCTGCAGCTCGAGCGGCTGGATGACGCGGCCAAGCCGGGCGTGGCGTTCTCGCTCGTCAACAAGCTGCTCGCGTTCAACGCCGGCACACCGCCTTCGCCTCGCGTCGAGGTCGTGATCCTGTCGCGCAACGACCCGGTCTCGGGCATGCGCGTGTTCCGCTCGGCGCAGCACTACGGGCTGCCGATCCAGCGCGGCGTGTTCACACGCGGCGAATCGCCGTGGCGTTACCTGCGGCCGCTGAACGCGCACCTGTTCCTCTCCACCAACGAGGCCGATGTGCGCTCGGCGCTGGGCGCGGGCGTGCCGGCGGCGCGCGTCTACCCGAACTCGGCGCGCGCTTCGAGCGCGCACCCGCATGAAGTGCGGATCGCGTTCGACGGCGACGCGGTGCTGTTCTCCGACGAAGCCGAGCGCGTGTTCCAGCAACGCGGGCTCGACGCCTTTCAATCGCACGAGCGCGACCAGGCCGAGACGCCGCTCGCCGCGGGGCCGTTCAAGCCGCTGCTGCTCGCGCTGCAACGGCTGCAGCACGAGCCGGCGCAGGGCATGCGCATCCGCACCGCGCTCGTCACCGCGCGCAGTGCGCCGGCGCACGAGCGCGCGATCCGCACGCTGATGGACTGGAACATCGAGGTCGATGAGGCGATGTTCCTCGGCGGGCTGCCGAAGGGCGAATTCCTGCGCGAGTTCGAGCCCGACTTCTTCTTCGACGACCAGACCGGCCACGTCGATTCGGCCGCGGCGCATGTGCCGGCCGGGCACGTGGCCTCGGGCGTGAGCAACGGCTGATCGCGCGGGAGACGAGGATCGGGGGTTGACTTGCCCCGAATCCTGTCCAAGCATCTGCAACGCAATCGGTGCCGTGCGCTTTTTTCATGAAGTGCGGGCCCGTTGCGTCGCTCGCGTCGGGTTCGGCATGGCGCAGATCAGATGCCTCACGGCACGCGATCCGATCAACAAGCCCTGGCAGGGGCACGCAGGAGGCATTCCGATGAACAGCGCTTCTTCACGTTGGCCGGCCGCGTCCGGATCGCTCGTGCTGGCGGCCGCCGGCATGCTCGCTGGCATCACGCCGGCGTTTGCCACGGACACCTGCGGCGGTGGCGATGACGGCGGTTTGTGCGACATCACCGCGAGCGTGGTGCAGGTGCCGGCGAGCGGCGTCGTCACGTTCAGCAACGCGACCCAAACCAACAACGTCAAGTACCAGGTCAAGCTCACGCACTATTCCGTGCGTGAGGAAGCCTTCAAGCAGGTTCGGTTCGTCGCCGACACGACCGTGGCCGCGGCATCGGGCGCGGGCGCCGCAAAGATCGTCGGATGGACTGCGGCCACCGCGGTCGACGCGCCCACGCCCACCGGGAGCTGCCTGATTTCGTCCGATACGCACATCGAGTGCACGTTCGACTTCGCTGCGCCGTTCTTCAATGCCAAGGGGGCGGCGATCGCGTTCGACATCACGGTGCAGTCGCCGACCGCCGGCACGTCGCAGACGACTGCCGCGATCCTGAACCTCAACTCGACGACCAGTTGGACCGAATCCAATGGCAACCCGGAAGCCGAGTCCTTCGCGCTGGCGACCACGACGGGCCTCGCAGTCCCCGATCCGAAAGTGGTCGAGACCTTTCTGCCGTCCGCCGGCACGATCAAGACCGGCACGACTGGCGGCGCTGCCACGTGTGTCGGCGGCCCTACCGGCAACGATCCGAACAAGTGGGTCACGATCGTCAAGGTGCCGGCGTCAGCAGAAGTCGGGGTCGATCTGAACCGACCCACCACCGAGCCGATTGTGCCCGGTGCCTTCGGGAACTACTCGAGGGTCGCCATACCGGGACAACAATTCGCGGTCGGCACCCGCTGGTACGACCCCGACGCGGCCTCAAAACTTCTCGTGATCACTCTGCGCCGCGACAACTGCACGATCGACGGACGCGGCCCCCTCGCCGACGCGCTGCGGATCCTGAACGAAAAGGTCTACTACAAGCCCGATCCCACGCCGGCCAACCCCGCGCCCCAGTACGCCCAGCTCTACCTGTGCTTCGTGACCAGCGGCCCGACGCCGGGCCAGCCCTGCATCGCCTCGCGGAAGGTCTACACGCGGTTCAATTCGCCGAGCTCCGACTATTGGGGTGATCACGAGTGGGTGATCTACGCCAACGAGAACGGCAAGTACCAGAACTGAGGTCAACGCTTGAGCGACTCGGCCCAGGCCGACGCGCGCGCCGCCGAGACGATGTCGCCCTTGGCCTGGTAGGTGTCGATCGCCACGTCGATGGTCTGGCGCGCTTCGCTGTGGCGCCCGGCGAGCATCAGCACGGCGGCCAGCTCCGACAGAGTGTCAGCCTTCAGTGGCGGCGCGTCGGTCTGCATCGCCAACGCCACCGCGGAGCGTGCCAGCGACTCGGCTTGCGTGAGGTCGCCGGCGCGTGCAACGATCGGCGCGCGGATCGATCGCCACAATGCCTGCGACTCGACATCATCGTCCGCGGCTGCTTGCTCGGCCGCCCTTGAGAAGCCCAGCGCTTCCTCGTCGCGTCCCTGGTCGCGAACCACGCGCGACAACAGCGCGGCGATCGTCGACATGAAGTAGGTCTCGCCCGCGTTGGCGAGAAAGGTGTAGTCCACCATCACCTCGCGTTCGGCCGCAGCCAGGTCACCTGCCAACAGTTCGACAAGGAGCAGGTCGATCCCGGTGGAGGCGGCGTTCACACCCTGACCCAGATCGCGCACCAGTCCGCGACCGCGCTGGTACAGGGCACGCGCCCGATCGAACTCGCCATTCATCGCGTGCAGCTGCGCCAGCGTGCAAAGAATCTTGCTCTCGGCCTGCCGATCGCTCAGGCCGTCCGCGATCATCCGCTCGCAGTGCTCGATCGCCTGCGGCACGGGCGTGGGGCCGAGCAGCGTGCTGATCGACAGCCCGAGCGCGTTGCGCGCAATGAGGCGCTCGTCGCCGGCCAGCCGGGCGTGCGTCATCGATCGGCTGACCGCGTCGCTGGATTGCCCGTAGCGGGCCGCGATGCCATGCACGAAGCCGACCAGGCGCCACGCCCGGGCCAGCTCGAGGTGGGCCGCTTCGCTCTCGAACAGCGGGATCGCTTCGCCGGCGATGCACAGCGTCTGCGCGCTCCAGTCGCCAGGCTCGGCGCTGTAGAGACTCACGCGCATCGTCATCAGCCGCGCCGACAACGCAATACGGCGGTTGCCGGCGCGCTCCGCTGCCGCCTCGGCGTCGGCGAGCACGCCGCGGGCGCGCGCAAAGTCTCCCACCTCCATCAGCGTTTCGCCGAGATGCGGCAACAGGTCCATGCGCTGCAGGTCGTCTTCGCCGAGCACGGCGACGGCGCGTTGCAGCAAATTCGCCGCAGCGTGCATGTCGCCGCGCCCGAGCGCGCGCCGGCCGGCACTCGACAGACGGGCCGCCGCGTCACGGCCGATCGCGAGGCCGGCCTCATCGAGCGGCCCCAGTTCGCGCAGGTAGCGGTGCGCCTGCTCGAGGTGGTAGCCGAGGATTTCCTGGAATTCGAGCGCGCGGCCGCGCTCGGCATTCACCGGGTCGGCCCAGCGCACGAAACCGAGATGCAGATTGACGCGCACCCGCTTCAGCAGGCTGTTGTAGACCGTGTCACGCACCAGGTGGTGGTGGAAGCGGAAGATCGTCTCGGCCTGCACCGAGCCCGTCGGCTGGATGAAATGCTTGCGCTCGAGAGTGTTCAGGTGTTCGCCGATCGCAGCACGCGCGGTGTCCGGCGTCAAGGCCTCCAGGGCCGGCTGGGCGAACTCCAGGCCGATCACCGCCGCCGGCTCGACTGCGGCCCGCTCGGCGCGGGCCAGGTTGTCCAGCCGCGCTTCGAGCAGCGCGTGGATCGTCGGCGGCACGATGATGTCGCCATAGGAAGGTCCCCGCACCCAACGCCCGTCCTGCAGATGCAGGGCGTGGCTGTCGATGAGCATCGACAGCATCTGTTCGACGTACAGCGGATTGCCCTCGGCGGCCTCGACGATGCGCCGCTCGACGTCCGGCGCGAGCCGCGCCGCACCGAGCAGGTTGGTCACGACCTGGGCCGCGGCGCCGTCGCTCAGCGGCTGCAGGACCAGGCGCACCGCCCCCGTCCGCTCGCCCCACTGCGGATGCTCTTCGAGCAGGTCGTGGCGCGCGGTCGCCAGCAGCAGGATCGGCGCGTCGGCGGCCGTGTCCAGCACGTGTTCCAGCAATTCGAGAAAGGCGGGCTCGGCCCAATGGATGTCGTCTACCAGCACCACGACCGGGTCTTGCGCGGCGAGCGCCTCGAGGAACTTGCGCACCGCCCAATACAGTTCGAGCTTGGCGAACGAGGCCGAACTCAGGCCGACGGCGCTGGCGAGCCGCTCGGCCACGGCGCTGTCGGCTGCGACGGCCTGCAGCTTGAGACGCGCCCGCTCCGGAGGGTCGTCGTCGCGGATCCCGGCGGCCTCCCGGACCATGCCCACCAGCGGCCAGAACGTGATGCCGTCGCCGTAGGGCAGGCAGCGACCGCGCAGCACGTGCGCGCCGACGGCGATCCGGTCGACCACCTCGCGCACCAGACGCGACTTGCCCACGCCGGCATCGCCCATCACGGTGACCAGCCGCGCGGCGCGGCCGTCGCACACCTGCCGATAGGTGTCGAGCAATGCGGCGAGTTCCGCTTCGCGTCCGACGATGGCCGTATCCTGACGCCGGGAATAACCGTCAAGGCCACGCGCCGACACCAGCCGATACGCCGTCACCTTCTCGGCCTTGCCCTTGAGCTGCAGCGGTTCGACCGGCTCGACCTCGACCGCGTCGCGCACCAGCTGATACGTGGTTTCGCCGAGGTAGATCTGATTCTCCGGCGCCGCCTGTTCCAGGCGCGCCGCGACGTTGATCGCGTCGCCGGTCGCGAGCTTCTGGTCGGCGCCCGGGTCGTCGTTGGCCACCACTTCGCCGGTATTGACGCCAACGCGGTTGCTCAGCGCGACCCCGTAACTCGCCATCAGCCGGCGGTTGACTTTCAGCAGCGCTTCGCGCATCCCGGCAACGGCACGAATGGCACGCAGCGCGTCGTCTTCATGGGCGCGTGGCAGGCCGAACACGGCCATGATGGCGTCGCCGATGAACTTCTCGATCTTGCCGCCGTGCCGGGTGATCTCGGCCGCCATCGCGCTGAAGTAGTTCTCCTTGACCTCGTGCAGGGCTTCCGCGTCGAGGCGCTCGCCCAGCGCCGTGGAACCTTTCAGATCACAAAAAACCACCGTGACCGTCTTGCGCACCTCGTGCACCGGCAGGGGCGCCGGCGCGGCCGCCGCCAATGGCGTGCCGCAGTAGCCGCAAAGCCGGAACCTGGCCGGATTCTCTTCGCCGCAGTTCGGACAGTGCACCATGACGTCGAGTCTATGCGGCGCGCGTCCGCGTGCGGGCCGGATTCGATCGCCAGTCGACCCGGCTCACCTTACTGACCGCCCTGCAACGCAACGATGTCGATCACGCGAACCCCCCCGTACTCGATACGGATGCAACCGCGCGTCTGCAGATTCTTCAACGCCTCATTGACCCGCTGGCGCGACAGCCCGACGAGGTAGCCCAGCTCCTGCTGCGTGATCCGCAACAGCCCGCCGACGCCCGGGTACAGCACCGGGTGGAACAACGCGCCGAGGCTGCGCGCGACGCGCGCGTCGGCGTCGCTCATGCGATCGATCTCGCGCGCCGCGATGAACTGGCCGAGGCGCTCGTTGAGCTGCTGCGTGATGAAGCGGTTGAACGGAATGCTGCGGTCGAGCAGCCAGTGGAACGTCTCGACGCCCAGGCCCGCGACCACGCTCTTGCGCACCGCCTGGATGTTGTAGCGATAGACCTCGCGCTTGATCACGGTGCCCTCGCCAAACCACCCCCCCGGCGGCAGGCCGGTGAAGATGATGGGAACGCCGAGCGAAGTGTCGGTGCTCATCTTCAGGAAGCCGTCGATCACGCCGAACCAGTAGGTCACCGGCCGGCCGATACGGCACAGCAACTCGCCCGTCGCGACCTGCACGACCTTCACATCGGCCGCCGCGCGGGCACGCTCCTGCGCATCGAGCGCGTGCAGCCAGGGAATGTCGGCGAGCTCGCGTTCGGTCGGCGCGCGGGCGCGCCGCTGAAGCGCCTGGGCGGTGGTGGTGACGGTCTGCATCGGCGCGGCATCAAGGGAAACACCCGAGGGGGGTGTCCCTAGGATTGTCGTCAGAACGACAGATTGGCGTCAAACTTGTTTCTACATTCAGGCTCCAACGACGCTGCCTGAGACTCCGTGCCCACCAACACCTTCCCCCACCTGCTGCTGGGCCACGCCACCGCGCGGCCCAACGCTGCGGCGTTGCGCGAGAAGGAGTTCGGCATCTGGCAGACGCTGACCTGGAGCGCGCTCGCGACGCTGGTGCGCGAGCTCGCCGGCGGTCTCGCGCAGGCCGGCCTGCAGCGCGGCCAGCACATCGTGGTGATCGGTGAGAACCGGCCGCGGCTCTACGCCGCGATGCTCGCGGCGCAATCGCTGGGCGCCATTCCGGTGCCGCTTTATCAGGACGCGGCCGCGGCCGAGTTCGTGTTCCCGATCACCAACGCCGAGGTCGCGTTCGCGATCGTCGAAGACCAGGAGCAGATCGACAAGCTGATCGAGGTGCGCGCGCAGTGCCCGCAGCTGAGAAGCCTCTGGTTCGACGACCCGCGCGGCCTGCGCAACTACAACGAACCCGGCTTGGCACCGCTCGATGCGCTGATCGACGCCGGCCGCGCCTTCAACGCGCAGCACCCGACGTTCTTCGACGAAGCCGTCGCGCGCAACCAGCCGAGCGACGTGGCCGCGATGTTTTTCACCTCGGGCACCACCGGCAACCCGAAAGGCGTGGTGCACACGCACGGCAGCCTGATCGACCGCGCGCAGGCCGGCGCCACATTCGACAAGCTCACCAGCGCGGAGGAGGTGTTGGCCTACCTGCCTCCGGCCTGGGTCGGACAGAACATCTTCTCGTATGCGCAGTGGCTGGCGTGCGGCTACGTGGTCAACTGCCCCGAGTCGGCGAGCACCGTGAGCATCGACCTGAACGAGATCGGGCCGACCTACTACTTCGCACCGCCGCGCATCTTCGAGGGCTTGCTGACGACCGTGATGATCCGCATGGAGGATGCAGGCGCGATCAAGAAATGGCTGTTCCAGCATTACATGGCGCTGGCCCGCCGCATCGGCCCGCCCCTGATGGACGGCAAGCCCGTCTCGTTGATCGACCGTCTGCGCTACGCGATCGGCAACCTGGCTGTCTATGGCCCGCTGCGCAACACGCTGGGCTTCTCGCGCGTGCGCGTCGCCTACACCGCCGGCGAGGCGATCGGGCCGGATCTGTTCAGCTTCTACCGCTCGATCGGCATCAACCTGAAGCAGCTCTACGGCTCGACCGAGACCGCGGTGTTCGTCTGCCTGCAGCCCGACCACGAGGCCCGCGCCGACACCGTCGGCGTGCCGATCGAAGGCGTCGAGATCAAGGTGAGCGACAGCGGCGAGGTACTCGTCAAGTCCAAGGGCCTGCTGCGCGAGTACTACAAGAACCCGGCCGCGACCGCCGAGGTGCTGACGCCCGAAGGCTGGTACCACACCGGCGATGCCGGCTTTCTGGATGCCGGTGGCCACTTGAAGATCATCGACCGCGCGAAGGATGTGGGCCGCCTGATGGGCGGCGCATTCGATCAGGCGATGTTCGCGCCCAAGTACGTCGAGAACAAGCTGAAGTTCTTCGCCTTCATCAAGGAGGCGGTGGCGTTCGGCGACCAGCGCGAGAAGGTCTGCGCCTTCATCAACATCGACATGGAAGCCGTCGGCAACTGGGCCGAGAAGCGCAACCTGCCGTATGCCGGCTACACCGACCTGGCGCAGAAGCCCGAGGTCTACGCGCTGATCCGCGACTGCGTCGAGAAGGTCAATGCCGATCTCGCGAACGACGCGATGCTCGCCGGCAGTCAGATCAGCCGATTCCTGATCCTGCACAAGGAGCTCGATGCCGACGACGGCGAGCTCACGCGCACGCGCAAGGTGCGGCGCGGCTTCATTGCCGAACGCTACCAGGTGCTGGTCGATGCGCTGTACGCCGGCAAGACGAGCCAGTTCATCGAGACGCCGGTCAAGTTCGAGGACGGCCGCAGCGGCATGGTCTCGGCCGACTTGAAGCTTGACGACGCGAAGACTTTTGCGTCGGTTGGGAAGGCCGCATGAGAAAGATCGGTGAGGTCATTCTCGATGTGCACAACATCTCGCTCGCGTTCGGCGGCGTGAAGGCGCTGACGGACATCAGCTTCGATGTGCGCGAACACGAGATCCGCGCCATCATCGGCCCGAACGGCGCCGGCAAGAGTTCGATGCTGAACTGCATCAACGGCGTCTACCAGCCGCAGCACGGCACGATCGCGCTGCGCGGCCAGACCTTCAAGCACATGAACTCGCGCCAGGTGGCCGAGATGGGCGTGGCGCGCACCTTCCAGAACCTGGCGCTGTTCAAGGGCATGAGCGTGCTCGACAACATCATGACCGGGCGCAACCTGAAGATGAAGAGCAACCTCTTCATGCAGGCGCTGCGCATCGGCCCGGCGCAGCGCGAAGAAGCCGAGCAGCGCTTGTTCGTCGAACGCATCATCGACTTCCTCGAGATCCAGCCGTACCGCAAGACGCCGGTCGGGCGCATGCCCTACGGCCTGCAAAAGCGCGTCGACCTCGGCCGCGCACTCGCGATGGAGCCGCAGGTGTTGCTGCTCGACGAGCCGATGGCCGGCATGAACGTCGAGGAGAAGCAGGACATGAGCCGCTTCATCCTCGACGTCAACGACGAGTTCGGCACGACCATCGTGCTGATCGAACACGACATGGGCGTGGTGATGGACATCTCCGACCGCGTGGTCGTGCTCGACTACGGCAAGAAGATCGGCGACGGCACACCCGATGAAGTGCGCAACAACGCCGACGTGATCAGCGCGTATCTCGGAACGAGTCACTGACATGGCGTTCTTCCTCGAGACCCTGTTCGGCGGCCTGATGGTCGGCATGCTGTATTCGCTGATCGCGCTCGGCTTCGTGCTGATCTACAAGGCCAGCGGCGTCTTCAACTTCGCGCAGGGCGCGATGGTGCTGTTCGCGGCGATGGCGATGGCGCGCTTCTACGAGTGGATCCCGAAGTGGCTGGGGTTCGAGAACCAACTCCTCGCGAACGTGCTGGCGTTCTGTGCAGCGATGCTCGTGATGGTGGCGGTGGCCTGGGTCATCGAGCGCCTGGTGCTGCGCCATCTCGTGAACCAGGAGCACATCACGCTGCTGATGGCCACCTTGGGCATCACCTACTTTCTCGAAGGCTTCGGCCAGACGCTGTTCGGCTCCGGCATCTACAAGATCGACGTCGGCATGCCGAAGGACCCGATCCTCGTGCTTGAGAACCTGTTCCAGGGCGGTGTGCTGATCAACAAGGAAGACCTGTACGCGGCCGTGATCGCCGCCGTGCTGGTCGCGCTGCTGGCGCTGTTCTTCCAGAAGACGGCCACCGGCCGCGCGCTGCGTGCGGTCGCCGACGACCACCAGGCGGCGCAGTCGATCGGCATCCCGCTCGGGCGCATCTGGATCATCGTCTGGTCGGTCGCTGGCGTCGTCGCGCTCGTCGCCGGCGTGATCTGGGGCAGCAAGCTCGGTGTGCAGTTCTCGCTCTCGCTGGTCGCGCTGAAGGCGCTGCCGGTGGTGATCCTCGGCGGGTTGACGTCGGTGCCAGGGGCGATCATCGGCGGGCTGATCATCGGCGTCGGGGAGAAGCTGTCGGAGATCTACATCGGCCCGATGTTCGGCGGCGGCATCGAGATCTGGTTCGCCTATGTGCTCGCCCTCGTCTTCCTGCTGTTCAGACCTCAAGGCCTGTTCGGCGAGAAAATCATCGATCGGGTCTGACCATGTTGTACCGAGAGAACGGCCAGTTCAAGTCGAGCTATCGCAGCGACCAGCAGATATTCCCGATCCTGCAGGATCGGATCGCGATCGGGCTGCTGATGGCGCTGGCCTTCGTGGTGATCCCGCTCGTCGCCTCGCCGTATCTGCTGACCGCGATCTTCATTCCGTTCCTGATCCTGTCGCTCGCCGCGCTCGGGCTCAACATCCTCGTCGGCTACTGCGGCCAGATTTCACTCGGCACCGGCGCGTTCATGGCGATCGGCGCCTATGCAGCATACAACGCGCATATCCGCATCGAAGGCATGCCGCTGATCGCGTCGCTGCTGCTCGGCGGGTTGGCGAGCACGGCGCTCGGCGTGCTGTTCGGCATCCCGTCGCTGCGCATCAAGGGGCTGTACCTCGCGGTCGCGACGCTCGCGGCGCAGTTCTTCGTCGATTGGGCCTGCCTGCGGTTGAAGTGGGTGACGAACGATTCATCCTCGGGTTCGGTCAGCGTCGCGGGCCTGAACGTGCTCGGGCTGCCGATCGCAACGCCGGTGCAGAAGTACCTGTTCGCGCTGGCCTTCCTCGTGGTGTTCGCGCTGCTGGCGAAGAACCTGGTGCGCGGCGCGATCGGCCGCGAATGGATGGCGATCCGCGACATGGACGTGGCCGCGGCCGTGATCGGCATCCGGCCGGTCTACGCCAAGCTGACGGCCTTCGCGGTGAGCTCGTTCATCGTCGGCGTGGCCGGCGCGTTGTGGGGCTTCGTGCACCTGGGCTCGTGGGAGCCCGCGGCGTTCAACATCGACCGCTCGTTCCAGCTGCTGTTCATGGTGATCATCGGCGGGCTCGGTTCGGTCATGGGCAGCTTCTTCGGCGCGGCCTTCATCGTCGTGCTGCCGATCATCCTCGATGGCTTGCCGTACTGGTTCGGCATTCCGATCGATACCGCCACCGCGTCGCACCTGACCTTCATGATCTTCGGCGCGCTGATCGTGTTCTTCCTGATCGTCGAGCCGCACGGCATCGCACGCTTGTGGTCCACCGCCAAAGAGAAGTTGCGGCTGTGGCCTTTCCCTCACTAGTTTCACCCACCGGAGGCAGACCCATGAACCCACTCAAGTCTCTCGCACTCGCCGCGACGCTGATGGCCGCGGCCACCGGCGCATTCGCGCAAGCCAAGGAGCAGTTCTTCCCGCTGCTCGCGTACCGCACCGGCGCCTATGCGCCGAACGGCACGCCCTGGGCCAACGGCAAGCAGGACTACATCAAGATGATCAACGCGCGCGACGGCGGCATCAACGGCGTGAAGGTCACGTTCGAGGAATGCGAGACCGGCTACGCCACCGACAAGGGCGTGGAGTGCTACGAGCGCCTGAAGAATCGCCCCGGCGTGACGCTCATCGATCCGCAGGCCACCGGCATCACGTTCGCGCTGACCGACAAGGTCGCCGCCGACAAGATCCCGCTGATCACGCTGGGCTATGGCCTCTCGGCATCGCAGGACGGCAACGTGTTCAAGTGGAACTTCCCGCTGATGGGCAGCTACTGGACGGCCGCCGACATGCTGATCCAGCACATCGGCAAGAAGGAAGGCGGCCTGGACAAGCTCAAGGGCAAGAAGATCGCCCTCGTGTACCACGACAGCCCGTTCGGCAAGGAGCCGATGCCGATGCTCGAGGAGCGCGCGAAGATGCACGGCTTCGAGCTCGTGAAGATTCCGGTCACGGCGCCCGGCGTGGAACAGAAGTCGGCCTGGCTGCAGGTGCGCCAGGGCAAGCCCGACTACGTGCTGCTGTGGGGCTGGGGCGTGATGAACTCGACCGCGCTGAAGGAGGCCCAGGCCACCGGCTACCCGCGCGACAAGATGTACGGTGTGTGGTGGTCGGGTGCCGAGCCCGATGTCAAGGACGTGGGCGACGGCGCGAAGGGCTACAACGCGCTGAACCTGAACACCTCGGGGCAAAGCCCGAAGGTGATCCAGGACATCCTGAAGTACGTGCACGAGAAGGGCCAGGGAACGGGCCCGAAGGACGAGGTCGGCACCGTGTTGTACACGCGCGGGCTGATCATCCAGATGCTCGGCGTCGAAGCCGTGCGGCGCGCGCAGGAGCGCTTCGGCAAGGGCAAGGTCATGACCGGCGAGCAGGTGCGCTGGGGCCTGGAGAACCTCGCACTCGACCAGAAGAAGCTCGACGCACTCGGCTTTGCCGGCGTGATGCGGCCGATCAGCACCTCATGCCAGGACCACATGGGCTCGACCTGGGCGCGCGTGCACACCTGGGACGGCGCGAAGTGGAGCTTCACCTCCGACTGGCTGCAAGCCGACGAGCAGATCCTCAAGCCGATGGTGAAGGCGGCGGCGGACAAGTACGCGGGCGAGAAGAAGCTGACGCGTCGCACGCCTGAGGATTGCCAGAGCTGAGGCCGATGCGATGAGTGCAGCGAACGTCCTGTTGAACGTCAACGGCATCGAGGTCATCTACAACCATGTGATCCTGGTGCTGAAGGGCGTGTCGTTGCAGGTTGCCGAAGGCCGCATCGTGGCCTTGATGGGCGGCAACGGCGCGGGCAAGACGACGACGCTGCGCGCCGTCAGCAACCTGCTCGCCGGCGAGCGCGGCGCGGTCACCAAGGGCAGCATCGAGTTGCGCGGCGAGCGCATCGAGGCGCTCAGCACCTCCGACATGGTCGAGCGCGGCGTGATCCAGGTGATGGAGGGGCGCCACTGCTTCGCGCACCTGACGATCGAAGACAACCTGATGACCGGCGCCTACACGCGCAAGGACGGCAAGGCCGCGGTCGCCGCCACGCTCGAGAAGGTCTACAACTACTTTCCGCGGCTCAAGGTGCGGCGCGGCTCGCAGGCGGCGTACACCTCGGGCGGCGAACAGCAGATGTGCGCGATCGGCCGCGCGCTGATGGCGAACCCGAAGATGGTGCTGCTCGACGAGCCTTCGATGGGGCTGGCGCCGCAGATCGTCGAAGAGGTGTTCGAGATCGTGCGCGACCTGAACACGCGCGAAGGCGTGACCTTTCTGCTCGCCGAGCAGAACACCAACATGGCGCTGCGCTACGCCGACTACGGCTACATCCTGGAGAACGGCCGCATCGTGATGGATGGCGCCGCGAGCGCCTTGCGCGAGAACGAGGATGTCAAGGAGTTCTACCTCGGTGTCGGCGGCGGCGACCGCAAGAGCTTTCGCGATGTGAAGAGCTACCGGCGCAGGAAGCGCTGGCTGGCTTGACGGAATCGACCATGGCACACGCCGATGAAGAGGCCTTGAAACGTCTCCTGCCGCTGATACGGCAGCTGCGAGAAGTCAAGGGGCTGAAGGAAATGAAGCCCGGCATCTTTTATCTGAAGGGCAGCGCGTTCGTGCATTTCCACGACGAGGCGGGCGCGCTGTTCGGTGACCTCAAACGTTCGCGTGGCGGCTTCGACCGCTACGCCGTCGACACACCCGTCGGGCAACGCAAGCTGCTCGACGATGCCAAACGCCGCGTCGATCGCGGTGACGATGAATGAACATGCATTACGACGCGCTGGAGACACGCTCCGCCGAGCAACGCGAAGCGGCGCTGATGGCTGCGCTCTCTGCGCAGATCGCGCACGCGAAGACGCACGCGAGCGCATTCGCGGCCAGCTTGCGCGATATCGATGCGGCGCAAGTCACGAGTCGCGCCGCACTCGCGACGTTGCCGGTGATCCGCAAGCACGAGCTGCTCGAGCAGCAGCGCGCTGCCGACGCGCCCGATGTGTTCGGCGGCTTCTCGGCGCTAGGCTGGGGCACCGCGCCGCGGCGCGCGCTGCGCGTGTTTGCCTCACCCGGACCGATCTACGAACCCGAAGGCAGCGGCACCGATTACTGGCGCATGGCGCGCGCGCTGTTCGCCGCCGGGCTGCGCGCCGGCGACCTCGCGCACAACACCTTCAGCTACCACTTCACGCCGGCCGGCGCGATGATGGAAAGCGGCGCGTTCGCGCTCGGCTGCACCGTGTTCCCCGGCGGCACCGGCCAGACCGAGCAGCAGGTGCAGACGATGGCCGCGCTGAAGCCCGCGGCCTACATCGGCACGCCGAGCTTCCTGAAGATCATTCTCGAGAAAGCCGATGAACTGAAGCTCGCGCTGCCCTCGTTGACGAAGGCGTCGGTCGGCGGCGAGGCTTTTCCGCCTTCGCTGCGCGACTGGCTGTTCGCGCGCGGCGTCACCGCATACCAGAGCTACGGCACCGCCGACCTCGGCCTCGTCGCGTATGAAACCGTGGCGCGCGAAGGGCTGGTGATCGACGAAGGCGTGATCGTCGAGATCGTGCGCCCCGGCACCGGGGATCCGCTGCCCGATGGCGAGGTCGGCGAAGTCGTCGTGACGACGCTGAACCCCGGCTACCCGCTGATCCGCTTCGGCACCGGCGATCTGTCCGCAGTGCTCGCAGGCACCTGCCCGACCGGCCGCACCAACACGCGCATCAAGGGCTGGATGGGCCGCGCCGATCAGACGGCAAAGGTGCGCGGCATGTTCGTGCACCCGGCGCAAGTGGCCGAGATCGCGCGCCGCCATCCCGAAGTGCGCAAGGCGCGGCTGGTGGTCAGCGGTGAGATGGCGAACGACCGGATGGCGCTGCACGTTGAAGTGGCGGGCCGGCCCGAAGGCCTCGCGGCGCAGCTTGCGGACAGTGTGCGCGAGGTCACCAAGCTGCGCGCCGAGGTGACGCTTTGCGAGCCGGGCAGCCTGCCGAACGACGGCAAGGTGATCGCCGACGTCCGCAGCCACGACTGATCGCCGCGCGCGGCGTCAAGCGCGCAACGTGATCGGGATCGTCACCGGACCATCGTTGACGAGGCTGACCTGCATCTCGGCACCGAACTCGCCAGCCGACACGTTTCCGTGCAGCGTCCGCGCCGTCGCCAGCAGGCGCTCGTAAAGCGCGCGCCCGAGCAACGGTTCGGCGGCCGCGGTGAAACTCGGCCGGTTGCCGCCCGAGAGATCGGCTGCCAGCGTGAACTGGCTGACGATCAGCAGGCCGCCCGCCACGTCCACGAGGCTGCGGTTCATCTTGCCGTGCGCGTCGGCGAAGATGCGCAGCTTCAGCAGCTTGTGGATGAGCCTGTCGGCGATCGCCTCGGTGTCCGCCGGCTCGGCGCAGGCGAACACCAGCAGGCCGGGGCCGATCGCACCGACGCTGACGCCCGCAACGCTCACATCGGCGCGCACGACGCGCTGCGCGATCGCGATCACGGTGTGTCGGCCACGTCGCCGAAATGCGCCTCGACGTTGGAAGGCAGGAGCTGGATCGACGCGCGCAGGCCCGGCACCTCGCTCATCAGCGCCTGCTCGACGCTGGTCCGCAGCGCCGCCGCGCGGCCCAGCGACCAGCTCGCGGGCATGTGCATGTGCAGATCGACGAAGCGGCGCTGGCCGGCGCGGCGCGTGACCAGGTGATCGAAGCGGATCGTGTGGTGCGCGAACTGCGCCAGCGTGCGGTCGATCTGTTCGCGCACCGCCGGCTCGACGGCCGAATCCATCAGTCCATCGACCGAGCGCCACGCGAGGTGCCCGCCTTCGCGCAGGATGTTCAGCGCGACGCCGATCGCCAGCACCGGGTCGAGCCAGAGCCAGCCCGTGAGGTGCACCAGCACCAGCCCGACGACCACCGCGGCGGAGGTCCACACATCGGTGTAGAGGTGCCGCGCATCGGCTTCGAGCACGATGGAGCGGTGCTCGCGCGACGCGGCCATCATGCGCCACGCCAGCAGCCCGTTGAGGCCCGAGCTCACGACCGCGAGCGCGATGCCCCAGCCCAGCGACTGCAATGGTTGCGGGTCGGTGAACCGATGCGCGGCAGCCCAGATGATCCCGGCGGCCGCGCCCGCGATCAGCAGGCCCTCGAAGCCGCTCGAAAAATACTCGGCCTTGGTGTGGCCGAACGGGTGATCGTCGTCGGCCGGGCGCTGCGCGATCGTCACCATCGCGATCGCGAACAGGGCCGAGGCGAGGTTGACGAACGACTCCATCGCGTCCGACAACAAGCCTACCGAGTCGGTGACCCACCACGCCGCGGACTTCATCGCGATCGTCGCGATGGCTGCTGCGATAGAGAGCTTGAGTAGGGTCTTGACCTGCACTCGAAACGACTAGGCGGGGCGCGCTTCCATGCGCTTGAGCTCGTCGGCGAGAAACTGCGCCGCCGGGATCAGCTTGCCGTCGGCGAACTTCACGTGGTAGGGCTGGCCGCTCATGCTCGACTTGGTGGCGATGCGCTCGATGAAATCGCGCGCGGTGGTGACTTCACCGCCCATCGATTCGAGCTTGCCGCGCAGGAACTTCGCCGCCTCGGCGCAGGTGTATTCGGTGCCGTTGCGGATGAACTTCATGTCCTTCTGGGTTTCGACGAAGTGGATCAGCCGCTCGATGCGGCTCTGCTCGTGCGGCGGTGGCGCGGCCTTGGTCGAGGTCGCGAGCACAGCGACCGCACCGGCGAGGAAGCATCGGCGAAGCATGAGCCATCACTCCAAGGTCACGCGCGCGAACTTGCGCTTGCCCACCTGCACGACATAGACACCGGCCCCGAGCTTCAGGCCGCGGTCGCTGACCACGGAACCATCGACCCGAACCCCGTTGCCATCGACCAGCCGCAGGGCTTCGCCGGTCGATGCCGCGAGATTAGCCTGTTTCAGCACCGCGCCGATACCCAGAGGAGCCCCTGTCAACGTGATCGCGTCGATCTGATCCGGCACGCCGCCGCGAGCGCGGTGGTTGAAGTCGATCTCGGCCGCCTCAGCGGCGGCTGCGTCGTGGAAGCGCGTCGTGATCTCCTTGGCGAGCAGCACCTTCGCGTCTTTCGGGTTGCGGCCGGCCTCGGTCTCGCGCTTCAACGCCGCGATCTCGGTCTCGGGGCGGAAGCTCAGCAGGGTGAAGTACTTCCACATCATCACGTCGCTGATCGACAGCAGCTTCGCGAACATGTCGTTTGCGGGCTCGGTGATCGCGATGAAATTGCCCTTGCTCTTGGACATCTTCTCGACGCCGTCCAGGCCTTCGAGCAGCGGCATCGTCAGGATGCACTGCGGCTCCTGGCCGTATTCACTCTGCAGCGCGCGGCCGACCAGCAGGTTGAACTTCTGGTCGGTGCCGCCGAGTTCGAGGTCGCTCTTGAGCGCGACCGAGTCGTAGCCCTGCATCAGCGGGTACAGGAACTCATGCACGCTGATCGGCGTGCCGGCCTTGTAGCGGTCGTGAAAGTCGTTGCGCTCCATCATGCGGGCGACCGTGTAGCGCGAGGCGAGTTCGATCATGCCGCGCGCGCCGAGCGGGTCGCTCCACTCGGAGTTGTAACGAACCTCGGTCTTGCTCTCGTCCAGAACCAGTTTGGCCTGGTTGAAGTAGGTCTGCGCGTTGGCCTCGATCTGCTCGCGCGTCAGCGGCGGCCGCGTCGTGTTGCGGCCCGACGGGTCGCCGATCATCGAGGTGAAGTCGCCCACCAGAAAGATGACCGTGTGGCCGAGATCCTGCAACTGGCGCATCTTGTTCAGCACGACGGTGTGGCCGAGGTGCA
Organism: uncultured Rhizobacter sp.; assembly: GCA_964247075.1. GTDB lineage: Bacteria > Pseudomonadota > Gammaproteobacteria > Burkholderiales > Burkholderiaceae_C > LMDS01. The sequence goes on along the minus strand of CAXTSS010000006.1, from coordinate 69,350 downwards.
GATCGGGTGCGGTCGGGTCCAGGCCGAGCTTGATTCTCAATGGCACGCCGGTTGCTTCCGAACGTGCGAGCTTGGTCAGCCAGTCGGCTTCTGGTAACAGTTCGTCGCAGCCGCGCAGCGAGACCGCCATCGCGTCGCGGACGCGGTCGGTGATCGGATGCGGGGCTTGGGACACTTGGGGAAACTGAGTAAAGGCCAAGGAGTTCAAGGACATAAGGGTCAATTCCGGGAATTCTGCCCGGATGGAGTCGGTATACTGCGCGGCTGTTTGGGGCCCGCTCAAGTTCAACATGAGGCGACCCGGACGAGGCCTTGGCTCGATCGAACCAGGCGCCGTGGATTCTAGTGGAGGCCCTCTGGGCCGCAGGGAACAAACCGAAGTACGGGGGCACACCGCCCGTGCTCGCACATTCAGAGCCGATGGGCTCGCGAACAGAAGTGATCTCATCTGACTCCCTCGATCGCGCGTTGGCCACGGCCACCGCGCATTCCAGACGCTTTGTCTCGGCCCACCCGCGCGGCCTGTCGGCGGCGGTGACGTTGGCACTCGCCGGCTTCGGCGTGACGGCCTTCGGCATCTCGCCGCTGGCCTTCGACGCCGCCCAAATGCCGCAGCGGCTCGTGACGGAAAACGTCACGCCGGGCGACATTCAGTCACAGCTGGACGCGCTGGCCGAGCACGATCTGCAGCTCTACCGGACCGACCTGACCCGCGCTGCCGACACTGCCGACAGCCTGCTGAAGCGCCTGAACGTCAGCGACCCGAACGCGGCCGCGTTCCTGCGTCTCGACCCGACGGCACGTCAGTTGCTCAACGGCCGCGGCGGCAAGATGGTGCGCGTGCAGACCGACGAGAGCGGCAAGCTCACCGAGCTGATCGCGCGCTACGCGCCGGCCGATGCGGCGCAGCTCGGCACGCAGTTCACGCGCTTGCGCGTCGAGCGCGTGGCCGGCAAGCTGACGGCGACGGTCACGACCGCGCCGCTGGCCGCGCAGGTGCGCATGGGCAGCGGCACGATCCGCTCGTCGCTGTTCGCTGCGACCGATGAGGCACGCATCCCGGATTCGATCGCGACGCAGCTGACCGAAGTGTTCGCGACCGATGTCGACTTCCACCGTCAGCTGCGCAAGGGCGACACCTTCTCGGTCGTCTATGAAGCGCTGACGGCCGACGGCGAGCCGATCACCTGGGGCGCCTCGAACGCCGGCCGCGTGCTCGCCGCCGAATTCGTCAATGGCGGCCGCAGCCACTCGGCGATGTGGTTCAAGGACGCGCAGAACAAGGGCGCCTACTACGGCCTGGACGGCAAGAGCAAGACGCACACGTTCCTCGCCAGCCCGCTCGAATTTTCGCGCGTGACCTCGGGCTTCGCGATGCGCATGCACCCGATCCTGAACAACTGGAAGCAGCACAAGGGTGTGGACTACCACGCGCCCAGCGGCACCGCGATCCGCGCGATCGGCGAGGGCACGGTCGAGTTCGCCGGCTGGCAGAACGGCTATGGCAACGTCGTCGAGATCAAGCACAGCGCGCAGCGCTCGACGCTGTATGCGCACATGAGCCGCGTCGACGTGAAACTCGGCGCGCGCGTCGAACAGGGCCAGCACATCGGCGCCGTCGGCTCGACCGGCTGGGCGACCGGCCCGCACCTGCATTTCGAGGTGAAGATGAACGGCGTTCAGGAGGATCCGACGATCCTGGCCCGCTCGGCCGAGACGATCGAGTTGTCGACTGCTGCGAAAGCCCAGTTCGCCCAGATCGCGCGCAGCCTGAAGGGCCAGCTCGAGGTGGCGGACACGGTCATGCGCTCGGGGTCTTACGCCGAATAGTCGTGCTCGCTTGTGACATGAGCGAGATCTACATCGGCCTGATGTCCGGTACGTCGCTCGACGGAGTCGATGCGGTGATGGTCGATTTCTCAGCCGCCGCACTGAACGTTCTCGCGCATGCGCATCGGCCGTTCGGGCCGGCGCTCGCCGCCGAGTTGCTGGCGCTGAACAGCCCCGGCGGTACCGATGAACTGCAGCGCGCAGCGCTGGCGGCGAACGGCCTCGTGCGCGTGTGCGCGCTGGCGGTTGGTGATGTGATGACCCGCGGTGGCATCGCTGCCGGCCAAGTGGAAGCCATCGGCGCGCATGGCCAGACCGTGCGGCATCGCCCGGGCGAGTTCGATGGCACCGGCTACACGATCCAGCTGAACAGCCCGGCGCTGCTCGCCGAGCTGACCGGCATCGATGTGGTCGCCGACCTGCGCAGCCGCGATGTCGCCGCCGGCGGCCAGGGCGCACCGCTGGTGCCGGCGTTTCACCGCGCGGTGTTCGCACGCGCGGATGCGGCGGTCGCGGTGTTGAACATCGGCGGCATCGCCAACCTGACGGTGCTGCATGCCGACGGCAGCACGATCGGTTTCGATGGCGGCCCCGGCAATGTGCTGATGGACCACTGGTGTCGGCTGCACACCGGCCGGCCGTACGACGCGGGCGGCGCGTGGGCCGCGTCGGGCCAGATTGACGCGCCACTGCTCGCGCAGATGTTGGCCAAGCCGTATTTCGCGCGGCCGGCACCGAAGAGCACCGGCCGCGATCTTTTCCACGCTGCCTGGCTGAACGCGCAGTTGCAACACCGCGCCGCGCCATTGCGTGCCGAGGACGTGCAGGCCACGCTCGCCGAACTCACCGCTCAGGTCTGCGCAATCGACCTCTCGCGGCACGGGCCCGATGCGCGCGAGTTGCTGGTCTGCGGTGGCGGCGCGTTCAACGACCAGTTGATGCGCCGGCTCGCGCTGGCGCTGCCCGCGGTGCGGGTGATGCGCACCGACGCGCGCGGTCTGCCGGCGATGCAGGTCGAGGCCTGCGCGTTCGCCTGGCTGGCGCGTGCCTTCTGCGCGCGCGAGCCGGGCAACCTGAGCAGTGTCACCGGCGCGGCCGGGCCGCGGGTGCTGGGAGCGCTCTACCCGGCCTGAGTTTGCTATGGTGGGTGAATGTCATTGAACGCAGACGCGATGCCGAGGCACCCCACCGACAAGCGCTGGTGGGCGCTGATGCTGCTGTGCCTCGGCGAACTGATGATCGTGCTCGACACGACCATCGTGAACGTCGCGCTGCCGTCGATCCGCGCCGATCTGCAATTCACCGAAAGCTCGCTGGTCTGGGTCGTCAATGCCTACATGCTCACCTACGGCGGCTTCCTGCTGCTGGGCGGGCGGCTCGGTGACCTGTACGGCCAGCGCCGGTTGTTCCTGCTCGGCATCACACTGTTCACGCTCGCCTCGCTGGCCTGCGGCCTGGCGAACGCGCAAGGGTTGCTGATCGTCGCGCGCGCGGTGCAGGGCCTGGGCGGCGCAGTCGTCTCGGCGGTCGCGCTCTCGCTGATCATGAACCTGTTCATCGAACCCACGGAGCGCGCCAAGGCGATGGGCGTTTACGGCTTTGTCTGCGCCGGCGGCGGCAGCATCGGCGTGCTGCTTGGCGGGCTGCTGACGAGCACGCTGAACTGGCACTGGATCTTTCTCGTCAACTTGCCGATCGGCATCGCGGTCTGCGCGCTGTGCGTCGCGCTGCTGCCGACCGACAGCGCCTGCGCGACCCGCGAGCGCCTCGACGTGGCTGGCGCCGTCACGATCACGACGGCGCTGATGCTGGCGGTGTACGCGATCGTCAACGGCAACGAGGCCGGCTGGGGCTCGGCGCAGACGCTCGGCCTGCTCCTCGCGGCGCTGGTGCTGCTCGCTGCGTTCCTCGCGATCGAGGCACGCGTGCAGCATCCGCTGATGCCGCTCGGCCTGTTCCGGCTGCGCAGCGTGGCCGTCTCGAACGTCGTCGGCGTGCTGTGGGCGGCAGCGATGTTCGCGTGGTTCTTCATCTCGGCGCTGTACCTGCAACTTGTGCTCGGCTACAGCCCGATGCAGGTCGGATTGGCCTTCCTGCCGTCGAACCTGATCATGGCGGCGTTGTCGCTCGGCTGGTCGGCCAAGCTGGTGATGCGCTTCGGCATCCGCGGGCCGCTCGCGGTCGGGTTGCTGATGGCGGCACTCGGGCTGGCGCTGTTCGCGCGCGCCCCTGTCGAAGGCCGGTTCATCATCGACGTGTTGCCCGGCATGCTGCTGCTCGGTCTGGGCACCGGCATCGCGCTGAACCCGGTGCTGCTCGCGGCGATGAGCGAGGTCGCACCGAGCGAGTCCGGCCTCGCCTCGGGCGTGGTCAACACCGCGTTCATGATGGGTGGCGCGCTCGGCCTCGCGGTACTCGCCAGCGGCGCGGTAGCGCGCACCGCGGCGCTCTCGGCCACAGGCGCGAGTGCGCTGGTCGCATTGCACGGCGGCTACCAGCTCGCGTTCGTCTGCGGTGCGCTGTGCGCGGTGCTCGCGGCGGTCCTCGGCTTCGTGCTGCTGCGCGCAGGTGCGCGCGCACCCGACGCGGCGCAAACAATCGCCTGATGCTGATTCAGATCGAACCCGGCGTGCGGCTGTTCGTCGACATCGAGGGCGCGGGCCTGGTGCCGGACGGCCCCTCGATGCGCGAGAAGCCGACGCTGGTGCTGCTGCACGGCGGGCCGGGCTACGATCATTCTGGCTTCAAGCCGGCGTTCTCGCGACTCGCGGATGTGGCCCAGATCGTCTACTTCGACCACCGCGGCCACGGCCGCAGCGACCGGCGGCCGGCAGGCGAATGGACGCTCGACACCTTCGCCGATGACGTCGTTCGGCTGTGCGACGCGCTGGGCGTGACGAAGCCGATCGTGCTTGGCCAATCCTTTGGCGGCTTCGTGGCGCAGCGCTACATCGCACGCCACCCGGCGCACGCGCGCAAGGTGATCCTGTCGAGCACTTCGGCGCAGCTGGGGCTGGCCCGCAAGCTGGCGATGTTCGAACGGCTCGGCGGGCCGCAGGCGCGCGCGGTCGCCGAGCGCTTCTGGACCGCGCCCAGCCCTGCCACCTGGGCGGCCTACAACCTCGTCTGCAAGCCGCACTACAACACCGTGCCGCCGGTCAACGACGATGCCGGCCGGCGCATCGTGTTCAACGAGGAGATTCTGTTCGCCTCCGCCGGCGGCGAGCAGCAATCCATGAACCTGCTGCCCGGCCTGGCGCGGGCGCAGTGTCCGGTGCTGGTGATGGCAGGCGCGCTCGACCCGGTGTGCCCGCTGGAGGACTCGCAGGACGTCGCGGCGGCACTGCCGCCGGAGCGGGCTCAGCTGGCGGTGTTCGATCGCTCGGGCCATGGCGCGTGGCGCGACGAGCCGGAAGCCGCCTTCGTGCGGCTGCGCGAGTTCATCGCGCAGTAAAAAGCCGCCCGGAGGCGGCTTTCATCAAGTGGTGGAATCGATCAGGCCGAAAAGCTCGAACCGCAACCGCAAGTCGTGGTGGCGTTCGGGTTCTTGATCACGAACTGGGCGCCTTGCAGGTCGTCCTTGTAGTCGATCTCGGCACCGGCCAGGTATTGCAGGCTCATCGCGTCGATGAGCAGCGTGACACCGTTCTTGCTCATCTGCGTGTCGTCGTCGTTGACGATCTCGTCGAAGGTGAAGCCGTACTGGAAGCCGGAGCAGCCACCGCCTTGCACGAACACACGCAGCTTCAGCTCGGGGTTGCCTTCCTCGTCGACCAGCTCCTTGACCTTGTTCGCCGCGCTGTCGGTGAAGACCAGCGGCACCGGCGGCTCGTCGGAAACGGCAAGCGCGTGCACAGGGTCGGCGGTGTGGGTGTGTTCTGCGAGAGCGCTCATCGGAATCTCCTGCGGCGGCATGCCATCAAGCGAATTATCCGTTATTCGACGCGGCCAGCTTGAGGCCGGGTCTTTCATCGACTCTCAACGGCTTCATGTCTCCATCAATGGTGGCGCCCTGGTGCATTTCAAGCCGCTCGTAGCGCACATCACCGACGATGGCCGCCTTGGGCTGCAATTCGAGCAACTCGGTCGAGTGCACCGGGCCCTGCACGAAGCCATTGATGATCACATGGCCGCCCCGGACCTTGCCCTTGACGCGGGCCTTCTCGCTGATCACGAGAATGTTGTTGCCGTCGCCGAACGCGACCACGTCGCCCTGCACCTCGCCATCGATGCGCAGGCCATCGGTAAACCGAAGCTCGCCGACGACCACGGTGCCCTCGCCGACCAACGAACGGATCGGAGGCTGTTTCTGTTTGCCGAACATGCGGGTTCCCTTCGACGAATCAGCCGTCGACTTTCGCCGCGGCTGCTTATGGCTTGACGGTCAAGGTGGCTCGCACCGCGCCGTTCAAGTCCATGACCCTGACCGACGCTGTTTTTACCACGGCCTGTGGCGGGTAGTCGGTGACGCTTTCCACACGTGCGTACTGTTTGAGTTGCAGAGGCTGAGCCCCGCCCGGCCGAGCGAAGACCCAGGGTTTGCCATCGAGCGTGCCGTTCAGCGTGATGTCGTAGCGTCCGTTGAACTCGGGCGCGCGCTTGCCCGGCTGCATCACGAGCAGCTGCACGCGCAACTGGCCGGGCGCCTTCAGCTCGGCCTGCAGGCCGCGGATCATCACGCCCTGCGCGGCTCCCGCCGGCAGCAGGCGCTCGAAGAATCCGAGGTCGGCCTTCAGCTGCAGGTTCTCGGCTTCGGTCTGCCGGAGTTGCCCGGCCAGCTTCTCCTGGACCGTTTTTTCTGCTGTTAGCAGACTTTGAACGGTATTGGCACCAGAAAGGGAATTTTCGCGCTCACTGCGAAGTTGCGCAACCTCGACACGAAGGCGCTCGAGTTCGTCGACCGCATGACGATCGAGCCCGGCGATGTTCTTGCCGAACTCGAACGCCCAGAGCGCGAGTGCCGCCGAAAAGCCGAACATCAACGCGACGACCGCCCAACGCAGCGGCCACGGCAAGTGGCTGCGCACGATCACGCGCGGCGCGCTGATCGACAGGCGGCGGCGCAGCAACTTCAGGCGCATCGTCAGCGTCCTTTCGTCTCAAGAGAGGCGCGATTGTAGAAGCGCCCGACAAAACAGAAGGGGCGCCCGAAGGCGCCCCGCTGGCTTGTAGCGAAGCGTCCGATTACCGCTTGCTGAATTGCTTGCGACGGCGTGCGCCGTGCAGGCCGACCTTCTTGCGCTCGACTTCACGGGCATCGCGCGTCACGAAACCGGCGTGCTTGAGCGAGGGCTTCAGCGTTTCGTCGTAGTCGATCAGCGCACGGGTGATGCCATGGCGCACCGCGCCGGCCTGGCCCGATTCGCCACCACCGTGCACATTGACCTTGACGTCGAAAGCGGCGTCGTTCGAGGTCAGCACCAGCGGCTGGCGCACGACCATGATGGACGTCTGACGGCCGAAGTATTCATCCACGGCCTTGCCGTTGACGATGATCTGGCCGGTGCCCTTCTTGATGAAGACGCGTGCCACCGACGATTTGCGGCGGCCCGTTCCGTAATTCCAAATTCCGATCATTGCTGCGGCTCCTTAGATGTCCAGCACTTTGGGCTGCTGAGCCGTGTGCGGATGCGAAGCACCGGCATACACCTTCAGCTTCTTGACCATCGCATAGCCCAGCGGACCCTTCGGAAGCATGCCCTTGACGGCCTTCTCGATGGCGCGGCCGGGATGCTTGGCCTGCATGTCCTTGAACTTGGTCGCGTGGATGCCGCCCGGGTAGCCCGAATGACGGTAGTACACCTTGTCATTGGCCTTGTTGCCGGTGACGCGGATCTTGTCGGCGTTGACGATGACGATGAAATCGCCGGTGTCGACGTGAGGCGTGTAGATGGCCTTGTGTTTGCCGCGCAAGCGGAGGGCGACTTCACTGGCCACCCTTCCGAGAACCTTATCGGTTGCGTCAATCACAAACCACTCATGCACCACTTCGGCCGGTTTGGCGCTGAAGGTTTTCATGGGTAAGTTCGCTTGGTTGATCGGCCCCACCTCTCACAACGCTCGGTACCGCTTCTCTGGCATGGCGGTCGCTTGCGTGTTCTTTCCCAGGGGCAAAGTCGGGAAAGCCTTCAACTATAGCAGACGCGATGCTTTCCACGTTGTGCTGCACCGCAACATTTTAGGTGCCACGTCTACTCGGAAAGCGTAGACTGGGGTTAACCCGCAACTCACGAGCCCTGTTCGATGAGCAACGTCAACGCAAGCCAAGCCGTCACTGCCCCCGTTCCCCCGACGCCCAACTGGACATGGGTGCCGATCCGTTCCCTGGGCCCACGTCACCGTGAGCGCATCACTGCCCACTTGCTGGCGCTCGATGTGAGCGATCGCTTTCTACGATTCGGCTATCCGGCGACGGATGCGCAGATCTCGAAGTACGTGGACATGCTGGACTTCGAGCAGGACGAGGTGTTCGGCATCTTCAGCCGTCGGCTCGAACTGATCGCGATGGCGCACCTCGCCCACGCCGCGGCCACCCCGGCCGGCGCGACCGCGTCGGAATTCGGTGTTTCGGTGCTGCCCCACGCCCGCGCGCGCGGCTTCGGCCGGCGCCTTTTCGAGCACGCGATGCTCCATGCGCGCAACCGCGGTGTCGAAACCCTGTTCATCCACGCGCTGAGCCAGAACACCGCGATGCTGACGATCGCCCGCAACGCCGGCGCCACCGTCGTGCGCGAGGGCTCGGAATCCGAAGCGCGCCTGAGGCTGCCGCCGGACACGCTGGCTTCGCACGTCGACGAAATCGTCGGCGAGCGCGCGGCCGAGTTCGACTACCGTCTCAAGGTGCACGCACGCCAGGTGAGCGGCATTCTTGGCGTGCTCGGAGAAGTCAAGACTGCGCTCGGCAAGGCCGCCCACGTCGCGGAAGAATGACAGTCCGGCGTGCGTTGTGCACGCGGATGCGCGGCGCGGCGTGGTTCCCTCGTTTCAAGGGCGTGCGAACAACCCGGCGCAATGTCCGATCCATTACAGTGCGTGAGTGAGCCCGTCATCTCGACGTCATCTTCACCCTGTATCACCGGACCGCACCGCCTGACATGCAAACGCTTCCATGGATCGTGGCGCTCGTTGCCCTCGCCTTGCTGGCACTGGTGATCTGCCTGTGGGCATTTCGACGCCAGCCGAAGAAGGTCGTCGAGTTGCCTTCCGAATGGGCACTCGCCGCCCGGCCGGTGTTCTCCACCGACGAACGTCGGGTCTATCGGCTGCTGCGCGAAGCCCTGCCGCATCACATCGTGCTGTCCAAGCTGCCGCTGGTGCGGTTTTGCCAGCCGACGGATCCGAGCGAAGTGCGCTACTGGTTCGACCTGCTCGGCAGCAGCCACGTGACCTTTGCGGTCTGCAGCGCGAATGGCCGCGTGCTTGCCGCGATCGACCTCGACACCGACCGCGGTAACTCGCGCCGCGTGATGCAGATCAAGCAGGCGGTACTTGGCGCCTGCCGCGTGCGTTACCTGCGCTGCCCGGTGGATCAGCTGCCCTCAGTGGCCGAACTCCAGTTGCTCGTGCCCAGCAGCGGCGCACCCGCGCGCGGCCCACAGCCCGCGCCTGCCCCCGGGCCTACGGCCAACCTGAACCAGGCGCGCGATTCGCTCGCCAACACCGTGGCCTCGCGCCGCGCCGAGCGCACTGCGCTCTGGCAGGACTCGACGGTATTCCAGGATTCGTTCTTCGCCCCCGATGTGCGTGACGGCTTCAGCAGCAGCGAATTCGCGCCGATGCCCGGGATGCAACCGCTGCGCCGCTCGACCCACTCCACACCCGACACCGGCCCCGACTCGATCTCAGGATCGGATGGCGACGAGATGGGTGGCGTGGTCGTCGATCAACCGCGCTACTCGGTTGGATCATCTCGCCACTGAGCCGGTTTGCGCCGCCGCGTAGCATCGGCGCATGACCACCGCTCCCTCCGAGACCCCTTATGCGGGCCTCGGCCCCGACACCGTCCTCGATGCGCTCGATGCCGTCGGCCTGCGTGGCGACGGCCGGCTGATCCAGCTGAACTCCTACGAGAACCGAGTGTTCCAAGTGTTCCTGGAAGACGGCCGTGTCATCGTCAGCAAGTTCTACCGCCCCGGCCGTTGGAGCAACGCGCAGATTCTCGAAGAGCATGCTTTCGCGAACGAACTGGCGGAGCGCGAGATCCCGGTTGCGGCGGTCTGGCCGCTGACCATCGACGCCGCGTCTCGGCACGCCGATCAGGTCTCGCTGGTCGGCACGACCCTGGCGCAGCTCGACACCCCGCTGGGCAGCTACCGATTCAGCGTCAGCGCGCGCCTTGCGGGGCGCGCGCCGGAGCTTGAAGACGCGAACACGCTCGAGTGGCTGGGCCGCTTCATCGGCCGCATGCACGCGGTCGGCGCGCTCAAACCCTTCGAGTTTCGCGAGACGCTGAACGCGCAGACCTTCGGCATCAACGAACGCGACTGGCTGCTCTCGCAGAATCTGATTCCGCCCGATGCCGAGGCCGCGTGGACGCAGGTCACGCAAGACGCGCTCGCCGGCGTCAGCGAAGCCTTCAACCGCGGTGAGCCGCCACGCCCAATCCGCCTGCACGGTGACTGCCACCTCGGCAACGTGCTGTGGACGAACGAAGGGCCGCACTTCGTCGATCTCGACGACGCCGTCACCGGCCCGGCGACGCAAGACCTGTGGATGCTGCTCTCGGGCGACCGCGGCGCGATGACACGCCAGCTCGCCGCCGTGCTCGACGGCTACGAACAGTTCATGGACTTCGACTGGCGCGAGCTGCGGCTGGTCGAGCCGCTGCGCACGCTGCGCATCATTCGGCACAGCGCATGGATCGCTCGGCGCTGGAGCGACCCGGCGTTCCCGATCGCGTTCCCATGGTTCGAGAGCCCGAAATATTGGGCCGAGCAGACGACGCGGCTGCGTCAGCAGGTTGATGCCATGGCGGAGCCGCCGCTCGGCGGCATGGGCTGAACGCTACGCGACGAGCAACGCGTTGACACGCCGCACATACGCGGCCGGGTCTTCGAGCTGGCCGCCTTCGGCGAGCAGTGCCTGATCGAACAGGATGTTCGCCAGCGCGTCGAAGTGCGCGCTGCCGTCCAGGCGCTTCACCAGCGCATGCTCGGCGTTCACCTCCAGCGTCGGCATCGACTTCGGCGCGGTCTGGCCGGCCTGTTTCAGCATGCGAGCAAGATGGCCGCTCATGTCGCCTTCCTCGACCACCAGGCATGCCGGTGAATCGACCAGCCGTGTCGTCACGCGCACGTCCTTCGCGCGCTCTTTCAGCGCCTCCTTCAGGCGGTCGAGCACCGGCTTGAACGCGGTTGCGGCCTCCTCGGCCTGCTTCTTCTCCGCCTCGTCCTGCAACGAGCCCAGATCGACCGCACCCTTCGCAACGCTCTGCAGCGGCTTGCCGTCGAACTCGTACAGGTGGCTCAGCATCCACTCGTCCACGCGGTCGATCAGCAGCAGCACCTCGATGCCCTTCTTGCGGAAGATCTCGAGTTGCGGGCTGCTCTTCGCGCCCGCGAGGCTGTCGGCGGTGATGTAGTAGACCGCCTCCTGGCCTTCCTTCATGCGGCTCACGTAGTCGCTGAAGGACACGTTTTGCGAGACGCCCTCGTCGGCGTGTGTCGAGGCGAAGCGCAGCAGCTTTACCAGCCGCTCCTGGTTCGCGTGGTCTTCGCCCACGCCTTCCTTCAGCACCACGCCGAAGTCCTTCCAGAACGCGGCGTACTTCGCCTTCTCGGTCACGTCTTCGCTGTCGGCCAGCGATTCGAGCATGCCGAGCACGCGCTTGGTCGAACCCTCGCGGATCGCCTTCACATCGCGGCTTTCCTGCAGCAGCTCGCGGCTCACGTTCAGCGGCAGGTCGGCGCTGTCGATCACGCCCTTCACGAAGCGCAGGTACACCGGCATCAGCGCCTCGGCGTCGTCCATGATGAAGACGCGCTTCACGTAGAGCTTCACGCCGCCGCGCTTGTCGCGGTTCCACAGGTCGAACGGCGCTTTCGCGGGCACGTACAACAGCTGCGTGTACTCGCTGCGGCCCTCGACGCGGTTGTGCGTGTAGGCGAGCGGCGCTTCGGTGTCGTAGCTGATCTGCTTGTAGAACTCGGTGTATTGCTCGGGGGTGATGTCGCTCTTGCTGCGCGTCCAGAGTGCGGCGGCCTTGTTGACCGGCGCCCACTCGTCCGTCAGCACCTGCTTGCTGGCTTCGGCATCCCACTGTTCCTTGCGCATCAGGATCGGCAGCGAGATGTGGTCGGAGTACTTGCCGACGATGGACTTGATCTTCCAGCCGTTCAGAAATTCTTCTTCGCCCTCGCGCAGATGCAGCGTGACGCTGGTGCCGCGCGCCGCGCGCGTGATCGTCTCGACCTCGAAGTCGCCGCTGCCTTCGGAGCTCCAGCGCACGCCGTCTTCGATCGGCGCACCCGCGCGACGCGACTCGACGACGATGCGGTCGGCGACGATGAAGCCGCTGTAGAAGCCGACGCCGAACTGGCCGATCAGCTGCGCGTCCTTCTTCTGGTCGCCTTCGAGTGCCGACATGAACTCGCGCGTGCCGCTCTTCGCGATCGTGCCGAGATTGGCCACCGCCTCGTCGAGCGACAAACCGATGCCGTTGTCGGTGATCGTGATCGTCTTCGCTTCGGCATCGAAGGCGATGCGCACGTCGAGATTCGGGGCATCCTCGAACAGCGCGGCGTGGTTCAGCGCCTCGAAGCGCAGCTTGTCGCACGCATCGGAGGCGTTCGAGACCAGCTCCCGCAGGAAGATTTCCTTGTTCGAGTACAGCGAGTGCGTGACGAGGTGCAGGATCTGCTTGACCTCGGCCTGGAATGAGAGCGTCTGTTTGTCCATGATTCTTCTGGGCTGTGGCTGAAGCGGCACCGCGCCGCCGGAAGACCGGGATTTTGGGCCACAGTGGGCCGATTTCAACAGGGGAGCCGGTGCGCTGACGCACAATCCCGCCGGTGAATCTGCGCAGCATCACCGCCACCCGCTACGTCACCCCGCTGCGCGAGGGCGGCTCGCTGCCGGCCATCGTCGAGGCCGACGACGATGGTCTGTACGTGCTCAAGTTCGTCGGCGCCGGCCAGGGCCCGCGGGCGCTGATCGCCGAGCTGGTGGCCGGCGAGATCGCGCGCGCGCTCGGGCTGGCCGTGCCCGAGATCGTGTTCGCGCAGGTCGATGGCGAACTCGCGCGCACCGAGCCCGACCCGGAGATCCAGGACCTGATCCGCGCCAGCACCGACCTGCTCAACGGCAGCGCCGGCCTGAATCTCGCGCTCGACTACCTGCCCGGCTCCGTGACCTTCGACCCGCTGATGCTGAAGGTCGAGCCCGAACTCGCCTCGCGCATCGTCTGGTTCGACGCCTTCGTCACCAACCTCGACCGCACGCCGCGCAACACCAACCTGCTGGTCTGGCACGCCAAGCTGTGGCTGATCGACCATGGCGCGGCGCTCTACTTTCAGCACGACTGGCGCGACTACCAAGGGCGCGCCGCAAGCCCGTTCGCGCTGATCAAGGACCATGTGCTGCTGCCGTTCGCGAGCGAACTTGCGGCCGTCGATGCGCCGATGGCGGCGCTGCTCACGCCCGAGCGCCTGGCCGAGATCGTGGCGCTGATCCCCGATGCCTGGCTGCAGGACGAGCCCAGCTTCGCGAACAAGGCCGAGCACCGCGCCGCGTACCTGAACTATCTGACGCTGCGCCTCGCCGCACCACGCGCATTCGCCACGGAGGCCGCCCGTGCCCAAGCCCAGCACGTATGACTACGCGGTGATCCGCGTCGTGCCGCGCGTCGAGCGCGGCGAGTTCATCAACGCAGGCGTGATCGTGTCGTGCGCGGCCACGGGCTTCTTGCAGGCGCGCATCGAGCTCGATGAGGCCAAGCTGCTCGCGCTCGACCCGGCCGCCGACGTGGCCGGCATCCGCGCGGGCCTCGCGGCCATTCCCGTCATCTGCGCCGGTGGCCCGGCCGCGGGCGCGCTCGGTGCGCTCTCTACACGCGAACGCTTTCACTGGTTGGTGGCGCCGCGCAGCACGAGCATCCAGACCTCGCCGGTGCACACCGGCCGCTGCGACTCACCGGAGGATCAGCTCGAACACCTCATGCAGCAGATGGTGCGTCGGCCATCGCCTCACCGAGCCGCACCGGGCGCGCCGGCACCCACGTCGGATTGAAGCTCAGCGGCTGGTTCGGAAACAGCAGCACGACCGTCGAGCCGAGCAGAAACCGGCCCATCTCGTCGCCCTTCTTGAGGCTCACGTTCTTGTCGGTGTAGCTCCACTCGCGGATCAGCGCACTGCGCGGCGGATTGACGACGCCGTGCCACACCGTCGCCATGCTGCCGACGATGGTCGCGCCCACCAGTGTCAGCACGAACGGGCCGCGCGCCGAGTCGAACACGCAGACCACGCGCTCGTTGCGCGCGAACAGCCCCGGCACGCCGCGCGCCGTCAGCGGGTTGACCGAGAACAGATCGCCCGGCACATGGATCATGCGGCGCAGCCGGCCATCGCACGGCATGTGGATGCGGTGGTAATCCTTCGGGCTCAGGTAGATGGTCGCGAAGTGGCCGTTCTCGAACTCGGCGGCCAGCGCCTGGTCGCCGCCGACCAGCGCGGTGGTCGAGTAGTGGTGGCCCTTGGCCTGGAAGATCTGGTCGCGCTCGATCGCACCGAACTGGCTGATCGCGCCATCGACCGGACACACCCAATCGGCCGCCGCGAGCGGGCGCACACCGGGCTTCAGCGCGCGCGTGAAGAACTCGTTGAAGCTGGCGTAGTGCGCGATGTCCGGGTCGGCCGCCTCGCTCATGTCCACGCCGTACTGCTCGACGAAGCCGCGGATCAGCTTCGTCGTGCGCGCCCCCCACCGGCGCGACGCCCGCCAGCCAGCGTAGACCGTCAGCGCGCGCTTGGGCAGGAGGTATTGCGGCAGGACTTTGAGGCGGTCGGACACAGCGGCATTCAAGTGGGCAAGGCCGCGGATTCTATCTATCGCGGCAGCGAATTCACCTCGCGCTCCCACTTGTCGATCAGACGCTTGCGCTCGCTCGCCTTGCCGTATTTCTGGAAGTCGTACTTGATCAGCCGCACGTTCTCGATCGAGGGCACGCGCGGGTCGACCTTGAAGGTCTTGTTGGCCGGCACCTGCAGCGAGTTCGCCTTCGCCCCCAGGCTCTGGCCGGCCGGGCTCATCAGGTAGTCGTAGTATTTCTTCGCGGCCTCGCGGTTGCGCGAACCCTTCACCAACGCGATGCCGCCGATCTCGTAGCCGGTGCCTTCGCACGGCGCGCCGGCATGGACCATCGTGAAACCGTTGATGCGCTCGTTCTCGAAACCGAAGATGAAGCTCACGCCGATGCCGACCTCGCCCTTCGCCACGCTCTTGGCCTGCGCCTGGCCGCTGCGCGTGTACTGCGTGACGTTCCTGTGCAGGCGCTGAAGGTAGTCGAACGCCGCGTCCTCGCCCATCAGTTGAACCAACCCGGCGAGGATCGTGTAGCCGGTGCCGCTCGAACCCGGGTGCGACGTTTCGATCTCACCTTTGTACTTCGGGTCGATCAGGTCGGCCCAGCACTTCGGTGCGGGCAGCTTCTTCTTTTTCAGCACGTCCTCGTTCCAGCCGAAGCCGATCGCGCTGGTGTAGAAGCCGCCGACCTGGTTCTCGGTCATCGCGTACTGGCGCACCGCCCAGCCGTGCAGATCGTTCAGGTAGGTGGGCCGATACGCATCGAGCAGGCCGACCTCGGCGGCTTGCAGGAACGGGTCGCCGGTGCCGCCCCACCAGAGGTCGGTCTTCGGGTTCGCGGCTTCGGCCCGCAGCTGCGCGAGCGCCTCGCCGGTGGCCTTGTGCACCTGCAACACCTTGATGCCGGTCTGCACCTGGAACTCCTTCGCCGCGAGCTCGCACCAGCCCTGGTCGGTGGAGCAAAGCGCGGTGACTTGCTGGCCGTGCGCCAGCGTGGCGACGGCGCCCAATGCGAGTGCTGCGATCGTGTGCCGAATCTTCATGCGGTGTCCTCAGAATGCTCGATGCGGTTCGATTATGGAAGCGAAGCAGGCGCTGCACTACAGTGGTGGCATGAGCACGAACACGGCCGCCGATCTTCCGTTCCAGCGCATCCCCGACCTGATCCGCGTGCATGCGCTGGCCCGGCCCGAGCAGGCCGCGCTGGTGCAAGGCTCGACGACCTTGAGCTACGCCGCGCTCGATGCGCTGATGGACCGCATCGCCGCCTCGCTGCAGCGCGACGGCCTTCGCGCCGGCGACGTGATCGCGATCTGCGCGCATGCCACGCCGATCTACGCGGCGGTGTTCCTCGGTGCGCTGCGGGTCGGCGTCACTGTCGCGCCGCTCGCGCCGTCGGTCACGCCCGAGAGTTTCAAGGGCATGCTGGGCGATGCCGGCGCGCGCTGGCTGTTCATCGACGCGGCCGCGCTCGACGCTCTCGGCACCCCGCCGCACGACCGCTGCATCGCGCTGGACGATGCCGCACCCGGCACGCCGCTGGCCCGCTGGCTCCTTCCCGAAGGCGCCGTGCCGGAGCCGGTGGACGTGCCACCCGACGCCCCGTTCAACATCATCTATTCGTCCGGCACCACCGGCGCGCCCAAGGGCATCGTGCAATCGCACGGCATGCGCTGGTCGCACGTCGCGCGCGGCGCGGAGTACGGCTACGGGCCGGGCGGCGTGACGCTGCTGGCCACGCCGCTGTACTCAAACACGACGCTGGTCGTGTTCTTCCCGACGCTCGGCTTCGGCGGCAGCGTCGTGCTGATGGCGAAGTTTGATGCGGCGAAGTACCTCGCGCTCGCGCAGACGCGGGGCATGACGCACACGATGCTGGTGCCGGTGCAGTACCAGCGCATCATGGCGCTGCCGCAGTTCGATGCGCACGATCTCTCAAGCACGATCGCCAAGTTCTGCACCAGCGCGCCGTTCAATGCCGCGCTGAAGGGCGACGTGGTGAAGCGCTGGCCCGGCGCGCTGGTCGAGTTCTACGGCATGACCGAAGGCGGCGGCACCTGCATCCTGCGCGCGCACGAGCACCCGACCAAGCTGCACACCGTGGGCCAGCCGGCCACCGGCCACGACATCCGGTTGATCGACGACGACGGCAACGAGTTGTCGCCCGAGGCGGTGCGCGCGGGCGCCACCGGCGAGGTCGTAGGCCACTCGCCCGGCATGATGATCGGCTACCACGGCCAGCCCGCGAAGACGCGCGAGGCCGAGTGGTTCGCGCCCGACGGCAAGCGCTTCATCCGCACCGGCGACGTCGGCCGCTTCGATGCCGAGGGCTTCCTGACGCTGATGGACCGCAAGAAGGACATGGTCATCAGCGGCGGCTTCAACATCTACCCCAGCGACCTCGAGGCCGTGCTGCGCGAGCACCCCGCGGTGGCCGACGTGGCCGTGGTCGGCGTGCCGTCGGTGGTGTGGGGCGAGACGCCGGTGGCGTTCGTGGTCTCACGCACGGGCTCCACGGCGAGCGCCGACGAGCTGATGCAGTGGCTCAACGCACGCGTCGGCAAGACGCAGCGCCTCGCCGCGCTGGAGTTCATCGCCGAGCTGCCGCGCAGCGCGATCGGCAAGGTGCTCAAGCGCGAATTGCGCGACAGCTTCAAGGCGCCCACGGGCGCACCTCTCTGAACCCGGAACGAAGACTCCTGATGACATCCGTCACTTACGAATCACTGGGCTCCAGCGGCCTGAAGGTCAGCAAGCTGTGGCTCGGCACGATGATGTTCGGCGACCAGACGAGCGCGGCCGAGGCCGCGAACATCGTCGCCGCCACGCGCGACGCCGGCATCAACGCGATCGACACCGCCAACGCCTACGCCGCCGGCGAGTCCGAGCGCATCACCGGCCGGCTCATCAAGGCCGACCGCGCGCGCTGGGTGCTCGCGACCAAGGTCGCGAACCCGATGGGGCCGGGGCCGAACGAGCGCGGCCTGTCGCGGCTGCACATCCTGAGCGCTGTCGATGCGAGCCTGCAGCGCCTGGGCACCGACTGGATCGATGTGCTGTACCTGCACCGCGAGGACGCGAGTACGCCGCTCGAAGAGACGCTCGCGGCCGTCGCGCACCTGATCGACCGCGGCAAGGTGCATCACCTCGGGCTGTCGAACTTCCGCGCCTGGCGCATCGCGCGCGTGGCCGAGATGTGCCGCGCGATGGGCATCGCTCCGCCGATCGTCTGCCAGCCGCCGTACAACGCGATGTCGCGCCAGATCGAGACCGAGCTGCTGCCCTGCTGCGCGCACTACGGTCTGGGCGCCGTCGTCTACAGCCCGCTCGCGCGCGGCGTGCTGAGCGGCAAGTACGCGCCCGGCGCCGCGCCACCCGAAGGCTCGCGCGCGGCGCGCAACGACCCGCGCATCATGCAGACCGAGTTCCGCGCCGAATCGCTCGCGCTCGCCGCGCGCATGGTCGGGCACGCGCGCTCGCGCGGGCTCACGCCAACGCAGCTCGCGCTCGGGTGGGTCTGGAACAACGCGCTGGTGAACGGCGTGATCGGCGGGCCGAAGACGCTGGTTCAATGGCAGGACTATCTCGACGCGCTGAACACGCCGTTCGACGCGGAAGACGAGGCCTTCGTCAGCGCGCTCGTGACGACCGGCCACGCCTCAACGCCGGGCTACAACGATCCACAGTACCCGGTGCTCGGACGTGTGGCGCGCGTCGCCTGACGTTCAGGATCGCACGGGCTTGAAGTAACGCGCTTCGAGCAGCTTGGCGTTGGTCAGGTGCAAGGCCACGAGCACCCGTTCCGTCACGGTCAGGGGCTTGATGCTGCCATCGGGCAAGGTGAGCACGGGCCCGAGGATCGGTTCATCGTCGATCGTGGATTCCCGGTACTGCCGTACCTTCATCGCGTCAGTCATGTGTGTCTCCTTGCCGCGTCGCTTTGGGTGGGGCACCCGCGAACGGTAGATGTAACGGCGCGTATTCTAGGGCGAACCCTGATCGACGGGAAGAGGCGTTACCACTTCGGCGCGATGCGCTCGCCCGGCAGGATGTCGTAGGGGTCGGCCCAACCCGGAATGGCCCGCACACGCCCCAGCCAGGCGCTGATGTTCGGGTAGCGTACCGCCAACTCGTAGCCGCTCTCTTCGACGGGATAGAACAGGTAGCCGCAGATCGACATGTCGGCGATCGTCGGCGCGTCGCCCACCATGAACCGGCGATGCGCGAGGTGCTTCTCGACAATGCCGAACGAGTTGTCGAGCCGGCCGCGCAGCCATGCCATCACGGCCGGGTCGGGCGCCGCCGGGGCGAAGGCCTTCATGAAGCGGTAGGTGGCGAAGTGGCTCGTGACCTTGTGGTTGTCGAAGAAGAGCCAGCGCAGCACTTCCTGCTGCTCTTCTTCGTTGGCACCGCCGAACGCGCCGTGCTTGCGCGCCAGGTGCGTGAGGATCACGCCCGACTGCGTGAGGCGGCGCGCGCCGTCGTCGAGCACCGGCACCTCGCCCATCTCGTTCGCAGTTTCGCGCCACTGCGGATCGCGCGTCGCGCCGTGCATGAAATCGACGAAGACCGGCTCCCACGGCTGCACCAGCGCGCGCAGCATGAACGCGACCTTGAACGTGTTGCCGGACTGGCAGAAGCCGTGCAGACGGTACATGACAAACACCTTTCAGATGGTGGGTGGGGCGAGGCGCCACTCGTCACTGAGCAGGCCGTAGAAGTTGATGTCGTAGACCGCGCCCTTGGCCTTCCAGCGCTTGCGTAACACGCCTTCGTGCGTGAAGCCGAGGCGGCGGAGCAAGGCGTCGGAGGCGCGGTTGTCCGGGTTGACCTCGGCCTCCAGACGCCGCAGCCCATGGGCCGTGAACGCGTGCGAGATCAGCACCGTCAACGCTTCGCGCATCAGCCCCTGGCCCCAGTGTGCCCGGCCCAGCACGTAGCCCAGTTCCATGCGTTCGCTCGTGGCCTCATGGCGGAACAGCAGGCAGGTTCCGACGACGGTCGCAGAGGCCTTCTCGATCACGACGAACTGCAAGGCGGCGCCGGTGGCGACGAGCACCTGACAGCGCGCGAACCACGCCTGGCCATCGGCGATGGATTGCCACGTCGGGTAAGGCAGGAATCGCGTCACCTCGTCGTCGCCGTTGATCCGCAGCAGCTCCGGCAGATCGCCGGCTTCGACGAGGCGCAGCAGCAGCCGCGGTGACTCGATCGGCTCGGGTTGCGAGAACCGCATCGGGGCAGCGGGCGCGAGCGCGGCGCCACCCTTCGTGGCCAGCTGCGGCTGCCGCGCATAGCTGACGGTCAGGGCCTCCCAGATGTGCCCGTCGGGCTCGCTCCAGTACACGATGCGGCCGCCGTGCTGCGTGTTGATCAGCCCGTCCACCGGCCCGAGCGGTGTGCTTCGGTAGGCGATGCCGCGGGCGGTGAGCCGCGCGACGACATCGTCGAACGCGGCCTCGGTCACGCGGAAGCAATAGTGCTGTGCCGCAAAGGCGCCTTCCGCCTGATCGATGTCGAAGGTCAGGCCGTCGTTGACGAAGACCGGGCAGAACGGCCCCACGCCGGACTCGGCCCAAGGCACGCCGAGGATGCCGGCCAGCAACGCTGCCGCGGCTCTTCGGTCGCGGGCGGGCACCAGCACATGGTCGAGTTGGACGCTCATCGTCGACACCGGTGTCGAGGCGCGCGGATGCGCGGTCGGTCAGGATGCACGGTACGCATCGGGATTCCATCGTTCCATCATGCGTGCCGGATTGGCCAGCGCTGCGAAGCCGAACTGCGCATACAAGCGATGCGCGTCCTTCGTCGCCAGCAGAAAGCGCCGCAGCCCTTGCAGATCGTCATGCGCCAGAACGGCTTCGAGCAAGCGCTTCGACAACCCTTTGCCGCGGTGCGCCTCGAGCACGTAAACATCGGCCAGGTAGGCGAATGTGGCCTGATCGGTGACGACGCGCGCGAAGCCGACTTGCGCTGCGCCGTGGAAGAGGCCGAAGGCCATCGAGTTCGCAAGCGCCTTCTCGACCACGCTCATCGGTACACCGGGCGACCAATACGATCGGCTCAGGAACGCGTGGATCGCGGTCAGGTCGAAGCGGTGCTTGTCGGTGGTGATGGTGTAGTCGGTGTTCATGGCGGTCGACGCGGGGAGGCGAAGTCAACCTCGTCGGCCGAGGCAACGCCATTGCTGCGGCCTGGGTAACTCAACCAGGTCATGGCGGTGTTGAACTCCTGGATGACGCTTTCGGCCTCGATGCTCGCTCCGTTGCCGAGCGCCACGGTGACGGTGGTGTGCGCGTCCTTGACCAGCGTCAGGTCGTAGCCGCGTTCCAATGCGGCATGCGCCGTGGCACGAATGCACCAGTTGGTCTGGGCCCCGGCCAGCACGATGTGGGTCGTGCCGAGCTGGGCGAGTGCTTCTTCAAGCGCTGTCTGCTCGAACGACGAGTTGAATCGCTTGTGGATCAGCGGCTCGCCCTCGGCAGGAATCAATTCCGGTACCCAACGCCACTCGGGGCTGCCGCGGACCAACTCCGCGTCGGCGTGCTGCACCCACATCACAGGCACGCCCTGCGCGCGAGCCCGATCGACAACGCGCGACACCTTCTCGATGACCCGGCGAACGTCCCACGATTCGCGCATCACGCCGACCTGCACATCGACGACCAGCAAGACGGCGTTGTTCCCTTCGCGCACAGTGGCCATGGCGATCACCTCCGGATGGGTGGGCAGTATTCTTCATCAAGGCAAAGCGCCAGTGTGGCGCACTCTCGGACTCACCAGTCGGTCATCCTCGCACAGGCTTCGGGAAGACCGCGGCGCGCCAGCCGCGGCGCTCGAACGGCTGCCATGCGCCTTCGGGCTGGGCGAGCCGATCGGCGACCGCAAACAGCACCGCCGGGTGCACCGCCATGCCGAGGTGGCTGCTGACGACCTCGATGTTCTCGGTGTGCGGCTGCGCCGAGGGCTCGATGCTGCTCTGCCACGCGACCACGCCGTCGGTGCGGCTGTAGATCGAGCTCGTCGGCACTTGCGGCGCCTGCGTCACCTGCTGCCAGGTCGTCGGGTCGACCGAGCTCTTGCCGCTGGTGAATTCGTAGACGCGCCACGCATTGCTCGAACGCGGGTGCCCGGCCACCGGGCTGCCGAGCGTGATAACGCTGCGCACGGCATCGGGCCGCTGCACCGCGAGCATGCGCGCATACGCGCCGCCGAGGCTCTGGCCGATCAGGCTGACGCTGCGGCCGCTCTGCGCATGCAATCGATCGATGAGCGCGAGCATCGCAGCCTCGACGCCGGGCCGCGGCCCGTAGTTGCGGCCCAGGCCCCAGCCGTGCACGTCGTAGCCACTGCGCTTCAAGAAGTCGCGCAGCAGGCGCGTCGAGACATCGCTCGCGACCAGCCCCGGCAGCACCAGCACCGGGTGACCGTCGCCTCGCCGTGCGAGGTGCAGCCAGGGCAGCGCGGTCAGTCCGGCGGCGAACTCCCACGCGGCGCGCAGCTCGAGAAACTGCAGCAGGCGCGACGGCGCGGCGATGTTCGGGGTGATGGTTTGGGTCATGGACAGATCTCCTTCTTCTAGCGCAGGTACTTGGAACGCAGGTAGTTCAGGTAGTCGCGTGCCTCGCCCACGACATATGGGGACAGGAACGTCAGTGCGTAGTAGGCCGCCAATGCCGGTTCGGCATGCGCCGATGCGGCGCTGCGGCGCGGCGTGAGGCGCTTGAACGTGAACCAGCAGGTGGTCGCGAACACGATCTGCAGCGCGAGCATCTCGATCTCCTCGTTGCCGGCCTCGATCACACGGGCGTGCTGCAAGCCGATGCACAGGCTGCGCGCCGCGAGCAGGTTGCGCGCGGTGAGCGCTTGCGCGCGCGCTTCGAGATCGGGGTATTCGTTGAGCAGGTAGTCGACATCGCGGTAGACGAAGCGGTAGGCGTTGACGGCCTCGAACGCCAGGTGCAGCGAGAGCCACACGTCATCGAGCGCATCGACCTCGGCAGCGGCCTCCATGCAGGCCGAGAGCCGTTCCTCGAAATGCCGGAACAGCGTCGCCACGATCAGCTGCTTGGCCTTGAAGTGGTAGTGCAGATTGCCCGGGCTGATGCCGAGCTCGGCGGCGATGCGGTGCGTGGAGACTTTCGCCAGGCCCTCCTCGTTGAACAGCGCCAGGCTGGCCTCGAGGATGCGGTCACGCGTTCGCGTGGCGACGACGGTCACGGGTCAGTGACGGCGCGCCGCCTTCAGGCCGCGCACTTCTTCCTTCAGCGCAGCGACTTCGTCGGTCAGGGCTTTCAGCGCCTCGGCCGAAGGCACGCCCATGCGTTCGAGCGCGTGCGCGACGCGCTGATCGAACACCGCCTCGAACTTGCGCAGGCCGAAGGCTTCGGCCGCGATCTTGGAGGCGGCGCCTTCGCGCGCGGCCAGGCCCTGCGCCGGCTCGAGCCCGAGGATCGCCTCGAACACGCGGCTCTGGCGCTGCGCCACATCCTGGCGCGCCTTGTCGAGAGCGTTCAGGCCGGCGCGGATCAGGTTCGGCTTGGTGGCCTCCGGTGTCACTTGCGCGACAGACTCGGCGGCGGCCACGGTGCGCTTGCGCGCCGTGCTGCGCTTCGTCGCAGGGGCTTTCACTTTGGTGACCATCACGACCTCCTTCGCGAACATCATGCCCGACAAGTATCTCGCCGCGCATGAGCAAAGGCCCTCGCTTTCGCGAGGGCCTTCGGTTCACGAACGGCGCGTGAAATCAGGCGCGGTTCTTGGCGCGGCGCACGGCCTTCTTGACAACGCGCTTGGCCTTGGCGACAAGCGGTGCGGCGTTCGCTTCGGTACCGGCAACGCGTGCCGACAGGCGCTTCGTGCCTTCGGCGGCGCGCGTCACGAGCGTCAGCGAGACTTGCGCGACCGGCAAGATCGCGACCTCGCCGACCTTCGTGATGGCGTTCGTGTTCAAGGCTTCCTCGACACGGCCCGCCGCGGCGGCCACGCGGTCGATGCCACCGTTCACGGCGCCGGCGACGAAGTCGATGGCCTGCTCGGAACGATCCGAACCGCTGTTGATGCCTTCTTCGACCAGGCCGGTGAGCTTCGTCTGCACCGCGAACAGGCGCGCCTGCACGTCCTCGGTGACGAGCGGCAGCGCGCCGCTCTTGAGGAACGTGACGTAGCGCGTGTTCGCGCCGATGACCAGGCGATTGGCGCCGCTGCGGTAAGCATCGACGAGGTGCTTGCTGGCTTGCGAGTACTGGCCGACGATGTCGCTGGCAACCGAGCTGAGGGATTGGGTGGTCATGGGGGTTCTCCGGAAAGGGTTGTTTGGGATGAACGAATCATCCGCGACGAGGCCTAGTCACTGAAAGCTAGAAGCGTTTGAAACCTAGTACGGTTGGCCTAGGGTCGAACCGCCGGCGTCTCGATGCGCATGCCGGCGGCACGCGTGGCGAGGTACAGCTCGAGTTCGACGAACTCGGGCGCGCCGTACGCGAACGGCTCGGCGCGCACGCCGTTCATGCAGCTGCGCAGCCGCCGTTGCAGCGACGCCATGCCCTGCCATTCGAGCCGGTACATCGGATAGCCGGTCGGGTGCGCCTGCGGGATCGTGCTGCCGCCGAGCCGCTGACCGGCGTGGTCTTCGTGGCATTGCGCGCACGAAAAATCGAGCTGGCCGATGCGGCGCCGAAAAAGTTGTTCGCCACGCTCGCGGAACGGCTGCAAGCGTGGATCGCCCGGTGGCGCCAAGGGCATGCCGCGCGACTGAAGCGCGACATGGCTTTCGATGCTCAGCAGCGCATCGCTCTCAGGCGCGAGCGGCGTCGCGCGCTGGTGCGTCGCGAGGCGCTGGCCGAGCGTGACCGGTCGCTTCGTCGCCGCGTCGAATTCCGGGTAGCGCGCCGCCACGCCGCGCATGCTGGTCGCCGCATCGCCGTGGCAGCGCGCGCACTCGCGGCCCCAGATCGCCTCGCCTTCCCGGACCCACAGCATCGCCGGGTTGACGGCATCGTCGCGCTGCATCGCCTGGATCTGCGACGACATGTCGTCGAAGCCGGAGCGGCGCGCATCGGCGGCAAACGCTGGCATGGTCACCAGCAGCAGCAACGCGGCGGCCCGCCTCATGTGACGGCGAGCGACGCGGTCTCGGTCTGCGCGAAGCCGTTGTCGCCGCTCCACGCAAAGCGCAGCGTGCCGCTCGCGGTGGCGACGGTCGAGAACGCGATGAACGGGTTCGCGGCGACGGCGGGGAACAGCTCGGCGCTGAACACGAGCACGTCATCGCGGCCGTCGTTGTAGTGGCAGGTGAAGCGGCGAATCAGGTTGCGCGGCCTGACACTGCCATCGTCGCCGGCGCGGTAGCC
Organism: uncultured Rhizobacter sp.; assembly: GCA_964247075.1. Taxonomy (GTDB): domain Bacteria; phylum Pseudomonadota; class Gammaproteobacteria; order Burkholderiales; family Burkholderiaceae_C; genus LMDS01. The sequence goes on along the minus strand of CAXTSS010000006.1, from coordinate 44,150 downwards.
CGTCTCCATCGGGTGCGCGATCAGCGTCCGGATCTCGATCACGTCGCCGCGCTTCGCGGTGGTGGGCATGGTGATGAGTGCTCTGGCCATTCAGGGCTCCACGCACGCGGCCAGCGTCACCAGCACATCCACCGTATTGGACCAGCACGAGCCATCGCTCATCTTCGCGACCGCGACGAGCTGCTGCGACGTGGCCAGGCGAATGCGCGTCGACACCGTCGCACGGCCGGCGCGCGGGCCGAGGAAGAAGTTCGCGACATCGCGTTGCGGATTGCTCTCGTTGAAGATCGCGATCGCCTTCACGTGATCGGCCTCGCTCATCGGGCTTTGCACGCGCACCGCGATCGGCACGGTGTTGCCGTTCTCGACCAGCGGCGCGATCTCGAACTCGACGCGACCCTCGTTCACCGGCGCGCCGCCCGCAAACCGTTTGATCGCGGCGGCGAGCTCGTCGGCATTCGCCGATGCCGCACGCACCCACACGGCGCCGGCAAGGCCGGCGGCGGCAGCGATCACGTCGCGGCGCCTCATTTCAGCGTCCTGAGAAAAGCCACCACATCCTCGACCTGCTGCGCACTCAGCACGGGTTTGTCGCGCCACGCCGCGCCCACGCGCTCCAGCCCATCGGTGCGCCGGTACGAAGGCATGAGGGTCTGCGGATTCACACGCCGCCCGTCGACCAGGCGCAAGCGCAGTTGTCCTTCGGACCAACGCGCGCCCGCGCCGCTCAGGTCGGGCGCCATGTTGCCCTGGAAGCGCTCCTCGGCGAACGGCCCGCTGTGGCACAGCAGGCACAGGCCGAGCTGGCGGTTGACGACGATCGCGCGGCCACGCGTTGCGTCACCGGGAACAGGGGTGAGCGGCGCGTCGATCGCATCGTCAGCGGCATGCGCAGCCATGCCGGTCAGCCATATCGCGAGCGCCAACCACCTTCGCATCACGCCGTCTTCAGGCTGTGGTTCTTCAGCGGCAGATCGCGGATGCGTTTGCCGGTGGCGGCGAAGATCGCATTCAGCACCGCCGGCGCCGCGACCGCGACGGTCGGCTCGCCGACGCCGCCCCAGAAGCCGCCCGACGGCATCAGGATCGCCTCGACCTTGGGCATGTGCTCCATCTTCACGACCGGATAGTCGCTGAAGTTCGTCTGCTCGATCCGGCCATCCTTCACGGTACAGCCGCCGAACAGCGCGGCCGACAGGCCATAGGCAAACGAGCCCTCGACCTGCGCCGCGATCTGCTGCGGATTCACCGCGTGGCCGGGGTCGGTGGCGGCGACGATGCGGTGCACCTTGAGCGCGCCATCGGCACTGACCGAGACCTCGGCGCAGGCCGCCACGTAGCTGCCGAAACCCATGATCTGCGCCAGCCCGCGATGCACCTTCTGCCCGCCGACATCGGGCGCCGGCGTGCCCCAGCCGGCGCGCGCGGCGACCGCGTCCAGCACCGCCAGGTGCTTGGGCGAATTCGCGAGCAACTTGCGTCGCAGCGCGAGCGGATCCTGCTTCGTCGCCGCGGCGATCTCGTCGACGAAACTCTCGACGTAGATCGCGTTGTGGTTCAGGTTCACGCCACGCCAGAAACCCGGCGGCACATGCGGGTTGCGCATCGCGTGGTCGATCAGCAGCGCCGGCAGCTTGTAGCCGAACGTGCCTTCGGCGCCGCTCGGGTTCAGGCCCTGGAACACGACCGGGTCGCGCCCGTTGACGAGGTTCTGAGGCAACAGCCCGGCGATGATGGATTGGCCGGAGATGCGCATGTGCAGACCCGTCACGTTGCCTAGCGCGTCCAGCCCCGCCGTCATCCTGCATTGCGTGACCGGGTGGTACTTGCCGTGCGCCATGTCTTCCTCGCGCGACCACAGCAGCTTGATCGGCGTGCCCGGCATCTGCTTCGCGATCAGAACCGCCTGTGCGACCCAGTCGTGCGCGCCGCGCCGGCCGAAGCCGCCGCCGAGGTTGAGCTTGTAGACCTCGCACTTCGCCGGCGGCAGGCCGGCAGCTTCGGCGGCCGCGGCGAGTGCGGCCTCGCCGTTCTGTGTCGGGCACCAGACTTCGCAGCGGTCAGGCTTTCCCTTGTCGTTCAGCGTGAACTTGACGGTCGCGTTCATCACCTCCATGCACGCGTGGTTCTGGTACGGGTACGAATAGACCGCCTCGATCTTGCGCGCCGACTCGGAGATCGCCTTGCGCGCATCGCCGGCCTCGTTGCCGATGATCGCCTGCGGCGCGTCCAGGCCTTCCTTCAGGAACGCGGCAATCGTCGTGCTCGAGACGGTCGCGTTCGGGCCTTCGTCCCACTCGATCGGCAGCGCATCGAGTGCGGTCTTGGCGTGCCACCAGGTGTCGGCGATCACCGCGACGGCGCTGTCGCCGACGGGCACGACCTTCTTCACGCCGGGCTTGCCGCTGATCGCCGCGGCGTTGAAGCTCCTGACCTTGCCACCGAACACCGGGCAATCCTTGATCGCGGCGTTGAGCATGCCGGGCAGCTTCAGATCCATGCCGAAGACCTGCGAGCCGTCGAGCTTGGGCGCGGTGTCCAGGCGCTTGACGGGCTGGCCCGCGACCTTCCAGTCCTTCGGGTCCTTCAGCGCGACTTCGGCCGGGGGCTTGAGCTTGCCCGCGGCGCCGGCCACCTTGCCGTAGGTCGTGGTGCGGCCCGAAGGCTTGTGCGTGATCACGCTCTTCGCGGCGCTGCACTCGGCGGCCGGCACGTGCCACTCGTCGGCCGCCGCCTGCACGAGCATCACGCGCGCCATCGCGCCGCCCTTGCGCACGTAGTCGTTCGACTCGCGCACGCCGCGGCTGCCGCCGGTCGAGAAGTTGCCCCAGACCCGGTTGCGCGCGAGGTTGGTGGCCGGCGTCGGGTACTCGGTGGTGACCTTGCTCCAGTCGCATTCGAGCTCTTCGGCGACGAGCTGCGCCAGGCCGGTCAGCGTGCCCTGCCCCATCTCGGAACGTGCGATGCGGATCACGACCGTGTCGTCGGGTTTGACGACAACCCAGGCGTTGACTTCAGCGAAGCCGTCGGCCCCCTGCGCCCGTGCGTCGAATGGAATGTGAAAGCCGATCACGAAGCTGCCGACCGTCGCGGCCGAGGCGCCGAGGAAGTGGCGGCGCGAAAGCGTGGAGGTGGTCATCGATGGCTCCCGGCTCAGGCCACACCGGCGGCTTGCTTGATCGCAGCGCGCACGCGGTTGTAAGTGCCGCAGCGGCAGATGTTGGTCATCGCGGCGTCGATGTCGGCATCGGTGGGTTTCGGCTTGTCCTTCAGCAGCGCGGCCGCGGCCATGATCATGCCGGTCTGGCAAAAGCCGCACTGCGGCACGTCGAGCGCGGCCCAGGCCTTTTGCACCGGGTGCGACGCGTCCTTCGACAGGCCTTCGATCGTCACGATCTTCGCAGCGGCCGAGACGCTGCCGACCGGCCGCACGCAGGCGCGTGTCGGCACACCGTCGATGTGCACGGTGCAGGCACCGCACTGCGCGATGCCGCAGCCGTACTTGGTGCCGGTCAGGCCGAGCTGCTCGCGCAGAACCCAAAGCAGCGGTGTGTCTTCCTCCGCCCGGAACTCGCGCGGATTGCCGTTGACATTGAGCGTCGTCATCGCTGGTCTCCTCCAGAAGCCTGTCGGGCTTCCAGGCTGGCGGATTATGTGGCGGGTGTGGAGAATGCGTTGAGACATACCAGAACGAGGGGACATTGCATGACGGCGAAGACAGTGCGCATCGGCGGCGCCTCCGGCTTCTGGGGCGATACCGCACTCGCGGTGCCGCAGTTGCTCGCGGGCGGCGCGGTGGACTACCTCGTGTTCGACTACCTCGCGGAGGTGACGATGTCGATCCTCGCCGCGCAGCGCGCGAAGGATGCGAACGCCGGCTACGCGCACGACTTCGTCCAGATCATGATGCGCGAGGCGCTGCCGCAGTTGCACCGGCGCGGCGTCCGCGTTGTCGCCAACGCCGGCGGCGTGAACCCGCTGGCCTGCCGCGATGCGTTGCAGGCGCTCGCGGCCGAGCTGGGCATCACGATCAACGTCGGCGTCGTGCTCGGCGACGATCTGGTGACGCGCGCGACCACGTTCCGCGAATCGGGCGTGACCGAAATGTTCAGCGGCGCGTCGTTCCCGCAGCGTGTCGCGAGCATCAACGCCTACCTCGGCGCGCTGCCGATCGCGCGTGCGCTCGATGCCGGCTGCGACGTGGTGATCACCGGCCGCTGCGTCGATTCGGCCGTCACCCTGGGTGTGCTGATGCACGAGTTCAAGTGGCCAGCGGGCGCCTACGACCAGCTCGCGCAGGGCACGCTCGCCGGCCACCTGATCGAGTGCGGCGCGCAATGCACCGGCGGCCTGTTCACCGACTGGGACGCGGTGCCGGACTGGGAGAACATCGGCTTCCCCATCGTCGAGGCGAGCGCCGACGGCAGCTTCGTGATCACCAAGGCGCCCGGCACTGGTGGCCTGGTGACGCCGGCCACCGTGGCCGAGCAATTGCTCTACGAGATCGGCGACCCGCGCGCCTACCTGATGCCCGACGTGAGCTGCGACTTCACGCAGGTGCGCATGACGCTCGATGACAAAAACCCGGCCGAGCACCGCGTGCAGGTGAGCGGCGCCGTCGGGCGCGCGCCGACGGCGCAGTACAAGGTCAGCGCGACCTACGCCGACGGCTACCGCAACACCGGCTTCCTGACGATCGCCGGCATCGATGCGGTGCCCAAGGCGCAGCGCACCGGCGCGGCGCTGCTGACGCGCATGCAGCGCATGCTCGCCGCGCGCGGCCTGCCGCCGTTCACGGAGACGCGCATCGAGGTGCTGGGCGGCGAGGAAATGTTCGGCGCCGGCGCACGCACCGACGCGCGCGAGGTCGTGCTGAAGATGAGCGCGAAGGCGGCGTCGCGCGACAGCCTCGAACTCTTCGCGCGCGAGTTCGCGCCGGCCGCGACCTCGATGGCGCCGGGCACGCTCGGCCTCGTCGGCGGCCGGCCCAGCCCGGCGCCGGTGGTGCGGCTGTTCTCGTTCCTGCTCGACAAGTCGGCCGTGGCGATCGAGATCGATGTGAACGGCGAACGCGACGCGGTGACGATCCCGCTGCGAGGCGGTTTCGATGCCGCGACGCTCGGCCCGGCGCTGGCGCACGCGAGCGCGTCGGCGACCCGCGGCGGCCAGTGCGTCCCGCTGATCGCCCTCGCGCACGGCCGCTCCGGCGACAAGGGCAACAACGCGAACATCGGCATCGTCGCGCGCCGCGCGGAAGATCTGCCGCGGCTCTCGGCCTGGCTCACGCCCGAGCGCGTCGCCGCGCATTTCGCACATCGCGCGCCGAGCCAGGTCGAGCGCTTCGACCTGCCCGGGTTGAACGCGATCAACTTCGTGCTGCACGATGTGCTCGGCGGCGGCGGCATGGCCTCGCTGCACACCGACAACCTGGCAAAGGCGTATGCGCAGGTGCTGCTGGCGCTGGAGATCCCGGACTGAAGGCGGTCGCTACCCGCCGTCGTCGGCCTCCGTCATCCACGCCGGAATGTTCATCGCGCCATGCAACACGCGCAGCACATCGATGCAGTCGTCGTGTTCGACGTAGAAGATCAGGTACGGAAAGCGCTTCAAGGACCGGAAGCGCAGGCCCGGCAGGTTCAACTCAGCGGCGTATCGGGGCGAGCCCGTTGACGCATGCGCGGCGACATGCCGCATCGCGGCCTCGAGCGCATCGATGAAACGCAATTCGAGGGCGACGCCGCCCTCCGCAAAGTAGTGTTCGGCGGCCTCGTCGATATCGCGATCCGCCCGGCCACGCCGGACGATCCGCGTCGCGTTCATTTCGCCGCGCGCGCATTCGCCCGTTCGCGCAGGCTGTCGAAGTACGGTGAATCCAGCTCGCCAACGACTGGGGAGGCCGCACCTTCCTGCAGCAAGGCACGCAGGTTGGCACGATCCAGTTCCTTGCGGATCAGCTCGCGCACGTACTCGCTGCTGGTGCCGTAACCGCGCTGCGTGACCTGCTCGTCGACGAACGACTTGAGCGCTTCGGGCAAGGAGATGTTCATCGTGCTCATGTGAGCATGCTAGCGATCTTGGCAAAATATGGCAAACCCGCCGTCACAAGCGGATGACCGGATGCAGGCCGCGCTTCTCGAACCAGTGCGTGATGCGAGTGCCATCCCAGTGCAACGCGATATGGGCGCCGGAGCGCGCGTTGCGCAGCGCCTTCGGGCGGAACACGCCGACACAGACGCCGCCCTCGTGACGCACGCTCGGGAACACAACGCCCCAGCTGCCGGCCTCGCGCAAGCGCCGCGCGAAGGCCTGCGGCGCGGCGTAGTCGTCAGGGTCGAGCAACGCGGCGCCGCGCTTGCCGAGGCCGCGCAAATCATGCAGCTCGGCATCGAGTTGGGCGCTGATCGCGCGCATGTCCACATCCATCGCCGGCTCGCAGGTGCGTGACAAGAACAGCGCGCGGTGGTGGCTGACCTCGGCGATCGCGGTCTCGATCGCCTGCGCCGCGTAATAGACGCCGTAGCCGCCGTCCGAGAAGCGCGAGCCTTCCGGGTTCAGGTGCGTGAATGCGGCCATGATCATCGTGCTGCCGGCGCCGCTGACACGCTCGTCCGGCAGCACCAGCTGCAGCTGGCCGATCTGGTCGCGGATGCGCGGGTTGGTCAGCAGCTCGATCGCGAAGACGATATCGATGTCCGCTGGATCGGCGATCGCGTCATACAGGCCGACGGTCGGGTAGCGCGACGGGATCAGGCGGTGGCAGGGGCGCCAGCTGACGGGCGTGACCGGAACGTCCTTCAGCGCGATCAAGCTTTTCCGCCGCGCTGCGCATCGAGGTAGTGGCGCACGACGTAGAGATCCGCCACCTGCCCGCCCATCATGCGATCGAGCGCCGAGCGGCCGCCGAACAGCGGCGCCGCGTTCGGCTGGCGCACCCAGTCATCGGCGCGCTGCTTCAGCGGCAACAGGATCTGCAACGCGGCGTAGATGCCGAACAGGTAGGACAGGCGCTCCAGCACGTGCCGGTCGAGCGGGCCGACCTTGCCGCCCTTCCACTGGTACAGCGTGGTGCGGCCGACGCCGAGCAGCGTGGTCTGCTCGTTCACGTCGAGCTTCCAGGCCTCGGCGAGGCGCCAGAAGGTGCGCAGCGCGGCCTGCGCGGCGGCGGGCGAGCCGAGCTCGATCTCGGGGGTCTGTGGCTGGAGGACGGCGTTCATGCGCGAAGACTAGTTCATTTGCGGACGAATATCAAGTATTCGTCCGCAAACGAACAAGGTCATCCACGCGCGTGCGTCACCCCGCCGTCGACCACCAGCGTCGAGCCCATCACGTAGTCGCCGGCGCGCGAGGCGAGGTAGATGGCCGCGCCGGCCATGTCCTCGTCGGTGCCGATGCGGCCGGCCGGGATGCGCTTGGCGGTTTCTTCGGCGTGGTCGCGCGCGACCCGGTTCATCTCGGAGGCAAACGCGCCCGGCGCGATCGCGCTGACAACGATGTTGTCCTGCGCCAGGCGCAGCGCCATGCGGCGCGTCAGCTGGATCAGGCCGGCCTTGCTCGCGGCATACGAATACGTTTCCTGCGGGTTCACCGAGATGCCGTCGATCGAGGCGATGTTGATGACCTTGGCCGGCTGCTTCTTCGCCGCGGCGCGCAGCGGTGCGATCAGGGCCTGCGTCAGGAAGAACGGTGTCTTCAGGTTCAGATCGACGACCTTGTCCCAGCCCTTCTCGGGGAAGGTGTCGAAGGTCTCGCCCCAGGCCGCGCCGGCGTTGTTGACGAGGATATCGAGCGCGCTTTCGCGCGCGGCAAACGCGGCGACGAGCGCGTTGATGCCTTCCATCGACGATGCATCGGCTGGCAGCGAGATGCAGACACCGCCGCCTGCTGAGAGCGCCTTCGCGGTCGCATCGCAATCGGCCGCCTTGCGCGACGAGATGTAGACCTTCGCGCCCTGCGCGATGAAGCCCGCCGCAATCATGCGGCCGATGCCGCGCGAGCCACCGGTGACAAGCGCGGTGCGGCCCTTGAGGGTGAAGAGGTCGGTCATGGGCATGTCTCCGTCGTGGGGTTCGAATGCGCCGATTCTGGCGCCGCCGCGCCGAAGCGCGCTGTCACCCGTGCGTCGTGTCGGCCAATCCGGTGGCCACCGCCTCGACCCGTGCCGCGCGCACCGCGTCGGCCAGCGCCGCGCCGCTCGCGCCGCGCGCTTGCGCCGCGGCGACTACCGCCGCCGCATCGATACCCAGCGCCAGGTTCAGCGCAGTGCCGAGCCGCGCGCGCTGCGGGTACTTTGATTCGCTCAGGCCGAGCCGGCCGCGCGCATCGCACTCGCAGGCCAGCAGCGCCTCGCGGAAGCGCTCCGGCCGGCGCGGCGCATCGCAGCGTTCGAGCAGGCGCACGATCGCCGCCGCATTCAATTCGCCGCTGCGATGCACGTTGCCGTGTTCGCGCGCGACGACTTCGGCGAGCTCGCGGCAATCGACCGGCACGCGCAACCGCGCGCACAGCTCGCGCAGCAGCGTGACGCTGCGCCCTTCGTGGCCGAGGTGGCGCGGCAGCACGTCGGCCGGCGTCGTGCCCTTGCCGAGGTCGTGGCACAGGCAGGCGAAGCGCACCGCGAGGTTCGCCTCCAGCCGCGCTGCCATGTCGAGCACCATCATCAGGTGTACGCCGGTGTCGATCTCCGGGTGGTGCGCGACCGGTTGCGGCACGCCCCAGAGGCGATCGACCTCGGGCAGCAGCCGTGCCAGCGCAGCGCACGAACGCAACACCTCGAACATCCGCGACGGCCGCGACTCCATCAGCCCGCGCGCCAGTTCCTGCCAGACGCGCTCCGACACGAGCGCATCGACCTCGCCGTCCTCGACCATCGCGCGCATCAGCGCGAGCGTCTCGGGCGCGACCGAGAAATCGATGAAGCGCGCGGCGAAGCGCGCCAGCCGCAGGATGCGAACCGGGTCTTCGGCGAACGCGGGCGAGACATGGCGCAGCACCCTGGCCGCGAGATCGCGCTGCCCGCCATGCGGATCGATCAGCACACCGGCTTCGTCCTGCGCGATCGCGTTGATCGTCAGGTCGCGCCGCAGCAGATCGTCTTCGAGCGTCACGCCCGGGTCGGCGTGCATCTCGAAGCCGCGGTAGCCCGGGCCGGTCTTGCGCTCGGTGCGCGCGAGCGCGTGCTCTTCCTTCGTCCGTGGGTGCAGGAAGACCGGAAAGTCGCGACCCACCGACAGGTAACCGGCATCGAGCAGCTCCTGTGCGTGGGCGCCGACGACGACCCAGTCGCGATCGCCACCGGGCCGGCCGAGCAAGGCATCGCGCACCGCGCCGCCGACGAGATAACGCTTCATGCGTGTGATCGGTACGGCTCTTCGAAGTCGAGAAAGTCGCGCTCGGCCAGCGCGTCGCCAATCCACGCCGCCACGCCAGGCAGTGCGCTGACGCGCTGCATGTAGGCCGCGATCGCCGGCGGCACCGGCACGCCGTAGGTCTTCAGGCGCATCACCACCGGCGCGAAGAACGCGTCGGCAATGCTGAACTGGCCGAACAGCAGCGGGCCGCCGTGAGCGTGGAGCAAGCCCGACCACATCGCGACCAGCCGCTCCACATCGCCGCGCACCGCAGCCTGCTCGGCCAGCACACGCGCGCCGACCTCGGGCAGCGCGGCCTCGATGTTCAGCGGGAAGTGATCGCGCAGCGCGCCGAAGCCCGAGTGCATCTCGGCGCAGACGCTGCGTGCGCGCGCCCGCGCTGCCGCATCCCGCGGCCAGAGCTGCTTGGCGGGGAAGGTCTCGGCCAGGTACTCGGCGATCGCGAGCGTGTCCCACACCACCAGCTCGCCATCGATCAGCACCGGCACGCGGCCGGTCGGTGTCACGCCGGCGAGTTCGGTCTTGAATTTCGAGTCGGGGGTGAACGCATCGAAACGGATCTTGCGTTCGTCGAACGCGATACCGGCCTGCTTCATCAGCACCCAGGGCCGCATCGACCACGACGAGTAGTTCTTGTTGCCGATCACGAGCTGCATAGGCGCCTCAGGGCAGATCCTTGTCGAGCGGATTCGGCCCGCCGGGTGCGATCGAGCGCCCGAGCCGCGCCTTCAGCGACGGCGCCGCCGCACCCAGCTGTGCGGCGTAATACGTGGCGTTGCTCAGCACCTTCTTGACGTAGTCGCGGGTCTCGGCGAAGGGCACGTTCTCGGCCCAGATCGCGGGCTCCAGCACCGGCCCGTCGCGCCACTTGCGCGGCCGGTTCGGGCCGGCGTTGTACGCTGCGGCGGCGAGCGCCTGCGAGCTGCCGAAATCATCGAGCACGAGCTTCAGGTAGTTCATGCCGAGGCGCAGGTTGGTGTCGCGGTCGGTGATCAGGTCCTGGGTGTAGGCCAGGCCGATCTTCTTCGCCGTCCAGCGCGCGGTCGCCGGCATGATCTGCATCAAGCCCGAGGCGCCGACGCTGGAGCGCGCATCCATGATGAAGCGCGATTCCTGGCGGATCAGGCCGTACACGTAAGCCGGGTCGAGCCCGATCTGGCCGGCGTGCGCGACCACGTCCTTGCGGAACGGCATCGGGAAGCGTTGATCCATGTCGATCTCGTCGCGGGTGCGCTCGCTGGTGTTGATGCAGCGATCCCAGACCTCGCGGTCGCAGGCGAGCTGCGCGCTCGCGAGCAGTTCTCGGTCGCCCATGCCGCGCAGCGTGTAGTTCCATTCGCGCACGCCTTCGCTGCGCAGGCCGATGCCGATCAGTTGGAGCGCGCGCGCGAAGCCGGGGTTGCGCAGCGCGGCCTCGCGCTCGGGCGGCGTCAGCGGCAGCGGGCGCGGCGGCATGTAGAGCGGCTGACCGAGGTTCTCGGCGGCGAGCGCGGCATAGAAGTTGAGCTGGTTGGCGATGCCCGCCATCTGCTCGCGGCCGAGCGCACGCATGGAGTCGGACTCCTGCGAATCGGGCGCCAGCGCGATCACAGCGCGTGCCTTCCAGTAGATCCACGCCGGCTCGCGCCGCTCGGTCTCGCTCATCGCATTGATGCCTTGCATCACCTGTTGCCAGCGCGGCTTGCCGTTGTCGGCGCGCAGCGCGGCGCGCACTTTCCAGGCGAGCGTGTCGTCGGGCCAGTCGATCTCGGTCTTGGCCTTGCCGGCGCGCTGCGCGGCGCGCAGGTAGAGATCGGCGGCCTCGGGCTGCAGCTTCAGCGCCGCCTGCTTCGCCGCGGACGCCCAGGCCCAGGCCGCGAGATCCGGCGGCAGCGCGCGGTCCCAGCGTTCGTTGAGCAGACTGGTGGCGGCCTCGACGTCGTTCGAGGCCATGCGCATCAGCGCCAGGGTCGCCAGCTCGGCGGCGCTGCGGCTCGATGCGACGGCGCTGCGCGTGAGGTAGCGCGCCGGGCTGTCGATCACCTCGCCGAGGCTCACCACGGCCGCGGGGCCGACCAGCGCCACCGCCTGGCGCGCCGCGCGCGGTCGGTTCGCATCCATCGCGATGCGTGCCTTGCGCCAGGCATCGGCCGGCGTGAGCAGCTTGGCGTCGGTCAGCGTCGTCGCGAGCAGCGCGCAGCCGTCGTCGGCATCGCGTTGCGCGAGCCACGCGGTGCGTGCGGGCTCGAGCATCCCCTTGCCGGCGAGGTGATCGGTGAGCAGCGCGTAGCAGGTCACCTCGCGGTCGTCGTTCAGCCGAAAGCGCGGGAACTCGACCGCGAAATTGGCCCAGTCGCGGCGCCGGCCGAGTTCGAGCAGCCAGTCGTTGCGGAAGCGGTCGTCCACATAGCTGCCGCTCCAGCGCGCGCTGAAGGCATCGACCTCGGGCTGCTGGACTTCGCCGATGCGGGCGTTCAGCTCCCAGTACTCGACCCATTGCGCGAGCGGGTGGTTGGCGGCGAGTGCGGTGGCGCGCAACACCGCGAGGCGCTTGCCATCCTTCTTGCGGAAGGCCTCGCGGGCATCGACGATGGCGCCGTCGCCGTTCTGCTGCGCCTGCGCGGCCGGCACGGCCACGACGAGCGCCAGCGCGCACAGCAGCGCGACGCGCGCAGGGCGCTCATATACTGGCTTGACAAGCTTTCGGAAGTTCAACGTCATCACTCATTCATCTTGAATTCGGCATCGACACCGCGGCAGGTTCTGCGCACGGCACTGATGGCGCAGCGCGAACAATTCATGGCCAGCCCGCCCGCGGCCGAGGCCGGCTCAATGCTGGCGCGCGATCTGGCCGCGGTGCTGTTGGAGTTGGAGCCCGAGCTGCTGGGCCTGTACTGGCCGCATCGGTCCGAATTTAACGCAGCCGGCATGGTGCAGGCCGACGCCATGTTGTCAAAGTTGGCAAAGTGTCTCCCCTTTGCACAGCGCGCGCCGGTCAGGATGCATTACCGGGCCTGGAACGGTGCGGCGCCCAGCGTCGTCGATGACTGCGGCATCCCGGCCAGCGACGGCGCGCCGGTGCGGCCCGATGTGGTGCTGGTGCCCTGCGTCGGCTTCACGGCCGAGGGCTACCGGCTCGGCTACGGCGGCGGCTACTTCGACCGCTGGCTGGCGCAGCACCCGGATGTCACGACCGTGGGCGTGGCGTGGTCGGGCAGCGAGATCGACGCCAGTGCACTCGACAAGCAGGCACACGACCGGCCGCTGACGCTGATCGTCACCGAACGCGGCGTGGCTTAGCCGCCGCCGGCGCCGCCTCCTCGCCGATCGCGTGGCGCGTGATCTGCGCCTGCTCCAGCACCCACTCGCAGAACTGCGCCACCTCGGGCCGCGCCTGACCCACAGGCGAGACGATCAGCCAGTAGAGGTACGGGCTGGTCATGCGCCCCGCGTCGCCGAACGGCTCGATCAGTTCGCCGCGCTGCAAGGCCTCGAACACCAGCGCGACGCGCGCCAGCGCGACACCGTGGCCGGCCAGCGCGGCCTGCACCTGCTGGTAGGTGAAGTTCAGGTAGAGCCAGCGTTTGGGCTCGAGCACGGGCTGGTCGTGCAAGGTCAGCCAGCGCCGCCAGCTCAGGAATTCGGTGCTGGTCTTGGTGTCGTCCTCCTCGGCCAGCGTGTGTTGCGCGAGGTCGGCCGGCGTGGCCAGTGGCGGCGCCTGGCCGCGGCGAATCTGCTCCATCAGCGAGCGGCTCACGACCGGCGTCAGGATCTCGCCGAAGAGCCGCACCGCGCCTTCGGGCGCTTGCGCCGGGCTGCAATAGCGCAGCGAGAGATCGAGCTCGGGGTCGTCGAGGTCGGCGATCGTGTCGGTGGCGGAGACGCGGATGTCGATGTCCGGGTGCTGGCGCTGGAACGCCTCGATGCGCGGCAGCAGCCAGAGCGAGCCGAACGACGCGAAGGTCGTGACGCTGACACGCTTGCGACTGCGCGCCTGGCGGATCTGGCGCACGCTCGCATCGATCTGCCCGAGGCCGCTCTCGACCGAGCGCTGCAACACGCGACCGCTCTGCGTCAGCTCCACATGGCGCGTGCCACGCACGAACAGCGCCGCACCGAGCTCGTCCTCCAGCCCCTTGATCTGGCGACTGACGGCCGACTGCGTGACGAACAGTTCCTCGGCCGCATCGCTGAAGTTCAGGCGCCGCGCGACCGCCTCGAAGGCGCGCAGCGCATTCAGCGTGAGCGGGCGACGGCTTCGCGTATTCATATCAAATCCGCATCAATGGTTGCCGGGGGTTTCATTGGATTGTCTGTGCCATTGAGCCGATGATTGCATCACGCAACCAGGAGATTGATGATGAATGCGCAACTTGATCGGACCACCACCCAGCGCGTGACCAGCGGCCAGGCGCTTCAACTCGGCCGCCTCGGCGGTGAACTCACCGTCATCGAAGGCCGCGTCTGGCTGACGCGCGACAACGACCTCGGCGACTTCGTCTTCGAGCCCGGCGAGCGCGTCCGGCTCGCGGTCGGCGAGCACGGCGTCATCGAATCGCTGGACAGCCACAGCCCCGCCACTGTGCGCTGGAACCCACGCCGTCAGAGCTTCGTCGGCGCGATCCTGGCCGAGCCCTTGCGCGGCCTGGCCTTCTTGACCGGCGTGGCGGCGCGCGGCTTCGCGGCCCTGGCCCGCAGGGCGGCCGAGAGCGCATGCCGCGCCCAGGGCTCCATCAGCGGCGGCGACTCCATGGCATCGTCGGGCGCGCTGAAGTAAGCGACCGACACGCTCTTGCCGGCCGAGTCGTACACGAACGGCTCGGACCCGGCGGCTTCGAACAGCGGCCGGGTCAGTGCATCGGTCTTCAGGTAGAGGCGCTCGCCGATGACGAGCGCCATGAACAAGTCATCGATGTACAGGCCGTGGCCGCCGAACATGCGGCGCGCGCGGGGAGCGCCCAGTGGCGCGAACAGCTCCAGGCAATGATTGATGAATTCGCGGCTGGCGGCGGTCATGGCCTCAGTCTTGCACAATGCGCGGGCCTTGTCCTTGAACCCGGAGCCTGCATGTCCCCCACCGAGCCCGACCGCGCCGCGCTGCGAACCAAGCTGATCGCGGCGCGCCTGGCCCTCACCGACCGCCTCGAGCGCGCGGTGGAGTTGCAGAGCACACTGCGCGTGTGGCTGGTCGGGCGGCGCGAGGCGAGCATCGGCGCCTACTGGCCGATCAAGGGCGAGTTCGACCCGCTGCCCGCGCTCTACCGCTGGACCGAAGGCGCACCCGACGGCGTCACCCGCCGCATCGGGCTGCCGGTGGCCGACCGCGAGACCGGACAACTGCGCTTTCACGTCTGGTACCCGGGCTGCGAGACGGAACTCGACGCCTACGACATCCCCAAGCCGAAGGACACCGAGGAATTCGCGCCTGAGATCCTGGTCGTGCCCTGCCTCGGCTTCGGGCCGGGCGGGGTGCGTCTCGGCTACGGCGGCGGCTTCTTCGACCGCACGCTGAGCAGCCTCAACCCGCGGCCGGTGACGGTCGGCGTGAGCTTCACCCACGGCTTCCTGCCGCTGCTGCGCGCCAGCCCGCAAGACCTGCCGCTGGACGCGATGCTCACCGAAGACGGCGTGATGTGGCGGCGACCGGGTGCGGCGTAGGGCGGCGAGTTCGCTGTGCCGGCGTTTGGGTGCTGATAACGACCTGGCGAGACCGAGGCCACAAGATCGGTCACAGTCTTAAACGACCTGCTGGGGCTGGCCTGCTGGCGCGCCAAAGAACCTTCGCCGACGTCCCACTTCAACGCAGGGGCAGGCGCGTTGGCGAGGAGGGCCAGGTGACCAGGCTAAGTCGCCATGAAGCAAGCTGTTCACAGGCATCGGCAGTCGGCCATCAACTGCCGTTTACGACGGGCTGCTTTCCGGCATCGGACCCATGCAGTGCAGCGCGCTTACGCCGCTGCTGCCCTGAAGCCAATCCGCGATGACACCTCGTCCGCGCACGCGCGCAGGGCCTTGGCCGCCGGCCCGTCCCAGGCGGCATCGAATGTGCCAGCTGTGCCCATGGCCAGTATGCCCAGAACGATGTGGCCTTCTGCGTCGAACACCGGCGCGCACAAACCGTTGATGCCGGGTACGGGCATGTTCAGGCTGCGCGAGAGGCCATGCGCATGGGTTTCGGCGATGTGTGCCTGGACCTCTTCGCGAGTGATCGTGGCTTCGCGGCTGCCGACGGTGCCCAGCCGGGCCAGCTCGTCGTTCATTTGACGCTCCACCACCTTGGGCGGCAAATAGGCCGCCCAAAGTCGGCCCGTGGCGGTATTCGCGATCGACATGACGGTTCCGGTACGCAGGTTCACATGCAACGGCTCCAAGGGCTCTTCCATGCGAACGATGGTCGGTCCGAAGTTGCCCCACACCGACAGGGCAATGCTCTGCCCGGTTGACTCGGCCAGATCGGTTATGAACTGGGCCGCCTCCTTCACGGGATCGAGCCGCCGCAGCTTGGTCAGACCCAGTTGCAGTGCAAGCGGGCCCAGTTCGTAGCGCGAGGCCGCATCCTGTTGCACGAAGCCCACCTTCAGGAAACTGACCAGGTACGGGTGGGCCTTGCCGGTACTCAGGCCTGCGGCCTTGGAAAGATCCTTCAGCGCCATGGGGGCCAGGTGGCGCGACAACTCCGACAGCAACTTGCTGCCGATCTCGATCGACTGGATCCCGCGACGACTCTTTTCTTCCACTGGCACACCCTGGGCTTGCTGATCCAGGGTCAGTATAGCCATTGGGGTTTTTGCTGATATTGACGTATGCATAAGGATAAATCTTATCACTAGACATCATCAGATGCGTTGACACATATCTAATGACGAACTACAGTTCATCCCATTGAAGGAAGCCCAGGAGGCATTGGTATGGAACAGGAAGCGTTGACCTTTGACGTGTTGGTGGTCGGTACCGGGGCCTCCGGGATGTCTGCGGCGGTGACTGCCGCCCATCAGGGGCTGAAGGTGCTGGTGGTCGAGAAGGAGCCGGTCTATGGCGGCACGACCGCCCGCTCCGGCGGCTGGCTCTGGATCCCCGGCACCCATCTCGCCACGGAGCAAGGCTTGCATGAGCCGGCCGGCGCCGCCCGCAACTACCTGCAGCACGAGGCCACGACGCACTTCGACCCGGCCCGGGTGGATGCTTTCATCGAAAACGGCCCCAAGGCGCTGCAGTTCTTCACATCGAACACCTGCGTGCAGTTCGACATGCCGCCGGTCTTCCCGGACTACCACGCCGAAGCGCCCGGTGGGCAACCCGGTGGGCGTTCCATGGTCACCCGGCCGTTCGATGGGCGCGAACTCGGCGATCGGCTCAAGCACCTGGCACCGCCAGTGCCCGAACTAACCGTGTTCGGAATGATGCTCGGGTCAGGCAAGGAGCTCTGGCACTTCCTCCGTGCCTTCAAGTCGTTCGAATCGTTCTTCTATGTGGCCAAGCGCTTTGGCGGTCACCTGCTGGACGTGGTGCGCCACGGCCGCGGCATGACCCTGACCAATGGCAATGCGCTGGCGGGCCGTCTGGCGAAGGCCGGAATGGACCTGAAGATCCCCGTCTGGCTGTCCTCGCCTGTGCAGAAGCTGATCGTCGAAGGCGACGCCATCACCGGTGCCGTGGTGCAGAAGGAGGGAAAGCGCGTCGAAGTGCGGGTCACCCGCGGCGTTGTGCTGGCCTGCGGCGGATTTCCGCACGACATCGAGCGCCGGAAGCAGCTGTTCCCGCATGCACCCACCGGGCGCGAGCACTACACGCCTTCACCCGCCGCCAACACCGGCGATGGCCTGAGGCTGGGTGAGAGCGTCGGCGGCTGGGTCGATCCCACCATTCCGAATGCGGCCGCCTGGTGCCCGACCTCGGTCACCCAGCGCAAGGACGGAACTCAGGGCGTGATGCCCCACTTCATCGATCGGGCGAAACCCGGTGCGATCGCGGTCACGCGCAACGGCCGGCGCTTCACCAACGAAGCCAACTCGTATCACGACTTCATCCAGGCGATGGTCAAGGCGTGCAAGGGCGAGAAGGAGGTCTGTTCGTGGCTGATCTGCGATCACAAGCACCTGCGCGAATACGGCATGGGCTGCGTCGCACCGTTCCCGCTGCCGATCGGCCGCCATCTGCGCACCGGCTATCTGGTCAAAGGCAACACCTTGCAAGACCTGGCCAAGGCCCTCGGCGTCGATGCCGCCAACCTCAAGGACAGTGTCTCCACATTCAATCGTGACGCTGCTGCCGGGGTCGACTCCAGGTTCGGCAAGGGCAGCACGGCCTACAACCGATACCAAGGGGATTCGCTGGTCAAGCCCAACCCCTGCATGGCGCCCATCGCGAACGGCCCTTTCTACGCGGTCAAGCTGGTGGTCGGCGAGATCGGCACCTTTGCCGGCCTGGCAACCGATGACCAGACCCGGGTGCTCAGCAAACAAGGCCAACCGATCCGCGGGCTGTACGTGGTCGGCAACGATGCGGCCAGCGTCATGGGCGGCAACTACCCTGGGGCCGGCATCACGCTCGGCCCGGCGCTGACCTTCGGCTACGTCGCCGGCATGGCGCTCGCCAGCGCGACGTCACTGCGTGACGATGTCAGCTTTCAATCGTCCACCGCGCCCGGCGCAACGAAACAAGCGGCTTGAACCGGCCGCAACCATCGCAGACAAGGAGACAAACATGGAACTGAATGCAAACATGGCGCCGCGTGTCCTGCAGGGCCGCCTCGCTCTGGTCACTGGCGCCGGCCAGGGCAACGGTCGGTCGATCGCCCTTGGCCTCGCGCAGGCTGGAGCGCGCGTCGTGGTAACCGACGTGAACGCACTGACCTCTGCGCAGACCGCGGCCGACATCGTTGCAGCAGGCGGGCAGGCCTGGTCCCACGTGTTGGACGTGACCTCGATCGAGGCCTGCACGGCCTTGGCCGAGCGGGTCGGTGCCGAAGCCGGCAAGGTCGATCTTCTGGTCAACAACGCCGGCGTCCTGTTTCGCGAGGGACTGGACAGTCCCCGCGTGGCGGCCAACTTCGCGCGCACGATGGATGTCAACGTGCAGGGCAGCTTCAACGTGATCATGGCGTGGTTGCCGGCGCTGCGCGCGACGCGCGGTGCGGTCATCAACGTGGCCTCCATCGCAGCCTACGCCGGCCAGCCGAACATCGTGGGCTACTCGCCTTCGAAGGGCGCCGTGAAGATGTTGACGCAGTCCCTGGCGGGCGAGCTGGCCAAGGAAGGCGTGCGCGTCAACGCGATTGCACCGGGCGTGATCGAAACGCCGATGACCACCGCGACCCGCGAGACGCCCGAGAAGCTCGAGCGCTTCATGCTGCGCACGCCGATGGCTCGGGTTGGCCAGCCCGAAGAGCTGGTCGGCCCCGTGATCTTCCTGGCCTCCGAGATGGCCAGCTATATCACCGGCGTCACCTTGGCCGTGGACGGCGGCTTCCTCGCCGTCTAGGCGAACCGTCGCACCTTTTCCCCAAGCCAGGCGAACAGGTCTCAAAACATGCCCGATGAAACGGGTGACGGGACAGGCTCGCCTTCTCAACCTCAGCAGGAGACAACATGAACATCACAAGACACTTCAAACACGCGCTGGCACTCGGTGCCATGGCCTTCGCGGCCGCGGCATCGGCTCAGGCCATCAAGCTCGGCTTCAACGGCGATCTGTCGGCCTCGCCGTCGGCGCAGAGCGGTGCGGCCGGCGTGCTCGGCATCCAGGCGGCCATCGACGACATCAACGCGGCCGGCGGCGTGCTCGGCCGCAAGCTCGAACTGGTGATTCGCGACGACCAGTCGCAGCCGCCGAAGTCGATCCAGAACATGACCGAGCTGATCGACAACGAGAAGGTGGCCGCGGTCTTCGGCCCCACCAATTCGGGCAATGCCATGGCCTGGAAGCACATCCCGAACCAGAAGAAGATCGTGTCCATGGGCATGATCGGCGCCGGCACCGCCATCACCAAGCCGATGAGCCCGGGTGCGGACAACTACATGTTCCGGGTGTCCATGGTGGACCGCGAGCAGATCGCCGGCCTGATGGCCTACGCCAAGAAGGCCGGTTTCAAGAAGGTCGGCCTGATGGCCGAGACCACCGGCTTCGGGCAGGGGGGCCTGACCGACATGCAGGAAGTGGCCAAGCTGCAGGACATCGAGCCGGCCGCGGCCGAGCGCTTCGCCGTCGCCGACACCGACATGACATCGCAGCTGAACAAGATGAAGGCGGCCGGTGTCGATGCGATCGTCGTCTGGGCCCAGGGCACGCCGACCGGCCAGTTGATGCGCAGCATGGAGAAGGTCAACTATTTCCCTGCGCTGCTGTCCTCATGGGCGGCCGACAACGTCACCTTCTATGACGCTGCCGGCAAGTCCCTGGCCGACAAGCCGATCTTCATGCGCACCATGGTCGACGCGGAAACGCCGAAGCAGAAGGCCTTGTACGAGCGCGTCAAGGGCAAGCTGGCGGCACCTAGCGCCTTCCCGTTTGCCGTGCATGGCTACGACGCGGTGCAGCTGGTCGCAGCTGCCATTCGCCAAGCGGGTGGTACCGACGGCGTCAAGATGCGCGAGGCACTCGAAGATCTGAGCGCGCCGGTGGATGGTGTCATGAAGGTCTACACCAAGCCTTTCTCGAAGACCCAGCACGAAGCCTTGTCCGCCAGTGACTTCGTCTTCGTCAAGTGGTCTGCCGGCAGTCTGAAGCGCAACGCCGACGACGTCGTCAAGTCGGTCAAGCCCAGCGACATCAAGCGCTGACCCTCGTGACCCATTTCCGCTGCAGCGCCACGGCCTGCAGCGGGACTGCCAGGAGACCCAAGATGGAAACCGCGTTGCTTCAAGCGCTGCTCAGCGGCGCCGCCGTGGGCAGTGCCTATGCCCTTATCGCGCTGGGCTTCAGCGTGACATTCACTACCACCAAGACGCTGAACTTCTCGCAGGGCGAGTTCGTGTCGGCCGGTGCCTTCGTCGGCATGAGCGTGCTGTTCTTGGCGATCGGCAAGCCGTTTTCGTCGACCTCGTTCGGCTCGGATGTGCCCGGCACGATGGCTCAGCTACTCGCCCTGCTGGCCGCGCTGGGCGTCATGGGTGCGCTGGGCTGGCTGCTCTATGTGCTCGGCGTCCGCCCGTTCGCCGGCAAGCCCGGCATGGCCTGGGTGATGAGCACGCTGGGCTTTGGCGTGATCCTGCAAAGTATCGGACTGGCGATCTGGGGGCCCAAACCGGTGGTGGTGCCCGCACCGGTGGGCGATGAGGTGGTTCGCCTGCTGGGTGTCGGGGTTCGGCCGCAGGAACTGCTGATGCTGGGTGTCTCCGTCGTCGTGATGGTGGCCTTCGATCACGTGATGCGCAAGACCATGGTCGGCAAGGCCATGCGAGCCGTTGCGCAGAACACCAACGTCGCCAGCCTGATGGGCATCAACGTCACGGCGATGATGATCGGGGCCTTCGTCGTCAGCGCGGCGCTCGCCGGCTTGTCGGGCTTCTTGCTCGCGCCGATCGCGCAGGCATCGCTGTTTCTCGGCCTGGCCGTCGGGCTGAAGGGCTTCTCCGCCGCCATGGTGGGCGGTCTCGGCAGCCCGCGCGGCTGCGTGGCGGGCGGCTTCATTCTCGGTGTGCTCGAGTCGCTGGTGAACCTCTGGTCGGCGCAATGGCGCGAGGTGGCGATCTTCGCGCTCGTGATCCTGGTGCTGGCGTTCCGGCCCACGGGGCTGTTCGGCAGCAAGATGGTGGACAAGGTATGAGCTCGCTCAAACACATGGGCGTGGTCGCCCTGGTCACGCTGGCGCTGCTGGCGATCATTGGCACGGTCAACAACGATTACTACCTGCGCATCGTCTTCATGATGTGCGTGTACTACCTCTGCGCCGCCGGGATGAATGTGCTGGTGGGCTACGCCGGCCAGAAGTCACTCGGCCAGGCGGGATTGTTCGCGGCCGGCGCCTATGCCGTGGCCTTGCTCACCACCCGCACGGCGATGAGCCCGTGGCTGGCGCTGGCGCTGGCGCCGGTGATCGCGGGTGTGTGCGGCGTGCTGATCGCGTTGCCGTCGCTGCGCGTCAAGGGGCCGTACCTGGCCATGGTGACGATGGCTTTCGGCATCGTCGTCGAGAAGCTCGTTTCGGAGTGGACCGAAGTCTTCGGCGGCGCCCAGGGCATCTACGGCATCCGGCCGGTGACCTTGGGCGATGCGCCGCTGACCAACCAGCAATGGGCCTGGCTGGCGGTCGTGCTGTGCGTCGTCACGTACCTGCTGCTGCGCAATCTGCTGGCAGGACGGTTCGGCCGTGCGTTGCTGTCGCTGCAGGCCGACGAGATTGCCTCGGCTTCGGTGGGCGTGCGCGTCTATCGGGCCAAGGTGATGGCCTTCGTCGTCGCAGCCGTGACCTGCGGCATCGCGGGGGCCCTGGTGGCCCAGCAGAACCAGTACATCAATTCGGACTTCATCACCTTCCACCTCTCGATCTTCATCCTGCTGCTGGTGCTGTTCGGGGGCGTGGGCTCCCTGCATGGCCCACTGGTCGGTGCTGTTTTGCTCACCGCGATCGACGCCTTCCTGTCGCGTTGGCCGTCGGCGCAGCACTTTGTCTATGGCGCGCTGTTGCTGTTCGCACTCTTCGTGATGCCGCGCGGCGTGATGGGCGTGGTCGACAAGATGTTCAAGAAGCGCTCCGGCCCGGTCGACTCCAGCGTCGGCACACCGGTCGATGTGGACGTCAAGATCTGCGCCGGTGGTTCCGGCGATCTGCTCAACGCCGAAGGTCTCAGCAAGGCCTATGGCGGTGTGAAGACGGCGCAGGGCGTGTCCTTCAAACTGCAGCGCGGTCATGTGCACGCGCTGATCGGCCCCAATGGCGCGGGCAAGAGCACGATGATCAACATGCTCACCGGCATCGTCCGGCCCGACGCAGGTTCGATCCATTTCGTCGGGCGCAATGTCGTCGGTGAGCCCACCCATCTGATCAGCAGCCTGGGCATGGGGCGCACGTTCCAGAACCTGCGCCTGTTCGGTGAATTGTCCGTGCTCGACAACGTCATGCTCGGCCGTCACACGCGCATGCGCAACGGCTTCTGGAGTTCGCTGCTGGCGCTGCCGAGCGCACGCCGAGAGGAACGCGCCGCGCGCGAGCATTCGATGGCCATCCTGCAGCTGACGGGCCTGGCGCATCTGGCCGATACGCCGGCCGAGAGCCTGGCCTACGGTGTGCAGCGGCGGGTGGAACTGGCCCGTGCGCTGGCCAGCGAACCCCACCTGCTGCTGCTCGACGAACCTGCCGCCGGCCTGAACCCGCAGGAGACGGCGGATCTGGGTGATCTGCTGGTGCGCATCAGCCGCCGCGGCGCCACGATTCTGATGGTGGAGCACCACATGGACCTGGTGATGCGGATCTCCGACCACGTCATCGTGCTCGACTACGGGGTGAAGATTGCCGAAGGCAAGCCTGCCGACGTGCAGTGCAACCCCAAGGTCATCGAAGCCTATCTCGGCAGCGGTTCCGAGGACGATCCTGAAGCCTCGGCAAAGGAGCTGAACCATGCTTAAACTGGAGTCCGTCAAGGTCGCCTACGGTGCGATCCAGGCGGTCAAGGGCGTCGACCTGGAGGTCAGGGCCGGCGAGGTCGTGACCATCATCGGCGCCAACGGTGCTGGCAAGAGCACCCTGCTCAAGTGCATCGTCGGGCTCGAACCCCTGGCGGGCGGTCGGGTGCTGATCGATGGCAAGGACTGTCATGGCATTCCGGCGCACAAACGCGTCGGGCTCGGTGTCGCGCTGTCGCCTGAAGGGCGCGGCGTTTTCCCGGATCAGTCCGTCAAGGAGAACCTGCTGCTGGGTGCCTATTCGAGGCGCAACGGCGCCGCCGATGAGGCCCGCACCCAGGCGCTGATGCAGCGCGAGTTCGAGCGCTTCCCGCGCCTGAAGGAGCGGCAGGACCAACCCGCGGGGACTCTCTCGGGGGGCGAGCAACAGATGCTGGCCATCTCGCGTGCCTTGATGAGCGACCCCCGCCTGTTGCTGCTGGACGAGCCTTCGCTCGGGCTGGCGCCGCTGATCATCGCTGACATCTTCCGCACGATCCGGAAGTTGCGCGAATCCGGGCTCACGATTCTGCTGGTCGAGCAGATGGCCAACCAGGCCCTCGCCGTGGCCGACCGCGCCTACGTGCTCGAGACCGGCCTGGTGACCCTGGAAGGCAGCGGCCCTGAACTCCGGCGAGACCCCAAGGTGCGCGCGGCCTATCTGGGCGCGCACTGACCCCCGTGTTGGACGACATCCCGAGTCCACCCCCACCTACTCAACCCAGTACTCAACCCAAGACCGCCATGAACACCAAAGCCTTTGCCTCGCAAGCCGACCTGGAAGAAAAGCAGGTCAGCTTCACCCGCATCTCCGAGCATGCCTACGCCTACACGGCGGAAGGCGACCCCAACACCGGAATCATCATCGGCGATGAAGCGGTGCTCGTCGCCGACACCCAGGCGACGCCGGCGATGGCCGCCGACGTGATCCGCCGTATCCGCGAGGTGACCGATAAGCCGATCAAGTACGTCGTGCTGACGCACTACCACGCCGTGCGCGTGCTCGGTGCCAGCGCCTACCAGCCGCAGCAGATCCTGGCGAGCCAGGACACCTACGACCTGATCGTCGAGCGCGGCGAACAGGACAAGGCCAGCGAGATCGGCCGTTTCCCGCGCCTGTTCAGCAATGTCGAGACGGTGCCGCCGGGGCTGACCTGGCCGACCATGACCTTCACCGGCAAGATGACGCTGTGGCTCGGCAAGCTCGAAGTGCAGCTGCTGCAGCTCGGCCGCGGCCACACCAAGGGCGACACGGTGGTCTGGCTGCCGCAGGAGCGCACGCTGCTGTCGGGTGACCTGGTCGAGTTCGATGCCACCCCCTACGCCGGCGATGCCTATTTCAAGGACTGGCCGCAAACCCTGGACAACATCGCCGCCTTGAAGCCCGCCGCTCTGGTGCCGGGTCGAGGCGCCGCACTGACCACGACGGAAGAAGTGGCCAGGGGCCTGGCCGGCACGCGTGACTTCGTTGCCGATGTCTACGCCAGCGTGCAGGCAGGCGTGCGCGCGGGCAAAGACCTGAACGCGGTCTACAAGGACACCTTCGCCAAGCTCAAGCCCAAGTACGGTCACTGGGTCATCTTTGACCACTGCATGCCATTCGACGTGACGCGCTGCTATGACGAAGTCACCCAGTACCCCGATCCGCGCATCTGGACCGCCGAACGCGACGTGCAGATGTGGAAGGCCCTGGAAGCCTGAACCGTTCCAAGAGGCCACACCATGAATCTCATCGACCTGCCGGCCGACATCAGCGGCCAACAAGTCCAGGCGCTCGAATTCGCCTACGAACGATCCCCCGATCAGGATGCTGCGCGGCCGATCCATCACCCCGTGGTGGTGGTCGGTGCCGGACCGGTCGGCCTCAGCCTTGCGATCGATCTCGCACAACGCGGCCAGCAGGTTCTGGTGCTGGACAACGACAACCGCCTGTCCAGCGGCTCGCGGGCCATCTGCTTCGCCAAGCGCACCTTGGAGATCTGGGACCGTCTCGGTGCGGGTGACCCGAGTGTGGCCAAGGGCGTGTCGTGGAACGTCGGCAGGGTGTTTCTCGGCGACGAGCAGCTGTACCAGTTCGATCTGCTGCCCGAGGCGGGCCACGAGCGCCCGGCCTTCATCAATCTGCAGCAGTACTACGTGGAAGCCTACCTGTTGCAGCGCGCCAATGCCCTGCCGAACCTGCAGATCCGCTGGTGCAACAAGGTCGTCGCGCTGGAGCAGCGCAGCGATGCCGAGGGTGGCGAGGTGCAGTTGGGCATTGAAACCCCTGACGGGCTGTACGAGCTCACGGCCGCTTACGTGGCGGCCTGCGATGGCGGGCGCTCGAGCGTTCGTGCATTGATGGGCCTCGAAAGCAAGGGCCGGGTCTTTCAAGACCGGTTCCTGATCGCCGACGTGAAGATGGCGGCCGATTTTCCGGCCGAACGGTGGTTCTGG
Source organism: uncultured Rhizobacter sp. (assembly GCA_964247075.1). Taxonomy (GTDB): domain Bacteria; phylum Pseudomonadota; class Gammaproteobacteria; order Burkholderiales; family Burkholderiaceae_C; genus LMDS01. The sequence continues at coordinate 18,768 of CAXTSS010000006.1, read as the reverse complement.
TTCGATCCGCCCTTCCATCCGAACCAGAGCGTGTTGCTGCACCGCCAGCCTGACAACGTCTGGCGCATCGATTTCCAGCTTGGCTGGGATGCGGATCCGGAGGAGGAGAAGAAGCTCGAACGCATCACCCCGCGGGTCAACGCCATGATGCTTCAGGCGCTGGGGCGCGAGGTGCCCTTCGAACTCGAATGGGCCAGCGTCTATACCTTCGTTTGCCTGCGCATGGACCGCTTCCGCCATGGGCGTGTGCTGTTCGCCGGCGACAGCGCGCACGGTGTCTCGCCATTCGGTGCCCGGGGTGCGAATTCAGGCGTGCAGGATGCCGAGAACCTGGCCTGGAAGTTGGACTGCGTCCTGAAGGGCGAGGTGCAGGGCGCGGCTGCGCAAGCTCTGCTCGACAGCTACGGCAGCGAGCGGGAGTTCGCAGCGGACGAGAACCTGCTGAACTCGACCCGGGCCACCGACTTCATCACGCCGAAGAGCGAGATCAGCAAGCTCTTCCGCAACGCGACCCTGGAACTGGCCAGCGAGTTTGGTTTTGCGCGCAAGGTCGTCAACAGTGGCCGCTTGTCGGTGCCGGCCACCTTGGACAAGTCGGTGCTCAACACCCCTGACCGCGACATGTCCGACGGCGCGATGCGGCCCGGCGCCGCAGCGGCAGATGCGCCGGTCGATGACCATGGCGCAGCCAGCTGGTTGCTGCGTCAGCTGGGGCAGGGGTTCACGTTGCTGGTCTATGGCGAGGCCGTACCCGTAGCCCTGATCTCGAAAGCGGCCGACGTCCTGCTTGTCGTGCCCAAGGGATCGGTGGTGAGAGACGTTGGCGCTGCGCGCGTGGTCGAGGACAAGGAGGGCTGGTTCGTCCGGCGCTACGACGCCAGGCCCGGCAGCGCATGGCTGCTGCGGCCCGACCAGCATGTCTGTGCCCGCTGGCGCAACCCCGATGCCACCGCCGTAGCGGGCGCCTACCGGCGCGCACTCGGACATTCAACCAAGGATTGACATGGCGCTGATCACTGAACCCCATCTCGAAGCGGCAGACGACTTCTACGAGGCCCTGATCGAGTCCCACCGCGATCTGAGCACGGCACAAAGCCACGCACTGAACGCGAAGCTGATCCTGCTGTTGGCAAACCATGTGGGTCAACAGACGGTGCTGCTCGAAGCGCTGACTGCCGCTCGCGCCAACACATTGGCCCGTCAACCATGAGCCAAGTTCTTCGAACCGCAGACACCCACATGATCGTTCGCACGGGTTTGATCAAGAAGAAGCCGGACTGGACCGCCGCCGACTTCCGCAGCCATTGGCTCGAGCGCCACGGCGCGCTGGCCGCGCAACTGCCCGGGCTGCGGCGCTACGAGCAGAACCACGTCGTCGACGAGGCCCAGCGCGGCATCAGCTACGAGCGCGGGCCGGAGCGGCTCGACGGCTTTTCGATGCTCTGGTTCGACAGCGACGAGGCGATGCGCTCGGCCATTGCCACCGAGGCTGGCCGCGCCCTGGTGGCCGACGAGAACCACTTCATCGGCGACCTGCGGATCGTTGGCGTCGACCAGGTGGAGGTGATTCCGCCGGCCACCGATCGTCCGCTGATCAAGCGCATGTCGCTGTTGCGGCGCCGGCCCGACTTGTCCCCCGAGCGGTTCAAGCACGAGTGGCGTGTCGAACACGCACGCCTGGTGCGCGAGGTGAAGGGCGTGCTGGGCTACCGACAGAACCTCGTCGTCGCCCGCGAAGTGCCCAAAGGCACGCCCGTCGGCTACGAGGACTTGCCGATCGACGGCATCGTCGAGCTGTGGTTCGAAAACCCCGAGTCCTTGGACGCGGCCTTCGCGTCGCCGCAAGGCGTGACGCTGATGGCGCACGCCCGCGTCTTCATCGCCGAGATCACGACCTTCCTGGTCGAGCGGCACGTCATCGTTTGAGAGGAAGACCATCATGCTGATCAACAAAGTTCATCACGTTGCCTACCGCTGCATCGACGCCAACCAGACCGTCGAGTGGTACGGCAAACACCTGGACATGAAGTTCGTGCTGGCCATCGCCGAAGACGAAGTGCCCTCGACCAAGGCCCCCGACCCCTACATGCACGTCTTCCTCGACGCCGGGCAGGGCAATGTGCTGGCGTTCTTCGAGCTGCCGAGCCAGCCGCCGATGGACCGCGACCGCAACACCCCCGCCTGGGTGCAACACCTGGCGCTGGAGTGCGACTCGGTGGACACGCTGCTGGCCGCCAAGAAACGCCTCGAGGCTGCCGGCATCGAAGTGCTTGGGCCGACCGACCACACCATCTTCAAGTCGATCTACTTCTTCGACCCCAACGGCCACCGCCTGGAGCTGGCGGCCAACACCGGCACGCCCGAGATGATGAAGCAGCTCGACGAGGTGAAGTGGGACATGCTCGACGAGTGGTCCAAGACCAAGCGCGCACCCAAGCACGCGGCCTGGATGCACGACGGCAGCCTGGCCGCACCGGGGCACTGAGGCCGTCATGACAACGCTCAACGAAACCCACGACCCGGCGCTGCGCAGCTGGGTCGAATCGGCCAACGCAGCCGACACCGAGTTCCCGATCCAGAACCTGCCCTTGGCGGTGTTCCGGCGTCGTGGCCGGAGCGAGGCCTTCCGCGGCGGCGTCGCGATCGGCACGCAGGTCGTCGACCTGAGCGCCGCCGTCGAGAGCGGCGTCTTCGGCCTGGACGCTGCCCGGGCGGCCCAGGCCGCAGCCGGTGACTCGCTCAACGCGTTGATGGCCCTCGGCCCGGCCGCATGGTCGATGCTGCGGCTGGCGCTGTCGCGCGCCCTGCGCGAAGGCGCGCCGGCGCAGAGGCTGCTGGAACCTTGCCTAGTCGCGCAGACCGACGCCGAATACACGCTGCCCGCGCGCATCGGCGACTACACCGACTTCTACACCGGCATCCACCACGCGACGACGGTGGGCAAGCTGTTCCGCCCGGACAACCCGCTGCTGCCGAACTACAAGTGGGTGCCGATCGGCTACCACGGCCGCGCCTCGTCCATTGTGGTCAGCGGCACACCGATCCGCCGCCCGCTGGGCCAGACCAAGGGTGCGGCCGAGACACCGCAGTTCGGGCCCAGCCAGCGGCTGGACTACGAACTCGAACTCGGCTTCCTGATCGGCACGGGCAATGCGCTCGGCGAGCCGATCGCCATCGAAGACGCCGAACAACACCTTTTCGGCGTGGCGCTGTTCAACGACTGGTCGGCGCGCGACATCCAGCCCTGGGAGTACCAGCCGCTCGGTCCCTTCCTGTCGAAGAACTTCGGCAGCACGCTGTCGCCCTGGATGGTGACGATGGAGGCGCTGGCGCCGTTTCGTGCGCCGCTTGTTCGGCCCGTCGGCGACCCCGAGCCGTTGCGCTACCTGAATGCGGCCGAAAACCGCGCGCGAGGTGCACTCGACATCGAGCTCGAGGTCTGGCTGCAGACCGCCGCGATGCGCGAGGCCGGCCAGCCCGCCGTGCGCCTGACCCGCGGCAATGCGCGCGAGGCCGCCTACTGGACGCCGGCGCAACTGGTCGCCCACCACACCGCCGGCGGCTGCAACCTGCAGCCGGGCGACCTGTTCGGCTCGGGCACGCTGTCGGGGCCTGGCCCCGATCAGGCCGGCTCAATGCTGGAACTAACCCAAGGCGGCAAGCAACCGATCACGCTGCCCAACGGCGAGATCCGCAGCTTCCTGGCCGACGGCGACACGCTCAGCCTGCGCGGCTTCTGCGAACGCGTGGGCGCCCGGCGCATCGGCTTCGGCACATGCAGCGCCACCGTGCTGCCAGCGCCCGCCGAGCGCTGAGGTCGATATGGATCCGCTGCGCCCCCGCTCGCCCGGTCGATCGGACCAGGGCAAGATCGTCAGCGCTGCCGAGGCCGTCGCGCTGATCCGCGACGGCGACACGGTCGCGACCTCCGGCTTCGTCGGCATCGGCTTCGCAGAAGAGATCGCCATCGCCCTGGAGCAGCGTTTCCTGAACAGCGGCGCGCCACACGACCTGACGCTGGTGTACGCCGCCGGCCAGGGCAACGGACGCGACAAAGGCCTGAACCATCTGGCGCACGAAGGCCTCGTGAAACGCGTAATCGGCGGCCACTGGGGGCTGGTGCCGGGCTTGGGGAAGCTCGCGGTGGACGGCAAGGTGGAGGCCTACAACCTGCCGCAGGGCGTCATCTCCTGTCTGTTCCGCGACATCGCCGGTGGCCGGCCGGGGCACCTGAGCCATGTCGGGCTGGGCACCTTCGTCGATCCGCGCCTGGGCGGCGGCAAGATGAACGGGCGCACGACCGAAGACCTGGTCGAACTCTGCCATCTCGGCGGCCGCGAGAGCCTGTTCTACAAGGCCTTCCCGATCCACGTCGGCCTGATCCGCGCCACCACCGCCGACCCCGAAGGCAACCTCACGATGGAGCGCGAGGCGCTGACGCTGGAGAACCTCTCGATCGCCATGGCCGTGCACAACAGCGGCGGCATCGTCATCGCGCAGGTGGAGCGTGTCACCGAGCGCGGCATGCTCAACCCGCGACAGGTCAAAGTACCTGGCGTGCTGGTCGACTGTGTCGTCGTCGCGCAGCCCGAGAATCACTGGCAGACCTTCGGCACGGCGTACCACCCCGGCTACAGCGGCGAGATGCGCGTGCCTGCGAGCGGCGTCGAGGCCATGGCGCTGGACGTGCGCAAGGTCATCGCGCGCCGTGCCGCGCTGGAACTGGCGGCCAACAGCGTGGTCAACCTCGGCATCGGCATGCCCGAGGGCATCGGCAACGTCGCCAACGAGGAGAAGGTCATCGACCTGCTGACGCTCACCGCCGAGCCGGGCGTGATCGGCGGCGTACCGGCAGGCGGCGCCAACTTCGGCGCGGCGATCAACACGCAGGCCATCATCGACCAGCCCTACCAGTTCGACTTCTACGACGGCGGTGGCCTCGACATCGCCTTCCTCGGCCTGGCGCAGGCCGATGCACAGGGCAACCTCAACGTCAGCAAGTTCGGTCCGCGCCTCGCCGGGGCGGGCGGCTTCATCAACATCAGCCAGAACGCCAAGAAGGTCGTGTTCGTCGGCACCTTCAACGCCGGCAAGCTGGACATCGAACTGCGCGACGGCGCCTTGCACATCCGGCGCAACGGCGGCACGCCCAAGTTCGTGCGCGAGGTCGAGCACCGCACCTTCAGCGGCAGCGTCGCGGCGCAGCGCGGGCAGCCGGTGCTCTACGTCACCGAACGCTGCGTGTTTCGGCTGTGCGACCAAGGGCTCGAACTGATCGAGATCGCGCCGGGCATCGACCTCGAACGCGACGTGCTGGCGCTGATGGACTTCGCGCCGGTGATCAAGGTGCCGCCACGCCTGATGGATGCGCGCATCTTCCGCCCCGAGCCGATGCTGCTGCGCGAGGACATGCTGCGACTGCCGCTGGAGCAGCGCTTCGCCTTCGACGCCGCGCAGGGCCTGTTTTTCGCCAACTTCGAGGGCATGACCGTCCGCAGCCCGGTCGAGGTCGAGCAGATCCGCGGGGTGCTCGAAGCGCGCCTGCAGGCGCTGGGCCGCAAGGTGCCGGCTATCGTCGACTACGACAACTTCAGCGTTCTGCCCGACGCACTCGATGCCTACATCGGCATGGTTCACGACGTGGCCGGTCGCCACTACAGCAGCGTCTCCCGCTACACCACCAGTGCATTCCTGCGCAGCAAGCTCGGCGAAGCGCTGGAGCAGCGCGGCGTGGCGCCGCATATCTTCGAGAGCGCCGCGCAGGCGCGCGGCCATCTCGCGGCCGCGTCGGTGGCGGGCGATTCAAGAAGGTAGGCGTGTTGGTGTCCTCCTGCGACGCTCCGGTCCCTTGGGCTCGCCGTCGCCGTGACGAGAGACCGCTTCCCGGCGACTCGTCCACGTAGTGGAAGGTCGCTTGTGGGTCGACAGCAGGTCTTCCCTGATCTGATCACACTGCCCGAAACCTGACAGCCGCTTTGGCGCCCTGCGCACGTGAGGCGGGGCACGCCGTCGCACGGCTCCCTAGACTGACGGTTGACGCTGTCGCGGGCTTGGTGCAATGTGACCGGGCATTGCAGTTCGGCACCCAACGTCCATCCAGACACGGAGACACCATGGCAACACCAGTCAAGCCGCCTCGGCCCCCCGAGACAACGCCAGCGCACCGGTTCGAAGCCACGCTGGACCCGGCGACCCGCGAGCGGTCGCTCGCGACGGTGGAGGATCTCGCGCTCGACCGGCTGCCTGATGTCGATGGCAAGGTCAGGCTGCTGTTGACCGCGGATCACGCCCGCGAGCTCCTGAGCCGTGGCTTTCAAATTCACTTGCTCGGAACCATTCCCGTCGGTCCGCTCGATCCGTCATTGGTCATGACCGACAAGCAATCGACGGCATCGCTGGAAGCGCAGCTCAAAGGCATTCCGCGCAAAGGGGGCCAATGATGTACCGCACCATCGCCCAGATCGACTCCGCGACGCAGATCCTCGCGCAGTGGTTCCCGCAGGTCTTCACGCGCGTTCAGTTGCCTGAGCCCTCGGTGAAAGGCCGGCCGGTCTTTGCGCTGCGGATGAGGGCCGGTGGCGGCGGCAGCCGGCGCGGCGTGCTCATTGTCGGCGGCACGCATTCGCGCGAACTGATGAACCCGGACGCGATCGTCGAGCTGGCGATCGATCTGTTCAGCAGCTACGCCAACGGTACCAACCTCGTCTACGGCGGACGAACCTGGCTCGCCGATGACGTCAAACTCATTCTCGAAGCGCTCGACATCTGGCTCGTGCCGTGCATGAACCCCGACGGGCGCGACTACGTGATGACGACCGACGACATGTGGCGCAAGAACCGGCGCGACAACGCCGGCACGACCTGCATCGGCACCGACCTCAACCGCAACGCCGACATCGTCTGGGGTGTCGCGCAGGGTCAGACGTCCTGCTCGCCGTGCACCGATATCTACTGCGGCCCCTCTGCTTTCAGCGAGCCCGAGACGCGCAACATCAAGCACCTGCTGGACAGCGAAAGGATGGTCTCCTTCGTCGACGTCCATTCCTACTCCGAACTGGTTCTGTACCCGTGGGGACACGCGCCAACGCAGTCCACCGACCCCACCAAGCGCTTCACCGGCCTGGCCACGGGCACCTGCACCGCCAGCATCCCGGCGAGTTACTCCGAGTACATGCCGCCGCAAGATGTTCAGCGCTTCACGACCGTGGCGGGGCGGATCGTTGCCGATATCGCCGCGGTGCGCGGGCGCCACTACACACCGCAGACGGCACGCGCGCTGTACCCGACGACGGGCACGCAAAGCGACTATGCCTACTCCCGGCACATCGCCAACCCGGCCTTGTACAAGACCTATGGTTTCACCTTCGAGACCGGGCCGTTCGTCAACAACGCGAGCGAATCGTTTCATCCGGCCGATCCGACGCTCATCAAGCGCGATGCCAAGGCCGGCCTGGTGGGGTTGCTACAGCAATCCGTCTGCGCCATCGAATTGATCGGCATCAAGCTGTTCAAGGGCGAGACCGAACTCGCCACGTTGCGCAGGGTGCGCGACGACCTGCTGGCGACCACCGCCGCCGGCCGCGAATGGATTGCGCTCTTCGAACGCGCCCAGGTCGCGCTGCTGACGGCGGTCGTGCGTGATCCCCAGTTGACGCAGGAGGCCGCCGACGTCATCCGGGCGACGGCCAAGGCGATCGCCGCCGAGGGCGCGATGTTTGCGCAGGCCGATGCGACGCGGGCGGCGCGGTTCGTCCAGAAGCTCAAGTCGCTCACCAAGATTCGCGCGCTGCGCGCTGACCTGGGCGCCGTCAGCGCGTTGATCGACAAGATGAACGGCCGAAAAATGCAGCAGCTCGTCGAGTCGCTGCTGCGAAAGAAGCCTGCTCTTGTCAAGGAGTCGGCCAAGCCCGCCAAACCGCCGGCCGCCAAGTCCACGAGCAAGCGTCGGAAGACTCCTGCAAGTTAGGCGCCGAATCGCTCGACCAACGTCTGGCCGTGGGCGGCGAGCGCCCGGCGCAGCGCCACCGGCTTGACGACGCTGAACCCGAACGGCAGGCGCGCCAGCTCCCGCGCCACCCAGCCGAGGTCGTCGGCCTGCGCGTCCAGGCGCACGCCGCGCGAACACGCCGTCAAGGTGCCGAGCTCGACGAACACGACGCGACGCGCCCGCTCGAGGTCGGTGTCGAGCATCGCCTCGACCGCATGCGCGCGTGGCAACAACGCGATCGACCGCACCAGGTGGCCCAGCACGTCGAAGCCCGGCGGGCGGCCGAAGCTCTTCGGCAAGGCCTCGACCGCGAGCACGCGATCGAGACGGAATGACCGCAGGTCGCGCCGCAGGTGACAGTGCCCTACCGCGTACCACGCGCCGCCGCGCCAGGCCAGGCCGTAGACATCGACTTCGCGCTCGGTTTGATGTTCTTCGGCGCTGCGATAGGTCAGCCGCACGCGTTGCTGCGCACGGGCCGCGGCGCTCAGGCCAAGCAGCGCGGCGGTCGCACCGACCGCGAACGGCCGCACCAGATCGAGCGAGACGGTCTGGTCGATGTCCTTCAGGCGCCGCCGCAAGCCGGTCGGCATCACACGCTCGAGCTTGGCCTGGGTGCTGGCGATGGCCGGCGTGATCCCGCCCAGGCCCAGCCCGCCCGCGGCGCGAAGACCGACGGCGAGCGCGAGCGCCTCGTCGGCGGTGAACATCATCGGCGGCAGCTTGTAGCCCGGCCGCAGCGCGTAGCCGCCATCGCGCCCGCGCTGCGCCTCGATTGGCACGCCCATCTCGACCAGGTGATCGATGTAGCGCCGCACGGTGCGGCCGTCCACGCCGACGCGACGCGCCAGGTCGGGGCCGTTCAGGCCGGTGCCCGCCTGCAGCAGCTCCAGCACCGCCAGCACCCGCGTCGTCGGTTTGCTCATGCGCGGATTGTGCGACAGCCGCTGCTCAATACCGGGCGGAATCTGTCCGCATTGCTTTCTAGACTGCGCCGCTCTCATCAACGAACGGCGACTCTCATGGCAGCTTCCACCGACCTCTGGCTCTTCTTCGCACTCGTGTTCGGCATCATCGTGCTGCCGGGCATGGACATGGCCTTCGTCGCCAGCAGCGCGCTCACCAACGGGCTGCGCGGCGGCCTCACCGCGGTCGCCGGGATCATCGTCGCCGGCATGCTCCATGTGGTGGTCGGTGCGACCGGCATCGCGGCGCTGCTGGTGCTGTGGCCGGCGGCGTTCAACGCGCTGCTGGTGGCTGGCGCGGTCTACATGGTGTGGATCGGCGCCAGCATCTGGCGCTCGGCCAGCACCGCGGCGTCGGCACCGAACATGCCGCCGCCGCGGGGCGCGATCTTCCGGCGCGCCATGCTCACCTGCCTGCTCAACCCGAAGGCCTATGCCTTCATGCTGGCGGTGTTCCCTGCGTTCATCGTTTCGTCCGCCCACCCGATGCCGGTGCAGGCGGTGCGGCTCGGCGCCGTGATCGCGATCACGCAGTTGCTGGTGTACGGTGCAGTGGCGCTGTTCGTGACCTCGGCGCAGCGCTGGGCCGGCGCCGGCGAGCGCGGCCAGCGCTGGGCGGCGCGCATCGTCGGCGCGGCCTTGATCGTCGGCGCGGCGCTCACATTGGCATTCGCGTGGCAGCCGGGCGCCGCGACGCCGGCCCAGGCGTCGTCGCTCAGCCCGCTTGAAGACGGGTGCAGATCTCGCGCGTCACCACCGACTGGTTCATCGTGTAGAAGTGCAGCCCCGGCGCGCCGCCTTTGATGAGCTTCTCGCACAGCTCGGTGACGACATCGATGCCGAACGCGCGCACCGAGGCGGCGTCGTCCATGAAGCCTTCCATCTTCAGCGCGACCCAGCGCGGGATCTCGATGCCGTCGCGCGCCGCGAACTGGGCGATCTTCGCGAAGTTGTGGAACGGCATGATGCCCGGCACCACCGGCGCGGTGGCACCGAGCTTGCGGGTCTCGTCGACGAAGTGGAAGTAGGCGTCGGGGTTGAAGAAGAACTGCGTGATCGCGGAGTTGGCACCTGCGTTGACCTTGTCGACGTAGTGCTTCAGGTCGCGCGCGGCGTAGCGCTGCTCCGGGTGGTACTCGGGGTAGGCCGCGACCTCGATGTGCCAGTCGCTGCCCTGCGTTTCGCGGATGAACGCGACCAGCTCGGCAGCGAAGCGGAAGTCGCCGGCCATGTGGGTGCCGCTGGGCATGTCGCCGCGCAGCGCGACGACGCGGTGGATGTTGCGCGCGCGGTAGGTGGCGAGGATCTCGGCCAGTGCTGCGCGCGTGCCGCCGACGCACGAGAGGTGCGGCGCGGCCTCGAAGCCAGCCTCGGCGATGGCGCTGACGGTCGCGAGCGTCTTCTCGCGCGTCGAGCCGCCGGCGCCGTAGGTAACGCTGAAGAACTCGGGCTTCAACGCGCCGAGCTCCCGCACCACACCTTTCAATTTCTCGTCGCCGACCGGCGTGTTGGGCGGAAAGAATTCGAAGCTGATCGGAACCTGGGCTGCCGTCATGGCGCCTCTCCTCAAGTCGGTGCGGGCGCACTGGCCCACACGAAGAATTCATGGTTGCCGTCGCTGCCCGTCACGATGCTCGCGAAGTAGTCGCGCACGTGCAGGTGCAGCGCGGCGCAGGCCGCGCGGATGCGCGTCTCGACCACCGGGTACGACGCCGCGCTCTTCACCAGCCCGCCCTTGCCGATGTCCACCGGCTGCAACTCGAACTGCGGCTTGACCAGCAGCACCGCCTGGCCGCCCGGCGCCAGGTAGGCCGCGACGGTGGGCAGCACGTGCGTCAGCGTGATGAAGGAAACATCGGCGACGACGATGCCGAAGGAATGCCTGGGCTCGGCCTGTTCGAACGCCGAGCCGGCCACGTCGCGCGCGTTCAGGCCCTCGAAGCTCACGACGCGCTCATCGCTCGCGAGCGACGCCGCCAATTGGCCACGACCCACATCGAGCCCGACCACCCGCGCCGCGCCGCGCTGCAGCAGCGCATCGGTGAAGCCACCGGTGCTCTGGCCGACATCGAGGCAGTTCGCGCCCGCCACATCGACACCGCAATGCTTCAGTGCTGCGTCCAGCTTCAGCCCGCCGCGCGACGCGAAGCGCAGCTCGGCATCGTCGGTGACCTTGATCTGGCAATCGACCGGCAGGTCTTCACCCGCCTTGCGCGGCACGGCCCAACCTTTCGGGCCGTTCCAGCGCACCGCGCCCGTGTCGATCAGCCGCTGGGCGGCCGATCGCGTGGGCGCGAGGCTGCGCTGCACCAGCAGTTGGTCGGCACGCACCGATCAATACCGATAGGTGTCGGGCTTGTACGGGCCAGCCTTGTCGACGCCGATGTAGGCGGCCTGCTCGTCGGTGAGCTCGGTCAGCATCGCGCCGACCTTCTTCAGGTGCAGGCGCGCGACCTTTTCGTCGAGGTGCTTGGGCAGCACATAGACCTGGCCGACCGTGTACTTCTCGGGCTGCGTGAACAGCTCGATCTGCGCGATCGTCTGGTTCGCGAAGCTGGAGCTCATCACGAAGCTCGGGTGGCCCGTGCCGCAGCCCAGGTTCACGAGGCGGCCCTTGGCCAGCATGATGATCTTCTTTCCATCGGGGAACGTGATGTGGTCGACCTGAGGCTTGATCTCGTCCCACACGTACTTCTCGAGCGAGGCGATGTCGATCTCGTTGTCGAAGTGGCCGATGTTGCAGACGATGGCCTGGTCCTTCATCGCGACCATGTGCTCGTGGCGGATGATGCCCTTGTTGCCGGTCGTGGTGACGAAGATGTCGGCCTTGTCGGCGGCGTACTCCATCGTCACGACCTTGTAGCCTTCCATCGCGGCCTGCAGCGCGTTGATCGGGTCGATCTCGGTGACCCAGACCTGCGCGCTCAGTGCGCGCAGCGCCTGCGCCGAGCCCTTGCCCACGTCGCCGTAGCCGGCCACGACCGCCACCTTGCCGGCGATCATCACGTCGGTCGCGCGCTTGATGCCGTCGACCAGGCTTTCACGGCAGCCGTACAGGTTGTCGAACTTGCTCTTCGTGACGCTGTCGTTGACGTTGATGGCACGGAACGGCAACGTGCCCTTCGCGCTCATTTCCTTCAGGCGGTGCACGCCGGTCGTCGTCTCTTCGGTCACGCCGATGATCTTCGCGGCCTTGCGGGTGTACCAGGTCGGGTCGGTCGCGAGCTTGGCCTTGATCGAGGCGTACAGGCAGGTCTCTTCCTCGCTGGTCGGCTTGCTGATGACCGAGGCGTCCTTCTCGGCCTTCTGGCCCAGGATCATCAGCAGCGTCGCGTCGCCGCCGTCGTCCAGGATCATGTTCGGGCCTTCGCCTTCGGTGCCCTTGGCGCCGAACTCGAAGATGCGGTGCGTGAAGTCCCAGTACTCGGTCAACGTCTCGCCCTTGTGCGCGAACACCGGCGTGCCTTGCGCGACCAGCGCAGCCGCCGCCTGGTCCTGCGTCGAGTAGATGTTGCACGACGCCCAGCGCACGCTGGCGCCGAGCGCTTGCAGCGTCTCGACCAGCACCGCCGTCTGGATCGTCATGTGGATGCTGCCGGTGACGCGCGCACCCTTCAGCGGCTGCGACTTCGCGAACTCGCTGCGAATGGCCATCAGGCCCGGCATCTCGGTTTCGGCGATCTTGATTTCCTTGCGGCCCCAGGCGGCGAGGCTCGGGTCGGCAATGGCGTAGTCAGCGGTGGCGCGTTGGTGTGATTGAAGGACGGCGTTCATATCGGGCTCCAAAAATGAAAGGAACCCGCACGCGGACACTGGAGGGAAGTTGGAACTCACCCACGAGGTCGAATCGTGCGGGTGAGCGCGGTTGCAATCTGCATTCCGAGCCTGGGGCACCACGTTCATGAAGAACCGGGGTGGACCTTGCAACGCTCCTCGGAAAGTGGCGTGATTGTAGCGTGTGCAAGACTTCGGTGATGCGCCTGATTTCTCCCCGGCCCCTGGCCGAACTGCCCGAGGCCGACGCGCACTCCGTGATCGGCGTGCTGACCGACATCGACGACACGCTGACGACCGACGGCGCAATCACCGCCGACGCGCTGGCGGCGCTCGCCGCGCTGAAGACCGCCGGGCTGCACGTGATCGCCGTCACCGGCCGCCCGATGGGTTGGAGCGAGCCGTTCGCCCGCGCTTGGCCGATCGATGCGATCGTGGCGGAGAACGGTGCCGTCGCGCTGTTCCGAGAGGGCGACGCGCTGACGGTCGAGTATGCGCAGGATGAACCCACCCGCGTCCGCAACGCGCAGCGGCTGCGCGAGGTTGCCGCCCGAGTGCTGCGCGAAGTGCCAGGCACCACGCTGGCGCGCGACAGCGCGGGCCGTGCGACGGACATCGCCATCGATCACCGCGAATTTGCGCAGTTGGATCAGACGCAGATCGACGCCGCGCTCTCGATCATGGCGAGCGAGGGCATGAACGCGACGGTGAGCTCGATCCACATCAACGGCTGGTTCGGCGAGCACACCAAGCTCACGGGCGCGCGCTGGATCGTGCAACGGCTGCTGGCGATTCCACTCGACGCGCGGCGCTGGGCCTACATCGGCGATTCGGCCAACGACCAGTTGATGTTCGGCCACTTCCCGCTCAGCGTGGGCGTGGCGAACCTGATGGAATGTGCGGAGGCGCTGACGGTCTGGCCCGCCTACATTACGCAGGGCGCGCGCGGTGCCGGATTTGCCGAGGTCGCGCGCCGCCTCGTCGAGCATCGCCGAGTTCCTTCATCGAACCCATCCGCACCATGACGACAATCTCCGCCCCACGCTGGACCCACGCCCTGGCCTGCGCGGCCGTGTCGATGCTGAACGCCTGCGGCGGTGGGTCGAGCGAGCAGGCCGTCTTCGTCATCAACGATCCGATCAGTTTCTCAGGCACCGCCGCGAGCGGGCGGCCGTTGAGCGGCGCCAGCGTCACGCTGAAGGACGCGAGCGGCCACAGCACCACGGCCACCACCGATGCCGACGGCCACTACACGGTCATGCTGCCGCAGGGCTTCGGCTGGCCGGTCGTGGCGCGCGTCTCTGGCGGCACACTCGGCTGCGGCACCCGCAGCGGCTGCACGCCGAGCGCCAACACCCAGTCTTATGTGGGCGTCGCAGCGGGCACGCCCGGGTCGGGCAACACGCTCAACCTGACGCCGATGTCGCACGCGATCGTCAGCGCGGCGACGCACGCCGATGCCGATGCACTGTTCGCCGCGCCGACCTCGCTGAGCCTGCTGAACCCGCTCGACCTGATCGATGCCACCTTGACGGTGCTCGACTGGTTGCTGCGGCTCGATCCGCTGGTGCTGGTGCCGCGCGACATCAACTTCCTGAGCGGCGATTTCTCCCCCACGCCACTCGATCCGCAGGACCTCGTGCTCGAAACGTTTCAGCAAATCCTTGCCGCGCTGCTGCTCGATCAGGGCGCGTTCGATCTGCTCGTCACCACCTCGCCGACGGCGTCGACGCCGCCGCCCGCGCCGCTGTTCTGCGATGTCGCCGGGCACTATCAAGGCAACATCGCGGGCGGCCGCAGCGGCGCCTGGACGGCGGATGTGGATGCCAGCACGGGCCTCGTCAGCAACGCCGCGCTCGATGGCAGCGCCGGCCTCGGCGCGCTCACGCGAACCGGTATTGGTGCGCAGCGCGCGCGCTTGACGCTGACCTTTGCGACGCTGACGCAGTTTCAGGGCCAGGTCGATGCGAGCGCGGTGATGTCGGGTTCGTGGAGCGACCCGCTCGGCGTCGCCGGCAGCTTCACGGGCCAGCGTACCAGCAAGGCGGCCGGCTGCCGCTGAGCCGGGTCAGCCCACCGACTGGATCAGCGGGCTCATCGCGGTCATCGTCGCCGGGCCGAAGATCGTCGCGAAGGCCACGTCCTTGGCATCGCGCCCGGCGGCGATGCGCACGAGTTCGTCCAGCGGCGACATGCGCGTCGCATCGAACATCACCCAGGCGCCGCCGATGTAGGCCTCGAACACGGCGTGGAAATCGGGCGGTGGCTCGTCGAAGCGCGCGTAGCCGACGACCAGTCGCGCCGGGATGTTGAGCGCACGGCAGAAGGTCACGGCCAGGTGCGCAAAATCGCGGCACACGCCGGCGCGCTGCACGAACACATCCAGTGCCGTCGTGGTGGCTTGCGACGAACCGATCAGGTACTCGACATTCGTGTGGATCCACTCGCAGATGGCTTCGACGCGAGCGTATCCGCGCGGCAAGCCACCGAACATCTTTTGCGCTGCGCGGCTCAGGTGATCGGACTCGCAGTAGCGCGTCGGCATCAGGTTGTGCAGCAGTTCGTCGGGCAGGTCGGCGATCGCGACCTCCGCGGCCATCCGGTCCACCGGCTGCGGCGTGCGGCGCACCCGCGCGGTGTAGTGCAGCTGCAGCGGTCCGGCCTCGGCGTGCAGGCGCAGGAAGCGGTGATGCAAGGTGGGGTCGGCGTAGATGTGCTGCTGCAGCCCCGGCGTGATCTGCAGCGATTCGCTCAGCACCTCCTGGTCCATGCCGCGCAGCGCATGGATCTGGAACAGGAAGTCGGTGGGGCCGGCAACGTCGTAGGCGAGCGTGCAATCGACGTCGAAGGTCTTGGAGTTGTTGGAGGTGTCATTCATCCTCGGATTGGAAGGCGCGGCGCGCTGGCGAGCCATAGTCGCCGCGCCATTGCGCGTGTAGGACGATGGCGTGTGCAAGACTCCAGCCCGCACCTCGCACCGAACCCATGACCGACCCTGCGCCGCGCGACTCTCGCCCCTTGTCCACGCTCACCGTGGCTCTGGCGCTGGCGCTCGCAGCCGCCGTCTCGCTCGGGCTCGCGCGCTTCTCGTACGCGCTGCTGCTGCCGCCGATGCGCGCCGATCTGGGCTGGAGCTACCTGACGGCCGGCGCGATGAACACCGTCAACGCCGCCGGCTACCTCGTCGGCGCGCTGCTCACGCCCGCGTGGTTTCGGCGCTTCGGCGCGCGGCGTGCGCTGATCGCCGGTGGCACGGGCGCCGGCCTGCTGCTGATCGCGCACGGCCTGGTCATGGGCGACGCGGCGCTCTACACCTTGCGTCTGCTGACCGGCGTGGCCAGCGCTGCGACCTTCGTCGCCGGCGGACTGCTCGCGGCGCGGCTGGCGAGTCAAGGCGAGCCGCGCGCGGCCGGGCTGGTGCTGGGCATCTACTACGGCGGCACCGGTGTCGGCATCGTGATCTCGGCGCTGCTGGTGCCGCCGCTGAGCGCGCGTCTCGTTCCGCACGCGTGGCAATCGGCGTGGATGGCGTTGGGCACGGCCGCGCTGGTGGCCACCACGCTGACGGCATTCGCGACCCGCGCGCTCGACCCGGCCGGCGCCGCACAGGCGGCGCGCGCACCGTTCGAATGGCGGCGCTTCGGCTGCGGGCTCGCCGCGCACTTCCTGTTCGGGCTCGGCTACATCGGCTACATGACTTTCGTCGTCACGCTGCTGCGCGAACAGCATCTGGGTGACGGGCTCATCACCGTGTTCTACGCGCTGCTCGGGTTCGCGGTGATCGCCTCGTCGTGGGTGTGGGCCGGGCTGTTGCAGCGCCAGCGCGGCGGCGGCGCGATGCGGCTGCTGAACGCACTGCTCGCCGTGGCGACCGCGCTGCCGGTGTTGAGCGCGCACCCGGTTGCGGTGTTCGCGTCGGGGCTGTTGTTCGGCGCGGTGTTCCTGTCGGTCGTCGCCTCGACGACGGCGCTGGTGCGCCACAACGCGCCGCCGGCGGCGTGGCCCGCCGGCATCAGCGCGTTCACGATCGTGTTCGCTGCCGGCCAGATCGTCGGGCCGACGCTGGTCGGCTGGGTCGCCGACGGCGCCGGTGGCCTGGCGCGCGGGCTCGCGTGTTCGGCGGCGGTGCTGCTGCTCGGTGCGCTGCTCGCGTGGGGGCAGCGGCCGCTCAATCCGCCAGCTTGAGGAACGCGCGCAGGCGCTGCAGTTCGTCGACCAGTGCGGCGCGAAATGCTGGGTCGCGCGGTGCGCGGCCGCTTTGGTAGCCGATGTCGCTGACGAGCTCGCCATTCGCCACCGACAGGTTGCCCCAGCCGATGACCTGCTCGTGCCACAGCAGCGGCAACGCGTAGTAGCCGCGCACGCGCTTCGGCGCCGGCGTGTAGGCCTCGAAGCGGTAGGCCCAGCCCCAGAAATGCTCGAAACGGCGGCGATCCCACACGATCGGGTCGAAGGGCGCAAGCAGGCGCACCGCATCATCCGGCGCATGCCGCTTCGACGCCGGATTCTCGGCTGCGGGCCAGAACCATTCGACGCCTTCGATGCGCGCACTCGTCAGCCGCGCCTTGGCGCGCTTGAACGCCGCGTTACGGTCGGCGCGCCACTGCGGCGCACCCACGGTCAGGTGGCTGACCAGTTGGCCGAGCGAGGCGGCCGGCAGTGGCGCGTACTTGTGCACCACCACGTCGATCAGCGCATCGAAGGCCGCGGCCGCGTCGGCAGGCGGCGGATGCTCGTCGCGCGCCGCATACAGCCGCACGCCGCCCTCGCGCCGCGCGATGCGCACCAGGCCGCGGTAGTGCATGGCGTCGAGCAGCTGCGTGCTGGCGTTGCTGGAGCCGCCGAACCAGTTGCGCGCCTTGCCATGCGCAAAGTGCGCATCGACCTCGCGCGGATGCACGACGCCGCGCTCGCGCACGAACTCGAGCACCGCATGCGCCTGCGTCCAGCGCGCCTTGGGCCACACGGTGCGCGGCGTGCGCGGGTGCATCAGCTGGTGGGTCGCATGCGGCACGAAGCCGTAGTTGACGAAGAAGTCTTCCTCGACGGCCAACCGCGCATAGCGCCGCTCCAGGTCGCCGGCACAGTAGCCAGCGACGCGGTGGCGCAGGGTCAGATCCTGTGCGCGCGCCGGCGCGCGGATCGGGTCGGCCTGGACGAAGCCGAGCTTGGCAATCGCCTTCGGCAAGGTCGTCGGTTTGAAGAGCGTGCGCGCGATCGCGTAACGACGCAGATCGGTCAGCGTCGGCGCAGGCATGACGTCAGGGCCTGCCGCTGCGCCGAATCAAAGCCCCGCCGCGGCCCGCAACGAGGCGGCCTTGTCCGTGCGTTCCCAGGTGAACTCCGGCTCCTCGCGACCGAAGTGCCCATACGCCGCGGTCTTCTCGTAGATCGGCCGCAGCAGGTCGAGCATCTGGATGATGCCCTTGGGACGCAGGTCGAAGTGCTGAGCCACGAGCGCGGAGAGCTTGTCGTCGGGGATGACGCCGGTGCCTTCGGTGTAGACGGTGATATTCATCGGCTTGGCCACACCGATCGCATACGCGACCTGGATCTGGCACTGGCGCGCCAGACCCGCGGCGACGATGTTCTTCGCGACATAGCGTGCGGCATACGCGGCCGAGCGATCGACCTTGCTCGGGTCCTTGCCCGAGAACGCGCCGCCGCCGTGCGGGCAGGCGCCGCCGTAGGTGTCGACGATGATCTTGCGGCCCGTGAGCCCGCAGTCGCCCTGCGGGCCGCCGATGACGAAGCGGCCGGTCGGGTTGATCAGGAACTTGGTTTCCTTCAGCCATTCCTTCGGCAGCACCGGGCGGATGATCTCCTCGATGATGGCCTCGGTGAACGACGCCTTCATTTTCGTCGCCGTCTCGCTCTGGTCCGGGCTGTGCTGCGTCGAGAGCACGACGGTGTCGATCGAGTGCGGCTTGCCATTCACATAGCGCATCGTCACCTGGCTCTTCGCGTCCGGCCGCAGGAAGGGCAGACGGCCGTCCTTGCGCAGCTGCGCCTGGCGCTCGACGAGGCGGTGCGCGTAGTAGA
>CAXTSS010000005.1:0-282285 GCA_964247075.1 uncultured Rhizobacter sp. | reverse complement strand
TCGAGATCAGCTTGTTCTCCTCGCGCTGCCAGTCGCGCCGGAGGAAGTTCGTGAGGCTGGTGCTGTCCACGAACAGGCTCAGCTTCACCGTCACGAACTTCTCGAGGAACTCACGCGCTCGCTCGCCCTCGTCCTTGCTGTTCGCAAGAACCTCTGTGTCGTAGCAGAGGATGTAGGACGCGCGGGAGAGTCTGAAGGTGCGGCGCGCCGTGAACAGCACGTTGTTGACCGACTTCGGTTCGAGGCGGTCGAGGTCATCGACGACGACGATGACACGGCGATTGATGCGCTCGAGTGCGTCGTCGATCTCCTTGAGGAGTTCGTCGACGGTCTCGCTCGACGGCTCGAGCGAGAGTTTGAAGCCGAGGAAGGAGACATCTGCATTCCCCTTGAGCATCCGGGAGTAGCGCGAAGCGACGGGCCTGAACTCCGGCGCGAAGACCTCCTTCTGAATGACCTTGGAAAGGTCGCGTATGAGCCGATCAGCCAGGTCGGGATCCGCCGCGTATCTCAGTGGCTCGAAGCGAAAAACGATGATGCCGGGTTCTCGCTCCCAGTAGCGATGAGCCAAGTTGATGAAGCTTGTCTTGCCGGTACCCCATGGGCCGTCGACCCCGAAGATCAGCCCGGGTTGCGCACCGCTTGCCAGGACCGTCTCAGCGAACGACTTCGCGTGCGTTTCGATCGCCAGCACGTCGTTGCCTTCGTCCTTGATCTCATCGTCTGACAGGAAATGCAGCTGCGGCTCGACTTGCTTCGGACGGAACATGGCGCGGACAAGCGGCGACGCCAGCAGCACCAGGAGGAGCCCAAGGATGATTGGTGCCCAAAGTGGACTCGCTTCTTGGAAATGCTCGTGCAACTTGTCCGACAGTGGCGCAGCCGCCAAGTTTGCGCAACAGCCAAGCGCGAGAGCGATCAGCAGGTCTACCCGCCGGCTGCGGATGAGCCGCCGAGAGGCAGCAACGCCGTCTCGCCTGGCGAAGTAGGCGACGCACAGCGACATGCACACTACGATCAACGCGACAGTCAGCCAAGGATCGCGCTCCGACATCCAAGGTGCGAAGCGGTCGCCGAGGTAGAACGCTAGACGGAAGACCTCCGCGGCGACGAGACCGAACAGGAACGCCTTCGCGAATACGAGAAGCTCCGGCATCTGCAGTGGTGCCCGCGACGTAGCCTTCACACCTTCCTCCTCCATAGGACGCGCGCGCACCCGTGAGATCGGGACTCTGTTATCGGCACGCGCCAGCCGTCTGCGGCTGTGGTTCAAAGGTTAGCAGCAACGATCCCAAAGAAGGACGAGGACGCGCTCAGAGCAAGTCGATGCGAGTGCCGTCCTCTCCTTGGCCCGCTTGAACAACGAAGGTCACATCCGACTTGGCCGAACGTTTGACCCAGCGGTCATAGGCCTCATTCGGGTAGTTGAAGTGGATCTCGGCTACAGCGTTGTCGTGCACGACTCGGGCGATCGCGACGTCATCCGGGTGCGGGCGGGCTCCGCGGGGGAAGTGCGGAGGGTCCGCGCTTCCCTATCCAAAGCGGGTGAGATTTCAGCGGGCGTCCATACTGTCAACGCATGATCTGAACCGATGACAGCGGTCGTTCAGTGGGCGGTTCATGAAGGGCTGAACTCAGTCTGTTCCTGACCTTTGTCGGCAACATCGATCGGCAGGTCGTGGCCGAATCAGGCTCTGTCGATGCGATGCCCGATCGTTCGTCGCACCATGACACGCTCGACCCCGATAGACTGCCTGGAAGCGCAGCTCTTGTACGCTCCGTCCCAACGGATCGACCTCCATGCCCGGTGCCCCCCATGCCCAAACTCATCGTCAGCAGCTTCGGCCTCTCTATCGACGGCTTCGGCGCCGGCCCCAACCAGAGCCTCGACCACCCGCTCGGCGTCGCCGGCCCGGCGCTGATGGAATGGGCGTTCACGACACGCACCTTCCAGCAGATGCACGGCGGCAGTGGCGGCAAGACCGGCGTGGACGAGGACTTCGCAGCGCGCGGGTTCGCGAATGTCGGTGCGTGGATCCTCGGGCGCAACATGTTCGGGCCGATCCGCGGGCCGTGGCCGGACGATGAATGGAAGGGCTGGTGGGGCGCGAACCCGCCGTACCACGTGCCGGTGTTCGTGCTGACGCACCACGCACGCGAGTCCATCGTGATGGAAGGCGGCACGGTCTTCCACTTCGTCTGCGACGGCATCGACGCGGCGCTCGCCCGCGCCCGCGAGGCGGCGCGGGGCCGCGATGTGCGCCTGGGTGGTGGCGTCGCGACGGTGCGGCAGTACCTGCGCGCCGGCCTCGTCGATGAGCTCCATCTGGCGCAGTCGCCCGCGCTGCTCGGCTCGGGTGAGGCGCTGCTGGCCGGCCTCGACCTGCCCGCGCTCGGCTACGAATGCACGGAGCGCGTCGCGTCGCCGCACGCGACGCACGTGGTGCTGACGAAGAAGCGCGCCTGAGCTACCGAATGACTTCGTCCGCGCGCAGCAGCACGGTTTGCGGCACGGTGATCTCCAGCGCCTTGCCGGTCTTGAGGTTGACGATCAGCTCGAACATCGTCGGTTGCTCGATGGGCATGTCGGCGGGCTTGGCGCCCTTGAGGATCTTGTCCACATAGGCGGCCGCACGGCCGATGAAGTCGGTCATGTTCACCGCATAGGCCATCAGGCCACCGGCCTCGACGCTTTCGCGAAAGCTGTACATCGTCGGCAGCCGGGCCTTCACCGCGAGTTCGGCGATTCTCGCGCGGTGCACCAGGAACACCGAGTCGCGGCCGACGAGGAGTGCCTCGGCCCGCTCTCGCGCCATCGCGGCGAAGGCGCTGTCGAACTCCTCCGGGCCGCGTGCTTCGAGCTGTTGGAGGCGGATGCCCAGCGATCGGGCGGCCACCTCCACGGCTCGTCGCTCGCCTTCCATTCTCGGCTCCGCAGGGTTCGAGAGCACGGCGATTCGGGACGATCGGGGGCTCGTCTCCCGCAGGATCTGCAGCTGCTTGCCGGCGATCTCCGAGCCGGGCGTGCTGCTCGTTCCGGTGACGTTCCCGCCAGGCCGGCTCAGGCTGGCGACCAGCCCCGAGCCGACCGGGTCGCTCGGGAAGATCATGACGATGGGGATGCTGCTCGTCGCATTCTTCGCCGCCAGCACGGCCGACCCCGAAGGCGCGACGATGAGCTCCACGTTGAGCCGAACGAGCTCGGCGGCGAGTTCGGGCAGACGCTCGATCTGGCCCTCGGCCCATCGGTACTCGATGACGAGGTTCTGCCCCTCGACCCAGCCGAGTTCGCGCAGCCTTCGCAGGAACGCTTCGAGCGCGCGCTGCACCGACGCGCGCGTCGGCGCGCTCAGGTAACCGATGCGGCGGATCGTCCCCGCCGACTGCGCCTGCACTGCGCCGAGTGCGAAAGGCCCGAGCAGCAGTGCAGCGCCCGCGTCGCGTCTGTTCATCCGATGTCCTGTCTAGGGCGCGCTGCCCTGCACGAGCGCGATGCGGCGGCGCAGTGGCTCCGCCTCGCTCGAAGCGCCCGCCGCTTCGGCGCGCTTGAGCTGCACGTTGAGCCACGCCAGCAGCGGCCGGCGCCAACCTTGCACCGACGCCGTGTCGATCGCGGTCTGGATGACCTGCGGATCGGCGCGATTCGTCTCGAACAACACGCCGGCCGCCACCAGCCGCGCGAGCGGATCATCGATGCCTTGCAGCGCCGCGGGCTCGGGCGCGGCGGATCGACCGGCGAGGCGATCGGCATAGGCGCGCTCGGTATCGGTCACATCGGCACGCAGCGGCTCGAACGCGCTGCACGGCTCGAACACCAGGCTCGCGACCTGCGCCGCGCAGTGCGCGAGCTCGATTCGCGCGAGCAGGTCCGCGCGGCCGGTGCGCGCCACCTCGGCACGCGCGCGCGCCTGCTCGGCGGCATCGATGCGCGCGTTGCCGGTGAGGTAGGCGGCGACGGCGCGTTCGCTCGCGGCCTTGGCGTTCAGCTGCCAGTCGGGGATCGGCGGGCCCGATGAACACGCGGCCAGCAGCACCACGCAAGAACAGACAACGAACTTCACGGCAACTTGATCTCCGTCTCGCGCTTGAACGGCCACTTGCGGTTCAGCTCGTTGATCAGGCCATCGACGTTGCGCAGGCTCGTCTCCACATCCGCGCGCAGCGCGCCGAGGTCGGTGGTGGCCGCGTTCACGTTCGCGCCCACGGCCTTGGCCTCGGCGAGCACCGCATCCACCTTCTGCAGGCTCGCGCGCGCGTCCAGCAGCATCGCGTTGAGTTGCGTCACCGTCGTGCGCGCATCGCGCACCAGGCCCTCGTTGCCGAACACCTGCGTGTCGGCCTTGGCGACGAGGCCGTCGAGCCGCGTCAGCAGCGTGTTGGTGCGGTCGAGTGCGGTGATCAGTTTCTTCGCATCCGCATCGCTGCCGACCAGCGCACCCATCGCGCCGCCGGGGCCCTTGAGCTTGTCGGTGAAGCCCTGCACGTTCGCCAGGCTCGCGTTCAGCGCCGAATCGCTCTGCGTCATCGCGCCGAGGTTCTGCAGCAGTTGCCGCGCCTCGCCCATCAGGCGCGGAATCTCGGCCGCGGCGTCGCCGCGCAGCACCGTGCGCACCGCACCATCGGGCAGCTTCGGGTCGGTCAGGATGCCGGTGTAGGCGCGGATGTTGGTGTTGCCGACGACGCCGCGCTGGATCGCGAACACGCTGGTCTCGCGCAGCCAGTGCGCGTCCTTGATCGGCACGTCGATGAGGATGCGCGCGTTGCCGTCGGCCGCGAGCTCGATGCGGTGCACGCGGCCGATGGGGAAGCCGGCGAAGGTCAGATCCATGCCGACACTGACGCCTTCGGAATCCTCGGCCACCAGCACGAGTTGCTGCGTGCTCTCGAACGCGCCGCGCGCGAAGGCGAGGTACAGCGCCGCGCCGCCGATGAGCAGCATCAGCACGACCAGCAGCAGCGTGGCCTTGAACTCGAGGTGGTTCGACGTGCGGGCCGGCGGGTCGTCACTCATCGCGCATCAATAGTAGTTGCCGACCAGCGAGACGCCTTCGATCAGCAGGACCGCGGCGAACAGCCGCACCAGGCCGTCGAGCTCGGGGCTGGCGCGCGAGCCCGGCGCCACCGCCGATTGCGGGCCGCGCAGAAACGCCGCGACCGGAATCAGCGCGACCGCGAAGCTGAAGAAGATCGTCTTCAGCGACAGGATCAGCGCGACGCCGGGGTTGAAGATCCGGCCGAGCGTGCGCGTGAAGCCCGCGAACGCGGCGAGCGAGAAACCGTAGACCGCCACATACGCCAGCACCATCGTGATCACGCAGCTCACCGCGGCCAGCATGAGCACCGCGAACATGCCGGCGACGACGCGCGGCAGCAGTTCGTGGCGCAGCGGATCGGCGCCGGCCTTCTCCTGCGCATGCAGCGCGCCGCGCGCGTGCATCGCGGTGAGTTCGCCGCCGGCCGGCAGCGTCGCGCGCAGTGCGACGAACAACGCCGCGGTCAGCGGGATCAGCTCCAGCACGAGCACGCGCACGACCATCTCGAGCGCGTACTGCGTGAGGCCGTAGCTCAGCGCGGTGACGACGACGATGCGGATGATGACGACGCTGATCAATGCCGAGAACAGCGCGTACCACGGCAGCAGCGGCGCCGTGCCGTGCCAGATCTGGCGCGCCAGCGCGGCGCGGCCGCTGCGGGTGTAGGTCGATGGCGAGAGCGCGAGCACCAGCACCAGCGCCCCGGCATGCAGCACGTGCCACCAGCTCACCGACCAGCGCGCGCCGGCCTGCCCGATGTCGCCCACGGCGTCTTGCAGATTGCGCAGCGTTGCCATGCGTGCATCATAGTGAGCATTCACCGATCCGCTTCCGGAGCATCGAATGGCAGACGCAGCACCCCACGGCACCTCGGGCAAGGTCGTGATCCGCAACATCGGTCTGCTGCTCTCGGGCGACATCGATCGGCCGATCCTCGATGCCGACACGATCGTGGTTCACGACGGCGTGATCAGCTTCGTCGGCAAGGAGAGCGATGCCGACACCGACCAGGCGGATACGTTGATCGACGCACGCCGGACGTGCGTGTGCCCCGGCCTGATCGACAGCCACGTGCACCCGGTGTTCGGCGACTGGACGCCGCGCCAGAACCAGCTCGGCTGGATCGAATCGACAATGAACGGCGGCGTGACGACGATGGTCTCGGCCGGCGAAGTGCACCTGCCCGGCAGGCCGAAAGACATCGTCGGCCTGAAGGCGCTCGCGATCACCGCGCAGCGCGCGTTCGACAACTTCCGCCCCGGCGGCGTGAAGGTGCTGGCGGGTGCGCCCATCGTCGAGAAGGGCATGGTCGAGAGCGATTTCAGGGAGCTCGCCGAGGCCGGCGTGAGCCTGCTCGGCGAGATCGGCCTCGGCTCGGTGAAGGCCGGCAACGAGGCGGCGCAGATGGTGAAGTGGGCGCGCGCGCACGGCATCCAGAGCACGATCCACACCGGCGGGCCGTCGATCCCCGGCTCGGGGCTGATCGACAAGGACGTGGTGCTCGAAGCCGACGCCGACATCATCGGCCACATCAACGGCGGCCACACCTCGCTCAGCGAGGCGCATGTGTGCGAGCTGTGCGAGAAGAGCTCGCGCGCGATCGAGATCGTCCACAACGGCAACGAGAAGGTGGCGATCGCCGCGGCGCAGGCGGCGTTGCAGCTGAAGTGCCCGCACCGCGTGATCCTCGGCACCGACGGGCCGGCCGGCTCGGGCGTTCAGCCGCTGGGCATCCTGCGCATGATCGCGTTGCTGTCCAGCCTCGCGAACATCCCCGCTGAGCTGGTGTTCTGCTTCGCGACCGGCAACACCGCGCGCATCCGCGGCCTGAATTGCGGGCTGATCGAAGCCGGCCGCGCGGCCGATTTCGTGTTCATGGATCGGGCGCAGCACACCTCGGGCAGAACGCTGCTGGAGAGCGTTCAGCTCGGCGACATCCCCGGCATCGGCATGGTGATGATCGACGGCCTGGTGCGCTGCGGCCGCAGCCGCAACACGCCGCCGGCGACCGAGATCCCGGTCGTCGTCGGCGCGCACTGAGGCGGCTTACTTGGCGGGCTCTGACGCGGCCGGCGCACCCGGCAACACGACGATCGTCGATTCGCCCGGCTGACCCGGCTTGCCGGCTTCACCGGCCGGCCCCGGTGGGCCCGGCGCAGGCACCGGCACGGGGACGACCACCGGTGTGGTGACGACCGCGGGTCGCTCACACGCGACCAGGCCGACGGTGAGCATCAACGACGCGAGCAGCAGAGGGGTCTTCATGGAGGCGCTCCTGATTTTTGATCGAAGCCCAGCCTAAGAGCTTCGCGGCGCGCGGCCGGTAGGCGCATCGCGCGCCTCAGCGTCGGTGCACGGCTGGCGCTCATGTCGTTGCTGTCTTACAAGCGGACGCTTGGCGCCGGAGTGCAGAATCCGCCGATGAAAGCACCCGCACGACTCCAATCCCTGATCAATGAAGGCCTGATCGACTCGGTGCAGCGCCAGTTGATGAGCGGCAAGGAGGCGATGGTGTTCGTCGTGCGCTGCGGCCACGAGGTGCGCTGCGCGAAGGTCTACAAGGAGGCGACGCACCGCAGCTTTCGGCAGGCCGTCGATTACACCGAGAACCGCAAGGTCAAGAACACGCGCCAGGCACGCGCGATGGCCAAGGGCACGCGCTTTGGCCGCGAGGCGCAGGAGGCGGCGTGGCAGAGCGCCGAAGTCGATGCGCTGTACCGCCTCGCCGCGGCCGGCGTGCGTGTGCCGAAGCCGCTGAACTTTCACGACGGCGTGCTGCTGATGGAGCTGGTGACGGATGCCGACGGCGCTGCCGCGCCGCGCCTGAACGACGTGGCGTTCAGCGCCGAGCAGGCGCGTGCGCATCACGCAACGCTGTTGAAGGAGGTCGTGCGCATGCTGTGCGCCGGCGTCGTGCACGGCGATCTGTCGGAGTTCAACATCCTGCTCGCGGCCGACGGGCCGGTCATCATCGACCTGCCGCAGGCCATCGACGCGGCCGGCAACAACCACGCGCAACGGATGCTGTTGCGCGATGTCGAGAATCTGCGCCACTTCTTCGGCGGCTTCGCGCCGGAACTGCTCGCGACCGAGTTCGGTGCCGAGATCTGGGATCTGTACCAGCGCGGCGTGCTGACGAACGAAACGGCGCTCACCGGCCGCTTCGAGCGCAAGGCCGGCGCGGTGGACGTGGGCGGCGTGATGCGCGAGATCGACGATGCGCGCGCCGAGGAAGCGGCGAAGCGGCTGCGGATGCAGGCTGCCGGTTGATCAGCCCGGTTTGCGGAACCCGTCCTCGATCCACGCCGTCGCGCTCGCCGCGCTCAGCCTGAAGTCCGGCTTCACCCGAAGCGTCGCGAGCGACTCGCCGAACACGTCCTGAGCCGCCAGCACCGCATGCGGATCGTCCTCGTCCGGCACGATGTCGAGCGTGACGAGAACGCGCTGACCGGCGACCGTCACGCTCACGTTCTTGTGATGCTGCGCATGCAGCGCCTGCTCGTGGCGGCGGATCACCTCGGCGGCCGTCTTCACCAGCACGTTGAACGCGGCGGTGTCGAGTGGCTTCGGGTTCTTCTTGTCGCGGCCCATCGTCCACGGGCCGACGAGGGCGGGCTCGGCCTCACCGTCTCGCGTCATCGCGACGGCCCAGCCGTCGTCGTCCTCGTTCTTGATGACGCGCGCGGTCCAGCCGTTGTCGCGCCAGAGGCCGGGGTCGTGGATGGGATCGGCGGTCTCGAATTCGTTCATGGTCATCGGGGCTTCATTCGTGCGTTCAAGAGTCCACCTTGAACACCTGCCGCAAGTACGCCAGAAACGTCTCGTCATCGCACAGCAGCTTGCCCGGGCTGTCGGAGAGTTTCGCGACCGGTTGGCGGTTCGCATGCGTCAGCTTCATCACGATGTGCAGCGTCTTCAGCCCCATGTCGTTCGTCAGGTTGGTGCCGATGCCGAAGCCGCACTGGGTGCGGTCGGCGAAGTGGTCGTAGAGCGCGATCGATTTGTCGAAGTCGAGCCCGTCGGAGAACACCATGCGCTTGGTGTGAGGGTCGATGCGCAGCTTCTCGTAGTGCAGCAGCGCCTTCTCGCCCCACACGACCGGGTCGCCGGAGTCGTGGCGCAGGCCGTCGAAGAGCTTCGCGAAGTAGAGGTCGAAGTCGCCCAGGAAGGCGTCCATGCCGACCACGTCGGTGAGCGCGGTGCCGAGGTCGCCGCGGTACTCCTGGACCCAGTCTTCGAGCGCGGCACGTTGAAAGTCGCGCAGCCGCACGCCGAGCGTCTGGTAGGTCTGCAGGTACTCGTGCGCCATCGTGCCGATCGGTACGAGGCCGAGGTCGCGTGCGAACAGCACGTTCGAGGCGCCCTTGAAATACTGCGGCACCTCGCGCTTGAACGTGGCGACGACCTCGCGCTGCCAGTCGCCCGAGAAGCGGCGGCGCACACCGAAATCGAAGAACTCGAACGGATGGCGGCGCGACGGCAGCTTCTCGAATTCGCGCAGCCGTGCGATCTTGGCTTTGAGGCGCTTGCGGCCTTCGATCAGGGCCACGGTCTGATCGAAGCGCCGGAAGTACAGCTCGTTGACGATCGCCAGCACGTAGATCTCGAACGCCATCACGTGCACCTGCGGACCGTTCGCGACGATCTCGAGCTTGGCGCCGTTGGCCTGCGCGCTGATGAACTCACGCTGGAACTGGAAGATGCGCAGGAAGTCGACGAAGTCGGAGCGGATGAAGCGCAGCCCGCCGAGGTAGGCGAGTTCGCCGGCGTCGAAGCGCAGCGAGCACAGGTGATCGAGCTGCTGGTTCACGTCGGCCAGCAATTCGGTCAGCGGATAGGCCGGCTCGTTGCGGCAGACAAAGGTGTACTCGGCCTGCGTCTGCGGATGCCGGTGCAGCATCGTCTGCCACATCGTGAACTTGTACAGATCGGTGTCGAGCAGGCTGTGGATAACCGGTTGCATCGTTGAGGTCTCGTCGGATGTCAATGCTTGGCCGCATTCTCGCCCTGATCGGTACCGGTCAAGGCTCGCAGGAAGCGACCACGTCGGCGATCTCGGTTTCTCTCAGCGCGGCTTTGCACCATACTTGATCCGATCCGCTTGATCCGAGAACCCCGTGATGAACCCTGCCGCACTCACCGCCCTCGTGCTCGCCGCCCTCGGTGCCGCCTGCACGAGCCCGGAGGCGTCCGCTCCGGGCGGCCGGGCTGGGCAGGGTGACCTGCGCGCGATCGAGACGCTCGTGGTGATCTACGCCGAGAACCGCAGCTTCGACAACATGTACGGGCTGTTCCCCGGCGCGAACGGCATCCCCGGCCGCAACCCGAGTTCCGACGGCGTCTACCACCCACAGCGCGATTTCGACGGCAAGGTGCTGGCCGTGTTGCCGCCCACCTGGGGCGGCCTCACCGCAAACGGCCAGCCGGTGACGCTGACGCAGGCGCAATCGGCCGGCATGCCGAACGCGCCGTTCCAGATCGACGCCGCGAACGACGGCAAAGGCCTCAACGGCAGCGGCGTGGTCGTGGGCCCGCACATCGCGACGCGCGACCTGGTGCACCGCTACTACAGCAACATGCTGCAGATCAACGGCGGCCTGAACGACGGCTTCGCCGCGTGGTCCGACGCCGGGGGCCTGAGCATGGGCTACTACGACGGCAGCGGCATGAAGCTGTGGAAGCTGGCGCAGCAGTACACGCTGGCCGACAACTTCTTCATGGGTGCGTTCGGCGGCTCGTTCCTGAACCACCAGTACCTGATCTGCGCCTGCGCGCCGACCTACCCGAACGCCGACGCCGCCGACTCGCCCGCGAAAGACTCGATCACGCTGATCGAACAGGACGCTCAAAGCCGCTTCAAGCGCTTCGTGCCGGCCGACAACATGCCCGCGACCGTGCTCGCCGGCGCACCGCGCCACAAGAGGGACAGCACGCTGACGCCGAAGGACGCGAGCGGCATATTCCACGCCATCAACACGATGCAGCCGGCCTACCAGCCGAGCTATGTGCCGATGGCGGCCAGCGGCGACGCACGCTACGCCGACACCACCAAGCCGACGACCCTGCCGCCGCAGACCCAAGCCACGATCGGCGACACGCTGGACGCCAAGGGCGTGAACTGGGCCTGGTACGCCGGTGGCTGGAACACCGTCGGCGCCGGCACGCCCGAGGCGCGCAAGCAGATCTACAGCGGCAGCGTCAACTTCCAGCCGCACCACCAGCCCTTCAACTACTACGGCGCGTTCGACCCGGCGACGCACGCGGCGGCGCGCAGCGCGCACCTGCGCGATTTCGACAGCCGCTTCTATGCCGACGCCGCGGCCGGCCAGCTGCCCGCGGTGACGTTCTACAAGCCGCAGGGCAACCTGAACCAGCACCCCGGTTACGCGAACGTCTCGGATGGCGACGCGCACATCGCCGAGGTCATCGCCAAGCTGCAGCAGAGCCCGCAGTGGGCGCACATGCTGATCGTCGTGACCTACGACGAGAACGGCGGCTTCTACGACCACGCCAAGGTGCCGACGGGCGACCGTTGGGGCCCGGGCACGCGCGTGCCGGCGATCATCGTCTCGCCATTCGCTCGACGCGGCTTCATCGACAAGACGCCTTACGACACCGGCTCGGTCCTGCGTTTCATCACACGCCGCTGGTCGCTGGCACCGTTGCCCGGCATCGCGATGCGCGACCAGGGTCTGCAACAGAACGGCAGCGCGCCGATGGGCGACCTGAGCGCGGCGCTGGACTTCAACCGCTGAGTGCATAGAGTCGAGCCATGACACGTGCCCTGATCTTCTTCCTCGTGCTGGTGTTCGTCGGCCTGTTCGCCGCGATCAACTGGGATGTCTTCACCGCGCTCACGCCGATCTCGCTCGGCTTCACGACCGTGCAGGCGCCGCTCGGGCTGATCATGCTCGGGCTCGTCGCGTTCCTGTGCGTGCTGTTCACGGTCTGGGTGATCGTGCTGCAGGCCGGCTCGCTGCGCGACGCGCGCCGCCAGACCAAGGAGCTGCAGGCCCAGCGCGACCTCGCCGACCGGGCCGAGGCGTCGCGCTTCACCGAGTTGCGCGCCGACCTCATCAGGCGCCTGGACGACAGCAGCAACAGCACCGCAGCGCACATCGCGCAGCTCGAAGACCGGCTGGAGCGGCAGTTCGCCGGCGCTGTCACACGCGCGACACGGGGCGAGGGTTAGCTCGTCTCACGCCAGCGTGCGGATGCGGGCTATTCTCGCCACCGATCCGCCGGTCGTTCCATCGGTCGATCCATGCGCCAGAGAGCGCATCACACATCCGTCGGAGACATTCCCATGAAGCTTCCCTCACCCGGGCGCCTGAGCGCCATCGTGCTCGCCAGCGTCACTGGCCTGACAGCCTGCGGCGGCAGCAACGACCCCGCCCCGGCGCCCGAGGAGACCCGGGCCCAGGACGCGCGCAACAGCTTCGCGCCGAGCCCCGCCGACGCCGCCGCGACCACCTTTGCGGCACAGGCCGCCGCCGCCGGCGATGTCGTGGACATGAGCACCACCAGCCGCTGGCAGGGCGTGCTGAACGGTTCGCTGTACCACGTCGAGGTGCCGGTCAACTGGAACGGCAAGCTCGTGATGTACGCGCATGGCTTCGCCGGCAACGGCAACGTGCTGGGTGTCAACAACCCATCGATCCGCCGCTACCTGATCCAGAACGGCTACGCCTGGGCAGCATCGAGCTACAGCAAGAACTACTACGACGTGCGCGCGGGTGTGGAAGACACGAACGCGTTGGCGCTGGCGTTCAACGACATCGCCACGAAGAACAGCCGCCCGCTCGCCACGCCGACCAAGTACTTCATCACCGGCCACTCGATGGGCGGCCACATCACGGCAGCGGCGATCGAGGACGAAGCCACCGCCACCGCCGTCCACAAGGTCAAGTACAGCGGCGCCGTGCCGATGTGCGGCGTGGTCGGCGACACCGAACTGTTCAACGAGTTCGCCGCGATGCAGGTCACCGCGCAAGCGCTTGCCGGGGTGCCGGCGTACCCGACCGACAAGTTCGTCGACATCCAGGCGCAGGTGACGGGCACGCTGTTCTCGACGTTCAACACGACGCCGGCGTTTCCGACACCGTCGATCGTGGCCACCGCAGGGGCGGGCGCCAAATACGTGTCGGCGCTCCAGAACATCACCGGTGGGCCACGGCCGCTATTTGCGCAGGGTCTGGCCTACGGCCAGTCCTTCCCGTCGGCCTACGGCACCTTCATCGCCGACCCGGCCACCCCCTACGGCTCGGTCACCGGCATCCTGAACAAGAACGTGCTCGACACGACGGGCTTCACCTACACGATCGATGGCGACGCTGCGGCCTCGACCGCGCTGAACGCGTCGGCGCAGAAGATCGCCCCCGCCACTGACGCGAACCGCCTGCGCACCGACGGTTTGCGCTGGATACCGAAGGTGAACGGAGAATTCAAGATTCCCGTCGTGAGCATCCACACACTGGGTGATCTGTTCGTGCCGTTCAGCATGGAGCAGGTGTACCAGAAGCGCACGGCCGCAAAAGGCAACAGCGCGTTCCTGGTGCAGCGCGCGATCCGCGGCATCAGCCATTGCGACTTCACGATTGCCGAGCAGGTGACCGCATTCGACGACATGGTCAAGTGGGAAGCGGGCGGCGCCAAGCCAGGTGGCGACGATGTCGCGACCGCGGCGACCGTCGCGGCGCCGACCTACGGCTGCACCTACACGAAGAACACCCCCGGGCCGGACGACGGCGCCGGCGTGCTCGGCCTGCGCCAGATCATCGGCCTGACCACGCCGGCGTGCCCATGACACGGCCCCATCGGCGCTGACTTCGCAGGGGCCTCCGGGCCCCTCTTTCATTGCGCGCTCAGACGTCAAAGAACACCGTCCGTCGCCGTCACCGCCGCCTGCATGGGCCTGAGCGGACTGGCGGTGGCGCAGCAGAACGAGGATCTGCGCGCTGAAGAGGCCTCCCGCGCAGAAAAAATGCGCCGGCCCGCGCCGGATCGCTACCGTGACCAGCGCGCCCAACACGATCAGCGCGACCGACATGGCCCGCCGCCACGCACGGACCGCGGCCGTGGCGCCGGACCCGACCACAATTTCTACCGCGGCGGCCGCCTGCCGGCACAGTATCGCGGCCGTGAATACGTCGTGAACGATTGGCGCGGTCACCACCTGCGGCACCCCCCGCGTGGTTACCATTGGGTCCAGACCGGGCCGGACTTCGTGCTGGTCGCGATCACGACCGGCATCATCGCCTCGATCCTGCTGAACCAGTAACCGCCCGCGTGAGGCGGCGCGACAGCCGCTAAACTCGCAGCCTTTGTCGCTGTCTGCGCCCATGGCTGTCGCTTCTTCCACGCTCCCTGCCTTCGAACTGAAAAGCGCCACGCTGTCGCTGGTGGCGGTGGTGCTCAAGACGACCGATCTCGCGCTGCTGTCGCAGGCGCTGGACGAGCGCTTCGCCGACGCGCCGGGCCTGTTCGATCAGGATCCGGTGGCGATCGATCTCTCGCTCGTGCGCCACTCCGCCGAGCCGATCGATTTCGTGGTGCTGGTGCATCTGCTGCGCGGCCACAAGATGCTGCCCGTCGCGGTCAAATCGGGCAACGCGCAGCAGATGGAGGACGCGCTCGCGGCCGGCCTGAGCGAAGCGCACGGCAGCAGCCCGGCGCCGGCCCTGCCGGTGCGCACCTTCACGCCTGAAGACTCGCCGAGCGCGCCGGTGCCGCTGGCCGCCGCGGAAGAGCCGGCGCCGCCACCACGCGCC
Source organism: uncultured Rhizobacter sp. (assembly GCA_964247075.1). Taxonomy (GTDB): domain Bacteria; phylum Pseudomonadota; class Gammaproteobacteria; order Burkholderiales; family Burkholderiaceae_C; genus LMDS01. The sequence goes on along the minus strand of CAXTSS010000005.1, from coordinate 267,482 downwards.
TCGATGGTGGTCGACAAGCCGCTGCGCTCGGGCCAGCGCGTCTACGCCAAGGGCTCCGATCTGATCCTGCTTGCGGTCGTGAGCTTCGGTGCCGAGGTCATCGCCGACGGCAACATCCACGTCTACGCGCCGCTGCGCGGCCGCGCGCTCGCCGGCGCGATGGGCGACACCGGCGCGCGCATCTTCGCGACCTGCATGGAGCCGCAATTGCTCTCCATCGCCGGCATCTACCGCACCACCGACACCGAACTCGCCAAGGACGTGCTGGGCAAGCCGGCGCAGGTGAGGCTCGAAGGCGAGAAGCTCGTCGTCGTGCCCCTGGCAATCGATTAGAACCCGCTCAAGAAAAGGATCCTGAACCAATGACCAAGATCGTGGTGGTGACCTCCGGCAAGGGCGGCGTGGGCAAGACCACGACCAGCGCCAGCTTCGCCTCCGGCCTCGCGCTCGCGGGCCACAAGACCGCGGTGATCGACTTCGACGTCGGCCTGCGCAACCTCGACCTCATCATGGGCTGCGAACGCCGCGTGGTGTACGACCTGATCAACGTGATCCAGGAAGAAGCGAATCTGAATCAGGCGCTGATCAAGGACAAGCAGTGCGACAACCTGTTCGTGCTCGCCGCCTCGCAGACGCGCGACAAGGACGCGCTGACGCAGGACGGCGTCGAACGGGTGCTGAACGACCTGTCGGGCATGGGGTTCGACTACATCGTCTGCGACTCGCCCGCGGGCATCGAGACCGGCGCGCTGATGGCGATGCACTTCGCCGACGAGGCGCTGGTGGTCACCAACCCGGAGGTCTCGTCGGTGCGCGACTCCGACCGCATCCTCGGCATGCTGGCCTCCAAGACCAAGCGCGCGATCGACGGCAAGGAGCCGATCAAGGAGCACCTCTTGATCACGCGCTACAACCCGGACCGGGTGCAGGGCGGGCAGATGCTCTCGCTCGAGGACATCAAGGAGATCCTGCGCATCGACCTGATCGGCGTCGTGCCCGAATCGGAGACCGTGCTCGACGCGTCGAATCAAGGCGTGCCGGCGGTGCACATGAAGGGCACGGATGTAGCGGAAGCCTACAAGGACATCGTCGCGCGCTTCCTCGGCGAGACCCGGCCGATGCGCTTCACCGATGCGCCCAAGCCCGGCTTCTTCAAGCGCGTGTTCGGCGGGAGGTAAGCGCATGTCGTTTCTTTCCTTCCTGCTGGGCGAGAAGAAGAAGACCGCGAGCGTTGCCAAGGAGCGCTTGCAGATCATCCTCGCCCACGAACGCAGCGGCCTCGGCAAGAGCCGCCCCGACTACCTGCCGGCGCTGCAGCGCGAGCTGATCGCGGTGATCTCGAAGTACGTGTCGATCAAGGCCGAGGACATCAAGGTCCACCTCGAGCGCCAGGACAACCTCGAGGTGCTCGAGGTCAAGATCGAATTGCCGGACGGGGTTCGCTAGCCGGGAATATTCGCACGCGTCTGTCCGTCCACCTCCGCAGGGGTGGGGGTTTGGCCGAAGTTCTGACGCGCCGCAATCCGCCCGTTCCACGGCCCGCCATCGTCGAGCGCGATGGCTCAATCGAGGTGAAACTCCATGCGATTCGTTCCGGCCTTCCGAAGCCTCCTGGCGAGCGCCTGCCTGTTAGGGTCCGGCGCGCTCCTGCTGCCCGTCGCCCAGGCGGCCGATCCGGGCGTGAGCCCGACCCAGATCGTCGTCGGGCAGAGCATCACGCTGCAGGGCGGGAAGAACGCGTATGGCGTGGAGGTGCTCGCCGGCATCCGGACCATGATCGATCAGGCCAACCGTGCCGGCGGTGTCCACGGTCGCCAGATCGTGCTGCGCACGCTCGACGACGACAACCAGACCGCCGTGGCCGAGACGAACGCTCGCCAGCTGGTGCGGGAGGGCGCGTTCCTCGTCTTCGGGTCGGTCGAGGGCGGCCCGTCGACCGCGGTGATGGCCGCGACCGAGTCGCTGCGGGTGCCGTTCTTCGGCCCGATGGCGGGCTCTCCGACACTGCGGCGCCCGCACCAGTCGCTCGTCTTCCCGGTGCATGCCGAACACCGCGAGGAGTTCCGCGCGTTGATCCGCTACGGCAGCAGCATCGGCCTGAAACGGGTGGCGTTCTTCCACTCAGACTCCGAGGTGGGGCAACAGCACCTGGCCAACGTCAAGCTGGCGACGAGCGAGTTCGGCGCAGCCTTCGCCACCGCGATGCCGATCAGGTCGACCGTGGACGACGCGCAGCTCGACGCCTTCGTCGCGCAACTGCGCGACGCCAAGGCCGACATGGTGGTCAACCACGGTTCGGCCACGGCCTACGGCCGCCTGATCAGCAAGGCGCGCGCGGCTGGCCTGAGCACCACCTTTCTCGCGGTCAACTCCGGCTCGACCCAACTCGCCGCCTCGCTCGGCCCGCTCGCGCATGGCATGGTGTTCTCGCAGGTCGTGCCGAACCCTTCGGCGCGCAAGACCGCCATCGCCCGCGAGTACCAGGACGCGTTCAAGCTCGCCAACCCCGGCCGCGCGTTCTCCTACGGCAGCCTCGAGGGCTACATGACCGCGAAGGCGCTGGTGATCGCGTTGGACCAGACCGGCGCCAAGCCGTCGCGCGCCGCGCTCGTCAAGGCGCTGGAAGCGGCGGACATCGACCTGGGCGGCGTGAAGCTGCGCTACCGGCCGGGCGACCACGCCGGTTCGACGTACGTCGACCTCGCGCTGGTCAACCGCGAAGGCCACTTCCTGCAGTAGCGGGATAGAAAGCCAGACCGTATCAGGCACTCACGGGCGGGCGGCAGACCTTGCCGTAGCGCGCCTGGATCGCATCGCAGCGCCGCGGGTCGACGTTGACCCGCGCCAGGTCGCCATGGACATGCGGCAAGGCCAGCAAACGCGGGTCCATGACCTGGAACCACAGCGCCGGCACGTAGGCGAGCGGGAACATCCCGAAGTAGCCGCTCGGCAGCTGCGGCAACTGCTCGAAGTGCCGCAGCGACTGGTAGCGCCGCGACGGATGGGCGTGGTGATCCGAATGGCGCTGCAAGTGGAACAGCGCCAGGTTGGTGACGAGGTGGTTGGTGTTCCACGAATGGTGCGGCTGCGGTATCTCGTACTTGCCGTTCGGCAGCCGCTCGCGCAGCAGGCCGTAATGCTCGACATAGTTGGCCGAGGTGAGTTGCCACCACGCCACCACGTTGTGCACCGCGAGGAAGGGCAGCATGACCCATCCGAACATCAGAACCAGGCCGAGCTGCAACACCGCCGTGACGGCGTAGCTCTGCAGCATCGTGTTGTGCGGGCTCCAGACCGGTTTGCCGCGCGAGGCGAGACGCTCGCGCTCGAGCGCCCAGGCGCGGCGAATGCCGCCAGGCAGTTCGCGCCACGCGAAGCGGTAGATGCTTTCGCCCATGCGGGCGCTCGCGTGATCCTCCGGGGTCGAGACGGCGCGGTGATGGCCGCGCCCGTGTTCGACGGTGAAATGACCATACGCCGGCACCGCCAGCACGAGCCGGGCCAACCACTGTTCGATCGCGGTGTGCTTATGCCCGAGTTCGTGCCCGGTGTTGATGCCCAGGCCCGAATCCGTGCCCGCGACATACGCCAGCATCAGCACCGCCCACCACGACAGCGCGTGGGTCCCGACCCACCAGGCACAGCCGATCAGCGCGACGAAGTGCAGCGGCACGGTCGCCCACGTGAGCCAGCGGTAGTAGCGGTCCTGCTCGAGCTGCGGCACCACGGCTTCGGGCGGGTTGTTGAGGTCTTCGCCGATCAGCGCATCGAGCAACGGCATCAATCCGTAGCTGATCAGCAGCGGCAGGCCCAGTGCGATCTCAAAACCGGTTGCGGCCTGCAACGCCATGCCGGAGAACGGCAACAACGGGTAGACCACCGACAGCAGCCACCACCAGCGCTTGCGGTCGCGGTAGCTCACCTGCGCACCGTGCGGATCGACGGCGACGTAGAGCTTTGTCATGGGCACGCCTCCCAGCTTCAACGCCGCATTGTCGATCAATGCGCGTCGGTCACGCCAGCCGCGCCCTCCATAACCGGCTTGCGATGCGTGAAGCGGCGCGTCCACTGCTCCACGTCATCGACGACGCTGAAGATCACCGGGATCACCAGCAGGCTGATGAAGGTGGAGGTGATCAGGCCGCCGATCACGACGATCGCCATCGGCGCGCGAAAGCTCGGGTCGGTGCCCAGCCCGAGCGCGATCGGCATCATGCCGGCGCCCATCGCGATCGTCGTCATCACGATCGGGCGGGCGCGTTTGTGGCAGGCGTCGAGCAGCGATTCCATGCGGTCCATGCCGCGGTCGCGCCGCGCCATGATCGCGTACTCGATCAGCAGGATCGAGTTCTTCGAGGCCACGCCCATCAGCATGATCAGGCCGATCATCGACGGCATCGAGAGCGCCGTGTGGGTGATGAACAGCGCGAGGAACGCGCCGGGAATGGCCAGCAGCAACGCGCCCAGGATGCTCACCGGCTGCACGAAGTCGTGGAACAGCAGCACCAGCACGATGTAGATGCAGGCCACGCCCGTGAGCATCGCCAGGCCGAAGCTCGCGAACAGCTCGCCCATCGCCTCGGCATCGCCGACCGTGGCCTGCGTGATGCCGGCCGGCAGGTTCTTGATGCTCGGCAGCGCGAGCACGTTCTTCTCGACCTCGCCGAGCGGCTGCTGGTTCAGCTCGATCTCGAAGTTGATGTTGCGCTGGCGGTCGTAGCGGTCGATCTGCGCCGGGCCGCTGTCGATGGCGAGCGTGGCCACATTGCCCAGCATCACCGGGCCGCGCGCGCCCGGCACCGCCAGGCGCGACAGCAGCGCGAGGTCGGTGCGCGCGTCGGCCGCCAGCTTGACCACGATCGGCACCTGTCGCTGGCTCAGGTTGAGCTTGGGCAGCGCCTGGTCGTAGTCGCCCGAGGTGGCGATGCGCAAGGTGTCGGCGATGGCCGCCGACGTGACGCCGAGGTCGGCGGCGCGCGCGAAGTCGGGCCGCACGATCAGCTCCGGCCGCACCAGGCTGCTGGTCGAGACGACGTTGCCGATGCCGGGGATACCGCGCAGCTCCTTCTCGACGATGCGCGCATGCGCGCCGAGCGCGTCGCCGTCTTCACCGGCCAGCACCAGCACGTATTTCTCGTTCGAGCCGCCGAAGCCAACCTTGATGCGCGCGCCGGGCAGCACGTCGAGCGCGTCGCGCAGCTGTTGTTCGACGACCTGCTTCTTCACGCCGCGTCGTTCGTCGCGCGGCGTCATGTTGATCGTCAACGTCGCCTTGCGCACCTCGGCCGCGCCGCTCGGCGCGAACGGGTCGCCGCCGGTGTTGCCGCCGCCAACCGCGGTGTAGACCAGCTTCACGTCCTTGTTCTTCTGCACGATTTCGCGCGCGGCTTCGGCCGCGGCAAAGGTCTGCGCGAAGGTCGCGCCCGGCGGCAGCGAGATCGCAACCTGCGTCTGCGAGAGATCGTCCGGCGGGATGAAGCCGGTCGGCAGCAGCGGCACCAGCATGAACGAACCGACCAGGAAGATCGCGGCCGCGATCGTGGTCAGGATGCGGTGCTTGAGCGCGCCCTTGACCCACGACATGTAGATCGCGACCCAGCGTCCCTCGACGTGCGGCTTCGTCGGCAGCTTCAGGATGTAGGCCGACATCATCGGCGTCAGCATGCGTGCGACCACCAGCGACATGAACACCGCGATCGCCGCCGTCCAGCCGAACTGCACGAAGAACTTGCCCGGCACGCCGGCCATGAACGCGGTCGGCAGGAACACCGCTATCAACGTGAACGTGGTCGCGATCACCGCCAGCCCGATCTCGTCGGCCGCCTCCATCGCGGCCTGGAACGGCGACTTGCCCATGCGCAGGTGGCGCATGATGTTCTCGATCTCGACGATCGCGTCGTCCACCAGGATGCCGACCACCAGCGACAGCGACAGCAAGGTCACGCCGTTGAGCGTGAAGCCGAACAGGTACATCGCGCCGAACGCCGGGATGATCGACAGCGGCAGCGCCGTCGCTGAGACCAGCGTGGCGCGCCAGTCGCGCAGGAACAGCCACACCACCAGCACAGCGAGCGCGGCGCCCTCGTACATCAGGAGCATCGAGCCGTCGTAGTTCTCCTGCACCGGATCGACGAAGTTGAAGGCCTCGGTGACGACGATCTCGGGGTGCGCCGCCTTGAGCACATCGAGCTGCTTGCGCACGCCGGCCGCGACCTCGGTTTCGCCGGCGCCGCGCGTGCGCACGATCTCGAAGCCGACGACCGGCTTGCCGTTCAGCAGCGCGGCGGAGCGCTTCTCGGCCACGGTGTCGCTCACGTTCGCGACCTGGTCGAGCCGGATGCGCCGGCCGTCGGTCAACGTGAGCTCCAGCCGCGCCAGCTCATCGGCCGATTTGACGGTCGCGATCGTGCGCACCGACTGCTCGGCGCCGCCGACATCGGTGCGGCCGCCGGAGGCCTCTTGCTGCGTTATGCGCAGCTGGCGCGAGATGTCGGCCGCGGTCGCGTTCAGCGCCTGCAGGCGCGCCGGGTCGAGCTCGATGCGCACCTCGCGCGTCACGCCGCCGACACGAGACACCGAGCCGACGCCGCGCACACTCAGCAGGCTCTTGGTCACGGCGTTGTCGACGAACCAGCTGAGCGCTTCATCGTCCATGCGCGGTGAGGCGATCGTGTAGGTCAGGATCGGCGCACCGGCCAGCTCCATCTTCGTGATGACCGGGTCGCGCAGGTCGCCGGGCAGGTCGGAGCGCACGCGCGAGACCGCGGCACGCACGTCGTCCACCGCCTCCTGCGTCGACTTCTCGAGGCGGAACTCGGTCGTGATGATCGCGCTGCCGTCCTGCACTGTGGTGTAGATGTGCTTGACGCCTTGCAGGGTGGCGAGCGAGTTCTCGATCTTGCGCGCGACCTCGGTTTCGAGCTGCGCCGGCGAGGCGCCGGGCAGCGCCGCGGTGACGGTGACGGTGGGCAGGTCGATGTCCGGGAAGTTCTGGATCTTCATCGCCTTGAACGCCATCAGGCCCACCAGCGTGAGCATGATGAAGAGCAGGACGCCCGGGATCGGGTTGCGGATCGACCAGGCGGAAACGTTCATCTTGCTGACCTCACTTCGCCGCCACGACGCGCACGGTGTCGCCATCACCCAGGAAGCCCGCGCCCGACGCGACCACGCGCGCGCTCGCGTCGAGCCCGCCCGTGATCTCGATGCGGTCGCCGACGCGCCGGCCGACGCTGACCTTGACCTGCGAGACCTTCGAATCCGCGCCGACGCGCAGCACCGTGCTGAAACCGTCGCGCAGCAGCACCGCGCTCTGCGGGAGCGTCAGCCCCGAGCCGCTGCCGATCTCGAACTCGCCGCGCGCGAACATGCCGGCGCGCGCCGCGCCCGAGGCCGGCAGGTTGACGTAGACGATGCCATTGCGCGTCTGCGGATCGACCGTCGGCGCGACCATGCGCACCGTGCCTTTGATCGGCGGCGCGTTGCCGGCCGTGACGAGCGCGGCCATGCCGGGTTGCAGCGAAGCCATGTCGTTGGCCGCGACCTCGGCGCGCCACTCGAGCCGGCCCTGCCGGATCATGCGGAACAGCTCCTGCCCGGCCGGCAGCACCGCGCCGACCGTCGCGCTGCGCGCCGAGATCACGCCGCTGTCGGGCGCGAGCACCTGGGTCTGCTTCAGCCGCAGCTGCTGCATGTTGGCCATCGCGCGCTGCGCATCGAGCCGCGCCTTCGCGGTGCGCTCGGCCGTGAGGTACTGGTTGATCGCGGCCTCGCTCAACGCACCGGTGGCTTGCAAGGTGCGCGCGCGCTGCGCGTTCGCGGAGGCCTCGGCCAGCGTCGCTTCGGCTTCGGCGACCGAGGCGCGGATCTGCGCCACGTCGGCCTGCATCGTGTCGGGCGCAAAGGTCGCGAGCACCTGGCCGCGCTTGACGACATCGCCGACGTTGACCTTCACATCCGACAGCCGCAGGCCGTTCGCCTCGGTGCCGATGCTGGCCTCCTGCCAGGCCGTGATGTTGCCGTTGGCAGCGATGCTGCGCGCCAGCGTCGATTGCTGCGGCTGTGCGACGGTGACGGTGAGCGCGGCCTTGGCCGGGCCGGAGGCGGCCTTGTCGTCGGCGGCGCTGACGCTGACCACGCACAAGGCGGCGATCGCGAGAGTGGCAAGGCGGAAGATCGATTCGGTTTGCATTGTTGATTTCTTGTTCATTGCCGGGTGACCACGGTGGCGTCCGCCTCCGACCAACCGCCGCCCAGGGCCCGGTACAGCGTGATCCACGCGGTGCTGCGTTCGCGTTGCAGATCGATCAGCGCGACCTGCGCGGCCAACGCCGAGCGGCGCGCGTCCTCGAGCTCGAACAGGCTCGCGAGGCCGCCCTTGAAGCGCGCCTCGGTGGCGCGGAACGAGGTCGCGAAGCCTTCGGTCGCGACCTGCGCATCGCCGTCGCGATCGGCCGTGCTGCGCAACGCGACCAACGCCTCCTCGACCTCGCGCACCGCCGTGCGCAGCTTGCCGCGATAGACCGCCCCGGCCTCGACGTATCGCGCCTGTGCGGCATCGACGTTGGCGCGGCGCGTGCCGGCGTCGAACAGCGGTAGCGAAACCGTCACCGGACCGATCGCCCACAGCGTGCCACTGTCGTTGCCGAAGCTCGATTCGAACCGTGCCGCGCTCAGGCTGCCCGCGAGCGCGATGCGCGGCAGGCGCGCGGCCTGCGCCTGCGAAACCTCGGCCGATGCCGCGAGCCACTCGCGCTCGGCGGCGAGCAGATCGGGGCGCTGCGCCAGCGCCTGCGCCGGCACGTCGGCGATCACCAACTGCGCGGGTCGCGGCACCTTGGCCGCGCCGCCAGCGAGTTGGCGGCGCAGTGCCGGCTCCGCCACACCGGTGAGCGCGACCAAGCCTTTGACGAGCACATCGCATTGCGCGCGTCGCTCGGTCAGCAGGCTGTTGCCCTGTGCCGCGCTGGCGCGCGCCAGCGCGGCGCTCGCCGGCGCCTCGAAACCGGCCTGGCGGCTGAGCTCGGTGAGGCGCGCGGTCTCGCTGCGCGAGCGCGCATCGAGCTGCGTCTGCTCGACCTGCGCCTCGCAGGCACGCAAGCCGGTGTAGCTCGTCGCGACCTCGGCCGCGACGGCGACGCGAGCGTCGTGCCAGGCCGCCTGTGCGCCGTCAGTGCGCGCCTGCGCGGCCTCGCGCGCCGCGCGCCGGCCGCCGAAGAGATCGAGCTCCCAGCTTGCCTGCACGCCAGCGCCGAGGTTTGTGGTCACGCCGTTGATGAAGTCCTGCCGGCCGCGCAGCGCGCTGGCGTTGGCGTCGAGCGAGGGCAGCAGCGCGGCACCCGCCGCGACCCGCGCCGCACGCGCCTGCTCGATGCGCGAGGTGGCCGAGGCGATGCTGGGGCTCACCGACTGGGCCGAGGCGATCAGCTGCACCAGCAGCGGATCGTCGAACTGCTGCCACCACTGATTCAGCGCGCTGAGCTGACCGGTGTGCGGCAGCGGCGCCTGCCATTGCGCGGGCCACTCGGCCGGCGTGGCGGCGGGCGGCGGCGCGCTCGCGCACGCGCTGAGGGCCACCAGGGCCGCGGCCGTCGAGACGCGGTGCAGCGGGCTGAGCCCGGAAATGATTGCAAGTCGCATCGGTGTCACTCGGGTGGGGTGCTCACGCCTGCCTGACTGGGCCGGCGCAGGTACGCGCCGGTCAGCCCGATCGCGGGCGGTCGAGGGCCGCAATATAACGTTTCAGTCAGACCGCTCGCCACCAGCGCAGCGGCGTTGACTTCTTGTCCCTGCACAAGATGCCTTTGGCCTCGAGATCGAGCTGCACCGCCTTTTGCCACCAACCCGCCTTCGCTCCATTCGGCCACAAGTCCTGGGGCAGCAAGGGTTGGAGCCCTTCGCGCATTTCAAGAGCGGAGACGCCGGGCGGCTCTTTCGGGGCGATGCGCAGCATGGCCGCTTTCATCGCCTCGTACTTGACAGCATCGATCTGCCGGGTGTGACCCGGGCTGACGACATTCTCGACGGTCACTCGGATCGCCTTGGCCATGGGATTCTCCTGTCGAGCCGCCATCGGCTCTCGATCACACGACGAACGGCGGGAACCCGAATCGACATCGCTACGAGACAAAGAGAGCGCCGGGAGCACCGTGCGGCACGTAGCCACGTGTGGCCAAGTTCCAGCCGTCGGTCGCGGCCGCGCCGGGGTGCGACGCGACCACGCCCGCGGTCAGGCGCCGCGCCGCAGCCTTCAGCAGCAGCGCCTCGCACTGCGCGGCATCGAGCTGGCGCGCGAACCGCGTCCAGCGCTGCTGCACCAGGGAGGCACGCCACGCGTCCTCGACGGCCCAGCGCGCGGTGTGCACCTCGTGCAGCCGCCCGCCTTCGAGCACGCGCGGCAGCAGCGCCATGAAGAAGCTCTTGAAGTCGCGCTTCAGCGCCTTGCCGGGCACCAGATCCTCGAAGCGGCTGAGACGCTGGCTCCAGCCCGGCGCCAGCAATTGCCGGCTGATGAAGGCCTGCAGCGCCTGCACGGGGTTGAACAGACGCAGCCGGTTCGGCGGCAGCACCATCATCGGCAACGCGCTCGCTTCTTCGAACGACAGCGGCTCGACGAGGCTGCACAGCACGGCCACACGCGCCCATTGCGCCGCAGTCAGGCCCCCGATGCCGGGGAGTTGCTCTGCCTCGATCTGCTGCACACAGCGCAGCGCGCTGCGGAAGCCGTGCGCGCCCTTCGCGTGGTTCGCCTTGGTGCTCATCACGGCGAGATTGCCGGCGGCGTAGCCGGCGTCGTTGCGGACGCGGTCGATCGACGCGTCGGTGGCCGCCAGCGTGGCGCTGGAGAGCGCGCTGCGCGTGATCGGGCAATGGCTCGCGTCGATCTGCCGCAGGTAGTTCGGCGTGACCTGCACCAGCTCGACGCTGCGCCCGCGCAGCCATGCATGCAACCGCAGTTGCAGCCACTTGCGCACGTGGCGGGTCGCGGCCAGCGTGCGCAGCCCGAAGGTCGCCTCGCCGGCGCGCAGGCCGTCGCGCAGCGGCGAGGCTTCCTGCGCATAGGGCGCGGGCAGGGCGACGCGGTGGTGCGCGTAATCCCAGCCGAGCTCGAAGCCGACCTGCTCGTGGGCGGTCAGCGCAGCGGGAAGTTCGATGAGGCCGATTTGTCGTTGGTCGTGGATCAGGGAAATCATGGCAAGCTCCGGTGGGTTCGCCGCAACCGTTGCGGCGACGGGGCCAGTGTCACGGCCTGGTAGCTCATGGCGTGAGCTACCATTGCACGCATGGACCGAACCGAACGCTTCTACAAGATCGAGTTGCTGCTGCGCAGCCGCGGCAGCGTCAGCTTCGCAGCGCTGCAAGAGGAGCTGTCGGTCTCGCCCGCCACACTCAAGCGCGACCTGCAGTACCTGCGCGATCGGCTCAGCGCGCCGATCGTCTACGACGCCCTCGACAACGGCTACCGCTTTGCCGCTGCCGCGAACGCGAACGCAGCGCGCCACGAATTGCCCGGCCTGTGGTTCAGCGAGAACGAGATCCACGCACTGCTGACGATGCACCAGCTGCTCGCCGGCCTCGACGACGACGGTGTGCTCGCACGCCACCTGCAGCCGCTGATGGAAAAGCTGCAAGGCATGCTCGGCACCGACGAGACCGCGGCGCGCGCGCTGATGCGGCGCATCAAGGTCATCGGCACCGCACGGCGGCGCGTGCCGAGCAAGCACTTCGAGCTGCTCGGCAGCGCGCTGATGCAGCGCCGGCGTTTGCACCTGCGCTACTTCAAGCGCAGCGACCAGAGCACCAGTGAGCGCGAGGTCTCGCCGCAGCGCCTCGTGAACTACCGCAGCACCTGGTACCTGGATGCGTGGTGCCACGCCAGCCAGGCGCTGCGGCGCTTCGCGCTCGACGCGGTGCGCGAGGCCGCGGTGCTCGACGCGAAGGCAAAGAGCGTACCGCTTCGCGAGCTGGAAGCCGAGCTCGATGGCGGCTACGGCATCTACGGCGGCGGCGCGAAGGTGACTTGGGCGACGCTGGTCTTCGACGCCGACGCCGCGCAATGGGTCGCCAACGAGGAGTGGCACCCACGGCAGAAGGGCCGCCGCCTCGCCGACGGCCGCTACGAGCTGCAGCTGCCCTACAGCGACCCGACCGAGCTGTTGATGGACATCCTGCGCCACGGCGACAGCGTCGTCGTTGCCGGTGACCAGGCGCTCGCCGCCGCGGTCAAGGCGCGGCTGGCGAGCGCGTCGGCGCGCTATGCGCCATGATGGCGCATCGACTCATCGAGGAGCCCCATGAAAGCCGCCTGGAACGGCGTGACCATCGCCGAAAGCGACGACACCGTGATCGTCGAAGGCAACCATTACTTCCCCGAAGCCAGCCTGAAGCGCGAATACACGACCTTCAGCAACCACCGCAGCAGCTGCGTCTGGAAGGGCCAGGCCCACTACTACAGCCTGATGGTGAACGGCGAAATGAACGAGAACGCGGTCTGGTACTACCCGGAGCCGAGCGAAGCCGCCGCCAACATCAAGGGCCGGGTCGCGTTCTGGAAGGGCGTGACGGTCAGCTGACCATTCACTTGCCGGCCTTGAACGTGGTGAAGATTCGGGTCTGAACCCGCTTCACCTCCTGCGGCACCGCATCCGGCGGCGTCATGCGCTTCTGGTCGGCCTCGCTCAGGAAGACGGTCTTGTTGTCGGCCACGTCCTTCTTCACGAGCTTCAGCGACGCGGCGTTCGGGTTGGCGTAGAAGACCTTGTTCGTCAGCGACGCGGCCACGTCAGGGCGCAGGATGTAGTTGATCCACAGGTGCGCGTTGTTCGGGTGCGGCGCGTCCTTCGGGATCGCCATCGTGTCGAAGAACAGCGTCGCGCCGCCCTTCGGGATCAGCGCTTCGATCGCCGGCGGCGCCTTCGGCGCGGCCTCGATCGCGCGGGCGCGCGCGATGTTGATGTCGCCGGAGTAACCCATCACCACGCACAGCGAGCCACCGGCGAGGTCGTTGATGTAGCCGCTCGACGAGAAGCGCGTGACGTAGGGCCGCACCGTCTTCAGCATCTTCGCGGCGGCGTCGTAGTCGGCCACGCTGGCGCTGTAGGCCGGCTTGCCGACGTACAGCATCGCGACCGGCAGCACCTCGGAGGCCGAGTCGAGGTAGTTGATGCCGCAACCCTTGAGCTTGGCCGCGTACTTCGGGTCGAAGATCAGGCTCCAGGCGTTGTCGGGCATCGGCAGATCGCCCAGGGCGGCCTTGACCTTGGCCGTGTGGATGCCCACCGTCACGTAGCCCCACAACCAGTCCACCAGGTACTGGTTGCCCGGGTCGACGTTGGCCAGCTGCGCCAGCAGGCCCTTGTCGAGGTTGCCCCAGTTGGTGAGCTTGCTGCGGTCGAGCTTCTGCAGCACGCCGCCGGCGATCTGGCCCTTCGCGAAGTGCGAGCCCGGCACGACGATGTCGTAGCCGCTCTTGCCCGCCACCAGCTTGGCTTGCAGCACCTCGTTGGCGTCGTAGTTGTCGTAGTTGACCTTGATGCCGGTCTCTTTCTCGAAGTTCTTGATCGTGTCGTCGGCGATGTAGTCCGACCAGTTGTAGATGTTGAGCAGCTTGGGCTCGTCGGCGGCGTGCGCGCCGGCGGCGAGGGCGAGCAGCAGGGCGGTGATCGTCAGTTTCAAATGCATGTCGAACGCTCCGGAGGGCTGAACCGATCGCAAATGCTAGCCGAGGCCATTGACCATCCGGGTTCGTTCCGTACCATCCACCCACGCCACCCCCCGCTCACAAGGATCACTTATGCGCCTGACCTGCCTGATGACGTTGCTGGCCCTCGCCGCCCCGGCGTTCGCTCAGAGCCCCGCCACACTCGACAAGGTCAAGCAGGCCGGCGCGATCACGCTCGCGTACCGCGAGTCGTCGATCCCGTTCTCCTACCTCGACGACAAGGCGCAGCCGGTCGGCTTCGGCCATGAGATCTGCCTGAAGATCGTCGATGCCGTGAAGGCCGCGACGGGCATGAAGGACTTGAAAGTGAACCTGCAGTCCGTGACCTCGGCGAACCGCATCCCGCTGCTGCAGAACGGCACGATCGACATCGAATGCGGCTCGACCACCAACAACAGCGAGCGCGGCAAGCAGGTGCAGTTCGCGACCAATTATTTCTACACCGGCACGCGCTTTCTGGTGAAGACCGGCACCACGGTCAAGTCGATCGACGACCTTAGGGCCAAGGCCGTGGTCTCGACCTCCGGCACCACCAATTACAAGATCCTGCGCAACCTGAACGAGGAGAAGAAGCTCGGCATGGACCTGCTCGCCGCGAAGGACCACGCCGAATCGGCGTTGATGGTCGAGAGCGGCCGCGCGGTCGCATTCGGCATGGACGACATCCTGCTGTACGGCCTGCGCGCGAGCAGCCAGAGCCCGACGGCGCTCGCGGTGGTCGGCGACCCGATCCAGGTCGAACCCTACGCGATCATGCTGCGCAAGGACGACCCGGCCTTCAAGAAGCTGGTGGATGACACGCTCGCCGGGCTGATGAAGAGCGGCGAGTTCGCCAAGCTCTACACGAAGTGGTTCCAGTCGCCGATCCCGCCCAAGGGCATCAACCTGAACGCGCCGATGAGCGCCGAGCTGATCGAGAACATGAAGGCGTTGAGCGACAAGCCCGCGACCTGACATCGTGAGCGGCAAGGTCGAGCGGCGCGCGCTCTGGGCGGCGCTCGCGATGGTCGCCGTCTGGGGCTCGAACTTCAGCGTGCAGAAGGCGGTGTTCGCGGCGCTCTCGCCGGGCGGCTTCCTGTTTGCGCGCTACCTGATGATGCCGCTCGCCGCGGCGCTGCTGCTGCTCTCGCGCCATGGCCTGAACTGGCCGCGCGTGCCGCGCAGCGAGCTGCTGGCGCTGCTCAGGCTCGGCCTCGCCGGCCACCTGCTGCACGTCGGGCTCGTGACCTACGGGATCCACTGGTCCACGGCGTTTTCGAGCTCGCTGATTCTGGCCATGGGGCCGGTGTTCACGCTGCTGATCCTGCGCTGGCAGGGCGTGGAGGAGCAGCTCACGCGCGGCCAGCTCGCTGGTGTGGCGGTGGCGTGCGCGGGCGTGCTCGTGTTCCTCTCCGACAAGCTGCTCGGCGGCCACTGGGAGGCCAGCGGCGGCGACATCACGCTGCTCGTCGCGGCCTCGTTCTTCTCGTACTACACCGTTACCGCGAAGCCGCTGATCGAGCGCCACGGCGGCGTCACGGTGATGGCCTACGCCACGCTGCTGGGCAGTGCGCCGGTGGTGCTGCTGAGCGCGCCGGCCGGCTTGCGTGTCGACTGGAGCGCGGTGCCGCCGATGATCTGGCTCGGCCTGTGCTACGCGGTGCTGATCTCGGCGTTTCTCGGCTGGCTGGTGTGGGGCTGGGTCAACACCGTGCGCGGTGTGGCGCGCAGCGCGCCGCTGATGTACCTGATGCCGCCGGTCGCCGGGTTGGTGGCGTGGTTCGTCAGCGGCGAGCGATACACCGGCGTGAAGCTCGCGGGCGCGGCGCTCACGCTCGGCGGCGTGGCGCTGGCGCAGTTCAACTCGTCGCGCGTGCCGGTCGTGAGGGATTCGCCCGCTCCGGTGGATTGAAGAAATGGAGCACCCGGCCTCGCGGGTACGCGAGTCCACCCGCCGAGCGGGTGCTCGGCCGGCTTGGGGCGGCCCGGCGCTCGTCCGAGCTTGCTTGTATGCTCGGCGCTGATCTGAACGGACGCCCATGAAGCCGATCGCCGTTTCACTCATCGCCGCCGCGCTGATCGCCGGCTGCTCGAAGACGCCAGAGCCCGCGCCGGTGGCCGCGCCGGCCGTGGTCACATCCGCACCGGTCGATGCCGGCATCGCCTGGCGCCACGCCTCGAACGATGCCGACGTCGATGCCGCGTTCGCGCTGGCGTTGGCCGAGGCCAAGCCGGTGTTCGTCTACTGGGGCGCGACCTGGTGCCCGCCGTGCAACCAGGTGAAGGCAACGCTGTTCAATCGGCAGGATTTCATCGCACGCTCGCGCGCTTTCGTGCCGGTCTATGTGGATGGCGACAGCCCCGGCGCACAGAAACTCGGCGCGCGTTTCAAGGTCAGCGGCTACCCCACGATGGTGTTGTTCAGTCCGCGGGGCACCGAGCTCACGCGCCTGCCGGGCGAGGTCGAGGGCGAGCGCTACGCGCAGGTGCTGACGCTCGGGATGAACGCACAGCGGCCGGTGAAGGACGTGCTCGCGCAGGTCAAGACCGACGCCAAGGCCTTGAGCGGCAACGACTGGCGCCTGCTCGCGTTCTACTCGTGGGACACCGACCAGCAGCAGCTCGTGCCCAAGGACGGCGTGGCCGCCCTGCTCAAGCGGCTCGCCGACACCTGCCCCACTGACCCACCCGAGGTCGCCGCGCGGCTGCGCCTGAAGGCACTCGCCGCGGCGGGCGAGAAGACTCCGGCAAGCCCCGACGCCGCTGCGCAGGCGAGCGTGCTGGCGCTGCTCGCCGATGCCGGCACCGCGCGCGTCCACCTCGACCTGCTGACGAACTATGCGCCCGAGATCGTCCGCGCACTCGGCAAGCCCGCATCGGCGCAGCGCGCCGAGTTGCTGACCGCGTTCGACACCGCGCTGAAACGCTTCGTGGCCGACACCACGCTGTCGCGCGCCGACCGGATGCAGGCCTTGATCGCGCAGGTCGATCTGGCGCGCATCGACGCGAAGAAAGACGCCGCCGTGAAACTGCCCGAGCCGCTGCTCGCTGACATCCGGGAGCAGACCGCACGCGCCGACCGCGAGATCACCGACGGCTACGAGCGCCAGGCCGTGGTCACGTCGGCCGCCTACTTGCTCGACCAGGCCGGCCTCGGCGTCGAATCCGACGCGCTGCTGAAAGCAAACCTGGCGAAGAGCCATTCACCGTACTACCTGATGAGCGAACTCGCGGGCAACGCGAAGAAGCGCGGCGACACCGCCGAAGCGCTGCGCTGGTATGGCGAGGCTTTCGACACCAGCGAAGGCCCGGCCACGCGGCTGCAATGGGGCGCGAGCTATGTGAGCGCGCTCATCGAGCTCGCGCCGCACGACGAAGTGCGCATCGAGAAGGTGGCCACTCAGCTGTTCGCCGAAGCGGCGAAGCAGCCGGATGCCTTCTACCAGCGCAGCGGCCGTTCATTGCAACGCGTCGGCACAAAGCTGCAGGCGTGGAACAAGGCCGGCGCGCATGCCGGCGCGCTCAAGCGCCTGCAGGCGCAACTCGACGGGCTGTGTGCGCCGCTCGACAAGAACGAGCCGCAGCGGGGGCGCTGCGCTGCGCTGCTGAAGTCCGCGCCGCACACAACGTGACCGGGTCGGTTCTGTGTTTCAACCTCGGAGATCTCCATCGTGAATGAAAAAATTGCCTTGTTCGGTGCCGGCGGCAAGATGGGCGTACGCCTGTCGAAGAACCTGCTGAAGTCCAGCTACCGCGTGAGCCACGTCGAACCCGGCGCTGCCGGCCGCCAG
The DNA here is from genome assembly GCA_964247075.1 of uncultured Rhizobacter sp. Taxonomy (GTDB): domain Bacteria; phylum Pseudomonadota; class Gammaproteobacteria; order Burkholderiales; family Burkholderiaceae_C; genus LMDS01. Next base: position 249,992 of record CAXTSS010000005.1, on the reverse strand, counting down.
CGGCTGAAGGACGAACTCGGCATCGAGTGCGTCGAGGTCGATGCGGCGCTGGACAACGCCGATGTCGTGATCCTGGCGATTCCGGACACGCTGATCGGCAAGATCTCGCACGAGATCGCGCCCAAGCTCAAGGCCGGCACGATGGTGATGACGCTGGACGCGGCCGCGCCGTTCGCCGGTCACCTGCCCGATCGCAAGGACCTGACCTACTTCGTCGCCCACCCCTGCCACCCGACGATCTTCAACGACGAGACCGACGCCGACGCGCGCAAGGACCACTTCGGCGGTGGCGCGGCGAAACAGTCGATCACCAGCGCGTTGATGCAAGGCCCGGCCGAAGCCTTCGACCTCGGCGAGGCGGTTGCGAAGGTGATCTACGCGCCGATCCTGCGCTCGTACCGGCTCACGGTGGATCAGATGGCGATCCTCGAGCCGGGCCTGTCTGAAACCATCTGCGCGACCCTGCTCGACGTGATGCGCGAGGCGATGGACGAAACCGTCAGGCGCGGCGTGCCCGAGCAGTGCGCGCGCGACTTCCTGCTCGGCCACATGAACATCCTGGCCGCGGTGATCTTCAAGGAGATTCCGGGCGCGTTCTCGGACGCCTGCAACAAGGCGATCACCTTCGGCAAGCCGCGCCTGATGCGCGACGATTGGTTGAAGGTGTTCGATCGTGAAGAGATCGCCGAAAGCATCCGCCGCATCACCTGACGCGCGCACCGAGGAGACGACGATGGGTGAACGCATCCACGCGACCTACTGGCTGGAAACCGGCGACGATCCGGCGCGTACCGCGGAGGTGATCGCCGGCGAGCAGTCGAGCGGGACCTTCGTGGCGCTCGCGACCGAAACACCGGAGCTGAAGGCGCGCGCCGGTGCAAGAGTCGAACGGCTCGAGGTCATCGACAGCTCGGCCACGCCGAGCCTGCCGACGCCGAAGCAGGCCAGCCGCTACACGCGCTGCGTGCTCGAACTCTCGTGGCCGATCGAGAACCTGGGGCCTTGCCTGCCGACGCTGATGGCGACGATCGCCGGCAACCTCTACGAGCTGCGCGCCGTCACCGGGCTGCGGCTGCTCGACCTGCAGTTGCCGCCCTCTTTCGCGGCCGCCTACCCCGGGCCGGCCTTCGGCATCGAGGGCACGCGCAAGCTGGCGGGCGTTGCGCATGGCCCGTTGATTGGCACCATCATCAAGCCGAGCGTCGGCCTCTCGGCCGACGAGACGGCGCAGCAGGTGCGCGAACTGGTCGCCGGCGGCATCGACTTCATCAAGGACGACGAGCTGCAGGCCGACGGCCCGAACTGCCCGTTCGACGACCGCGTGCGCGCGGTGATGCGGGTCGTGAACGACGCCGCGCTGCGCACTGGCAAGAAGGCGATGGTCGCGTTCAACCTGACCGGCGATCTGGACAAGATGCGCCGCCGCCACGACCTCGTGCTGGCCGAAGGCGGCACCTGCGTGATGGCCTGCCTGAACTCGGTCGGCCTCGTCGGCCTGACCGAGCTGCGGCGCCATTCGCAATTGCCGATCCACGCACACCGAGCCGGCTGGGGCTACCTGAACCGCTCGCCGGCACTCGGCTTCGACTTCGCGCCGCTGCAGAAGATCTGGCGGCTCGCGGGCGCAGATCACCTGCACGTCAACGGCCTGCGCAACAAGTTCAGCGAATCGGATGACAGCGTGATCGCGGCGGCACGCTCGGTGCTCGCGCCGGTGATGACCAGCGCTGCCCTGCCGGCCATGCCGGTGTTCAGCTCGGGCCAGACCGGCCTGCAAGCGCACGACACCTACGCCGCGCTGGGCTGCGCCGACCTGATCCACACGGCCGGCGGCGGCATCTTCGGCCACCCGAACGGCGTGCCCGCGGGCGTCGAAGCGCTGCGCGCGTCGTGGCAGGCCGCGACCTCCGGCATTCCGCTTGCGCAGCACGCCGAGCGCGTGCCGGCGCTGGCACAGGCACTGGAGTTCTGGCGATGACACCCTCTGCCGAGCAGTGGCCCGACGGCCCGCTGCTGGCCTACTACGGAGACGACTTCACCGGCTCGACCGATGCGATGGAGGCGATGACCGCGGCCGGCGTATCGACGGTCCTGTTCCTGAGCACGCCGACTGCGGCCATGCTGGCGCGCTTCGCCGATGCGCGCTGCATCGGCATCGCCGGCTCATCACGCGGACGAAGCCCGGCGTGGATGGAGGCCGAGCTGCCCAAGGTCTTCGCGGCACTTGCGTCGCTGAAGGCGCCGATCCTGCACTACAAGGTCTGCTCCACGTTCGATTCGTCACCCACCATCGGCTCGATCGGCAGCGCGATCGATCTGGGCACGAAGACGATGCCGGGCCGCTGGACGCCGACGATCGTCGGGGCGCCGCGACTGAAGCGATACCAGGTTTTCGGGAACCTTTTCGCGGCAGTCGATGGCGTCGGCTACCGGCTTGATCGGCACCCGACGATGTCGCGCCATCCGGTCACGCCGATGGGTGAATCGGATTTGTGCAAGCACCTCGCAGCGCAGACGACACGCCGAATCGAGCTGATCGACATGCTGCAGCTGCGCCAAGGCACCGCTGCGCAACGCGCCCAGGATCTCGCGGGCGACGACGTGCCGGTGGTGTTCATCGATGTGCTCGACGACGAGACGCTGGCCGCCGCCGGCCGGCTCGTCTGGGAGCAGCGTGGGCGCGGCATCTTCAGCGCATCGTCGTCCGGCCTGCAGTACGCGCTGGCCGCGCACTGGCGCGCGTTGGGGCTCGTGCCCGCGGAGCCGTCGCTGCCCGAGCCCAAGGCGGCACCGTCCATCGCAGTCGTCAGTGGCAGTTGCTCGCCCGTGACGGCATCGCAGATCGCCTGGGCGCGCCACCACGGCTTCGTCACCGAGCGCCTGCAATTGCCGCGCGCTCTCGACGCGAACAGCCGCGAGGAAGAGATCGAACGCGTCGTCAAGGTTGCGCAGGCGGCGCTCGAACGGGGCGCCAGCCCGCTGGTCTTCAGCGCGGAAGGCCCGGACGATCCGACAGTGCTCGGCTTCGATGCCCTCGCACGCGACGCGCGCCAGTCGCGTCCCGATGCAGCGCGGCTCATCGGCGCGGCACTGGCCGAGGTCATGCGCAGGCTGCTGGACAGCACACCGCTGCGGCGCGTCGTTGTCGCCGGTGGCGACAGTTCGGGCGAGGTCGCCAGCGCACTCGACATCGAAGCCCTGACCGTGTCGGCCGGCCTGGCACCGGGCGCGCCGCTGTGCCGGGCCTGGTCGAGCGTGCCGCAGCGCGACGACCTGGAGATCGTGCTCAAGGGCGGCCAGATCGGCGGCGAGGATTTCTTCGGGCGAGCGCGCGGCTGAGCGCGGCGAACGGCGTCAGAACGCCGGCTCGATCTCCCGCAACACGTCGTAGAGCTTGCTGAACGGCGCGCTGGGCTGGCCATCGGCGGCGGTGCACAGCGCGCGCATTGGAGGCGGCAGCGCGGCGAGTGCCACCGCTTCGGCGTCCTTCTGCGCGACGGCCGCGGCCAGTGAACGTGCGCTGCGCAGCACGAGTTCGAGCGGCCCGTGCTTCGCGGCAAGCGGCTGCGCCAGCTTGCCGATGGTGTCCGCGACGGCCTGCGGGAACCCGAGCGATTCGGCCCACAGCGCGCCCACCGTCGGGTGGTCGATGCCGAAGGCTTCCAGCTCGATCGCGGCGAGCTCGGTGCCACGAAGGACCGCGAAGCCGGTGAACATCGCCTCCGCGATGTCGGGGTAGCTGCGGCACAGGATCAGGTGCCCGGTGGCGTGCAGCAGCCCGCAGATGTAGGCCTCCTCCGCGTCGGCGGCGAGCAGCGGCGCGAGCTTGTGGGCGGCCGTCGCGGCCACCGACGCGTCGCGCCAGAAGACGCGCAGGTCGATGCCCGCGATGCCGTCGAGCGTGGACGAAATCCCGCAGGCGACGATGAGCCGATTGAGCGCCTGGATGCCGATCAGCCCCACGGCGGCGTCGATCGACGCCATCGAGCGCTGACCGCCGAAGAACGACGAGTTCGCGACGCGCAGCACCTTCGCGCTCAGCACCGGATCACGCGACAGCGCGATGCCGATCTTGCGGAAATCGACATCCGGGTCGCGCAGCGCGGCCATGAGCTGCTGCACGACGCTCGGGATCGTCGGCAGCTCGACCCGGCCCGCAGCAATGTCGTCGATGAACCGGGGCGTGCGCGAGGCAGGGGCTTGATTCGTCTCGACGACGCGCTTGGGCGGCGTGAGGGTGAACGCGGGGATGTGGTCTTTGTTCATGGCGGACGTGACCATTGTTCCCGAGGCGTCGGCCGTCGGAGCATCGATAAGCGTCGCGAAATGAGGCTTTCTTCGCGGGGCGGCGCCCGGCGTCCCCGCCGCCGACCCGGACCACCCAGGCGATCAGCCGAGCGCCGCGCGCACGAACTCCAGCCGGTCCTGGCCGAAGAACATCGTGTCGCCGACAAACATCGTCGGGGCGCCGAACGCGCCGCGGGCCACGGCTTCTTCGGTGGTCGCGCGCAGCGCGGCCTTGACCTCGGCATCGGCGGTGAGCGCCATGATCTCGGCCGGGTCGAAGCCGGCAGCCGTCAGCGCCTTTGCCGCAACCGCCGGGTCGTTCATGTTCAGGCCATCGACCCACATCGCCTTGAACACGCCGCGCAGATAGTCGTCGAAGCGCGCCGGCAAGCGCAGCTGCACGCCGGCCGCACCGCGCATCAGGGTCAGCGTGTTGATCGGGAAGTGCGGGTTGATCGCCAGCGGCACGCCGTACGACTTGGCGTAGCGCGCCATGTCGGCGTTCATGTAGCGGCTCTTGGCCGCGACGGTGGCGGGCGAGGCGTTGCCGGTAGCCTGGAACACGCCGCCCAGCAGCATCGGCCGGTAGATCAGCGTGGCGCCGGCTTTCGCGCACAGCGCAGGCAGCTGCGTCCATGCGAGGTAGGCGGTCGGGCTGCCGACATCGAAGAAGAACTCAACGGCCTGGCTCATTCGGACCCCGCTTTGCAAAACGAACCTCGTAATGCACCTGGCGCTCGTCGTCGGTGAACTGCAGCGAGCGGCCGACCCACGCATACGGCACCGTGAACTCGTCGACCTGCACCGCGCCGTGCATCAGCACGACCTCGACCTGGCTGCTGTTGAGCTGCAGCCGGTAGACGAGGTCGTCGATGCGCACACGCGCCGAGCCGTCGCGCCGCAGCTCGACCTGCGCCGGGCCGCAGCTGGGTGCGGCCGAGGCGTTCGCCACGCACAGCTCGGCGGCATGCCGGCCGAGCGCGGGGCGACCATCGGCGACTGCGGCCGAGGCGCCGCCGGCCGCGAGCGCGGCCAGTGCAACCCACAGGCCGGCGCGGCGCCGCATTACTTCAGCAGCCCTTCGGCCTTCATCGCGGCCTGCACCGCCGGGCGCGCCGCCATGCGGGCCTGGAACGCGCTCAGGTTCTTCATGCCGGAGATGTCGATGCCGGTGTGGGCGGTCCAGGTGGTCACGGTGAACAGGTAGGCATCGGCGATCGTGAACGCGTCGCCCATCAGGTACTGCTTGCCTTCGAGCTGCTCGTCGACCCATTTCAGCTTGTCCGTCGCGCGGGCGCGTATCACGGTCTTGCCTACGTCGGGCATGGCCGGGTTGAACATTCCGCCGATGCCCTTGTGCAGCTCGCTGGTGATGAAGTTCAACCACTCTTGCAGGCGGTAGCGCGCCATCGTGCCGTTGGCCGGTGCGAGCTTCTTGGCCGGCACCTGGTCGGCGATGTACTGCGTGATCGCCGGGCCTTCGGAGAGGCGCTCGCCGTTGTCGAACTCGAGCAGCGGCACCTGGCCCTTCGAGTTGATCGGGTAGTAATCGCTGCCGTCTTCGAGCTTATGGGCCCGCAGATCGGCCTTGACGAGCGTGAACGGGAGGCCCGATTCGTTCAGGACGATGTGCGGGGCGAGCGAGCAGGCGCCGGGCGAGAAATAGAGCTTCATGGCAGGTCCGTCGTGAGTGAAGGGGAGGTCATTACACCGCATTCAGGCGACTTGAAGGATGCGTGCAATTCCACTCCAATGGTGCGGGCTCCCGCGCGCCCTACATTGAACGCATGAACACCTCCATGACTTCCTCGATCCAGCACTCGCGCGCAGTCGAACGCATCGTGCGCGGCCAACCGACGTCCGACGGCGACGGCGTCAAGCTCACCCGCGTGCTGACGCAGCCGCTGCAAAAGCGCCTCGACCCGTTCCTGATGCTCGACGCCTTCGGCAGCGATGCCGCAAGCGACTACATCGGCGGCTTTCCGAGCCACCCGCACCGCGGCTTCGAGACTGTGACGATCATGCTCGAAGGCCGGATGCGCCACCAAGACAGCGTCGGCAATGTCGGCCTGCTCGAACCGGGCAGTGTGCAGTGGATGACGGCCGGGCGCGGCATCATCCATTCCGAGATGCCCGAGCAGGCCGAAGGCCGCATGGCCGGCTTCCAGCTCTGGGTGAACCTGGCCGCGAAGGACAAGATGCAGCCGCCCGCCTACCGCGATGTGCCGCCGGCCGACGTGCCCATGCTGACACTCGGCAGCGGCGTGACGCTGCGCGTGATCGCCGGCAGCGCGCTCGGCGTGAGCGGCGCCGTCTCGCGCCCGACGACCGAGCCGCTGGTGCTCGACATCAGGTTGCCCGCCGGGCAGCGCTTCGATGCCGCGCTGCCGAAGGGGCACAACGCGTTCGTCTACGTGTACGGCGGCGGTGTGGTCGATGTCGGCGGTGACGCGCCGACGCACGTCGAGAGCGAGCAAATGGCAATCCTGGCGAACGACGCGGCGGCCGATGGCGTGCGCCTCACGGCCGTGCGGGCCGCGCGCGTGCTGCTTGTGGCCGGTGCGCCGTTGAACGAGCCGATCGCGCAGTACGGCCCGTTCGTGATGAACACGACGGCGGAAATTCACACCGCCGTGGCGGATTTCCAGCGCGGCGCACTGGCGACGTGATCGCAGTCCGACGGAGCTGCGCTACCCTTGCGCTTTTGCGCAAAGGCCGCCCATGCCCCGTCAAACGCTGGACGAATCCCGTCTGCACCCTGCGGTTCGCGACAAGGTCGCGAACCTGCACGTCGAGATCGTGCACAACGTGCAGTCGGCCGCGGCGTCGAACCCGGTGCTGGTCGTCGGCATGGCGGGCAACCCGCACTGCCGCCGCGCGCGGCGCGCACTTGACGCCGCCGGGGTCGCTTTCAAGTACCTCGAATACGGCAGCTACCTGAGCCAATGGCGCCAGCGCAACGCGCTGAAGATGTGGACCGGCTGGCCGACGTTGCCGATGGTGTTCGTGCGCGGGTCCCTGGTCGGCGGCGCGAGCGATCTGCAGAAGCTGATCGACAGCGGCGAGCTCAAGCGCCTGTTGGGCGAATGAAGCGAGCGCTGTGGCCGATGCTGGCGCTCGCGGCGTGTGCCGCGCAGGCACAGCCGCTCACCGAGTGCCGCGTCCCCGGCATCCGCAACAGCGTGCAATGCGGCGTGGTGCAGCGCGCGCTCGACCCGGCCCGGCCCGAGGGCCCGAAGATCGAGGTGCACTACGTCGTCGTGCCGGCGATGGCTCGGCGCAAGCTGCCCGACCCGGTGTTCCTGCTCGCGGGCGGCCCGGGCCAGAGCGCGATCGATGTCGCGCCGCAGGTGTTCGGGCTGTTCAGCCGGCTCAACAACCGGCGTGACATCGTCTTCGTCGACCAGCGCGGCACCGGCCGGTCCGCGCCGCTGGCCTGCGATGACCCGAAGCGTGACACGCTGGCCGAGCAAGCCGACCCCGAGCAGCAGTTCAAACAGCTGATGCAATGCAAGGCGGCGCTGCTGAAGCTGCCCTACCTCAAGGCCGAGAGCGACCTCGGCCTTTTCACGACGGCGCTGGCGATGCAGGACTTGGACGCGGTGCGCGCACAGCTCGGCGCCGAGCGCATCGACCTCGTCGGCGTTTCGTACGGCACGCGCGCCGCGCTCGAGTACATGCGCCAGTTCCCGACGCGCGTGCGCCGCAGCGTGCTCGATTCGGTGGCACCACCCGACATGGTGCTGCCCGCGAGTTTCTCGACCGACAGCCAAGCCGCGCTCGACGCGATGCTCACCGCTTGCGAGCAACAGCCGGCCTGCCGCAGCAGCTACCCCAAGCTGCGCGCCGACTGGGCCGCGCTGCTCGCGAGCCTGCCGCGACTGGCGACAGCCGCGCAGCCGCTCAACGGCCGCATCGAGCGTTTCACGCTGACCCGCGACATGGTGCTCGGCGCGGTGCGCGGCGCGCTCTATTCGCCGGCCACCGCGGCGGCGCTGCCGGCGGCGATCACGGAAGCTGCCGCCGGGCGCATCGAGGCGCTGGTCGGCGTGGGCGCGCTGCTCGGTTCGCGCAAGGGCATCCAGCTGGCGATGGGCATGCACTTCTCGGTCATCTGCGCCGAAGACGCGCCGCGCCTGAACGACGCGAGCGACGCGCCGGGCGCCGACTTCCGCAGCGACTACGCGGCGCTGTATCGACGCGTCTGCGCGCAGTGGCCGCGCGGCGCGGTGCCGGCGGAGTTCTACAAGATCCCGACCCACCCGACGCCGACCTTGCTTCTCAGCGGCGGCATCGACCCGGCCACGCCACCGCGCCATGGCGCGCGCGTGGCCGCAGCGCTCGGCCCGGCGGCCCAGCATGTGATCGTGCCCAACGCCGGCCACAGCGTGCTCGGCGTGGGCTGCGCGCGCGACCTGCTCTACCGCTTCATCGACGCAGTTGACGACAGCGCCGCCACCGCGCTCGACGTCAGCTGCGTGAAGGCGATCCCGCGGCCGGGCGTGTTCGTGCCGATGAGCGCGGGAGTGGCACCATGATCCGCATCGAGCAGCTCGCGAAGCAGTTCAGCGCGCCGGCCGGCGGCCGCTTTCGCTTCAGCCTGAAGCGCACCGCGCCGCGCATCGTGCAGGCCGTGCGCGACGTGAACCTTGACGCCCCCGACGGCCACATCACCGGCCTGCTCGGCCCGAACGGCGCCGGCAAGACGACGACCCTGCGTATGCTCGCCGGCCTGATCACGCCCGATGCCGGGCGCATGACGGTGGACGGCATCGATGTGGCCACGCGCTCGCGCGAGGCGCTGGCGCGCATGGGCGTGCTCTCGGACGCGCGCGGCCTGTACCCGCGGCTGAGCGCGCGCGAGAACATCGTCTACTACGGCCGGCTGCACGGCATGAGCGTGGAGGCGGCGAACGCGCGCGCCGAATCGCTGGCGCAGATGTTCGACATGGCCGCCCTGCTCGACCGCCGCACCGAGGGCTTCAGCCAGGGCGAGCGCATGAAGACGGCGCTCGCACGCGCGCTCGTGCACGACCCGGCCAACATCATCCTCGACGAGCCGACCAACGGCCTCGATGTGCTAGCCACGCGCGCGCTGCGCGACAGCCTGCGCTGGCTGCGCTCGCCCGAGGGCGGCGCGAAGTGCATCGTGTTTTCGACGCACATCATGCAAGAGGTCGAGCGGCTGTGCGACAGCGTCGTCGTCGTCGCGCACGGCCGTACCGTGGCCACCGGCAGCGTGGCCGAGCTGCTGGCGCAAACTCGTCAACAGGACTTCGAGGAGGCGTTCGTGAAGCTGGCCTTCGTCGGCGAAGGAGCGACGGCATGAGCTCGCAGGCCGTCTTCACGATTCTTCGCAAGGAGCTCATCGACGCGCTGCGCGATCGCCGCACCCTGCTCACCGTGCTGATCTCGTCGGTGCTGATGGGGCCGTTGGTGCTGATGGCGATCTCGGGCCTGGTCGCGTCGCTCGAATCGAGCGCTGAGCAGCGCGAGGTCGTCGTCGCGGGCCTGAGCAATGCGCCGACGCTGAAGAACTACTTCGAGCGCCAGACCTTCACAGTGCGCATTGCACCGGCCGACTTCGAGGCGCAGCTGCGCAGCGCGAAGCTGACGGATGCGGTCGTCGTCGTGCCGAAGGATTTCGAGGCGGCGCTGCAGCGCGGCGATGCGCCTGTCGTCGAGATCGTGGCCGACAGCGCGAACCAGCGCTCGCAGGCGAGCAGCAACCGCACCGCGCGATTGCTCGGCGGCTTCAGCCGCGAACGCGCGACGCTGAACCTCGCGATGCGCGGCGTTTCGCCCGACGTGCTGGAGCCGGTGCAGGTCGAGGAGCGCGACCTCGCGAGCACGCAGACGCGCGCGACACAGATCACCGGCATGCTGCCCTTCTTCGTGCTGATGGCGGTGTTGACCGGCGCGCTCAACGCCGCGCTCGACACGACCGCCGGCGAGCGCGAACGCGGGTCGCTGGAACCGCTGCTGATGAACCCTGCAGAGCGCTGGGCGCTGGTGCTGGGCAAGTGGGGCGCGGTCGCGAGCGTCGGCATGCTGATCGCGGTGCTGAGCTGCTTCAGCTTCCTGCCCGGCCAATGGCTGCTGCGCAGCGACACCCTGGCCGCCATGTTCCAGTACGGGCCGCGCGAGGCGCTGCTGTTCCTCGTCGTGCTGCTGCCGTTCGCGGCCGCGGCCTCGGCGCTGCTGATGGCGGTGGCGATCCGGTGCAAGACCTTCAAGGAAGCGCAGGCGAGCGCCACGGTAGTGATGCTGGCGGCCTCGCTGCTGCCGTTGATCAACGTGTTCAGCCTCGGTCAGGAGTCGGCCTGGTACCTGTGGGTGCCGGCGCTGGCGCAGAACCTGTTGATGACGCGGGTGCTGAAGGGCGAGGCCTTCGGCGTCGAGCAGTTGTTCGGGCCGCTGCTGGTGTCCGCGCTGATCGCGGCCGTCTCGGTGTGGTTCATCGCGCGCACGCTGCGCAGCGCAGCCGTGCGATGAGCGTCGGCTCGACATCGCTGACCTGGCGCTGGTGCCGCTTCGACGAGCTGAGCGTGTTCGAGCTGGACGCAATCTACCGCGCGCGGCAGCAGGTCTTCTCGATCGAGCAGGACTGCGTCTACCTCGATGCCGATGGCGTCGACCAAGCCTCGTGGCACCTCGCGGCGTGGTCACCCGGGCACAAGGGTCCGCTCGCCTATGCCCGCGTCGTGCACCCCGGGGAAAAATATGCCGAGCCGTCGATCGGCCGCGTGATCACGACCGCTGCGGCGCGTGGCACCGGGCTCGGCCGCGAGCTGATGCGGCGCGCAGTCACGTGCTGCGCCGAGGCGTTCCCGGGCCAGGGCATCCGCATCTCGGCACAGACACGGCTGGAAGCGTTCTATGTCGGGCTGGGCTTCGCCGTGGTCGGGCAGCCGTACCTCGAAGACGGCATTCCCCACACGGAGATGCTGCGCGCGCCCACGCCCTGATCGGCCGGGCCCCGTTTCTCTACAATTCCGCTTTGCTCAAAAAGCAGGCAAGTGATGCTGTTCCCGAAAGAGTTCGATGTGATCGTGGTCGGCGGTGGCCACGCCGGCACCGAAGCCGCGCTGGCATCGGCGCGCATGGGCGCGAGCACATTGCTGCTCACGCACAACATCGAGACGCTCGGGCAGATGAGCTGCAATCCGTCGATAGGCGGCATCGGCAAGGGCCACCTCGTGAAGGAGATCGACGCGCTCGGCGGCGCGATGGCCGCGGCGACCGATGAGGCCGGCATCCAGTTCAGGATCCTGAACGGCTCGAAGGGCCCGGCCGTGCGTGCGACGCGCGCGCAGGCTGACCGCATTTTGTACAAGGCCGCGATCCGGCGGCGGCTGGAGAACCAACCGGGGCTGTGGCTGTTTCAAGGCGCCTGCGACGATCTCATGCTTGAAGGTGACCGCATGGCGGGCGCTATAACGCAAGTGGGCATTCGCTTCAAGTCTCGCGTTGTGGTGTTGACAGCGGGCACTTTCCTCGATGGCAAGATCCACATCGGGCTGCAAAGCCACAGCGCGGGCCGCGCGGGCGATCCACCCGCGGTGGCGCTGTCGGCACGGTTGAAGGAGCTGAAGCTGCCGCAGGGTCGGCTCAAAACCGGGACGCCGCCACGGCTCGACGGCCGCAGCATCGACTTCAGCATACTGAGCGAGCAGCCCGGTGACGTCGATCCAGTGCCGGTGTTCAGCTTCATGGGCAGCGCCGCGCAGCATCCGCGGCAAGTGCCGTGCTGGATCACGCACACGAACGCGCGCACGCACGAGATCATCCGCGCCGGCTTCGACCGCAGCCCGATGTTCACCGGGCTGATCGACGGCGTCGGCCCGCGCTACTGCCCAAGCATCGAAGACAAGGTCAATCGCTTCTCCGACAAGGATTCGCACCAGATCTTTCTGGAGCCCGAGGGCCTGACGACGCATGAGTTCTACCCGAACGGCATCTCTACCTCGCTGCCCTTCGACGTGCAGCTCGATGCCGTCCACAGCATGGTCGGGCTGGAGCATGCCCACATCCTGCGGCCCGGCTACGCGATCGAGTACGACTACTTCGACCCGCGCGCGCTGAAGGCGAGCTTCGAAACCAAGGCCATCGGCGGCCTGTTCTTCGCCGGCCAGATCAACGGCACGACCGGCTACGAGGAAGCTGCCGCGCAGGGCCTGTTCGCCGGGATGAACGCTGCGCTGCAGGTTCGCGGCGCGGACGCATGGGTGCCGCGGCGCGACCAGGCCTACCTCGGCGTGCTCGTCGACGACCTGATCACAAAGGGTGTGACCGAGCCGTACCGGATGTTCACCAGCCGCGCCGAGTTCCGGCTGCAGCTGCGCGAGGACAACGCCGACCTGCGGCTGACCGAGATCGGCCGCGAGCTGGGCTTGGTGGACGACGCGCGCTGGGCCGCGTTCAACCGCAAGCGCGACGCCCTGGCCCGCGAGACCGAGCGAATGAGATCCATCTGGGTGCGCCCCAGCACCCTGCCCGCCGCCGATGCCGAGCGCCTGCTCGGCACGTCCATCGAACACGAGTACCGGTTCGCGGATCTGCTGCGCCGGCCCGGCATCGACTTCGACACCTTGACAGATGTGGCGACGGTCGCCGGCATCGCGCCGGTTGTTTCACGTGAAACCCTGCGCGCCGAACTCGGCCAGCCGCTGGCAGACGCAGTCATCCAGCAGGTCGAGATCAGCGCCAAGTACTCGGGCTACATCGACAAGCAGATAGACGATGTGGCCCGATCGACCCATTTCGAGAACCTTCGCCTGCCCGACGAACTCGATTACCGGCAAGTCGCTGCGCTGAGCTACGAAGTGCGGCAAAAGCTGACCAAGCACCGGCCGGAAACGCTGGGCCAGGCCTCACGCATCTCCGGGGTGACGCCGGCGGCGATGTCGCTTTTGCTGATCCACCTGAAGAAGGGGCGGTTCAAAGGCTTCGTTGCTCCGAACGACCGAGCCGCGGATGCCGCCGCCTGAGAACGACGCCGCCGATCCTCGGCGCGCGCACCTGCGCGACATCGCAGCGCAGCTCGATCTGCCGCTGAGCGATGAGGCCGCGACCCTGCTGCTCGACTACATCGACCTGCTTCAGCGCTGGAACAGCACCTACAACCTGACCGCGGTGCGCGACCCGCAACGCATGCTGATCCAGCACATCGCCGATTGCCTCGCGGTGATCGCCCCGTTGCGCCAACAGCTGGCGAACGAGGCTCCACGTCGCCTGCTCGACGTGGGCAGCGGCGGCGGCTTGCCGGGCGTCGTGATCGCCATCTTGTGCCCGACGATCGCCGTCACTTGCGTCGATGCGGTCGGCAAGAAGGCGGCATTCATCCGCCAGGTGGCTGCAAGTCTGCGACTGCGCAATTTGCACGCCGAGCATGCGCGGGTCGAGCAGCTGAACGACGCAACATTCGACGTGATCACCTCGCGCGCGTTCGCCTCGCTGTCCGATTTTGTCGCCCTGACGCGCCAACACCTCGCCTCCAGCGGCGTCTGGCTGGCGATGAAGGGCAGGCCGCCGGCCGACGAGCAGGCCACGCTGCCCCCGGATATCGATGTGTTTCACGTGGAACAATTGAGCATTCCCGAGCTGAATGCGGAGCGCTGTCTCGTCTGGATGCGGCCAAAGGCCTCCCTATAATCCCACTCCACCCCCGCCGTACGGCGCTGCTTGGCGCACCCCACTGAACCGCCCATGGCCAGAATTTTCTGTATTGCCAACCAGAAGGGCGGCGTCGGCAAGACCACGACCACCGTGAACCTCGCCGCCGGGCTGAGCCAGATCGGCAAGCGCGTGCTCGTCGTCGATCTCGACCCGCAGGGCAACGCGACGATGGGTTCGGGCGTGGACAAGCGCGCGCTCGAACTGACCGTCTACGACGTGCTGCTTGAGAACGCCTCGATCGCCGAAGCGCGTCAGACCAGCCCGAAAGCCGGGTACGACGTGCTCGGCGCGAATCGCGAGCTCGCTGGCGCCGAGGTCGAACTGGTCGAACTCGAACGGCGCGAGCGCCGGCTGAAGGGTGCCCTCGAGGCCGTGGATGGCGAGTACGACTTCGTGCTGATCGATTGCCCGCCGTCACTGAGCCTGCTAACGCTGAACGGCCTGTGCAGTGCGCATGGCGTGGTCGTGCCGATGCAGTGCGAATACTTCGCGCTCGAAGGCTTGAGCGACCTGGTCAACACCATCAAACAGGTGCACGCCAACCTGAACCCGGCGCTGGAGATCATCGGCCTGCTGCGCGTCATGTTTGACCCGCGCATCACCTTGCAGCAGCAGGTCGGCGAGCAGCTGAAGGCGCATTTCGGCGACAAGGTGTTCAACACCGTGATCCCGCGCAATGTGCGCTTGGCCGAGGCGCCGAGCTACGGCCTGCCTGGTGTCGTCTTCGACCCGGCCTCCAAAGGTGCGCAGGCATTTGTCGAGTTCGCAAAGGAGATGTCGGAGCGGCTCGGCGCCGCGCCGGCGGTCGCCACAGCTGATGCTCCAGGGCCTTAATCCAGCCTTCGACGCGGCGCTGCTGGCGCGCATCGAAGACGCAGGCCTGAACGCCAGCGCGCCACCGCAACAGCGTTGGCTCGACGGCTGGCTGGTGCGATTTTCTCCAGGCAAGGCCAAACGCGCCCGCTGCATTCATCCGGTCGCCACGGGCCGATCGTCGGTCGAAGAGCGGCTCGCGGCTTGCGCGTCGCTATACGCCGAGGCCGGTCTGCCGCTGATCGTGCGCATCACACCCTTCTCGTTGCCCACCACGCTCGACACGCTGCTCGCACAGCGAGGCCTGCGGAGCTTTGACGATACTCGGGTGATGGTGTTGGCCACGCTGTCTCAAGACGCGAAGTTCGCGCTCACTGATATTTCTATTCTCCCGATCGACTCGGAGGCCTTCGCCGACCGTGTCGGCGGGTTCCGGCGCTCGACGCTGGTGGAGCGGCAGGCGCACGCACAGCGATTGTTGAACGCGCCGATCCCGTTCTCGGCGTTCGAGCTGCAAGCAAATGGCAAAACGGTTGCGTGCGGACAGTTCGCGATCGAAGGCGGCCTCGTCGGCTTGTACGACGTGTTCACCACCGAGGCCGCACGCGGCCGCGGCTTTGCAACGCTGCTGTGCCGGCATCTGCTTGGCGAGGCACGTCGGCGCGGTGCGCGCCACGCCTACTTGCAGGTCGAGAGCGACAACGCGGCGGCCCGCGCAACCTACCGCCGGCTCGGCTTCGCCGACGGCTACGCTTATCACTACCGAACGGCCGACCCGTCCGCGGCCTGAGCACGCCGGGCCGCCCCAAGGGCGAATACCGGAGTGCGCGGCACAAAGGTACTCAGTGAGCGAGCGCTACAGGCCGAGCGCCTCGTCGAGGCCCAAGTGCACGTTCATCGACTGAACGGCCGCGCCGCTGGCGCCCTTGCCCAGGTTGTCGAGCCGGGCCATCAAGATCGCCTGCGTCTCGTTGGCGAACACGAAGACATCGACGTGGTTGGTATCGTTGCACGCCTGCACATCGAAGTAGCCGTCAGCCAGAGCCGCCGGATCCCGCAGCGGCATCACGCGGATGAAGCGTTCGCCCTCGTAGCGATGCCGGAGCGCAGCATGCAGCGCCTCCGGTGTGGTGCCCACTTTCAATTGAGACAGGTGTAAAGGCACACTTACCGACAAGCCCTTGTAGAATTTGCCGACGATCGGCATGAACACCGGCGGCACCGTCAGGCCGGTGTGCGCCGCCATCTCCGGAATGTGCTTGTGCGACAGGCTCAAGGCATACGGCCGCGGTGCGTCGAGCCGCGCGTCGCCGCCGGCTTCGTACTGCTCGATCATCTTCTTGCCGCCGCCCGAGTACCCGGTGATCGAACTCGCGGTGACCGGCAGGCCGGCGGGGACGAGGCCGGCATCGACCAGCGGCCGCAGCAGCAGGATGAAAGCCGAGGCGTGGCAGCCGGGATTCGAGATGCGCTTGGCCCGGCGCAGCAGGTCACGCTGACCGGGCGCGAGTTCGGGCAGGCCGAAGACCCAGCCCGCCGCGGTGCGGTGCGCGGTGCTCGCGTCGATCAGGCAGGTCTCGGGGTTGGTGACCAGCGCGGCAGCTTCGCGCGCGGCCACGTCAGGCAGACACAGAAAGGCGACATCGGCGGCGTTCAGCAAGCGCGCGCGTTCGGCGGCGTCCTTGCGCTTGTCGGCGTCAATGCGCAGCACCTCGACGTCATCGCGCTGCGCGAGATACTCGTGGATGCGCAGGCCGGTCGTGCCTTCCTGGCCATCAACAAATGCGCGGTAATTCATCACCCGTTCCTCACCGATACGAGCCGCAAGGATAAACCAGAGCATGTCGAGACCGCTGCGCCATCTGCTGCTGCCGGGATGGCTCGATTCCGGGCCGGCCCACTGGCAAAGCCGCTGGGAGGCGCTGCACGGTTGCGAGCGCGTGCAGCAGGACGATTGGCTCTGGCCGCGTCGCGGCGACTGGATGGCCCGGCTCGACGAGGTGCTGCAAGCCTCCGAGCAACCCGCCGTGCTGATCGCACACAGCCTCGGCTGCCAGCTCATTGCGGCGTGGGCTGCGCACTCCCGACACACCGCACGCGTGCACGCCGCGTTGCTCGTGGCGCCGCCCGACACCGAACGCGAGGACACGCCGCCCAACCTGTTCAACTGGCGGCCGATCGTGCGAGCGCGCTTGCCGTTCGCGAGCATGGTGGTGGTCACCAGCGACGATCCGTTCTGCGCGCCCGATCGCGCCGCCGGCATGGCGCGCGACTGGGGCAGCACGGTCACGGCCATCGGTGCACGCGGCCACATCAACGGCGACTCCGGCCTCGGCGACTGGCCCGAGGGCCGGGCGCTGCTTCAATCCGTCATCGCCTGATCGCTCACAATCGGGCCCATGGTGACCAAGAAACCCAAGGGCCTCGGCCTCGGCCTCGAAGCATTGCTCGGCCCCCGCGTCAAGAGTGCGGATGAGGTGACGGCCGCGGCCGCAGACACCACGCCCCATGTGCTCAAGCTCTCGCAGTTGCAGACCGGCAAGTACCAACCGCGCACACGCATGGACGAGGGCTCGCTCTACGAGCTGGCCGAGAGCATCAAGGCGCAAGGGGTGATGCAGCCGGTGCTGGTGCGGCCGCTGAGCGGCGGTCGCTACGAGATCATCGCCGGCGAGCGCCGCGCGCGCGCGGCCAAGCTCGCCGGGCTCGAAGAAGTACCGGTGCTCGTCAAGGACGTGCCTGACGAATCCGCCGCGGCGATGGCGCTGATCGAGAACATCCAGCGCGAAGACCTCAACCCGCTCGAAGAAGCGCACGGGCTGAAGCGGCTGACCGATGAGTTCGGGTTGACGCACGAGATGGCAGCACAGGCGGTCGGGCGCTCGCGCAGCGCCGCGAGCAACCTGCTGCGGTTGCTCAGCCTGACCGAGCCCGTACAGCAGCTGCTGATGGCCGGCGACATCGACATGGGTCACGCACGCGCGCTGCTGCCGCTCGAAGGCGCGCAGCAGATCCTGAGTGCGACCGAGATCGTCGCGAAAAAACTCTCGGTGCGCGAGGCCGAAAAGCTCGTCGCCCGCGTTGGCGCGAGCGCCGGCCGCCAAACCACGCTGCTGCGCGCCAAGCACGAGAAGCCGCGAGACCTGCAACGCATCGAGCACGAACTGTCGGATGCGCTGACGGCGAGTGTAGAAATTCGTATCAAGAAGCGCACCAAGCGCGGCGAGCAGGGCGAGGTCGCGATCGGCTTCGGCTCGCTCGACGAGCTCAATGGCCTGCTCGGCAAGCTCGGGCTCGGGCCACGCTGAGACCATTCCGATGTCACACACGGAACTTCGCGCACATCGGCACGCTCTGCATCACATGCGCGTCAACGCGAGGCTATTCGGCACGTTGTTTGCTAATCGCTTGATGTTGGATTCGAGCACGCAAATGAGTGGTCTTGAACCTTGTACTTGATCGATCGGCTGGCGCAGAATGAACGAAGCTTGATACGCACATGACTTGCTGATGAACGGAAAGCTCTGATGGCGCCCGCCGGGTGTCATCAGAACTTCCCCAGGCGTTGAAGGGCGGGGGCGTCGCGCCGCCGTCAACGTCTCCTTCTCGCACAGGAGATCAGCATGGATGTCGTCAGCAACTTTGCCGCCCGCTTCGAGCGCAGCCGCGAAGAAGAACTCTCGATCGAGGAATACCTCGCCGAGTGCAAGCGCAACCCGGTGGCCTATGCCACGGCCGCCGAGCGCATGCTTCGCGCGATCGGCGAACCGAAGATGGTCGACACGCGCAATGACACGCGCATGTCGCGCCTGTTTGCGAACAAGGTCATCAAGATCTACCCCGCGTTCGCCGAGTTCTACGGCATGGAAGACGCCATCGAGCAGGTGGTCTCGTACTTCCGCCATGCGGCGCAAGGCCTGGAAGAAAAGAAGCAGATCCTGTATTTGCTCGGCCCCGTGGGCGGCGGCAAGAGCTCGATCGCCGAGCGCCTCAAGCTGCTGATGGAGCAGGTCCCGTTCTATGCGATCAAGGGCTCGCCGGTCAACGAATCGCCGCTGGGCCTGTTCGACTCGGTCGAGGACGGCCCGTTGCTCGAAAAGGAATACGGCATCCCGCGGCGCTACCTCAGCCGCATCATGAGCCCGTGGGCGGTGAAGCGGCTCGAAGAGTTCGGCGGCGATATTCGCAAGTTCCGCATCGTCAAGCGGCTGCCCAGCGTGCTCAAGCAGATCGGTGTCTCCAAAACCGAGCCGGGCGACGAGAACAACCAGGACATCTCCGCACTCGTCGGCAAGGTCGACATCCGCAAGCTCGAAACCTTCGCGCAGGACGACCCGGACGCCTACAGCTTCTCCGGCGGTCTGTGCCTGGCCAACCAGGGCTTGCTCGAGTTCGTCGAGATGTTCAAGGCGCCGATCAAGGTGCTGCACCCGCTGCTCACCGCCACCCAAGAGGGCAACTTCAAGGGCACCGAAGGTTTCGGCGCAATCCCGTTCGACGGCATCGTGCTCGCGCACAGCAATGAAAGCGAATGGAAGACCTTCCGCAACAACAAGAACAACGAGGCCTTCCTCGACCGCATCTACATCGTCAAGGTGCCGTATTGCCTGCGCGTTTCCGAAGAGGTCAAGATCTACGAGAAGCTGCTGCGCGGCTCCTCGCTGCTGGAGGCCAAGTGCGCCCCGGGCACCTTGAAGATGATGAGCCAGTTCGCGATGCTGACGCGCCTGAAGGAGCCGGAGAACTCGTCGCTGTACTCGAAGATGCAGATCTACGACGGCGAAAACCTGAAGGACACCGACCCGCGCGCCAAGAGCTACCAGGAGTACCGTGACTACGCCGGCGTCGATGAAGGCATGAGCGGCGTCTCGACGCGCTTCGCGTTCAAGATCCTGTCCAAGGTCTTCAACTTCGACCCGGCCGAAGTGGCCGCGAACCCGGTGCACCTGATGTACGTGCTGGAGCAGCAGATCGAGCGCGAGCAGTTCCCGGCCGAGCTGGAGCAAAAGTACCTCGGCTTCATCAAGGAGCACCTGTCGGCGCGCTATGCCGAGTTCATCGGCAAGGAGATCCAGACCGCCTACCTCGAGAGCTACAGCGAGTACGGCCAGAACATCTTCGATCGCTACGTCACCTACGCCGACTACTGGATCCAGGATCAGGAGTACCGCGACACCGACACCGGCGAGGTCTTCGACCGCGCCTCGCTGAACGCCGAGCTCGAGAAGATCGAGAAGCCCGCCGGCATCAGCAACCCGAAGGACTTCCGCAACGAGATCGTCAACTTCGTGCTGCGCGCGCGCGCCAACAACGCCGGCAACAACCCGGTGTGGTCGAGCTACGAGAAGCTGCGAACAGTGATCGAGAAGAAGATGTTCTCGAACACCGAAGAGTTGCTGCCGGTGATCAGCTTCAACGCCAAGGCCAGCGCCGACGAAGCCAAGAAGCACGAGAACTTCGTCAACAGGATGGTGGACAAGGGCTACACCGCGAAGCAGGTGCGGCTGTTGTGTGAGTGGTACCTGAGGGTGCGCAAGAGCAGCTAACCCCACGGGTCAAGAACGGAGAACCCATGCTCCAGCAGATCATCGATCGGCGCTTGGCGGGCAAGAACAAGTCCATCGGCAACCGCGAGCGCTTCCTGCGCCGTCATCAGGATCAGGTGCGTGATGCGGTGCGCCGGGCCGTCGATGGCCGCGGCATTCGTGACATGGAGCGCGGCGAAGACATCCACATCCCGAAGCGCGACATCAACGAACCGGTCTTCGGCCACGGCAGCGGCGGCAAGCGCGAAATGGTGCACCCGGGCAACCAGGAGTACGTGACCGGCGACCGGATCGAGCGGCCCAAGGGCGGCGGCGGCAAGGGCAGCGGCAAGGGTGAGGCCGGCGATTCCGGGGAGGGCGAGGACGACTTCGTCTTTCACCTGACCAAGGAAGAGTTCATGCAGATCTTCTTCGACGATCTCGCGTTGCCTCGCATGACGCAGACGCAGCTCGCCGAAACGCCCGAATGGAAGAGCCACCGCGCCGGCTTCGTCAGCGACGGCACGCCGAGCAACCTGAGCGTGGTGCGTTCGATGCGCGGCGCGATCGGCCGTCGGCTGGCCATCGGCGCAGGCTCGCGCGGCGAGTTGCGCGAGCTCGAAGAACAACTCGCGCTGGTGCTCGCACGCCCGGTCGATATCCGCCGCGAAGCCGAACGCCTCGATCTCGAAGAGCGCATCGCCGTGCTGAAGAACCGCCTCTCGCGCATCCCCTACCTCGACCCGATCGACCTGCGCTTTCGCAGCCGCGTGAAGGTGCCGGTGCCCACCACGAAGGCGGTGATGTTTTGCCTGATGGACGTGTCGGGCTCGATGGACGAAGGGCGCAAGGAGCTGTCGAAGCGCTTCTTCATCCTGCTCTACCTGTTCCTGACGCGGCACTACGACAAGATTGACCTCGTCTTCATTCGCCACCACACGCAGGCGCAAGAGGTCGACGAAGAGAACTTCTTCCACGCGCGCGAAACGGGCGGCACCGTGGTGTCGAGCGCGCTGGTGCTGATGGACGAGATCATCAAGGCGCGCTACTCGCCGACCGAGTGGAACATCTACGGCGCGCAGGCCAGCGACGGCGACAACTGGCACCATGACAGCGGCCGCTGCCGCGAGTTGCTGACCGAAAACCTGCTGCCGGTGTGCCGCTACTTCGCGTACGTCCAGGTGGCCGAAGAAGAGCAGAACCTGTGGGAGGAATACACCCGCCTGCAGGAGTCGCACCCGCAGTTCGCGATGCGCAAGGTGAGTTCTGCGGCACAGATCTACCCTGTCTTTCGTGAGCTGTTCAAGAAGGAAGGGGCGACCTCTTGAACCAGGAGATCACATGAGCGGCTTCCCTGGTGAACGTCGGGTCAGCGTTGCGGCGCCGGAACCCTATCCGAACGACCGGCGCAAGGCCGAGCGCGGCCCGTTGCAGGCGCCGCGCCCCGCAGGTCCGCGTCCGAGTGCGCGGCTGCCCGACCCGAGCGACTGGTCGTTCGAGCTGATCGAGCAGTACCACGACGCGATCCGTGCCACGGCCTGGCGCTTCGGCCTCGACACCTATCCGAACCAGCTCGAGATCATCACCGCCGAGCAGATGATGGACGCCTATGCCTCGGTCGGCATGCCGGTGAACTACCGCCACTGGAGTTACGGCAAGGAGTTCATCTCCAACGAGAAGAACTACAAGCGCGGCCACATGGGGCTGGCGTACGAGATCGTCATCAACTCCGATCCGTGCATCAGCTACCTGATGGAGGAGAACACGACCGCGATGCAGGCGCTGGTGATCGCGCACGCGGCCTACGGCCACAACAGCTTCTTCAAGGGCAATTACCTCTTCAAGCTGTGGACGGACGCGTCGTCGATCATCGACTACCTCGTCTACTCGAAGAACTACATCGCCGAGTGCGAAGAGCGCCACGGCATGCAGCAGGTCGAGCAGCTGCTCGACAGCTGCCACGCGTTGCAGAACTACGGCGTCGATCGCTATCGCCGCCCCAGCAAGCTGTCGCTCGCCGAAGAATCGGCGCGCCGCAAGGACAGGCTCGCCCACGCGCAATCCCAGGTCAACGACATCTGGCGCACGTTGCCGAAGAAGGTCGAGAAAGCCGAAGGCGGCACCGAGGCGAAGCGCTTCCCGGCCGAGTTGCAGGAGAACATCCTGTACTTCATCGAGAAGAACGCGCCGCTGCTCGAACCCTGGCAGCGCGAGATCGTGCGCATCGTCCGCAAGATCGCGCAGTACTTCTACCCCCAGCGCCAGACGCAGGTGATGAACGAAGGCTGGGCCACGTTCTGGCACCACCACCTGCTCAACACCATGTACGACGACGGTTACCTGACCGACGGCGTGATGATCGAGTGGCTCAAGTCGCACACCAACGTGGTCTACCAGCCACCCGTAGGGCACCGCGCCTACAGCGGCATCAATCCCTATGCGCTGGGCTTTGCGATGTACACCGACATCAAGCGCATCTGCGAACACCCGACCGACGAGGACCGCGAGTGGTTCCCCAACTTCGCCGGCAAGCCGTGGCTACCGACGCTCGACCACGCGATGCGCAACTTCAAGGACGAGAGCTTCGTCGGCCAGTACCTGAGCCCGAAGCTGATGCGTGACCTGCGCTTGTTCGCGATCATCGATGACGAGAAGGCCGAGAACCTCGAGGTCTCCGCGATCCACGACCCAACCGGCTTCCGGCGCCTGCGCGAGGCGCTGTCGCACCAGTACGACCTGAGTTCGCGCGAGCCCGACATCCAGGTCTGGAACGTCAACCTGCGCGGCGATCGCTCGCTGACGCTGCGTCACACGCAGCACAACAACCGGCCGCTGCACGAAAGCTCGCAAGAGGTGCTGAAGCACGCGGCCCGGCTGTGGGGCTTTGGGGTTCAGCTCGACAGCGTGGACAGCACCGGCACCATATCGAAGACCTGGTCGGTGCCAGCCCCCCAGCACAACTAGAGCACAAAGATCTTCCCGGGGTTCATGATGTTCTTCGGGTCGAGCGCGCGCTTCAAGGTGCGCATCATGTCGATCGCGCCGGCACCGGCTTCGGTGACCAGAAAGCCCATCTTGTGCAGCCCGATGCCGTGCTCGCCGCTGCACGTGCCTTGCGCATCGATCGCTCGCTGCACCAACTCGTGATTGAGGCGTTCGGCCAACTCGCGCTCGGCCGGCACTGTCGGATCGACGAGGTAGGCGATGTGGAAGTTGCCGTCGCCGACATGCCCGACGATGTAGTGCTGCATGCCGGCCGCGGTGGCGGCCTCGCTCGCGGTCGTCACGCACTCGGCCAGTTTCGAGATCGGCACGCAGGTGTCGGTGCTCACGGTGCGGCAGCCGGGCTTCATCTGCAAGCCGGCAAAGTAGGCGTGGTGGCGCGCCGTCCAGAGCTTGGTGCGCGCCTCGGGCGTGGTCGCCCACTCGAAGCCGGCACCGCCGAACTCGGCCGCGATCTCCTGCACCGTGGCGGCTTGCTCGGCCACGCTCGCCTCGCTGCCATGGAACTCCATCAGCAGCATCGGCGCTTCGGCAAGCGTGAGCTTGTCGTGCCGATTGACGGCGCGCACCGCGTGCGCATCGAGCAGCTCGCAGCGCGCGATCGGGATGCCCATCTGGATGATCTGGATCGTCGTGCGCACCGCGGCGTCGATGCTCGGGAAGGTGCACGTCGCGGCCGAGATGGCCTCGGGCAGCGGGTAGATGCGCAAGGTCACCTCGGTGATCACGCCGAGCGTGCCTTCACTGCCGACCATCAACCGCGTCAGGTCGTAGCCCGCCGATGATTTGCGCGCGCGCGTGCCGGTATGGATCACCTCGCCCTGCGGCGTGACCACCGTGAGGCCCAGCACGTTCTCGCGCATCGTGCCGTAGCGCACCGCGTTCGTGCCGCTGGCGCGCGTCGCGCACATGCCGCCGAGGGTCGCGTCCGCACCCGGGTCGATCGGGAAGAACAGCCCCGTGTGGCGGATCTCGTTGTTCAGCTGCATCCGCGTGACGCCCGCCTGGCACCTCACGGTCAAGTCCTCGGGCTGGACCGCGAGCAGCGCGTTCATTCGCGACAGGTCGATGCTGACACCGCCCTGCACCGCAAGCAGATGGCCTTCGAGCGACGAACCGACGCCGAACGGGATCACCGGCACCGCGTATTGATCGGCGAGCTTGACGACCGCCGCCACGTCCTCGGTGCTTTCGCAGTACACCACGGCTTCGGGCGGCGGCGCATCGATCGGCGACTCGTCGCGGCCGTGCTGCTCGCGCACCGCCAGCGCCGTCGAGCAGCGTGCGCCGAAGCGCGTTTGCAGCGCTTGCAGCATTTCGGCGGGAACCGGGCGCGGCGCCAATTGCGGCAGCAGGTGGGCAGGCAGGGGTGCGTTCATCTCAGCGTCTCCGTCGGTACAGCGCATTGTGCCAAGGCGCTAGCATGCGCACCATGGCCAATCGACTCACCCAGATCGCAACCCGCACCGGCGACGACGGCACGACCGGCCTCGGCGACGGCACCCGCGTGCCCAAGGATCACCTGCGCGTGCAGGCGATGGGCGATGTGGACGAGCTGAACTCGACGCTCGGCGTGCTGCTCGCCGAGCCGCTGCCCGATGACGTGCGCGAGCTGCTCGTGGTGATCCAGCATGAGCTGTTCAACCTCGGCGGCGAGCTGTCGATCCCGGGCTACGAGTTGCTCAAGCCCGAAGCCGTGCTGCGCCTCGACGAGGCGCTGACGCATTACAACGCCGCGCTGCCGCGGCTGAAAGAGTTCATCCTGCCAGCCGGCACGCGCAGCGCGGCGATCGCGCACGTGAGCCGCACGATTGCGCGCCGGGCAGAACGCGCGGTGGTGGCGCTGACCGCCGTCGAGGCGGTGCGCGCCGAACCGCGCCATTACCTGAACCGCCTGAGCGACCTGCTGTTCGTGCTCGCCCGCGTGCTGAACCGCGCCAACCTCGACGGGCTGGGCGGTGACGACGTGTACTGGAAGAGCGAGAAGCTGCTCCGCGACGCCGAGTGATCAGCCGCGGCGCGCTTTCACGGCGCTGCTGAGAGTCTCCAGCACCTCCAGCGAGTGCTCCCAGCCGATGCAGGCATCGGTGATGCTCCTGCCGTATTCGAGACGCGAGGGGTCGTCCTTGCCGGCGCTGAACTTCTGCGCGCCGGCCTGCAGGTGGCTCTCCACCATCACGCCGAAGATGCAACGCGAGCCGTCGCGCAGCTGCTGCGCCACATCGCGCGCCACGTCGACCTGGCGCTCGTGCTGCTTGCTGCTGTTGGCGTGGCTGCAATCGACCATCAAGGTGCAATCGAGCTTCGCCGCCTCGATCTCCTTGCATGCCGCCGCCACGTGCGCGGCGTCGTAGTTCGGCGTCTTGCCGCCGCGCAGAATCACATGGCAATCGGTGTTGCCGCGGGTCTCGACGATCGCGACCTGGCCGTTCTTGTGGACCGACAAGAAGTGATGCGGCCGCGCCGCCGCTTGAATGGCGTCGATCGCGATCCTGATGTTGCCGTCGGTACCGTTCTTGAAGCCGATCGGTGCGGAGAGGCCCGAGGCCAGCTCCCGGTGCACCTGGCTCTCGGTCGTGCGTGCGCCGATCGCACCCCAAGAGATCAGGTCGCCGATGTATTGCGGCGAGATCACATCGAGGAACTCGCTGCCGGCCGGCATGCCGGCGCGGTTGATCTCCAGCAGCAGCTGGCGCGCGATGCGCAGGCCTTCGTCGATGCGGTAGCTCTCGTCCAGGTACGGGTCGTTGATCAGCCCCTTCCAGCCCACCGTCGTGCGCGGCTTCTCGAAGTAGACGCGCATCACGATCTCGAGCGTGTCCTTGTACTTTTCGCGCTGCACCAGCAGCTTGCGCGCGTACTCGACCGCCGCCGTCGGGTCGTGGATCGAGCACGGGCCCATGATCACGAGCAGCCGGTCGTCCTTCTTCTGCATGATGTGGCGGATCGCGCTGCGCGTGTTGCCGATCAGCGCCTCGACCGGCGTGCCAGCGATCGGGAAGAAGCGGATCAGGTGCTCCGGCGGCGGCAACGGCGTCACGTCCTTGATCCGCTGGTCGTCGGTCTGGCTGGTGCGCTCGCTGTGCGCGTACCAACCTTCGCTGGCGGTGTTGCTGGTCTTGGTCGTCATCGCGGTGGGCTCCAAAAAGAGAGGGTCGAAAAAAAACCGCCGGGGGTGAGCCCGGCGGTTTTCGGAGATTCGTTGGCGCGTTACTTGGCGTGTGCGCTGGCCTCTCCGGCCGCAGGGCGGTGGGAGCTCCAAAAATACGCAAAGTGCACGGCGCGGGAAATCATGGGCGCGAATGTAGCACAGGGGTTCGCGAGCGCCGAACTCAGGCGGTGCCGCCGACGGTCAGGCGGTCGATGCGCAACGTGGGTTGCCCCACACCCACCGGCACGCTCTGCCCTTCCTTGCCGCAAACGCCCACGCCAGGATCGAGCTTCATGTCGTTGCCGATCATGCTGACGCGGGTCAACGCATCCGGCCCGTTGCCGATGATGGTTGCGCCCTTCACCGGGTACTGGATCTTTCCGTTCTCGACCCAGAACGCCTCGCTCGCCGAGAACACGAACTTGCCGCTGGTGATATCGACCTGGCCGCCGCCGAAGTTGGTGGCGTACAGGCCGCGCTTCAAACCCGCGATGATCTCTTCCTTCGTCTTGTCGCCGCCCAGCATGTAGGTGTTGGTCATGCGCGGCATCGGCACCGCGGCGTAGCTCTCGCGCCGGCCGTTGCCGGTGGGTGCCACGCCCATCAGGCGTGCGTTCATCGAGTCCTGGATGTAGCCCTTCAGGATGCCGTCCTCGATCAGCACGTTGCGCTGCGAGGCATTGCCTTCGTCGTCCACGTTCAGCGAACCGCGCCGATCGGGGATGGTGCCGTCGTCGAGCACCGTCACGCCCTTGGCGGCGACGCGCTGGCCGATCCGGCCGCTGAACGCGCTCGATCCCTTGCGGTTGAAGTCGCCTTCGAGCCCGTGGCCGATCGCTTCGTGCAGCAACACACCGGGCCAACCCGGCCCGAGCACGACGCTCATTTCGCCGGCTTTCGCGGGGCGCGATTCGAGATTCGTAAGCGCCGCGTTGACGGCTTCCTTCACATAGCCTTCGATGATCTCGTCATGGAAGTAGCCGAAGCCGAAACGCCCACCGCCGCCGCCCGAGCCAACCTCGCGGCGCACCTCACCGTTCACCGTCTGCTCGGCGATCACCGTGACGCTCAGGCGTACCAGCGGGCGCACGTCGGCGGCCAGCGTGCCATCGGCGCGCGCGACCATCACCACGTCGTACTCGCCGGCCAGGCCGGCCATCACCTGCACCACGCGCGGGTCCTTGGAGCGCGCCAGCTTCTCGACCTTCTCGAGCAGCGCGACCTTTTGCGTGCTGTCGAGCGTGGCGATCGGGTCCATCGGCGCATACAGCAAGCGGCTGCCCGCGACCTTCTGCTTCGTGCCGACCTTGACCTTGCGGCTCTGCCCGTTCGCCGCAATCGTGCGCACGGTGTGTGCCGCATCCATCAGCGCGGCTTCGGAGATGTCGTCGGAGTAGGCGAACGCGGTCTTCTCGCCGGCAACCGCGCGCACGCCGACGCCCTGGTCGATGCCGAAGCTGCCGCTCTTGACGATGCCTTCTTCGAGGCTCCAACCTTCGCTGCGCGTGTACTGGAAGTAGAGATCGGCATCGTCGATGCGATGTGTCGCGATCGCGCCGAGCGCCTTTGCGAGGGTCGCCTCGGTCAGGCCGAAAGGCTCCAGCAGCAGCGAACGCGCCACCGCCAGACGTTCGATCGTGGGTTCGCGAGAGATCATGGCGTCCGTCCTCGGGGTTGAGAGCGCATTGTAGAAGTCGCGGCCGTGCCGACTCATTCACATGTCTTTACCCCTGCGAACGTCGTCGGCCGCGCCGCGAGCCTCGTTGAATGAGTGCCCCAAGGCAAACCACCCACCCTCAGGAGACCCTCCACATGTTCACCCTCAAGAGCACCGTCGTCGCTGCCACGCTGGCTGTCGCATCGCTCGGCGTCTTCGCCCAAGCCGCCACCACCCCGGCCACCCCACGCGTCGACCAGCGCGAAGCCAACCAGCAGGCGCGCATCGCCAATGGCGCCGCCTCCGGCCAGCTGACGGCGAAGGAAACGAACCGCCTCGAAAAAGAGCAGGCGCACGTCAACAAGGTCGAAGACAAGGCCAAGGCCGATGGCAAGGTCACTGCGGCCGAGCGCAAGCGCCTGCACCGCCTGCAGAACCGGACGAGCAAAGACATCTACCGCCAGAAGCACGACGCGCAAACCGCGAAGCCCTGACCTGTTGGATTTTCGGGCCGAGCGCCGGGCCGCCCCAAGCCGGCCCGCATCCCTTTTGGGGGATCGACCGGCGTACTCGCCGGACGAGGGGCTGTCATCTCGTCAATGTGCCTTCAACGCGTCGGCGAGCGCATCAAATACGACCTTCAGCCGCGGCGTGCCGCGCAGCTCGCGGTGCGCGGTGATCCACATCGGCAGCGGCGGGATCGGCAACCCGCTCAGCACCCGCACCAGTTGCGGTGACAGCGCCGCGACGCGCTGCATGCCCGCACTGATGCCCAGCCCCGCAAGCACCGCGTGCCACGCGACGATCTGGTGATCGCAGCGGAACGCGAACATCTCCTTCCCGACCTGGAAACCCGCATCGCGAAAGCCGCGCAGGAACTGGTCCGAGCGGTCGTAGCCGACCCACTGGTGCCGCAGCATATCGGCCTCGGTCGGCATGCCGTGCGCCTTGACGTAGTCGCGGTGCGCGTAGAAGCCCATCGGCTGATCGGCGAGCCGCCTTGCGACCAGCGCGCTCTGGGTCGGCCGCACCATGCGCAGCGCGATGTCAGCCTCGCGTTCGAGCAGGTTCTCGACCTCGTTGCTCGCGACGAGCTCGATCTGGATCTCGGGGTTCTGGTCGCGCAGCGAACGCAGCAAGCCCGGCAACAAGTACGCGCTGACCATCTCGCTGGCGGTCACGCGCACGGTGCCGGCCAGCGTCTTTGACCGGCCCGCAGCGACCAGCGCGAACTCGCGCGCGTGTTCGCGCATCCGCTCGGCCGGCACACGCAGCGCCGTACCTGCCTCGGTGAGCCGCACGCCGCGCGTCGTGCGCTCGAAGAGCGCGTGCCCGAGTTGCGCTTCGAGCTGCGCGATCTGCCGGCTGAGCGTCGGCTGGCTGCTGCCGAGTGCGACAGCGGCGCGGCTCAGCGAGCCGCTGCCGGCAACCTCGAGGAAGGCGCGCAACAAGGTCCAGTCGGGCTCGGCGGTCGGCGTCTTGCTATTCATTAATGGATGGCTTGTATTTCGGCCCGTCGATTGTGCATTGCTCCGCGCACTCGAACAATGGCATCACCATGACTCGCAAGGAACCCACCATGAGCTCCACCGTCCTGATCCTCGGCGCCGCTGGCCGCATCGGCCAGGTGCTGGCCAGCGCCTTCGCCGACGCCGGCTGGCAAGTCCGCGCGCAAGCCCGCAAGCCGCTGCCGGATTCGCTCGCCAGCCGCGCGCGCGTCCAGGCCGTGCGCTGCGACGCCACCGACCAGGCCGCGTTGATCGAAGCCGCGCACGGCGCGAGCGTGATCGTCAATGCGCTCAGCCCGCTCTACACCGCGTGGGACCGCCTCGCGCTGCCACTCGCCGACGTCGCGCTGAATGTGGCACGCGCCAGCGGCGCGCTGCTGATGCTGCCGGGCAATGTCTACAACTTCGGCCGCGAGCTGCCGCCGCAGCTGACCTCGGCCACCCCCGAGCGCGGTGACACGCCGAAGGCGCGCATCCGCATCGAGATGGAGGCGCGCCTCGCGGCCGCGGGGCTCCACGGTGCGGACAGCGTCGTGATCCGCGCCGGCGATTTCTTCGGCGGCCCCGGCACCGGCACCTGGCTCGACATGGCGCTGGCGTCGAAACTCGCCAAGGGCCGCTTCGTCTACCCCGGCAACCCCGGCATCGCGCACGCCTGGGCCTACCTGCCGGATCTGGCCCAGACCTTCGTGCGCGTGGCCGAGCGGCGCGCCGTCTTGCACGGTCACCACCGCCTGAACTTCGCCGGGCACACGCTGACCGGCGACGAGTTCAAAGCGGCGATCGAGACGCTCACCGGGCACACGCTGCGCACCGCCAACTTGCCGTGGTGGTTGATCCGCTTGGCCGCGCCGGTGATGCCGATGTGGCGCGAGTTGCTGGCGATGCGCTACCTGTGGGAGCGCCCGCACGCGCTCGACGACGCGGCGCTGCGCGCGCTCATCGGCACGGCACCGCGCACACCGCTGGCGCAGGCCTTGCGCGCCACGCTGGTCGGGCCGGATCAGTCGCCCGATTCGCTCTTGAACGCCAGCGCGCGCTCATAGACAGCGTTGCGCGCCGCGCCGCTCAGCTCGGCCGTCAGCGCCACGGCCTGCTTCAGCGGCAGCGCGGCGAGCAGCGTGCGCAGCGTCGCATCGAACGACGGGCGTTCCACGTCGGCGCTCGCCGGCTGCGCGTGCACCACCAGCACGAACTCGCCACGGCTGCGGTTGGCGTCGGCGTCGAACCAGGCCGGCAATTCGCTCGCCGGCATTCGCGCGACCGTCTCGAACTGCTTCGTCAACTCGCGGCAGACGGTGACCGCGCGCGCCCCGCAGGCGTCGGCCAGCGCGGCCGCGAGCGCTTCGATGCGGTGCGGTGCCTCGAACAACACTTGGGCGTGCGTGGCTGCCGCCAGCGCGGCAATGGCCTGCGCGCGTTCACCGCTGCGCGTCGGCAGAAAGCCGACGAACGTGAACGGCCCGGCGACCGCATCACCCGCCACGCTCAAGCCCGCGACTGCGCTGCTTGCGCCGGGGATCGGCAGCACGCGGTGCCCGGCGGCCTGCACCGCCGCCACCAGCGCGGCACCCGGGTCGCTGATCGCGGGTGTGCCGGCATCGCTGACATACGCGACGCGTTCGCCGGCCGCAAGCCGCGCCAGCACGCCGCTCGCCGCCTCGCGCTCGTTGTGCTGGTGCACGGCGATCAGCGCCTTGCCGGCGATGCCGAGCTGGCGCAGCAGCGGCGCGCTGTGGCGCGTGTCCTCGCACGCGATGGCATCGACCAGGCCGAGCACGTGGATCGCGCGCAGCGTGATGTCGGCGAGGTTGCCGATCGGCGTCGCCACCACGTAAAGTGCGCCCGCGGGGTAATGCTGGGCGCCGGCCGCGGCCGCGGCGGCTTGGCTCATCAACGAGGCATCAGGTGTGGTCACAAAGGGTTCGACGAAGGCGGCAGGCGTTGCAGGCGAGGCGCTTGCGCTGGGGCATCTGCTGGGCCAGGGCCTGGCCCTGGTGCAACGCAATTATCGGGTCGCGCGCGGCCCGCATGCCCGTGGTGGCGAAGTCGATCTGATCATGCGCGAACGCGATGGCACGCTCGTGTTCGTCGAGGTGCGCGCGCGACGCTCGACATCGTTCGGTGGCGCAGCAGCCAGTGTGAGTGCCACGAAGCAGCGCAGCCTGGTGCTGGCGGCGCAGTACTTCGTGAACCGCTTGCCGACCTTGCCCCCGTGCCGATTCGACGTGATCGCGATCGATGGCGATCGAATCGAATGGCTACGCGGCGCTTTCGATGCATCTTGAGCGCGGAACCGATCTGGCGTATTGCTGTCATATGATCCATGCCCATGCTCGAACAACGCATTCAGCAGCAGTTCTTCGACAGCGCCGATCTGAAATACGCCGCTGCTGAAGTCCTCTCCAAGCCGATCGCCGACGCCGTCAGCGCGCTGGTCGGCTGCATCACCGCCGGTGGCAAGGTGCTCAGCTGCGGCAACGGCGGCTCGGCCGGCGACGCCCAGCACTTCGCGGCCGAATTCGTCGGCCGTTTCGAGCGCGAGCGTCCCGGCCTCGCGGCGATCGCGCTGACCACCGACTCGTCCATCCTCACCGCGATCGGCAACGATTACGACTTCAACGCGATCTTCGCCAAGCAGGTCCAGGCCCTCGGCGCGCCCGGAGACGTGCTGCTGGCGATCAGCACCAGCGGCAATTCGGGCAACGTCGTCGCGGCCGTCGAAGCCGCGCGCGCCAAGGACATGACCGTGATCGCGCTCACCGGCCACAAGGGCGGCCGGTTGCGCGAGTTGCTGCAAGAGACCGACGTGATGATCTGCGTGCCACACGAACGCACCGCGCGCATCCAGGAAGTGCACCTTTTGGTGCTGCACTGCCTGTGCGACGCGGTCGACCTGCAACTGCTGGGCGAACAGGAAAACACATGACCTTGACTTCTTCCCTCCGACTCTCGCTGCTCGCCGGCGCACTCGCCGCTTCCACACTGATGAGCGGCTGCGCGGTGCTCGTCGGCGGCGCCATCGTCGGCAGTTCGATGGTGGCCACCGACCGCCGCACGTCGGGCACGCAGCTCGAAGACCAGAGCATCGAGTTCAAATCGATCAAGCGCATCGGCGACGTGATCGGCGACCGCGGCCACCTCAACGTGACGAGCTACAACCGGCTCGTGCTGATCACCGGCGAGGTGCCGACCGAAGCCGACAAGGCGAGCGTCGAACAGGCCGTCGCGCGCATCGACAACGTGCGCTCGGTGATCAACGAGGTCGGCGTCGCCGTGCCCAGCTCGATCGGCACGCGCTCGAACGACACCTTGCTCACCAGCAAGGTCAAGGCCAGCATGGTCGACGCGAAGGACGTGCAAGCCGGCGCCTACAAGGTCGTCACCGAGCGCGGCGCCGTCTACCTGATGGGCCGCGTGACCGAGCGCGAAGCGACCCGCGCGGCCGAGATCGCACGCGGCGTCAGCGGCGTCGTGAAGGTCGTGAAGGTGTTCGAGGTCGTCACCGAGAACGAGTTGGCCGGCACCGCACCGGCGCCCTCCGCCGCATCCGCGCCTAAGCCCTGATCACTTCAGTCTGAGCAGCAAGCTGGACGTGTCCAGCCGGTTGCCGCCCTGCGCCTGGATATCGGCGTAGAACTGGTCCACCAGTGCCGTCACCGGCAGCCTCGAACCGTTGCGCCGGGCCTCGTCGAGCACCAGGCCCAGGTCCTTGCGCATCCAGTCGACCGCGAAGCCGAAGTCGAATTTTTCGTCGAGCATGGTCGGGCCGCGCTGGTCCATCTGCCAGCTCTGCGCCGCGCCCTTGCCGATGACGTCGAGCACGACACGCATGTCCAGCCCGGCCTTCTGGCCGAACGCGATCGCCTCCGCGAGACCTTGCACCAGCCCGGCGATCGCGGTCTGGTTCACCATCTTCGCGAGCTGGCCGGAGCCGCTCGCGCCAATCAGCGTGACGGCCCGGGCGAACGCCATCGCCACGGGCCGCATCGCGTCGAACGCCGCCGCATCGCCGCCGCACATCACCGTCAGCGTGCCGTTGATGGCACCGAGGTTGCCGCCCGACACCGGCGCGTCGATGAAGTGCAGGCCTTGCGTTTGCGCCGCGGCGCTCAGCTCGCGCGCAACCTGCGCCGAAGCCGTGGTGTGATCGACGAGGATCGCGCCGCGCTTCATGCCCTTGAACGCGCCGTGCGCGCCGAGCACCACCGCGCGAAGGTCGTCATCGTTGCCGACACAGGCAAACACCACGTCCGCGCCGGCGCTCGCCGCCGCCGGCGTCTGCGCACTGGCATGGCCGTATTCGCTCACCCACTGCGCCGATGTCGCCGCCGTGCGGTTGTAGACCGTCACGCGGTGGCCGGCGCGCGCCAGGTGGCCGGCCATCGGATGGCCCATCACCCCGAGGCCAAGGAAGGCGACGGTGCGCGGCGGCGTGGGATCGTAGGTTCTGTTGCTCATGATTGAAAACGGCCTCGAATGAGGCCGTGGGCGTGGATCGGTGCAACGGAGCCTACACGATGGTGAGGTGCTCCGTGCCCGCCGCCAGATCGCTGCTGCGCGCGCGCTGGCTGTGCAGCTTGATCTGCAGCCGCAGATCGTTGACCGAGTCGGCGTTGCGCAGCGCGTCCTCGAAGGTGATCGCCTGGCTCTCGTAGAGATCGAACAGCGCCTGGTCGAAGGTCTGCATGCCGAGCTCGCGCGAGCGCTTCATGATCTCCTTGATCTCGGCCACTTCGCCCTTGAAGATCAGGTCGGAGATCAGCGGCGTGTTCAGCATGATCTCGACCGCGGCCACGCGCCCGCGCCCTTCCTGGCGCGGCATCAGCCGCTGCGACACCAGCCCCTTCAGGTTCAGCGACAAGTCCATCAGCAGCTGCGCGCGCCGCTCCTCTGGGAAGAAGTTGATGATGCGATCCAGCGCCTGGTTGGCGCTGTTGGCATGCAGCGTGGCCAGGCAGAGGTGACCGGTCTCGGCGAAGGCGACCGCGTGCTCCATCGTTTCGCGGTCGCGGATTTCGCCCATCAGGATCACGTCCGGCGCCTGCCGCAGCGTGTTCTTCAGCGCCTGCTCCCAGCCGTCGGTGTCGATGCCGACCTCGCGCTGCGTGATGATGCAGTTCTTGTGCGGATGCACGAACTCGACCGGATCCTCGATCGTGATGATGTGGCCGAACGAGTTCTCGTTGCGGTAATCGACGATCGCCGCGAGCGAGGTGCTCTTGCCCGAGCCGGTCGCGCCGACGAAGATGACCAGCCCGCGCTTGGTCACGGCCACGTCCTTCAGCACCTGCGGCAGGTTCATGCTGTCGATCGTCGGCAGCGTCTGCGGAATCGTCCGCATCACCATGCCGATGTTGCCCTGCTGCACGAAGGCGTTGACGCGAAAGCGCCCGATGCCCTGCGGCGCGACGGCGAAGTTGCACTCCTTCGTGCGCTCGAACTCGGCCGCCTGCTTGTCGTTCATCACCGAGCGCGCCAGCGCCAGCGTGTGCTGGCCGGTGAGCGGCTGCGGCGAGACCTTGGTGACCTTGCCATCGACCTTGATCGCGGGCGGAAAGTCGGCCGTGAGGAAGAGGTCGGAGCCATTGCGCGACACCATCAGTCGCAGCAGGTCGTTGACGAATTTCGATGCCTGATCGCGTTCCATGTCGAGTCCTTTTTAGCCGGGGAAGTTCTCTGGGAACTTCGCCTTCGCGCGCGCTTCCGGCGGCGAAACCACGTTGCGGCGCACCAGATCGGCCAGGTTCTGGTCGAGCGTCTGCATGCCCATCGAATTGCCGGTCTGGATCGCCGAATACATCTGCGCGATCTTGGCCTCGCGAATCAGGTTGCGGATCGCCGCGGTGCCCAACATGATTTCATGCGCAGCCACGCGGCCCGAGCCGTCCTTGGTCTTGCACAGCGTCTGCGAGATCACGCCGATCAGCGACTCCGACAGCATCGCGCGCACCATTTCCTTCTCGGCCGCGGGGAACACATCGACCACGCGGTCGATCGTCTTCGCGGCGCTGGAGGTGTGCAGCGTGCCGAACACGAGGTGGCCGGTTTCGGCGGCAGTCAGCGCCAGGCGAATGGTTTCGAGATCGCGCAACTCGCCAACGAGAATCGCGTCCGGGTCTTCGCGCAGCGCCGAGCGCAGCGCGTTGTTGAAGCTCAGCGTGTGCGGCCCGACCTCGCGCTGGTTGATCAGGCACTTCTTCGATTCGTGCACGAACTCGATCGGGTCTTCGACCGTCAGCACGTGGCCGAACTCGTTTTCGTTCAGGTGGTTGACCATCGCCGCCAGCGTCGTCGATTTGCCCGAGCCCGTCGGGCCGGTGACGAGCACCAGGCCGCGGGGTTTCAGCGACAGTTCGGCGAAGATCTTCGGCGCGCTCAGCTGTTCGAGCGTCAGGATCTTCGACGGAATCGTCCGGAACACGGCACCGGCGCCGCGGTTCTGGTTGAAGGCGTTGACGCGAAACCGCGCCAGCCCCTGGATCTCGAACGAGAAGTCGCACTCCAGCACTTCTTCGTAGGCCTTGCGCTGCGAGTCGTTCATGATGTCGTACACCATGCCGTGAACCTGCTTGTGGTCCAGCGGATCGACATTGATGCGACGCACATCGCCGTGCACCCGGATCATCGGAGGCAGGCCGGCCGAGAGGTGCAAGTCAGATGCCTTGTTCTTGACCGAAAACGCCAGCAGTTGGGTGATGTCCATGGGTCTTGTGGTTGGTTGGCGTCGCGCATGACGCACACGCGACGCACACCGCCGCGACGCGGGATACTCGACGCATTATGGCGATGATCGCAGACAAGCTCCATCATGTGCACGAGCGCATCGCCCGGGCGTGCGAGGCGGCCGGGCGCGGCGTGCAAAGCGTCACGCTGCTCAGCGTCAGCAAGACCTTCGGCCCCGACGCAGTGCGCGACGCTGTGGCGGCGGGGGAACACCGCTTCGGCGAAAACTACGTGCAAGAAGGCGTGGACAAGATCGCCGCGCTCGCCGATCTGCGCGCGCGCCTCGAATGGCACCTGATCGGGCCGCTGCAATCGAACAAGACGCGCGTCGTCGCCGAGCAGTTCGACTGGGTGCATTCGGTCGATCGCCTGAAGATCGCGCAGCGGCTGAGCGAGCAGCGGCCGGCGCATCTGGCGCCGTTGCAGCTGTGCCTGCAGGTCAACATCAGCGGCGAGGCGAGCAAGAGCGGCCTGCCTCCCGACGAGGTCGGCGCGGTCGCGCAGGCGGTGGCCGAACTGCCACGCGTCACGCTGCGAGGCCTGATGGCGATCCCCGAACCGGCTGCTGGGTTCGAGGCGCAGCGCGCGCCGCATCGCGCTCTGCGCGTGCTGATGCAGTCGCTTCAGGGGCAGGGTTTCGCGCTCGACACGCTCTCGATCGGCATGAGCGCCGATCTCGAAGCCGCCATCATGGAAGGCGCGACGATGGTGCGCATCGGCAGCGCGATCTTCGGCGCGCGCGCGGTCGGCGCGTCAGGCTGAGCGACGCGGCGGCAGCACCAGCGTCATGAAGACGCTGTTCGGATCGGCGGCGTAGTCGCCGAACGGGCCGGTTCGCGTGAAGCCGGCGCTCTCGTAGAGCCGGTGCGCCGGCGCGAAGGCGGCCACCGAACCGGTCTCGAGGCTCAGGCGCTCGTAGCCGCGCGCACGCGCGACCTCGATGATGTGCGTCAGCAGCGCCCGCCCCGCACCCGTGCGGCGCCGCGCCTCGGGCGTGCGCATGGCCTTCACTTCACCGTGCTTGTGGTCCAGCTCCAGCAAGGCGCCGCAGCCCAGCAGCACCTCGCCCTTCCAGGCCGACCAGAAGGTGACCCCGGGCCGGCGCAGCTTGTCGAGATCGAGAGCGTGCACGCTCTCGGGCGGCCCGAGCGCGTGCATGTTGCGCAAGTGCTCCTCCAGCAGCGCGTGAATGGCGGGGCGCGAGAGGTCATCGATCTCGATCTTCATCGGGGCGCCTGTCGACTCAGTGCCCGGTGCGGCGCTGCGCTCGCGATCACGACCGCGTAGCGCGCCGGGCGCCGGGTGGGGTTGTGGAATTCGACCGGCCCGTCGATGTGCAGCGCGAGGCAGTCGCCCGCCGCCAACCGGTGGCTGACGTGGCCCAGCGTCAGCGTCATCGTGCCCTCGAGCACCCAGACCTGCTCGTCGATCGCGTTCGCGGGCGATCCACCTTCGAGCACGACGCGCCTGCCGGCCGGAAACTCGACCTCGACGATGCGCAGCGGCGACGGGTGATCGGGCGGCGAGACATTGCGGCGCAGATAGCCCGACGCCGGATCACGCCACTCAGGCTGCTCGGCGCGCCGCATCAGCGGGCCGGGCGCCGCGCGCTCGGCCTCAAACAGCGCCGCCAGCGGCACGCCCAGCCCGGCCGCGAGCTTTTCGAGCACGACGGCGGTCGCGCTGGTCTCGCCACGCTCGATCAGCGAGATGGTGGATCGGCTCACGTCGCTGCGCGCAGCCAGTGCCTCCAGCGACAGGCCGCTGCCGGCGCGCAGCGCGCCGACGCGGCGGGCGATGCGCGCGTTGATGTCTTCGGGCTCGGCCACCGCGTGTTCCTTCATAATGGACACAATGTCCAGCATATTGGATATGATGTCAACCGCTCCACAACCCATGCCGCCGGTGCCACTGCTCCAGTGACACGTCCGGCATGTGCTGGAACTGCACGTGCCCCGGTCCGCCCGGCACATCGACCCACGTCGGCGCCCAAGCCAGCCCGATCTCGACCACCTCCGGCGGCTTGGGCAGCGGTGTGTCGATCGCCGACGCGTGCGGGTGCACGAGTTCGGGCCAGCGCGGATCCCACAGCCACAGCGCGCTGCCGCACAAGCGGCAGAAGTGGCGGCCCGCCGGCGAGCGCGTCGCGCGCTCCCCGGCTTCACGCATCACGGCGCGATAGATCGCCACGTGCTCCTGCCCGCTCACCGTCAGCGTCGCCGCGTCGGCGCCGAGGTTGATGCCGTAGCCACCGCTGCCTGCGGTCTTGCGGCAGATCGAACAATGGCAGTGCATGAACGGCACCGGGCTGTGCGCCTCGACGCTGAACCGCACCGCGCGACAATGGCATGAACCCTCGAGACGCATCCTTCACCCCTGTGAGCAGCACTTCATGGACATGATCGCATTCATCGGCGGCGGCAACATGGCCAGCGCCATCATCGGCGGGCTGCGCAAGAGCGGCCGCGCCGCCGACTCCATCGTCGTGATCGACCCCGGCGCCGCGCAGCGCGACAGGCTCGCGGCCGAGTTCGGCGTGCGCGCGCTCGCGGCCGCCGAGACCTCGCTGGCGCAGGCGGCGACGGTCGTGTGGGCCGTCAAGCCGCAGTTGTTCAACGAGGCCGCGGCACCGTGTGCGGCGTTCGTCGGCCGCGCGCTGCACGTCAGTGTGATGGCCGGCATCCGCAGCGACGCGATCCTGCGCGCGACCGGCGCCGAGCGCATCGTGCGCACGATGCCGAACACGCCGGCGCTGGTCGGCCAGGGCATGACGGGCCTGTTCGCGCGCGCCGCCGTCAGCGCTGCGGATCGTGCTGCGGTCGAGGTCGTGCTCGCGCCGACCGGCCGGCTGATGTGGGTCGCGCGCGAAGACGATCTCGATGCGGTCACCGCGCTGTCGGGCTCGGGCCCGGCGTATGTCTTCTACTTCGTCGAGGCGATGATGGAGGCGGCCGCGCAGATGGGGCTGAGCGCCGAGCAAGGCAAGACGCTCGCCCTCGCCACCTTCGCCGGCGCGACCTCGCTCGCGCAGGCCTCGCCCGAAGCGCCCTCGGTGCTGCGCGAGCGCGTCACGTCCAAGGGTGGAACGACCCACGCCGCACTCGCGTCGCTCGAAGCGAGCGGCGTGAAGGCGTCGTTCATCACGGCCTTGAAGGCCGCGCAGCAGCGCGCGCGCGAACTCGGCGACGAATTCGGCGCATAGATCGAAGCGCGGCCGATGCCGCCTTCGCGTTGCCCCATGCAAACCCGGCATGGGAGCACCCGCGGTTTCGGTGCCGCTTGCGCCTACAGTGTCGCCACACGTCGGCCATGCGCCACGAGCGCATCGCGCCGCCGTGTGCCCGCATGGCTTGAACCCCACAACGAGACAATCATGAGCGAACTCTCCTACGTCACCGAAACCGCCGACTCGGCCTGGCACACCTACCTCGCGCAAGTCGACCGCGTCGTGCCCTATCTGGGCCACCTCGCGCGCTGGTCCGAGACCCTGAAACGCCCCAAGCGGGCCCTGATCGTCGATGTGCCGATCGAGCTCGACAACGGCAGCGTCGCCCACTTCGAGGGCTACCGGGTTCAGCACAACCTGTCGCGCGGCCCCGGCAAGGGCGGCGTGCGCTACCACCCGGACGTGACGCTGCAGGAGGTGATGGCGCTGTCGGCGTGGATGACCGTCAAGTGCGCCGCGGTGAACCTGCCCTATGGCGGCGCGAAGGGTGGCATCCGCGTCGACCCGAAGAAGCTGTCGATCAAGGAGCTCGAGCGCATGACGCGCCGCTACACGAGCGAGATCGGCATCATCATCGGCCCGCAGCGCGACATCCCCGCGCCCGACGTCGGCACCAACGGCCAGATCATGGCCTGGATGATGGACACCTACGCGATGAACACCGGCGCCACCGCCACCGGCGTCGTCACCGGCAAGCCGCTGCACCTGGGCGGTTCGCTCGGGCGGGTGAAGGCTACCGGCCGCGGCGTGTTCGTCACCGGCCGCGAAGCGGCGCGCCGCATCGGCCTGAACCTCGAAGGCGTGCGCATCGCGGTGCAGGGCATGGGCAACGTCGGCGGCTCGGCAGCCGAACTGTTCGTGCAGGCCGGCGCCGCGCTCGTGGCGGTGCAGGACCACACCGGCACGCTCGTGAACCCGAAGGGCTTCGACATCGCCGACACGATGGAGGTGCTCAAGCGCGACGGCGGCATAGGCAACTACAAGGGCGCCGAGCGCATCGACAACGAGGCGTTCTGGGATGTCGACTGCGACATCCTGATCCCGGCCGCGCTCGAATCGCAGATCACCGCGGCGCGCGCGGACCGCATCAAGGCCAAGCTCGTGCTCGAAGGCGCGAACGGCCCGACGCTCCCGGAGGCCGACGATGTGCTCACGTCACGCGGCGTGCTCGTCGTGCCCGACGTGATCTGCAACGCCGGCGGCGTGACCGTCAGCTACTTCGAGTGGGTGCAGGATTTCTCCAGCTTCTTCTGGAGCGAGGACGAGATCAACGTGCGGCTCGACAAGATCATGGTCGATGCGCTGCGCAAGATCTGGGACACGGCCGACCGCCACAAGATCAGCCTGCGCACCGCCACCTTCGCGGTGGCCTGCGAACGCATCCTCATCGCTCGCGAAGAGCGCGGTTTGTATCCCTGAGCGCGCAGCGGCAAACTGTGCGCGACGTCCGAGGTGCGAGGTGCGAGAGAGGAAAATAGAGGTCCACCCAAACGACTTTAGGAGAAGACCGATGCTTGCTCACACCTCCCGTCCACTGCTGGTCGTCGGCCTGTTCGCGATCAGCGCGTTTGCCCATGCCGCCGGATTCACGCTCGCCAGTGCCACCGTCAAGCCCAACAGCACGCTGACCGACGCACAGGTTTTCAACGGCTTCGGTTGCAGCGGCAAGAACGTCTCGCCGGCGCTGAAGTGGAGTGGCGCGCCGGCCGGCACCAAGAGCTTTGCCATCACCGTTTACGACCCCGACGCGCCCACCGGTTCCGGCTGGTGGCACTGGGTGGTTTTCAATATTCCGGCCAGCGTGACCGAATTGCCCGAAGGCGCTGGTGCGTCCGACAGCAAGGTCTTGCCGGCTGGCGCCGTGCAGGGCCGCACCGATTTCGGCGCTCCCGGCTTCGGCGGCGCCTGCCCGCCGAAAGGCGACAAGCCGCACCGCTATGTCTTCACTATCTATGCGCTCAAGACCGACAAGATCGAGGTGCCCGCAGACGCCAGCGCGGCGCTGGTTGGTTTCATGATCAACGGCAACCGCATCGGCAAGGCAGGCTTTACAGCCAAGTACGGGCGCTGAGCACTTTGGCCCACGCCGCCCTCATCGGCGCAGCGCGTGGTCGGCGACCACGCCTGCGAACACGACGAAGCCGATCCAATGGTTGAGTCGGAATGCGCGGAAGCAGCCGTCACGTGAACGATCGCGGATCAGCGTGAAGTGCCACCCCGCGATCAGCGCTGCGGCGCCCAGCCCGGTGAAGTACGGCCAGCCGAAGCCCAACTGCGCGCCGAGCACGCCCCAGATCGCGATGAACGCGCCGTAGAAGCCCATCACGCCGGCCACGTCGAAGCGACCGAGCGTGATCGCGGAAGTCTTGATGCCGATCTTGAGGTCGTCGTCGCGGTCGACCATCGCGTACTCGGTGTCGTAGGCCAGCACCCAGAAGAGATTGCCGATCAGCAGCCACCACGCCAGCGCCGGCACCTGCGCCTGCACTGCGGCAAACGCCATCGGGATGCCGAAGCTGAACGCCACGCCCAGCACCGCCTGTGGCATCGAGAAGAAGCGCTTGGTGAATGGATAGACCAGGCTGATGGCCAGCGCGGCGACGCTCCAGGCGATCGTCACCGCGTTCGTCGTCAACACCAACGCGAACGCCACGAGCGCGAGCCCCGCGCCGAGCCACAGCGCCTCGCGCACGCTGACCGCGCCACTCGTCACCGGGCGCTGCGCCGTGCGCTTCACATGCTTGTCGAAGTCGCGATCGGCCACATCGTTGACGGCGCAGCCGGCGCTGCGCATCAGGAACGTGCCGAGCAAGAACACGATCACCAGATGCCAGCCCGGAAAGCCGCGCGCCGCGATCCACAACGCCGCGAGCGTGGGCCACAGCAGCAGGTAGCTGCCGGCCGGCCGGTGCCAGCGGATCAGATCGAGGTACAGGCCCAGGCGCGCCCTGTCGGCGGGGTTTGCGGTGGGGTGAGCCATCCCCGCATTGTCATGGCTCGGCAACGCCTGGACGCCACACGTCGCCGGCCTCCCCTTGGCAGCCGATGCCGTCGATGCAATGATGTGGACAGATGAGTGCATGCCCGCGGCGAAGCTCGCCGGCCGGCGCAAAACAACTGTTGAGGCAATGGCGGATGACTGCATCGAGATGGCGCGCGGCCGGGGCTGCGTTGATGATCCTGTTCACCCCGTGGGCCCACGCGCTGGTGTTCGCCGTCAACGAGGGGGTGACCTACCGCGTGCCGATCGAGGAAGTGCGCGGCCGCTACGCAGCCATCGCGACGGATCTCTCCAAGCTGCTGAAGCAACCCGTCACCATCGAGCCGATCGGCGACTACACCAGCCTGCGCCAGGGCCTGGCGGACAAGCGCTTCGATCTGGCACTGGTGCATCCGGCGCACGTCTCGATCCAGGCGATCAAGGTCTCCGGTTATCGGCTCGTGGCGGTCACCAAGGGGTTCCAGAACTACCAGGCGCAGTTCCTCGTTCGCGCCGATTCGGGCCTCACATCGCTGGCCGATCTGAAGGGCCGCAGCCTCGGCGCGCCCGATGAAGACTCGATCACGTCGGCGATGGTGCGCGCGACCTTGCGCGACGCCGGCCTGGGCGCGGACCAGGTCAAGCTGACGTACACCCGCTACCAGGAGGCGGTGCCGTTCTTCGTCGACCACCAGCTCACCCAGGCCGGCGCCACCGCATCCGCCGGGGTGATCAAGGCCTGGCTGGCCAAGGGCGGCAAGGTGCTGGCCGCCTCCAAGGCCGTGCCCATCAAGCACATCATCGCCAGCCCGAACCTGTCGGCGGACGAGGTCGGCAAGGTCCGCGACTACTTCGTCAGTCTCGCCAGCACCGAGGATGGCCGCAAGAAGCTCGAGCCGACGCGTTACGCCGGGTTCGAGGTCTACGATCAGGCGGCGATGCTGGTCCTCGGCCAGTGGCTGGGGCTCTGAGCGTCGGTGCCTGGAGTGATCGAGCTCGGGCGCACGCGCGCGCGGCAAGGGGGTAACGCGCTGCAACCAAGCGGCTCGCCGGTCGGCTGAATCGCGTCGCGGCGCGTTGATCACCGGAACAACGCGCAGGAGACTCGCATGACCATAGCCCGACGCAAGATGCTGGGCCTGTTCGCCGCCGGCGCCACCACCGTGCTGGCCGCGTGCGGCGGTGGTGGCGACTACTACGACGGCCTGCCCACGCGCTTCGTGTGGGTGCTCAACGTGCACCCGGAGTTCACCTCGGTCGACGTGGCCCTCGGCCGCGACGTGCTCGTCTCCGGCCTGCCGTTCCGGGCCCTGACGCCGCGCATCGAGGCCGAGTTCGGCACCTACGTGCTGGGGCTGCGCGACGGCCCCACCGGCCGCACGCTGAACTTCAGCGACTTCACCGTCGACGACCTGTCGCCGACGATCAACGTGTTCTACCGCTACGGCACGTCGGCGCGGCTCGGCGCCTCGCCGCTGGGCATCGTCAACTATTTCGATTCACCCGAGTCGCTCATCGTCGACCTCGCCGATGGCAACGGCAATGTGCAGACCTCGGTGCTGCCCTTCGAGCGCGCCGCCGCGCAGGTCTCGCGCAGCCCGAACTGCCGGCTGCGCCTGAGCCGCGCCAGCGACGGCGTGCTGG
The DNA here is from genome assembly GCA_964247075.1 of uncultured Rhizobacter sp. Classification (GTDB taxonomy): domain Bacteria; phylum Pseudomonadota; class Gammaproteobacteria; order Burkholderiales; family Burkholderiaceae_C; genus LMDS01. Next base: position 205,794 of record CAXTSS010000005.1, on the reverse strand, counting down.
TCTACGACTCCGGCGTGCGCCAACGCACCGACGCCATCATCGTGTTTCCGGCCGATGCGGTGACCGGGCTGGTCGGCGTCGTCGGGTTGAACTACACGTACACCGATGCCAGTGTGGTGGGCTGGGCCAACGTGCTCTGATTCCTAACCGTCGAGGTGCTTCTGGAACACCAGGCCCGCGTGCTCGCGCAGCGCGTGGAACCTGATCTTCGGCCAGTTCGCCTCGATCGCGCGCAGCTCCGGCGCGTATTCGACCAGCACCGTCGGCGCATCGACCGCGTCATACGCGACACGGTGGGCGTTGCCGTCGATGAAGCGCTGCAACTCTTTCGCGCCGCCGTCTTCATCGCTGCACGTCACCCAGCGCGCCACCTGGTAACGGCTGGCGGTGATGCGCGCCTTCACACCGTACTCGTGCTCGAGGCGGTGCGCCACCACCTCGAACTGCAGTTGCCCGACGGCGCCCAGCAGCAGCAATGACGACGCCACCGGCCGGAACACCTGGATCGCGCCCTCTTCGCCGAGCTGGATCAAGCCGGCCTTGAGCTGCTTGGTGCGCAACGGGTCGGCGACCTCGACGGTGCGGAACATCTCGGGCGCGAAGAACGGCAGCCCGGTGTATTGCAAGGTCTCGCCTTCGGTCAGCGTGTCGCCGAGCTGCAGTACGCCATGGTTCGGGATGCCGATGATGTCGCCGGCGAAGGCCTCGTCGAGCAGCTCGCGGCGCTGGCTCAGGAAGCTCACCACTGTGTTCGGCCGCATCTCCTTGCCCGAGCGCGCCACCTTGATGCGCATGCCGCGCTTGAAGTGGCCGCTGGCCACGCGCACGAACGCGATCCGGTCGCGGTGCGCCGGGTCCATGTTGGCCTGGATCTTGAAGACGACGCCGGTGAGCTTGGCTTCGTCAGGCCGCACCTCCCGCTGGATCGCCATGCGCGGGCCCGGCGCGGGCGCCAGATCGACGAGCGCGTCCAGCACTTCCTGCACGCCGAAGTTGTTGACGGCAGAGCCGAAGAACATCGGCGTCTGGTGCCCGGCCAGAAACGCTTCGCGGTCGAACGCGGGCGCGGCGTCGCGCAGCAGCTCGATCTCGCTCTTCGATTGCGCGTACTGCATGCCGAAGCGCTCGGGGTACACGGGGTTGTCGAGCCCGTCGAGGAATTCGGCGCCACCCTCCTCACCGCCGAACACGCGCATGCGCTTCTCGCGCAGATCCATCACGCCGTGAAAGGCCTTGCCCATGCCGACCGGCCAGGTGAACGGCACGACCTCCATGCCGAGCTCGCGCTCGATCTCGTCCATCAGCGCCATCGGCTCCTGCACCTCGCGGTCCATCTTGTTGACGAAGGTCAGGATCGGCGTGTTGCGCGCGCGGCAGACCTGCAGAAGGCGCCGCGTCTGCGGCTCGACGCCGTTGGCCGCGTCGATCACCATCAGCGCCGCGTCCACCGCCGTCAGCACGCGGTAGGTGTCTTCGGAAAAATCCTGGTGACCCGGTGTGTCGAGCAGGTTGATGACGCAGTCGCGGTACTCCATCTGCATCACGCTCGATGCAACCGAGATGCCGCGCTGTTTTTCGATCTCCATCCAGTCACTGGTGGCGTGGCGCGTCGCCTTGCGCGCTTTCACGCTGCCGGCGATCTGGATCGCACCGCTGAAAAGAAGCAGCTTCTCGGTCAACGTGGTCTTGCCGGCGTCGGGGTGGGAAATGATGGCAAACGTGCGTCTCCGCCTTACTTCATCGAGGATCTGACCGTTCGACATCGCTCACTTTTCCATCGTATGTACACAGCTATGTACGCATTCCCAAGGCCGCTCCTCAGAGCGGATTTGCATAATAACCTAAAAACGGCTTGACATCAAACCCTAGAACTTATACAACAGTAAAACCTAAATATTCCAAGACAGGATTCCCTAGTAGATGGCCACCCCAGCGGACAAGCTTGCCCAGTCTCTCGACGCTCTAAAAGCTCTTCAGGACGCGAAGGCTGTTGCCATCCGGGCGACCGACCTCACACGCGTCCATCGCGAGCGCCTGCTCAAGAACGGCTTTATCCGCGAGGTCATGAAGGGGTGGTACATCCCCATCCGCCCCGATGGAACCGCGGGCGAGAGTACCGATTGGTACGCCTCGTTCTGGCCCTTCTGCGCAGCGTACCTGACAGAGCGCTTCGGAGAAGACTGGTGCCTGGGTGCCGAGCACTCGATCGCCCTGCACACGGGCAACTGGAACGTGCCGCGCCAGCTTCTCGTGCGGGCGACACGAGGCGGCAATAAGCCGACCGGGCTGCTGCACGACACATCGATCTTTGACTTGCGCCTCGAAGTTCCCACCCCAGCGGACATCCAGGTCGTCGACGGCCTGCGCCTGATGCGTCTGCCTGCGGCGCTGATCAGTTGCGCGCCCGGACACTTTGCGGCGCATCCCGTCGAGATGCGGGGCGCTCTCGCCATGATTGCCGATGCTTCCGATGTTCTCAGTCGCTTGCTCGACGGCGGGCATAGCAGCATCGCTGGTCGGCTTGCCGGAGCCTTCCGCAACATCGGGCGGGATCAGATTGCAGAGACGATCACCGCGACGATGCGGACAGCGGGCTACACAGTCAACGAAACTGATCCCTTCAATGATCGCCCATTGGTCGCCATCGGACAGCGGGAGACTTCCCCGGCTGTCAACCGGCTGCTCATGTCATGGGCGGAGATGCGGGACGCGGTGCTCGAACTCTTCCCACCACCGCCTGGGATTCCTGGCGACGTAGCGGCATATCTGCGCGAAGTCGAAGATGTCTACGCAGCCGACGCCTACAACTCCTTGTCGATCGAAGGCTACCGCGTCAGTGCCGAACTGATTGAACGTGTGCGATCAGGCAACTGGAATCCGGACAACGCGGCAGACCGCGAGCATCATGACGCGCTCGCAGCGCGCGGCTACTGGCAAGCGTTTCAGAAAGTCAGGGACTCAGTGAGCCGGATTCTTCAGGGGGCAAACGCAGGAGACGTGGCGCAAGCCGATCACGGGACTTGGTACCGAGAGATGTTCGGCCCGAGCGTCACGGCGGGCATTTTGAAGCCTGGCGATCTCGCGGGTTATCGCAGCGGCCCTGTATTCATCCGTCAGTCCATGCATGTGCCGCCGCGCAGCGAAGCCGTGCGGGAGTTGATGCCTGCCTTCTTTGATCTCTTGCGCGACGAGCGCGAAGCCTCTGTGCGGGTCGTCCTCAGCCACTTCTTTTTCGTGAACATTCATCCGTACTTTGACGGCAATGGACGTATGGGTCGCTTCCTCATGAATGCGATGCTGGCATCGGGGGGCTACCCCTGGACGGTCATTCCGCTGGCCCAACGGACACGCTACATGACCGCGCTTGAGGCTGCCAGCGTAAACCGGGACATTCGGCCCTTTGCAGAACTTCTCGGCGAGTTGGTGGGCAATCGCTAGAGGCCCTTGGGACCCTCGCTCTTTGCTACCGTGCTGATCGTGATCATCAGCGTCAGCACCGGCATCAACACCATTGAGGTTCCCGCGCAAACAGCTCATCGCCCTGTTCGGCCCGGGAAGCAAGAAAACTCTGCCTTTCGCGTGTTTCAGGTGCGAGGGAGTTTGAATTGCATCCAATCACAGATTGCGCTGCAACAGCAGGTCGGCGATCACCGGGCGGTGCTCCGAGGCTTCCGGGCCGCCGGCGAAGCTGTCGGCCACGCCGATCTCCGGGCTGACGAGGATGTGGTCGATGCGCAGGAACGAGAAGCGCGGCTTCAGCGCATGGCCGTGGGTGAAGCCGTAGCCCCGGCCAGCGCTGGAGAACGCGTCGCGCAGGCCCGTGGCGAGCAGGCGGCGGATTACCGGCGACGCCTCGGGCGCATTCAGGTCGCCGGCCAGAATCAGCGGCCGCTCGCGTGGGGCCACGTCGGCCGCGAGCTTGCGCGCCTGAACCTCGCGCTCGGCGAAGTTCAGCTGCCAGTCGTCGATGCCGTCGATGCGCTCGCGGCGCGCCGCGTTCAGCCCGTCGCGCGGCGAAATGAGGTGGGCGGTGACCAGGTCGATGTCGCGCCCATGCGCGGTCACGATGCACCGAACGTAGCCGGCCGGGCGATGCACGAACGGCAGCTCGTCGAATCGGCACTCGCGCAGCGGCAGCTTGCTGACGACGATGTACTGGCCGCGCGCATAGACCTGGCGCCCGTCGAACAGCGCGGCGACGCGTGCCGGTGTCTCGGCTCGCACGCGCACCAGTTCGATCGCGTCCTGCATCACCAGGATGTCCGGGTCGTGGCGCGCGACCTCGCGGATGATCGCCTCGTAACCGCCGTCGCGGGTATCCGCCAGATAGGCCTTGATGTTGTAGGTCATCATGCGCAGCGGCTGCGAGCCCGCATCGCCGCGTGCCAGCACCAGGCCCATGATCACCGTCGCCACCAGCACCACGCCGATGGCGGCGGCGATGCGCCAGCGCCAGCCCAGCAACAGCGACAGCACCAGCGCGATCAGCGCCGGTGCCAGGTAGGCCGGGAACGGCACATAGAGCAGCAGCTCCAGCCACCAGGTGCTCACCGACCCGGACGCATAGGCCGCCGCCAGCAGCGCCGCAGGCAACGCGGTGCCGACCACGGCGAATGCTGCCACGCGTCGAGCAGCGTCGCGCAGGCGACTCGAACCCTGCTGGACCGGCATCAGCCCGCGTCGCGAATGAACGGCCGCACCACGCCGAGCAGGCGCTCGACGTAGGCGTCCTTCTCGCCCACCGGTGCGGCGTAGTGCAGCGCCTGGGCGGCGGCTTCTGTGCCGGCGCCACGCACCATCATCCACGCCGCGAGGTATTGCGCAGCGAGGCAACCGCCCGCGGTGGCCACGGGTCCGCGCGCGTGAAACGGCGCGTCCTCGACGCGCACACCGGCCTCGATCAGCCAGGGCTTGGTGGTCAGGTCGGTGCAGGCCGGCATGTCGGCGAGCAGCCCGAGGCGCGCCAGCAACAGCGCGCCGGAGCACTGCGCGCCGATCAGCTGGCGCAGCGGGTCGAGCTGCAAGCGGTCGAGCATGACGCTGTTCTCGGCGATCGCGCGGGTGTAGATGCCGCTGCCGAAGATCACCGCGTCGGCATCGTTCGCGAATTCGAGCGGCTGCTGGGCTTGCACCGTGACGCCATTCATCGACGTGACATGCGCGCTCGGGCTCGTGATCTCGGCCTTCCAGCCCAGATTGCCGAGCCGGTTCAGCAGGCCGAAGGCGATGAAGGAATCGAGCTCGTTGAACCCGTCGAAGGTGAGGATGGCGATGCGCACCCCGCGACTTTAACCAAGCCGCAGGAGTTCGCCGTCGCCTCAGCCCTTGACGCCCTTGGCTTTCAGTGCCGCGCGCACGCCCGCGCCATAGGCCGGGTCGGCCTTGTCGAAGTGGCCGAGCTGGCGTTGCAGGGTCTCGGGGTGCACCTGACTCAGCGGGCCGGCGAGGTTGTCGCACAGCTTCTTCTTCTCGTCGGCCGACAACAGGCGGAACAGGTTGCCGGCCTGGGTGAAGTCGTCCTCCGTGCCACGCCCGTCGTAGCGCCCGGCGACGCCGTTCAGCGCCCAGCCGGCATCGCCATGGCCGAAGCCACTCGCACCGGTGCCCGCCGCGTTGACGGTCTCGTAGTTCTGCGCCGCCCCGCCGTTCGCGATGGCCATCTTCCCATCCCGCTGCTGGTGGTGGAACGGGCAGCGCGGCGCATTCACCGCCAGGTGCTGGTGGTTGGTGCCGACGCGGTAGAGCTGCGCGTCGTGATAGCCGAACAGGCGGCCCTGCAGCATCTTGTCGGGCGAGTAGCCCATGCCCGGCACCGTGTTCGCCGGCGAGAACGCGGCCTGCTCGACCTCGGCGTGGTAGTTCACCGGGTTGCGGTTGAGCTCGAGCACGCCGACCGGGATGCGCGGGAAGTCCGCGTGCGGCCAGACCTTGGTCAGATCGAACGGGTTCCAGCCGGTCTTCTTCTCCCACGCCGCGAGCTCGGCCTCGGTAGCGACCTGGATGCGCACCTCCCACCTCGGGAAGTCACCCTTCGCGATCGCGCCGAACAGGTCGCGCTGGGCGTAGTCCGGGTCCTCCCCGGCGATGCGCACGGCTTCCGAGGCTTCGAGGTTCTTGATGCCTTGCAGCGTATACAGGTGCCACTTCACGAACACGCGTTCGCCGGCGGCGTTGATCAGGCTGTAGGTGTGGCTGCCGAAGCCGTGCATGTGGCGGTAGCCATCGGGCGTGCCGCGGCTGCTGAACAGCATCGTGACCTGGTGCAGCGACTCCGGTGCCTTGCTCCAGAAATCGAACATCATCTCGGCCGATTTCAGGTTCGTCTGCGGGTCGCGCTTCTGCGTGTGCACGAAGTCGGGGAACTTGATCGGGTCCTTGATGAAGAACATCGGCGTGTTGTTGCCGACCAGATCCCAGTTGCCGTCTTCGGTGTAGAAGCGCATCGCGAAGCCGCGCGGATCGCGCTCGGTGTCGGCCGAGCCCTTCTCGCCGCCGACGGTCGAGAAGCGCACGAAGCTCTCGGTGGTCTTGCCGATGGCGCTGAACAGCTTCGCCTTGGTGTACTTCGTGATGTCGTGGGTGACGGTGAAGGTGCCATAAGCGCCCGAGCCCTTGGCGTGCACGACGCGCTCGGGAATGCGCTCGCGGTTGAAGTGCTGCAGCTTCTCGATCAGGTGGAAATCCTGCAGCAGCAGCGGGCCGCGCGGGCCGGCGCTGATCGAGTTCTGGTTGTCGGCAACGGGGATGCCGGAGGCGGTGGTGAGCGTGGGGGTGGTGGACATCGTGAAACTCCTCGTGGGCGGCTGCGATGTCCGCAACTCTACGCAACGTGAATAGTCATTTCCAATTTATGATCTCAATACGATAGATAGTTTCGATCATCGCGGGCCGTCCTGCCGCAAGCTGTTGCCGAGCGCCGTCTTGCGCACGATCACCGCGAACGAATGCACCGCCGGCGCCTGCTCGGCGCCGAGCCGCCACAGCATGCCCGGCGTGCGGATCGGCGTCGGGCTCTCGATCGGGATCATCTGCAGCCCGCTCATCGCCGCCGGCACCGCGTTGACGGCCGCGATCGCACCGATCTCGGCGCGCAGCACCAGGCCCAGCATCGGCGCGATCGTCGACATCTCGGCGACGACGATGGGCTCGGCGCCGCTGGCCTTGAAGCATTCGTCGAGCAGCGTGCGGGTCGAGAAATAGTCGGGCATCAGCACCAGCCGCTGCTGGTGCAACTCGACCATGCGGATGCGCTTGCGCCCGGCGAGCGGGTGCGTGTCCGAGACGACAAGCACCATCTCCTCGTTGTAGAGCGGCTCGAACCACAGGTCCGTCGGGCCGCTCGGCTTGTAGGCGATGCCGAGGTCGAGCTCGCCGGCATGCAGCTTCGCGCCGATCTGGTCCGCAGGCAGCTCGTCGATGCGCACCCGCACCGTCGGATGCCGCACCAGAAACTGGGCGACGCACTCGGGGATCAGCCCGATGTTGAAGGTGTGCGTCGCGCCGATGCGCACCTCGCCGGTCAGCCCGCTGCCGCCGGGCTTGAGCATCGCGATGCCGAGGTCGACCTCCTTCAGCGCGCGCGTCGCGAACGCGAGAAAGAGCTCGCCGGCTTCGGTCGTCACGACACGCTTGCCGATGCGGTCGAACAGCGGCTGGCCGAGCTCCTCCTCGAGTTGGCGGATCTGGTGCGACAGCGTCGATTGGGTGACGTGAACCCGGTCCGCCGCCTTCGTGAAACTCAGGTACTCAGCCAGGGCCACGAAATAGCGTAGATGCCGTAGCTCCATGAAAACCCCCTCGTCGAATCGATGCCATCGATCATATCGATGCGAAATCGCCATTTCCGTGGGGCGATCGACCTGCCTAAGCTGTGCGCTCAGCCGACGGCCGAGCCGCGCGCCGCCCAGACCACGGAGATTCGCATGTCCGAATACAACCAGGAAAAGCTCACCAACGACGTGCTCGCGGCATTCGCCGGCACGCCGGACGCTCGCCTGCGAGAGCTGATGACCGCGCTGGTCAAGCACATCCACGCCTTCGCCCGCGAAGTCGATCTGACGCCACAGGAATGGCTGACCGGCATGAAGTTTCTCGACGCGGTCGGCCAGATCTCGACCGAGCGGCGGCCCGAGTTCATCCTGCTGTCCGACACGCTGGGCTTGTCGATGATGGTCGTGGCGCTGGCACAGGCCCGCGCCACGGGCGGCGCGAAAGGCGAAGTCCCGGCGACCGAGGCCACCGTCGAAGGCCCGTTCTACTGGCCCGGCGCACCCGACCTCGCGCTCGGCAGCGACATCGGTGAAGGTGTGCCCGGCGAGCCCGCGTTCTACATGGGCCGCGTCACCGACCTGAACGGCAAGCCGCTTGCCGGTGCGCTGCTCGATGTGTGGTCAGGCGACGGCGACGGCAAGTACGACGTGCAGCTTAGCGCCGAGCCGACGATGCGCGCGCGCGGGCGCTTCCGCACCGATGCCGAAGGCCGCTACTGGTTCTGGTCGATCTACCCGACCTGCTACCCGATCCCCGACGACGGCCCGGTCGGCGTCATGATGCGCGCGACGAACCGCAGCATCTTCCGCCCCGGCCACATCCACATGATGGTGTCGGCGCCTGGCCACGTGGCGCTGACCACGCACATCTTCGTCGCGGGCAGCCCGCACGTCGAGGAAGACGCGGTGTTCGGCAAGCGCGACAGCCTCGTCGTCGACTTCGACCGGCACCCGCCCGGCAAGGCGCCCGACGGCCGCGAGATGAAGTTGCCGTATCACTCGGCGAGCTACGACTTCCGACTCGCGCCGACGCCGGCCTGAAGAGGATCCCCATGAAGATCGGCAAGGCCACCGTGCCGCGCACGGCGATCTGCACCTCGGACGAACACACCATCGTCGTCCGCGGCCGCGATCTGTCGAAGGACCTCATCGGCAAGGTCTCGTTCATCGAGCACTTCTTTCTCTTGCTCACCGGCAAGCTGCCGACCGCCGGCGAAGCCGCGGTGCTGAACGCGACGCTGGTTGCGATCACCGAGCACGGCCTCGTGCCCAGCGTGCAGGCGGCGCGCATGACCTTCGCCGCCGCGCCCGATGCGATGCAGGGCGCCGTCGCGGCCGGCATCCTCGGCTGCGGCTCGGTGGTGCTCGGATCGTCGGAAACGGCCGGGCGCATGTTCACCGAGATTGACGCGCTGATGCAGAGCGGTGTCGCGATGAACGACGCGGCGCTCGCCGTGATGCAGGCCTGGCGCGCCGCCGGCAAGGCCATCCCTGGCTACGGCCACCCGCTGCACAAGGAGCGCGACGCGCGCGTCGGCGCACTGTTCGACGTGGCGCGCCAAGCGGGCACGGACCAGCGCTTCGTCGCGATCGCCGAGGCCGCCGAAGCGATGCTGCCGCAGGTGCTGAACAAGCCGCTGAAGCTCAACGTCTCGGGCGCGATCCCGGCCGTGCTGCTCGGCGCGGGCTTCCCGGTTCAGGCGCTGAAGGGCGTGCCGATCCTCGCACGCACCGCGGGCCTGATCGCGCACCTGTTCGAGGAGATCTCGCAGCCGATCGGCTTCGCGCTGTCGTACCAGGCGACGCGCGAAATGGTCTACGACGGCGAACTTCCGCCCGGGTTCGGCGCATGAAACACGCGTTGTCGAGGCCGCGGGCCGCAGCGCCGGGCCGCCCCAAGCAAGGCCCAGCCCTCCCGGAGGGTCGATCGCCGTGTCCGGCGATCGGGGTGTCGTCATCATCATGAACGGCGTGCTGAAAGGCCTGAAGGTCGTCGAGCAGGGCACGTTCATCACCGGGCCGGCGGCCGGCATGCTGCTCGGCGACCTCGGCGCCGACGTGATCAAGGTTGAGCAACCTGGCAGCGGCGACCCGTTCCGCGCGTTCCAGGGCGGCCTGTACAGCCCGCACTTCCAGACCTACAACCGCAACAAGCGCAGCATTGCGCTCGACACCAAGGACGCCGCCGACCGCGCCGTGTTCGACGCGCTGATCGCCGACGCCGACGTCTACATCCAGAACTTCCGCCCCGGCGTGGCCGACAAGCTCGGCGCCGGCGAAGCGCGGCTGCGGGCCTTGAACCCGAAGCTCGTCTACTGCTCGATCAGCGGCTTCGGCGCGACCGGCCCGGCGGCCAACCGCCCGGCCTACGACACCGTTGCGCAGGCCGCGAGCGGCTTTCTGAATCTGCTGATCAACCCCGAGAACCCGCGTGTCGTCGGCCCCGCGATCGCCGATTCGCTGACCGGCTTCTACGCCGCGTATGGCGTGCTGGGTGCGCTGTTCGAGCGCGGCCGCACCGGCGTCGGCTGCACCGTCGAGGTCTCGATGCTGGAGGCGATGGCGCACTTCAACCTCGACGCCTTCACGCACTTCTTCCAGGCCGGCGAGGTGATGGGGCCTTACAGCCGGCCGAGCGTGTCGCAGTCGTATGTGCTGCGCTGCGCGGACGACAAGTGGATCGCGTTGCACATGTCCTCGCCCGAAAAGTTCTGGCAGGGTCTGGCCACCGCGATCGAACAACCCGACCTGTTCGCCGACGAACGCTTCGCGACGCGCGACGCGCGCATCGCGAACCAGGAGACGCTCATAGCCCTGCTCGGCGCCTGCTTCAAGCACCGCACGCGCGACGACTGGTGCGCGCGACTGCAGCACCTGGACGTGCCGCACGCGCCCATGTACGACACGAGCGAAGCACTCGACGACCCGCAGGCCGTGCACCTGCAAATGACCACGCAGGCGATGCACCCGGTGATGGGCCTGTTCCGCACCGTGCGCTCGCCGGTCTCGTTCGATGGCCAGCGCGCACTCGATGTGCGCCCACCGCCGACCCTGGGCGAGCACAGCGACGAGATTCGCGCCGCCCTGAAGCATTGATCCACAAACGGAGACAAAGCCGATGAACACTTCCACCAAGTTCTCACGCCGCAGCGCCCTCGCGGCCACGCTGCTCACCCTGTCGGGCATCGCCCCTGCACAGCCCGCCGGTCAGCCGATCCGCGTCGGCAGCACGCTCGCGCTGACCGGGCCGCTCTCGGCCACGGCGCAGATCCACAAGCTGGCCGGCGAGATCTACATCGAGCAGGTCAACAAGCGCGGCGGCTGGCTCGGCCGGCCGGTCGTCTGGGAGGTGAAGGACGATCAGTCCAAGCCCGACCTGGCGCGCACGCTGTACGAGCAGCTCGTCACCGCCGACAAGGTCGATCTGCTGATGGGCCCGTACGCCACCGGCGCGATCCTGTCGGCGATCGGCGTGGCGCAGCGCTACAACAAGGTGCTGGTGCAGCACACGCTGGGCATCCCGTCGCTGGCGAAATACGACATGACCTTCCCGGCCTGGTCGATCGGCTCCGAGCCCGACAAGACCGTGCCCGCGACCGTGTTCGACGCGCTCGCCGCCGGCCCCAAGCCGCCGAAGACGGTCGCGGTCGTCACCAGCAAGTTCCCGTCGATCCAGTTCATGTCGGCCGGTGCGCGCGAGGTGCTGAAGAAGCGCGGCCTCACCGAAGTGCTGTTCCTCGAGTGGGATTTCGGCAACCGCGACTTCGGCCCGATCGCGAATCGCGTCAAGGACGCCAAGCCCGACTTCGTCTGGGTCGGCGCGATCGGCCTGGACGGCAACCTGCTGCTCGACGCGATGAAGAAGATCGACTACGTGCCGCCGCAGCATTTCTACATGTACCCGTCGCCCGGCCCGCTGGTCTCGCTGCCCGAAGCGAAGAACGCGCTGTCGGTGACGATCTTCGAGGATCAGCCGCCGTTCACCGCGAACACCGGCGCCGCCGAGTTCGTCAAGCTCTACCGCGAGCGCGCGACCAAGGCCGGGCTGGCCGACCCGTCGGTCGAGACGCAGGCCGCTGCGTCGTACACCGCGTGGCAGATCCTCGAGGCCGGCGTGGTCGCGACCAAGAGCCTGGACGACAAGGCCATCGGCACCTGGATCAAGGCCAACAAGATCGATACGCTGCAGGGCAAGCTGCGCTTCGACGGCACCGGCAACTTCGGCGACGACCTGATGCGCGTGAAGCAGGTGCAGAACGGACACTGGGTCGTGGTCTGGCCGAAGGAAGTGACGAGCGGCGGCGCCAAGCTGCTGGCCCCCTGAGCGCCGCATGTCGGCGTTCGCGTTGCCCAGCGCATCGCTGCTGTCGCAAAGCATCCTCTCGGGCGTCTTCGTCGGTGCGCTGTACGGCCTGATGGGTCTGGGCCTCAGCCTGAGCTGGGGCCTGCTGCGGCTCATCAACCTGGCGCACTTCGCGTTCGCGTTCCTCGCCGCCTATCTGTGCTACCAGATGGCGACGATGGGCATCGACCCGCTGCTGACGCTGGTCGTGATCGTGCCGGCCTTTTTCGCCGTCGGTGCCGGGCTGCACTGGGTGATGGCGCGCTTCAAGGTCACGCCGTTCAACTCGCTGCTGCTCACGTTTGGCTTGATGGGCATCGTCGAGGCCATCATCCAGACGATCTGGACCGCCGACTTCCGCAAGCTCGAATCGAGCTACGCACAGCAGAAGTTCAAGCTCAGCAGCCTGTTCGTGCCGATCCCCGAGTTCATCACGCTGCTGCTCTCGGTCGGCATCTCGCTCGCGGTGTGGGCCGTGCTGCGCTACACCGACCTCGGCAAGGCGATGCGCGCGGCGGCTGAAGATGCCCCGATCGCCTCGGCTTTCGGCATCAACCAGCAACGCAACGCACTGCTGCTGGCCGGCACCTGCGCCGCGCTCGCGAGCATCGCCGGCGTGTGCCTGGCACTGAGTTTCACGCTCGCGCCGTCGCAGATGTACGCCTGGATCGGCGTGGTGTTCGCTGCGGTGATGCTCGGTGGTCTCGGCAGCGCGCTCGGGCCGCTGATCGCCGGCACGCTGATCGGTGTCAGCGAAGCCGTCACGATGGCCGTGACCGCGCCGTCGTGGGCGCCGATCGTCTCGTTCACGCTGCTGATCGTGATCCTCGTGCTGCGTCCCGGCAAAGCCGCATGAAGCGCACACCGTTCGTGATCCTCGGGGCCGGCGTGTTGCTGGCCTTCGTGCCCCGACTCGGCCTGCCTGCGTTCTACGACTCGCTCCTGTACCTGATGCTGCACTGGATCGTGCTCGCGACCTCGTGGAACATCCTGTCGGGCTACACCGGCTACTTCTCGTTCGGCCACGGCGCGTTCTTCGGCGCGGGCCTGTACACCACGAGCACGCTGCTCGCGCGCTACGAGTGGCCGTTCCTGTGGACGCTGCCGGTGGCCGCGCTGGTGGCCGCGCTGCTCGGCGTCGCGCTCGGTGCGGTCGTGTTCCGCGTCAAGGGCGTGCGCGGCGAGCTGTTCGCGCTGCTCACGCTCGCGATCACCTTCGTGATCGGCACCATCGTCGTCAACACGCCGCTCGACGGCGGCAACGGCGTGTCGCTCAGCGCGGTGCCGGTGCCCGCGATCGGGCCGACGCCATCCTCGACCTTCTATCTGCTGGCGCTCGCCGCGGCGACGTTGACGATGCTGATCGCGTGGGCGATCTTCGTCTCGAAGTTCGGCGCCGGGCTGTTCGCGATCCACGACGACGAGGACGCGGCCGAGGTCATGGGCGTGCCGACCTACCGCTACAAGCTGATGGCGCTGGCGATCTCGTGCGCGCTCGCCGGCATGGCCGGCGGCATCCACGCGCTGTTCCTGTCGTACGTGACGGTCGGCGAGGTCTTCACGATCGCGGTGCCGCTGACCGTGGTGCTGATGAGCGTGCTCGGCGGCACGCGCCACTGGGCCGGGCCGGCGGTCGGTGCGGTCGCGATCACCGCGCTGATGTACAGCTTCACCGCGGCCGATCACGCGGTCGCCGGCAAGGCGATGATCGGCGTGATCCTGATCGCCGCGATCCTGTTCATGCCGGACGGCGTCCTGCTGCGGCTGCAGAAGCTGTTCCGCTCGCGTGCGGCGGATGTTGCGCCAGCGCAGGCGCAAGCCGCACTGCCCGTCGCGCCGTCCACCGCGGTCGCCACCGGTGACGTGCTGCTGCGCGTGCGCGGCCTGCAGAAATCGTTCAAGGGCGTGCGCGCGCTGACCGGCGTCGATGTCGACGTGCGCCGCGGCGAGATCCTTGGCCTGCTCGGTCCGAACGGCTCGGGCAAGTCGACTTTCATCAACGTCGTCACCGGCCACTACCTGCCTTCCGCCGGGCAGATCGTGTTCGAAGGCCATGACCTGACCGGCCGCGCGGCACACGCGATCGCCGCTGCCGGCATCGCCCGCACCTATCAAATTCCGCGGCCATTCGCGCACCTCAGCGTGCTCGACAACGTGGCGCTGGCCACGATGTTCGGCGGCGCGATCCGCGACGTGCCCATCGCGCGCCATCACGCCATGACCTGGCTCGAATTCACCGGCCTGCATGAGAAGGCGACCGCGCGCCCCGACGACCTGAACCTGCACCAGCGCAAGTTCCTCGAACTCGCGCGCGCGCTCGCCTCGCGGCCGCGTCTGGTGCTGCTCGACGAGGTGCTGTGCGGCCTGACGCCGAGCGAGATCGACGACGCGGTCGCGCTGATCCGGCGCATCCGCGACCAGGGCTCGACGATCGTGTTCGTCGAGCACGTGATGCGCGCGGTGATGGCGCTGACCGACCGCATCGTCGTGTTCAACCATGGCGAACTGCTGGCCGTTGGCAGCGCCGCCGACGTGATGCAGCGCCCCGAGGTGATGACGGCCTACCTCGGCCGGGCACACGCGGAGCCGGCCCATGCTTGAGGTGCGCAACCTGCAGGTGGCCTACGGCGCCGCGCCGGCGCTGTGGGGCGTCTCGCTCGACGTGCACGCCGGCGAGCTGCTGTGCGTCGTCGGCCCGAACGGCGCCGGCAAGACGACGCTGATCAACACCATCGCCGGCATCCTGCGTGCCAGGGCCGGCGCGCTGGTGTTCGAAGGCCAGGACATCACCGCGCTGCCACCGCACCGCTTCTGCGAGGCCGGCATCGCGGTCGTTCCCGAAGGCCGGCGCTTGTTCACCGGCATGAGCGTGCTCGAGAACCTGGAGCTCGGCAGTTACCTGCCCGTCGCGAAGGCGCATCGCAAGGAGTCGCTGGAAGCCGCGCTCGAACTCTTCCCCGCGCTTGGCCCCAAGCTCGCGAGCCCGGCCGGCGAGCTCTCGGGCGGCCAGCAGCAGATGGTCGCGATCGCGCGCGCGCTGATGGCGCGGCCGCGGTTGCTGCTGCTCGACGAGCCGTCGCTCGGCCTGTCGCCGCTGATCGTGCAGGACATGTTCGCCGCGATCCGCCGCATCAACGCGCGCGGCGTGTCGGTGCTGATGGTCGAGCAGAACGTCGTGATGGCGATGCAGGTCTCTACTCGCGCCTACGTGCTCGAAGAAGGCCGCATCGTTGCTGAAGGCGCGCCCGACGAGTTGCTCGCGCGCCCCGAAATCGAGCGCGCCTACCTCGGCGTGTGAACGAAGGAGACCCACCATGCTGTTCCCCACCACCATCGTCGGCAGCTTTCCGCAACCCGAGTGGCTGATCGACCGCGCCAAGCTGGCCGGCCGCTTCCCGCCGCGCACGCGCGCGAAGGAGCTGTGGCGCATCCCGCCGCAGTACCTCGAGCAGGCGCAGGACGACGCCACGCTGATCGCGATCCGCGCGCAGGAAGAGGCCGGGCTGGACATCGTCAGCGACGGCGAGATCCGCCGCGAGAGCTATTCGAACCGCTTCGCCACGGCGCTCGACGGCATCGATCTCGACAACCCCGGCACGGCGCTCGACCGCTCCGGCCATCCGAATCCCGTGCCGCGCATCGTCGGCAGGATCCGCCGCCGGCATGCGGTCGAGGTGGACGACCTGACCTTCCTGCGCGCGAACACCACGCGCACGGTGAAGATCACCGTGCCCGGCCCGTTCACGATGCTGCAGCAGGCGCAGAACGATTTCTACGCGACCGAGGAAGAGGCCGCGATGGACTACGCCGAGGCCGTCAACGCCGAGATCAAGGACCTGTTCGCCGCCGGCGCCGACGTGGTGCAGATCGACGAGCCCTACATGCAGGCGCGGCCGGAGAAGGCGCGGCTGTACGGGCTGAAGGCGCTGAACCGCGCGCTCGAGGGCGTGACCGGCACGACGGCTGTGCACATCTGCTTCGGCTACGCGGCCATCATCCACGAGCGGCCGAGCGGCTACTCGTTCCTGCCCGAACTGGCGCAATGCAGCTGCCGGCAGGTGTCGATCGAGACGGCTCAATCGCACCTCGATTGTTCGGCGCTGGCCGCACTCTCACCCAAGCGCGTGATGATCGGCTGCATCGACCTGGCCGACCCGGCCGTCGAGTCGGTGGAGACGATCGTGCAGCGCATCGAACGCGCCTTGCCCTTTGTCGCGGCCGAGAACGTGATCCTCGCGCCGGATTGCGGCATGAAGTACCTGCCGCGCGAAACGGCCATCGGCAAACTCCGCGCGATGGTCGAGGCGGCGAAAGTCCTGCGGCAACGGCACGGCGGCTGAGCACGATGCTGTTCGCTTTCCACCTCACCGACCGCGCCGACGCCGGCGACCTGCGCGTGCGCGTGCGGCCCGCGCACAAGGACTATCTCGAGCAGGTCGCCGAGCGCATGGCGTTCGCCGGGCCGCTGCTCGCCAATGACGGCCTGACCATGGTCGGGAGCCTGCTCGTGATCGATTTCCCCGACCGCGCCGCCGCGCTCGCTTGGCTCTCGGCCGAGCCGTTCACGCGCGCAGGCCTTTATGCCCATTCGCAGGTGCATCTCTTTCACAACCTGTGGCCGCAACGAACGGGTTTTCCAGACCCCGCGGGGTGAGTCGCGCCGACGCCCCACGTACACGCATCGACCTCGGCGCATTTGAACGGAGACAACAACATGTGCAGACTCTGTGATGAAGGCAAGCCGCAGAACCACTTCGGTTCGCGCCGCAATTTCTTCAGAACCGCGGCGGCAACCGGCGCGGGAGCCACCGCGTTCAACCTGCTCGCGGCCGGGCCGGCCGCGGCGCACGAAGACCGAGAACCCGAGGACAGCGGTCAGCGCGGCCGGCGCTACGTCATCCGCGGCGGCGCCGTGATGTCGATGGACCCGACGGTCGGCGACTTCCCGCAGGCCGACGTGCTGGTCGAAGGCAAGAAGATCGTCGCCATCGGGCGCAGCCTGCACGCCGGCGGCGCGGCCGAGATCGACGCGCGCGGCCGCATCGTGATGCCCGGCTTCGTCGATACGCATCACCACCTGTTCGAGACCGCGCTGCGCAGCTTTCTCGCCGACGGCATCCTGATCAACGACGGGTCGAATACGCGCAGCGGCAACACGACCTACTTCGAATTCATCTTGCTGAAGTTCGCCCCGGTGTACCGCCCGCAGGACGTCTACATCAACCAGTTGTTCGGCTCCCTCAGCCAGCTCGATGCCGGTGTCACGACCGTGCACGACATCTCGCAGATCCATCACTCGCCGCAGCACTCGGACGCCGCGATCCAGGGCGTGATGGACACGGGGCGGCGCAGCGTGTTCGGCTACTTCGAGAGCGCGGGCGCCGCGATCCTCGGCACCAACCCCGGCAACAAGTACCCGGATGACGCGGCCCGCATCAAGAAGCAGTGGTTCTCGTCGAGCGACCAGCTGATGACGATGATCATGGGCGGCGAGCTCTACCTGCCGGGCTACGAGAAGGCCTGGAAGATCGGCCGCGATCTCGGCCTGCAGGTGGCGGCGCATGTCCTGTCGCCGTTCAGCATCCGCCCGACGTTCGATCTGCTCGCGCAGGGCAAGGGCGGCGACAGTGGCACGCTAGCACTCGGGCCCGACAACCTGTTCGTCCACATGACCGGGATGTCCGATCTGGGCTGGCAGAAGGTGAAGGACGCCGGTGCGCAGGTCTCGCTCGCGGTGCCGATCGAGATGAACATGCGCCACGGCATGCCGCCGATCCTGAAGATGCAAAGCCTGGGGCTGGAGCCGTCGCTGAGCACGGACGTGGAATGCACGCTGACGGCCGACTTCTTCACGCAGATGCGTTCGACGATGAACGTGCAGCGTGCGCTGGTGAACCAGCTGGTGCTCGAGCAGGGGACGTTCGCGCCGCCCGGCCAGTACCCGAAACCTGCTGCCGGCGTGCCCGACCTGCTGACGACGCGCGACGTGCTGCGCTTCGCGACGCTGAACGGCGCCAAGGGCCTGCGACTGGACGGCAAGATCGGTTCGCTGACGCCGGGCAAGGAGGCCGACATCATCATCCTCGATGCGAGCGCGATCAACGTCGCGCCGCTGAACAGCGCGCCCGGCGCGGTGGTCTCACTGATGGAACGCTCGAACGTCGAGACCGTGATCGTCGCCGGCAAGGTGCGCAAATGGAAAGGGCGCTTGCTCGACACCAACCTCGCGCGCCTGCGCACGCAACTCGAGGATTCGCGCGACTACCTCTTCAGCGCGGCGGGCATCGCGCAGGATCTGTTTCGTTGAGAAGCGGCGCGGTCAAGCCGGCGGCGCCGCCGCGGCCTGGCGGCGCCGCCAGGCCGCTGGCGGCGCGCCGAACTCGCGCCGAAACGCTCGGCTGAACGCGGTGTCGGTCTGGTAGCCCACGTCTTGCGCGATGCTCGCGAGCGGCGCGTTGCTGCGGCACAGGAGGTTCGAGGCGAGCAGCATGCGCCACTGCGTCAGGTATTGCATCGGCGAGCTGCCGACAAGGTGCTGAAAGCGCTCGGCCAGCACCGATCGCGACGTGGCGGCGACGCGCGCCAGCTCATCGAGCGTCCAGCCGCGCGCCGGGTCGGTGTGCAGCGCGTTCAGCGCGGCGCCGACGATGCGGTCGCCCACGCCGGCAAGCCAGCCGGTGCGGCCCTCGCCCTGCTCGTTCATGTACAGGCGCAACACCTCGATGAACAGCACTTCGGCGAGCTTGGCGAGCACGCCGGCGCCGCCGGGCCGCGGCGAGCGCGCCTCGGCCAGCGCGTAGCGCACCGAGGCCTCGAGCCAGGCGCCGGCGTTCGAGCCGCGCACGTTGACCTTGACGATCGCCGGCAGCCCGGCGAGCAGCAGGCGCGCGAGCCGCGCGTCGCACGCGAGATAGCCGCACACCAGCCGCGTGCGCGCGCCGCCGCCGCCGTGGGCGATCTGACGCGGCCGCCGCGCAAGCACCGCGTCGAGGCGCACACCGCCCTGCGCCGGTGGCAGGCCGGGCCGCGAATTCATCAGGTGCGCATCGCCGTGCGGAAAGATCACCGCGTCGCCGGCGACGAGCTTGACCGGCGGCGCATCGCCGAGTTCGACATGGCACTCGCCCTCGGTGATTAAGTGAAAGATCACGACGCGTTCGGCGCCCGGCTCGAGAATCGTCGCCACCGAATCGGCGCGCGGCGACTGGTAGCACCACGGCGCCGTGAAGCGCGCCTGGATGAAGATCGCGCCGACCAGGCGCACGACGCGCAGCGTCTCGGACAACGCGTCCATCAGCGGACCTCGATGTGCAAGGCCACCGGCGTGGCACCCTGCAACGCGCAGGCCATCGGCGAGCGCTGGTAGTTCAGCTCGACCAGCGCGCGCAGATGCTGCGGCGATACGCCGCGTGCGGCGATCTTCACGATGATCTGCATGTCTTGCGGGCCGGCTGGCACCTCACTGCCGTCGACATCGGGCATGCCGAGCATGCCGCGCGCGTCGGTCCGGCTCTTCACCTGCACTTCGAGCGCTTCGAGCTCGATGCCTTGCTCGGCCGCGGCCATCGCGATGCAGGTGGCTGTGCAGGACGCGAAGCCGGCGCGCAGCATCCAGCCGGGCGAAACCTGGTCGCCGCTGCCGCCGACTTCGGTCGCCATGTCGGTGGGGATCTGCGCGCCGTTGGGGTGGCTCGCGATCACCCGCAGGCCACTCATCCAGCGGCTGGTGGCCGGCGGATCGTCGTGCAGACCCATCTCGGGCCGGCGCGCAAACACCGAGCGCACGCGCTCAAGTGCCTGCGCGATGTCGTGTGCTGCCATGGCTGCCTCCGCGCGGCTGCTGCGAAGGTTTCATTGTGGGCGCCTCGGCGTCGCCCACCAAGTCCGGCCGCAACGCCTCGGCGCGCGCGCGGATGGACGGGTAGCAATCCAGGACGTTCGGCCGGGCCGCGCGCCCCGCTGACGGCGCGCCGGACGGTCGAACAGCAGACGCCGACGCGCAGACAGGACGCCGCCGGGCGCCCGCGCGAGAGTGCGGTCACCGCAACCCAGGCTTTCCCACATGGACACGACCGGCGCACGGCTGCAACGGCGCATTCAGCGCTACGGCTGGGACCTGGCCGCACACGGGTACGAGGCGAGCTGGCAGGCGCAGCTGGCGCCGGCGCACGCCGCGCTGCTCGCCCTGCTCGCGCTCGCGCCGGGCGAGCGCGTGCTCGACGTGGCCTGCGGCACCGGCCTGGTGAGCGTGGCGGCGGCGCGATCGGTCGGCGAGGGTGGCAGCGTTCTCGGCACCGATCTGTCGGGCGCCATGGTCGAGGCCGCGGCGCGGCGCGCGCACGACGCTGCGCTGCATCAACTCCGCTTTGAGCGCATGGACGCCGAAGCGCTCGAACTCCCCGATGCGAGCGTCGACGTCGTGGCGTGCGCCCTCGGCCTGATGTACCTGCCCGACCCGGCGCGCGCGCTGCGCGAGATGCGGCGCGTGCTGCGCCCCGGCGGCCGCCTCGGCGTCGCGGTCTGGGGTGAGCGCGCGCGCTGCGGCTGGTCACCCGTGTTCGAGATCGTCGATGCCGAGGTCGCCAGCGATGTCTGCCCGCTGTTCTTCCGGCTCGGCGAGCGCGACGCGCTGGCTCAGGCGTGCGCGCAGGCCGGCTTCGATCGGGTCGAGCGCCAAGGCTTGGCGACGACACTGCTGTACGCCGACGCGAACGACGCCTGCGACGCCGCATTCGTCGGCGGCCCGGCCGCGCTCGCATGGTCGCGCTTCAATGCCGCCACGCGCGAGCGCGTGCGCACGCGCTACCTGCGCTCGATCGAGCAGTGGCGGCGCGGCACCGGCTACGCGGTACCGGCCGAGTTCGTCGTCGTCAGCGCTGTCGCGGGCCAGGCGCCTCCTGGCGCCAGCCGACCCACCTGAAGCTCAGCCCGGCGCCGCACCCTGCGTGCCCGTGTACACCGCGTACAGCGACTGGCTCGCCGCCATGAACAAGCGGTTGCGCTTAGGCCCGCCGAAGCACACGTTGCCGCAGATCTCGGGCAGGCGGATGCGCCCGATCAGCTGGCCCTGCGGCGACCACACCGTCACCCCGCTGTAGCCGACGTTGCGGCCGGCATTGCTCGAGCACCACAGGTTGCCGTCGACATCGGCGCGCACGCCGTCGGGGCCGCACTTCACGCCGTCGACCATGAAGGCGCTGAAGAGCTTGCCGCCCGACAGTTTGTTGTCGGCGCCGACATCGAACACATACATCTCGCCCTTGCCGCCGGCGATCGTGTCGCCCGGGCCCTGCCCGGTGCTGATGACGTAGAGCTTCTTGAAGTCGGGCGAGAAGCACAGGCCGTTCGGATCGGGCACCAGGTCTTCGCCGGCCACCTGCGTCAGCGTGCCACTCTTGTCGAGGCGGTACACGGCGGTGGGCAGCTCGCGCTTGTAGGAGCCGAGCTCGGGCGGCTGGCCGAGCCTCGGGTTGAGGCGCCCGGCCTTGTTCGCCGGGCCGCCGGCAGCATCCACCGTGCCCTCGTAGAGCTGCGCGCCGTAAGGCGGGTCGGTGAACCAGTAGCTGCCGTCGGGATGCGGCACCACATCGTTCGGCGAGTTCAGCCGCTTGCCGTTGTACATCGACGCGAGGATGGTCGTCGAGCCGTCGAGTTCGTAGCGCACGACGCGGCGCGTGACGTGCTCGCACGAGAGCTGCCGGCCCTGGTAGTCGAAGGTGTTGCCGTTGCTGTTGTTCGACGGGCTGCGGAACACGCTCACGTGGCCGTCGTCTTCGCTCCAGCGCATCTGCCGGTTGTTCGGGATGTCGCTCCACACGAGGAACTTGCCGACCGAACTCCAGGCCGGCCCCTCGGCCCACAGGGCACCGGTCCACAGCCGCTGGATCGGCGCGTTCGGCTGGCGCAAGCCATCGAAGGCCGGCTCGACCGTGAGCACGTCGGGATCGGTGAAGTAGGTGGTGGGCGCGCCGTTCGGGCCGAAGTCGCGCGGCGGCTGCGTCACCGTGCTCGGCGGCGCGACCGGCCCGCCGGACTTTGACTGCGCCTGCGCCCATCGGGGCACCAGCACCGCCGCGCCGATCGCGGCACCCGCGCCTCGCAGCAGGCGGCGGCGCGCCACCGATGAATTGCTCACTGACCGATCGAACGCTTGTTTCGACATGCTTGTCTCCGCATTGTTGGTTGGATGAATCCTGGCACACGAGACCCGTACAGCGGGGCGGATGCTACGCGCGTCGAAGCGGGTGCACCAGAGAGTATTTCCAGCGGGGCATTCGGAGCCGGCGTCGCCGACAAACGGACGCTCGGGCAGGCCCGGCAGACGCCCCGGCAGGACGCCGCGCTGACGGCGCGCGACAGTGCAGCGTGGCGGCTTTGTCCGGCCGATTGCGATCTCCTGCATGGCAGGACGCCGCACCGCCGGCACGCCACCGTGCAACGCCCTCAACCTGGAGCCCACCACCATGAACGCCCCCACCGACCTCGCCGCCCTGAAAGACCGCCAGCGCACCGCCTGGGCCAGCGGCGACTACGCCGTCATCGGCACGACACTGCAACTCGTCGGCGAGTCGCTCGCCGAAGCCTGCGATCTGCTCACCGACGAACGCGTGCTCGACGTCGCCGCCGGCAACGGCAACGCCACGCTCGCCGCGGCACGACGCGGCGCGAAGGTGACCTCGACCGACTACGTCGCCAGCCTGCTCGAGCGCGGCGCCGAGCGCGCCCGCGCCGAACGGCTGGACGTCGCCTTCCAGGTCGCCGATGTCGAGGCGCTGCCGTTCGCCGACGCGAGCTTCGACGCGGTGCTCTCGACCTTCGGCGTGATGTTCGCGCCCGACCATGCGAAATCCGCCGCCGAAATGGCGCGTGTGTGCCGCCCCGGCGGCCGCATCGGCCTGGCGAACTGGACGCCCGACGGCTTCATCGGCCAGCTGTTCAAGACCCTCGGTCGCCACCTGCCGCCGCCGGCCGGCGTGCAGCCGCCGTCGCTGTGGGGCGTGCAGGCGCACCTCAAGACACTGTTCGGCGACCGCGCCGCGGCGATCGCGGTGGCGCCCCGCACCTTCAACTTCCGCTACCGCTCGGCGGCGCATTTCATCGAGGTGTTCCGCACCTGGTACGGGCCGGTCCACAAGGCTTTCGCAGCACTGCCCGCCGACGGCGCGGCGGCGCTCGAGCGCGATCTGACCGAGCTGCTGAACCGCGCGAACCGCGCCGGCGCGGGCACGCTGGTCGTGCCCAGCGAGTATGTCGAAGTCATCGTGACGCGGCGCTGACCGGCGCGGACGCGGGCGGCCGGGTCGGCCTCACGACAACCGCTTCACCCCCGGCAGCTCGCAGGCGTAGATCGCATTGCGCAGCGCGGCGATCGCCTCGTAGCGCGTGAACGTGCGCCGCCACACCAGCACGACGCGGCGCGTCGGCGCGGGCCGGGTGAACGGGATGTAGCGGATGTGCGGCTGGGTGTCCTTCGGCACGCTGAGTTGCGGCACGACCGTCACGCCCATGCCCGAGGCGACCATGTACTTGATCGTTTCGAGCGACGAGCCTTCGAAGCTGTTGCGGATGCCCACGCCCTTCTCACTGCCACCATCGGCGCTTGCGAAGCGCGCGTACTCGGGGCAGACCTCCAGCACGTGATCGCGGAAACAGTGGCCGGTGCCGAGCAACAGCATCGTCTCGCTCTTCAGCTCCTCGGTGCTGATGCTCTTGCGCTTGGCGAGCGGATGCAGCTTTGGCACCGCCGCCATGAACGGCTCGTCGTAGAGCGGCGCGACGGCGAGGCCGGTGTCCGGAAACGGCTCGGCCATGATCGCGCAATCGAGCTCGCCGTTGCGCAGCATCTCCAGCAGCTTGGCGGTGAAGTTCTCCTGCAGCATCAGCGGCATCTGCGGCACGTGCTCGATCGCCTGCCTGACCAGATCGGGCAGCAGGTACGGGCCGATGGTGTAGATCACACCGAGGCGAAGCGGGCCGCTCACCGGGTCCTTGCCGCGCTTGGCGATCTCCTTGATCGCCGCGGCCTGCTCGATCACCGATTGCGCCTGGCGCACGATCTCTTCGCCCAACGCGGTCACGCTGACCTCGTTCGCACCACGCTCGAAGATCTTCACGTCCAGCTCTTCCTCGAGCTTCTTGATCGAGACGCTCAAGGTCGGCTGCGAGACGAAGCAGGCCTCCGCCGCGCGGCCGAAGTGGCGCTCGCGCGCGACGGCGACGATGTAGCGGAGTTCGGTGAGCGTCATGGCGCCACAGGATAGCCGAGCGCGGCGCGTGCCGTGGTGCCGCCGGCATCGCCCGCCGATACCTGCGCATGCGGCGCTTGATGCTGGTTGCGGCACCGTCGATTCTTCGCCCGCGGCATGTGCCGCGCATCGAAAGTGTCTGCATGAACAAGCCGCTGCTGATCGTGAGCGCACTCGTCGCCACCACCCTCACCGCCTGCTACGTGGTGCCGATCGACCCGCGCACGGGCCAGGCCTATCCGCCGATCGTGTCGCGTGATTCGCCGGGCTCGGTCAGCGTCGTCACCGCACCGCCGGCCGCCGCGGCGCCGCAAGCAACCACGTTGAACGTGCGCCTCTATCCGCTCAATCCACAGGCCAACAAGGGCGGGCTGATCAGCGCGCTGGTGATTGACAACAACGCCGGCCACGGCACGTTCAGCGTGCCCTACCTCGGCGACACCTTGCAGGGCGAATCGACCCGCGTCGATGCGAGCTACGCCGCGTTCGGTCGCATCCACAACGAGGTGTTGGGCTACTCGCAGCGCAGCTTCAGCGGCCGCCGCGGCATCGCCAATGCGTTCGGCAGCAAGGGCGTGAACGCGCAGTGCGAATACCTGCTGACCGGGCCGGGCTCAGGCACCGGCGCGTGCCTGTTCTCGGACGGCGCGAAGTACCAGATGCACTTCGGGGGGTGAAGCTCAAGCCTTGAGATAGTCCGACCGCCCGCCAAGCCAGCGCGTGACGTGATCGAGCGCCACTTGCGGATGGCGTTCGAGCAGCAGCGTCGCCGCGGCGCGCGCCTGGTGCACCAGCGCTTCGTCGAGCACCAGATCGGCGAAGCGCAGCAGCGGCGCGCCTGATTGGCGCGCACCGAGAAACTCGCCCGGGCCGCGGATCTCCAGATCGCGGCGCGCGATCTCGAAGCCGTCGGCCGTTTCGAGCATCGCCTTCAGGCGCGCCTTGCCGCTGTCCGACAAGGGTGTGGCGTAGAGCAGTACGCACACGCTCGCGACCGCGCCGCGGCCGACGCGCCCGCGCAGCTGGTGCAGTTGCGACAGGCCGAAGCGCTCGGCGTGCTCGATCACCATCAGCGAGGCGTTCGGCACATCGACGCCGACCTCGATCACGGTGGTCGCGACCAGCACGCTCATGCGGCCGGCGGTGAACTCGGCCATCACCGCGGCCTTGTCCGCCGCACGCATGCGGCCGTGCAGCAGGCCCACGGCATGTTCGGGCAACGCAGCGCAAAGGTGCTCGTGCGTCGCGGTCGTGTTCTGCAAGTCCAGCGTCTCGGATTCTTCAATCAACGGGCAGACCCAGTACACCTGCTGCCCTTGCGCCACCGCATCGCGGATGCGCGCGATCACGGCCTCGCGCTTGCCCTCGGAGAACAGCTTGGTGACGACCGGCGTGCGACCCGGTGGCAGCTCGTCGATGGTGCTCACGTCGAGGTCGGCGAACAGCGTCATCGCCAGCGTGCGCGGGATCGGCGTCGCGCTCATCATCAGCGTGTGCGGCTCGACACTGTTCGAGCGCAGCTTCTCGCGCAGCGCCAAGCGCTGCTGCACACCGAAGCGGTGCTGCTCGTCGATGATCGCGAGACCCAGCTTCTTGAACTGAACCTGATCCTGGATCACCGCGTGCGTGCCGACGACCAGCATCGCCTCGCCCGAGGCCACCTGCTCCAACATCTTCGAGCGCGCCTTGCCCTTACGGCTGCCGGTGAGCCACGCCACCGTCAGCCCGAGCGGCGCGAGCCAGCCGACGAGCTTGCGCAGATGCTGCTCGGCGAGGATCTCGGTCGGCGCCATCAGCGCGCATTGCCAGCCGGCGCTGATCGCGACCGTCGCCGCGAGCGCGGCCACGACCGTCTTGCCGGAGCCCACGTCGCCTTGAAGCAGGCGGTGCATCGGCACCTCGCGTTGCAGGTCGCGCGCGATCTCCTCGACGACGCGGCGCTGCGCCGCGGTGAGCGCGAACGGCAGCGCCGCGAGCAGCTGCTCCTGCAAGCCGCCGACGACCAGCGCGAAGCGCGGCGCGCGCTGCAGCTCGCGCTCGCGCTTGGCCTGCAATTGCGACAGCTGCTGCGCCAGCAGCTCCTCGAACTTGAGCCGCTGCCAGGCCGGGTGGCTGCGGTCCTCGACTGCGGCGAGGCTCGCGCCGGCCGGCGGGTGGTGCAGAAACGCCAGCGCGTCGCGCAGGCTCATCATGCCGGCCGGCACGGCGGGCGGCGGCAGCAGCTCCGACAGGTCGGCGCGCGCCAGCCCGGCGGCCACGGCCTTGCGCAGATACGCCTGCGGCAGCTGCGCACTGGTCGGGTAGACGGGCGTGAGCGCGGTCGGCAGCGGCGCGCCTTCGTCCACGCCCTTGAAGCTCGGGTGCACCATCTCCAGCCCGAAGAAGCCACCGCGCGCCTCGCCGCGCACGCGCACACGCTTGCCCACCGCGAGCGCCTTCTGGTGCGACGGGTAGAAGTGCAGGAAGCGCAGCACCAGGTCGTCGTGGCCATCGTGCAGGCGCACGACGAGCTGGCGCCGGCCGCGGATCTGCACCTCGCAATCGCTGACCACGCCTTCGACCTGCGCCACCGCACCGTCGCGCAGCGCGGCGATGGTCACGAGCCGCGTCTCGTCCTCGTAGCGCATCGGCAGGTGCAGCGCGAGGTCGATGGCCCGCCGCAGCCCGAGCTTCTCGAGCGCGCGCTGCGGGGCGGATGGGGCGGCGGCGGCCATGCGAGATTCTCGTCGCAGCAAAACGTTGCCCAAACGTGACATCTGCCCGCGCAACGTGGCCTCCGCATCGACGACGCGTGCACATTGGTGCCACAGTCTCGAACGTCGTTGGCACCGCGCTCACACGGCCCGACACTCCCGCCTGCCGATCCACTCATCGCCCACGTCGCCATGAAACTGATCCTGAGACTGACCGCCTGCGCCCTCGCCATCCTGCTGATCAGCTCGATCGCCGCGCTCGCGTGGGATCGCAGCGATCAGGCCGCCGCGTCGCAGACCTCGGCGTTGCCGCCACCCGGACACTGAGCGCTCTCCTGCCGCATGGAACAATGCGGCCCCACGACAGGCCGGTACAGCCTCCATGCCCCGCTCCTTCACCCTGGGCGATTTCGACTTCGCCCTGCCCCCTGAGCTGATCGCCCAGCACCCCGCCGCCGAACGCAGCGCGTCGCGGCTGCTCGATGGCCGTCAGGCCTATGCGGTGGATCGCGTGTTCCGCGACCTCCCCGGCCTGCTCGAACCCGGCGACCTGCTGGTCTTCAACGACACCCGCGTCATCAAGGCGCGGCTGCTCGGCGTCAAGGCCACCGGCGGCAGTGTCGAGGCGCTGGTCGAGCGCGTGCTGCCCGGCCATGAGGTGCTGGCGCACCTGCGCGCCAGCAAGTCACCGCGGCCCGGCAGCCGCGTGCGCTTTGCCGACGCGTTCGATACCGAGGTGCTGGGCCGCGCCGGGCCGGAGGATGCGTTGTTCCACCTGCGCTTCCCGGCCGATCCGCTGACGCTGCTGGAACGCCACGGCCATGTGCCGCTGCCGCCCTACATCACGCACGCAGACACCGCGGACGACGAGCGCCGCTACCAGACCGTCTTCGCGGCGCGCCCCGGCGCGGTGGCCGCGCCGACCGCGGCGCTGCACTTCGATGCACCGCTGCTGGAGGCGCTCGCTGCGCGCGGCGTCGCGACTGCGAGTGTCACGCTGCACGTCGGCGCCGGCACCTTCCAGCCTGTGCGCAGCGACGACCTCACCGGCCATCGCATGCACAGCGAGTGGTTCGACGTGCCCGAAGCCACGGTGCAGGCCATCGCGCGCACCCGAGCGGCCGGCGGACGCATCGTCGCGGTCGGCACGACGACCTTGCGCGCGCTCGAATCCGCCGCGCTCGGCGGGACGCTGCAGGCGGGCAGCCGCGACACCGACATCTTCATCACACCGGGCTTCACGTTCCGCGTCGTCGATGTGCTGGTCACCAACTTCCACCTGCCCAAGAGCACGCTGATGATGCTGGTCAGCGCGTTCGCCGGCTTCGATCACATCCGCGCGCTGTACGCACACGCGGTCGATGCGCGCTACCGCTTCTTCAGCTATGGCGACGCGATGCTGCTGCGCTCTGCCCAGGCCGTCGCGCTGCGAGAATCCGCCCCATGCTGACCTTCGACCTGCTCAAGACCGACGGGCACGCGCGCCGCGGCCGCCTCACGCTTAACCATGGCGTGGTCGAGACGCCGGTGTTCATGCCGGTCGGCACCTACGGCACGGTCAAGGGCGTGATGCCGTCGTCGCTCGAAGCGATGGGCGCGCAGATCATCCTCGGCAACACCTTCCACCTGTGGCTGCGACCGGGGCTGGAGGTGCTGCAACAGTTCGGCGGGCTGCATCGCTTCGAGGCGTGGCGCAAGCCGATCCTGACCGACAGCGGCGGCTTCCAGGTCTGGTCGCTCGGCGAGACGCGCAAGATCAGCGAGGAGGGCGTGAAGTTCGCGTCACCGGTGAACGGCGACAAGCTGTTTCTCACGCCCGAAGTCAGCATGCAGATCCAGCGCGTGCTGAACAGCGACATCGTGATGCAGTTCGACGAATGCACGCCCTACGAAACCAAGGGCCACCTGACGACCGAGCGCGAGGCGCGGCTGTCGATGGAGCTGAGCCTGCGCTGGGCGCGGCGCTGCCTGGCCGAGCACACCAAGCTGGCGAACCCGAACGCGCTGTTCGGCATCGTGCAGGGCGGCATGTTCGAGAACCTGCGCGAGGAGTCGCTCGCGCAACTGGTCGAGCTCGACCTGCCCGGCTACGCGATCGGCGGCGTGAGCGTGGGCGAGCCGAAGCCGCTGATGCAAAGAATAGTCGCGCACACGCCGCACCGGCTGCCGGCCCACAAGCCGCGCTACCTGATGGGCGTGGGCACGCCGGAGGATCTGGTCGAAGGCGTGGCCGCGGGCGTCGACATGTTCGACTGCGTGATGCCGACGCGCAATGCGCGCAACGGCCACCTGTTCACACGCTTCGGCGATTTGAAGATCCGCAACGCACGCCACAAGACCGATGAGCAGCCGCCCGACCTGAGCTGCACGTGTCACGCCTGCACGAACTTCTCGCGCGCGTACCTGCACCACCTCGACCGCTGCGGCGAGATGCTCGGCCCGATGCTGGCGAGCATCCACAACCTGCACTACTACGTGAACCTGATGCGCGAGGTGCGCGAGGCGCTGGATGCGGGCACGTTCGCATCGTTCACGCAGCGGTTTCGCGAGGATCGGGCGCGCGGGGTCTAGATTGGCGCGGTGTGGCGGCGCAGCCAGTCGACGAAATCGGGCTCGGTGATCTGGCCGGAGGCCACGTCGAGCATCGTCAGCACGCACGCCACGTCGTTGGCCGTCGGCTCGTGGCCGTTGAGCGCGAGAAAGAGTTCGACCGCGACAAAGGCGGTACGCTTGTTGCCGTCCACGAACAGGAGATTGCGTGCCAACCCTTAGCCGTAGCTCGCGGCAAGCGCCGCCAGCAAGACCATGAACGCGGCGAACGGAACGACGCGCGCTATCGCCACGCGGCCCAGCGACAAGGCCATCGCTAGTCGCGCCTCAGGACGCCAGCAGCCCGGCGACGCGCTCGCGCAGCGAGGCCGGCGTCACGCCCGTCGGCGCGAGCGCATCGCCCGCGACCAGCCCGACCCGGCTGAACCAGCCGCGCCTGAACGGCTTGCTCATCGCGCTGCCGTCTTTGCGCGAGAAGTACGAGCCCCACAGGTTCTGCAGCGCCAGCGGCACCACCGGCACCGGATTCGTTTCGAGCAGCTTCATCACGCCGCCTCTGAACTCGGCGAGCTCGCCGTCGCGCGTGATCGCGCCTTCGGGGAAGATGCACAGCAGATCGCCTTCGCTCAACACCTGGCGTGCCTGCGCGAACGCCTGCTCGTAGGCTGCCGGGTCTTCACGCTGCGGCGCGATCGGGATCGCCTTGCACAGCCTGAAGAACCAGCCGAGCACCGGCATCGCGAAGATCTTGTGGTCCATGATGAAGCGGATCGGCCGCGGGCTCGCCGCCATCAGCAGCACCGGGTCGACAAAGCTGACGTGGTTGCACACCAGGATCGCAGCGCCCTCGGTCGGGATGTGCTCGTCGCCACGCACCTTGAAGCGATAGACGAAGCGCGTGACGATGAACGCGACGAAGCGCAGCAGGTATTCGGGCACCAGCATGAAGATGTAGAACGCGACCACCGCGTTCAGCAGCCCGACGATCAGGAACACCTCGGGAATAGTGAAGTTCGCCGCCAGCAGCGCGCCGACACCGATCGAGCTGACGATCATGAACAGCGCGTTCAGGATGTTGTTGGCGGCGATGATGCGCGCGCGGTGGCTGGGCTGCGAGCGCATCTGGATCAACGCGTACATCGGAACGCTGTACAGGCCGGCGAACAGCGAGAGCAGCGCCAGGTCGGCCATCACGCGCCAGTGCGCAGGCTGCGCGATGAACTCGCCGAGCGCGAAGCCGGCCGACGGCGCGAGGCTGCGCGACGCGAAGTAGAGGTCGATCGCGAACACGCTCATGCCGATCGCGCCCAGCGGCACCAGGCCGATCTCGACATGGCGCTTGGAAAGCATCTCGCACAGCAGCGAGCCGGTGCCGATGCCGATCGAGAACACCACCAGCAGCAGCGACGCGACCTGCTCGTTGCCGTGCAGCACGTCTTTCGCGAACGCCGGGAACAGCGACAGGAAGACGGCGCCGAAGAACCACATCCACGAGATGCCCAGCAGCGAGCGGAACACGACGATGTTCTCGCGCGCCAGCATCAGGTTGCACCAGGTCTCGGTGACCGGGTTCCAGTTGATGCGCAGCGCGGGGTCGGCGGGCGGCGACGGCGGCACGGCCTGCGCGGTGAAGCGCCCGAGCAGCGCCACCGCGACACAGCCGATCGCCACGTAATGCCGGCCGACCTCGGGAATCGCGACCAGCAGCCCGCCCGCCACCTGCCCGAGCAGGATCGCAACGAAGGTGCCCATCTCGACCATGCCGTTGCCGCCGGTGAGCTCGCGCTCGTTCAGATGCTGCGGCAGGTAGGCGAACTTGACCGGGCCGAAGATCGTCGAGTGCAGGCCCATCAGCAGCACGCAGGCGAGCAGCACGTAGACGTTGACGGTCCAGAAGCCGAACGCCGCGAGCGCCATGATCGCGATCTCGAGGTTCTTCACGAAGCGGATCACGCGCGTCTTGTCGTACTTGTCGGTGGCCTGGCCGGCCGTCGCCGAGAACAGCAGGAACGGCAGGATGAACAGCGCGCCGATCACCAGCCCGGCCATGCTCGCCGGCAGCCAGCTCACCTGCAGCTGGTAGGTGATCATCACCGTGAACGCGAACTTGAACAGGTTGTCGTTGCCCGCGCCGAGAAACTGCGTCCAGAAGAACGGCGCAAAGCGGCGCTGCGTCAACAGGGCGAACTGATTCGGGTGCGCGTGGTCGTTCTGGCTCATGTGTTCTTGTCTCCGTGCCGTCGTGGGGCGCAATCTACCGGATCACCTGCACCGGCGCACCCAGGCCGGTGCGATTCAACCACGCGAACACCGAATCGACGGTGACGGTCTCGATCCGGTCCGTGAATCGCTTCTCGTTCGGATGGTCGTCGAAGGCGATATTCGCCGCCGTCAGCCGGCCGCCGAGGCGCTTCATTGCCGAGATGCGCAGGGTCGTCGGCTGGTAGCCCTGCAACTGCAGCCAGGCCTGGGCACGCTCGCGGGTCTGCGCCGCCGGCTCCTGCGTCATCGCCAGCGTCTCGATCGCCCACTGGTTCGACTGCTGGTAGGTTTGCGCCCACGGGTACGCGACCATGCTGTAGGCCGGCGTGTTCAACTGCGCGAGGCGCGCGTTGTCCTTCAGCGCCGGCAGCAACTTCGCCTGAACCTCGGGCCGGGGGATCACGACGGCGGCTTCGTATTGATAGAGGTCGTCGAGAAAGAACTCGCCCAGCCCTTGCCGATAGACGGCCGCGCGCGCTGTGCCGCACTGGTTCAGCTTGTGCACGACGCGCCACTTGTCGCCGTCACGGTAGGCCAAACCGAGATGCGAGTAGCGCACGCCGTACTCGCTCAGGTTCTGACCCATGCGCGCCAGCACCACGACCTGAGCGCCACTCTGGTCGAGTTGCTGCGCGGTGTGCTCGGCGAGTTGCATCGAGCGCTGGATCGCATCCGCCCGAGGCGGCTTGTTCTCGCAGCTGCGACCGGCGTGGGCAGCGCTCGCCACCAGCGCGAGCGCTGCGGCGATGGCCGTCGAACGCGCGAGGCTCACCGGGTCACCCGCTCGTTGTAGAGCAGCGCCGCGCCGATCTCGTTCGGGATGAAGGCGATCGCCTCGCTCGCGGCCGAGAGCACCCAGCCGGTGCTCAGCGCCGTCACGACGACGACCGTGCCGGCCGCCACCGACACACCGCGCGCCGCCTGCCCGCTCAGGCGCAGCGTGGCGCGCGCGCCGTCGGAGGCACGCTCCAGCACCCAGACCGTGCCGATGGCCGAAGCCTCGACGGCGACCACCGTCAAGGTGACACCGGCCGACAGCACCATCACCGGCGCGGCGACCGACACGGCAATCGGCAGCGCCGACAAGGCGCTCGCCTCAGAGACCGCAGATTGCGCCTGCGCGGTGGCGAGCGAGGCAGCCAGCAGTGCGGCCAGCGCGGTTTGACGAATCAGTTTCATGGGATGACTCCGGGGTTGAGTGGGGCGCGATCAGGCGGCGTTGCGCTCGGCGAGCAGCGCTTCGTGGGCGTCGCGCAGCGTCTTGGCCAACGTGAACACGGTCGAGATCAGGAACAGCCAGCTGACGCCGAGGAAGGCCTTGTAGGTCGGGTTCACGTCCATGCGGTACAGGCCCCAGGCCGTGAGCCCCATCGCCAGGCCGAAGCCGCCCCAGACCACGCCGCCCCACATCGGCGAATCGGTCCGGCGGGCTTCGTTGTCGCGCACGTACTTGGCGAGCGCGAACGCGGTCGACAGGCAGAACATGTAGCCCATCACCATGAAGGCGCGGTCCAGGTCGGCGCCCGGCAGGTAGGCCAGGCCGGTGGCGCAGAGCGTCGCGGCGAGGCCGAACGAGACCCAGACCTGGAGCTTCCAGGCGGCGGTGTCCTTGCGCAGGAGGGTGGGGTGCATGTTGATTTCTTCCGGGAGGTTGTTGAACACAGGTGCATCTTCGGCGGCGTGCCACCTGGTATCAATCTCCCTCGGACGGGTTGCCAGCCCTCACCCCTCTGGTATCGTTTCAGGGTACTTTTTGAGGACACCACCCGATGAGCACGACGCACGATCTCGTCACCGCGCTGAAAGCCGAGCTGAAGGCGGCCGGCATCACCTACGCCGATCTGGCCGGGCAGCTCGGCATGGCCGAATCCAGCATCAAGCGCATCTTCGCGAAAGCCGACATGCCGCTGTCGCGCATCGACGAGGTGCTGCGCGTGCTGAAGATGGACTTCGCCGAACTCGCGCGCCAGATCGCCGACGCGCAGCCGCTGCGGCGCGAGCTCACACTCGAACAGGAGCAGGCTGTCGTGAAGGATCGCAAGCTCATGCTGCTGGCGATCTGCGCGTTCAGCCAGTGGAGCTTCGAGCAAATGACGACGACCTACGCGGTCACCGAAGCCGAGTGCGTCAAGTACCTGCTGCAGCTCGACAAGCTCGGCATCATCGAGTTGCGGCCGCTGAACCGCTACCGGCTCAAGGTGGCCAAGGGATTTCGCTGGCGGCCGCACGGGCCGGTCATGAAGTACTTTCGCGAGCAGGTGGCCGGCGACTATTTCGGCGGCGGCTTCGATGCCGAAGGAGAATTGCTGATGCTGGTGCACGGCCAGGTGAGCAGCGGGCAGGCCGCGAGTTTCGTCGAACGGCTGCAACGCGTCGGGCAGGACTTCGCGCAGCAGCACCTCGCGGAGCAGAAGCTCGGCCCCGAGCGCAAGCGTTCCTACACGCTGGTGGTCGGCATGCGATCGTGGTTCTTCGGCGCGTTCCAGGATCTGAAGCGCGCCCCGGTCGCAGCGGTGCGCTGACGCTCAGACGGGGCGTCTGGCAGCGAGCGCACGCAACACCGCGTCGGTGTCTTCGCCGAGCCGCGGCGCGCGACGCGTGATGGTGCCGGGGGTGAGGCTCAGCTTGGGCACGATGCCGGGCACCTCAAGCTCGAAGCCATCCGCGGTGCGGATGCGTTCGATCATGCCGCGCGCGCGGTAGTGCGGATCTTCAGCGATGTCCTTCGCGGTGTAGATGCGGCCGGCCGGCACCGCGGCCTGGTTCAGCGCCTCGAGCACCTCGACCACGTGGCGCGGCGCGGTCCAGGCGCCGATCGCGGCATCGATCTCGGTGACGCGCACAACGCGGCCGGCATTGCCGGCGAGGGCGGCATCCATGCCCAGATCGTCGCGGCCGATCGCCTTCATCAGGCGCTTGAAGATCGAGTCCCCGTTGCCCGCCACCAGCACCCAGCCATCGGCACACGGGTAGGCGTTGCTCGGCGCGATGCCGGGCAGCGCCGACCCGGCCGGCTCGCGCACCGCGCCAAACGCGCTGTACTCGGGCAGCAAGCTTTCCATGCAGTTGAAGACGGCCTCGTACAGCGCCACATCGACAACTTGCCCGCGCCCCTTCGGCGCCTCGGCGCCGACGCTCGCGTGGCGGTGCTGCAGCGCCATCAGGATGCCGATCACGCCGTGCAGCGAGGCCAGCGTGTCGCCGATGCTCACGCCCACCCGCACCGGAACGCGGCCCGGCTCGGCCGTGAGGTGGCGCAGCCCGCCCATCGCCTCGGCGACGACACCGAAGCCGGGCCGGTCCTTGTACGGCCCGGTCTGGCCGTAGCCGCTGATGCGCAGCATGATCAGCCCGGGGTTGGTCGCGCTCAGGCGCTCGTAGCCCAGGCCCCAGCCTTCCATCATGCCGGGCTTGAAGTTCTCGACCAGCACGTCGGCCTCGTCGATCAGCCGGCGCACGATCTCGCGCGAGGCCTCGTCCTTCAGGTCGAGTGCCACGCTCTGCTTGTTGCGTGACTGCACCTGCCACCAGACGCTGGTGCCCTCGTGCAGCAGGCGCCACTGGCGCAGCGGGTCGCCGGTGGTCGGCGGTTCGATCTTGACGACCTCGGCGCCGAAGTCGGCAAGCGTCTTCGCGGCGAACGGGCCGGCGATCAGCTGACCGAGTTCGACCACTTTCAGTCCGGCGAGCGGGCCGTGGGAAACAGCAGGTTGAGCATCCATGATCGCGATGGTAGTGTCGCGACAGCACAGGAGCCACCATGCGCACAGCCTTCCTCGCCTGCCTGCTGATGACCGCCGTCACCACCGACGCTGCCGAACGTTCGATCGACAAGGAGGTGCTCGTCGCCGCACCGATCGAAGCGGTTTGGCAGGGCTGGACGACGAAGGTCGGCATCGAATCGTTTTTCGCGCCCGAGGCCGAGATCGAGGCGCGCGTCGGCGGCGCGTTCCACATCCACTTCGACCCGTACGGCGCTGCCGGCGCAAAGGGCGCAGACGACATGCGTTTCATGGCCCTGCAGGCGCCGAAGATGCTGAGCTTCGACTGGAGCGCGCCGCCTTCACTGCCCGAGGCGCGGTTGCAACGCACCTTCGTCGTCGTGCGCCTGGCCGACGTCGACGGCAAATCGACCCGCGTCACGATCCATCACACGGGCTGGGGCGACGGTGGCGAATGGAACAAGACCTACGCCTACTTCGACAAGGCCTGGGGCGCGGTGCTGGGCAACCTGCAGAAGCGCTACGAGAGCGGCCCGATCGACTGGACCGCGTGGCGTGCGGCGCTGAAGAAGATGCACGAGGCGCCTGCCCAATGAGGTCGGGCGTTCAGCCCGGACGCTGCTCGAGCAGGTAGTTCGCGCCGTCGTACTGGCCGAGCACCTCGGTCAGGTAGGGCAGCACAGCGAGCAATTCGTCGTGCAGCGTGAACGGCGGGTTGATGATGAACATGCCGCTGCCGGCGAGGCCGAAGCCTTGTTGATCCGGCTGCTGCACGGTGAGCCGCGCATGCAGCCAGCCCTTGGGCGCGAGCGCTTCGAGGCGCTTCGGCAGCTGCGCCGCTTCGAGCTTGCTGACCTGGGGATACCAGACCATGTAGACGCCGTCGCTGAACCGCAGCAACGCCTCGCGCAGCGACGAGACCACGCGGCCGTAGTCGCGGTGCCCTTCGTAGCTCGGGTCCATCAGCGCCACGCCGCGCTTCGTGCTCGGCGGCACCTGGCCCTTCAGGCCGTCGAAGCCATCGGTGTCGTAGACCTCCGCGCCCTTGAGCTCGCCGAGGTACGAGGCGAGGATGCGGTGATCGGTCGGGTGCAACTCGAACAGGCGCAGCTGGTCCTTCGGGCGCAACAGCATCTGCGCGAACGCCGGCGAGCCCGGGTACTGCTTCAGGCCGCCGTCGGGGTTGAACTGGCGCACCATCGCGACGTAGTCGGCCACCGCCGGCGGCAAGTCCTCACGGCCCCACAGGCGCGCGATGCCCTGCTCGAATTCGCCCTTCTTCTGCGCGAAACGGCCTTCGAGCGAGTAGCCGCCGGCACCGGCGTGGGTGTCGATCAGGCGGTAGGGCTTGTCCTTCTGGTTCATGTAGCGCAGCACCAGCGCGAGCGTGGTGTGCTTGAGCACATCGGCGTGGTTGCCCGCGTGGAAGGCGTGTCGGTAGGCGAGCATGGCGTGAACCTCGGAAATCAGGGGGCACTGTAGCGGTAACACGCAACGAAAGACCGTGCACGGGCGCCTTTAAGGCGCAGCGCCTAGGATCGCCACATCGCCACCGGAATACCCACGCATGACCACTTTGTTCGATCCCATCCGCTTCGGCGACATCACCGCCGCCAACCGCATCGTGATGGCGCCGCTGACGCGCGACCGCGCCGGTCCCGGCCGCACGCCGACGCCGATGATGGTGACGTACTACGAACAGCGCGCCAGCGCCGGGCTCATCGTCACCGAGGGCACGCAGATCTCGGCCGAAGGCCAGGGCTACCTCGATACGCCCGGCATCTACAGCGCCGAACAGATTGCCGGCTGGCGCCGCGTCACCGACGCGGTGCATGCCAAGGGCGGCAAGATCGTGGTGCAGCTGTGGCACGTCGGGCGCATCTCGCACCTGTCGCTGCTGCCCGAGGGGATGGTGCCGGTGTCGAGCACCGCGCGCGCCGCGAAGGGCAAAACCTTCACCGCGCAGGGCTTCGAGAACGTCTCGGAGCCGCGCGCGCTGCGCACCGACGAGATCCCGCGCCTGATTGCCGATTACCGCCAGGCCGCGCGCAACGCGATCGAGGCCGGCTTCGACGGTGTCGAGGTGCACGGCGCCAACGGCTACCTGCTCGAACAGTTCATGCGCGACAGCATCAACGACCGCACCGATGCCTACGGCGGCTCGCGCGAGAACCGCGCGCGCTTGGTCGTGGAGGTGATGACGGCGATCGCCGACGAGATCGGCGCCGGTCGCAGCGGCATTCGCCTCTCGCCCGTGACACCCGCCAACGACGCCGCGCTGGACAGCGATCCGCAGGCGATGTTCAACCTCGTGGTCGAGAAGCTGGCACCGCTGAAGCTCGCGTTCATCCACGTCGTCGAGGGCGCGACCGGCGGCCCGCGCGACATCGCGCCGTTCGACTACGCCGCGCTGCGCAGCCGCTTCAAGCACGGCAACGAGCAGGGCGCGTGGATGGTCAACAACGGCTACACGCGGGCCATGTCGCTGGATGCGGTCGCGAGCGGCGCCGCCGACATGGTCGCGTTCGGCAAGGGCTTCATCAGCAACCCTGACCTCGTGCGCAGGCTGCGCGAGGACGCGCCGATCGCGCCGGTGGTGCGCGAGACGCTGTACGGCGGCGGGGCCGAGGGTTACATCGACTACCCGCCGCTGGAGCTGACTTCGGCTTAGCGGGCCGAGCGCCGGGCCGCCCCAAGCCGGCCCGCATCCCCTCGGGGGATCGGCCGCGGTACTCCGCGGCCGAGGGGTCTCATTTCACGCCGGGATGCGAAGAACCTGGCCCGGGTAAATCTTGTCCGGGCTCGTCAGCATCGGCTTGTTGGCCTCGAAGATCTTCGGGTATTCGTTGGCATTGCCGTACTGAGACTTCGAGATCGCCGACAGCGTGTCACCGCGCACCACGGTGTACCAGCGCGATTCGTCGGCCGGCTCGGCGGTCGTCATCGAATCATCCACCTGGGTCACACCGCTGACGTTGCCGCAGCACAGGACGACCTTCTCGCGCGTCTGCTGGTCAGGCGCCTCGCCGGCGACCGAGACCGTGCCGGTGGCGCCGTCGAAGGCGACATCCAGTCCATCGACTTTCAGGCCTTGCGTGCCGATGTAGTTCGAGATCGCCGTGGCGGCGGCAGCATTCGCGGCGTCGGCCTGCGCCTGAAGCGCCGCGGGATCGGCAGCGGGGGCTTCGGGCTTGTGGCCGAACAGTTTTTCGCCGGCTTCCTTGATGAAACTGATGATGCTCATGACGTGCTTTCGTGGTGGATGAGAGGCTGGATCAACCCGGGACCGAGCGCCCCGGTTGGCGCAGGCTGGCAATGTACCGAGCGAATGATGCACGCTCGATGAAGAAGTCATGTATTTGTAACAGAAGGCATGCGGGTCTCGATCAGCGTCGCCCTGGCGCGACGCGTGCGCGGAAGAGTTCCGGGATGCCGACTTCCCTGGGCCCGGGAATCAGCTCGAACGCGTCCCCTGCGGCCAGCTTGCCGGGCCGGCGCACTGCCAGGTAGAAGCCGCACCATGCGCTGGCGACCATCATCTTCGCTGCCTGGTCGAAGCCCATCGCGGCATCGAACTTGAAGCACGGGAAGCGCGGCTCGCTGACCGCGAGTTCGCAGCCCGGAAAGCGCAGCACATCGCCGATCCAGACCTGCTCTTCGAGCAGGCCGGCGAGCGTCAGGTTCTCGCCCAGCATGCCGTCCGGCATCGGCTCGCCCCAGCCGGCGGCGCGGGCCTGCGCGCGCACCGTCTGCCAGAACGGGTAATGCTCGCTCGGGTACGCGTAGACCGCCTTGCCCAGGCCTCCGTGCACCGTCAGGTCGGCCTGCTCGTCGTCGGCGAGGCCGAGCAGCCGCACTTCGACCGGCCCGGCCACGGCGCGCTTGTGGATGCCGGTCATCACGGGTCGGTCGGCGATCGTCGTCGGCCGCGCGCGCGAGACATTCACGCTGACCACGTGCATCGTCAGGCGCCGCCGCGGTAGCCGCGCTGCGCGCCGGTGACCCGACGACCCTTTGCCGACGCGATCCAGGCGACGAAGATCTTGCCGGCCGGATGATTGACGCGGAACGAGCGCATCACGTGCACCGTTTCGGCGAGTTTCGGGTCAGCGTCGATCCGCACCGCCAGCGGCGCGCCACCACGGGCCAGCCAGGCGGCGCGCTCGACCAGGGCGAACGCGCGACGCGCACGTGCCTGCGCGATCAGGCTCTCGCCCCGCGGCAGCGTCACGTACCACGGCGCCACCGGAGCGATGCCGGCCTGCCGCCACAGTGTCTGCTCGGCGGCGTGCGCGCCTGAGCCGTCGGCCGCAGTCAGGAAGCTGAAGCTGCCGGGCTCGGCCGCTACGAGACGCTTCAGCGCACCGACCGCATCGTGCCCGAGCGCGGCACCGAGCACGTCCTCGCCCTTGCCGCGCACCGCCGGCCCGACGATCACGAACTCGCCGCCGGCGATCGCCTGGCGATCGTGCACCAGGCCTTGCCTGTCGAGCTTGGTTTCGGCCTCGGGGGCGTTCGTCAGCGCGGCGTCGAGCTCGCCACGTTCGAGCGCCTCGAGCAGTGGCAGTGCGGCGCCGGGCACGGCCTTCACCGCGATGCCGGTGTCGGCCGCGAACGCGTGCAGCAACGCTTGCGACAAGCCCGAATCGACGAGCGACTGATCCACGCCAAGGCGCAGCGGATCGGCCAGCGATCTGCGCTGCTGCGCGAAGGCCGGCGTGGCGAGGAACAGGGCCGCGAACGGCAGCGAAAAGAGGTGGCGGCGATGGACCATGGCCCATTATTGCCTTGAGCCACGTCCTGCGAAAAGGCGCGCATGAAGTCATACCGAAACCGCATGACCCCCCGAAATCCGGTGGTTACCGCGCCATTACACTGAGTTGACAATCGCTTCCGTGATGACGCTACGGCGACCTTCGGCCCACCCGGCCCGGCGCATGGAACCGGGCCGTAACCCAGCGGTCTGAGCGTGGATGCCGCAGCGGCATTGGGCAAGTCCAGCCGGGCCCGGCACAGGGTCGTGAGGGCTTGCCCAATCCCGCTTTTTTTGACTCTGATGATTGGATCCCTCATGAACCGTCCCGTGCTGGAAGGGCTGCGCCTGAACGTTCCCGCCACAGTTCATCACGCGAAGCTGATCGACTGGGTGGCCGAAATGGCCGCGTTGACCGAAGCCCAAGACGTCCACTGGTGCGACGGCAGCACCGCCGAATACGACCGCCTGTGCGCCCAGCTCGTCGCCTCGGGCACCTTCAAGAAGCTGAACCCCGAGTTGCGCCCGAACAGCTACCTCGCCTGCAGCAGCCCGAGCGACGTGGCGCGGGTCGAAGACCGCACGTTCATCTGCTCGCAGGACAAGGATGACGCCGGCCCGACCAACAATTGGATGGCGCCGGCAGAGATGCGCGCGCTGCTGCAGACCGGCCCGAATGCATTGTTCCGCGGCTGCATGCGCGGCCGCACGATGTACGTGGTGCCGTTCTCGATGGGGCCGCTGGGCTCGCCGATTGCGCACATCGGCGTTGAGCTTTCCGACAGCGCCTACGTCGCCGTCAACATGAAGATCATGACGCGCATGGGCGCGAAGGTGCTGGACGTGCTCGGCGCTGACGGCCACTTCGTGCCCTGCATGCACACCGTCGGCGCGCCGCTGCCCGCTGGCCAGAAGGACGTGCCCTGGCCGTGCAACACGACCAAGTACATCGTCCACTACCCCGAGACGCAGGAAATCTGGAGCTACGGCTCCGGCTACGGCGGCAACGCGCTGCTCGGCAAGAAGTGCTTCGCACTGCGCATCGCCTCGACGATGGGCAGAGCGCAGGGCTGGCTCGCCGAACACATGCTGATCCTCGGCGTGACCTCGCCCTCGGGCAAGAAGCACCACGTCGCAGCGGCGTTCCCGAGCGCCTGTGGCAAAACCAATTTCGCGATGCTGATCCCGCCCGAAGGCCTCAAAGGCTGGAAGGTCACGACGATCGGCGACGACATCGCCTGGATCAAGCCGGGCGCCGACGGCCGCCTGCACGCGATCAACCCCGAGGCCGGTTATTTCGGCGTCGCCCCGGGCACGAACCAGCTGACCAACGCCAATTGCATGGCCAGCCTGACCCGCGATGTGATCTTCACCAACGTGGCGCTGACCGACGACGGCGATGTCTGGTGGGAAGGCATGACGGACACGCCGCCCGCGCACCTGACCGACTGGCAGGGCCAGGACTGGACGCCGGCGATCGCGAAGGAAACCGGCGCCAAGGCCGCGCACCCGAACTCGCGTTTCACTGTGGCGGCGATCAACAACCCGGCGCTCGACCCGGAATGGGACAACCCCGCCGGCGTGCCGATCGACGCGTTCATCTTCGGCGGTCGCCGCTCGACGACCGTGCCCCTCGTCACCGAGGCGCGCAGCTGGGTCGAAGGCGTGTACATGGCCGCGACCATGGGCTCGGAGACCACCGCCGCGATGGTCGGCGGCAACGGCGCCGTGCGCCGCGACCCGTTCGCGATGCTGCCGTTCATCGGTTACAACATGAGCGACTACGTGCAGCACTGGCTGAGCCTGGGCGCGAAGCTCCAGGCCTCGGGCGCAACACTGCCGAAGATCTACTGCGTCAACTGGTTCCGCAAGGGCCCTGACGGCAAGTTCGTCTGGCCGGGTTACGGCGAGAACATGCGCGTGCTCGAATGGATGATCGGGCGCGTCGAGGGCAGCGCCCAGGGCCGCGAAACCGCCTTCGGCACGACGCCGAGCTATGCCGACCTGGACTGGACCGGCCTCAACTTCAGCGCCGCCCAGTTCGATCAGGTGACGAGCCTGGACGCACCGGCATGGAAGACCGAACTCGGTCTGCACACCGAGCTGTTCCGGCAGCTGGCGCACCACCTGCCGGTCGAGATGACCGCCACGAAGACGGCGTTCGAGCGCCGCTTCGCGACCTGACGCGCAGATCAGTCCTCGTACAGGCCCTCGTGACGGGCAGCCGCAGCGTACAGATCAGCAGCGAAGCCGGGATCGGTCTTCGAGTACGAGTAGGCCATGTCGCGCACCTTCTGCGCCTCGACTGACGCCGACTCGGCCGGCGTCAGCTTGGTGGCCGGCGCAACGGCGCGCAGCGGCAGGCTCCAGGCCGAGTAGGCCATGTCTGAGAGGGCGGCCAGCGCGTGCTGGAAAAAGCGCGTGCGTTGCACATGGGTATGCAGGGTGGCGGTGCTCATGGTGTGTTCCTTTGAATGAATGAAGGGGCGCTGGCGCTCAGGCCAGCGGGTTGTGACCGGCGGCGATGCGCAGTTCCTTGGCGAGCTCGGGCTGCTGGCCCTCGCAGCAGTCGGCGAACTCGAGCAGGTGGCGCTGGGCGCGAGCCCGGCCGCTTTGCTCCAGCGCGCGCCAGACGGTGGCGCCGGCGCGAGCCAGCCAGGGGCGGAGCCGCGGTGCGGTGGGTCGGGTCGGCAGCGAGGTAACGGCGGTATTCATGAACTAGTCCTTTCAACGGCAAGGCCGGTGGTGAGGCGATGGTGCGTACATTAGGGTAAACCCCGATAATTCACCAATCAAACTTATGAATCACGGATATCACGCCCGTGTATGGCCATGCAAACCGCCCTGAACTTCCGAACGCTCGACCTCAACCTGCTCCGCGTCTTCGACGTGGTGATGGCCGAGCGCAACCTGACGCGCGCCGCCGAGCGCCTGAGCATCACGCAGCCCGCCGTCAGCAATGCGTTGAAGCGCCTACGTGAATCCGTAGGTGAGGACTTGCTTACACGAGCTCCGAGTGGCGTCAGGCCAACCCCACGCGCCGAGGCCTTGTGGCCCGAGGTGCGGAGCGCGCTGGGCCACCTGCGCTCGGCCTTGTCGCCCGAGGAATTCAACCCGCAGGCCGACGAAATGAGCTTCCGGATCGCGATGGCAGATGCCACCGCGGCCCTCTTCATGCCGCCGCTGGTGTCGCATATTGAACACAGCCAGGCACTGGCCAACGTCCGCGTGCAGCCGCTGACCACCCGCGACCCGAGCGCCTTGCTGGAGCGCGGCGATGCCGATCTGGCCGTCGGCTACTTCCCCGGCACCGTCGCCGGATTGGCCGGTGACGGCGCCGACTCCCCGCTGCGCCACGCCGAGCTGATGCGCAGCGATTACGTCTGCGTGATGCGCGAAGGCCACCCGCTCGCCCAGGGCGAACTGACGCTCGACGCCTATTGCGCCGCGCAGCACCTGCTGGTGAGCTTTTCGGGAAAGTCCCAGGGCTTGGTCGATCAGGCGTTGACAGGGCTGGGCCGCGAGCGCCGCGTGGTGCTGACCGTGAACCAGCATTTCACCGCCGGGCGCGTCGTCGCCAACAGCAACCTCGTCACCGTGCTGCCCGCGTTCTTCGTCGAATCGACCGGCTACCGCGAGCAGGTCGTGACCCGGCCCTTGCCTTTCGAGATGGCCGGCCTGCACATCGGGATGCTCTGGCACCAGCGCCACGACCGGGTCAGCAGCCACCAATGGCTGCGCGAACACCTGCTGGAAGCGGCCCAGCCGGGTTGACGCGGCGCGCGTCTTCTTGCATGCTCCGCCAAGTGGTCTAGACCACTTGATCCTGCCTGCCTGAAAGCGACGCGCCCATGAACTCGACCGCCGACCTCCAGACCCTCGCCGACGCGGCCTTGCGCGGCGCCCGCTCCGCCCCCGGCCGCGTCGTGCGCGCGCCGCACGGCAGCACGCTGCACTGCAAATCGTGGCTCACGGAGGCCGCGTTCCGCATGCTGCAGAACAACCTCGACCCGGATGTGGCCGAGCGCCCGGAGGAACTGGTCGTCTACGGCGGCATCGGCCGGGCGGCGCGCGACTGGGCCTGCTTCGACAAGATCCTCGATTGCCTGCGCGTCCTGGAAGACGACGAATCGCTGCTGATCCAGTCCGGCAAGCCGGTCGGTGTGTTCAAGACCCACCCCGACGCGCCGCGCGTGCTGCTCGCGAACTCGAATCTGGTCCCGAAGTGGGCGACCTGGGAGCACTTCCACGAGCTCGATCGACAAGGCCTCTTCATGTACGGCCAAATGACTGCTGGCTCGTGGATCTACATCGGCACGCAGGGCATCGTGCAGGGCACGTTCGAGACCTTCGCCGAAGCCGGCCGACAGCACTTCGGCGGCGACATGATCGGCCGCTGGATCCTCACGGCCGGCCTCGGCGGCATGGGCGGCGCACAGCCCCTGGCGGCCACGTTCGCCGGCGCGGTCTCGCTCAACATCGAGTGCCAGCAGGCCAGCATCGACTTCCGCCTGCGCACGCGCTACCTCGACAAGCAGGCCC
This sequence comes from uncultured Rhizobacter sp., assembly GCA_964247075.1. Taxonomy (GTDB): domain Bacteria; phylum Pseudomonadota; class Gammaproteobacteria; order Burkholderiales; family Burkholderiaceae_C; genus LMDS01. The sequence goes on along the minus strand of CAXTSS010000005.1, from coordinate 160,916 downwards.
GCGACCTCGACGACGCACTTGCGCTCATCAAGCACCACACCGAGCGCCGCGAGGCGATCTCGATCGGCCTGCTCGGCAACGCCGCCGAGTTGCTGCCCGAGCTCGTCAGGCGCGCGAAGGCCGGCGGCATGCGGCCCGACCTGGTGACCGACCAGACCTCCGCCCACGACCTGATCCACGGCTACCTGCCCGCCGGCTGGAGCGTCGAGCAATGGCGCGCCGCGCAGGAAGATTCGAGCCAGCACGCCGTGCTGACCAAGGCCGCGGCGCAATCGTGCGCCGTGCATGTGCAGGCGATGCTCGACTTCCACGCGATGGGCGTCGCCACGGTCGACTACGGCAACAACATCCGCCAGGTTGCACTCGACGAAGGCGTGAAGAATGCGTTCGACTTCCCCGGTTTCGTGCCCGCCTACATCCGCCCGCTGTTCTGCGAAGGCAAGGGCCCGTTTCGCTGGGTCGCGCTGTCGGGCGACCCGGAAGACATCCGCAAGACCGACGCGAAGATCAAACAGCTGTTCCCGCACAACACCCACGTGCACCGCTGGCTCGACATGGCGGGCGAACGCATCGCGTTTCAGGGCCTGCCGGCGCGCATCTGCTGGCTCGCGCTGGGCGAACGCCATCTGGCTGGCCTGGCGTTCAACGAGATGGTGCGCACCGGCGAGCTGAAGGCGCCGATCGTGATCGGCCGCGACCACCTCGACACCGGCTCGGTCGCGAGCCCGAACCGCGAGACCGAGTCGATGAAGGACGGCACCGATGCGGTCAGCGACTGGCCGCTGCTGAACGCGCTGCTGAACTGCGCGGGCGGCGCGACCTGGGTTTCGCTGCACCACGGCGGCGGCGTCGGCATGGGGTATTCGCAGCACAGCGGCATGGTGATCGTCGCCGACGGCACCGATGCCGCGGCCAAGCGCCTGGCGCGCGTGCTCGTCAACGACAGCGGCTCGGGCGTGATGCGCCACGCCGATGCTGGCTACGCACTGGCGATCAAGACCGCGCGCGAACAGCAGCTGAACATGCCGATGCTCGCGAAGTGAGCGTGCCGCCAGAGCGCTTCGACCTGCGCACGATCGCACCGCAGCCCTGGAAAAACGGCGCGGGCCTAACGCGCGAGATCGCGTTCAGCGGCGCGAGCGCCGCCGACTTCGACTGGCGCCTCAGCGTTGCCGAGGTCGAGCGCGACGCGCCGTTCTCGGTTTTCCCCGGCGTCGATCGCTGCATCACCTTGCTGCGCGGCGCGGGCATGCGGCTGCGCGCGCTCGATGGCAGTGTCGATCACGCGCTGACGACGCCGCTCGCGCCGTTCGGGTTCCCCGGCGACGTGGCGCTCATCGCCACGTTGGCCGGCGGCGCCTCGAGCGACTTCAACGTGATGACGCGCCGCGGGCGCTGGCGCGGCGAGGTCAGCGTCCAGCGCGATGGCGCCGAGCTGCCGGATGCCGACGCGACACTGCTGCTGTGCTGCGACGGTGAATGGGGCGTCGGGCCCGACTTGCTGGCCGCGCAGCAGGCACTGCTGTGGCGCGCACCGCGCGGCGTGCTCGCCGTCCGCCCGGTCGCCGCGAACAGCGCCCTGTTGTTCGTCCGCCTGTGTCACGATCGTACGCCATGAGTCGCGCCCTGTTCACCCCGCACGCCTTGCTGCCGACCGGCTGGTCGCGCGACGTGCTGCTGGCCTGGGACGATGCCGGCGCGCTCACCGGAGTCACACCGAACACTGAACCACCCGCCAGCACCGAAGTCGCCAACGGCCCGCTGCTGCCCGGCCTGCCCAACTTGCACTCGCACGCGTTCCAGCGCGCTTTTGTCGGGCTGTCGGAGTACCGCGGCTCCTCCGACGACAGCTTCTGGACCTGGCGCGACCTGATGTACCGCTTCGCGCTCTCGGTCTCGCCCGACCAGCTCGAAGACATCGCCACGCACCTGTACATCGAGATGCTGCAGGCTGGCTACACGGCAGTGTGCGAGTTCCACTACCTGCACCACGACCCGGCCGGTCGCACGTATGCCGATCCGGCGGAAATGGCGATGCGATTGATCAGCGCGGCGCAGCGCGCCGGCATCGGCCTCACGCTGCTGCCGGTGCTGTACGAGGACGCCGGCTTCGGCGGCGAGCCCGCGCGCGCCGATCAGCGGCGTTTCGTGAACAGCGTCGAGGGCCTGCTCGAGATCGCGGCCAGCGCGCGTGCGGCGGGCGCGCGCACCGGCGTCGCGCCGCACTCGCTGCGTGCGGTCGGGCCGCGTGCGCTCGCCGAGCTCGTCGCCGGCACACCCGCCGACGCGCCGCTCCACCTCCACATCGCCGAGCAGCCGCAGGAGGTGCGCGACTGCATCGCCTGGAGCGGTCAGCGCCCGGTGCAATGGCTGCTCGCGCACGCGGCCGTCGATGCGCGCTGGTGCCTCGTCCACGCCACCCACGTCACCGCTGCGGAGCGCGACGCGCTCGCCGCCAGCGGCGCCGTCGCCGGGCTGTGCCCGAGTACCGAGGCGAACCTCGGCGATGGCACGTTCGACGCGGCCGGCTACCTGGCGGCCGGTGGCGTCTGGGGCATCGGGTCGGACAGCCACGCCACCGTCCACGCCGCCGAAGAACTGCGCCTGCTCGAATACAGCCAGCGCCTCGCCCTCGGGCGCCGCAACGTGCTCGCCAGCGACGGCCACGTGCAGCTCGCCGACCACCTCTGGCTCGGCGCCACGCACGGCGGCGCGCGGGCGAGCGGTCGGCCGATCGCGGGCCTCGCGCCCGGCCAACAAGCCGACTTCGTCGTGCTCGACACGCGCGGCCCGCTCGCCGGCCTGAGCCCGGAGCACACGCTCGCCAACCACGTCTTCGCCGGCCACGGGCGCAACAGCGTGCGCGATGTCTGGGTCGCCGGCCGCGCGCAGGTGCGCGACGGCGAACACGCGCTCGGTCGCCTCGCGTGCGAGCGCTTCGTCACGGCGCGCAGCGCGCTCTTGCGCGAGGTCTGACCCATGAACCCGCCGCGCATCGACCTGCTCATTCGCAACGTGCGCATCGTCGCGTGCACCGACGACACGTGCGCCGCATCGCCGCTCGGCTTCGTCGCGATCTCGAACGGCATGATCGTCGGCATCGGTCCGATCGCTCAGTTCGACGCGCGCGCCGAGGTGCTGGGCGAGCTTGACGGCCACGGCGCGCTGCTCACACCCGGCCTGATCGACTGCCACACCCACCTCGTCTACGCCGGCGAGCGCGCGCGCGAGTTCGAGATGCGACTGCAGGGCGCGGGCTACGAAGAGATCGCGCGCGCCGGCGGCGGCATCCTCTCCACGGTGCGACAGACGCGCGCGGCCGAGCCGGAAGAGCTGCTGGCGCAATCGGCGCGGCGGCTGCAGGCCTCGATGCGGCATGGCGTGACCACGATCGAGATCAAGTCCGGCTACGGTCTTTCGCTCGCGGACGAGATCAAGTGCCTGCAGGTGGCGCGCACGCTCGGCAAGCAGCTGCCGGTGGACGTGCGCACCACGCTGCTCGCGGCCCACGCGCTGCCGCCCGAGTTCGCGCAGCAGCCCGACGCCTGGATCGACGAGATCGTGCAGAACATCCTGCCCGAGGTCTCGCGGCTCAAGCTCGCTGACGCGGTCGATGCGTTCTGCGAAACCATCGGCTTCACCCCGGCGCAGACGCGGCGCGTCTTCAAGGCGGCGCGCTCGCACTGGCTGCCCGTCAAGCTGCACGCCGAGCAGCTCTCGAACCAGGGCGGCGCCGCGCTCGCTGCCGAGTTCGGCGCGCTGTCGGCCGACCACTTGGAGCACGTCGACGAAGCCGGCGTGCGCGCGATGGCCGATTCGGGCACCGTCGCGGTGATGCTGCCCGGCGCGTACTACTTCCTGCGCGACACGCAGGCGCCGCCGATCGCGCTGTTCCGCCAGCACGGTGTGGCGATGGCGGTGGCGACCGACTGCAACCCCGGCACCAGCCCGGGCACGCACCTGCCGCTGATGATGAACATGGCCTGCACGCTGTTCCGCATGACGCCGGCCGAGGCGCTGCTCGGCGTCACGCGCATCGCGGCGAAGGCGCTCGGCCTGTCGTCGTCACGCGGCACGATCACGCTCGGCAAGCGCGCCGACCTGTGCCTGTGGGATGTCGATCACCCGGCCGAGTTGTCGTACGCGATCGGCTCAAGCCCGCTGCGCGCGCGCATCCAGCACGGCGTTCAGCATCCGCCGCAATAGCGGCTGCACCCGCTCGGCCAGATCGGGCCGGTACGCGAACGGCGCGGTTTCGTTCATGTAAGTGGATTGGCACATCTCCAGCTGAAGCGCATGGACGCCGCGCTCGGGCCGGCCGTAGTGTCGCGTGATGTGACCGCCCTTGAAGCGGTCGTTGCTCACGTGGGTGTAGTCGCGCTGCGCACTCATCTCGGTCTCGACGGCGGCCTGTAGCGCGGGGGCGCATGCGTGGCCATCGGCGGTGCCGAGGTTCAGGTCGGGCAGCTTGCCGTCGAAGAAGCGCGGCATCACCGAGGCGATCGAGTGTGCGTCCCACAGCACGACCGCGCCGTGCAGTGCACGCAGCCGCTCCAGCTCGGCGCCGAGCGCGTCGTGGTACGGCTGCCAGTAACGTGCGCGGCGCTCCTGCGCCTCCGCCGCATCCGGCAGCTGGCCCGCGAGGTAGAGCGCCTGCTTGCGGAAGGTGTCGAGCGGCAGCAGGCCGGTCACGTCCTGCCCGGGGTACAGGCTGGTGTCTTCAGGCGGGCGGTTCAGGTCGATCACGTGGCGGGCGAAGCGCGCGGCGATCGTGCTCGCGCCCATCGCCTGCACGAAGGCGTAGAGCTGCGGCAGGTGCCAATCGACGTCGGCCCGCAGCAGCGCTTCCGGCGTCATGCGTGCTTCGATCTCGGGCGGGATCTCGGTGCCTGCGTGCGGGAACGAGACGAGCAGTGGCGCACCACCTGGCTTGAAGGAGAACATCGGGGAAAGTGGTCTAGACAAGTTGAGGTCACAGTGTAGACTGACGCTGCGGCATGCCGCTTGCATGATGCCGCGCCAACATTCAACCTGCCGGGAGACCCGATGCGTTCCGTCCAAAGCCTCACCACCCTTGCCGCCGCCCTCGTCCTCGCAGCGCCGGCCTTCGCCCAGGAGACCAAGGTCGCGATCGCGATTTCGGGCTGGACCGGCTTCGCGCCGCTGACCCTGGCGAACGAGGCCGGGCTGTTCAAGAAGCAGGGGCTCGACGTGACGATCAAGAAGATCCCGCAGAAGGACCGCCACCTCGCGATCGCCTCGGGCGACGTGCAGTGCGCCGCCACCACCGTCGAGACCTGGATCTCGTGGAATGCGAACGGCGTTGCCACCACGCAGATCTTCCAGCTCGACAAGAGCTACGGCGCAGACGGCCTGGTCGTCAAGCCCTCGATCACGAAGATCGCCGACCTGAAGGGCAAGACCGTCGCCGCCTCCGCGCCCGGCACCGCACCGTATTTCGGCCTGGCCTGGATCCTGAAGAAGAACGGCCTGTCGGTGAAGGACGTGAAGGTGCTGACACTCGAGCCGCAGCCCGTGGCCAACGCCATGATCGCCGGGACCACCGACTTCGACGGCGGCATGACCTACGAGCCCTACCTCAGCGCGGTGCGCGCCAAGCCCGAGGCCGGCAAGATCATCGCCACCACGCTCGACTACCCGATGGTGATGGACACCTTCGGCTGCACGCCGAAGTTCCTGAAAGAGAACCCGAAGGCCGCGAAGGCGCTCGCCGACGGCTACTTCGCGGCGCTCGACATGATCAAGTCCGATCCGAAGAAGTCCTACGAGATCATGGGCGCCGACGTGAAGCAGAGCGGTGAGGCGTTCGAGAAATCGCAGGCCTACCTGCGCTGGCAGGACCGCGCGGCGAACCAGAAGTTCTTCGCCGGCGAGCACCAGCAGTTCACCAAGGAAGCGGCCGATCTGCTGCTTGAGATCGGCATCATCAAGCAGCTGCCTGATCTGAGCGGTCTGGCCGACACCAGCTTCATCAAGTAGCCGCGTGCGCCCGCTGCAGGAGGTCAGCCCCGGGCGGCGCAGCGCTCTCGGGCTTCTCTTCTTCGTTGTGTTCTTCGCCGTGTGGGCCGCGGCCACGCTTGGCGGATTCGTGCCGAAGACCTTTCTCGCCGACCCGATCGCGTGCGTGAAGTCGGGTTGGGTACTGCTCACCGAGCAGGGCTTCGCGAAGGACATCGGCTTCACGATCTGGCGCGTGCTCGGCGGCTTCGTGCTCGCCGCGATCCTCGCGGTGCCGCTGGGCGTGGCGATGGGTGCGTACAAACCGGTCGAGGCGTTCTTCGAGCCCTTCGTCTCGTTCGCGCGCTACCTGCCGGCCTCGGCGTTCATCCCGCTGCTGATCCTGTGGGCCGGCATCGGCGAGGCGCAAAAGCTCTCGCTGATCTTCATCGGCTCGTTCTTCCAGCTCGTGCTGATGATCGCGCTGCAGGTCGGCGGCACGCGCCGCGATCTGGTCGAGGCCGCGTACACCTTGGGCGCGAGCGATGCCGGTGTGGTCAAGCGCGTGCTGATCCCGGCCGCCGCGCCGCAGGTTGCCGAGACACTGCGCCTCGTGCTCGGTTGGGCCTGGACGTATGTGATCGTCGCCGAGCTGATCGGCGCGAGCAACGGCATCGGCCACATGATCACCGACAGCCAGGCGCTGCTCGCCACCGACCAGATCATCTTCGGCATCATCACGATCGGCGTGATCGGGTTGATCTCCGATCTGGCGTTCAAGCGCGCGAACCGCGCGATGTTTCGGTGGGCCGCGCTGTGAGCCGCTTGAGCATTCAGGGTGTCGGCCGCACCTTCCCGGGCGTGAACGGCGGTGCGCCGACGCTCGCGCTGCAGCCGACGAATCTCGAAGTCGCCGACAACGACTTCATCACCGTGCTCGGCCCGTCGGGCTGCGGCAAATCGACCTTGCTGCGCATCGTCGCCGGGCTCGACACGCCCACAGTCGGCCAGGTGCTGCTCGACGGTCAGGCCGTCACCGGCCCGGGCGCCGACCGCGGCATGGTGTTCCAGAGCTACACGCTGTTCCCGTGGCTCACGGTGCGCCAGAACATCTGCTTCGGGCTGCGCGAGAAGGGCATGCCCGCGGCCGAGCAGGCCGAGATCGTCGGCCGCTTCATTGCCGAGGTCGGACTGACGGGTTTCGAGTCGCACTTCCCCAAGCAGCTCTCGGGCGGCATGCAGCAGCGCGTGGCGCTCGCCCGCGCGCTCGCCAACGACCCGAAGATCCTGCTGCTCGACGAACCCTTCGGCGCGCTCGACAACCAGACCCGCGCGCTGATGCAGGAGCTGCTGCTCTCGATCTGGGAGTTGCACAAAAAGACGGTGCTGTTCGTCACCCACGACATCGACGAAGCGATCTTCATGGCGAACCGCTGCGCCGTGTTCAGCGCGCGGCCCGGGCGCATCAAGAACGAGCTGCGCATAGCTCTGCCTTACCCGCGCCACTACACCGTGAAGACGACGCCGCAGTTCTCCGAGCTGAAGGCGCAGGTCACCGAGGACATCCGCGTCGAGACGCTGCGCGCCGTGCAGATGGAGCGTTGACGCCGGGGCGCGCGAGGCCTAAAGTTGGAAGGGGCCGCCGCCCCCAGGAGACTCTCCATGAAGTTCACCGCGCTCGCCACCGTCACCGTGATCGCCGGCCTTTCAGGCTGCGCTGCCATGGCCCCAGGCCAGTACACCCATGAGGTCGATGTCGCCAAGATGCAGGCCGTCAACCGGGCGGCGCAGGGGCAGCGCGTTCAGGTGGTCTGGATCAACGCACCGCAGAAGTCGGTGCGCGTCACCGGCAGCTAAGCCGGCAGCCCCTCCGCCACCAACACGGTGGCGGCCTCGATGTCGGGCGCCATCATCCGGTCCACGCTCAGGCGCGGCACCTTGGAGCGCAACCGCGCATGCAGCGCCTCGATCGCGGGTGACGAGGCCAGCGGTCGATGGAACTCGATCGCCTGCGCCGCACACAACCACTCGATCGCGACCACGCCGGTGGTGTTGTCCAGCATCGCGTGCAGGCGCCGCGCCGCAAAGGTGGCCATCGAGACGTGATCTTCCTGGTTGGCGGAGGTCGGCAACGAATCGACGCTTGCCGGATGCGCCAGCGACTTGTTCTCGGAGGCGAGCGCGGCCGACGTCACTTGCGCGATCATGAAGCCCGAGTTCAGCCCGCCGTGCTCGATCAGGAACGCCGGCAGGCCCGACAGGCCCGGGTCCATCAGCATCGCGGTGCGGCGCTCGGCGAGCGCGCCGATCTCGGCGATCGCAAGCGCGAGGTTGTCAGCCGCGAAAGCGACCGGCTCGGCGTGAAAGTTGCCGCCTGATAAAGCCTGCATCGTGTCCGCAAACACCAGCGGGTTGTCCGAGACGCCGTTCGCCTCGATCAGCAGCACACCCCAGGCGTGCTCGATCTGGTCGAGGCAGGCGCCCATCACCTGCGGTTGGCATCGCAGGCAGTACGGATCCTGCACGCGGTCGCACGTGAGGTGCGACGCGCGCAGCGCGCTGCCGGCCAGCCACTCGCGGTAGCGCGCGGCCACGACGCGTTGGCCATGCTGGCCCCGGGCAGCGTGTATGCGGTCGTCGAACGGCGTGTCGGAGCCCTTCGCGGCATCGACCGTCATCGCGCCGACCGCCACCGCCACGTCGAACACGCGCCGCAGGCGCTGCGTCGCGAAGATCGCCAGCGCCGTCGAGGCCTGCGTGCCGTTGAGCAGCGCGAGGCCTTCCTTCGGGCCGAGCTGCAACGGCGAGAGGCCGGCGGCCGCGAGGGCTTGCCGCGCCGGCAGGCGCTGGCCGCCGACAAAAGCCTCGCCCTCGCCGATCAGCACGCCGGCGAGGTGCGCGAGCGGCGCGAGGTCGCCCGACGCGCCGACCGAGCCCTTCTCGGGCACGACAGGCAGCACGTCGGCGTTGAGCAGCGCCAGCAGCGCCTTGATGACCTCGGGCCGCACGCCGGAAAGGCCGTGCGCCAGGCTCGCCGCTTTCAGCAGCAGCATCAGCCGCACCACCGGCGCGCTCAGCGGCTGACCGACGCCGGCGCTGTGCGACAGCACCAGGTTGCGCTGCAGCTGCGCCAGGTCGGCGTCCGCGATGCGCGTCTGCGCGAGCTTGCCGAAGCCGGTGTTGATGCCGTAGACGGCTGCGGGCTGGCCGACCAGATCGCGCACCGTCTGCACGCTCGCCTCGATGCGCGCATCGGCCTCGGCCGAAATCGCCCAGCGCGCGCCGCCAGCGGCAGCCTGCTCCAGCATCGCAGCATCGAGCTGCCCGGGGATGATCGTGTGCGTGATCGTCATGGCGAACCTCTAAGTGGTCTAGACAACTTTAGCACGCACGTCGCTAGAATGAGCTGATGACCAGCCTCGCGAAGAAGCCGCGCACCCTGCCTTACGCGACTGTGAAGGCCGCGCTGCGCGAGCGCATCGCTCAGGGCGGCTGGCAGGCCGGCGTGCGCCTGCCGTCGGAGCGCGAGCTGGTGCAGACCTTCGGTTGCGCGCGCATGACGGTGCACCGCGCGCTGCGCGAGCTCGAGGAAGAGGGGCTGATCGAGCGTCGCCAGGGCTCGGGCTCCTACGTGGCCGAGCTGCACCCGATCTCCAACCTGCTGCAGGTGCGCGACATCCACGACGAAATCCGCGAGCGTGGCCACGCGCACACGACACACGTCTGCGGCGTCACGCGCGAGAAGGCGGACGCGCGCATCAGCAGCGCGATGCGGCTGCCGCGCGGTGCGGCGGTGTACCACGTCCAGCTCGTGCATCTGGAAAGCGGCGTCCCGATCCAGCTCGAAGACCGGCATGTGAACCCGGCCCTCGCGCCGGATCTGCTGGCGCGTGATTTCACCCAGGTCACGCCGTCGTTCGTGCTGTTCGAGCACGCGCCGCTGACCGAGGCAGAGCAAGTCGTCGAGGCCGTGCTCGCCACGCCAGAACAGGCGCGCCTGCTCGACGTGGCCGAGGGCAGCGCGCTGCTGATGGTCTCGCGGCGCACGGTCTCGCAGGGCGCGGTCGCGTCGGTGGCGCGTCTGTACCACCCCGGCGCGCGCTATCGGCTGATCGGTCGCTTCTCGGTTCAGTGATTCCGACGCGCAAAATGGCGCACCTCACAAGAAGCAGCCGCCATGATCCCCAAAGAGACCCCCCCCTCCACCGCCGCGCGCGCGCACGACCTCACCGATGCCGAATTCGCCGAGCTCGACGACTTGCTGCTCGAAACGCCCGAGCCGCTGGAGCCGCTCGATGCGGTCATGCTCGACGGCTACCTGTGCGGCGTGATCGTCCAGCCGGTGCTGCTGGAGCCGGCGACCTGGCTCGCCCACGTCTTCGACTTCGACGGCCGCCCGCTGCCGGACGACGTCAAGCCCGACTGGCTGCAGCGCACCAGCGCGTTGATCATGCGCCGCCACGCCGCGCTGAACCGCGCGATCGTCGAGGACGGCTGGTTCGACCCGCTGGTGCTCGAGTTCGACGACGAGCACCCGCGCGAGCCCGTCCCCGAGGGCGAAGTGGACCTGATGGCCACGCTCAGCCCGGTGTCGCAATCGCTGATGCCGTGGGTGGCCGGGTTTCACCACGCCGCCGAAACCTTCCCCGACCTCGCCGAGATGCCGGACGACGCGGTGATGGCCGCGCTCGCGCGCCTGTACCGCCACCTGCCGGTCGAGGACGACGAGCAGCGCGAGCTCGTTGCCCTGCTCGACCGCGAACACCCGTTGCCCACGCTCGATGTCGCGATGGAAGAACTCGTCGTGACCATCGCCGATCTGCAGGATCTGACGCGCGAGCAGCGCTACAAGGTCGACACCGTCAAGCGCGACACGCCCAAGGTCGGCCGCAACGACCCGTGTCCCTGCGGCAGCGGCAAGAAGTTCAAGCAATGCCATGGAGCTGCCTGACTGATGCGGCTGCAGCTGCTGTCGGATCTGCACCTCGAAACCGAAGTCTTCGAGCCCACGCCGGCGGCCGACGCCGAGCTGCTGGTGCTGGCCGGCGACATCGACAGCAGCTGGGCCGGGCTGGAGCTGTTCCGCGGCTGGCCGGTGCCGGTGATCTTCGTCGCCGGCAACCATGAGTTCGACGAACGCGAGATCACGCAGACCTGGCCGGCGCTGCGCGACCGCTGCACGCAGCTGGGCATCCGGCTGCTCGAATGCGAATCGCTGGTCGTGACCGACGCCGCCGGCAAACGCATCCGCTTCGTCGCCACCACGCGCTGGTGCGACTTCGACCTGTTCGGCCCGGCCCAACGCGAGCGCGCGATGCGCGCGGCGAGCTACTTCATGAAGATCATGCAGGCGACGCGCCACGGGGCCCCGCTGGACGCGGCCGCGGTGCGCGAGGAGGCGCTCGTCTGCGGCGCTTGGCTGCGCGCCGAACTGAAGCAGCCGAAAGCCGGTTGGGACAAGACCGTCGTCATCACGCACTTTGCCCCCAGCGTGCGCAGCGCCGATCCGCGCTACGGCAAGCAGCCCGGCACCGCGAGCTTCTGCAATGCCGACGACGAGCTGCTGCCACTGGCCGACCTGTGGATCCACGGCCACCTGCATTGCCAACACGATTACCGGGTCGATCATCCCGGCGGGTCGACGCGCGTGGTCTGCAATTCACGCGGCCATGCACGCAAGGGCGAGGCTGACGGGCACCAGCCAATTCTGGTGCTGGAGGTCTAACTAGCGTTCGAGCCCGCAGAAGCAGGTGTTCATCAGCATATCGATGATCTGCTGGTCAGTAAAGTTTGCGCTCGCTTTCAACAAACTCAGCACCGGGTCGCAGGCCTTCGCGAACAAGGTGTAGAGCACGACCTCGGGCGGCAACTTCGCATCGAGCCGCCCGGCCTGCTGGCCGGCGACGATCCAGGCGCCGAGCAGATCGCTCAAGCGCATCAGCCGGTCGAGGTAGATCTTGTTCGCGATCAGCGCGGCACGCAGCGCCGAGTTCTGCGCCGGCAGCGAGGGCATCTCGCCCGCGAGTTGCACCTGCATGGTCCATCGCGTCAGCGCCTTCAGCCGCTCCAGCTCATTGGCGAGCGAGGCGTCCCGCTCCAGCAGCTCGACCTGGGCGATGGCCCGGTCGAGCACGCCGATCATTGCCGCGCCGGCGAGTTCTTCCTTGGATTTGAAGTGCTTGTACAGGCTCGCCTTGGCGACGCCGACCTCGGCGGCAACGGCGTCCACCGTCATCGCATCGAAGCCCTTTTCAGCCAGCAGCCGGTTCACGGCGGCAACGATCGCCGCTTCGCGAGCGAGCAGCATCTGCGCCTTGAACGAAACCCGGGTCATCCTTCCATTCTAGGAGGCCGCCCCTCAAAGCCCGGAGCGACGGATCAACCGGCTTTGGAGCGGAGTGAGCGGGGCCGGCGGCAGCGTGTGGCCGGGCGGCACCGTGGCGAGCGGCTCGAAGCTCGCGTCCAGGCCGAACGCGGTGCCCATGTCGGCCCGGTCGGTCTCGGCCGAGCGCGGGGCGCGTCGGCCGCGCAGCGCCGCCAACCAAGAAAATCGTGCTGACCAGTTCATCGCCGTCTCCCGCGTCCCTGAAGGTGCAACAAAGTGTGCGCCGATCCGCCTGCCGCGATGCGTCGAAATGGGGGTGAAGTCGGTCGCACTTGGCGCCAAGGGCTTCTGCGTGAGCGCCACCTGAGGGATCGGGTCTAATTCGCCATCTCCAATTCGCCGCGAAGGACCCGCATGTACACCGACGTCAAGCTCTACATCAATGGTGAATGGTGCAATGGTGCCGAAGGCAAAAGCGAGCCCATCATCAACCCCGCCACTGGCCAGGTGCTGGCACGCCTCGCGCACGCCTCGCGCGCCGACCTCGACCAGGCGCTGCACGCTGCCGACAAGGGCTTCAAGGCCTGGCGCAAGGTCTCGGCCTACGACCGCTACAAGCTGCTGCGCAAGGCAGCCGACATCATCCGCAGCCGCGTCGACGAGATCGCCCCGCTGATGACACAGGAGCAGGGCAAGCCGCTCGCCGAAGCGAAGATGGAAACCGCACTGGCCGGCGACATCATGGACTGGTTCGCCGAGGAAGCGCGCCGCACCTACGGCCGCCTCGTGCCGCCGCGCGTCGAGGGCGTGGTCCAGGCCGTGGTGAAGGAGCCGGTCGGCCCCGTCGCCGCGTTCACGCCCTGGAACTTCCCGATCAACCAGGCCGTGCGCAAGGTCTCGGCCGCACTCGCCGCCGGCTGCTCGGTGATCTTGAAGGGGCCGGAGGAAACGCCGGCGAGCTGCGCCGCGCTGATCCAGTGCTACGTCGATGCCGGCGTGCCGGCGGGCGTCGTGCAACTGGTGTTCGGTGTGCCGTCCGAAGTCTCCGAATACCTGATCCCGAGCCCGATCATCCGCAAGATCACGTTCACCGGCTCGACGCCGGTCGGCAAGAAGCTCGCCGCGCTCGCCGGCCAGCACATGAAGCGCATCACGATGGAGCTCGGGGGCCACGCGCCGGCCATCATCTTCGGCGATGCCGATGTGGATGCGGCGGCGAAGATGTACGCTGGCGCGAAGTTCCGCAACGCCGGCCAGGTGTGCGTCTCGCCGACGCGCTTCCTGGTGCACGAATCCGTCCACGCGCGATTTGTCGAAGGCTTCGTCGCCGCCACCGCCAAGCTCAAGGTCGGCGATGGCATGCTGGCCGACACGCGCATGGGCCCGCTCGCGAACAGCCGCCGCGTCGAGGCGATGCAGATGTTCGTGGACGATGCGGTCGCCAAGGGCGCGAAGGTGCTGGCGGGCGGCAAGCGCATCGGCAGCACCGGCTATTTCTTCGAGCCGACGGTGCTCACCGGCGTCTCGGCCTCGGCGCGCATCATGAACGAAGAGCCCTTCGGCCCGATCGCGCCGATCGTGCCGTTCGGCAGCTTCGACGAGGTCGTGGCAGAAGCGAACCGCCTGCCGTTCGGCCTCGCCGCCTACGCCTGCACGCGCTCGCTGAAGACCGCGAACGCGATCGGCGCCGCGCTGGAGAGCGGCATGATCTCGATCAACCACATGGGCCTGGCACTGCCCGAGGTGCCGTTCGGCGGCGTGAAGGATTCGGGCTACGGCTCGGAGGGCGGCACCGAGGCGATCGAGGCCTACCTCAACACCAAGTTCGTCACGCAGATCGGCCTCGAGTAGAGGAATCTCCGGGACCGAGGGCGGGGCCAGCGCCGGGCCGCTCCGAAGCGGGCCTCGATCAACATGTACTGCGCCATCGACTTCGGCACCTCAAACTCCGCCATCGCCGTGCCCGACCGCGCCGGTGGCATGCAACTGGTCGAGCTCGAACCCGGCCACGTGACAATGCCCACGGCCGTCTTCTATTTTGTCGAGGGCCGCGAACTCGATGGCCCGCCGCGCGCCTTCGGCCGCGCTGCCGTTGCCGCCTATGTGGACGGGCTGGACGGCAGGCTGATGCGCTCGATGAAGAGCATCCTCGGCAGCCCGCTGATCGACCAGACCACCGATGCGGGCGGCGGCCGCGGCGTTAAATACCTCGACATCGTCGCCGGCTACCTGAAGCACCTGAAGGGCCGCGCCGAGGCGCAGGCCGGCGAGGCGATCCACCGCGCCGTGCTCGGCCGGCCGGTGTTCTTCGTCGATGACGACCCGGCGCGCGACGCGCAGGCGCAGGCGGCGTTGGAGAACGCCGCGCGGCAGGTCGGCTTCGACGAGCTCAGCTTCCAGTACGAGCCGATTGCGGCCGCGTTCGACTACGAGCGCAGCGTCACCACCGAGCAGATCGTGCTGGTGGCCGACATCGGCGGCGGCACCTCCGACTTTTCAGTCGTGCGCGTCGGCCCGCGGCACGCGGCCAAACGCGAGCGCAAGGACGACATCCTCGCGAACCACGGTGTGCATGTGGCCGGCACCGATTTCGACCGGCGCGTCGAACTCGCCGCAATCCTGCCCGAGTACGGCTTCGGTGCGATGGGGCCGAGCATCGCCGGCGCGCCAGCGCGCGAGGTGCCCAGCGGCGTCTACTTCGATCTCGCGACCTGGCACCTGATCAACACGGTGTACAGCCCTGGCCGCGCCGCCGAGTTGCGAGGCATGCGCGGCTTCTACGGCGACCCGCGCCACCACGAGCGGCTGATGATCGTGATCGACGAGCGCCTCGGCCACGAGCTCGCGGCGCGCGCCGAGAGCGCGAAGATCGCCGTCGCCGAAGGCGGCGAGACGCGCATCGACCTGAGCCACACCGAGCACAGGCTGGGCGTGGGCCTGACCGAGCGCGAGGCGGTGCAGGCGATCGATGCCGACATCGAGAGCATCGTCGAGGCGGCGCGGATCACCGTCGTGCAGACCGGGCTGAAGCCGACGCAGATCGATGCGCTGTATTTCACCGGCGGCTCGACCGGTCTGCGCTTGCTTGCGAGCCGGATCGCCGCGGCGTTCCCGGGGGCGCACATCGTGCGCGGAGATCGTTTTGCCAGTGTCGCGACCGGCCTGGCGCTGCATGCGCAGCGCTGGTTCAGCCCGTCATAAGCAAGCCGTCGTCGATCCAGCCGCGCAGCGCGCTCGCGGCGTGCAGTGCAGCGCGGTCATCGCCGACCTCGCTGGCGGCGAGCGCGCACAAGTCGGCGAAGGTCTCACCATTCATCGCACAACGCAGCAGGCTTGCGGCGTGGTCGTCGAGCGCGCGCCAGCGCGTGTCCAGGCCCTGGCGCCAGATCAACAAGGTGTGCGCCAGCGCTTCGGGCTCGGGCAGATCGAGCGCCTCGTCGCCTTGCAACGCGCGCCAGGCCGGGCCGACGTTCCACGCCATCGCGAGCAGCCGAACACTCGGCAGTGGCGCGAACACGAGCGCCGGCCAGTCGTCGGCGGGCACGGGTGCGAGGTCGCCGGCGCTCAGCGGCGTCGCATCCGCCGCGTCGAACGCGCTGCGCAGCGCCCATTCCATGCGCGCCAGGTCGGTCAGCGCCGGGTGCGGCACGAGCTCGTCGCGCGCCGCCATGAACTCGGGCAACTGATCGCCGAACCAGCGGATCGACGGCCGCCGCGACGGCTGCGCCTCGATGTAGGCCAGCGCCAGCGCATCGAAAGCATCGTCGCCCATCACCCGGGGCAGCACGCCGAAGTTATCGCGCAGCGCGGCGGCGAGCCGCGCCGTGTAGGCCTGCTGGTAGATGCGCAGCAGGCCCTTCGCGACGGGCGTGTCTTCGCCGCGCACGATCGCGTGCTTCAACGCCGCCTGTTGTTCGATCAGCGTCATCGTCAGCGCGAGGCCAGGGCCTCTGCCTGCACGCACCGCGCGTGATCGAGCTCGGCGAGCAGCTCGGCCAGCGGCGGGATGTGGTCGTCTCGTTCGATCATCGAAGGCACCGCGCCAAGGCGCTTCACGGTGTGCGCGTAGAGCGCCCAGACAGCATCGCAGATCGCGTGGTCGTGCGTGTCCACGACGTGCGTGCCATGGTCTTCGTGGCCCGCGAGGTGAATCTGGCGCACGCGATCGCGCGGCATCGCGTCGATGAACGTGCGCGGGTCGAAGCCGTGGTTGCGGCTGCTGACGTAGACGTTGTTCACGTCCAGCAGCAGCTCGCAATCGGCGCGCTTCAGCAGCTCGGCGATGAACGCCCACTCGCTCATCTCGTCGGCCGCGAAGCTGACGTAGCTCGACACGTTCTCGATCAGCAGGCGCCGGCCGAGAGCCTCCTGCACCTGCTGAATGCGCGCGGTAAGGTGACGCAATGCGGCCTCCGTGTACGGCATCGGCAGCAGGTCGTGCAGGTTGTGGTGATCGACGCCGGTCCAGCACAAGTGGTCGGAGATCCAGGCCGGCTCGATGCGCGCGGCGAGCGCTTTCAGGTCGCGCAGGTAGCCTTGATCGAGCGGATCGGTGCTGCCGATCGACAGCGACACGCCGTGCATCACCATGGGGTGATCACGGCGGATCGCGTCCAGGCGCGCGAGCGGTTTGCCGCCCGGCACCATGTAGTTCTCGGAGATGACTTCGAGCCAGTCGACCGCGGGCTTGGCTTCGAGAAAATCCGCGTAGTGCTCCGTGCGCAGCCCGAGGCCGAAGCCCTGGATCGGGCTGCTCATGTCGGCGTGCCTACTTGGCGACGGTGCCGCCGGCAGCCTTGCACTCGGCTTCGCTCTTCTTGCCGACCCAGCCCATGCCCTTGCAGCTGTTCTGGCCCTTGCAGTCGTTCTTCGCGGTCTTGCAGTCGGCGGTGCCCTTGCAACTGTTGACGCCGACGCAGTGCACCGTCATCTCGTCCGCGGCCTGCGCGGAGGTGCTCAGGGTGGCGCCCATCGAGAACAGGGCCGCGGCGGCGGTGGCAACGGCGACGCCGGATTTGAGGTTCTTCAGCATGACGATTCCTTCGGGTTGAATGATTGAGCGGGAAGCTTGAGATACGCAAGCCATCGCAAATCGGATTCGACTTCGGGCCGGTTCGATCTGCTGGCCGACGTTGGTCAACCCCGCCGACCCGTTCTTACACGCACCCGAAGGAAAAGTCGTCAGCCGGCCAGCACCGCGGCCATCGCCACCGCGGTCGCCTCCACGTTCGAGCTGTTCAACCCGGCGACGCAGATGCGCCCCGAGCGCACCATGTAGACGCCGTGCGTCTCGCGCAGCGCATCGACCTGCGCGGTGGTCATCCCGGTGTAGCTGAACATGCCGCGCTGGGTGAGGAAGTAATCGAAGTTGCGGCCCGGCACCTTGGCCACGAGCACCGCGTGCAGCTTCCTGCGCATCGAGAGGATGCGTTCGCGCATCGCGCCCAGCTCGGCCTCCCAGTTGGGGCGCAGCGCGGGGTCGGTCAGCACGGTCGCAGCCAGCTGGCCGCCGTGGATCGGTGGGCTCGAATAGTTGCGCCGCACCGTGAACTTCATCTGGCCCAGCACCAGCGCGGCCTCGCGCGCATCCGGGCAGACCACGCTGAGTGCGCCGCAGCGCTCGCCGTACACGCTCATGCTCTTCGAGAACGAGTTGGCGATGAAGAAGCTCACACCGGCGCTCGCCAGCGCCCGCACCGCGTACGCATCCTGCTCGATGCCGTCGCCGAAGCCCTGGTAGGCCAGGTCGAGGTAGGGGATCAGCTGGCGCTCGCGCAGGACCGGGATCAGCCCGTCCCACTGCTCCCGTGTGAGGTCGACGCCGGTCGGGTTGTGGCAGCAGGCGTGGAGCAGCACGATGCTCTTGGCCGGCAGGCCGCGCAGCGTGGCGAGCATCTCGGCGAACTTGAGGCCGCCGGTGGCCGGGTCGTAGTACGGGTAGGTGTTGACGGTCAGGCCGGCACCTTCGAACATCGAACGGTGGTTGTCCCAAGTCGGGTCGCTGACCCAGACCTGGCTGCCCTTGAACCAGCTCGCGATGAAATCTGCCCCCACCTTCAGCCCGCCGCTGGAGCCGACCGACTGGATCGTCGCGATGCGGCCCGAGGTCACCGCCTCGTGGCCGGCGCCGAACAGCAGCAGCTGCACCGCGGTACGGAAGTTCGCCGCGCCCTCGATCGGCAGGTAGGGCTTGGGCCCGCCCTTGGCGACGAGGATCTGCTCGGCCTGCCGGATCGAATCCATCACCGGGATGCGGCCGGCATCGTCGAAGTAGATGCCGATCGAGAGGTTGATCTTGTGCGGCCGCGGGTCTTTCTGGAAGTCCTCGTTCAGGCTCAGGATCGGGTCACCGGCGAAGGGCGGAATGTGCTCGAACATGGTCGGTTCTCAGTGAAGGGTGTCTTTGGCGGCCAGCGCCGCTTCGATGTCGACCGTGATCGACTCCGGCGTGTCGGTCGGCGCGTAGCGCTTGAGCACCTTGCCGTTGCGCGCCACCAGGAACTTGGTGAAGTTCCACTTGACGGACTTGCTGCCGAGAATGCCCGGCGCCTCGGCGGTGAGCCACTTCCAGAGCGGATGCGCGTCCGCACCGTTGACCTTGACCTTGCTCATCATCGGGAAGCTCACGCCGTAGTTGAGCTCGCAGAACGAGGCGATCTCGCCATCGCTGCCCGGATCCTGCCCGCCGAACTCGTTGCTCGGGAAGCCCAGCACCACCAACCCCTTTTCGCGGTAGGTTTCCCAGACCTTCTCGAGGCCCGCGAATTGCGGTGTGAAGCCGCAGGCGCTCGCGGTGTTGACGATCAACATCACCTTGCCGCGTTGGCTCGACAGCTTTGCCGGTTTGCCCTCGATGGAGACCGCCTCGAAGTCATAGATGCTGGCGGAAGTCTTGGCCATGATGTGTCTCGCAGTGATCGGGGATGTGCAATCGTACCGCCGCACCCCGTGCACCGCTGCCGCGAGGCTTGACGCTGCCCCGCCGGGCGCTGAACATGGCGCGGCCGCCACCGAACAGACGACCATGCCCATCGCCCCGCCGCATTCCATGTTGACCGAGCTCGACCCCCTGGCCACGCCGTTCGACGCGCGCGGCGAGGTCGATCTGCTGTTGCACGACCTCGATCTGCCGCCCGTGGTGCCCGGCGCCACGCCGGCCGAGCGCAGCGCGCACCGCGCCGCGGTGGCGGCGCGTCGCAGCGGCGGCGGCCGGCCGGTGCTGGTGGTGGACAGCGCGCCGATCGCGCGCAAGTTCCTGATGCAGCGCCTGCGGCGCCTGGGCTACGACCCGTACTGCGTCGATGATGGCGAGCAGGCGCTGGCGCTGATCGGGCGGCAGGCCTTCGCCATCGTCTTCCTCGAACTCGCGCTCGCCCCCGAAGACGGCATCGACGGCCTGGGCCTGTGCCGGGCCATCAAGCAGAAGCCCGATCATCCGCACGGCATCGCGCCCGCGGTGGTCATCACGACCGGTGAGGCCGGCTCGTCGAACCGGGTGCGCGGCTCGCTGGCGGGCTGCGACGCCTACCTGATCAAGCCGCTGATCGAGGAGGATTTCCTCACGGTGCTGCGCGAGGTCGATCCGCTGTTTCAGTGACAAACGCTGAGTGCTACGCACTCAATGTTTGTCACTCCGCGCGATCGCCAGCAGGTGATCCAGCTCTTCGCGGTACTTCACGCCGTTGCTCTGGTGCCAGCGGTAGATCAGCACCATCGTGCCGGCCACCACCAGCCCGAACGCGGTGATCGTGGTGAAGGTGCTCAGGCCGAACTTGGTCATGCCGGTGAGGAACGCGCCCAGGCCGAGGATGCAGGCCTGTTCGTTGAAGTTCTGCACCGCGATCGAGCGGCCGGCACCCATCAGGTTCGCGCCGCGGTGCTGCAACAGCGCGTTCATCGGCACCACCAGAAAACCGCCGACCGCACCGAGCAGGATCAGGAACGGCGCCGCCACCCAGACGTTGGTGATGACATTCAGCCCGATCATCAGCAGGCCCAGCAGCGCGCCCAGCGGGATCACCTTGGTCGCCTCGTCCAGGCGCATGCGCATCGACGCGACGATCGCGCCCGCCGCAGTGCCGATCGCCACCACGCCGACGAGTGACGAGGCCTGCGTCACGTTGTAGCCGAGCGCGACCGCGGCCCACGCGAACACGATGATTCGCAGGTTGCCCAGGATGCCCCAGAACAGCGTCGTCGTCGCCAGCGAGATCTGGCCCAGCTTGTCGGTCCACAGCCGCGCGTTGCAGCTGGAGAAGTCGCGCAGCAATCCAGGCACGCCGTGCGCGAACGGTTGCAGCGGCGCTTCGGTGCGCGGGATGCGCAGGTTGAACGCGGCCGCGATGATGTACAGGAACACGATCGCCGCGATCGCCGATTCGGGCGCGGTGGTGATGCCGGTGTCGATCATCGGGAAGTCGATCGCCAGCAGCTGACGCGACACCACCTTGCCGACCAGTTGACCGCCGAGCACCACACCCAGGATCACCGACAGGATCGTCAGGCCCTCGATCCAGCCGTTCGCCTTGACGAGCTGCGAGTTCGGCAGCAGCTCGGTCAGGATGCCGTACTTGGCCGGCGAATAGGCCGCCGCGCCGAGGCCGACCACGGCATAGGCCAGCAGCGGGTGGCCGCCGAACAGCATCATCAGGCAACCCACCACCTTGATGCCATTGGAGAAGAACATCACCTTGCCCTTCGGCACCGCGTCGGCGAACGCGCCGAGAAAGGGCGCGAGAATGACGTAGAACAGCGCGAACATCGGCCCGAGCGCCGGGATGTGCCACGACGGCGCGTTCGTCGTCTTCAGCATCTCGATGGCGGCCACGAGCAGCGCGTTGTCAGCCAGCGAGCTGAAGAACTGCGCCGACATGATCGTGTAGAAACCCTTCTTCATTCGCGCACGGGTCGTCTGGGTGGGAGCGGCTGCATCAGCGCGATTGTCGCTGTTGGCGCGGTGCGTGCGTCTCAGCGCTGGTCGCTGCGCGCAATCGCCAGCAGCCGGGCGATCTCCGCGGGGTGCCGCAGGCAATTCTGCGCATGCTGGCGCCTGATCAACCCCATCGCCAGCGCGACGAGCGTGCCGAGGATCGCGATCGTGATGAACACCGACAAGTGCAGCAGCGCCAGCACGCTGTTGATCGCGCCGAGGCCGAGGATGCAGGCCTGCTCGTTGAAGTTCTGCACCGCGATCGAACGGCCCGCGCCCATCAGGTTCGCGCCGCGGTGCTGCAACAGCGCGTTCATCGGCACGACGAGGTAGCCGCCCACTGCGCCCAGCAGCATCAGGAACGGCGCGGCCACCCAGACGTTGCCGAGCAGATTCAGGCCGATCATCAGCACGCCCATCGCGATGCCGAGCGGGATCACGTTCGTCGCCCGATCGAGCCGCGCGCGCAGCGAGGCGATGAGCACGCCTGCGGTGGTGCCGATCGCGACCACGCCGACCAGGCTGGAAGCCTGCGATGTCGTGTAGCCGAGCGCGGCCGCGGCCCACACCATCACGATCGCGCGCATGTTGCCCGAGACGCCCCAGAAGAGCGTCGTCGTCGCCAGCGAGATCTGGCCCAGCTTGTCGCTCCACAGGCGCGCGTTGCACTCCGTGAAGTCGCGCGTGAGCTGCAGTGGGCCCTGCATCGGCAGCAGCGCGGCATCGGTGCGCGGGATGCGCAGATTGAACAGCGCGGCCAGCACATACAGGCTCGCAATGCCCGCCACCGCTGCCTCGGGCGCGGTCGTCACGCCGCTGGCGAACCACGACAGATCGAACGACAGCAGGTGCCTGGAGATCACCGGCCCCACCAGCACCCCGCCCAGGACCGTGCCGAGGATGATCGACAGCACCGTCAGCCCTTCGATCCAGCCATTCGCCTTGACGAGCTGCGAGTTCGGCAGCAGCTCGGTCAGGATGCCGTACTTGGCCGGCGAGTAGGCCGCCGCGCCCAGGCCGACGACCGCGTAGGCCAGCAGCGGGTGCACGCCGGCGAGCATCATCAGGCAGCCGACGAGCTTGATCGCATTGGCCAGGAACATGACGGTGCCCTTGGGTCGTGCGTCGGCGAACGCGCCCAAGAATGGCGCCAGGATCACATAGAACAACGCCAGCATCGGCACCAGCGCCGCGCGCTGCGAGCTCGGTGCGTTGGCGATCTTGAGCATCTCGTAGGCCGCGATGAACAACGCGGCGTCGGCCAGAGAGCTGACGAACTGCGCCGCCATGATCGTGTAGAAGCCCTTCTTCATGCGCTCACCAACGCGCCGACGGGCCCTATTTGTTGCTGCATTTGTCTCCTTGCGGCGGCGTTATAGCACGCGGGTCGCGACCGATCGCGATGCCCCCGCCCCCGGTTCGCGGGGCCGCTTCGCCGCTGGCAGAATCGCCGCATGCCGCGCCCCGTCGAAGCCCTGATCCACACCGATGCACTCGCGCACAACCTGAAGCGCGCCCGCGCCGCGGCGCCCGACGCAAAGGTCTGGGCGGTCGTGAAGGCGAACGCCTACGGCCACGGCATCGAGCGCGCGTATGCCGGGCTGCAGGGTGCGGACGGTTTCGCGCTGCTCGACCTCGACGAGGCCGAGCGCGTGAGGCGCTTGGGTTGGCGCGGCCCGATCCTGCTGCTCGAAGGCTGCTTCGAGCCGCGCGACCTCGAACTCTGTTCGCGCCTGAACCTGTGGCACACGGTGCACTGCGAGGCACAGATCGACATGCTGGCGGCGCACAAAACGCACGCGCCGCACCAGGTCTTCCTGAAGCTCAACAGCGGCATGAACCGGCTCGGCTTTCGCCCGGCCGCGTACCCGCACGCGTGGCACCGCTTGAGCGGGCTGACACAGGTCGACAGCATCGCGCTGATGACGCACCTCTCGGACGCCGACGCCGCCGAGCCGCACGCCGTCACCACGCAACTCGCCGTCTTCGATGCCGCCACCGCCGACCTGCCCGGCGAGCGCACGGTCTCGAACAGCGCCGCGACCTTGCGCTATGCCCCCGGCGACGCGGCGATGCGCGGCGACTGGGTGCGCCCCGGCATCATGGTCTACGGCTCGTCGCCCGACTTCCCGCAGCACAGCATCGCGGACTGGGGCCTGCAGCCGACGATGAGCCTGCGCGCGCAGGTCATTGCGACGCAATCGCTGCAGCCCGGCGAGCGCGTCGGCTACGGCAGCAGCTTCAGCGCCGAGCGCGAGATGCTGATCGGCGTGATCGCCTGCGGCTATGCCGACGGCTTCCCGCGCGTCGTGCCGAACGGCACGCCGGTGCTGGTCGGCGAGACGCGCACGCGCATCGTCGGCCGGGTCTCGATGGACATGATCACCGTCGATCTCACGCCGGTGCCCGGCGCTGCAGTGGGCAGCGTCGCCACGCTGTGGGGCACGAGCCCGGGCGGCGCGCTGCTGCCGATCGACGAGGTCGCGCAGGCCGCCGGCACGATCGGCTACGAGCTGATGTGCGCGCTGGCGCGACGGGTGCCGACGCGCGCGGTGTGAGATGTCTGCCCCTCTGCCGCTCGTCATCGAAGAGAGCGAGGTCGAGTTCAGCGCGATCCGCGCGCAGGGCGCGGGCGGGCAGAACGTCAACAAAGTGTCGAGCGCGATCCACCTGCGCTTCGACATCCGCGCCTCGTCGCTGCCGGATCCGGTCAAGGAGCGCCTGCTCGCGTTGCGCGACCAGCGCATCACGGCCGACGGCGTCGTCGTCATCAAAGCCCAGACGACGCGCAGCCAGGACATGAACCGCTCGGATGCGATGCTGCGCCTGACCGAGCTCGTCAACAGCGTCGCGGTGCCGCCCAAAGCGCGCCGCGCGACCAAGCCGACCTACGGCTCCAAGCAGCGCCGGCTCGAAGGCAAGGGCATCCGCTCAGCGATCAAGGCGGGGCGCGGCAAGGTCAGCGAGTAGGAAGCTTCCGAGAAAGGATGGGCAGCCGCGCGGTGACAATGCCGAGCATGGCCAAGGACAAAGCGATCTTCACCTGCAGCGAGTGCGGCGGCACCTCCGCCAAATGGCTGGGCAAGTGCCCGAGCTGCGGTGCGTGGAACACGCTGGTCGAGTCGGTCGAGGAGGGTATCTCGAAGAACCGCTTCGGCAACGGCGCGCGCGGGCTGGTGGCGAGCCAGCCGGTGACGACGCTGGCCGAGATCGAGGCCAGCGATGTCGATCGGCAGGGGACCGGCATCGAGGAGCTCGACCGCGTGCTCGGTGGTGGCATCGTCGCCGGCGGCGTGGTGCTGATCGGCGGCGATCCGGGCATCGGCAAGTCGACGCTGCTGTTGCAAGCGCTGGATTCGCTGGCGCGCTCGATGAAGACGCTGTACGTGACCGGCGAGGAAAGCGGCGCGCAGGTCGCGCTGCGCTCGCGCCGGCTCGGGCTCGGCGCCTCGCAGGTTCGCGTGCTCGCCGAAATCCAGCTCGAGAAGATCGCCGCCACACTCGAAGCCGAGCAGCCTGCCGTCTGCGTGATCGATTCGATCCAGACCGTGTACAGCGACCAGCTCAGCTCGGCGCCCGGCTCCGTAGCGCAGGTGCGAGAGTGCGCTGCGCAGCTCACACGCATCGCGAAGAGCACCGGCATCACGATCATCCTCGTCGGCCATGTGACCAAGGAAGGCGCACTCGCCGGGCCGCGCGTGCTGGAGCACATCGTCGACACGGTGCTGTACTTCGAGGGCGACACGCACTCGAGCTTTCGACTCGTGCGCGCGATCAAGAACCGCTTCGGCGCTGTCAACGAGATCGGCGTGTTCGCGATGACCGAGAAGGGGCTGAAGGGCGTCGCGAACCCGAGCGCGATCTTTCTCTCGACGCACGGCGACCCGGTCGCGGGCTCGTGCGTGCTGGTCACGCTCGAGGGCACGCGGCCGCTGCTGGTCGAAATCCAGGCGCTGGTCGATTCGGGCGGGCCGTCGCCGCGGCGGCTGTCGGTCGGCATCGAGCGCGACCGCCTCGCGATGATGCTCGCGGTGCTGCACCGCCATGCCGGCATCGCGGCGTTCGATCAGGACGTGTTCGTCAACGCCGTCGGCGGCGTGCGCATCAGCGAGCCGGCGGCCGATCTGGCGGTGATGCTCGCGATCCAGAGCAGCCTGCGCGGCCGGCCGCTGCCGCGCGGCTTCATCGCGTTCGGCGAGGTCGGCCTGGCCGGCGAGGTGCGGCCCGCGCCGCGCGGGCAGGAGCGGCTGAAGGAAGCGGCCAAGCTCGGCTTCTCGATCGCGATCGTCCCGAAGGCGAACGCGCCGAAGAAGCCGATCGAGGGCCTGACGATCCACGCCGTCGAGCGCATCGAGCAGGCCATCGATGTGGCCCGCGGCCTGTGACGCCTTGTCATCGCGCCGGGCGCCCACACGTTGATCCCTGGCCGCAGCCCGCGGTCGACC
This sequence comes from uncultured Rhizobacter sp., assembly GCA_964247075.1. Classification (GTDB taxonomy): domain Bacteria; phylum Pseudomonadota; class Gammaproteobacteria; order Burkholderiales; family Burkholderiaceae_C; genus LMDS01. Next base: position 135,259 of record CAXTSS010000005.1, on the reverse strand, counting down.
CGATCGGAGACCCCCCATGTTGAAACGCTTCTCGATGCTCTGGGCTTTGGTCAAGGGCGACGCGCGGCTGCTGTGGCGCGCGCTGCGCCATCCGCTCGCGCCCGGCTGGCTCAAGCTCGGCGTGGCCGGCATCGCGCTGTACGTGCTCTCGCCGATCGACCTGATCCCGGACGTGATCCCGATCTTCGGCGTGCTCGACGACATCGTCGTCGTGCCGCTGGCGATCCGCTGGCTGCTGAGCCGGCTGCCGGCGCACCTGCGCGCCGACATCGGCGCGGAGCCACGCGGCGCATGAACCCGTGGGCCGGCTGGGCCCTCGCCGCGGCGGCGCTCGCGGCGGGCTGGTTCGGCTACGGCCCGCGCGGCGTGGCGCTCGCGGTCAGCGTGATCGCGTTCTGGTTGCTGCTGCAATTCACCCGCCTCGTGCGCGTGATGCGCAGCGCCGCCGAATCGCCGGTCGGCCATGTGCCGAGCGCGGTGATGCTGAACGCGAAGCTGCACGCCGGCCTGCCGATGGCGAAGGTCGTCGCGCTGACGAAGAGCCTCGGCCAACGCGCCGACTCATCGCAAGAGGTCTACACCTGGGGCGATGCCGGCGGTGCGGCCGTGCACGTGACGTTCGCGAACGGCCGCTGCGCGAGCTGGGTGCTGACCCGGCCGCCGGAATCGCTATCCTGAGCGCTGCCCACCACACCACCGTCCGCACCGTGACCACCGCCACCCCCCAAGACATCCGCTGGACCTGGGAAGACTTTCCCGTCGGCAGCGTGCGCGCGTTCGGCGCGATGCGCGTCACGCGCGAAGACGTGCTCGCGTTCGCGACCCAGTTCGATCCGCAGCCGTTTCATCTGGACGACGCGGCGGCCAAGAACTCACTCTTCGGCAGACTCTCCGCCAGCGGCTGGCACACCTGCGCGATGACGATGCGGATGACCTGCGACGCGGTGCTGCTGCAGTCGAGCAGCCTGGGCTCGCCCGGCCTCGAGAACCTGCGCTGGCACCAACCGGTGTATCCCGACGATGTGCTGAGCGTGCGCCTGACGACCGTCGATGCACGGCCGATGGCGAGCCGCGCCGGCGTCGGCCTGGTGCTGTCGAAGTGGGAAACACTGAACCAGCATGGCGAGGTCGTGCTCTCGATGCAGGGCTGGGGCATGTTTGGACGCCGCACGCCGGCCGCCGACGCCGCTCCATAGGCGAGCACCGCGTTCGAGATCAGCCGACCAGCGGCAGCCGGACCAGCGCGCGCAGCCCGTGCGGCTGCACGGCTTCGAGCACGACATGACCGCTGCTGCGCTCGACGATCTCCCGCACGATCGCCAGGCCCAGCCCGCAGCCATTGCCCTCGTGGGTTGCGCGCGCGAAGCGCTGGAACACGCGCTCGCGCTCGGCTTCGGGCAGGCCGGGGCCGGTGTCCTCGACGAACAGCAGGGCTTGCGCCCGAGCGTCAACACCCTGTGCGTGGACACCGACAGTGATGCTCGCGCCGCGGCCGGCATAGCGGATCGCGTTGTCGATCAGGTTCACCAGCGCCTCGCGGATCAGCATCGCGTTGCCGAGCACGTGCAGCGGCGCGGCGCCGGCCTCGGCAGCCTCGGCCTCCTCGCTGCCGAGGTCGATGCCGGCCGCCAACGCGCGCGGCACCTGCTCGGCGGTCACCTCGCGCGCGAGCCGCCGCAGATCGAAGCGCGTGCGCGATTGCGCCATCGCCGCTTCGGGCTCGGCGCGCGCCAGCGCGAGCAGCTGGCTCACGAGGTGCGCGCTGCGCGTCGCGCTTTCGTGCACGCGCTGCAGCCGCGCCTGCAGCTCCGGATCGGCGCCGACGGCGGCGCTCGCGAGCGCCAGTTCGGTCTGGCTCTTCAGGCCGGCCAGCGGTGTGCGCAGCTGGTGTGCGGCGTCGCTGATGAAGCGCTTCTGCGCGTCGACGCTCTCGCGCACCTCGGCGAGCAGCGCGTTCAAGGCGCGCGCCAGGCCGCGCACCTCTTCCGGCGCGGCCTCCAGGCGGATCGGCGCGAGGTCGTTCGGCGCGCGGCTCTCGACCATGCTGCGCAGCCGCGCCAACGGCGCCAGCCCGCCGCGAATGCCGCCCCAGACGATGATCGACATCAGCACGATCAGGCCCGACAAGGGCAACGCCGTGTCGATCAGGATCTGCCGGGCGAGCTCCTCGCGGCTCGCGCGGCTGCGCGCCACCTGCACCAGCATGCGCTGCGGCTTGCCAGGCTCGCCGTAGGCCAGGTAGAGCGCGACCACACGCACGCTCAGCTCGCGGCGGCCGTCGCCGTCCGGGGCGTGCATCTTGCCGTCGTAGAGGTACGGCTGGCCGAGGCGCGGCCCGCCCGGCAGCGGCGGCGGCGCCGGCACCTGGCTGTTGCCGAGGATGAACTCGCCCGGCGGCGTGCTCACCATGTAGTAGACCCGGTCGTCCGGGTCGGCCTCGATGATGTCCTGCGCGGCGCGCGGGAAGTCGATGTACAGCCCGCTGCCGCTGGGCTTGACCTGGCGCGCCAGCGCGCGCGACGCGGTGCTCAGGCTGGCGTCGATGGCGCGGTTCGAATACGAGTCGGCGAGCTGGTAGGTGAAGCTCGCGGCTGCGAGCCACAGCACGAGCTGCGGCAGCAGCAGCCACAGCAGCAGATGCCGGTGCAGCGACCGCAGGCCCGGGCTGAGGCCGGGCACGCGCCGCAGCGCGCGCAGCGGCAGCCGCGAGAGCCAGGATGTCCGCGGCATCGCTGCGCCGGCTCGCTCAGAGTTCGGCTTCGAGCAGGTAGCCGAGCCCGCGCACCGTGCGAATCGAGACCTTGGATCCGTCGAGCTTGCGCCGCAGACGGTGGATGTAGACCTCGATCGAACCGGGGTTCTGCTCGTTCGGGTCGGGCGTCCAGCCCTGCACGATTTGCTCTTTCGTGACGACGCGGTCGCGCTGCGTCAGCAACAGGTCGAGCAGCGTCCATTCGCGCGGCGAAAGTTCCAGCGGCGCCTTGTCGATGCTGGCGCGGCGCGCCTCGCGGTCGAAGCGCAGCAGCCCGGTGAGCTGCACGGCCACCGCGCCGGCCGCGCCGTGCGCGCGCCGCAGCAGCGCGCGGATGCGGGCCTCGAGTTCGGGAAAGTCGAAGGGTTTGGTGAGGTAGTCGTCGGCCCCGGCGTTCAGCCCGGCGACGCGCTGCTCGAGGCCATCGAGCGCCGTCAGCACCATCATCGGAAGCCCGGGCTTGGCCTCGCGCACCCTGCGCAGCACCGTCAGGCCGTCGACCAGCGGCAGCCCGAGGTCGAGCACGCCGATGTCGAAATCGTGGCGCAGCAACAGGTACTCGGCCACCGCACCGTTGCCGGCGACGTCGACGTCGAACCCGCTGGCCTTCAGGCTCGCAGAGAGCGCGTCGGCAAGAATTGTGTCGTCTTCGGCGAGCAGCAGCTTCATCGGGCGGGTGAGGTCTCGAGCCCGCGATGTTAAGGCAGCGTTCAGGTGCGCCCCGGGGTGTTTCCCCGAGGCGCTCCGGCCCACGCCCTACTTCTTCTTCGGCGTGGTCGCGGCCGTGGCCACACCCGAGCGGGCGGCCAGGGTGTCGCCGACCATGGCGCAGGCCCAGTGGCGCTTCTTGCCCTTGGCATCGGTGAAGCGGACGCGGTCGCCGGCCTTCTTGTCCTTGCAGGCATCGATGGCGGCTTGCTCGGGCGCCTTGTTCGCCCCCGGCGGCGTGGCGTCGGCCGCGGACGGCCCGCCCGTGGCCTGGGCCATCGCCAGGCCCGACAGGAACAGCGTCGAGGCCGCCGCCAGCATGGCGATGCGAGGCCGAAGTGAGGTCTTGTGCGAGGTCATGTTCATCTCCTTGTTTGGGTTCCCACGGAACCCGTGGGTCGGTGTGCTTGTCTCGTGCTTACAGCGATCAGAACCAGATCTCGGCCTGCGCGCCGAAGCTCGTGCCCTTGGTCTTGCCGTCGCCCAGGCCGGTCAGACCCGCGAGACCGGCCGCGGTATTGGCCGGGCCGTTCCACTTGGCCGTGGTCACGTACAGGCGCAACTCGGGCCGGTTCCAGAACCCCGGGCCGGTGGACAGCGTCGGCGCGAAGGTGAACTTCGCCAGTTTCTGCACGCTCTCCCCATCGGGCTTCTTCTGCATGTAGCCGGCTTCGGCAACGAGCTTGAAGTTCTTCGTCACCGCGTAGGAGCCGCGCCCACCGATCGAGATCTCCTTGTACTTGGGTGCCGTGCCCTCGGCATCGTGCTGGCCATACAGGGCCACGGCCTGGCCGCCGATCGGCCCCACTTGCCAGGTCAGGCTCTCGACGGCGCGCCACTTCTTGACGCTGGAGGGCGCCGTCGTGTTGCCGAAGTTGCCGTCCAGCCCGGCCGAGCCCTTGGCGTACTGCAGCCACGCGGTGTTGGCCCCGCCCAGGCCGTTGAGTTCCTGCTTGTGCTGCAGGCCCAGGCCGAAGCCGGTCGTGCCCTTGCCGTTGGTCGCGTTGTCGAAGTGACCTTGGGTGAAGGTGCCGGTCACGCGCAGCGTGCCGCCCGGGTTCACCGGCAGCTCGGTCAGGTCGACGTTGAACCGGTTGCCCGGGTTGGTCGAGGTGCCGGTGCCGCTGTCGCCGAAGCCGGCGCCGCTGTCGCTGCTGAAGTACGCCAGGCCGAGCTTGCCGCCGGCCACCGCGATGCTGTCGGCGCCCACGCCGACGCCGTCCATGCGCACGAAGAAGGTGTCGATGATGTGCACGTCGGAGCGGCCATAGAAGCGCTTGCCGATCCAGAAGTTGGTGTCGGGCGCGATGTCGAAGCCCTTGCCTTCGACATACAGCTGCTCGAAGCTGGAGCTGGACTTGCCGACATCGGTGCCGGGGTTGTATTCGTTGAACATGACCTTGGCCTTGTAGGCCACGCCGTCCACGGTACCGGTCTGCGCCAGACCGAATTCGCCGTAGAAGTCGCACTCGTTGCCCAGGCGGTAGTGGCCAGCCGAGATCCCGAGGTTGTAGCAGGCACGCGCCGCGTTCTTGGACGTGGCCCCGGGGCCGGCGCGGAGATAGCCGTCGAAATCAACGGCGAGGGCACGACCCGGCGCCAGCCCGCACGTGAGGGCGGTGACGGTGGAGGCAGCCAGCGATACAGCGCTGCGAGCAAGGGTTGACATGGTCGGAGTCTCCAGTGTGGTGTGTTGATTGAGGAACCGGTCCAGCGCCCCGCGCCACTACCGGGTCTGTATTGTTTCTGGGGTGTTAATGCAATTAACCTAGCGTTAACCACGAGTTGCGAGAAGCACACACCCCGATCGCGCACGCCGAGCCCCGCGATCAGAAGGAATGCGGGCTAGATCGCTCATTTTTTGATCTATCGGCCGCGCATCCGCGTCGGCTTCGGCGTGGCTACGGGAAACTACCGCTCGCCTTAAGTTAAGTATTTGTTAATGTTCTGCTTCGTCGGCGTGCGTCGTCAGGCCCCCGACAACATGTACCCCCACAACATTCCGGAGACCTCGATGAACGCCACCCACCTGACCACCCGCCCCCTGCGGATCGCCGCCGCTGCGGCCGCCTTGATGGGCGTGTCGCTCGTCGTCAACGCCGGCGAGGTCGAAGTGCTGCATTACTGGACCTCCGGCGGCGAGGCCAAGGCCGCCACGGCGCTGAAGAGCACACTGCAGTCCAAGGGCCACAGCTGGAAAGACTTCGCGGTCGCCGGTGGCGGCGGCGATTCGGCGATGACGGTGCTGAAGTCGCGCGTGGTGTCGGGCAACGCGCCGGCGGCAGCGCAGATCAAGGGCCCGTCGATCCAGGAGTGGGGCGCGGAAGGCGTGCTCGCCAACCTCGATGACGTGGCCAAGGCCAACAACTGGGACGCGCTGCTGCCCAAGGTCGTCTCCGACGTGATGAAGTACAAGGGCAGCTACGTGGCCGTGCCGGTCAACGTGCACCGCGTGAACTGGCTCTGGGCGAACCCGGAGGCGCTGAAGAAGGCCAACGCGAAGATGCCGACCACCTGGGACGAGTTCTTCGTCACCGCGGAAGCGTTGAAGAAGGCCGGCCTGATCCCGGTCGCGCACGGCGGCCAGAACTGGCAGGACTTCACCACCTTCGAATCGGTCGCGCTGGGTGTCGGCGGGGCGGAGTTCTACAAGAAGGCGATGGTGCAGCTCGACCCGGCCAGCCTGAACAGCCCGACGATGCTGAAGGCGCTGACGACCTTCAAGCGCGTCAAGGACTACACCGACAAGAACGCCGCCGGTCGCGACTGGAACCTCGCCACCGCGATGGTCATCAAGGGCGAGGCCGGCATGCAGCTGATGGGCGACTGGGCCAAGGGCGAGTTCATCGCGGCCGGCAAGGTGCCGGGCAAGGACTTTCTGTGCGCCGCCGCGCCGGGCACGGCCAACTCGTTCACCTTCAACGTCGACAGCTTCGCGATGTTCAAGCTGAAGAACACCACCAACGTGCAGGCGCAGAAGGACATGGCGGCTGCAATCATGGCGCCCGAGTTCCAGGAGACGTTCAATCTGAACAAGGGCTCGATCCCGGTTCGGCTGAACATGGACATGGCCAAGTTCGACGATTGCGCCAAGCTGTCGGCGAAGGACTTCGTCTCGACCGCGAAAACCAACTCCCTGGTGCCGTCGATCGCGCACGGCATGGCCGTGTCGTCGGCCGCCGAGGGCGCGATCAAGGACGTCGTCTCGCAGTTCTGGAACACCGACACGATGACCGCGGAGCAGGCCATGGAGCGCCTGGCTTCCGCCGCCAAGACCAAGTGAGTTCGGCGCGACCTTCCAACGCTCGCCTCGCGAGCTGGATGCCGCGCCTCGTGCTGGCACCCAGCTTCGCGCTCGCCTTCGTTTTCATCTACGGCCTGATCGCGTGGAACGGCGTGCTGTCGTTCTCCGCGTCGCGGCTGCTGCCCAACTACGAGTTCGTCGGCTGGGCGCAGTACGCCACGCTGTTCGAGAGCGAGCGCTGGATGGTCGCGTTGAAGAACCTCGCGATCTTCAGCACCTTGTTCATCGGCGTCGGCCTGGCGCTCGGCCTGCTGCTGGCGATCCTGCTCGACCAGAAGATCCGCGTCGAGGGTGCGCTGCGCACGATCTACCTGTACCCGATGGCGCTGAGCTTCATCGTCACCGGCACCGCATGGAAGTGGATCCTGAACCCCGGCCTCGGCCTCGAGCACCTGGTGCAGAGCTGGGGCTGGACCAGCTTCGGCTTCGACTGGCTCGTCAACCCCGACCGGGCGATCTACACCGTCGTGATCGCCGGCGTGTGGCAGAGCGCCGGCTTCGTGATGGCGCTGTTTCTCGCCGGGCTGCGCGGCATCGACGATTCCATCATCAAGGCCGCGCAGATCGACGGCGCCTCGCTGCCGCGCATCTACTGGCGCGTCATCATCCCGAGCCTGCGACCGGTGTTTTTCAGCACGCTGCTGGTGCTGGCGCACATCTCGATCAAGAGCTTCGACCTGGTGATGGCGCTGACCGCGGGCGGCCCCGGATTCGCGACCGACGTGCCCGCCACCTTCATGTACGCGATGTCGTTCTCGCGCGGCCAGATCGGCCTGGGTGCGGCGTCGGCCACGGTGATGCTCGCGACCGTCGCGGCAATCGTCGTGCCCTACCTCTACTCCGAACTGCGGACGCGGAAATGAAGACCTTCCACCGCCTCGCGATCTGGTCCGTGCTGCTGCTGTTCGCGCTGTTCTTCCTGTTGCCGCTGTACGTGATGGTCGCGACCTCGCTGAAGGACATGGCCGAGGTACGCGACGGCAGTTTGCTGTCGCTGCCCGGCAGCCTGAACTTCGCCGCCTGGCACAAGGCCTGGTCGCAGGCCTGCACCGGCACCGACTGCGGCGGGCTGCAACCGTTCTTCTGGAACTCGACCCTGATGGTCGTGCCCGCCGTGCTGATCTCGACCGCGCTCGGCGCGATCAACGGCTACGTGTTCGCGAAATGGAAGTTCAGGCACAGCGAGCTGATGTTCGGGATGATGCTGTTCGGCGCCTTCATGCCGCTGCAGGTCGTGCTGCTGCCGATGTCGCAGGTGCTCGGCTGGTTCAGCCTTGCCGACTCGATCTGGGGCCTGGTGATCGTGCACGTGCTGGTCGGCCTGGCCACCACCACGCTGTTCTTCCGCAATTACTACGTGACGCTGCCCGACGAGCTGATCCGCGCCGCGATGCTCGACGGCGCCGGCTTCTGGCGCATCCTCTGGCGCATCGTGCTGCCGCTCTCGGCGCCGATCCTCGTCGTCACGCTGATCTGGCAGTTCACGCAGATCTGGAACGACTTCCTGTTCGGCGTGGTGTTCTCGGCCGGCGACGCGAAGCCGATCACGGTCGGCCTGAACAACATGGCCAACACCTCCAGTTCGGTCAAGGAATACAACGTCGACATGGCCGCCGCGATGATCGCGGCGCTGCCGACGCTCGCCATCTACGTGCTCGCCGGCAAGCACTTCGTGCGCGGCCTCACGGCCGGCGCGGTCAAGGGATAAAGGGTCGAGGAACACACCATGGGCGCGCTTTCCATCCGCAATGTCCGCAAGAGCTTCGGCGCGGTCGACATCCTCAAGGGCATCGACATCGAGATCGAGGAGGGCGAATTCCTCATCCTCGTCGGCCCCTCGGGCTGCGGCAAGTCGACGCTGCTGTCGATGATCGCCGGGCTCGACATGCCGACCACCGGCAGCATCCACATCGGCGATCGCGACGTGACGCACGAGCTGCCGAAGGACCGCGACATCGCGATGGTGTTCCAGAGCTACGCGCTGTACCCGAACATGAACGTGGCCGAGAACATCAGCTTCGCGCTCGAGATGCGCAAGGTGCCGAAGGCCGAGCGCGCCGCGGCCGTGCAACGCGTCGCGACGATGCTGCAGATCGAGCACCTGCTGGGTCGCAAGCCCGGCCAGCTCTCGGGCGGGCAGCGCCAGCGCGTCGCGATGGGCCGCGCGCTCGCGCGCAACCCAAAGCTGTTCCTGTTCGACGAGCCGCTCTCCAACCTCGACGCCAAGCTGCGCGTCGAGATGCGCGCCGAGATCAAGCTGCTGCACCAGCGCACCCGCACCACCACCGTCTACGTCACCCACGACCAGGTCGAGGCGATGACCCTGGGCGACCGCATCGCGGTGATGCGCGACGGCGTGGTGCAGCAGTTCGGTTCGCCCGACGACATCTACACGCGGCCGGCCACACGCTTCGTCGCCGAGTTCATCGGCTCACCGGCGATGAACATGCTCACCGCCGACGCGCCCGCGCCCAGCGGCGCGCCGGTGACCGTGAAGGGCACGACCATGGCGCTGGGCCAGGAGCAGGCACAGGCGCTGCGGGACAGGCCCGCCGCCGGCCTCGTGATCGGGTTGCGGCCGGAGCGCGTCCAGCTCGCCGAGTCGGGGGTTCCCGGCCGCTTGATGCTGCTCGAGCCGACCGGCCCCGACACCTACGCGTTCGTCGACACCGCCATCGGCAGCCTGGTCTCGCGCGTGGCCGGCAGCGTCACCCAGCGTGTCGGCGAGCTGGTCCATCTGCGCTGGGACGCACACGACCTGCACCTCTTCGACAACGCGACCGGGGCGCGCATCGGCTGACCCGTCACGGCTCGACGCGCAGCCCGTCCTCGGCGAACTGCGTCGTGCCCTTGTAGCCGGCCGCGATCGATGCCGCCACGGCATCGCGCGCCTTCTCGACGGCCGGCGACAGGTGGCTCAACAACAGCCTGCCCACGCGCGCGCCTTCGGCGATCTCGCCGATCGCTTTCGGTGGCGTGTGCAGCGCGTAGAGCGCCGCCGGCGAGCCGGGCGGATCGAGCACGACGCTGTTGAAGACCAGCAGGTTCGTGCCCGCGGCGATGCGGCGCAGGCCGGGCAGGCCGTCGGCATCGATGTCGCCGCTGAAGGTGATGCTCTTGCCGGCGAAATCGACGCGGTAGACCACGGCCGGCGCGTCGCGGTGGTGGCCGGCGATGGCACTGACGACGAGATCGCCGTCGGTGTAGAGCTTCGTCACCGGCGGATCGGCGCTTGGCGACGCCGCCACATCGGTCGTCTGGATCGTCATCGGCGCCGAAAAATCGCGCAGGTAGCCGAACGCGCCGTCGGCGCCGAACAGCAGATCGACGAAGCGGCGCGTGGAGGGGAACGACGCCTCGTCGCCCGTGCCCTTGCGGCCGTCCGGCCCGAACACCTGGAACCGGATCGGTCCCTGGGTGGACACGGCCCGCGCCTTGAACAGACCGGGCAGCTCACCCGCGTGGTCGACGTGCAGGTGCGTCAGCAACACCACGTCCACCTTCGCGAGCGACAGCCTCGCCTCACCCAGGCGCGCGAACGAGCCGGGACCGGCATCGACGAGGATGCGCGGCGTGCCGTTCACCAGCACCACGCAGCTCGACCCCGCACGCCCCGTGGCGCCAGGGCCGCCGGAGCCCAGTACGACGAGGGACAGGCCGGCCGGCGCCGGCGCCGTTGCCGACTGCGCCGCGGCATCGAAGACGGCACCGAGCACCCACAGGCCCGCGATGGCGATCCGGGCGATAGCGGAAGTGGCGTTCTTCATGGGACGCTCAGGTTCATCTACTTGACCAGCAACACCCTCATGCCGAGCGCCTTGCCGCCGCTGCGGTCGGCGACCTGGATCGTCACCTGGCGTGGCCTGAACCCGTTCGGCAGCGGCACACTGCCGCGCACGATCTGCTGGCCGCCGATCGAGACCGGGATCGCGGGGGTCGTGAACGCGCTGGCGCGGCCGGACTCGCCTTCCATCGCGAACTGCATCGAGGCCGTGATCGGCTTGCCCGCCGCGCGCTCGCGCGTCAGCACCAGGTCATAGGCCAGTGCCGCGCCCTTCACGACGAAGCGCGCGGCGCGAATCTCGACCGCGCCGCCGCGCGGATCCGGCGGCAAGGCGGCGATGGCCGAATTCACGTCCTCGCGCAGCGCTTCGACGGTGGTCCGACCTGCGGCCACTTCGTCGCTCAGGCTCTGCTTGTCGGCCAGCGCCGCCTGCAGGCGCTTCGCCGTCTCGGCCTGCTCGACCTTGAGCCTGAGTCGCCCGGCCTCGGCGGCATCGAATGCGCTGCGCAGTTCCGTCGAGGCCTCCGCCGAGAGCCGCGGTGGCAGGTAGCGCTCCTGCAGGATCACCACGCCGCCGGCGCCGACGCCGACGCCGCACAGCAGCAACACGAGCCAGCGCGGCGGGCGCCAACGCGAGCGGCGGCGTCCGTAGGGATCGAAGGCAACGGGTCTGAACATGCAGGGGCTTGGTGGGCGGGTGCGGGAGGCGCAAGGCTACCGTGTTCGGCGCTACCCCTTGAAACAAGCGGTTGCACGGCCGGGTTTCATGGGACGCCTCGCAGCAAGCGCTCCAGGCACTGATCCCGCACCCCGTAGAACGCCTTCAGCTCGTCGATCTGCTGCCACACCACCGCCGCGTCTCCGACTGAAGCGTTCTGCCGCTTCACCGCCAGGATCATCTTGTTCTTGTTGGTGTGCTCCAGCGCGACGAACTCGAACACCTGGGTGTCGTAGCCGCAGGCCTCCAGCAGCATCGCGCGCAGGCCGTCGGTGAGCATCTCGGCCTGCTGGCCGAGGTGCACGCCGTGCTTCAGGATCGGCCGCAGCGGGTGCGGGCTCATCAGCTGCGGGCGCAGCTCCTTGTGGCAGCACGGCGAGCACATGATGATGGACGCACCGCCGCGCAGTCCGGTGTGGATCGCATGGTCGGTGGCGGTGTCGCAGGCGTGCAGCGCGATCATCACGTCGATCTTGGGCGGCACCACGCTGCGCACGTCGCCCTGCTCGAAGCGCAGGCCGTCGAGCGCGAGGCGCTGCACGGCGGCGTTGCACAGCGCCACCATGTCCTCGCGCAACTCGACGCCGGCCACGCGCACCGGCAGGCCGAGCGTGTGGCGCAGGTGGTGGTGCGTCGCGAAGGTCAGGTAGCCCTTGCCGCTGCCGAAGTCGACCACGTCGATGCTCGCGGCCTGCTTCAGCGTCGTCGCGCTCAGCGCGTGATCCAGCACCTCGACGAACTTATTGATCTGCTTCCACTTGCGCGCCATCGCCGGCACCAGCTGGTGCTGTTCGTTGGTGACGCCGAGCGCGGTCAGAAAGGGCTGGTTCAGATCGATGTAGCGGTGCTTCTCGCGGTCGTGCGCGGGGCGAGCGTCGGGCGCGCCGGATGCCTGATGGCGCAACAGAGTCCGCTTGCCCTTCTTGCTGGTGAGCAGCTGCACTTCTTCGTGGTCGGCGAACAGGTGCGCGTTGTCGAACTGTTCTGCGAGCAGGCTGCGCAGCGCGATCAGCGCTTCCGCGGGCGCGAGGTTCTTCGTGATGTCGCGCGTCGCGTGGGTGTAGACGAACGACAGTTGCGCTGCGCCCTTCAAGGTCACGGGCCGCACCGTGACGCGCGCCAGATCACCGGCGGCGGCACGCGGCTTGCTCAGCACGAGCTTGACGAAGGGCGCCTCGACGAGTTCGAGAAGAGCGTCCCGTGGGTCGGATGGCATGGGTGCTAGTGTAGGCACCCATGGTCACGCGCCGGCATCGAAGCCACCACTACAACGTCTACGTCGTCGAGTTGTCGGACGCGGTCTGGAACATCGCGAAATTCCGCGAGGCCAACCCCGGCTACGTGCTCGGCAAGCCCTTCGTCTACGTCGGCATGACCGGGCTCGACCCCGACGCGCGCTTCGACCGCCACATGGCCGGCGTGCAATCGAACCGCTTCGTGCGCGAGTTCGGCGTGCGGCTGGTGCCGACGCTGTACGAGGTCTACAACCCGATGCCGTACGACGGCGCGCGCGACATGGAAGTCGAGCTTGCGATCGGCCTGCGCGAGCAAGGCTTCGGCGTCTGGCAGGCCTGAACGCAGTACGCTGCGGTCATGGGCGTTCATTTCACGCTGTTCGACACGCCGGTCGGCGCTTGCGCGTTGGTGTGGGGCGCGCACGGGCTGGTCGGCGTTCTGTTGCCTGAAGCCACCGCGGCCGCGACCCGGTTGCGCGCGCAGCGGCGCCATGCAGGCGCGCTGGAGGCCGCGCCGACCCTGGAGATCCAGCGCGTGATCGAGCGCATCCGCAGCCTGCTCGACGGCGGTCGCGACGATCTCGCCGACATCGCGCTCGACCTGCGCGCCATCCCGCCCTTCAACCGCCGCGTCTACGCGATCGCGCGCGCGATTCGCCCCGGCAGCACGCGCAGCTATGGCGAGATCGCGATCGAACTCGGCGAGCCGCACGCGGCACGCGCGGTTGGCCAGGCGCTGGGCGCGAACCCGTTCCCGATCATCGTGCCGTGCCATCGCGTACTCGCCGCGGGCGCGAAGGCCGGCGGCTTCTCGGCACCGGGCGGCACGCGCACGAAATTGCGACTGCTGGAGATCGAACGTGCGCCGCTCGGCGGCTCGCCAGGGCTGTTTGATTGAAGCGGGTCGAGCGCCGGGCCGCCCCAAGCCGGCCCGCATCCCCACGGGGGATCGGCGAACGTACTCGTTCGCCGAGGGGCCGTCAGTTCAGACGGCCGCGGCTTGCGGCGGCGCGAGCAGGCGCTCGAACAACTCGTCCAGCGCCACGCGTTGGCCCAGCACCGCCGCCATCTTCGGCGTGCACAGGGTTTGCGCACGCTCGAAGGCGAACCAGCCGAAGCCGTCCATCTCGGGCAGCTGCCGGCCCGACCAGCGGTCGAGGTAGTGGCTCTCGCAACGCAGCTGGCGCAGCGCGATGCGCGGCTGCACGGTGGCGAACAGGTGCAGATCCTTCTTCGGCGTGTAGCGGAAGCGGCCGAGGTCCAGCAGCGACTCGTCTTGCAGGCGCCAGCCGCACTCCTCGCGCGTCTCGCGCAGCGCGGCCTGCAGCGGGGTCTCGCCATCGTCGATGCCGCCCTTGGGCAGGTCCCAGTGGTTCTGCCCGGTGACGTGGCACAGCAGCAGCTCGCGATCCGGGTTCAGGATCACGACACCACAACTGAGGCGCTTCTGGTTGTAGAACAGCATGATCCCTGGAGTCTGGCACGAACCGTGCCCGCGCAATGCGCTGAACAGCGGGCCAGATCGTGGCGAAATCAGCGCTTCGCGCGAGTCTCGCCGCGCGCCGCGGCCACGATCGCCTCGTGCCCCCGCACTAGCGGCTCGCCGCGCGCGGCAGCGGCGTCGGTGCCGAGCACGGCTTTGGCGCGCTCGTAGTACCGCTGTCGATCGGCCAGGCCGTTCGTGCCGCCGTTGATGCGCCGCGTGATCGCGACGAACTGGCGCCCGTCGGCCAGCTCGTTCAAGCCGTTGGCGCGCCAGAACAATCCGGCCGTCGCAAACGCCACCTCCGGCGCGGCCGCATGCGCCGGGTTGCCGACCAGGTCCAGCCCGAGCAGCCCGCCGAACTTCGCGTAGTTGAAGCGCCCGGTGATCTGGATCGGGCCGCGGCCCTTGAAGCGCTCGCCGTCGCCGACCTGGGTGTTGCCGAGCCGGGCCGCCAGATCGCCCGGCGGTTCGTAGCGCTTTTGTGCCGGCGTCGGGCCCCAGACCTCCTCCATCCAGCGCAACTCGCCCGACTCGTGCGCGAGCTGCGCCACGAACGCCGCCACGCGCAACGGCACGTCGATGGCGTTGACGCTCATCGCGGCGTTCAGCGGCGGCAGGTAGAGCCGGCGCGTCGCCGGCGCCAGGTGGGGCATGACGTGCTGAAGCTGGATGTCGGTGATCATCGCGGGCCTCCGGTTGCCGATCTCATCACGGCTGGTTCGCCGCACCCATCCCTAACGCCCTTGAGATCAGCGCGCGGCAACCGATAAGACGACGGACATGGACACACGGGGGCCCACATGAGCAACTGGCTGCAGCGCGTCGGCGCCTTGTTCGGCGGACGCACGAGCGCACCACCGCCCGTCGCGCCTGCGCGCGCACGGGCGACACCCGCGGCCGTGCCGGTTCCGGCGGCGCCTGCCGTCGCCGAACCGCTGCACGGCGCCGCGACCGATCTGCAATCGGCGTTCTTCGCGTGGCTGCTCGACGCCGGCGCGGCGCTCGACACCTCGCTGCACGACAGCGAGAGGCAGCTGCTCGCGTGGCTCGACACCGTGCTCGCCTCCGATTCGTCGCGCACCGCGCTGCTGCCGCGCGCACCGGCGGTGATCCCGCAGCTGCTGAACAGCCTGCGTGACGACGGTCAATCCGCCGAGGCGCTCGCGCAACGCGTGATGAAGGATCCACACCTGGTGGCCGAAGTGATCCGCATGGCCAACAGTGCACAGGCCCGCGCACGCGAGCCGGTGACCGAGATCGCCGAGGCCATCCGCCGCCTCGGCACCGAGGGCCTGCGCCGCGCGATCGCTCGCGTCGTGCTCAAGCCGATGTTCGACGGCCAGGCCGAGTCCCTCTCGGCACACTGCGCGGCGCGCCTGTGGCAGCACTCCGAGGCCAAGGCGTCGGCCTGTCTTCAGGAAGCCACGGAGCGCGGCCTCGACCCGTTCGAGGGCTACCTCGCCGGCCTGATGCACAACATCGGCTGGACGGCCGCGCTGCGCGCCATCGACCGCAGCCCGGGCGGTGCACCGACGCAATTCAGCCGCGCCTTCATCAAGGCGTTCGAGACCCGCCGCGAGACCTTCTTCGCGCTGCTCGTGATGCCGTGGCAACTCACCGACGGGCTCACCGCCCTCGGCGTCGAGCTGCTCGACGGCGGCCTCCCGGCCGCGACCTCAGCGCTCGGCGAAGCGCTGCGCGCGGCCGACGAGCGCGCGTCGCTCGACATGCTCGGTGCCGGCAGCCTGCTCGATTCGATCGAGATCAGCATCGCGCATTGACACGAGCGTGCGGCTCACTTGTCGATGCCGCCCAGGCAGATGTACTTCATCTCAAGGAAGTCCTCAAGGCCGTACTTCGAACCCTCGCGCCCGAGGCCCGATTGCTTGACGCCGCCGAACGGCGCTTCGGCGGTCGAGATCAGCCCGGTGTTGACGCCGACGATGCCCGATTCGAGCTTTTCGGCAACCCGCATCACGCGGCCGATGTCGCGGCTGTAGAAGTACGACGCGAGACCGAACTCGCTGTCGTTGGCCAGCGCGATCACTTCGGCCTCGGTGTCGAACGCGAAGATCGGCGCGAGCGGGCCGAAGGTTTCTTCCTTGGCGAACAGCATGTTCGCGGTCGCGCCGCCGATCACCGTCGGCTCGAAGAACAGGCCGCCGAGCGCGTGGCGCTTGCCGCCGGTCAGCACCTCGCCGCCCTTGGCGCGGGCATCGGCGATGTGCTCCTCGATCTTCGCGACCGCCTTCGCATCGATCAACGGGCCTTGCGTGACGCCCGCCTCCAAGCCGTTGCCGACCTTGAGCGCCTTGACCTTCGCGACCAGCTTGTCGGTGAAGGCCTGCAGCACACCGCGCTGCACATACAAGCGATTGGCGCAGACGCAGGTCTGGCCGGTGTTGCGGTACTTGCTGACCATCGCGCCATCGACGGCGGCGTCGAGATCGGCGTCGTCGAACACGATGAACGGTGCGTTGCCGCCGAGTTCGAGCGAGAGCTTCTTGATCGTGTCGGCGCTCTGGCGCATCAGCGTGCGGCCGACTTCGGTCGAGCCCGTGAACGTGAGCTTGCGCACGATCGGCGAGCGCGTCATTTCGCCGCCGATCTGTGCGGCCGAACCAGTGAGTACCGAAAGCAGCCCCTTCGGGATGCCGGCGCGCTCGGCCAGCTCGGCGAACGCGAGCGCTGAGTACGGCGTCTGCGTCGCCGGCTTGACGACCATCGAGCAGCCGGCCGCGAGCGCCGGGCCGGCCTTGCGCGTCAGCATCGCTGTGGGGAAGTTCCACGGCGTGATCGCTGCGGTGGTGCCGACCGGCTGCTTGATCGCGATGATGCGTTTGTCGCCCGAGGTCGCGGGAATGGTGTCGCCGTAGATGCGGCGCGCCTCTTCGGCAAACCACTCGATGAACGAGGCGGCGTAGACGATCTCGCCCCTGGCCTCGGCGAGCGGCTTGCCCTGCTCGCTCGTCATGATCAGCGCGAGGTCGTCGGCGTTCGCGAGCATCAGGTCGTTCAACTTGCGCAGGATCGCGGCACGCTCCTTCGCGGGCACGTCGCGCCAGAGTTGCTGGGCCTTGTCGGCCGCGGCGATGGCGCGCACGGTCTCGGCGGTGCCGCACATCGGCACGGTGCCGAGCTGTTCACCAGTCGCGGGGTTGGTCACGGCGACGGTCCTGCCGTCGTCGGCATCGACCCAGGCGCCGGCGATGTAGGCCTGTTGCTTGAACAGTGTCGGATCTTTGAGCTTCAGCATACGTACTCCTTACGCGATCACGGCCTTGGCGAGAATCGCCATGCCTTCTTCGAACACCGCATCCTGGATCGTCAGCGGGAACAGGAAGCGGATCACGTTGCCGTAGACGCCGCAGGTCAGCAGCAGCAGGCCGCCCGCCTGCGCGCGCGCGACGACGGCCTTCGTGAAGTCGGCATCCGGCGTGCCGTCGGCCTTCGCGAACTCGACCGCGACCATCGCGCCGAGGCCGCGCACGTCCGAGATGCCCGGCACCTTCGCGCGCAAGGCGTTCAGGTGCGTCTTCAGCTTCTGACCCAGCACTTCGGCGCGGGCACACAGCTGCTCGTCCTCGATCACGTCGAGCACCGCGTGCGCCGACGCGATCGCGAGCGCGTTTGCCGCGTAGGTGCCACCCAAGCCACCCGGCGCGGGCGCGTCCATGATCTCGGCGCGGCCGCAGACGGCCGAGAGCGGCACGCCACCGGCGAGGCTCTTGGCCATCGTCATGATGTCGGGCAGCACGTCATGGTGGTTCATCGCGAACATCTTGCCGGTGCGCGCGAAGCCGGTCTGGATCTCGTCGGCGATCATCACGATGCCGTGCTGGTCGCAAATCTGGCGCAGCGCGCGCATGAACTCCGGCGGCATCACATAGAAGCCGCCCTCGCCCTGGATCGGCTCGACGATGATCGCGGCCACCTGCGTCGGCTCGATGTCGGCCTTGAAGAGCTGCTGGATGCTCTTGAGCGAATCCTCGACCGAGACGCCGTGCAACGGCACCGGCGCGGGCACGTGGAAGATGCTGCCCGGAAACGGCCCGAAGCCGATCTTGTACGGCGCGACCTTGCCGGTCAGCGCCAGCCCCATGTAGGTGCGACCGTGGAACGCGCCGGTGAGCGCGATCACGCCCGGGCGGCGCGTGTGGGCGCGGGCGATCTTGATCGCGTTCTCGACCGCCTCGACGCCGGTCGTGAAGAACGCCGTCTTCTTGGCGTGCGTGCCGGGAGTGAGCTGGTTGAGCCGCTCGGCGAGCGAGACGACGCTCTCGTAGGGCACGACCTGATACGCGGTGTGGGTGAAGTGATCGAGCTGGCGGCGGATCGCCTCGACGATGCGCGGGTGGCGGTGCCCGGTGTTGAGCACCGCGATGCCGGAGCCGAAATCGATGTAGCGTTGGCCCTCCACGTCCCACAGCTCCGAGTTCAGCGCGCGCTCGGCGTAGAAGTTGAAGCCGATGCCCACGCCGCGCGGCGTGGCGGCGACGCGGCGCGCGTCGATGGCGGCGTTGGTGGTTGCGCTGGCAGTCGAGCCGGCTGCCGCCAGGCGGGCAGTTTCGGTCTGGGTGGTCGTGTTCATCGGAGTCCTCATGCGCTTGACACAAGCGCGAGTCTAGAACTTATCAATCCACGATGAACTCGCCGACGAAGACCTGATCCTTCGCGGTCTTCAAGCGCAAGGTCACGCCCTGCTGCTTCTGCTGCGCGCCGCCGAACCCTGTGGTCAGCGCCAGCTGGATCGTCGTCGCCCCCGAGACGATCTGCTGGCGGTGGCCGTAGAACTGCGCCTGCACGATGTACTTGCCCGGCTTGGCGCGCTTCAGCGAGAACTCCTCCGGACCGTAGCCGCTGGTGACGTCCTTCGACACACGGCCGCCTTGATACGTCAGCGGGTTGCCGTAGTACGCGCGCTCGCCGTTCGGGTCGGTGACCCACAGGTCGATGTCGGTGTTGTCGGCATCCCAGCTCAGCGTCGCGCGCAAATCCAGCGGCAGGTTCTTCAGCAGGCGCGGGTCGATGCGCGCGGTGTTCAGCGGCGTGGCCGTGGTGGCGATGATCGCGTTCATCTCGGCGAGCGCGATCAGCTCGATCTCGGGGAAGCGCGGCCACTGGCGTCGCGCCACTTCGTACAGCGCCTCGACCGCGGCCTGCGGCTGGCCGGCGGCCGCGAGCGCGAGGCCCAGATCGCGCTGCGATTGCGGCTCGTCGGGCGCGAGCTCCAGCACCTGGCGCAGCACCGGCAGTGCGAGATCGGCGCGGTTCGCCTGCACCAGCCGCGCCGCGAGGATGCGCAGCACCTGGCGGTTCTCCAGATCCATCTCAGCAAGGTTGGAGAGCACGCGCGTCGCGAGCACCGGCTGGCCGCGCTCGAACATCAGGTCGGCCACGTCGAGGATGAACGCGGTGCTGTTGGTGTAGCCGGCGCGCTCGTCGAGGTAATGGCGGTACATCTCGTCGGCCGACACGGCGCGCAGCCGCGCGAGGTAGGGCGCATCGCTGAGGGCAGCGCGCAGGCGGATCGTCGCGGCCGGGGCTTCGCTGGTAGGCGCACCGATCGACTTGGCGGTGGCCTGCAACGGTGCGGCCGCTCCGGCCGGCGACGGTGCCGGACGCGCCGATGCCACCAGCTCGCTTCGGCTGTCGCTCCTGTCATTGGCGCGGCGCTCGCGCAGCGCACCCACCGACGACATATCGGCCTCGCGCGCGACCTTGCTCAGCTCGGCCTTCGGCGGCGCGTCCTTCGGGAACTCGCGTTGCCACCAGGCCTGCTTCGCTTCGAACAGCTTCACGACGCGCTCCAGCTGCGCCTCGGCGCTCGCGCGCTCGGTTTGCGCCATGCGCTCGCGCAACAGCGCGACCTCCGCGGCCAGCTCGGGCGGCGGCGTGATGCCGTGTCGCGCGTAGTCCTGTGCGCGGTCGAGGATGATCAGCGAGGTGTCGCGCGTGACGATCGCATGCGCCAGCCCGATGCGCCGGATCTCGGCACGGTGAAACGCGTACTCGCCGTCGAGCGAGGCGATTTTCAGCCGCGCCCAGGCCTGCGCGGCGAGCGTGCCGGCGTCGCGCGCCGCGTTCACCGCCAGGCTCAGCGTCTGCTGGCGGCCATCGGGCTGCTGCACGGTGACGCGCACGGTCGCGGTCGCTTGCGTCAGCTCGCCGGCCAGCGTCAGCGCGCCATCGTTCGGGTAGATCGACGCGGCGACGAGCTGCGTCGCGCCATCCGCCTCGATCGCGATCACGCGGGTGGTGGCGCGCAGCAGCTTCTCGCTCGCGGCCTGCGGTGAATTGCTCAACAGATCGATATAGCGGCCGCCGGACCGCTCGGCGATGTCACGCAGCCGCGCGCCGTCGGTGCGCAGCACGGCCGAGAGCACGTAGGCCGGTTGCTTGCCGGGCACGAAGCGCTGCGGGCCGAAGTTCGACAGGCCGTCGGAGAACAGCAGCACCTCGCCCGCATCGGCGTCGGAGACCAACGCGCCGAGGTTGGTCGCGCCGTCGTAAACCATCGCCGTCAGCGCGGTGCGCAGCGCGCGCCAGTCGCCGTTCTTCACCTCGAAGCGCTGCGTTGCCTCGGCCGCATCGCGCAGGCGCACCAGCCGCACCTCGAGGTTGCGTGCTTTCGCGAAGTAGGCGTCGAGCACGGCCAGTTCACGCTCGTGATCGCGCTGCGCGCCCGAGCCGGAGGCGTCCCACGCCAAGGTGACGATGCGCGGCAACGCGCGCGGCGCGCCCTGCGCGGCCAGCGGCAGTTGCGCGACGAAGTAGGCGTGTCCATCGACGCGCTGTGTCGTCACGCTGCCGCCCGGGGCGGGCACGAGCTCGACCTCGACCGCGCCGCTCAGCGTCGTGTCGGCCAGCGAGACATCGAGGCGGTAGCCACTGCCGGCGACGACGAACCCGGGCACCGCGAAACCACGCGCCAGTGCGACGGGCCGCGCTGCGACACCCGAGGCCTGCACGCTGGCGGAGAACGCCGCCAGCCGGCCGTAATCCAGCGGCAGCTGGTACGTGATGCGGCCCGCCCGCGACGTCAGCCACTCGGCGATGCGTAGCACCACTACCTTCTCGCTGCGTGGCATCAAGGGGTAGACGCGCAGCTTGTAGTTGTCGCCCTGCGTGACCGAGAGCAGGGCCGGGTCGATGCGTGTGCGTGTCACGTCCTCGAACACCGCCTCGCCGCGCGCCTTCTCGACCGGCACCGCCTCGCGCAGCACGCCGTTCACGTCCATGGCCATGCCGACGACCGTCTGGCCTTCGCGCAACGGGAACTGCAGCTCGCCTTCGAGCTGGCGCGCGTTCGGGTTGTAGAAGGTCAGCTCGACTTCGGTCTGCGCGCTGCGGCCATTGATCTCGATGCGCACGCGCACGCCGCGCAGCGTGACCGGCGCTTCGGCCGGCGCGGCGATCACGAGGTGCGGCGCGAGCAGCGCGCGCTCGGGCACGAGTTGCGCCATGGCAGGCAATGCGAGCGCAGTACACAGCAGCGCGGCGAGACGAATCAGGCGGTGAATCATGGGTGCTCCCTGGGTTGATGCGGGGTTACACGGTCGTGGGCAGAAAACGGGGTGAACTGACCGCCCCTCGGCCGACGAGTACGCCGGCCGATCCCCCGAGGGGATGCGGGCCGGCTTGGGACGGCCCGGCGCTCGGCCCGCTAGCATCACGCCATGAGTACACCGACCCGCATCCCCGGCCACCGCTTCCTGCATTCACCCGGCCCGAGCCGCGTGCCCGACGAGGTGCTGCACGCGATGAGTCGCCAGCCGATGGACCTGGCCGACCCGCGCGTGGACGCGACCATCGCCGCCTGCGAGACCGGCCTGAAGCGCTTGCTGCACACGACCGCCGACGTGTTCCTGTACGCCAGCAACGGCCACGGCGCGTGGGAGGCGGTGATCGCCAACCTCGTCGCGCCCGGCACCGCGGTGCTGATCCCCGGCACGGGCCACTTCTCCGAAGGCTGGGCCGAGCAGGCCGAGGCCTTCGGCGCCCGCGTGATCCGGACCGAATGGATCGAAGGCCAGCCGATCGCGCCGGCCGTGATCGAGGCGGCACTGCGGGCCGACACCGCGCACCTGATCGCCGCCGTGTTCGCGGTCCACACCGACACCGCCAGCGGCATCAGCAGCGATCTGCGCGCGATCCGCGCCGCGATCGACGCGGCGAAACACCCGGCGCTGTTCGTCGTCGATGTGGTGGCCTCGCTCGGCGCAGCGCCGTTCGACATGGACGGATTGCGCGCCAATGTCGTGCTCGGCGCGAGCCAGAAGGGCTTGATGGTCCCGCCGGGCCTGGGCTTCGTCGCCGTCGACGAGCGCGCGTTCGCGTTCGCCAGCCGCAACCCGGCGCCGCGCTTCTACTGGGACTGGCGGCTGCGCCAGAGCCAGCTCTCGTACCGCAAGTTCTGCGGCACGCCGCCGCAGAGCCTGCTGGCCGGGCTGGAGGCCGCGCTGGCGCTGATCTTTCGCGAGGGCGAGGCCGAGGTGCTGGCGCGCCATCGGCGTCTGGCCGACGCGGTGCACGCCGCCGTCGCACGCTGGAGCGAGGCCGGGGCCGTCGGCTTCTTCTGCGCGGTGCCCGAAGCGCGCTCGACCTCGGTGACGGCGATCCTGGTCGGCAGCGGCATCGATCCGGAGGCGCTGCGCACGGTCGCGCGCGAACGCTTTCAGGTCGCGATCGCCGGTGGCCTGGGGCCGCTCGCCGGCCGCGCGTTTCGCATCGGCCATCTGGGCGACCTGAACGCGGCGATGATCCTGGGCTGCCTCGCAGGCGTCGAGGCCGCGATGACGGTGCAGGGCATTCCGTTCGGTGCCGGTGGCATCGAGTGCGCTGTGGCGGCGCTCAGCCGATCAGATTGAACCGGCCGCGCTGATCGCGCCGACCACTACAGCCAGCGCCAGAGGCTCCGCGCCCACTGCGGCATCGGGATGGCGGGGGCGGGGCGGTAGTTCTGCCGGTAGTCGATGCGCATGGGGTTCTCCAGACACTGTTGTTATATCCAGTTTATGGGCAACGCGTGGGTTTGCCAAGCGCCCGTCGGTGCGGCGTCAGTTCTGCGCCATCACGACGTGCGCCTGGATCTTCGCGTCGATCGCGCCGGTGCCGAATCGTGCCGCGATCGCCGCCGTGCAGGCCGCGGTCGCTTCCAACAGGCTCGCGCCTGCGCGGGCTGCGATCTCGCCGCGCAGCGGCGTGCCCTGGCAGTAGGCGACGGCCGCCTCGCGCGCCGAGGCCGCGCGGCTGCGCGCGGCCAGCGTCTCGATGCGGGGCGGCGCGCCGAACCCTGCGCCGGCGAGGTCGCGCGTGATCGCGGCGTGGTCGAAGTAGCCGTGCGGCGTGCGCGCCATGAACATCGGTGGGTCCGCCGGAAAGAGCACGCCGAGCGCGGTCGTCACGCTGTCGGCCAGCTCGTTCTCCCGGAGGCGATCCCAAACGTTGAACACGAACGCGCCACCGCGGCGCAGCACGCGCCGGGCTTCGGCGAACGCCTGCGTCTTGTCCGGGAAGAACATCACGCCGAACTGACACACCACGACATCGAAGCTCGCGTCATCGAACGGCAGCCGCATCGCATCGGCCTGCTGCCACGTCACCGGCCGCGCGGTGCCGACGGCAGCGGCGCGCTCCAGCATCGGCGGGTTCAGGTCGGTCGCGATCAGCTCGACCTGTGCCGGCAAGGCCCGCGCCATCGCCCGGGTGACCACGCCCGTGCCGGCAGCGACTTCGAGCACACGCGCCGGCTTGAGCGCCGCGACGCGGGCGGCCAGATCGACGGCGTAAGGCTCGAAGATCAGCGGGACGAGGTGGTTGTCGTAGAGCTCGGGGATCGAGCCGGCGAATACGGTGTCGGTGGCGGTATTGGTTCCGGGCGTGTTCATCGGTGTCCTCCCCTCGTGGGTCTTTACACGTCGATATTCCCCGCCCGCAACGCATTGCTCTCGATGAAGTTGCGGCGCGGCTCGACCTCGTCGCCCATCAGCATCGTGAAGACACGGTCGGCCTCGATCGCGTCGTCGATCTGCACGCGCAGCAGGCGGCGCACGGTCGGGTCCATCGTCGTCTCCCAGAGCTGCGCGGGGTTCATCTCGCCCAGGCCCTTGTAGCGCTGGCGGGCGACAGCGCCCTCGGCCTGCGCGATCAGCCACGCCATCGCTTGCCGGAAGTCGGTGACGCGCATCTCCTTCTGTTTCTCGCCTTCGCCGCGCTTCACCACCGCGCCTTCGCCGACGAGGCCGCGGAAGGTCATGCCGGCGGTGCTGAGCGCTTCGTAGTCGGCGCCGTGCACGAAGTCGGCGGTGATCACGCTGCTCTTGACATTGCCGTGGTGCATGCGGCTGATGCGCAGGATGTGCTTGTCGGTGCGCGTGTCGAACTCGGCCGTGACCTCGGCGTCGTGCAGCGCCGCCTTCAGCGCGCTCGCGGATTGCTCGGCGGCTTCGAGGGTGTCGACGTCCAGCGCAAGGCCGTTGGCCATCGCGCGCAGCGCTTCCACGTCCATCCAGTTCGAGAGGCGCTCGACCACGTTCTTGGCCAGCACGTACTGGCGCGCCAGTGCTTCGAGCGCATCGCCTTGCAGCAGTGCCGCGCCCGGCACGGCGGTGTCGAGCTTGGCGTCCTTCAGCGCCACCTTGAGCAGGTAGGCATCGAGCTCGTGGCCGTCCTTCAGGTACTGCTCGTCCTTGCCGAGCTTGACCTTGTAGAGCGGCGGCTGCGCGATGTAGATGTGGCCGCGCTCGACCAGCTCTGGCATCTGGCGGAACAGGAAGGTGAGCAGCAGCGTGCGGATGTGCGCGCCGTCCACATCGGCGTCGGTCATGATGATAATGCGGTGGTAGCGCAGCTTGTCCGGGTTGAAATCGTCGCCGCCCATGCCCTTGCCGATGCCGGTGCCGAGCGCGGTGATCAGCGTCAGGATTTCATTGCTGGTCAGCAGTTTCTCGTAGCGCGCCTTCTCGACGTTCAGGATCTTGCCGCGCAGCGGCAGGATCGCCTGGAACTTTCGGTCGCGTCCCTGCTTGGCCGAGCCGCCGGCCGAGTCGCCCTCGACGATGTAGATCTCGCACAGCGCCGGGTCTTTCTCCTGGCAGTCGGCGAGCTTGCCGGGCAGTCCCATGCCGTCGAGCACGCCCTTGCGGCGCGTCATCTCGCGCGCCTTGCGAGCGGCCTCGCGGCCGCGGGCGGCATCGATGATCTTGCTGCAGATCATCTTCGCGTCGGTCGGGTTTTCTTGCAGGTAGTCGGCCAGCGCCTTGCTGACGACATCTTCGACCGGCCCGCGCACTTCGCTGCTGACGAGCTTGTCCTTGGTCTGGCTTGAAAATTTGGGCTCGGGCACCTTCACGCTCAGCACGCAGCACAGGCCTTCGCGCATGTCGTCGCCGGTGACCTCGACCTTGGCCTTCTTCGCGAACTCGTTGTCGTCGATGTACTTGTTAATCACGCGCGTCATCGCGGCGCGCAGGCCGGTCAGGTGCGTGCCGCCATCGCGCTGCGGGATGTTGTTGGTGAAGCACAGCACGTTCTCGCTGTAGCCGTCGTTCCACTGCATCGCCACGTCGGTGGTGATGGTCGTGCCCTGCTCGCTGACCTTCTCGCCGCTGGCGCCGAACACCGTCGGGTGCAGCACCTTCTTGCCGGTGTTGATGAACTCGACGAAGCCCTTCACGCCGCCGGCATACGCGAAGGTGTCTTCCTTGTTGTTGCGCTCATCGACGAGGCGTATCTTCACGCCGTTGTTCAGGAAGCTCAGCTCGCGCAGCTTCTTCGCGATGATGTCGTAGTGGAAGTCGATGTTCGAGAAGATCTCCAGGTCGGGCAGGAAGTGAACGTCGGTGCCGCGCTTCTCGGTCTCGCCGAGGATCTTCATCGGCGACACCTCCACACCGTCGCGCTGCTCGATCAAGCGGTCCTGCGGGATGCCCTGCTTGAACTCCATGAAGTGCGTCTGGCCGTCGCGCCGCACCGTCAGGCGCAGCCACTTGGAGAGGCCGTTCACGCAGCTCACGCCGACGCCGTGCAGGCCGCCCGACACCTTGTAGCTGTTCTGGTTGAACTTGCCGCCCGCGTGCAGCTCGGTCAGCGCGATCTCGGAGGCCGAGCGCTTCGGCTCGTGCTTGTCGTCCATCTTCACGCCGGTCGGGATGCCGCGGCCGTTGTCGGTGACGCTGATCGAGTTGTCGGTGTGGATCGTCACGACGATGTCGTCGCAGTAGCCGGCCAGCGATTCATCGATCGAGTTGTCGACGACCTCGAACACCAAGTGGTGCAGGCCGGTGCCGTCGGAGGTGTCGCCGATGTACATGCCGGGCCGCTTGCGCACCGCTTCCAGGCCTTCGAGGATCTGGATGCTGCCTTCGCCGTAGGCGGCGCTGTCCGCGGCGAACTCCTTGTCTTTGGCGGCCTTGTTGGCGTCGTCTTCGGGCGTGTTCATCATCTCGGTCATTGCAAGTTCAGTCCTGAAAAAACGCTGAAGCGGGCCGCAGCCCGCTCGCAGATCGGTGATTGACCGACCCTCAGATGCGCATCGGCATCACGACGTACTTGAAGCCGGCCTGCTCGGGCACGGTGATCAATGCACTGGAGTTGGTGTCCTGGAGTTCCAGCTTGATCATCTCGACGCTCATGTTCGAGAGCGCGTCGATCAGGTAGGTGACGTTGAAGCCGATCTCGATCGCGTCGCCGCTGTAGTCGATCTCGAGCTCTTCCTTGGCCTCTTCCTGTTCGGCATTGCTGGAGGCGATGCGCAGCACGCCGGGCTCGATGTTGACGCGCACGCCCTTGAACTTTTCGCTCGTCAGGATCGCGGCGCGTTGCAGGCTGGCGAGGAATGGCGCGCGGCCCAGGGTCACGTGGTTCTTGTGGTTCTTCGGGATCACGCGGTTGTAGTCGGGGAACTTGCCCTCGACCAGCTTGGTGACGAACTCCATGCCGCTGAAACTGAACTTGGCCTGGTTGCCGGCGAAGCGCATCTCGATCTGGCTCTCTTCGCCTTCCTTCTCGTCGCGCAGCAAGCGTTGCAGTTCGAGAACCGTCTTGCGCGGCAGGATCACTTCCTGCTTCGGGATCTCGACATCGAGCGTCGCCTGCGCCAACGCGAGGCGGTGGCCGTCGGTCGCGACGAGCGTCAAATTCTTGCCTTCGGCCACGAACAGGATGCCATTCAGGTAGTAGCGAATGTCGTGCACCGCCATCGCGAAATGCACCTGGTTGATCAGCCCCTTCAGCGTCTTCTGCGGCACGCTGAACGCGGGGCCGAAGTCGGCCGCCTCCTGCACCAGCGGGAAGTCGTCGCTCGGCATCGTCTGCAGCGTGAAGCGGCTCTTGCCGCCTTGCAAGGTCAGCTTGCTCTGGTTCGCACTGAGCGTGACGACCTGGTCGGCGGGCATCGAGCGCAGGATGTCGATCAGCTTGCGCGCGCCAACGGTGGTCGCGAAGTTGCCGCCATCGCCGCCGAGCACGGCGCGCGTGCGCACCTGGATTTCGAGATCGCTGGTGGTGAGCTCGAGTTGCTCGCCGGTCTTGCGGATCAACACGTTGGCCAGGATCGGCAAGGTGTGGCGCCGCTCCACGATGCCGGCCACCGCTTGCAACGCGCTCAAAACTTTTTCCTGCGCTGTCTTCAAGACAATCATTTGAACCTCTTCACTTGGTCGTAATAGTAGAGACCGGCATTTTCTGTGGACAACGTCATTTTCGCCTTTTCGATCAGCGACTTAGGCCCCGGGAAACCATGGGGCCGGTGGCCTGGCGCGGCGCGTCCGCGACATACAACAACTTCTGCAAACCCGCCCGGCCTGTGGACAGTCGGTGGCTTGTTCTGAAGTTGTCCCCAACGTTGTTGCTTGACACGCGCTTCATTCATCAGCCCTTTGTCAGCCTTTCAACGTCTGTTCGAGCACATGCAGCTGTTGATTCAGCTCGGTGTTCTTCTGGCGCTCGGCGGCGATCTTGCGCACCGCGTGCAGCACGGTCGTGTGGTCTCGGCCGCCGAACAGCTCGCCGATCTCGGGCAGGCTCTTCTGCGTCATGTCCTTGGCCAGGTACATCGCGATCTGGCGCGGCCGCGCGATGCTGGCCGGGCGCTTCTTGCTGTACATGTCGGCGACCTTGATCTTGTAGAAGTCGGCCACCGTCTTCTGGATGTTCTCGACGCCGACCTGGCGGTTCTGGATCGACAGCAGATCCTTCAATGCCTCGCGCGCCAGGCCGATGTTGATCTCCTTGTGGCTGAAGCGCGAGTACGCGAGGATCTTGCGCAACGCGCCTTCGAGCTCGCGCACGTTCGCGCGAACGTTCTTCGCGACGAAGAAGGCCACGTCCTCCGGCATCGGCGTGGCCTCGAGCTCGGCCTTGCGCATCAGGATCGCGACACGCATCTCCAGCTCCGGCGGCTCGATGGCGACGGTGAGGCCAGCATCGAAGCGCGAGGTCAGGCGCTCGTCGATGTCCACCAGCCCTTTCGGGTAGGTGTCGCTGGTCATGATGATGTGCGCGCGTTTCGCGAGCAGCGCTTCGAACGCGTTGAAGAACTCTTCCTGCGTGCGCTCCTTGCCGGCAAAGAACTGCACATCGTCGATCAGCAGCAGGTCGAGCTGGTGGTACTTGGCCTTCAGCTCGTCGAAGGTCTTGCGCTGGTAGTTCTTCACCACGTCGGTGATGAACTGCTCGGCATGCAGGTAGAGGATGCGTGCATCGGGCTTGTCGGCCAGCAGCGCGTTGCCGACCGCGTGGATCAGGTGCGTCTTGCCCAGACCGACACCGCCGTAGATGAACAGCGGGTTGTACATCTGCCCCGGTGCCCCGGCCACATGCAGTGCCGCAGTGCGCGCCATCTGGTTGGCGCGGCCCGGCACCAGCGTGTCGAAAGTGAGCGCCAGGTTGAGTCGGCTGCGCGATGGAATCGCGCTGACGCTCTGCGCAATCGGCCGTGCCACAGCCAATGGTTGTGCCGCCGCGGTGATGGGCATCGTGGGTCGGGTCGTTGGCGCGTTGGCCGGGTCGCGCGCCGCAAGCGTGATGTCGAGCCGCACCGGTTTGCCTGCCAGTTCGGTCAGCACCGCTTCGATTCGCCCGGCGTACTGATTGCGAATCCAGTCGAGCTTGAAACGATTCGGCACACGCAGCAGCGCGACCGCGCCGGTGTCTCCCTGGTCGGTCACCTCGGCCGCCTGCAAGGGGCGAATCCAGGTGTTGAATTGTTGTTCGGGCAACTCGGCGGCGAGTCGTTCGCAGCCGCGCAGCCAAAGGTCAGCGCTCATTGTGGAAAAGTTCTTCTCGGGAGCGGGTGGATTGTACGTTGCGGGGCGCGTGAAACCGCGGTTATCCACAGATTGTGGCGCCACGTCAATGCCCCCCGCACGCCACGGGCGCCGGTGTAAGTCATTGACCGATCAGGGTGTTTTTGGTGTAATAGTGGGTTTCCCGGAGCCGAACTCGGCCGAGACGCAAAAACATCTGGACCGACCATGAAACGCACCTACCAAGCCTCGAAAGTCCGCCGCGCCCGCACCCATGGGTTCCTGGTCCGCATGAAGAGCCGCGGCGGTCGCGCCGTGATCAACGCACGCCGCGCCAAGGGCCGCAAGCGCCTGGCCGTCTGAGGCCAAGGCTCCGGGCCGAAACGCGCCGCGCTCGCAGCGTGATTGCCCGCCTTCTCCGTTCCGCCGATTTCGAGCGCGTGCTCCGCACCCGCACCCGGGCCAGCAGCGCGCACTTCGCGGTGCACCATGTGCCGGAGCGGCCCGGCACACACGCCGAACCCGCTGCGAAGCCGGTTTCGACGGAGTTGTCAACAGCCATCGTGCCAGACAACACGGTGCCTGTGGATGACTCCATGGCACCGGCGTTGCCGAGTGCCGTCTGGCTGGGTGCCGTCGTGCCCAAGCGGCACGCCAAACGCGCCGTGACCCGCAGCCTGCTGAAGCGCCAGATCCGCGCCGCCGTGCTTGGCCACGAACGCGCGTTGGCCGGTGGCCTGTGGGTCGTGCGGCTGCGCGCGCCCTTCGATCGCGCCGCCTTCGTCAGCGCCGCATCGGAGGCGCTCAAGCACGCGGCGCGGGCCGAGCTTGAACAGTTGCTCGCGAGCGCCGCCCAGCGCCCGGCTGCGCGCTGATCGTCGAGTGTTCATCCCATGCCTGCGTTGATCTCGTCGCTGCCACGGCGCCTCTTGGTGTGGCTGGTGCGCGCCTACCGCCTGATCCTGAGCCCGTGGCTGCAAACCGGCTGCCGTTATGAGCCGACCTGCTCCGGCTATGCGCTGCACGCGCTCGAACGCCACGGCGCGATCGCCGGGACATACCTGACAATACATCGCATCGTGCGCTGCCACCCGTTTTGCGAAGGCGGCCACGACCCCGTCCCCGAGCATGCGCCGCGCCTGTTTCGCGGCCTCGTTCACGCCGAGCCCCATGCGGCCGGCGCCCCGTCATCCACCTCGCTCGACAACCAGACTTCCCCATGACCGATATGCGTCGCACCCTGTTGTGGGTGGTGTTCTCGATGTCCCTGTTCCTGATCTGGAACGCCTGGAACACGCACAACGGCCAGCCCTCGCTGTTCAGCCCGCCGCCGCCCCGGCCTGCCGCCTCGGCTGCGGCCGCGCGTGCCCCCGCGCCGGCGTTGCCCGGCGCCACCAGCGCGGCAGCGACCGGGAGCGCTGCCCCGGCCGCCGGTGCGCCGCAAGCGTCCGAGCGCTTCGCGATCAGCACCGATCTGGTCAAGGCGACCATCGACAGCGCCGGCGCCACGCTGGTTCGCGTCGAGCTGCTGAAGGAACATGAGCAGACCGCGCCCGACGGCCTCGACCACATCCTCGGCCTGATCGGCATGGCCAAGCCGAAGGCGCCGAGCGACGTGAAGCGCAATGTCGTGCTACTCGACGAATCGCCCGAGCGGCTCTACATCGCGCAATCCGGCCTGGTGCCGCCAGCCGGTGGCGCGGGCCTGCCCAACCACCACACCGTGATGACGCGCGTGTCCGGCGAAGAGACGCTGAAGGACGGCCAGAACGAGCTCGTCGTCAAGTACGAGTCGCCGGTGCTCGGCGGCGTCAAGCTGATCAAGACCTACACCTTCAAGCGCGGCGACTACGTGATCGACGTGAAGAACGATGTCGTCAACGACACCGGCGTGCCAGTGTCGCCGCGGCTTTACTTCCAGCTCGTGCGCGACGGCGTCGATCCGCCAGGCGGCTCGAGCGTCTACTCGACCTTCACCGGCCCGGCGATCGACGATGGAGCCAAGTTCCAGAAGATCCCGTTCGACAAGATCGCGAAGCGCGCCCCGGGCGAGAAGCCGGATCACACCGTCGACGCCGACAACGGCTGGATCGCGATGGTGCAGCATTACTTCGCCTCGGCCTGGCTGATCGACAAGGCCGACGGCGCCAAGCTGCCGCGCGAGTTCTACACCGACACGCGCGCCGACGTGGTCAACCCGGCCACCGGCCAGTCGCCGAAGGTCTACTCCGTCGGCATGTTCGTGCCGATCGGCGAGGTCGCTGCCGGCGCCACCAAGAGCTTCGACGCGAAGCTGTTCGTCGGCCCGCAGGAGGAAGACAAGATCGCCAGGCTCGCGCCGCGCCTCGAGCTGGTGAAGGATTACGGCGTCTTCAAGATCCTCTCCGAGCCGCTGTTCTGGCTGCTCACGCAGCTGCACAAGTTCATCGGCAACTGGGGCTGGGCGATCGTCGGCCTGGTGCTGATCCTGCGCGTCGCATTCTTCTGGCTCAACCTGAAGGCCTATACCTCGATGGCCAAGATGAAGGCCGTGAACCCGCGCATCACCGAGATGAAGGAGCGCCTGAAGGACAAGCCGCAACAGATGCAGCAGGAGATGATGCGCATCTACCGCGAAGAGAAGATCAACCCGCTCGGCAGCTGCCTGCCGATGCTGCTGCAGATGCCGTTCTTCATCGCGCTGTACTGGGTGCTCTTGTCCAGCGTCGAGATGCGCAACGCGCCGTGGATCGGCTGGATCACCGATCTCTCGGCCAAAGACCCGTACTTCATCCTGCCGTTGCTGATGACCGCCACCAGCATGCTGCAGACCTGGCTCAACCCGACGCCGGCCGACCCGGTGCAGGCCAAGATGATGTGGATCATGCCGCTCGCGTTCTCGGTGATGTTCTTCGTGTTCCCGGCCGGCCTGGTGCTGTACTGGCTCACCAACAACATCCTGTCGATCGCACAGCAGTACCTGATCAACAAGAAGCTCGGCGTGCTCGGCAAATAGCGGCGCGCGGCGACCGCCCATGCTGCCGCGCCACAGCGATCCGATCGTCGCGATCGCCACGGCGAGCGGGCGTGGCGCGGTCGGCATCGTGCGGGCCTCGGGGGCCGATCTCTCGGCCCTGATCGACACCTTGTTCGGCCGCCGGCTCGTGCCGCGCGTGGCCACTTACCTGCCGTTCACGGACGCCGCTGGCGCCGTCATCGACCAGGGCCTCGCGATCCACTTTCCGGCGCCGCACTCCTACACCGGCGAGGACGTGCTCGAGCTGCAGGCGCACGGCGGCACCGTCGTGCTGCAGCTGCTGCTGGCGCGCTGCCTGGAGGCGAGCCCGGCGCTGCGCCTGGCGCGGCCGGGCGAGTTCACCGAGCGCGCCTTCCTGAACGACAAGCTCGACCTGGCGCAGGCCGAGGCCGTCAGCGACCTGATTGACGCCAGCACCGAAGCCGCGGCGCGCTCCGCCGGCCGCTCGCTCGCGGGCGCGTTCTCGGCCGAGATCAACACGCTGCGCGACCGCCTGATCCAGCTGCGCATGCTGGTCGAGGCCACGCTCGACTTCCCCGAAGAAGAGATCGACTTTCTCGAGAAGGCGAACGCGCGCGGGCGGCTCGCCGACATCACCGCGCAGCTTGACAGCGTGCTCGACCGCGCTCGCCAGGGCGCGCTGCTGCGCGAAGGCATCAGCGTGGTGATCTCGGGCCAGCCCAACGTCGGCAAGAGCTCGCTGCTGAACGCGCTCGCCGGCGCCGAACTCGCGATCGTCACGCCGATCGCCGGCACGACGCGCGACAAGGTTACCGGCACGATCCAGATCGAAGGCGTGCCGGTGCACGTGATCGACACCGCCGGCTTGCGCGAGTCGAACGACGAGGTCGAGCGCATCGGCGTGGCGCGCAGCTGGGATGAGATCGAACGCGCCGACGCGGTGCTCTTCATGCACGACCTGACGCGCGTCGGCCAGGCCGACTACGACGCGGGCGAGGCGCAGATCGCGGCGCGGCTGCCCACCCTGCGATTGGTGCACGTGTTCAACAAGAGCGATGCCGCGCCGCTCGCGCCCGTTGCGGCGGGGCTTGAGCTCTCCGCGCGCACCGGTGCCGGCATCGATGCGCTGCGCGCGAAGCTGCTCGAACTCGCCGGCTGGCACGCCCAGCCCGAAGGCCTGTTCACGGCCCGCACGCGCCACGTGCAAGCCCTGCGCGCGACCCGCGAGCACTTGCGCCTGGCCGCAGAACAGGCCGCCCGCGCCGACGCCGCGCTCGATCTGCTGGCCGAAGAACTGCGCCTCGCGCACGAGCGCTTGAGCGAGATCACCGGCGCGTTCGGTGCCGACGAGCTGCTCGGCGAGATCTTCAGTCGCTTCTGTATCGGCAAGTAAGCCCGCCCGCGCAACCCGACAGCCGGTTGCTGTGCGGCGACAAAGGGCGGGTCGGTCGGTGGCTGGACGTTGCCCTTGCGCCGCGCGTGCCGATAATCGAGCGGTATGTTGGGGGAAATCAAGATGGAGATCGACGAACTGGTGCAGGCCATCCAGACGCTGAACGCGGAGGACGCGTTTCGCGCCCGGCTCTCGCTGGAGCAATGGCGCGCGATCGCGCCCTACCTCACACGCCACGAGATCCGCGCCGGCGACCTGCTGATCAAGCAGGGCGACGCCGACCGCACGATGTACTTCCTCGCGCAGGGCAGCTTGCAGGTGTTCATCACCGGCGGCCCCCCGGGCAGCAGCCGCATCGCGATCCTGCGCACCGGCTCGGTCGTGGGCGAACCCGGCCTGTTCAGCGACAGCCCGCGCATGGCCAACGTGGAGGCGATGACGCCCTGCGTCGTCTACGCGCTGCGCGGCCCGCGCCTCGAAGAACTGGCGCAACGCCTGCCGGCCCTCGCGCTGGAGTTGCTGCGCACCGCGGGCGGCGTGATGGCGGCGCGCATGCGCGCGACCATGGCGAAGCAGACCCCGTTCAGCTGATCACTTCTTCCCGAGCAGGCGACCCTCCGCGAGGGCCAGAGGCTCGGGCAATCCCGACAACACCAGCGTATCCCCGGCCGCAAGCACCAGCGCGCCATCGGGCTGGGTGACCGCACCGCTCGCGCGCCGCACCGACACCACAGTCACGCCGACCGCGTGCAGCGCCTGCGCGGCGAGGGTCTGGCCGAGATGGCTGCCGGCGGCGGGCAGTGTCACGCTGAGCAGGCGCGCGGTCTGCAGTTCGTCCACGGTGTCGTCGTCGGCGCCGTGGAAGTAGCCGCGCAGCAGGCCGTAGCGCGCGTCGCGCTGATCCTGCACGACGCGGATCACGCGCCGCATCGGCACGCCCACCAATGCCAGCGCATGGCTGGCCAACATCAACGAGCCTTCGATCGCCTCGGGCACGACCGCGGTGGCGCCAGCGGCCTGCAAACGCTCGATGTCGCTGTCGTCGATCGTGCGCACGATCACCGGCACGCGCGGCGCGTGCGCCTGCACCAGGCGCAGGATCTTCAGCGCCGAGGGCGTGTCGTGGTAGCTCACCACCAC
Organism: uncultured Rhizobacter sp.; assembly: GCA_964247075.1. Classification (GTDB taxonomy): domain Bacteria; phylum Pseudomonadota; class Gammaproteobacteria; order Burkholderiales; family Burkholderiaceae_C; genus LMDS01. The sequence goes on along the minus strand of CAXTSS010000005.1, from coordinate 100,514 downwards.
CGCGCTGGCGCGCGCCAGGCCGGCGGCCATCAGGCTTTGCAGCCGCGCCGCATCGCCGAACACCACGCTCTGGCCGGCGGCGGCGGCCTGGCGCACGCGATCGGGGTCGAGGTCGAGCGCCATGTAGGGGATCTTCTCGCCGTCGAGCAGGCGCGCCAGGTTCTGGCCGCTGCGGCCGTAGCCGGCGATGATGATGTGGGCCTCGGCATTGATCGCGCGTTTGGCGATGCTCGTCATCGCGACCGACTGCATCAGCCAGTCGCTCGCCGAGAGCCGCATCACGATGCGGTTGCTGTACATCACGATGAACGGCGTGGCGAGCATCGACAGCACCATGCTCGCGAGCACCGGGCTCTGCCAGTCGGGCGGGATCAGGCGCCGCTCGGTCGCCAGCGTCAGCAGCACGAAGCCGAACTCGCCGGCCTGCGCGAGGTACAGGCCGGTGCGCAACGCCACGCCGGGCGAAGCGCCGAACGCACGCGTCAGCAGGGTCACGAGCACGAACTTGAAGAGCACCGGCGCGATCGTCAGCAGCATCACCAGCGGCCATTGCAGCCACACGGCTTCGGCGTCGAGCTTCATGCCGATGGTGATGAAGAAGAGGCCGAGCAGCACGTCGTGAAACGGCCGGATGTCGGTCTCGACCTGGTGCTTGTATTCGGTCTCGGCGATCAGCATGCCGGCGACGAACGCGCCGAGCGCGAGCGAGAGGCCGGCGTGTTCGGTCAGATAGGCCAGGCTGAGCGTCACGAGCAGCAGGTTCAGCACGAACAGCTCTTCGCTCTTGAGCCGCGCGATGATCGTCAGCCACCAGCGCATCACGCGCTGGCCGCCCACCAGCAGCACCGTGAGCAGCGCCACCGCTTTCAGGCTGGCGACGATCAGCTCGCGCAGCAACTCGTTCGGTGGCGAGCCCAATGCGGGGATCAGCACCAGCAACGGCACCACGGCCAGATCCTGAAACAACAGCACACCCATCACGCGGCGACCGTGTTCGCTCTCGAGCTCGAGCCGCTCGGCCATCAGCTTGACGATGATCGCGGTGCTGCTCATCGCGAGCGCGCCGCCGAGCGCGACCGAGCTCTGCCAGCCCAGACCCCATTGCCGACCGGCGAACGCGAACAACCAGGCCATCAGCAGGTTGCCGCCAATCGCGGTGAGCATCGTCAGCCCGACCTGGCTCAGGCCGAGACCGAACACCAGCTTGCGCATGCTCTTGAGCTTGGGCAGGTTGAATTCGAGGCCGATCACGAACATCAGGAACACGACGCCGAATTCGGCGAGGTAGCTCACGCCGGGCGTGTCTTTCGCGAGCGCTGTTGCGTTCGGACCGATCAGCACGCCGACCGCGAGGTAGCCCAGCATCGGCGGCAGCTTGGCCATGCGGCACGCGACCACGCCGGCCACCGCGGCGACCAGGTAGAGCAGCACCAGGCTGAGCGTCGAAGAGATCATCGGTGGCGTGAGTTGCAAGCGGCATGCCGCCGCGTGGTCAGGCGAGTAGCGGGCGGGCCCATAACGGCCAGGCCAATAGAATGGCCGATCCTACTGGACGCCCCGCGACGCGCCGTGCCTGCACCTCCCTCATTTCCCGCCTTCGACGCCGAGCGCGCGCTGCAACTCGCGCGCGACACCTTCGACATCGAGGCGCGCGCGCTGCTTGGCCTGAAAGCGCGGCAGGACGCCGGCTTCGGCCGCGCCTGCCGGGCGATCCTGGAGTGCGCCGGCCGCGTCGTCGTGATGGGCATGGGCAAGAGCGGGCACGTCGGCCGCAAGATCGCCGCCACGCTCGCCTCGACCGGTACGCCGGCCATGTTCGTGCACCCGGGCGAGGCCAGCCACGGCGACCTCGGCATGGTGGCGCCGGGTGATGTGGTGCTGGCGATCTCCAACTCGGGCGAGAGTGACGAGCTGGCCGCGATCATCCCCGCGCTCAAGCGCCTCGGCGTGACGCTGGTCGCGATCACCGGCCGCACCGACTCCACGCTCGCGCAGCATGCCGACATCACGCTCAACAGCGCGGTCGATCAGGAGGCCTGCCCGCTGAACCTCGCGCCGACCGCGAGCACGACTGCGCAGATGGCGCTCGGCGATGCGCTCGCCGTCGCGCTGCTCGATGCGCGCGGTTTTCGCGAAGAAGACTTCGCGCGCTCGCACCCCGGCGGCAGCCTCGGCCGCAAGTTGCTGATGCATGTGCGCGATCTGATGCGCAGCGGCGACGAGGTGCCACGCGTCGGCCCGCAAGCCAGCTTCACCGACACGCTGCGCGAGATGACCGGCAAGGGCCTGGGCTTCACGGCCGTCACCGACGCCGCCGGCCAGGTGCTGGGCATCTTCACCGACGGCGACCTGCGCCGACTGATCGAGCGCGGCGCCGACCTGCGCGAGCTGCACGCCGCCGACGTGATGCACCCGCGGCCGCGGCTCGTCAATGCCGATGCGCTCGCCGTCGATGCGGCCGACGTGATGGAGCAGCACCGCATCACGAGCGTGCTGGTCGTCGATGCCAGCGGCCTGCTCGTCGGCGCGCTGAACTCGAACGACTTGATGCGAGCGAAGGTCATCTGACGATGACGGGCCAAGGTCATCTGATGATCGAGCCGCGCTTGACGCATCCGCCCGAGCTGCTGCTGCGCGCGCAGGGCATCCGCTGGGCGATCTTCGACGTCGATGGTGTGCTCACCGATGGCCGCATCTACCTCAGCGAGCGCGGTGAAGAGTTCAAGGCCTTTTCGACGCTCGACGGCCACGGCCTGAAGCTGCTCGCGCGCGCCGGCATCGTGCCGGTCGTGATCACCGGGCGCGATTCGCCGGCAGTGCGTCGGCGCATCGCCGACCTCGGTATCGAGCACGCCGTCTATGGCGCGAGCGACAAGCTCGCCGCCGCCACCCAGCTGGTGTCGCAGTTGTCGCTCGGCTGGGAGTCGCTCGCCGCGATGGGCGACGACTGGCCCGACCTGCCGCTGATGACCCGCGCCGCGTTCGCTTGCGCGCCTGCGAATGCGCACATCGAAGTGAAGGCCGTCGCCCACCATGTGACGCAGGCAGCGGGTGGCTTTGGTGCTGCGCGCGAGTGCTGCGACTTGCTGCTGATGGCCGCGGGCCGCTACGCCGAGGCCTTGCGCGGCCACCTCCTCACGCTCGACGGCGGTGGTGCGTGAGGGCGGCGCTGCGCGCGCCATGGGGCTGGCGCGTGCTGGACGCGGCCTCGGCCTATCTGCCGCTGCTGCTGATGGCGGCACTCGCGCTCGGCACCTGGTGGCTGGTGAAGAACACGCCGTTGTTCGACAACGAGCGCGCCGTGGTGCCGCCGCGCCACGTGCCCGACTACACGATGAGCCAGTTCATGGTGCAGCGCTTCGCGCCGAACGGCGCGATGCGGGTGCAGATCGAAGGCGACACGATGCGCCACTACCCGGACACCGACACGTTGGAAATCGACAACCCGCGCATTCGCGCGTTCGGCGAAGACGGCCGCATCACGAATGCCACGGCGCGCGCTGCGATCGCGAACCGCGACGGCAGCGAGGTGCAGCTGAGCGGCGGCGCGCGTGTGGTGCGCGAGGCGACCGAGAAGAACCCGGCGATCGAGTTTCGCGGCGAGTTCCTGCACTGCTTCCAGAACACCGAGCGCGTGCAATCGCACCTGCCGGTGCTCGTGACCCAGGGCGGCACCGAGATGCGCGCCGACTCGATGGCCTATGACAACCTCGCCGGCGTGCTGGACCTGAAAGGCCGCCTGCGCATCGTGCTCGCGCCCGCTGGTGCGGCCTCGGCGGCAAAGAGGTGATGATGAGGTCGCGCTTGGTCTTCATCACCGGCGCGTCCAGCGGCATCGGCCAGGCGCTGGCGGCGCGCTTCCATCGCGCGGGCTATCGGCTCGCGCTGGTGGCCCGCCGATCGGCCGAGGCGCAGGCCTGGGCGCAATCGCAGGGCTTCGCGGCCGATACGTGGGCCGTGTATGCCGCCGATGTGCGCGACGTCACAGCGATCACCGGCGCCGGGCACGCGTGCATCGCCGCGCAAGGGCTGCCCGACGTGGTGATCGCCGCCGCCGGCATCAGCGTCGGCATCGACACCGCGATCTTTGCCGACCTCGAAGTGATGCGCGCAGTCTACGAAACCAACAACCTCGGCACGGCCGCCACGTTCCAGCCCTTCGTCGCGCCGATGCGCGAACGGCACAGCGGCACGCTGGTCGGCATTGCCAGCGTCTCGGGCATCCGCGGGCTGCCGGGGCACGGCGCCTACTGTTCGAGCAAGGCCGCGGTGATCAGCTATTGCGAAACCCTGCGGGTCGAAATGCGCGATGCCGGAGTCAAGGTCGTGACGATCGGGCCCGGCTATATCGATACGCCGTTGACGCGCGGCAACCCGTACCGCATGCCGTTCCTGATGTCCGTCGACGACTTCGCGAACCGGGCATTCGAGGCCATCGAGCGCGGCACGAGCTACCGCGTCATCCCGTGGCAGATGGGCGTTCTGGCGAAGCTGATGCGCTTGCTGCCGAACGCGATCTTCGACAAGCTCGTGTCAGGCCGCGGGCGCAAGCCCCGCGCGACCGGAAACTAAAAAAGCGGTGGGCCTTCGCGCCACCGCTTCTTGTCTGGAGCTGCCGGGGTCAGTAGCCGCCGCGGCTTCCGCCACCGCCACCACCCGAACGGCTGCCACCGCCGCCGCCGTAGCCGCCACCACCACCGGAGCGGCCACCGCCACCACCGCCGTAGCCGCCACCACCGCCGCCGCCGAAGCCGCCGCCACCACCGCCGGAGCGGCCACCGCCGCCGAAGCCACCGCCGCCACCCGAGCGACCACCGCCGCCGCCGAAGCCACCCGGCCGCTCTTCGCGCGGGCGGGCCTCGTTGACGACGATCGCGCGGCCATCAAGGGCCTGGCCGTTCATCGCGTTGATGGCCGCCTGCGCTTCCGCGTCGGAGCCCATTTCGACGAAACCGAAGCCTTTGGAGCGACCGGTGTCGCGATCCATCATGACCTTGGCCGAAGAGACGCTGCCGTACTGGGCGAAAGCCTGTTGCAGATCCTCGTCACGAATGTTGTATGAAAGATTACCGACGTACAGTTTGTTGCCCATGGGAGAGCCCCTTTCCATTTCCTGAAGACCATGTGGAGCTTCTACCCGTCGTGAACTATTTCAAGAAGGCGCTGCTGCCAAACACAGATTTGTGAATATAAGTGAATTGCAGGAAAGTATGCGCACGCCGAATGACGAAATGTTGTTTTCGGGCCAGCCGGGCTTGCCCGGCCCGCCAGGAGTGGGCCCGCCATGAGCGGCCTTCGCATCGCAAGCCTCGTGCCCAGTCTGACCGAGCTGCTGGTCGAGCTCGGCCTGCTCGGCGCGCTGGTCGCGCGCACCGGGTTCTGCATCCACCCGGCTGCCCTGCTGCGCGACGTGCCCAAGATCGGCGGCACCAAGGATGTGAACCTGGCCAAACTGCAACGTCTCGCGCCCACGCACGTGCTCGTCAACATCGACGAGAACCGGCGCGACACCATAGCCGCGATCCAAGCCTGGCCGAACCCGCCGCAGATCGTCGTGACCCACCCGCTGCGGCCGGAGGACAACCTCGCGCTGATCCAGCAGATGGTCGAACACTTCGGCGCCGTGCCCACCGTGCGCGAGCGCGCCAGCGCGTTGACGCAGGCCCTGCGGCACGAACTCGACCTCACCCGACCCGAAGCCCGAGCACCGCAACGCGTGCTGTACCTGATCTGGCGCGACCCCTGGATGACGGTCGCGCGCGACACCTATCTCGCTGCGATGCTGGCGCGCGTGGGCTGGCTGACCTTGCCCGACGTGCTGGGCGGCGCTTCCGGTGCGGCGCGCTATCCGGCACTGCTCGGCCACGAGCCGTGGCTCGCCGACGTGCAGCAGGTGCTGCTCAGCTCCGAGCCGTATTCGTTCAACGAGCGGCATCTTGCCGAGGCACGCATGCTGTGCCCGAACGCGCAGGCGCGCCTCGTCGACGGCGAGCTGCTCAGCTGGTACGGCGCGCGTGCCGTGCCGGGGCTGCGCTACCTGCGGGAAATCGCGGCAGCCGCGCTGGCATGACGCGCCACAATCCCGCATGGATCTCTACAAGCCCCTGATCGCGTTGCTCGTGATCGTCAACCCGATCGGCGCGGTTCCGTTCTTCATCCACTTCACCAGCGGCTTCACGCGCCAGCAGCGTCAGCGCACGGCGCGCATCGCGGCGTTCGCGGCGAGTGTCGTGGTTGCCGTGAGCGCGCTCGCGGGGCTGAAGATCATCGAATTCTTCGGCATCTCGCTGGCGTCCTTCCAGGTCGGCGGCGGGCTGCTGCTGTTGATGTCGGCGCTGCAGATGCTCAACGCCCAGCCGGCCGAGGCACGAAAGGACGATCTGGCCGAGGCCAGCGACAAGGCCGATGCCGGCGCCAGCATCGCGGTCGTGCCGTTGACGATCCCGCTGCTGACCGGGCCGGCCACGATCTCGACCCTCATCATCTATGCCGACAAGACCCGCCACTGGTGGGAGATGGGCGTGCTGATGGCCTACGGCCTCGTCATCGGCGTGGCGGTGTGGGTCGCGTTCAGCCTCTCCGGGCGCATCGCCCGGGCACTCGGCAAGACCGGCATCAATGTGATGACGCGGCTGATGGGGCTGCTGCTCGCAGCGCTGTCGGTCGAGGTCATGTCCGACGGGCTGGTGAAGCTGTTTCCGATCCTGGCCGGTGCCGCGCACTGAGATGACGAACAGAGAAGCGCGGGCCGAGCGCCGGGCCGCTCCCAAGCCGGCCCGCATCCCCTTGGGGGATCGGCCGACGTACTCGTCGGACGAGGGGCTCCAATGACCTACGACTACATCGTTTGCGGCGGCGGCACGGCCGGCTGCCTGATGGCGAATCGGCTGAGCCTCGACAAGACCAAGCGCGTGCTGCTGATCGAGGCCGGAGGCAACGACGACTACCTCTGGGTGCACATCCCGATCGGCTACCTCTACTGCATCGGCAACCCGCGCACCGACTGGCTCTACCACACCGAGCCCGACCCCGGCCTCAACGGCCGAAAGCTGATCTACCCGCGCGGCAAGGTGATGGGCGGCTGCAGCAGCATCAACGGCATGATCTACATGCGCGGCCAGGCGCGCGACTACGACGGCTGGGGCGCCGGCGACGGCTTCGGCGCCAACCCCGGCTGGAGCTGGGCCGAGTGCCTGCCGCACTTCATGAAGCATGAAGACTTCCACAAGGGCGCCGATGCCGTCCACGGCGCGGCCGGCTTCGACCCGACCGGCGCGCGCGTCGGCGGCGAGTGGCGCGTCGAGAAGCAGCGCCTGCGCTGGGACATCCTCGACGCCTTCGCCCAGGCCGCGCAGCAGGCCGGCATCCCTGCCACCGACGACTTCAACCGCGGCGACAACGAAGGCGTCGGCTACTTCGAGGTCAACCAGAAGGCCGGCGTGCGCTGGAACGCAGCCAAGGCCTTCTTGCGCCCGGCGCAGCGCCACCGCCGCAACCTGCAGGTCTGGACCGGCGCGCACATCAGCCGCGTGTTGATCGAACCCGGTGCCGACGGCCCGCGCGCCGTCGGTGTCGAAGTCATCCCCGTCGGCGGCGGCGCGCGCGAACGCGCCCTCGTGAACGGCGCAGGCGGCGAAGTGATCCTGTGCACGGGCGCGATCGGCACGCCGCAGATCCTGCAGCTCTCCGGCATTGGCGACCCGGCGGCCTTGCAGGCGCTCGGCATCGAGGTGCGCAAAGCCTTGCCCGGCGTCGGCGCCAACCTGCAGGATCACCTGCAGATCCGTGCCGTGTTCGGCGTGCAGGGCGCGAAGACGCTGAACACGATGACGCAGTCGATCTGGGGCAAGGCGCTGATCGGGCTCGAATACCTGCTCAAGCGCAGCGGGCCGATGAGCATGGCGCCGTCACAGCTCGGCGCGTTCGCGCGCAGCGATGCAGGGCAGCGGCATGCCAACCTCGAGTACCACGTCCAGCCGCTCTCGCTCGATGCCTTCGGCTCGCCGCTGCACACCTATCCGGCGTTCACCGCGAGCGTGTGCAACCTGAACCCGACCAGTCGCGGCGCCGTGCGGCTGCGCTCCGCCGAGCCCACCGAGGCGCCATCCATCGCGCCGATGTACTTGAGCACCGACGAAGACCGCCTCATCGCCGCCAACAGCCTGCGCCTGACGCGCCGCATCGTCGCGCAACCGGCGCTGGCGGCGTATCGACCGAAAGAGGTCAAGCCCGGCGCGCAGTTCCAGACCGACGACGACCTCGCCAAGCTCGCCGGCGACATCGGCACGACCATCTTCCACCCCGTTGGCACCGCGAAGATGGGCCCGGCCGCCGACCCGTTCGCTGTTGTGGACGCGCGCCTGCGCGTGCACGGCGTGCTGGGCCTGCGCATCGCCGACGCGAGCGTGATGCCCACCATCACCAGCGGCAACACCAATTCGCCGACGCTGATGATCGCCGAGCGCGCCGCGGCCTGGATCGCGAACCCGGCGTGAAATAGCTCAGCAGCTTTTCTTGGTTCACGGCGGCGCGCGCGCTGCCTAGAGTGCAAGCCTTCGATCCATCCGGCTTGCACTCACATGAAACTCTCTGCCCTCTCCCGCCGCGCACTGACCCTCGGTGCCGCGGCCGCCCTGACGTTCAGCGCCGTGCCAGCGCTGGCCGACACCACGCTGCTCAACGTCAGCTACGACCCGACGCGCGAGCTCTACCAGGCGTTCAACGCCGCCTTCGCGAAGCAGTGGAAGGCCAAGACCGGCGAGACGGTGACGATCCGCCAGTCGCACGGCGGCTCCGGCAAGCAGGCGCGCTCGGTGATCGACGGCCTCGAAGCCGATGTGGTCACGCTCGCGCTCGCCTACGACATCGACGCGATCCACGACCACGGCAACCAGATCCCGGCCGACTGGCAGAAGCGCCTGTCGAACAACGCCTCGCCCTACACCTCGACGATCGTGTTCCTGGTGCGCAAGGGCAACCCGAAGAACATCACCGACTGGGTCGATCTGGCGAAGAGCGGCGTGGAGGTCATCACGCCGAACCCGAAGACCTCCGGCGGCGCGCGCTGGAACTACCTGGCCGCCTGGGGCTATGCGCTGAAAGCACCGGGCGGCAACGCCGACAGCGCGAAGGCCTTCGTGAAGCGCCTCTACGCCAACACCAAGGTGCTCGATTCTGGCGCGCGCGGCTCCACCACCACCTTCGTCGAGCGCGGCATCGGCGACGTGCTGATCGCGTGGGAGAACGAGGCCTACCTGTCGGTCAAGGAACTCGGCCCGGACAAGTTCGAGATCGTCACGCCCAGCCTGTCGATCCTGGCCGAGCCGCCGGTCAGCGTGGTGGACAAGGTCGTGGACAAGCGCGGCACGCGCAAGGTCGCGGCCGCCTACCTCGACTACCTCTACAGCGCGGAAGGCCAGGAGATCGCGGCGAAGAACTTCTACCGCCCGCGCGACGCGAAGGTCGCAGCCAAGTACGCAGCCCAGTTCAAGCCGGTCAAGCTGCTGACGATCGACGCCGATTTCGGTGGCTGGCGTACGGCGCAGAAGACGCACTTCGACGATGGCGGCGTGTTCGACCAGATCTACGCGCCGAACGTGAAGTAAGCTCACCGGGTGCGAATTCACGACCTCCGCGAACGACTGCGAGCCCACGGCGCGCTGCCGCTGCACGAGCACCGCGTGCTGCGGCTGTGGGCAAACGCGCTGCCGCAGGCCGGCGGCAAGCGCAAGCCGGAGGACTTCCTGCCGCGCGGCGTGCGCAACGCGCTGCCCGCGATCGAGGTCGATCTGCGCGGCCTCGCGCAACTTCACTCCGAGCACCCCGCCGAGGATGGCTCGGCACGGCTGCTGGTCGCGCTCGCCGATGGCCAGACGGTCGAGAGCGTGCTGCTGCCGCGCGCCGGCCTGTGCGTCTCGACGCAAGTCGGCTGCGCGGTCGGTTGCGTGTTCTGCATGACGGGCCAGGGCGGTCTGCTGCGCCAGCTCGGCAGCGCCGAGATCGTCGCGCAGGTCGTGCTCGCGCGCACGCTGCGCCCGGTGCGCAAGGTCGTGTTCATGGGCATGGGCGAGCCGGCGCACAATCTGGACAACGTGATCGAGGCGATCGAGTTGCTCGGCACCGAGGGCGGCATCGGCCACAAGAACCTGGTGTTCTCGACGGTCGGCGACCGGCGCGTCTTCGAGCGCTTGCCGCAGGGCCGCGTGAAGCCGGCGCTGGCCTTGTCACTGCACTCGACCAACGCCGCGCGGCGAGCGAAGCTGATGCCGCGCGCGCCGGTAATCGCGCCCGATGAACTGGTCGAGATCGGCGAGCGCTATGCGCGTGCGAGCGGTTACCCGATCCAGTACCAGTGGACGTTGCTCGAAGGCATCAACGACGGCGACGACGAACTCGACGGCATCGTGCGGCTGCTGCGCGGCAAGTACGCGCTGCTGAACATGATCCCGTACAACACGGTGGACGGGTTGGCCTTCAAGCGGCCATCGGCCGAGCGTGCCGAGCGCATCGCGCGCACGCTGCACCAGCGCGGCGTGCTCACGAAATTGCGGCAGTCAGCAGGGCAGGATGTGGACGGTGGCTGCGGTCAGCTGCGGGCACGCGCCGCCGAGCAGCCGGTGAACTGGCTCAGCCGTTCTTGATCCGGTGCACGAGCGCGGCGGTGAACGCCTTCGTCCCGGCGCTGCCGCCGAGGTCACCGGTGCGCACCAGATCGATGTTGAGCGTGGCATTGATCGCTTGGCGCAGCCGCGTGGCCTTGTCGGTCAGCTTGACGTGGTCGAGCATCATCGTGGCGGCCAGCAGCAGCGCGGTCGGGTTGGCCTTGTCCTGGCCCGCGATGTCGGGCGCCGAGCCGTGCACGGCTTCGAAGATCGCGGCGTCGGCGCCGATGTTCGCGCCCGGCGCCATGCCGAGGCCGCCGACGAGGCCGGCGACGAGGTCGGAGAGGATGTCGCCGAACAGGTTGGTCGTGACCAGCACGTCGAACTGCCACGGGTTGAGCACCAGCTTCATCGCGCAGGCGTCGATGATCACGGTGTCGAGGATGAACTGGCCCTTGTACTTGCGCTCGTACAGCTCGAGGCCGGTCTCCAGGAAGATGCCGGTCAGCGCCTTCATGATGTTGGCCTTGTGGACGATCGTCACCTTCTTGCGGCCAGTGCGCACCGCGTGCTCGAACGCGAACTCGAGCAGCCGGCGGCTGCCGGCGCGGGTGTTGATGCCGGTCGCCATCGCGACGGCATGCGGGTCGTCGTCGATCTTCACGTAGTGCTCGTGGCCGATGTAGAGGCCTTCGAGGTTCTCGCGCACGACGACGAGGTCGATCTTGTCGAAGCGACCACCGGGCGTGATCGTCAGCGCCGGGCGCAGATTCGCGTAGAGCTGGAACTCCTCGCGCAGCCGCACGTTCGACGAGCGGTAGCCGCCGCCCGAGGGCGTTTCGAGCGGGCCCTTCAGCGCCAGCCGGGTGCGGCGGATGCTCGCGAGCGTGGCGGCGGGCAGCGGGTCGCCGGCGGTCGTCACGCCTTCGAGGCCGGCGATCTGGCGGTCCCACGCGAACGGGGCGCCGAGCGCGTCCAGCGCGGCGAGCGTGGCCTCGACGATCTCGGGGCCGATGCCGTCACCGGGGATCAGCGTGGCGGGGATGGCTGTGGGCATGGGTGATCTCTCGACAAATGGTGGGGCAGCGCAGGAACGATTCGCGGCGATGTTACGTCCGCGCCGCGGCCCGGCCCACCAGGCGCTGTACCAGCGCCTCGACCTCCGGGATCGACGCCGGCGCGGGCAGTGCGTCGGCGAGCGCGCTGCTCATGAGCCGGGCCAGCGTGGCCGGCTGCGGCGTGATCGTGCCGAAGAACAGCAGCCGCCCGCCGCGGGCGATCAGCAGCGTCGGGAAGTTCTCGACATCGACGTCCTCCACCAGCGACGCGTCGTCCTCGATGTCGATCCACATGCCGCGGCCCGCCGCGCCGAGCGTGGCGATCGCTGCGTCGAAGGTCGCGCCGTAGTCGCGGCAGGTGCCGCACCAGTTGGCGCACAGGCAGGCGATCAGCAGTGGTGACGAAGGTGCATCCATGGCAGAGAGTGTGCCGCGGCGCAGCCTTAGCTGAATTCCTGCTTTGTTTTGCATGGATATGGAAATTCGGAATCGATCCTTCCGCCCCGCGCGGGCAGCCACTAATCTGCGCGGGCCATGAGCGCCGTGCTGACCTCCTCTTCCTTCCCCTCGCCGACCGGCGCGGCCGCGACACGCAAGCCGCGCCGTGTTCTGCCCGGCTTCGGCCTTTCGCTCGGCACCACGCTGGTCTACCTGTCGCTGATGGTGCTGATCCCGTTGTCGGCCGTGTTCCTGAAGACGGCAACGCTCGGGTGGGAGCATTTCTGGCAGGTCGTCACCGCGCCGCGCGTGGTCGCGTCGTACCAGCTCAGCTTCGGCGCCGCGCTGCTCGCAGCCGCCGTGAACACCGTGTTCGGCTCGCTGCTCGCGTGGTCGCTGGTGCGCTACACCTTCCCCGGCAAGAAGCTGGTGGATGCGCTGATCGATCTGCCGTTCGCGCTGCCGACCGCGGTGGCCGGCATCGCGCTGACAGCGCTGTACTCGCGCAACGGCTGGCTCGGCTCGGTTCTGGAGCCGCTCGGCATCAAGGTCGCGTTCACGCCGCTGGGCGTGCTGGTGGCGCTGACCTTCATCGGCCTGCCGTTCGTCGTGCGCACCGTGCAGCCGGTGCTGGAAGACATCGACACCGAGCTCGAGGAGGCGGCGGCCAGCCTCGGCGCGCAACGCTGGCAGACGATCCGCCACGTGGTGCTGCCGATCCTCACGCCGGCGCTGCTCACCGGATTCGCGCTCGCGTTCGCGCGTGCCGTCGGCGAATACGGCTCGGTGATCTTCATCGCCGGCAACCTGCCGATGGTCTCCGAGATCACGCCGCTGATGATCATCACCAAGCTCGAACAGTACGACTATGCCGGCGCCACCGCGATCGCCACCGTGATGTTGGTGTTCTCGTTCGTGCTGCTGCTCGCCGTCAACGGCCTGCAGGCGTGGAGTGCGCGCTCGCGCGGCGTCGGCGCCGGGAGGCGCAAGTGAGCGCGCTGGCCGTACGCTTCGAGGCCGGCGCCGCGACGCGCGAACAGCCCTGGGTCAAGCGGACGGTGCTGACGCTGGGCTTGAGCTTCTTCGCGCTGTTCCTGCTGCTGCCGCTCGCGACCGTGTTCACCGAAGCGCTGCGCAAGGGCGTCGGCGTCTACTTCGCCGCGCTGTCGGAGCCCGATGCGTTGTCGGCGCTCGCGCTGACGCTGATCGCGGCGGCGATCGCGGTGCCGTTGAACCTCGCGTTCGGCGTCTGGGCCGCGTGGCTGGTCACCAAGTTCGACTTCCGCGGCAAGAGCTTCCTCGTCACCTTGATCGACCTGCCGTTCTCGGTCTCGCCGGTCGTCGCCGGCCTGATCTACGTGTTGATGTTCGGCGCGCAGGGCTGGTTCGGGCCGTGGCTGCAGGCGCACGATGTGAAGATCGTGTTCGCGGTGCCGGGCATCGTGCTCGCGACCGTGTTCGTGACCTTCCCGTTCGTCGCGCGCGAGCTGATCCCGTTGATGGAGGCGCAGGGCCGTGAGGAGGAAGAAGCTGCGACCGTGCTCGGCGCGCGCGGTTGGCAGACCTTCTGGTACGTCACGCTGCCGAACGTGAAGTGGGGCCTCCTCTACGGCGTGATCCTGTGCAACGCACGCGCCTTCGGCGAGTTCGGCGCGGTGTCGGTGGTTTCGGGCCACATCCGCGGCCTGACCAACACGCTGCCGCTGCACGTCGAGATCCTCTACAACGAATACCAGTTCGCCGCGGCCTTCGCGGTGGCCTCGCTGCTGGCCTTGCTGGCGCTGGTCACGCTCGGGTTGAAGACGGTCATCGAATGGCAGCAGGCCAAGGTTCAAACACCATGAGCATCCAGGTTCGCAACATCCACAAATCGTTCGGCAGCTTCACCGCGCTCGGCGACGTCAGCCTCGACTTCCCGAGCGGTGAGCTCGTCGCGCTGCTGGGGCCCTCGGGTTGCGGCAAGACGACGCTGCTACGCATCATCGCCGGGCTCGAAACGGCCGATCGCGGCGCGGTGCTGCTCGATGGCGTCGATGCGTCGGACACGCATGTGCGTGAGCGCCAGGTCGGCTTCGTGTTCCAGCACTACGCGCTGTTCCGCCACATGACGGTGTTCGACAACGTCGCGTTCGGGCTGCGCGTGAAGCCGCGCAAGATCCGGCCGAGCGAGGCCGAGATCAAGCGCAAGGTGCACGAGCTCTTGAACCTGGTGCAGCTCGACTGGCTGGGCAGCAGCTTCCCGCCGCAGCTCTCGGGCGGCCAGCGCCAGCGCATCGCGCTTGCGCGTGCGCTGGCGGTCGAGCCGCGCGTACTGCTGCTCGACGAGCCCTTCGGCGCGCTCGACGCGAAGGTGCGCAAGGAGCTGCGCCGCTGGCTGCGTCGGCTGCACGACGAGCTGCACATCACCAGCATCTTCGTCACGCACGACCAGGAAGAAGCGCTCGAAGTCGCCGACCGCGTCGTGCTGATGGATCATGGCAAGGTCGAGCAGGTCGGCTCGCCGACCGAGGTCTACGAGCACCCGGCGACGCCGTTCGTCTACGGCTTTCTCGGCGCGTCGAACCGCTTCGCAGGGCACGCCGACGGCACGCTCGGCTTCGCACGGCCGCACGAGGTGGCGATCGCGACGCAGCCCTTTGCCGATGGCGTCGAGGCGTCGGTCAGCCGCGTGCTGAGCTTCGGCGGGGCCAGCCGCGTCGAGCTGATCGGCAGCAGCGACCAGCACTACGAAGTCGAGCTGGCGCGCGAACGCGCCGATGCGCTCGCGCTGCAGCCGGACCAGCGCGTGTGGCTGGTGCCACAGCGCCTCAGCGTGTTCGACGACGCTTCGTTGCCCGCTGCGGTGAAAGAGGCGGCATAGTCACGCGATGAACTTTCAGCAACTGCGCATCATCCGCGAGGCCGTCCAGCGCAACTTCAATCTCACCGAGGTCGCGAACGCGCTGTTCACCTCGCAATCGGGCGTCAGCAAGCACATCCTCGATCTCGAGGACGAGCTCGGCATCGAGCTCTTCGTGCGCAAGGGCAAGCGCCTCACCGGGCTGACCGAGCCGGGCAAGGAGCTGGTCGGCATCGTCGAGCGCATGCTGATCGACGCGAAGAACATCAAGCGCCTGGCCGAGCAGTTCGCGAACCGCGACGAAGGCAGCCTGACGATCGCGACCACGCACACGCAGGCGCGCTACGCGCTGCCGCCCGTGGTGCGGCGCTTCAAGCAAGCGTTCCCGAAGGTTCACCTGGTGCTGCACCAGGCGAGCCCGGCCGAGATCGTCGCGCTGCTCAATTCTGGCGAGGCCGACATCGGCATCGCCACCGAGGCGCTCGACGGCGGCGACGGCGCGGTGGCCAATTTCGCGAGCTTCCCGTTCTACGACTGGCACCACCTCGTCGTCGTGCCCGACGGCCATGCGCTGACCCAACTCAAGAAGCTGACGCTGCAGGCGCTCGCCGAGCACCCGCTGATCACCTACCACGCCGGCTACACGGGCAGGCCGCGCATCGACGCGACCTATGCCGAGGCCGGGCTGACGCCAGATGTGGTGATGAGCGCGCTCGACGCGGACGTGATCAAAACGTATGTCGAGGTCGGCCTTGGCGTCGGCATCATCGCGTCGATGGCGTTCGACCCGGTGCGTGATGTGGGCCTGAAAAGCATAGCCGCTGCGCACCTGTTTCCGCCCAACACCACCCGCATCGCGGTGCGGCGCGGCCACTACCTGCGCGGCTATGCGTATCGCTTTCTCGAAGAGTGCTCGCCGGCGCTGACGCAGGCGGTGGTGAGGGGCGCGCTCGACGCGGAGTGAGGCGTCTTCGCCGCGTCTGCGTTGCTGAGCGGCAAAGGCGCGTTCGGGCAGGCTTGCGCGCTTCGCTGGAGCGGTCTGCGCTTCGCTCCGACTGCCCTGGCCATGCCGCCTGCAGGCGGCATGGCGTTCGCCAGGCACAGAACAGTCCGCAGGGACTGTTCTGTGTCCGGGCTCACTGCATCGGTCTCGTGGCCACGTCGCTGAACTCCCTGGGTTCGCTGCGCTCTCTGCGGTCAAACAGACGCGACGAGTCAGTTGTGGATGCGCGCTGCGCGCGCGGCCACGAGCCCTGTGCTTCTCGGCGCTCCACAGGCGCGCTCCAGCCTGCCCGAACGCGCCTTTGCTGGGCCGGTGTGGTTCTTCTTGGAAAGACCGCCTGCCGCGACGCGCACGGAACATCAGGCGTAGCGACAGCTCACGACAGCAACTGCTTGCGCGCCCGGTGCAGCCGCACGAACAGGTTGTCCTCGCTGATGCCGAGTTCGCGGCAGACGTCTTCGGTGCTCCGCTCTTCGAGCACGCGCAGCCGCATCACGTCGCGCAGTCCTTGGGGCAGGGCCTCGATGCGCTGCAGCGCGATCGACAGCAGCTGTTGCTGCTCGGCGATCTCGTCGGGGCGTGGCTGCGGGCATTCGACGGCGTGCGCCGGGCTGCCTTCGGCGTCGACATCGTCGAGCGAATCCATGCCGACGTTGCGGCGCACCGAATCGACGATCTTGTTCTTCAGCACCGCCGTCAGCCAGGAGCGCAGCGCGGCGCGGCCGGCGAACACGGCGCGGCCCGACAGCACGGCCTCGAACACGTCATGCACCGCGTCCTCGGCCATCAGCGGATCGCGCAACTTGCGTTGGGCAAAGCGCACCAGGTAGCCGCGGTGCGAGACCATCTCTGCCCACGAGACGGTGGGGCTGAAAACGGGGGCGGGCGACGGGAGGTCGGCGACGAGGTTCATGGCGGTCCGGTGTGGCGTGGTCGATGGATGAACTGTCGTCGCGGCACCTCGCGCCAGCCTCACCGAAGCTCACAGGAAGATCACATTTGCGTAAGAACGAGTGCGACCGGGCCGACAATCAGGCATGCCCGCCCACATCCTCGTCGCCGAAGACCAGACCGACATCCGCGACCTGCTGGTGATGAACCTGCGCGCGGCCGGCTACGAGGTCTCGGCCGTCGACGATGGCCAAGCGGCGCTCGCGCAGCAGATGCAGCAGCCCAGCGACCTGCTGATCCTCGATCTGATGATGCCGCGCATGGACGGGCTGGAGGTCTGCAAGGCGCTGCGCGCGCGCGGCAGCGCGACGCCGATCCTGATGCTCACCGCCAAGTCCACCGAGCTCGACCGCGTGCTCGGGTTGGAGCTGGGTGCCGACGACTACCTGACCAAGCCGTTCTCGCTCGCCGAGCTGCTGGCGCGGGTGAAGGCGCTGCTGCGCCGTGCCGATCTGCTCGCGGCCGCGCAGACGAACGCCCAGGCGCCGGGCCGCGCGGCCGCGATCCGCAGCGGCGAGCTCGAGATCCTGCCTGCCAAGCGCCAGGTGCGCTGCCGTGGCGAGCTGATCGACTTCACCGCGCTCGAGTTCGACCTGCTGCTGCACTTCGCGACCCACCCCGGCCATGTGTTCTCGCGCGCGCAGCTGCTGAACGCGGTCTGGGGCTACACGCACGACGGCTACGAGCACACGGTGACGACGCACATCAACCGCCTGCGCGCCAAGCTCGAGGCCGACCCGATGCGGCCCGAGATCATCCTGACGGCGCGCGGCGCGGGCTACAAGATGCGCGACCCAGCATGAGCGTTCGGCTGAAGCTGGCGCTGACGATCTTCGCCACCGGCCTGATCACGGCGCTGCTGGTGATCGCGACCGTCGTCTACGCGTTCCAGCGCTTTGAACACGAGACGGCGTACCGGCGCGGCACCGCGTTTCTCGGCCGCGTCGTCGCCAATTACGACAACCTGTTCGAGTTGTACGAGCGCCGGCCCGACGAGTTCGAGGTCTGGCTGCGCAACATGGTGCTGTTCGAGCCCGACACCCAGCTTTACCTGCTCGATCGAGACGGCACCGTGCTGGCGTGCAGCACGAAGCCGCTGCCAAAAGACTTCAAGGTCGCGCTCTCGCCGGTGCTGAAAGCGGTCGGCCAGCCCGATGCTGCGTACGTGATGGGCGACGACCCGGAGCGTATGGATGCGAACGCGGTCGTCGCCGTGCAGCCGGTGCGCCGCGCGGTGATCCGCAACGCCGATCCGGTGGTCGGCTACCTCTACCTGGTGCTGCACACCGAGCAACTGCCCGAGGGCCGCTGGGCCGCGCTGCGGATGAGCTTCGGACGGCCCGCGCTCGGGCTGATCCTGGCCATCGTGGCGTTCACGACGCTGGTCGCCGTGCTGATCATCGTCTCGGTCACACGGCCGCTGCAACGCCTCACCGACGCGGTCGCGACGCTCTCGCAGCGCGGGCTGGACGACGGTCTCGGCGCCGGCCGGGCGGGCGCTCCGCAAATGGTGTTGCCCAAGGCGACGCGCGACGAGTTCGGCCAGCTCACCGGCGCGTTCGTGATGCTGATCGACATGTGCCGCAGCCAGTGGAACGAGCTGCGCCGGCTCGATCACTTCCGGCGCGAGGGCGTGAGCAACCTGTCGCACGACCTGCGCTCGCCGCTGACGGCCACGGTCGCCTGCCTCGAAACGCTGGACAGTCGCTGGGCCGTCGACCCGGCGCGCGGCGAAGACCGGCGGCTGGTCGAGGTCGCGCTGCGCAACACCCGCAACGCCGCGCGGCTGGTGCGCTCGCTGGGCGATCTGGCCAAGCTCGACGAGCCGGAGTTCAAGCTGCACGCCGAGGTCGTCGATGCGGGCGAGTTGCTCGACGACATCGCGATCCGCTTCGCCGAGCGCGCCGCGCAGCAGGGCGTCGCGCTGGACGCCGAACACGCTGTCGCGGCCGCGCCGCCGTTCGCGGCGCTCGACATCGAGCTGTTCGAGCGCGCTGTCGCCAACCTCGTCGACAACGCGCTGAAGTTCTGTCCGGCCGGGGCCCGCGTCACGCTGGCCGCGCGCGTCGCGGGCGATCGGGTCGAGGTGAGCGTGGCCGACACCGGCCCCGGCATCGCGGCGGCCGATCTGCCACACCTGTTCGACCGCTTCTACCAGAGCCGCCAGAGCGTGGCGCCGGCCACCGGCGAGGGCGGCAAGGGCCTCGGGCTGGCGATCGTCAAACGCATCGTCGAGCTGCACGACGGCGCCGTGACGGTCACCAGCAGTGTCGGCGAAGGTACGAAAGTGGTGCTTTCCGTGCCGATGGCCGCCCTCTGATGGCGCGCGCCGCTGTGGCGCGTTGTCAATTTGCGTCGGGTAAGTCCTAGTGCGGCCGGGTCGCCCGGCTCCTACAGTCTCAACCCTCGCAGCAGGCACCGCCATGGTGCCTTGCAGGACGGGGTCGAGGAGACATTTCAGGCCGCTGTCTGGGCCGAAGCAAAATCCGAAGGGCGCCAGGTGA
The DNA here is from genome assembly GCA_964247075.1 of uncultured Rhizobacter sp. Classification (GTDB taxonomy): domain Bacteria; phylum Pseudomonadota; class Gammaproteobacteria; order Burkholderiales; family Burkholderiaceae_C; genus LMDS01. The sequence goes on along the minus strand of CAXTSS010000005.1, from coordinate 81,120 downwards.
ACCTGGCGCCCTTTGTCATTGCGGGAGGCGCTGCGACGCCGAACAGGCGCGGCTTTGCCCCGTTGTTCCGCGGACGGCGCGGCGCCGCGCTGCCTAACATGGGCGATCCATTGCCGCGCCCAGGAAGGAGCCCGCCGTGCCCGTCGATCCCAAACTTCGTTCGCTGAGCGTCGACATCCCGGCGCCGCCCGATGCGCTGGTGAAGCTGTCACTGCTGCTCGCCGACGAGGAGGTGAACCTGCAGGCCGTCAGCGCGCTGATCTCGTCCGACATGGCGCTTGCCTCGGCCGTGCTGAAGGCCGTGAACTCGTCGCTCTACGGGCTGCGCGGCCGGGTCCAATCGGTGCACCAGGCGATCACGCACCTGGGCACGCGCGAGGTCGCGGCGGTGACGTTCGAGATGGGCCTGCGCGCGGTGTTCCCGGCGGCGCCCGAACTCGACCCGCTGTGGGAGCGCGCCAGCGTGCGCAGCCTGCTGATGAGCCGCATGGGCGTGGCGTTGAATGTCGATCCCTGGGCGGCGCACTCTGCCGGGTTGTTCGAGGAATGCGGCAAGGCCGTGCTGTTCCGCCATTCGAGCCAGCGCTACCGCGCGATGCTTCGAGAGGCGGCGGACGACGAAGAGTTGCTGCTGCTCGAGCACGCCGAGTTCGGTGTCAGCCATGACGCGCTCGGCGCCGCGCTGTGCGAGAGCTGGGGCTTGTCGGCGGTGGCGACGGCCAGCGTGCGCTATCACGTCATCGTCAACGCCACCCGCGAACTGCCGATGCAGCTGCCGCGGCGCGGCGTGTGCGCGCTGTCGGCGCTGGCGTATGCGCTGATGACCGACCCGGCCACGCTCGATGAGATCGCGCAAGCCGTCGCCCCGCAAGCCGGGCTCGAAGTGACGCTGGTGCTGCGCGGCGCGCGCAAGGTCCAGGAAGACATCGAAGCGGCCGTCGCGCGCGCCGCCGCCGCATAGCTCATCGGGGGTATCCCTGAGCGTGCCCAGGGCGCACCCGTTCGGCCCTACAGTTCCGGCTCGGCCTCGCAGGCCCTGAAGGAACCGACCCATGCAGACCCGTCGAGACATGATGTCGCGCAGCGCGGCCGTCGCGGCCCTGGTGGCCGGCGCCGGCGTGCTGCCGGCGCGCGCGCAGAGCGCGTGGGCCAAGGCCGCGTTCGAAGGCAAGACGATCGACGAGGTGATGAAGGGCTTGGGCCTCGCCAAGCCGGTGGAGAGTGCCGACATCGTGTTCACCGCGCCCGACATCGCCGAGAACGGCGCTGTCGTGCCGATCGCCGCGAGCACCGCGCTGCCCGGCGTCAAGCGCATCGCGGTGCTGGTCGAGAAGAACCCGACGACGCTGGCCGGCATCTTCGAGTTCACCGACGCGGTCGAGACGAGCGTGAAGACGCGCATCAAGATGGGCCAGACCTCGAACGTGCTCGCCGTGGCGATCATGGCCGACGGCAAGGTGCTCTATGCGCAGAAGGAAGTGAAGGTCACGCTCGGTGGTTGTGGCGGCTAAATGGGGAGAACCGACAATGTCCGACCCGATGCGAATTCGCGCGCAAATGCAAGGCAGCAGCGCCGTCGTGCGCGTGCTGATGAGCCACGAAATGGAAACCGGCCAGCGCAAGGACGCGGCCGGCAAGACCATTCCCGCCTGGCACATCACCGAGGTCGTCGCGGCGCTCAACGGCAAGACCGTGCTGACGGCGCAGTGGGGTACGGCGATCGCGAAGAACCCGTTCACCGAGTTCGTCGTGAAAGGCGCGAAGGCCGGCGACACGATCAGTATCGGTTGGATCGACAACCGCGGCGACAAGCGCACCGACGAAGCGACGGTGGCATGACCCAATGATCGGGGCGAAGTGCCCGGGTAGTTCCGCCCTTGGCGTGCTGGCACCGATGTTCTACCGTCGCTGGATCGAGTTCAGCGAAAGTGCGCGCGCATGTCGACCACCACGAGCCCCGCCAGTCTTGCCTTGCAACGCCTCTGCCACTGGGAGGCGAGCGAGCCGAACCGCGTCATCCTGACCCAGCCGCTCGGCGGCGGCGCGCTGCGCGACTACACCTGGGCGCAGGTGATGGACGAGACGCGCCGCATGGCCGCGCACCTGCAGGGCTTGGGGCTGGAACCCGGCAGCCGCATCGCGATCCTGTCGAAGAACTGTGCGCACTGGCTGATGTGCGACTTCGCGATCTGGATGGCTGGCTTCGTCTCGGTGCCGCTGTACCCAACGCTCGCCGCCGACACGATCCGTCAGATCCTCGAACACAGCGAAGCGAAGTTGCTGTTTGTCGGCAAGCTCGACGGCTGGGACGGGATGAAGGCGGGCATCCCCGAAGGCCTGCCCTGCATCGCCACGCCGCTCTCGCCGCCAACCACGTTCCCGCAGTGGGAGGCGATCGTCAAGGCGACGCCGCCGCTGCAGGGCCACCCGGTGCGCGCCGCCGACGAGCTCTCGACCATCATGTACACCTCGGGCACGACCGGCATGCCCAAAGGCGTGATGCACAGCTTCGCGACCTTCGCCTGGTCGATCGACAGCGCGCTCAAGCGTGTGCCGCTGCGCCAGAGTGCGCGCATGCTGTCGTACCTGCCGCTGGCGCACGTGGCCGAGCGCACGCTGGTCGAGCACGGCCTGCTCTCGACCTCGATGCACGTTTACTTCGCCGAGAGCCTCGAGACCTTCGTCGCCGACGTGCGGCGCGCGCGGCCGACCTGCTTCTTCTCGGTGCCGCGTTTGTGGGTCAAGTTCCAGCAGGGCGCGCACGCCAAGATGCCGGCCGAGAAACTGGCGCGGCTGCTGAAGATCCCGCTGCTCGGCCGCATCGTCGCGAAGAAGGTGCTGACCGCGCTCGGCCTCGATCAATGCAGCATCGCCGCTGGCGGCGCCGCGCCGATGCCGCCCGAGCTGCTGCGCTGGTACGAAGCCTTGGGCCTGCCCATCATCGAGGTCTACGGCATGACCGAGAACTGCGGCGTCTCGCACGCCACCCTGCCCGGCGTGCAGCGCCCCGGCACCGTCGGCAAGGCCTACGACGGCGTGCAGAGCCGGCTCGACCCGGCCTCGGGCGAGATCCAGATGAAGAGCCCGGGCCTGATGCTCGGCTACTACAAGGAGCCCGGCCTGACCCGCGACGCGTTCACCGCCGACGGTTGGCTGCACACCGGCGACAAGGGCCAGCTCGATGCCGAGGGCAACCTGCGCATCACCGGCCGCGTGAAGGACCTGTTCAAGACCAGCAAGGGCAAGTACGTTGCGCCCGCGCCGATCGAGGACCGGCTGGTGATGAACGGCGCGGTCGAGGCCTGCGTCGTCACCGGTGCCAACCTCGGCCAGCCGCTCGGCCTCGTGATGCTCAACGCCGACGCGGCCAAGCGCGCCGAAGACAGCAGCGGCCGCGCCGCGATGGAGGTCTCGCTGGCCGCGCACCTGGACGCGATCAACGCCAAGCTCGACCCGCACGAGCAGCTCGATTGCCTCGTCGTCGTGAAGGAGCCGTGGACGGTGGACAACGGCTTCATCACGCCGACCTTCAAGGTCAAGCGCAACCGCATCGAGGAGGTCTACGGGCCGATGTTCGAGCGCTGGGTCGGCAAGCACCAGCGCGTCGTGTGGCAACAATGAAGTGAGCCCCCCTGGGTTCGGGGCCCCGGCGCCGGCCGCGCTACAGTCCGCGACGGTGATGCTCCCTGACCGATCGATGACCACTCCCCCGCGCTCTCCCCGCCCCGCGATCAGCTGCGTCGTGCCGGCCTTCAACGAGGCCGCCAACATCGGCGCGCTGCTCGAAGGGCTGACCGGCCAACTGGCCACACTCACCGAGCGCTGGGAAATCATCGTCATCGACGATGGCAGCCGTGACGCCACCCCCGCCGCGATCGCGCCCTGGCTCACCCGGCCCGGCGTGCGCTACGTGCGCCTGTCGCGCAACTTCGGCAAGGAGGCTGCGCTCACCGCCGGCATCGACCGCGCCTTGGGCGACGTGGTGCTGCTGATGGACGCCGATCTGCAGCACCCCGCGTCGCTCGTGCCCGAGATGGTGAGCGCGTGGGCGCAGGGCGCCGACATGGTCTGCGCGGCGCGCGCCTCGCGCGCGGACGAGAGCTGGCTCAAGCGCATCGGCACCGCGATCTTCTACCGCCTCGTCAACCAGAACGCGGCGGTGGCTATCCCGGTCGATGCGGGCGATTTCCGGCTGATGGACCGGCGCGTCGTCGATGCCCTCAAGTCGCTGCCCGAACGCAACCGCTTCATGAAGGGGCTGTATGCGTGGGTCGGCTTCGACAACGTCATCATTCCTTACGTGCCTGCCGAGCGCCACGCCGGCACCAGCTCGTTCTCGCTGCGCAGCCTCTCGCGGCTCGCGTTCACCGGCGTCACCGCGTTCACGAACGCGCCGCTGCGGCTGTGGAGCGCGCTCGGCGTCGTCGTCGCGCTGTTCGCGCTCGCGTTCGGCGCGTGGTTCGTGATCGAGTACTTCATCTACGGCAACAATGTGCCCGGCTGGGCCACGTTGGTGGTTGGCATGATGTTCTTCAGCGGCGTGCAGCTGCTGTCGATCGGCATCCTCGGCGAGTACGTCGGCCGGATCTTCGACGAGGTCAAGCAGCGGCCGGTCTACCTTGTCGGCAGCGAGGCCGGGCGCGGCGCGATGGGCGACCCGATCGCATGACGCGCGTCCTGGCCTTGTGCGCCGACGACTTCGGGCTCAGCCCCGGCATCAGCGCCGGCATCGCCCGGCTTGCGCTGTCGCATCGGCTCACGGCGATTTCATGCATCACCAGCGGACCGCATTGGGTCGAACAAGCGCAGCGGCTGCAGAAGTTGCCGGACACGGTCGATGTCGGCCTGCACATCAACTTCACCGAAGGCCAGCCGCTGAGCGCGCGGCTGGCGCGGCGCTGGCCGACGCTGCCCTCGCTGCCGTCGCTGATCGCGCGTGCGCACCTGCACCTGCTGCCGCAGGCCGACATGCGCAACGAGGTGCACGCGCAGCTGCGCGCCTTCATCAATGCCTACGGCGAGCCGCCGCGCTTCATCGACGGCCACCAGCATGTGCACCACCTGCCGGGCCTGCGCGATTCGATTCTCGACATGGCCGAGCATGTGCAGCCGCTGCCCGCGGTGCGCAACACCGGCCGCCTGCTCGGGCCGGGCAGCGGTTTCAAGCGCATGCTGATCGAGCACACAGGCGGGCGCGGGCTGGCCACGGCGCTGAAGCAGCGCGTGCTGGCACACAACCCGGTGCTGCTCGGCGCCTACGACTTCGAGGCGCTGGATTACGGCGCGCTGATGCGCGGTTGGCTGAAGAAGCTGCCGCCCGAAGGCGGCCTGCTGTTCTGCCACCCCGGCCTGCGCGAGCCGGGTGACCCGACCGATGCGATCGCCGCCGCGCGCTCGCGCGAGCTGAAATACCTGGCGAGCAAGGACTTCATGGAGGATCTGGCCGAGGCCGATGTGGTGTTGGGCCGCGTCTGGCAGACGGCCTGAAACTTACTTCGCGAACGTCCACACCCGGTTGATCGCGAAGGTCAGCACCAGGCTCAACAAGGTTGCGGCGATCTGCGCCAGCACGTAGTGCACGCTGAAGCGCACGCCGAGCGCCACGACCGCCATGCCGAGCAACGCACCGATCAACGCCGCCGCCTGAAAGCGCGGCCACGAGGCGCGCACCGCGCCGGTGTGCGCGAACGTGAACCAGCGGTTGCCGGCATAAGCCACTTGCGCGCCGACCACCGCACCGAAGCCCGAGGCGATGAAAGCCGGCCACCGGCCCCACTCGACGCAGGCGATCAGCAGCAGGTAGTGCAGCGCCGTCGCGATGGCGCCGACAGTCGTGTAGCGGATGAAGTGACGCATGCGGATCAGATCACGGGCACGTTCGGCCCGGAACGCGCCACAACTCGGCGCGCCGGTCGCTGAAGCTGCGGGTGGCTCCCGCCAACGCAGAGACGCGCGCCGCGTCCGCCGGCGACACGATGAACCAGACCGCGCCAGCGCCGCAGGTCAGCGCATCAAGCTTGTCGAGCGGCTGGAGCAGCGCTCTGCCGAGCGCGGGGTCGAAGCGCGCGGCATCGAAGACCTCCTTGCGCCAGTTGTCGCGCGTCGGCAGCGCGGGGTCGTCCCAGCGGCTGGCGATCACGACCGGCTTCGCGAGCCGCGCGTAGAACGGCACGTCGTAGTAATACTCGTCGACCATCACGACCGTGTCGGCCGGCGCGATCTGCGCGGCCAGTTCGAGCGCCAGCGCGCGGCTCGATTGCGGCTCCTTCCAAGCGACGATGCCGACGACGCCCAAGCACGCGACCGCCGCCGCGCCCATCACCCACGGCCAGACGCGGCGCGTGCCGTCGGCCGCGGTGCCGGAGACCGCGAGCGCCAGCAGCGCGCACCACGGTGCCAGCGCCGGCAGCGCGTAGCCGACCAGTTTGGAGCTCGGGATCGAGAAGAAGCCGAGCACTGCGATCAGCCACCACGCGTACAGGCCGAGCGTCGCATCGCGGCCGGCCCAGACGCGTTTCACGGCAGCTGGCAACCACGCGCTCCACGGCAATGTCAGCAGCGGCATCGCGACGATGAAGAACCACGCACCGTGCACGTTGTTGAAATTGGATTGTGCGAAGCGGCGGAAATGCTGCTCGACGAAGAAGTAGTCGAAGAAGCCCGGGTAGCGCAGCTGCATCGCGACGAACCACGGCGCCGCGACGAGCGCGAACGCGAGCAGCGCGAGCGGGTGCATCAGCCCGATCACCTGGCGCCAGCGCCGCTGCGCGAGCAGCCACGGGCCGATCACCAGCGCCGGCAGCACGAAGCCGATCAGCCCCTTGGCCAGCATCGCCAGCGCGCACAGCGCCCAGCCGGCGACGAGCCAGCGCAGGTCCACATGGGGAGGCGCATCGACCGCGCGTGCGGTCGCCAGCACCGCCGCCGCGATCAGCCCGCCCACCAGCATGTCGTGGTTCGCGTACTGCGCGCCGACGAAGAAGAACGGCATCGTCGCGAGCACGCCGAGTGCGATCGCCGCGGTGCGCGGGCCGTGCCAGCGGCGCATCGCCAGCAGCAGCGCCGCGCCCATCAACCACGCACCGACGAACGAGCCGAAGCGGCCGGCGAACACGTTCTCGCCGACGACCTGCATTGCGGCGATGTCGAGCCAGTAGAACAGCGGCGGCTTGTGGAAGAACGGCAGGCCGTCGAGTGTCGGCACCAGCACGTCGTGGTGCAGCATCGCGCGCGCCACCTCGGCATAACGGCCCTCGTCGGGCAGCAGCAGCGGGCGCAGGCCGAGCGTGGCGAGCAGCCAAAGGGCGAGCAGGCTCAGCAGCGTGGGGACCGACTCGAGGCGTTCGTTCGAAGGGGCGGGCATGGGGCGGGCGTTCGGCGGGAGATTAGACCATCCGGCAGAGGGATACCGCGGCCCGCTTAGCATCGGCGCATGGACGCTTCCCTGCCGACGCTGCGCGACCTGCCGCTGTTTCCGCTGAACACCGTGCTGTTCCCGGACGGCGTGCTGCCCTTGCAGATTTTCGAGGTTCGCTACCTCGACATGATCGGCAAGCGCCACCGGGCGGGCGAGCCCTTCGGCGTGGTCTGCTTGAGCCAGGGCAGCGAGGTTCGGCAACCGGCCGGCGGCCCGAGCGGCGACGGGTTCGCGCACGAGGCCTTCCACCAGGTCGGCACGCTCGCCCGCATCGATTCGCTGGAGCGCCCGCAGGCCGGGCTGATGGTGACCCGCTGCACCGGCACGCAGCGCTTTCGCGTCACGCACAGCGCGCAGCAGAAGTTCGGGCTGTGGGTGGCCGATGTGGAACTACTCGCCGACGATGCGCCGGTGGCGGTGCCCGACGACATCGCGTTCACCCGTGACGCGCTGCAGGGGTTGCTGCGTCAGATCGAGCACAGCATCGAGCAGAGCGGCGAGACGGGCGCCGAGCCGCCGCTGCGCCAACCCTACCGCTGGGACGATTGCGGCTGGCTCGCCAACCGCTGGTGCGAATTGCTGCCGCTCGATGCCGCGCTGAAGCAACGCTTCATGGCGCTCGACAGCCCGGTGCTGCGGCTCGAGCTGGTCGCCGACACACTCGGGCAGATGGGCTTCGCGTTGCCGGAGTGATCAATCCACCTTCGCGCCGGACTCCTTCACGACCTTCGCCCACTTGACCGTCTCGGCCGCGATGAACTTCGCGAACTCGGCCGGTGCTTGGCCACCTGGAATGGCGCCCTGCGACTGCAGGCGCTCCTTCAGCGCCGGCAATTGCAGCGCCTTGGCGGTTTCCTGCTGCACGCGGTTGACGATGTCGGCCGGCGTGCCCGCCGGCGCCAGCAGGCCGAACCACGAGCTCGCGTCGAAGCCCTTCACCGCGCCACCGCTCTCGGCGATCGTTGGCACCTCGGGCAGGGCCGCGCTGCGCTGCGCGCTCGACACCGCCAGCGCGCGCAGCCTGCCGGACTTGATGTGTGGCAACGCCGAGGGCAGGTTGTCGAACATCAAGTCCATCGCGCCCGACATCAGCTCGAGCAGCGCCGGGCCCGAGCCGCGGTACGGGAAGTGCAGCATGTACGTGCCCGTCAGGCTCTTGAAGAGTTCGCCGGTGAGGTGGATCGAGGTGCCGTTGCCGCTCGACGCCATGTTCAGCTTGCCCGGGTTGGCCTTGGCGTAGCGGATCAGATCGGCCACGCTGTTCACGCCGTAGGCCTGCATCTTGGCCGGGCTCATCACCAGCACGTTCGGGACGCCGGCGACCAGCACGATCGGCGCGAAATCCTTGACCGGGTCGAACGGCATCTTCGGGTACAGCGCACCGTTGATGGCCTGCGTGCCGACCGTGCCCATCAGCAGGTTGTAGCCGTCGGGCGCCGATTTGGCGATCGCATCGGCGCCGATGTTGCCGCCGGCGCCGGCGCGGTTGTCGATCACGAAGCTTTGGCCGAACGCCTTGCCCAGCTCGGGCGCGAGCGCGCGCGCCAGGATGTCGGTGGTGCCCGCCGGCGCGAACGGCACGACGATGCGCACCGGCTTGGTCGGCCAGGCCGGCTGCGCCCACAGCGAAGCGGCGGGGAGCAGGCCTGCGCTGACGAGCAGGTGGCGGCGGCGGATGGAATGCATGGGAGCCCTTGGGGAAGCACGATGCGCGCAGTGTCTCGCGCGGGTCGCATCTCACTCACAGGGCTTGCCCGGATCGAACGAAATGAAGCCCCTCGTCCGATGGGTACATCGGCCGATCCCCCCGGGGGATACGCGCCGGCTTGGGGCGGCCCGGCGCTCGGCTCGCGAATAGAAAGAAGGGAAGCGGGACAGTCGTTTGTCTGGGCTCGCTCTCGACTACGCCCGGACCTGCCCGCTCCCCTCAGGACATCAGTGTCGTCCTTGGAACTGGTGGCGCTTCAACGCTTGGCCGTCGGCCGCAGGAACAGCGACAGCTGTGCCGGCGCATGGGCGGTCTGCAACACGCGGAAGGGTTGACGTTGGGTCGGGGCGACCGCCGGCGTGCGGCGCTCGGGCAGAACGTTGGCGACGACGCGGCGCGCGACCGGAGCGGTGCTGCCGTTCATCACGACTCCCAGGCGCTGGTGAGCGGACCGGTGACGGGCAGCAACACGCTGGCCGCGTGGCTCATCCAGTCGCTCAAGGCCGGTGCGCTGGGCAAGCGCGCCGAGGCCGATTGCGTCAGCCGCAACAGCGACGACGCGCCGCCACGGCAACTCGGGTTGGCGGGCCGGCCGCGCCGCGGCGCGGTGGTGATGCTGGTGCGGGCAGTGCGGTTCAGCGGCATGGCAACGACGTCCTTTGTGTGCTCGGTCCGCGCTGCTCTTCGAGTGGCGTCGCGGATGCTGTGCACACACAAGCGCAACGTCTGTGCCAAGGTGTTCAAGGCCTTCTGTGGGCGTCACGCGACAAAATTTGACTTCAATTTGAAGCGCCGGGCATCAAAAGTGACGCAAAACGTAAAAGGTGCGTTACAGGCTCGACCGGATTTGTCGGGCGATGCGCGCGCTCAAGCCGGCGCGCGGTACCCGCGCGGTATCGCACCCAGCAGGCGCCGCGTGTACTCCTGCTTCGGCGCGTCGAGGATCGCCTCGACGCCGGCCTGTTCGACGACTTCGCCGTCTTTCATCACCAGCACCTCGTCGGCCATGAACCGCACCACGGCCAGGTCGTGGCTGATGAAGATGTAGGCGAGCCCGAGTTCGTCCTGCAGGTCCTTCAGCAGGTTCAGCACCTGCGCCTGCACCGACACGTCGAGCGCGCTGACGGCTTCGTCGAGCACCAGCACCTCGGGGTCCAGCGTCAGGCAGCGCGCGATCGCGACGCGCTGGCGCTGGCCGCCGGAAAACTCGTGCGGGTATTTGTCCATCGCCGCGTCGTCCAGGCCGACCTTGAGCAGCAGCGCCTTGGCGCGGGCTTCGCGCTCGTTGTTGTCCTTGCCGATCCCGTGGATCGTCATCGGCTCGACCAGCGTCTGGCCGACCGTGAAGCGCGGGTTGAGCGAGGCATACGGGTTCTGAAAGACGACCTGGATGCGCTTGCGCATCGGCAGCATCTCGGCCTTGCTCAATGCGAGCAGGTCGACGCCATCGAAGGTGACCTGGCCGGTCACCGGCCCGCCGCTGGGTTCGTGCAGGCGCAGCAGCGCCAGGCCCATCGTCGTCTTGCCCGAGCCCGATTCGCCGACGACGCCGAGCGTGTGACCCTGGCGCAACTTGAACGTGGCGCCTTTCACGGCCTTGAACTCCTTGCGGCCGAACACGCCGCTCTGCAGCCAGAAGCTCTTCGTCAGCGCGCTCGCCTCGATGATCACGCGCGCGTTGGGATCCTTGGCCTTGAAGCGCGTGCCGGCGGCTCTGCCGGCGATGTGATCGTCGATCACCATCAGGCGCGAATCGCGCTGCTCCAGCGTCGGCCGGCAGGCGAGCAGGGCCTTGGTGTACGCGTCCTGCGGGTTCGCGAAGATGCCGGCCACGGCACCCTGCTCGCGCACGCTGCCGCCGCGCATCACGACGACGTGGTCGGCGATCTCGCCGACCACGCCCAGGTCGTGGCTGATGAACAGCATGCTCATCTGGTGCTTCGACTTGAGCCCGGCGAGCAGCTCCATGATCTGGCGCTGGATCGTCACGTCGAGCGCAGTGGTCGGCTCGTCGGCGATCAGCAGCTTGGGTTCGCAGGCCAGCGCCATCGCGATCATCACGCGTTGCTGCTGGCCGCCCGAGAGCTGGTGCGGGTAGGCCGAGAGGCGCCGCTTCGGCTCGGGCATGCCGACTTCCTGGAGCAAGGCCTCGGCGCGCGTCATCGCCGCGCGCGCGCTCAGGCCGAGGTGCTTCATCAGCGGCTCGCAGATCTGCTGGCCGACCGTGAACACCGGGTTCAGCGAAGTCATCGGGTCCTGGAACACGCAGGCGATTTCCTTGCCGCGCAGCTTCTGCAACTCGGCGAGCGGGGTGGCGAGCATGTCGCGGCCCCTGAACGTGATCGCGCCGCTGCGCTCGGCGTTGTCGGGCAGCAGGTTCAGGATCGACATCGCCGTCACGCTCTTGCCCGAGCCGGATTCGCCGACGAGCGCGATCGTGGTGTTCTCGGGCACGTCGAAGCTGACGCCCTTGACCGCTTCGAAGCGCTGCACGACGCCGTTCGTCTTGCCGGTTCGGAAGGCGACCCGAAGGTCCTTGATGCTCAACAGCGTGCTCATTCGAGGCCCCGCAACTTGGGATCGAGCGCATCGCGCAGCGCATCGGTCATCAACGAGAACGCGGTCACGAACACCGCCATCAGGGTCGTCGCCGCGGCCAGCTGCCACCAATGGCCGAGGATCAGCTCGCTCTGGGCTTCCGAGAGCATCGTGCCCCACGAGACCTGATCGACGCCCACGCCGAGCCCGAGGTACGACAGGATCACCTCCGACTTGATGAAGCCGACGACGTGGATCGAGAGCTGCACCAGCACGACGTGGCTGACGTTCGGCAGGATGTGGCGAAACATGCGCGACGCGGTGCTCGCGCCGATCGCCTCGGCCGAGCGCACGTAGTCGCGCACCGCGTGCTTGATGAACTCGGCGCGCACGAGGCGGTAGATGCCGGTCCACCCGGCGAGGCCGAGGATCATCACCACCGACAGCACGCCGCGCGGGAACACTGCCGCGAACGCGAAGATCAGCAGGATGCTGGGCATCGCGGTGAAGACGTTGTAGACCCACTCGAGGAAGTCGCCGATCTTGCCGCCGAAGAAGCCGGCGACCGCGCCGAGCAAGGTGCCGATCACCGTGGCCACCACGGCCGCGGCCACGCCGACCAGGATCGACACCTGCGCGCCCTTGACCGCCTTGGCCAGCACATCGCGGCCGAGCCGGTCGGCGCCGAACGGCAGCGTGGTGGCGCGCGCGGCCTCGGTGGTCTGGTACTTCTTCGCCGCCTCGGCCCATTCGGCGTACTTGGGCGCGAGCGGGTCCACGCTCGAGATGTCGACGTTCGGACCCGAGGGCTGCGGGATCGCGGCGGCCGCGCTCTTGGCGGCCGGACCCATGAAGGTCGGCGGCGCGTCGGGCACGCCGCGCTCCACCTGCCAGTTCTTCGCGACCAGGCCGAGGCCGGCCGCGAGCACGACGAGCAGGAACAGCGCAACGATCACGAGCGAGGTCATGCCGACGCGGTCGGTGCGAAAACGCGCCGCCGCCGCCGACCACACGCCGCGCGCGCGCGCCGCGCTCGGCGTCAGCTGCGGGCTCACCAGCACCGAACTCATTTAAGAACCACCCGCGGATCGACGAGCTTGTAGAGCACGTCGGTGGCCAGGTTCACGATCATCGTGATCACCGCGATGTAGACCGCGAAGGCCTGGATCACCGGATAGTCGCTGCGGTTCACCGCCAGCAGGATTTCGCGGCCGAGCCCCGGGATCGAGAAGAACACCTCGATCAGGAACGCGCCGACGAAGATGCCCGGCAGGCTCACCGCGACGTTCGTCAGGATCGGGATCATCGCATTGCGCAGCACATGCCGCAGCAGCACGGTGCGCTCGGTCATGCCCTTGGCGCGCGCGGTGCGCACGTAATCGTGGCCGATCTCGTCGAGGAAGAAGGTGCGGTAGAGCCGCGTCGTCGGCGCCAGCGAGACGGCGACCGCGAGCAGCACCGGCAGCGGCGCGTAGACGCGCAGATTCGTCCAGACACTGTCGCTCCAGCCCTGCACCGGGAACAGGCCGAGCTGGAACGCGAACACGTACTGGCCGACGATCACGTAGACGAGGAACGAGATCGACAGCGCCACGGTGGTGGCCACCATGATCGTGCGGTCGGTCAGCGAGCCGCGCACATAGGCCACGCCCATCGCGAACGGAATCGCCAGCAGCGTGTCCAGGATCAGGATCGGCAGCATCACGGTGAGCGTGGCCGGCAGGCGCGTTGCGAACAGGTTGCTCACCGCCTCGTTGGTGGCCCAGCTCTTGCCCCAGTCGAAGGTCACGATCTGCTTCAGGAAGATGAAGAACTGCTTCCACAGCGGTTCGTTCAGGCCGAGCTGCTGGCGGATCGCATCGACCTGCGCGGTGGTGGCGTTGAGGCCGCCCAGCACCTCGGCCGGGTCGCCGCCGAAGCCCTTGAACAGCAGGAACACCAGCAGCACGACGCCGAACAGCGTCGGGATCATCTGCCACAGGCGTCGAATCAGATAAGCCGCCATGCCGGAACACACTCCTCATTCAAAGGGGCAACGCCCGGGCCGAAGCGCGCTCGTGGCGCGCCGCTGACCCGTGGTGCAAACGAGCGCGAGTCTAGGGCCTGCGCTCGGGGGACCTGCCCCGCGTTTGCCCTTGCGCCGCTGGCCGCCACGCAACTCGCATGCCGCGAGCCGCGGGAACCATGGTGCTTGCACCGGGGTCGCAGCCGGTTCGCTGCCCCTAGACTCGGGCCGAGTCGATTTGCCGTGATCCCACGAGGAACGCTGTTCATGTTGTCTGTCTTTCGCGCGGTCGTGTGCGGCAGCGCGCTGCTGATGCTCGCCGGGGCGCGCGCCGCCGAGCCGGAGAAGGTGCTGCACTACGCGATCCGGGCTGCCGAGACCGGCTTCGATCCGCCCCAGATCAACGACCTGTACTCGCGCACCATGGTGGCCAACATGCTCGATGCGCCCTACGCGTATGAATTCCTCGCGCGCCCGGTGCGGCTGCGGCCGAACACGGCGGTGGCGCTGCCCGAGGCCTCGACTGACCTCAAGACCTTCATCGTCCGGCTGCGCCCGGGCATCTACTTCAACGACGACGCGGCCTTCGGCGGCAAACGCCGCGAGCTCGTCGCCGAGGATTACGTCTACTCGATCAAGCGGCATTTCGACCCGCAGCTCAAGAGCAACAGCTACGCGGAACTGGCCAACAACCGCATCCTCGGGCTCGACGAGCTGCGCGAAGCCGCGATCAAGGGCAAGAAGCCGTTCGACTACGACACGCCCGCCGAGGGCCTGCGCGCGCTCGACCGCTACACGCTGCAGTTCCGCCTCGCGCAGGCGAACCCGCGCTTCGCCGACGAGCTGAGCGACCCGGCGATCACCGGGGCGGTGGCGCGCGAGGTGGTCGAGTTCTACGGCGACAAGATCATGGAGCACCCGGTCGGCACCGGTCCGTTCCGGCTGGCGCGTTGGAAGCGCAGCTCGCTGATCGTGTTCGAGAAGAACCCGAACTACCGCGACGAGTTCTACGCCGAGGAAGCGCCCGTCGGTGACTCGCTCGCGCAGTCCGCGGCCGCAACGCTGAAAGGCCGCAAGCTGCCGATGGTGGATCGCGTCGAGGTCAGCGTGATCGAGCAGCCGCAGCCGCGCTGGCTGTCGTTCCTGAACCGCGAGATGGACGTGATCGAGCAGGTGCCAGAGGATTTCACGAACATTGCGATCCCGAACAACAAGCTCGCCCCCAACCTCGCCAAGCGCGGCATCCACGAGTTGCGCTACCTGCGCAACGACTCGGCGATGTCGTACTTCGCGATGGAGAATCCGGTCGTCGGTGGCTACACCCCCGAGCGGGTGGCGCTTCGGCGCGCGATCTCGCTCGCCGTCAACGTCGAGGAAGAGATTCGGGTCGTGCGGCGCGGCCAGGCGATCGTCGCGCAGTCGTTCGTGGCGCCGGGCGTGTGGGGCTACGACCCGGCCTTCAAGAGCACGATGGGCGATTTCGATCGCGCCCGCGCGAAGGCGTTGCTCGACCTGAACGGCTACACCGATCGCGACGGCGACGGCTGGCGCGAGCAGCCCGACGGCGCGCCGCTGGTGATCGAGTACGCCACCCAGCCCGACGACACCAGCCGCCAGCTCATCACGCAATGGAAGAAGAACATGGATGCGATCGGCATCCGCATGGTCTTCAAGACCGCGCAGTGGCCCGAGAACCTGAAGGCGTCGCGGGCAGGCAAGCTGATGATGTGGGGCGTGAGCTGGAGCGGCGGCCCCGACGGCGAGCAGTTTCTGCGGCTCGGCCAGAGCACGGGCAAGGGCCAGGCCAACCACGCGCGTTTCGATCTGCCGGAGTACGACCGGCTGTTCGATCTGCAACGCCGCCTGCCCAACGGGCCGGAGCGCCAGCAGGTGATGAACGAGATGAAGAAGCTGACCGTCGCCTACATGCCGTACAAGGCGCATGTGCACCGCATCTGGACCGACCTCGCGCAGCCCTGGGTCGTGGGCTACCACCGCAACGTGTTCCTGCGCGAGTGGTGGCGCTATGTGGACATCGACCCGGCCGAGCGCGCGTGGCGTCTTAAGTGAAGTGTGAGAGTGTGAGAGAGATGAAGCCTGTGATCAAAGCCCTGCTGCTCGCCGCCTGTCTGGTGGCGACGCTGGCGAATGCGCAACCCGTCGCGAAGCCGCCGCCGAAGAAAGTGCTGCGCTACGCCTTCGAGGTGGCGGAGACCAGCCTCGACCCGGTCAGGGTGCACGACCTGTATTCGCGCACGATCACGCCGCACATCTTCGAAGGCCTGTTCCACTACGACCCGCTTGCGCGCCCGGTGAAGATCAAACCGCTCACGGCCGACGGTATGCCGCAGATCTCGGCCGACTTCCGCGTCTGGACGATCAAGATCAAACCCGGCATCTTCTTCGCCGACGACCCCGCGTTCAAGGGCAAGAAGCGTGAGCTGGTCGCGCAGGACCACGTCTACGCGTTCAAGCGCTTCGCCGACCCAACCAACAACAGCCCCACCTGGACCGGCATGGAATCCTTCGGCCTCGTCGGCCTGGCCGACCTACGCGCGCAGGCGCTGGCGGGCAAGACGCCGTTCGACTACGACCGTGAGATCGAGGGCGTGCGCGCGCTCGACCGCTACACGCTGCGCTTCGCGCTGAAAGCGCCGCGCCCGCATTTCATCGAGGACCTCGCCGGCGGTGACCTCTACGGCGCGGTGGCGCGCGAGGTGGTCGAGTTCTACGGTGACCAGGCCGAGGCGCACCCGGTCGGTACCGGCCCGTTCAGGCTGGCGCAGTGGCGGCGCAGCTCGTTCATCGCGCTGGAGCGTAACCCCGGCTACCGCGAACGCTTCTACGATGCCGAGCCCGGCCCCGACGACGCCGAAGGCCAGGCCCTGCTGGCGCGCCTCAAGGGGCGGCGCCTGCCGATGATCGACCGCGTCGAGATCTCGATCATCGAGGAGGAGCAGCCCCGCTGGCTGTCGTTCGTCAACGGCGAAGCCGATCTCGCGCACGGCGTCGGCTTCCAGTTCGTCAGCCAGGCGATGCCGAACGGCAAGGTCGCGCCGAACCTCGCCAAGCGCGGCATCCGCGGCTACCAGATCACCGAGCCGGCCGGCAACTACTACATCTTCAACATGGAGGATCCGATCGTCGGCGGCTACGGCGCCGACAAGGTCGCGCTGCGCCGCGCCATCGGCCTCGGGCTGGACACGCAGAACGTGGTCGACTACGCCTACAACGGCATGGCCTTCGTCTCGCAGGGCCCGGCGCTGCCGCACACCAGCGCCTACGATCCGGCGTTCAAGAGCGAGTTCGGCGACTACGACCCGGCGCGCGCCGGGGCCCTGCTCGACCTCTACGGCTACACGAAGCGCGACGCCGACGGCTTCCGCCAGATGCCCGACGGCTCGCCGCTGGTGCTCAGGGTCAACACCCAGGCCGACCAGCGTTCGCGCAAGATCAGCGAAGTGTTGGACAAGAACATGAGGGCGCTCGGGCTGCGCGTGGAGTCCATCGTCGCGCAGTGGCCCGAGAACCTGAAGGCGGCGCGGGCCGGGAGCCTGCAGATGTGGTCGGTCGGGGCCTACGCGTCGCAGCCCGACGCCGGCGATTCCTTCTCGCGATTCGACAGTGCGCAGATCGGCGGGCAGAACTTCTCGCGCCTGCGCCTGCCGGCGATGGACGCGCTCTACCGCCGCCTCCAGGTGCTGCCCGACGGGCCCGAGCGCAAGGCCGCGTTCCGCGAGGTAGAGAAGCTCGCGCTCGCCTACATGCCCTACAAGAACACCGTCAACCGCCTCGCGCTCGACATGAGCTACCCGCAACTGATTGGCTACCGGCGGCCCGTGTTCTGGCTCGACTGGTGGCAGTACGTCGACATCGACGACACGCTGCGGCCGTCGCGCTGAAGGGGTGGCTCCGATGATCGATCGACGCAGCTGGACCCTGGGCGCCGCCGCCACACTGGCCGTGCCCCGAATCGCGCGGGCCGCGGCGCCCGAAGTGGCCACCGGCAACATCGTGCGGGTGCCGTTCCCCGTGGCCGAGACCGGCTTCGACGCGGTGCGGATCAGCGATCTCTATTCGCACACCGTCATCGCCCACATCTTCGAGGCGCTGTACCGCTATGACCCGCTGGCCACGCCGGTGAAGGTGCGCACACTCACGGCCGCGGCGCTGCCCGAGGTCTCGGCCGACTTCCGGGTCTGGACGATCAAGCTCAAGCCCGGCATCTTCTTTGCCGACGATCCGGCGTTCAAGGGCGCCAAGCGCGAGCTCGTCGCGCAGGACTACGTCTACACGATCAAGCGCTATTTCGACCCGGCGACCAAGAGCCCGGCGTATTCGATCATCGCCGAAGAGGGGCTCGTCGGCCTCGACGAATTGCGCGCCGCATCGCTGAAGAACCGCACGCCGTTCGACTACGACACGCCGACCGAAGGCCTGCGCGCACTCGACCGCTACACACTGCAGTTCAAGCTGCGCGAGCCGCGGCCGCGCTTTCACGAAAGCAACCTGTGCAACTCCGGCGAGTACGGCGCGGTCGCGCGCGAGGTCGTCGAGTTCTATGGCGATGCGATCCCCGCGCACCCGGTCGGCACCGGCCCGTACCGGCTCAAGAGCTGGCGCCGCAGCTCGGTGATCACGCTCGAACGCAACCCCGGTTTCCGCGAGATGTTCTTCGACGCCGAGCCGAACGCCGACGATGCGCAGGGCCGGGCCTGGGTCGCGCGCTTCAAGGGCCGGCGGTTGCCGTTCAACGACGGCATCGAGTTCGTGGTGCTCGAGGAAGAGCAGGCGCGCTGGCTGTCGTTCCTGAACGGCCAGCTCGATTTCGTGCGCGTGCCGGGCTCGTTCGTGAACCAGGCCGCACCCAACGGCGTGCTCGCGCCGAACCTGGCCAAGCGCGGCATCTTCATGCGCCAGTACGTCAATTCCGACTTCACATTGGCCTTCTTCAACATGGACGACCCGGTCGTCGGCGGCTACACGGCCGAGCGCGTCGCGCTGCGCCGCGCCATCGGCCTGGCCTACAACATCGAGCGCGACATCCGCATTGCGCGGCGCGGTCAGGCGATTCCCGCGCAGGCGCCGATGCCGCCCGGCACCAACGGCTACGACCCGGCGTATCGCAGCGGGGCCAGCCAGTACGACCCGGCACGCGCCAAGGCACTGCTCGACATCTACGGCTATGTGGACCGCGATGGTGACGGCTGGCGTGAGCAGCCCGACGGCAGCCCGTTGGTGCTGCAGATGGCAACGCAGGCCTCGCAGATCGACCGCCAGTTCGACGAGATCTGGCAGAAGAGCATGGCCGCCGTCGGCCTGCGCATGCAGTTCAACACCGCCCAGTGGCCGGAGAACCTGAAAGCCGCCCGCGCCGGCAAGCTCGCGATGTGGTGGCTCGCCGACTCGGCCACGAGGCCCGATGCGCAGAACTCGCTCGCCTTCATGTACGGCCCCGCCATCGGCAGCGACAACTTTGCGCGTTTCAAGCTGCCCGCCTTCGACGCGATCTACCGGCGCCTGTCGCTGCTGCCCGACGGCCCCGAGCGCGCGGCGCTGTTCATCCAGGCGAGCAACCTGGTCGCGGCCTACATGCCGTACAAGGTCAACGTGCACCGCATCTACACCGAGCTGAACCAGCCGTGGATCACCGGCTACCGCCAGGGCCGATTCCGCAACGAATGCTGGCAGTTCGTCGAGGTCGATGCCGCGATGCGCGAGCGCATGACGAAAGGGTGAAGCATGACCGCGCGCGAACATCTCATCACCCGCTACACCCGCTGGCTCGCCAGAGAGCGCGGCCTGCACTTCGACGCGACGACGACTGAAGGCTACGACGCGCTGTGGCGCTGGTCCGTCACCGACCTGCCGGCGTTCTGGGGTTCGATCTGGGATCATTTCGGCATGACCTCGCCGACGCCGTACGGCGCCGTGATCGAAGCCGAGGTGATGCCCGGCGCGCGCTGGTTCCCCGGCGCGCAGGTCAACTACGCCCAGCATCTGTTCTCGCACGCCGACGCGGCACACGCCGCCGGCCACCCGGCGATCGTGTTCCAGAACGAAGCGATGCGCGCGCGTGGCGAGATGCGGCAGATCGCCTGGCCCGAGCTGCGCCGCCAGGTCGCCTCGCTCGCCGCCGAGCTCGAGCGCCTGGGCGTGCAACCGGGCGATCGGGTCGGCGCGTTCCTGCCCAACATTCCCGAGACCGTGGTCGCGTTCCTCGCCTGCGCCAGCCTCGGCGCGATCTGGTCGGTGTGCTCGCCCGACATGGGCCCGATTGCCGTGCTCGACCGCTTCCGCCAGATCGAGCCCAAGCTGCTGATCGCCTGCGATGGCTACACCTACGGCGGCGTCACGCACGACCGCATGGCCGTGCTGCGCGGGCTGCTGGCCGAGTTGCCCGGCGTGATGGACGTGGTGCTGCTGCGCTACCAGAACCGCGAGGCCGACGCCTCGCTGCTCGCGGACACACACCGCGCCGTGCACGACTTCGCCCGCATGATCTCGCGCGACCTGCAGCTTGCGCCGACCTGGGTGCTGTTCGACCACCCGCTCTGGATCGTCTATTCGAGCGGCACGACCGGCCTGCCCAAGCCGATCGTGCACGGCCACGGCGGCGTGATGATCGAGGCGCTGAAAGCCGGCGCGCTGCACAACGACGTCGGCCCGAGCAGCGTCACCGGCGACCGCTACCACTGGTACAGCGCGACTGGCTGGATCATGTGGAACTCGCAGGTCGGCGCGCTGCTCGGCGGTGCCACGATCTGCATCTTCGACGGCAACCCGGGCGGCGCGATCCAATCGCCGGACTTGACGACGCTGTGGCGCTTCGCCGCCGATGCTGGCGCGACCTTCTTCGGCGCCGGTGCGGCCTTCTAAGCCAGCTGCTTGAAAGCTGGCGTCGAGCCGGCGAAGGTGGCCGACCTGTCGAAGCTGCGCGCCATCGGCTCGACCGGCTCGCCGCTCTCGATCGAGTCGTACCGGTGGGTCTACGACAAGATTCCGAAGGTCGGCGGAAAGGACATCTGGCTCAACCCGATCTCCGGCGGCACCGATTTCGCGGGCGCCTTCGTCGCCGGTCTGCCGACCCTGCCGGTGGTGATCGGCGAGATGCAGTGCCGCTGCCTCGGCGCCGACGTGCGCGCCTGGGACGACCAGGGCCGTGACCTGATCGACGAGGTCGGCGAACTCGTCTGCGCCAAGCCGATGCCCTCGATGCCGCTGTACTTCTGGGGCGACACCAGCGGCAAGCGCTATCAGGACAGCTACTTCGACATGTACCCGGGCGTCTGGCGCCACGGCGACTGGATCAAGATCACGCCGCGCTTTGGCGCGATCATCTACGGCCGTTCGGATGCGACGATCAACCGCCACGGCATCCGCATGGGCACGGCCGAGCTGTACCGTGCGGTGGAGGCGCTGCCCGAGGTGCTCGACAGCCTCGTCGTCGATCTCGAATACCTCGGCCGCGAGAGCTACATGCCGCTGTTCGTCGTGCTGCGCGAAGGGCTCACGCTCGACGCGGCGCTGACGACACGACTGAAGCAGGAGATCAAGACGGCGCTCTCGGCCCGCCATGTGCCGAACGAGATCTTCCAGGTCGAGGCGGTGCCGCGCACCCTGTCAGGCAAGAAGATGGAGCTGCCGGTGAAGAAGCTGCTGATGGGCACGCCGGCCGAGCAGGTCTTCAAGCTCGATGCGATGGCGAACGCCGGCTGCGTCGAGTGGTTCGCGGGGTTTGCGGCGAGGCGCAACGCTGCCGCATAGCGTTCCCGCGGCGCGGGCTTGACGGGCACGCCCAGGTGTATTACTGTACTAGTACACACCGCGACGCTTGCACGTGACCCCTGTCGACCTCTTCTCCATCGCCACCGGCTCGCCCGAGCCGATCTACCGCCAGCTCGTCGAGCAGGTGCGGCGCCTGGTCGCGGGGGGTCAGCTGCGTGCGGGCGAGGAGCTGCCGTCGGTGCGCGAACTGGCGCAGGCGCTGGCCGTCAACCCGATGACGGTCTCCAAGGCCTTTGGCCTGCTGGAGGCCGAGGGCGTGTTCGAGCGCCGGCGCGGCCTCGCGATGGTGGTGGCTGCGCAGCACCGCCGCGCCCAGCCCGCGGCGGATCGCGCCGGGCTGCTGCGCCCGACCCTGGAGCGCGCCGCGATCGAGGCGCGCCAGCTGGAGCTGCCCGCCGCGCAGGCGCTGGCACTGTTCAAGACCGTTCTTCGCGACACACAGGACAAGCCATGATTACAGCAGTCAATTCATCTGCCTCCATCGCGCTGCATGCGCCGCAGCCCGACCCGGCGCCCTCCGTCACGGTCGCCGGCTTGCACGTCGCGTTCGGCACGCAGACCGTGCTCGACGGGCTCGACTGGGCGCTGCTGCCCGGTCAGGTCGTCGGCCTGCTCGGCCGCAACGGCAGCGGCAAGACCACCCTGATCGAAAGCCTGCTCGGCCTGCGCGAGCTCGATGCCGGCGCGGTGCAACTGTTCGGCCAGCCGGTGGCCGCGCTCGACGATGCCTTGCGCGCGCGCATCGGCTACGTGCCGCAGCAAGCCGACCTGTTCGAGTGGATGACGCCAGCGCAGATGCTCGGCTACTTCAAGAGCTTCTACCCACGCTGGAACGACGCCAAGGTCGAGGGCCTGCTGTCGAAGTGGGACATCGCGCGCGACAAGCCGATCGGCAAGCTCTCCGGCGGCGAGCAGCAGCGCCTCGCGATCGTGCGTGCGCTGGCGCACGAGCCGGATCTGCTGGTGCTCGACGAGCCGGTCGCGAGCCTCGACCCGGCCGGCCGGCGCGACTTCTTGCGCGAGCTCGTCGATCAGGTGCTGAACCGCGGCACGACGGTGGTGTTCTCGACCCACATCCTCTCCGACCTCGAGCGCGTGGCGTTCAACGTCGCCTTTCTCAGCGCCGGGCGCATCGCGTTGCAGGCGCCGCTCGACGAACTGCTCGAGACCACGCGCCGCCTCGCCGGCCCGGCGGCGGCGGTGCAGGCGCTGGCAAGCGCGCACCGCATGACGGTGCTGCGCAGCACCGCGCTCGACGGCGGCCGCCAACAGGCGCTGGTGCGTGTCGCCGCCGAGGCGGCCGCGCCGGTGGGTGCGGATGGTGTGGCGGTCGAGCCGGTCACGCTCGAAGACCTGTTCATGGGGCTGACGCAATGAACGCCGCCGCGCCGTGGACGCGCGTGCTGCTGGCGCCGTGGCAGCAGCGGCGCAATCAGGGTTCGATGTGGCCGTTCGGATTGCTCTTCGCGGCCACTGGCCTGGTCGTGCTGGGTGTCGCGGCGATCCTGCCGGCGCGAGCTGCGGCGGTGCTGGTCGTGGTCGTGCTCAGCGTGCCGCTGTTCGGCGGCTGGTCGTTGCTCGTGCTCGGGCTGCTGCAACAGAACCACCCGAACGCCGCGCGCCTCGTGCCCGGGCAGCTGCGCACACTGCAGTGCGTGCTCTTCGTCGCTTGGCTGGTGCTGACCTTGCTCGCGGCGCTGGTCGGGTGGGCGTTCGGTCATCCGTGGAGTCTGGCCGCGGGTGCCGCGCTGCTGCTGTTGCTGCTGATGTGGGTGGTGCGCTTTCCGGTGCTCGGCCTCTTCCTCTCGCCGGCGCTGGCGTTGAGCGTGCAATGGGTACACGCGCCGGTAGTGGAAGCGGTGCTGCGCTCGTTCAGCGAAGCGGGGCAGGGGCTCGCGCTGACCGCCATACCGGCGCTGCTGGCCGGGGCGTCGGCGAGCTCGTTCCTGCTGCTGCAAGGCGGCGGCGCGAAACACGCGCAGGCCTACGGTCGCCGAGCGAAGCAACTCGCCGCGCTGCGCACGGGCGGCGGCTCGCCCGCGTTCCGGCGCGCCGGCGGCAGCGTGCTTGGCCGGTGGTTCGGCAACAGCGCGGCCAGCGTCTACCAGCCCTGGCTGGCACACGTGAGCACCCAACGCACGGGCGCCGTGCTTCCGCGCGCGCTGCTCGCCCTCGGGCCGACGATTCACTGGACAGGACTGGTCGGTCTGCTGCCGGGCCTGGGGGCCGTGGTAGCCGTCGTCATGTTCATCCTGTGGCAGATCGACGCGGCAACAGACTCGGTCGCCGCGTGGGGCCTGTCAATCGGCGTGCTGACCTTCGCTGTCAATGCGGCGATCCAGGCGCGTGCCGCGATCCACGCCACGCGCCGCGAGCAGGCGCTGATGATGTTGTTGCCCGGTATGCCGCGCGGCCGCGCGCTGAACCGCGCGCTCGCGCAGCACCTGTCGTTGCAGTTCATCATCAGCTGGGCGCTCGGTGTGCTGGTGTGCGCGCTGCTGTTTCCTCTTGGCGAGCAGCTCGCCTGGTTCGCGATCTATGCCGCGGCCTGCCTGCCGCTCGGCGCATTGCTGTGGACGGACTGGTCGCGGGTCAAGGCGCCGACCGCTGCCAGCGCGGCCGCGCCGCTGCTGTTGGTGATGCTGCTCGCGCTGGTGGCGATCGCGCTGCAGGCCTGGGCCGGCGTTCCCGCGTGGGCCTGCGTGCTGGTCTTCGTCGCTGCAGCCGTGCTCCTGATGGCCCGGCGCGCGCAGCGCGTGACGGACGCCCCGAGCGCGTTCCCGGCGGGGCGTTTCGGCTGACCGGCTACAGCGGCAATTCGGTGAAGTAGCGCCCGCCGTGGAAGATCAGCGGCGCCACGCCGGGGCGCCAGCTGCAGCGCTCGACCTCGCCGACGAAGATGACGTGGTCGCCTTCCTCGTACTGGCTGCGGTTGAAACACTCGAACACCGCGGCTGCACCTTCGAGCACCGGCGCGCCGCCGGCGCCTTCGCTGAACGCCACGTCGGAGAAACGGTCCGCCGTCTTGCTGGCGAAGCGCTCCGCCAGCGTGTGCTGCGTCGCGGCGAGGATGTTGATCGCGTAGTGCGAGCCGCGCTCGAACACCGGCATCGAGCCGGCCGAGCGCGCCAGGCTCCACAACACCAGCGGCGGCTCCAGCGAGACCGAGTTGAAGGAGTTCGCGGTCAGGCCGACGAGCGTGCCATCGGCGTGGCGCGCGGTCACGACCGTCACGCCGGTGGCGAACATGCCGAGCGCGCCGCGGAAGTCGGGCGTCGAGAAGCTGGGCGCCACGGCGCGTCGCGAGGTTCGCATCCGCGCATTGTCCGGGATTCGGAGCGCGGCCATCGGCTCCTAGAATCCCTGCATGACTTCCCCGGCCGGCCGCGCGGCCACGACTCCCCGCTTCGATATGGCGGCGCTGCATCGGCTGATCGTCGTGACCTTGCTCGGCTTCGCTTCGGGCCTGCCGCTGGCGCTCACCGGGCAGTCGATGCAGGCCTGGCTCACGGCCGAGGGCGTCGGCGTCGCGACGATCGGGCTGCTCAGCATCGTCGGTCTGCCCTACACCTTCAAGTTCCTGTGGGCGCCGCTGATGGACCGCTTCGAGTGGCCCTGGCTCGGTCGGCGCCGCGGCTGGATCGTGCTGACGCAGCTGCTGCTGGCCGGCGCGCTGTGGTGGCTCTCGGTCACCTCGCCCGGCGCTGCGACGCGCACCTTCGCGCTGCTCGCCGCGCTGCTCGCGTTCGTCTCGGCCTCGCAGGATGTGGTCGTCGACGCGTATCGCACCAACCTGCTCGCGGCGCACGAGCGCGGACTCGGCTCGTCGCTGTACGTGATGGGCTACCGGATGGCGATGATCCTCTCCGGCGGCATCGCCTTCATCTGGGCCGACCCGAGCCAGGGCGGCGCCTGGAGCTGGCCCGAGATCTACCGCTTCATGGGCTGGATGATGGTCGGCGCGGCTGCCGTCACGGTCGTGTTCCTGCCGCGGCTGCCGCACCTGGCGGCGGCCGAACGACCGACCAGCGTGGCGCGGCAGGATCTGCTCGGTTTCGCGGCGGTGCTGGTCGCGGTGGCGATCGGCTTCGTCGTCAGCGAGCGGCTCGGGCCGCCGCTGGCGCGGGCGATCCTCGCGCCGTTGCTCTCGGGCAGCGCGATGCCCGTGCCATTGCAGAAGAAATGGATGGACCTGCTCGCGCTGATGCTCGGCCTGGCGTTCACCTTGCCGCTGGCCGCCTGGGCGGCGCGCGCGGCGCACTTCGAGACGCTGCTCGGCGGGCTGCGCAGCTATTTCGCGCAGGCCGGCGCGTGGCCGTTCCTCGCCTTCATCGTGCTCTACAAGCTCGGCGACGCCTTCGCCGGCGCGCTGATGACGCCATTCCTGCTGCAGGGCATGGGCTTCGGGCTGGCCGAGGTCGGCGTGGTCAACAAGATCGTCGGCATCTGGCTCTCGATCGGCGGCGCGCTGCTCGGCGGCCTGCTGATGCTGCGGCTCGGGCTGTGGCGCTCGCTGATGATCTTCGGCGTCCTGCAAGGCGTGAGCAACCTGGGCTTCTGGTGGCTCGCGGTGGCCGGCAAGGGCCTGATGCCCGGCCT
Source organism: uncultured Rhizobacter sp. (assembly GCA_964247075.1). Taxonomy (GTDB): domain Bacteria; phylum Pseudomonadota; class Gammaproteobacteria; order Burkholderiales; family Burkholderiaceae_C; genus LMDS01. The sequence goes on along the minus strand of CAXTSS010000005.1, from coordinate 55,065 downwards.
GGTGCTGCCGGCGTTCGACTGGGGCTTCGTCAAGCTCGCGCAGGCCACGCCGGTGGATGGCGGGCTGCTGTTCGTTGTCGCGGCCGAGAACCTCTCGGGCGGCATGGGCACGGCGGCGTTTCTGGCCTTCCTGATGGGGCTGTGCAACCAGCGCTTCACGGCGACGCAGTTCGCGTTGCTGAGCGCGTTCGCCTCGGTCGGGCGGGTCTGGGTCGGGCCGCTCGCGGGCGTGCTGGCGGAGTCGATCGGCTGGCCGCAGTTCTTCATCATCTCGACCGTGCTGGCGCTGCCGGCCCTGGTGATGCTGTGGTGGCTGCGCGGCCCGGTGCGGGCGCTGGAGTTCGACGCGAACGCGCCGTTGATGGATGATTGAGGACATGACACCGAGCGCGATTCTTCACACCATGCGCTGCGGCTGCGCGCTGCATTCGCGGCGCCTGTTCACCGGCGGCCTGCTCGCCGCGGGCACTGGCCTGGCGCCGCCGGCGTGGGCCCGCGAGGGCGTGGAGGTGGGCCCGCGCTCGAGCTTCACCAAACTCGTCTCGGCCGAGCAGATCGAGCAGGCCGCGGGCCAGCAGTACCACCAGCTGCAGCAGCAGGCGGCGCAGAAGAGCGCGCTCGCACCAGCGAATCACCCGCAGGCGGTGCGGCTGCGCGCGATCTCGCAGCGGCTGATTCCGTACACCTACGAGTGGAACGAGCGCGCGCGCCAGTGGCGTTGGGAGGTCAACCTGATCGGCAGCCAGCAGGTCAACGCTTTCTGCATGCCCGGCGGCAAGATCGCGTTCTACTCCGGCATCCTCGGCCAGCTCAAGCTGACCGACGACGAGGTCGCGATGGTGATGGGCCATGAGATGACACACGCGCTGCGCGAGCACGCGCGCGAACGCATCGGCAAGACCATGGCGACACGCGGTGCGATCGAACTCGGCGCCGCGATCTTCGGCCTCGGCGACGTGGCGCGCGGTGTCGCCGGCATCGGCGGCCAGCTGCTCACGCTCAGGTTCGGCCGCGAGGACGAATCCGAAGCCGACCTCGTCGGCCTCGAACTCGCCGCCCGCGCCGGCTACGACCCGCGCGCCGGTGTGTCGCTGTGGAACAAGATGGCGGCCGCCAGCAAGGGCGCGCCGCCGTCGTGGCTCTCGACCCACCCGACCGGGCCGACACGCATCCGCGACATCGAGCGCGCGCTGCCCCAGGTGGAGCCGCTGTATGCGCGCGCGCAAAGGCCGGCGGTGCGTTACGAGCCGCCGAGCGGCAAGGGATGAGCTGAAGCCATCACGGGCCGCGCGCGTCGCGTCGAGCGACGCGGGCGATCGGGGCGGATGCCGCAGCGGCCTGGCGCTCTTGCGCCATCGCGCCCCAGGAGCGGCCGGTGCGGGCGAGCACGGTGGCGGCCGGCGCGCCGCCCGGGCCTTTCGCGTGCGGACCGCCGGCGAGCTGCAGTGCGCTCAGGTCGGAGAACGGGCCGAAGACGAATGCGCCGGCGCCAAGCATGGCGATGGCGACGGTGCCGCCCAGCACGAGGCGTGCGAACGGGTGGCTGAGTTGCAGGCGCGGCGGGGGCGCCGGATGATGATCACGATGACGATGGTGGCGATGCATGGAGTGCTCCTGGAGGATCGGGGGGTGCGGCGAGCGAATCGGCGCGGCAAACAGTTCGGGACAGGGGGCAGCCGAGGCGTTGGCTAAAGCGGGGGCAGGTTCGGATGGTCGTGTTCATGAGGGGTTCTCCTTCGGGTGGGCGGGTTGAGGGGTGCGAGGCCGGCACAGGGCCCGGCCTTCGCGCGCAGTGGCGAGAGTGGCGCATGGTCGGGCGGGCCGCATCCCGCCGATTGGGGAAGAACATCAGCCTCGGCGGACTGCTCGGCCAGCAGGCTGCCACTGGCGACGATCAGTGCCACCCAGGCCAGCGACGCCACGACGACGAGCGGCACGAACAGGCGGCGGGCGCGGGGGTGGGTCATGGGAGCCTCCGACGGGTGGTGGGCGCTTGCGCGCGCCGGTGCTGACAAAGGTAGGGGGTGCGAAGCGCGATCGCATCGGATGGCTTGATGACATCCGGCATCACTCCGCCGGGCTGATGAATCGGCTGGTGCCTGAAGGTCATCTCATACAGAATGAGGATGCAGGGGGGCTGCAACATGGACAAGATGGCGCCTGCCACCTCGCAGGCGGACCCGGACTGGCCTGAACTTCGCCAGCAACGGCGCGCCATCGTGGTGGTGGATGTCGTCGAATCGGTTCGATTGATGCAGGCCAACGAGGCCGACGTCATCGACCGTTGGCGGCGCTTTGTCAACGAGGTCCGGACCGAACTGCTGCCCGCGCAAGGGGGCCGCATGGTCAAGAGCCTGGGCGACGGAATGTTGCTGGAGTTCGAAACAGTGCTCGCCGCTGTCAACACCGCGCTGGAATCGAATCGTCGCATCCACGCCTACAACATCGGGCGCGCGCCGGAGGCGGCATTGCATCTGCGCATGGGCGTGCACGAGACGGAGATGGTCGTCGATGAATTCGACATTTACGGAGCCGGTGTCAATTTGGCCGCTCGCCTCGCGACACTGGCCGGACCCGACGAGATCGTGATCTCTCCCGCGGCGCGGGATGCTTTGGTACCGGGCCTTGATGTGGAGATCGAAGACCTGGGCGACTGTTATCTGAAGCATTTCGCTGAACCGCAGCGGGCGTACCGCGCTGGCCCGGTCGGTGAGCGGTCGATAATGTGGTCTGGCACGTCTGCGGGAGTGACCGACCGAGTCAGCATTGCAGTCATCCCCTTTGCCGCCACGGCCGAAGTCGGTGCGCCGGGCCTGTTGGGCGAGGTGTTGGCCGATGACCTGATCGCCCAGCTCTCACGCCTGCCTCAGTTGCACATAGTGTCGCGACTGTCGACGACCATCTTTCGCCAACGCGAACTGGACCTGAAGACCGTTGCGGCGGCTCTCGGCAGTCACTACTTAGTGCACGGGTCGTGCACGATCGTTGGTGACAAGGTCCGGTTGCGCGCGCAAGTCGTCGACTGTCGTGATGCGACAGTGGTTTGGGCAGATGCGCTGAACGGCAGCGTCACGGATGTGCTGGGCGGTGAGAGCCCGATGGTCGATCTGCTCACCGAACAAGTGAGTCGTGCGCTTGTCGGCGCGGAGGTGCGGCGCGCCGTCACCACGCCACTTCCCTCGCTGCAGAGCTACACGATCCTGCTCGGCGCAATCGCCATGATGCATCGACTGTCGCTGCGCGATTTCGATCGCTCGCGCGAGATGCTGCTCTACCTGATCGAGCGGCATCCGCGAGCGACCACGCCGCGCGCATGGCTGGGCAAATGGCACGTGATGCGCGTGGCACAAGGCTGGTCGCCCAATCCGGGCTCGGACGCGCGCGAGGCGCACCTCGTGGTCGCTCAGGCACTCGATCTCGAACCGCAGCATTCGCTGGCGCTGGCTATTGACGGGCTGATCTGTGCGTACATCAACAAGGACATGGATACCGCAGGTGAGCGCTACGAGGCTGCAGTCCGCTCCAACCCGAGTGAAAGTCTGGCGTGGCTGTTCCAGTCGGCGCTGCATTCATACAAGAACCAAGGAGACTTGGCCGTTGACTGCGCCATGCGAGCGCAGCACCTGTCGCCGCTGGACCCGATGAAGTACTTTTACGACAACTTCACGTCGACCGCCAAGCTGTCGGCCCATGACTACCTTGGCGCGATCGACTATGGCAACCGATCGTTGCGGGCCAATCGAACGCATGGGCCAACACTGCGCATCTTGGCCATCGCGCAAGTTTTGGCCGGTCGGCCCGACGATGCGCGAGCGACCGTTGCGGACATATTGAAGGTCGAGCCTACCTTCAGCGTGTCGAAGTTTGTAGACCGATATCCCGGTGCCGCGGCTTCTCACCGGTCGCTGTATGCCGACGCACTGAGAGCGGCCGGCCTTCCAGACTGAACATTTCGATCACTTTCCGGGAGCATCTTGATGAGCACACTTGCCTCTGCCGCCTCTGCCGCCTCTGCCGCCTCTGCCGCCTCTGCCGCTTCCGCGGCGTCGGCGACCATGAACGGCGTGGCGGGCTACGCTGCGACGGTCGTGAACCCGTCCCTCACGCTCGCCATCGAATCCACCCGCCAGTTTCTGAAAGCGACGGTGCAGGGAGCCGATTCGGACATATCGCGTGCCGCACTGTCGGCGCTGACGTCGACGATTGGGAAGCTGTCGACGAGCGACGAGCCTAAGAAACCGCCGGCGATCGACAACCATAAGAAGCTGATGCACTGGCAACCCGATGTGCGCGCCACGGTTCTCGGGTTCGAAGCGCTGTCAGCGCTGTCGTTCGATTCGACAGGGGATGAAGGACGGCTCTACGCGCGGTGTTCGGCCTCAAAGCAGGGGGAGCCGTGGCCCAACTTTTCGTTGGTCACCATGAAACCTCCGGGGGACGAGGCCGTCATGGCGCAAGCGCGGTGCGTAGAGATGAAGTCGTCGGATCGCCTGATGCCGAAATCCGACGATCTGCCGACGCGCGACCGACTCACCGAAATTACTGCCCAAGTGGTTCCGCAGTTCGCGTTCTGGTGCTCGGTCTTGCCGCTGCATCCCGATCGCATGCCACGCACGATCGAGTTGGTCGAGCTGACGCTGACGCTCGCGAGCTTTGTGGAGCATCGCTTTAAGCATGCACTTGCTGTGCCGCGTGCCAACCAGATCAACGCGAACGTGGCCCCGGCGATCCTGACGCCAGCGCATGCAAGCCTGCCGAGCGGGCACGCGACCGAGGCGTTCGCGGTGTCGAATGTGCTGCTGTTGCTCTTGTTTGGGCCAAGCTTGGACGACCGCGCAAGGGAAGCCCGAAACGAGACGGTTCTGGGGCGGAGGCTGCTCGCCTTGGCTGCACGCATTGCAGACAACCGTGAAGTCGCTGGGCTCCACTACCCCATCGACACGCTGGCCGGGCGAATGCTAGGCACGGTGCTGGCGGGCTACCTTGTCGCCCGATGTACAGGAGAGGTGCCTTGTCAGACAGGCTGTTTCGACGGAACGAAGATCACTCCGAACGATATGCCTACACCAGACCTGAAAGGCCAGGGCCTCAAGGAGAGTGTCGAAGTTGCGTGTCGACTCATTGCCCCAAACGACGCACACTGCGTCCCCAAGAGCGGCCTCCTGGCGGAGCACTGGCGTCTTGCGAGTATGGAGTGGGACGCGTTCAGAGAACTACCGGGGAGCAGCACGTGACCTCACTCTTGGACCCGTATTGGCAGTGGGCCCAGCGCACGGGATACCGGTACTTGCTCAATGACGCGAGTGGTTCTGTCCGTTTGATGCTGGCGCCGCGCGGCAAAAAAACACTCAAAGACATCGAGGAGAAGGTCGGCGCGAAGCTCCAGCTCACACGCGCAGGGGAACCGGGAAACTTCGCCTCCGCATGGATTGGCAAGCCAGACGTCAAGACTCTGAAGAAGTTGGCGAAATACGCTGAGTTCGTGCTGGCAGAACCCGGCATGCGGCCAGCCGGCGCGGCCCGCGGTCAAGCAAAGAGCTTGAATGAGCCAAAGGGCAGTTGCAAGCCGGTCGACACGGACTTGGTCATCGGCGTGATCGATGGCCGCTGCGGTTTCGCAAACAAGAAGTTCTGCATCGAGGACTTTCCACAATCGCGCATCGACTATTTCTGGGATCAGGGCAACGAACCCGGCGAGAACTGGGGGCAACCCAAAGGATTCGCGTATGGACGCGAGCTCGACCGGATCACTCTCGACGCGCTGCTGGAGCGGCACCTCTCCGCCGAGAGGGTTAGCGGCTCGCGGGCCGAAGCCGAGAAGTTGCTATACGGCTTCTTGAAGCACGAATTGCCGGCGGACGCCGATTGGTCGCATGGCACGCACGTGCTCGATACAGTACTGAGCGACTACAGTGCCTCCGACGGAGCGGCCAAGGCCTCGCGACCTGGCGTCGTCTACGTGCAGTTGCCCGATGATGCCCTGCGCGATACCAGCGGTCGCTGGGCGGCGTCGTATGTACTCGATGCCCTGCACTACGTCCTGGACCGTGCGGGTGCGAAGGCGCGCGTGATCGTGAACCTGAGCCTGGGATCGTTTGCAGGGCCACACGATGGCACCTCACTGCTCGAACGTGCGATCGACCACCTCATCAAGAGCCACCCCAAGAAGCCGACGGTGGTGGTGGCCGCTGGCAATGCGGGTCGAGTACTCGACGATGGCTCCGGGGAGCCCAAGGCCTGTCATGCGCGCGTAACGCTTGGTGCGAATGGCGGATCGAAGCACGACGAATCGCCCAGCGTTGATCTCAAATGCGTCGTCGATGTCATGGACACGACAGAAACTTTCATCGAGATCTGGGTACCGAAGATCGGTTCCGACGGAAAACCCGCCAGCGTGAAGGTATCGTTGGAATGCTCCGAGGCTGCGGCCGGGCCGACGAAAGAACGGCCCTTAGTCGCACTCGCCGGCGAGACCCGTGGATGGCCGAGCGACGAGGCGGCAATCGCGGCGGTGATCAATGCGACCGGAAATCACAACGTTCCAAACGGAAGTGGCGGGATGGTGCTTGTCGCGCTGGCACATACACGTGGCTCGAGCGAGTTGTGCGCGCCGGCGGGAACGTGGATTGTCAAGGTCACGAACGAGAGCCCGGTCCCTATCACGCTCGACGCCTGGATCGAACGGCGTGATGTTCCTGGCGAACTGAGGGGGTACCGGCCGCAGTACGGCTTCAGTGCCGACACGCCCGGCACCACTACTAAAGGCTCGCTCGGCACATTGGCCAACGGCGGCAGCACCGTAGTCGCTGGCGCTGCTGATTGGGACCACGAGGCCGAGGCCGATGCATACGCGACGAGCCCCTATTGCTCCCTCGGCATGGGCGGCATCAGGGGAGACTGCAACGCGCGACCTGTCGCCCGTTTCGGGCCAGACATCTACGGCGTCGGGAAGCGCGAGGCCACCGGTTTCCTAAGCGGATCGAAGAAGGAACTCGCCGGCACATCGATGGCGGCGGCCCAGGTCACTGCAGCGCTTGCCTCGGCCGCAACTAGACGCTCGAAGAGCCAGACTGACGAGAGTCGCGGGGAAATCCTGGACGCGCTCAACCAAGAAGCAAAGGTTCGTGACCGGTCTCAGAGTCCACGGGGCGCGCCACGCTTGGCGGCGATCGAGGGGCGACTGTCAGAGCCAGTACTTCCTCTGCCGCGCGCCTTGCAAGATGCATTGCGAGGGAAATCGGCTGGGCCGCCGGCTGCCCCCGCATCTACCACCGTGCCGGCAATGCGCGCACTAGGTCAAAGGCGCCGTTCGAAACGCGCACGTACCCCCCCCCCTCCAAATCCTTCATCAACCGACTCACCATTTCCCTTGAACACCCCAGCCGGTTCGCAATCTCCTGGTGCGTGAGCCGCTCGCCGATCAGCCGCGTGCCATCGGGTTGCGCCACGGCGAGGGAATTCAACAGCAGCACCAGCCGCTCATAAGCATCGTTGAGCGCGAGCCGCTTCGTGCTCACCGTCGCGGCGCGCGCGCTGCGGATCACCTTGGCGATCAACTCCAGCGCAAACTCGGGATGCTCGGCGATGTGCACCAGCAGCGTGTGGCGCGTGACCTGCACGCACTCGACCGGTTCGGTCGCCTCGACATTGGCCGAGCGCGGGCCGCCGTCCAGGCTCATTTCGCCGATGTATTCGCCCGCGCCGTAGCTGCCGTAGGTGATCTCGCGGCCGGTGTCGCTGCTGCCGAAGACGCGCAGCCGGCCCTTCGTGATGATGTAGAGCGTGTCGCCGTTGTCGCCTTCGTCGATCAGGCGCTGGCCCTTGCGAAACGCCTTCACCACACCGCGCTCGGCGAGCGCGCGCAGCGAGGGGGTGAGGGCCTGGAAACGGTCGGGCGGATCGCTGGCGCTGGGCATGGGTGCGCGCCGCTCGCCCCTGAATGGGCGTGCGGCGCGCTCGCATCGTAGCGTCAGGCGGCCATCGGTTGGCGATCCGCGATCTCGTGCGTCAGCGCCTGCCGCAGCACGCCCATCAGCGGCGGTAGCACGGCCACCTGCCGCACCAGCGCGCGGATGCTCTCGGCGCCGGTCTTCTGGCGGATGCTGCCGATCTGGCTGCGCACGGTGGCGATGCCCACGCCGAGTTCGGCCGCGGCTTCGGTCGGTGGCACGCCCTGGCACAGCGCCACGAGCACCCGCGTCTCGGCCGGCGTGAGGCCGTTGCTGCGCGCAAAGCCCTGCACCGAGAGCGGCTCGCAGACCTCGCGCTTGCCCAGGATCAGCAGCGTGCTCGCCTCACCGGGCGCGTGCTCGGCGTCGATCGGCACCACCGAGACGCTGACGCGGTGCGCGCCCGTGCCCAGCGTGAGCAGCTTGCGCAGGCCGCGTTGCGCCGCGTTCTGCAACGCCGTGTGCAGCGGCACCACGTCCTGCGCATGGCGCGCACGCAGCTCGCGGCCGAGCAGCTGCAGCGGGTGCTCGCGGTCGAGCTCGAGCTGCGCGACGTGGTTGGTGCGCAGGACGTGGCCGGTGTCGGTCAGCAGCAGCATGCCGTAGTCGAGCTCGTCGAGGGCGGCGGCGAGACAGTCGCGCCGCTGGCGGCGCTCGGGGCCGGCGTAGCCGGGCGATGCGGGTGCGGGTTGGAGTGCGGCCCCGGGTGGAGCCGGGACACGGGTGTCGGCAAAGGCGGTCGCATACATCTGATCTCTCCCTGGTGGCATCACGCGGCGCCATGCCGGGTGATGTCAACAAGGTTAGGTGGCCGACTTCATCACAGGTGGTGAATAAGTCCGGCCGAACTTGTGATGTATTCACGTCGCGGCCCGCGACGTGTCGGCGGTTCGCCGCAGTTCAGGCCGTCGCGAGGACTTTCAGCAGCCACCGGTTCATGTCGACGATCTCCTGCGCGCAGACCGAGTGCGGCATCGGGTACTCGTGCCACTCCACGGGATAGCCGAGCGCGAGCAGCGCGTCGCGCGAGGCGGTGGCGCGGTCGACGGCGATCACCGGGTCGGCGCGGCCATGGGCCTGGAAGATCGGCACGCCGGCGTTCGCCGCGCTGCGCTCGGCCGCGGTCGCAGCGGCCAGCGGCAGGTAGCCGGACATGCCGAGCAGCCCGGCCAGCCGCTCGGGGTAGCGCAGCCCGGCCATCAAGGTCATCGCGCAGCCTTGCGAGAAGCCTGCCAGCACGATGCGGTTCGCCGCGACACCGCGCGCGCGTTCGTTCGCGATCAGGCGATCGACGAGCAGCTGCGAGGCGCGCAGGCCGGCCTCGTCTTCGCGCTTGACGCCGCCCGGGCCGAGCTCGCTGCCGAAGATGTCGTACCAGGCGCGCATCACGTAGCCGCCGTTGATCGTGACCGGCCGCGTCGGCCCGTGCGGGAAGACGAAGCGCACCGCGCCGATGCTTTTCAGATCGAGCTCCTGCGCGATCGGCACGAAGTCGTTGCCGTCGGCGCCGAGGCCATGAAGGATGATGATGCTCGCGCTCGGGTTCGGCGCGGTCTCTGCTTCGATCACTTCGAGCGACATGGCAAGGTCCGTTCAGCGCACTGCGTTTCAGGGCCTGCCATTGTGCCCGCGGCGCTGCCGCGGGCACGCGCTCGATCCACCCGTCAGAGTGTCGGAATGAGCACTTTGCTGATCACATGGATCACGCCGTTGCTCGCGCGCACGTCGGTTGCGACGATCGGCGCCGGCGTGGCCGTCTTGTCGGTGATCGTCGGCGGCGTGGCGGCGTTGATCGTGATCGTCTCGCCTTCGACCGTCGCCACCGGCGTGCCGAACGGGATGTCCGCGGCCAGCACCTGGGCCGGCAGCACGTGGTAAGTCAACACCTTGGTCAGCTGCGGCACGGTCAACGAGGCCACGGTCGACTGGATTGCCGCGAACGCATCGTTGGTCGGCGCGAACACCGTGAACGGCCCGGCGCCGCTCAGCGTGCCCTGCAGATTCGCGGTGACCACGGCGCCGACGAGCGTCGTGAACAGCGGATTCACCTGCGCCATCTGAACGATGTTGAGCACACCCGGGGGCACGAGCACCTTGTCCACGATGTGGATGACGCCATTGCTGGCGGCGACGTCGGCCGTCGTCACCTTGGCCGTGGTCAATGCCGCATCGGTGATGGTCACGCCGCCGGTGGTGCTCAAAGCGAGCGTGGCGCTGGCGCCGCCGAATTGATACAGCGTGGCTTGGGTAGCGCCGCCCGCAATCAGATCGGCCGCCGTCTTCTTGGTCGGCAACACGTGATAGCTCAGGATGCTGGCCAGCGCATTCGCGGGCAGTGCGGTGACCATCGCGGTGGCGTCGGCGAACCCGAGCTGCTTGGCGAGCGAACCGAAGGCGGCGTCGGTCGGCGCGAAGACGGTCAGGCTGGCTTTGGCGTCGGTGAGCGCCGGCGCGAGGCCGGCCTTCGTCGCCGCGGCGACCAGCGCCGTGAAGCCGTTGGCCTGCGCCACTTCGACGATGTTGCCGGCCGGCGGGTGCGAGTTGTCGTCGCCACCGCAGGCGGCGAGCGATGCAGCGACGCCGAAAGCAAGCAGACACTTCATGAGCCATCGATTCATTGCATTTCTCCTGGAGGAATTGAATGGACGAGACCGGCCCGGAGTGGTCTGGGTCGGCGCTCGTCGTCTTGTTCGCAGAACCGGCTGGTTCAGATGCAAAACTCGACAGTCCAATCGAGACCAAATGGTTACCAAATGTTCTGCCGTAGCATGGTTCATGCGTTCGACGCCCTGTTTCAACCCATGACACGACCTACTTTCCAGGAGCAGGTCTTCCAGGTGCGGGAAGACGCCATCGTGGCCGCCGTCAACCGTCAGCTTGCCGAGAAGGGTTTCGACCTGATGACCGTCGAGGCCGTTGCGTCCGAGGTCGGCATCGGCAAGGCGAGCCTCTACAAGCACTTCGCCTCCAAGGAGGATCTGGCGGCGGCGGCGATGGCGTTCGTGCTGGAAGGGGCGCTTTTGCACGCAGCACAACTGGCGTCCAACGCGGCTGTTGACGACTTCGAGCGGCTCGTGGCGATGGCCCGTTGGGCGGTGCAGCGCCAGCTCTGCGGCGAAATGCCCGCCCTGCCCGCGCAGAACCCAACGCTCCGCGAGGCAATGCTGAGGCACTCCGTCTACATGGACCGCCTGATCCGCCTGGGCGACCAGCTCGGCGGCTGGATCGAATCAGCCCGTGCTTCAGGGCAGCTGGACACGACGCTCCCGGCGGAATTCGCGCTCTACACCTTGTTCGCGAAAGGCTGCGACCCGGTCGTCTTCATCCTGAAGGAGACGGGCCAGTACAGCGACGAGCAGATCGTCGATTGGGCGGTGCGGGCGTGCTTTGCGGGGCTGGCTAAAGCGTGAAGTCGTAGTCGATCACCAGCGGCGCGTGGTCGGAAAAGCGCGGCTCGAGGTGGATGTGCTCGGCCTTCGCGTGCTTGGCGATGCGCGGCGTCGCCAGGTGGTAATCGAGCCGCCAGCCGACGTTCTTGGCCCAGGCCTGGCCGCGGTTGCTCCACCAGGTGTACTGCTCGGGGTGTGGGTTCAGCGTGCGGAACACATCAACCAGGCCGATCTCGCCCAGCAAGTGCGTCATCCAGGCGCGCTCTTCGGGCAGGAAGCCGCTGTTCTTCTGGTTGCCGCGCCAGTTCTTCAGGTCGATTTCCTGGTGCGCGATGTTGATGTCGCCGACCAGGATCAACTCGCGCTCGGCGGCAAGCGCCCTCAGGTGCGGCGCCATCAGCGCCAGGAAGCGGAACTTCGCCTGCTGCCGCTCCTCGCCGCTGGAGCCGCTCGGGAAGTAGCAGCTGATGATGCTGAGCTTGCGCCGGGCGTTGTCGAAGCGCGCCTCGACGTAGCGGCCCTCGGCGTCGAATTCCTGGTTGCCGATGCCGGTGATCACGGCGCTCGGCGTCTTGCGGCTGTACAGGCCCACGCCGGAGTAGCCTCGCTTGTCGGCGTAGTGAAAATGCCCGGACATCGCGCCTAATTTGTCGAAACGGCCGACCACGGTGTCGGCCTGTGCCTTGATCTCCTGCACACCCATACAATCGGCGGCCACGCTTTGCGCCCAGGCCTCGAAGCCCTTGGTGGCGGCCGAGCGGATGCCGTTCAGATTCAACGAGACGAGACGGAACACTTTCAGGATTTCCGGATGAGCACGAACGCGACCACCGACGCCCTCGCGCAAGACTTTGTGAAGTTTGCGGTCGAGTCCGGCGTGTTGCGCTTCGGCGAGTTCAAGACCAAGGCCGGGCGGCTTTCGCCGTACTTCTTCAACGCCGGCCTGTTCGACGACGGCGCCAAGCTGGGCCGCCTCGCGGAATTCTATGCGCGCCGTTTGCTCGACTCGGGGCTCGAGTTCGACATGCTGTTCGGCCCGGCCTACAAGGGCATCACGCTGGCCGCGGCCGTCACCGTCGAGCTCGCGCGGCGCGGTCGCAACGTGCCGTTCGCCTACAACCGCAAGGAAGCCAAGGATCACGGCGAAGGCGGCACGCTGGTCGGCGCAACCGTCGCCGGGCGCGTTCTCATCATCGACGACGTGATTTCGGCCGGCACCTCGGTGCGCGAATCGATCGCCATGATCAGGTGCGCTGGCGGCACGCCGCATGCCGTGACGATAGCCCTTGATCGGCAGGAGAAAGCGGCCGATAACGGGGTCGAGGTGGCGTGGTCGGCGGTGCAATATGTGCAGAACGAGCTGGGTCTGCGGATCGCCGCGATCGCGACCCTGTCGGACTTGCTGGAGTATCTGAAGTCGAACGCCGATCCGGCACTGGGCGCGCACTACGCGCGAGTCACGGCCTACCGCGAACGCTACGGAGTGTGATGAGGATGAACCGGTTTGCAGCGAATCTGGCTGCCGTGGCGCTGACCGCGGGCTTGAGCACGCCGGTGCTGGCGCAGACGGCGGTGGCCCAGATCTTCACCTGCACCGACGCCTCCGGCAAGAAGCTGACGTCGGATCGGCCGATCCCCGAGTGCAACAACCGCGAGCAACGCGTGCTCAACGGCGACGGCTCGGTGAAGCGCGTGCAGGGGCCGACGCCGACGGCCGACGAACGCGCCGAGGCCGAGGCGCGCGAAGCCAAGATGGCGCTCGAAGCCAAGCAGCAGCGCGAAGCGATCACGCGCGACCGCAACCTGATGGCGCGGTTCCCGAACGAGGCGGCGCACCGCAAGGCTCGTGTCGAGGCGCTCGATGTCGTGAAGAGCGCGTTGCGCGGTTCCGAGGCGCGCCTTGCGAAGCTCGCGAAGGAGCGCAAGCCGCTGATGGACGAGGCCGAGTTCTATCCGAACCAGCCATTGCCGACCAGGCTCGCGGCGCAACTCGATGCCAACGATGCATTGGTTGACGCGCAGCGCGCGCTGGTGAAGAACCAGAAGGACGAAGTGCTCCGCATCGAGGACCGCTACGACGCCGAACTCGTGCGGCTCAAGCTGCTGTGGGGCGGCGCGCGGCCCGGCTCGATGGGCATGATCGCCGGCAGCGCGTCCGCGCCGCCGCCGCCGAAAAAGAAGTAGCTCAGCTCAGCTTTTTCTTGAGCAGCTCGTTGACCTGCGTCGGGTTGCCCCTGCCCTTGGTCGCCTTCATCGCCTGACCGACGAGGGCGTTGAACGCCTTGTCCTTGCCGGCGCGGTATTCCTCGACCGATTTCGAGTTGGCCGCGAGCACCTCGTCGATGAGGCGTTCGAGTTCGCCGCTGTCGCTCATCTGCTTCAGGCCCTTGGCCGCGATCACGGCGTCCACGTCGCTGCCCTCGCCCGTCCACAGCGCATCGAACACCTGTTTCGCGCCGTTGTTCGAGATCGTGCCGTTGGCAATGCGCGCGACCATCGCCGCCAGCATAGGCGCGCGCACCGGGCTCGCGTCGAGCTCCAGCGCCTGCGCGTTCAAGCGCCGCGCGAGTTCGCCCATCAGCCAGTTCGCGACCAGCTTCGGTTGACCGCTCGCCTTCGCGGCTTCCTCGAAGTAGCTGGCGAAGGCCTTGCTCTGCGTCATTGCCACCGCGTCGTACGCAGGCAATCCGTACTCGGCCTGGAAGCGCGCCGCCATCAGCCGCGGCAGCTCGGGCATCTGCGCGCGCACGTCCTCGATCCACTGCGGCGCGATCACCAGCGGTGGCAGGTCCGGATCGGGGAAGTAGCGGTAGTCGTGCGCGTCTTCCTTGGTGCGCATCGCGCGCGTCTCGCCGGTGTCGGGGTCGAACAGCACGGTCGCTTGTTGCACCGTGCCGCCGTCTTCGAGCAGGTCGATCTGCCACTGCACCTCGAAGTCGATCGCCTGCTGCATGAACTTGAAGCTGTTCAGGTTCTTGATCTCGCGCCGCGTTCCGAACTCGGCGCCGGGGCGGCGCACCGAGACGTTGGCGTCGCAGCGGAACGAGCCTTCCTGCATGTTGCCGTCGCAGATGCCGATCCAGGTCACGATCTGGTGCAGCGCCTTGGCGTACTCCACCGCCTCGCGGCTGCTGCGCATGTCGGGCTCGGTGACGATCTCGAGCAGCGGCGTGCCGGCGCGGTTCAGGTCGATGCCGGTCTGGCCCTGATAGTCCTCGTGCAGCGACTTGCCGGCGTCTTCTTCGAGGTGCGCGCGGGTCAGGTTCACCGTGTGCCTGGCATCGCCCACGAAGAACTCGACCGTGCCGCCCTGCACCACCGGCGTCTCGTACTGGCTGATCTGGTAGCCCTTGGGCAGGTCCGGATAGAAGTAGTTCTTGCGCGCGAAGATCGACAGCGGCGCGATCTTCGCGCCCACCGCCAGCCCGAAGCGGATCGCGCGCTCGACGGCGCCGCGGTTCATCACCGGCAGCGTGCCCGGCAGCGCCAGATCGACCGGCGAGGCCTGCGTGTTCGGCGCCGCGCCGAAGTGCGTCGACGAGCCGCTGAAGATCTTGCTCTGCGTCGAGAGTTGCGCGTGCGTCTCGATGCCGATGACGACTTCGAAGCCGCGGATCAGTGCAGGTTTGCTCATGGTGCTCAATAGCCGGCCGGCTGGCGCTGATGCCAATCGGTCGCCTGCTGGAAGGCGTGTGCCGCGTGCAGCAGCGTGCGCTCCTGGAAGTAGTTTCCGATCAGTTGGAGGCCGACCGGCATCGAGGCCTCGCCGAAGCCCGCCGGCAGGCTCATGCCGGGCAGGCCGGCCAGGCTCGCGGGCAACGTGAAGATGTCGGCGAGGTAGCTCGCTACGGGATCGTCACTGTTGCCGCCGAGCTTCCACGCGACCGTCGGCGCGACCGGCCCGGCGATCACGTCGCATTGTCGGAAGCAGGCCTGGAAGTCGTCGGCGATCATGCGGCGCAGCTTCTGCGCCTGCAGGTAGTAGGCGTCGTAGTAGCCATGGCTCAGCACATAGGTGCCGATCATGATGCGGCGCTTGACCTCCGGCCCGAAGCCTTCGCTGCGGCTCTTCTTGTACATGTCCTCGAGGTTCGTGTACTGCGCGGCGCGGTGGCCATAACGCACGCCGTCGAAGCGGCTCAGGTTCGAGCTCGCCTCAGCCGGCGCGATGATGTAGTACACGGGGATCGACAGCTCGGTGCGGGGCAAGGTCACGTCCACGAGCGTCGCGCCGAGCTTCTCGAACTCGGCGAGTGCGGCGCGCACCGCGCCGTTCACGTCGGCACTGAGCGCGGCGGGGAAGAACTCCTTCGGCAGGCCGATGCGCAGGCCTTTCAGCGGCTGCGCAGCGGTCGCACCCGCACGCGGCGCATGCATCGCGGCGGCGTAGTCTTGCGGCGGTCGCGGTGCGCTGGTGGAGTCGCGCTCGTCGAAACCGCTCATTGCGCCCAGCAGCAGCGCGCAGTCTTCCGCGCTGCGCGCCAGCGGGCCGGCCTGGTCGAGGCTGGAGGCGAACGCGATCATGCCGAAGCGCGAGCACACGCCATACGTCGGCTTGATGCCGGTGATGCCGGTGAAGCTCGCCGGCTGGCGAATCGAGCCACCGGTGTCGGTGCCGGTCGCCGCGGGCAACAGCCGCGCGGCCACGGCAGCCGCCGAGCCGCCCGAGGAGCCGCCCGGCACGCGGCTGGTGTCCCACGGGTTCTTCACGACGCCATAGGCGGAGTTCTCGTTCGCTGAACCCATCGCGAACTCGTCGCAGTTCAGTTTGCCGAGCGTCACGGTGCCTGCGGCGGCCAGCCGCGCGACGACGGTCGCATCGAACGGGCTGCGGTAGTCGGCCAGCATCTTCGAGCCGGCGGTCGTGGGCAGCGCCTGGGTGACGAAGATGTCCTTGTGCGCCAGCGGCACGCCGAGCAGCGCGCTGGCATCGCCGGCGGCGCGGCGCGCATCGGCGGCGCGGGCCTGCGTCAACGCCATCTCGGCGTCGGTGCAGAGCATCGCACCAAGTTGTTCGTGAGAGGCAAGGCGTGCGAGCAGATGTGTCGTCAATTCGACGCTGGAAACGCGCTTCGCGGCCAGCTCACGGCCGAGTTCGGCCACGCCCATCGCGTGGAGGGCGCTCGATCCGGTGGCCATCAGCCAATCACCTTGGGCACGAGAAACAAGCCGTCTTCGACCGCGGGCGCGCTGCGCTGGTTGGCGGCGCGGTGGTCGGTCTCGGTCACCACATCGTCGCGCAAGCGCAGCGCCACTTCCTGCACCGCCGACAGCGGTGTGTACAGCGGTTCGACGCCGCTCGTGTCGACCGCGCTCATCTGCTCGACGATGCGGAAGAATCCGTTCAGCTGCGTCAGCATCGCGGCCTGCTCGGCGCTTTGCAGTTCGAGCCGCGCCAACTGGGCGATGCGGCTCACGTCGTGGGGGGTCAGGGCCATGGAATCGGGCGCGCAGGTGGGCGGGTTTTTACGGTCCAAAAGGGGGCGCGGCCGGTCGAAAGCCGCAGGGCTTGCGGTATTATCCCCGGTTATCCACAAGCCCTTCGAGCCTGTGCACATCGTCAATGGATCGACCCGATTGATCAGATTGACGATTGGCCAGGCCGGCGCCCACAACACATCCACCAACGGATCGACCCGTCCCACAGCGCTGCGCCTGCTTCACTGCCCGCGGCAGCGTGACGAGTCCGCACCTCACACACCATGTTCGGATCCTTTCGGCGCTACTTCTCGACTGATCTGGCCATCGACCTCGGCACCGCCAACACGCTGATCTACGTGCGTGGCAAAGGCATCGTGCTCGATGAGCCCTCTGTCGTCGCCATCCGCCACGAAGGCGGCCCCAACGGCAAGAAAACCATCCAGGCGGTCGGCGCCGAGGCCAAGGCGATGCTCGGCAAGGTGCCGGGCAACATCGAGGCGATCCGCCCGATGAAGGACGGCGTGATCGCCGACTTCACCGTCACCGAGCAGATGCTCAAGCAGTTCATCAAGATGGTTCACCCGCGCTCGGTGTTGCGGCCGAGCCCGCGCATCATCATCTGCGTGCCCTGCGGCTCGACCCAGGTCGAGCGCCGCGCGATCCGCGAATCGGCGCTCGGCGCTGGGGCCAGCGATGTGTACCTCATCGAGGAGCCGATGGCTGCGGCGATCGGCGCCGGCCTGCCGGTCAGCGAGGCCAGCGGGTCGATGGTGGTGGACATCGGCGGCGGCACCACCGAAGTCGGCGTCATCAGCCTCGGCGGCATGGTCTACAAGGGCTCGATCCGCGTCGGCGGCGACAAGTTCGACGAGTCGATCATCAACTACATCCGCCGCAACTACGGCATGCTGATCGGCGAGCCCACGGCCGAGGCGATCAAGAAGCAGATCGGCTCCGCCTTCCCCGGCTCCGAAGTGAAAGAGATGGAAGTCAAGGGCCGCAACCTCAGTGAGGGCGTGCCGCGCAGCTTCACGATCAGCAGCAACGAAATCCTCGAGGCGCTGACCGACCCGCTGAACCAGATGGTGTCGGCCGTCAAGAACGCGCTCGAACAGACTCCGCCCGAACTCGGCGCCGACATCGCCGAGCGCGGCATGATGCTGACCGGCGGCGGCGCGCTGCTGCGCGACCTCGACCGGCTGCTGTCTGAAGAAACCGGCCTGCCCGTGCTCGTCGCCGAAGACCCGCTGACCTGTGTGGTGCGGGGTTGCGGCATGGCGCTGGAGCGCATGGAGCGGCTGGGTTCGATTTTCACGTCGGAGTGAACCGGATGACCGCGGCGTGCAGTTCACGCTGACGCTTCGCCCATGGCCATCGGCACCATTGATCGCACGCCGCCGCCCTTTTTTCGCCAGGGTCCGTCGGCGCTCACCAAGCTGATCCTGTGCTCGGCGCTCGCGCTGTTCCTGATGGTCGCCGACAACCGCTTCATGGTCACGCGTCAGCTGCGCGCGGTGGTGGCCACGGTGCTCTATTACCCGCAGCAGGCGCTGCTGGTGCCGGTGCAGGCCATCGAGGGCGGGAGTGACTACGCCCAGGGCCTGAAGAGCGCCGTCGAGGGCGAAGAGACTGCCAAGCGCGCACTCGCGCTTCAGGCCGAGCGGGCCTTGCGCGTCGAGCAATTGCTGACCGAGAACGCGCGGCTGCGGGCACTGCTCGAACTGCGCCCCGGCCTGAAGGTGAAATCGCAGGCGGCGCAGGTGCTCTACGAGGCCTCCGATCCGTACTCGCGCAAGGTCATCATCGACCGCGGCACGACCAACGGCATCGCGCTCGCCTCGCCGGTCATCAACGAGGCCGGTGTGCTCGGCCAGGTCACGCGCGTCTACCCGCTGTCGAGCGAGGTCACGCTGCTGATCGACAAGGACGCCGCGATTCCCGTGCTGAACACCCGCACGCAGGCACGCAGCGCCGCGTTCGGCAGTGCGGCGGTGGTCGGTGGCGGCATGGAAATGCGCTTCATGGCCGGCAACGCCGATGTGCAGCCCGGCGACACGGTGACCACCTCGGGTGTCGACGGCGTCTACCCGCCGGGCCTGCCGGTCGCGAAGGTCGTGAGCGTCGATCGCAAGCTCGATTCGGGCTTCGCGCGCATCATGCTGGCGCCGACCGCGCACCCGGATGGGGTGCGCCACGTCATGGTGATCGAGCCGGTCGGTGCGCAGATGCCAGCGCGGCCCGAGCCGCCGATCGAGGATGCGAAGGCGTCGGCGCCGAAGAAGGGCGGGCGCAAATGATCATGCCGCGCGAAGGGTTACGAGGGCACGCAGCATGATCATGCCGCTTGAAGGGTCACCAAGGCACGCGTCATGATCATGCCCCGTGCCAGTGACCAGCTGCTGCTGCCGGTCAACCCGCTGTTCGTCGCGCTGACGCTGCTGCTGGCATTCGCGCTCAACCTCGTGCCGCTCGGGCGCACGCCGCTGATGCCCGATTTCGTGGCGCTGGTGCTGGTGTTCTGGAACGTGCACCAGTCGCGCCGCGTGGGCATCGGTCTGGCGTTCCTGTTCGGGCTGATGATGGACGTGCACGCCGGTTCGGTGCTCGGCCAGCACGCGCTGGCCTACACGCTGCTGAGCTTTTTCGCGATCACGATCCACCGGCGGCTGCTGTGGTTCACGGTGCCGTCGCAGGCGGTGCAGATCCTGCCGCTGTTCTTCGCGGCGCACGCGGTGTCACTGGTCGTGCGGATGATCGCCGGCGGCATGTTCCCGGGCTGGCAGGTGCTGCTGGCGCCGGTGCTGGAAGCGCTGCTCTGGCCGATCGCCACATGGCTGTTGTTGGCTCCGCAGCGCCGCGCCCCCGATCGGGATGAAAATCGCCCCTTGTGACTGAGCTGAAAAACGTCGAGCAGGAAGTCGGGCGCTTTCGGATGCGCCTGGCGGCTGCGGCTGCGTTCGTGCTGTTCGCGTTCGGACTGCTCGGTGCGCGCCTCGTCTACCTGCAGATCTACAAGCACGAAGAGCTCTCGACGCAGGCCGAGAACAACCGCATCACGGTCGTGCCGATCGTGCCGAATCGCGGCCTGATCCTCGACCGCAACGGCGTCGTGCTGGCCAACAACTATTCGGCCTACACGCTGGAGATCACGCCGACCAAGGTCGACGATGTCGAGGCGATGATCGACCGCCTCGCCGCGATCGTCGAGATCCAGCCGCGCGACCGCAAGCGCTTCAAGCGGCTGATGGACGAGAACAGCAAGAGCTTCGAGTCGCTGCCGATCCGCACCAAGCTCACCGACGACGAGGTCGCGCGCTTCACCGCGCAGCGCTTCATGTTCACCGGCGTGGACATCAAGGCGCGGCTGTTCCGCAACTACCCGCTCGGCGAGGTCGGCAGCCACCTGATCGGCTACATCGGCCGCATCAACGAGGCCGAGAAAGAGAAGATCGACGACTCCGAAGACGAGGCCAACTACCGCGGCACGCAGTACATCGGCAAGCTCGGCGTCGAGCAGAGCTACGAGGAAGAACTGCACGGCACGACCGGCTTCGAGGAGATGGAAACCAGCGCCGGCGGCCACCCGGTGCGGCGCCTCAAGAGCAACCCGGCGACACCCGGCAACGCGCTCGTGATGTCGATCGACATCCGGCTGCAGGCGCTGGTCGAGGAGCTGTTCGGCGAACGCCGCGGCGCGCTCGTCGCGATCGATCCGCGCAACGGCGAGATCCTCGCGTTCGTCAGCAAGCCCAACTTCGACCCCAACCTGTTCGTCGACGGCATCGACCAGGACAACTGGAAGGCGCTGAACGAGTCGCTCGACAAGCCGCTGCTGAACCGCGCGCTGCGCGGCACCTACTCGCCCGGCTCCACGTACAAGCCCTTCATGGCGATGGCCGCGCTGACCCTGGGCAAGCGCACGCCGCAGCAGACCACCTACGATCCGGGCTACTTCAACTTCGGCGGCCACACCTTCCGCGACGACAAGGAAGGCGGCCACGGCTCGGTCGACATGTACAAGTCGATCGTGCAGTCGTGCGACACCTACTACTACACGCTCGCGAACGACCTCGGTGTCGATGCGATCCACGACTTCATGGCGCCGCTCGGCCTGGGCCAGCTGACCGGCATCGACATGCAGGGCGAGTTGCGCGGCGTACTGCCCTCGACCGAGTGGAAGCGCAACGCCTACAAGAAGAAGGAGCTGCAGAAGTGGTACGCCGGCGAGACCATCTCGCTGGGCATCGGCCAGGGCCAGAACACCTTCACGATGCTGCAACTCGCGCAGGCCACCGCCACGCTCGCGGCGGCCGGGCAGCGCTTCAAGCCGCACCTGGTGAAGCTGGTCGAGAACTTCGAGACGCGGGCGCAGGCGCGCATGGTCGGCGAGGCGCTGCCGCCGCTGGACTGGAAGCCAGAGCACGTCGCGTTCGTGCGCCACGCGATGTACGGCGTGACGCAGGAGGGCACCTCGCGCGGCTCGTTCGTGAATGCGCCGTACCAGTCCGGCGGCAAGACCGGCACGGCGCAGGTGATCGCGATCAAGCAGGGCGAGAAGTACAACTCGAAGAACGTCGATGAGCGCCACCGCGACAACGCGCTCTACACGGCGTTCGCCCCCGTCGATGAACCGCGCATCGCGCTCGCGCTGGTGGTCGAGAACGCCGGCTTCGGCGCCGGCGCCGCCGCGCCGATCGCACGGCGCGTGTTCGACTTCGTGCTCAGCGGCCAGTACCCGAGCGAGGCCGACATCGCCGCGACACGGCTCGGTCAATCGACCGCGCCGATCGGCCAGACGCGGCCGATCGCCTCGGTGCCGCTGCCGGGCACGACGGTCGATGGTGCCGTCGGCCTGGCGCCCGCGGCGAGCGCACCGGCCGCCGTGGCGGCCGCGTCCGCGGCCTCGGCGCCGCAGCGCGTCGCTCTGCGTGCCAAACGGCGATGAGCGCGGTCTTCGACAAGCCTTCGTTGTGGCAGCGGGTGAGGCCGATCATCACCGGCTTCGACGGGCCGCTGCTCTTCGCGCTGCTGCTGCTCGGCGCCGCCGGCCTGATGACGATGTACTCGGCCGGGTTTGACGCCGGCACGCGCTTCGTCGATCACGGCCGCAACATGTTGCTCGCGCTCGGCGTGATCTTCGTCGTCGCGCAGGTGCCGCCGCAAACGCTGATGCGCTTCGCGCTGCCGCTCTACACGATCGGCATTGCGCTGCTGATCGCGGTGGCGGTAATGGGTGTGACGAAGAAGGGCGCGACGCGCTGGCTCAACGTCGGCGTCGTGATCCAGCCGAGCGAGATCATGAAGATCGCGATGCCGTTGATGCTCGCGTGGTGGTTCCAGCGCCGCGAAGGTCAGCTGCAGGCGCCGGACTTTCTGATCGCGCTGCTGCTGCTCGCGGTGCCGGTCGGGTTGATCGTCAAGCAGCCGGATCTCGGCACCGCGATCCTGGTGCTGTCGGCCGGCATCTACGTGATCTTCTTTGCCGGGTTGTCGTGGAAGTTGATCATCCCGGTGCTGGTGATCGGTGCGGTCGCGATCACGGCCGTCGTCGTGTCGGAGGACCACATCTGCCAGCCCGACGTCAAATGGCCGATGCTGCGCGACTACCAGAAGAACCGTGTCTGCACGCTGCTCGACCCGACCACCGACCCGCTCGGCAAGGGCTTCCACATCATCCAGGGAATGATCGCGATCGGCTCCGGCGGCGTCCAGGGCAAGGGCTTCATGAAGGGCACGCAGACGCACCTCGAGTTCATCCCCGAGCGCACGACCGACTTCATCTTCGCCGCGTTCTCCGAGGAGTTCGGCCTGGTCGGCTGCGGCTGCCTGGTGCTGGGCTTCACCTTCCTGATCTTCCGCGGTCTGATGATCGCGGCCGAGGCGCCGACCGTGTTCACGCGGCTGCTCGCCGGCGCGATTTCATTGAGCTGGTTCACCTATGCGTTCGTCAACATGGGCATGGTCAGCGGCATCCTGCCGGTGGTCGGCGTGCCGCTGCCGTTCATCAGCTACGGTGGCACCGCGATGGTCACGCTCGGGCTCGGGCTCGGGGTGCTGATGTCGATCGCGAAGAGTCGGCGGTTGATTCAGAGTTAGGTCGCGCCGTAGCGGCCCAGAACCTCGTAGCGCGCTGGCGGGCCGGCACGGGACCAGACGAGGGCGAAGTCCGTGACGGTCCAGACGATCGGCCGTGGACCTTCGGGCGGCGCCGCGCTCACCGCGGCGCGTGCGAGCGTCACATGGGGCACAAAGCTGCCGCGCATCGACGCGACGCCGGTTTGGGACAAGCGGGCCGCGAGGCGCACGCGCAGGTCGTGCAGCATCGCGTTCTCGTCCGGACGCAGCACAGCGATGCCGCCGGACCAACATTCCGGTGTGCGCAGTGTCAGCTCGAATGGCGCGACATCTTCACCCGCCAGCGCGCTGCGCAGCGCGTGCTCGCGCGTCGCGTCGATCTCGCCGAGGAAGTGCAACGTCAGATGCAATCGCCCCGACCGCGTGGGCAGGCTGCCGGCGTTCCAGTACCAGCGTCGTTGATGCTCCGCGATGGCGCCGCGCACCTCGTCATCCGGCATCAAGCCGATAAACAAGCGTCGGCTCGGCCCGCTCACGGCGCCTCGCCATCCGCCGCCGGATCGACGCTCGGCGCGGCCGGCAGGCGCAGCGTGAAGCGCGCGCCGGGGCCGTGTGGCGCCTCGGCATGCTCGGTCAGGCCGGGGCGGCGGCGCAGGTTCGCGTCCTCCAGCGTGACCTCGGCGTGGTGCTGCTGCGCGATCTCGCGCACGATCGCCAGGCCGAGGCCGGAGCCATCGACGTTGGTGCCGAGCGCGCGATAGAACGGCTGGAACACCTGGTCGCGCTCGGCCGCCGGGATGCCTGGCCCGGAATCCTCGACCTGCAGCACCACGACCTGTCCGAACGGGTCGTCGATCACGCGCACGGTGACCGTGCCGCCGACGGGCGTGTACTGCAGCGCGTTGTCCACCAGGTTGCGGATCAGCTCGCGCAACAGCAGGGCGTGGCCGAGCACGATGGGCCCCTGGCTGTGGCGGGCCGCGGCCGCTTCGCTCGGTCCTTCGTAGCCGAGGTCGATGCGCTTTTCGAGCGCGCGCGGCACGAAGTCGTGGACCGTTTCGGTGGCCAGCCGCGCCAGGTTCACCGGCTGCTGGCGCGCGGCGTGCTCCTCGTTCTCGGCGCGCGCCATCGCCAGCAGCTGGTTCACCATGTGCGCCGCGCTCTGGCTCGAACGAGCGATCTGCTGCAGCGTCTTCTTCAGCGCCTGCGGGTCGTGCTGGCCGGCGTCGATCTGGCGCTGTGCAAGCTCGGCCTGCGTGCGCAGGCCGGCGAGCGGCGTCTTGAGCTGGTGCGCCGCATCGGCCAGAAAGTGCTTCTGCGCGCTCATCGATTGATCGAGCCGCGCCAGCAGGTCGTTGATCGCGCGCACCAGCGGCGAGACTTCCTCGGGCGCCTGAGCGGCGTCGATCGGGCTCAGGTCGCTGCTGTCGCGGTTGCGGATGCGCTGCTGCAACTGGTTCAGCGGCGCGATGCCGCGCACGAGCGCGAGCCAGACCAGCAGCACTGCGAGCGGCAGGATCACGAACTGCGGGAGGATCACGCCCTTGATGATCTCGGTCGCCAGCCGCGAACGCTTGCCCAGCGTCTCGGCGACCTGCACCAGCGGCGCCTCGGCGCCGGTACGCGCCACGCCGCCGTCGGGCGCGCGATCGCGCACGTTCACCCACAGGTAGGCAACGCGCACGCTGTCGTTGTTCAAGACCTCGTCGCGAAACCGCACCTCGCCCGGCGGCGCGCGGTCGTCGTCGGCCGGCACCGGCAGCGCGCTGTCGCCGCTGAGGAACTCGCCGCGCAGGCCGAGCACCTGATAGTAGACGTCGTCGGCCTCGTCGGCGCGCAGGATCTCGGAGGCTGCGGTCGGCAGCTTGAACACCGCCTGGGCGCGACCATCCGGCGAGTCGCGCACCGCGACTTCCTTCGACAGCACGCGCGCCATCTCGCCGAGCTCGCGGTCGAACGGTCGGTTCGCGATGCCCTGCGCCACCAGCCAGGTCAGCACCACGCTCATCGGCCACAGCAGCAGCAACGGCGCGAGCATCCAGTCGAGGATCTCGCCGAACAGCGAGCGTTGCTCCCGCGGTGGCGGCGCTTCGGCGGTGCTCAAGCCGCGATCTTTTCCAGGCAGTAGCCCAGCCCGCGCACGGTCGCGATGCGCACCGGCCCCTGCTCGATCTTCTTGCGCAAGCGGTGGATGTAGACCTCGATCGCGTTGTTGCTGACCTCTTCGCCCCAGGCGCACAGCAACTCGACCAGCTGTTCCTTGCTGACGAGCCGGCCGGCGCGTTGCAGCAGCACTTCAAGCAGCGAGAGCTCGCGTGCCGAGAGGTCGAGCATCTGCTCGTTCAGGTAGGCCACGCGGCCGGTCGCGTCGAAGCTGAGCGGTCCGTGCTTGATCACCGCCGAGGCCGAGCCGAGCCCACGCCGGGTCAGCGCGCGCACGCGCGCTTCGAGCTCCTGCAGCGAGAACGGTTTGGCCATGTAGTCGTCCGCGCCCAGGTCGAGGCCCTTGACGCGCTGTTCGACGCTGTCGGCCGCGGTCAGGATCAGCACCGGCACCGCCGAGCCGCGGGCGCGCAGCTTGCGCAGCACCTCCAGGCCGTGCAGCCGCGGCAGGCCCAGATCGAGGATCACGAGATCGAACTCATGCGTGGCCAACGCCGCGTCCGCCTCGGTGCCGGTGCCGACCTGATCCGCCGAATAGCCCGCATTGCGCAGAGAGCGCAGCAGGCCGTCGGCGAGCACTTGATCATCTTCCGCGATCAGGATGCGCATGTTCGTCTCCTGTTTCGATTGTAGGGATGGCTTTGAAAAGTCTCGTACAGGTACTGTACAAACATCCAGCTTTTGAGATAATGCCGCCAACCTTCAGGAGAACCCCGTGGACGCAACCGCCAAAGTTTCGCAACCCGCCGCCCCGCTCAACACCGAAAAGGCCAAGGCCTTGCAGGCCGCATTGGCGCAGATCGAAAAGCAGTTCGGCAAGGGCACGATCATGCGCCTCGGCGAAGGCGAGGTGATCGAGGACATCGAGGTCGTCTCCACCGGCTCGCTCGGGCTGGACATGGCACTCGGCGTCGGCGGCCTGCCGCGCGGCCGCGTGGTCGAGATCTACGGCCCCGAATCGAGCGGCAAGACCACGCTCACGTTGCAGGTCATCGCCGAGATGCAGCGCGTCGGCGGCACCTGCGCCTTCATCGACGCCGAGCACGCGCTCGACATCGGCTACGCCCAGAAGCTCGGCGTCAACCTGCAAGACCTGCTGATCAGCCAGCCCGACACCGGCGAGCAGGCGCTCGAAATCGTCGACGCGCTGGTGCGCTCCGGCTCGGTCGATCTGGTGGTGATCGACTCGGTCGCCGCACTCACGCCAAAGGCCGAGATCGAAGGCGAGATGGGCGATTCGCTGCCCGGCTTGCAAGCCCGGCTGATGAGCCAGGCGCTGCGCAAGCTCACCGGCAGCATCAAGCGCACCAACACGATGGTGATCTTCATCAACCAGATCCGCATGAAGATCGGCGTGATGTTCGGCTCGCCCGAGACCACCACCGGCGGCAATGCGCTGAAGTTCTACGCTTCGGTGCGCCTGGACATCCGCCGCATCGGTTCGATCAAGAAGGGCGAAGAAGTCATCGGCAACGAGACCAAGGTCAAAGTCGTCAAGAACAAGGTGTCGCCGCCGTTCAAGACCGCCGAGTTCGACATCCTGTACGGCCAGGGCATCAGCCGCGAAGGCGAGATCATCGACATGGGCGTCGAACAGAAAGTGCTTGAGAAGAGCGGCTCCTGGTACGCCTACAACGGCGAGAAGATCGGCCAGGGCAAGGACAACGCCCGCGAATTCCTCAAAGAGAACCCCGACCTCGCGTTCGAGATCGAGAACAAGGTGCGCGAAGCCGCCGGCATCCGGTTGTTGCCGTCGGCCGACGAGGCAGGCGCCAAGCCCGCCAAGCTGAAGGTCGTCAAGGACTAGGCCTGTTGATGACAGTGCAGCGCTCATTGAGGGCGCGCGCGCTGCAGCGGTTGGCGCAGCGCGAGCAAAGTCGCGCCGAGTTGCGACGCAAGCTGTTGCCGTTCGCGGTGGCGGAGTCCGAGGCGGCCGGTCAGGCCGGCGCGCCGCTCGAGCTGGCGCCAGCCGAACGCGTCGAGGCGCTGCTCGACTGGCTCGAAGTGCACAACTACCTCTCGCAAGAGCGCTTTGCCGAGTCGCGCGTGCATGCGCGCGCGTCACGCTTCGGCAACCTGCGCATCCGCCAGGAGCTGAAGCAGCATCAGGTCACGCTCTCCGCCGAGGCGACGCAGGCGCTCAAGGACAGTGAGTTGCAGCGCGCCCGCGCCGTGCTCGAACGCAAGTTCGCCGCGCCCCCGGCGGGCCCGGCCGAGCGCGCCAAGCAGGCGCGCTTTCTCGCCGGCCGTGGCTTTTCGCCCGAGACGATCGCGCGTGCGCTGCGCCGCGATGGTGCAGAGCAACATGCTACATTCGACGGCTGATCTGCTGGCCTGACGGGCGTCGCTCGCGGGGCCAGCGTTCCACTTGAGTTCTTTGCAGCCGACCACCCCGCACCGATGGCCTTGCCGACCGCAGCAACCTCGCGAGAGCTCAAGCACCGCCGCTGCATCGACGTGCAGATTTACGCGCGCGGCCAGGGCTTGTGGGAGGTAGACGCCCGGATCTCCGACGTGCGCACCGGCGACACGCGCATGGCCACCGGCATGTTGCCCGCCGGCTCGCCGATTCACGACATGTTGCTGCGGCTGGTCGTCGACGAGCAGTTCAACATCATCGAAGCCGGCGCAGAGACCTCTGCGATGCCCTATCCCGGCGAGTGCAACTCGTATGGAGACGTCTACGCGCGCCTCGTCGGCCTCAACCTGATGCGCGGGTTTCGCCAGGCCGTCAAGGAGCGGCTCGGCGGCATCCAAGGCTGTACCCACATCACCGAGTTGACGCAGGTCTTGCCGACTGCAGTGGTGCAGGCCTTTGCCGGCGAAGTGCTCGACACCCGAGGCGACGCCGCCGACAGCACCCAACCCTTTCAGATCGACCGCTGCCACGCGCTGCGCGCCGATGGTCTTGCCGTGCAGACGTACTACCCGCGTTGGTATCGCGCAGCCCCCGCCACCCCTCAAACAGCCCACAGAGACCCACCATGAAGATTCACGAGTACCAAGGCAAGGAAATCCTGCGCCAGTTCGGCGTGCCGGTGCCCCGCGGCTACGCGGCGTTCAGCGTCCGCGAGGCCACCGAGGCGGCGCAAAAGCTCGGCGGCCCGGTGTGGGTCGTGAAGGCGCAGATTCACGCCGGCGGCCGCGGCAAGGGCGGTGGCGTGAAGCTCGCGCGCTCGATGGCCGAGGTCGAGAAGCTCTCGGCCGAGATCCTCGGCATGCAGCTCAAGACCCACCAGACCGGCCCGGACGGCCAGAAGGTGCGCCGCCTGTTGATCGAAGAAGGCGCGGACATCAAGAAGGAGTACTACGTCGCCGCCGTCACCGACCGCGCCACGCAGCGCGTCGCGATCATGGCCAGCAGCGAGGGCGGCATGGACATCGAGGAAGTGGCGCATGCCACGCCCGAGAAGATTCTCAAGGTCTTCGTCGACCCGGCGACCGGCCTCACGGACGCGCAGGGCACGGAGCTCGCCAACGGCATCGGCGTGCCGGCCGCTTCACAGGCCCAGGCGATCGACGTGCTGAAGAAGCTCTACCAGTGCTATATGGACACCGACTGCTCGCTGGCCGAGATCAACCCGCTGATCCTGGAAGGCAACGGCAACATCAAGGCGCTCGACGCGAAGTTCAACTTCGACGCGAACGCGCTGTTCCGCCACCCCGAGATCGTCGCCTACCGCGACCTCGACGAAGAAGACCCGGCCGAGATCGAGGCCAGCAAGTTCGACCTCGCCTACATCCAGCTCGACGGCAACATCGGCTGCCTGGTGAACGGCGCGGGCCTCGCAATGGCGACGATGGACACGATCAAACTGTTCGGTGGCGAGCCGGCGAACTTTCTGGACGTGGGCGGCGGCGCGACGGCCGAGAAGGTCACCGAAGCCTTCAAGATCATGCTCGGCAACCCGAAGGTCAAGGCGATCCTCGTCAACATCTTCGGCGGCATCATGCGCTGCGACACCATCGCCGAAGGCGTGATCGCCGCGTGCAAGGCCGTCAACCTGAACGTGCCGCTGGTCGTGCGCATGAAGGGCACCAACGAAGACCTCGGCAAGAAGATGCTGAAGGATTCGGGCCTGCCCATCATCACGGCCGAATCGATGGCCGATGCCGCGCAAGCCGTGATGGCCGCGCTGAAGAAGTAGTACCGAGCAGTCTCCGAACTTTTACGTCGCACCACGCCCGTCGCCGGGCCGCCCCAAGACGGGCGTGATCCCCTCGGGGGATCGGGTGCGGTACACCGCACACGAGGGGCAAACATGTCAATCCTGATCAACAAGAACACCAAGGTCATCACGCAGGGCATCACCGGCAAGACGGGCCAGTTCCACACCCGCATGTGCCGTGACTACGCGAACGGCAAGAACTGCTTCGTCGCCGGCGTGAACCCGAAGAAGGCCGGCGAGAACTTCGAAGGCATCCCGATCTACGCCAGCGTGACCGAGGCCGCCAAGGCCACCGGCGCAACCGTGAGCGTGATCTACGTGCCGCCGGCGGGCGCCGCAGCCGCGATCTGGGAGGCCGTCGAGGCCGATCTGGATCTGGCGATCTGCATCACCGAGGGCATCCCGGTGCGCGACATGCTCGAAGTGCGCAACCGCATGAAGGTCAAGGAAGCCAAGGGCGGCAAGAAGACGCTGCTGCTCGGGCCGAACTGCCCCGGCCTGATCACGCCGGACGAGATCAAGATCGGCATCATGCCGGGCCACATCCACAAGGCCGGGCGCGTCGGCGTGGTCTCGCGTTCGGGCACGCTGACCTACGAAGCGGTCGCGCAGCTGACCGAGCTGGGCATCGGCCAGTCGAGCGCCGTCGGCATCGGCGGCGACCCGATCAACGGCCTGAAGCACATCGACATCATGAAGCTGTTCAACGACGATCCGAACACCGATGCGGTGATCATGATCGGCGAAATCGGTGGCCCGGACGAAGCCGATGCCGCGCGCTGGTGCCAGGCCCACATGAAGAAGCCGATCGTCGGCTTCATCGCCGGCGTGACCGCGCCCGCCGGCAAGCGCATGGGCCATGCCGGCGCGCTGATCTCCGGCGGTGCCGACACGGCGGACGCCAAGCTCGAGGTGATGGAGGCGTGCGGCTTCACCGTCACGCGCAACCCGTCGGAGATGGGCAAGCTGCTCAAGGGCCTGCTTTGACGCAATGCCGTTGAGGGCGCCGCGATGGACCTGAGCTCGGCCGCGTTCTGGGCGGCGCTCGGCTCGATCATCCTCGCCAACGTCGTGCTCTCGGGCGACAACGCGGTCGTGATCGCTCTTGCCGCGCGCTCGCTGCCGGCGCATCAGCAAACGAAAGCGATCTTCTGGGGCAGCGCCGCAGCGATCGTGATGCGCATCGCGCTCACGCTGATTGCGGTCGAGATGCTGAAGTGGCCGTACCTGAAGATCGTCGGCGCGCTGCTGCTGCTGTACATCGGCATTTCGCTGCTCAGTGAAGAGGGCGAGGACGAAGACGGCCACAAGGAGATCGGCACGATGGCTTCGGCTATCCGCACGATTCTCGTGGCCGATCTGGTGATGAGCCTGGACAACGTGCTCGCGGTGGCGGCGGCGGCCAAGGGCAACACGCCGCTGCTCATCATCGGCCTGGCGGTGAGCATTCCGCTGATCGTCTTCGGCAGCACCTTGCTGCTCAAGGTGATGGAGCGGTTCCCGATCATCATCACGCTCGGCGCCGCTTTGCTCGGATTCCTGGCGGGTGAGATGCTGCTGACCGACCCGGCGGTGACGGCGCGCTTCGGCGAGCAGTCTCACGAGGCCGTGAACGCTGCCGACGCCATCGGCGCGGTCATCGTGGTTGCCGCGGGGCGGTGGATGCAGCGCCGGGCGCGTGTGCGCAACCCGGCATGACCGAACCGGGTCGCATCCTGTAAACTGATGGTTTGAAGGGGAGTAGCTCGACTCTCGCAACGGCTGACCGCTGCTGCGAAAGTTCAGGCAAGCCGTCAGTACGTGGTGCCTTTGCATAGAGGTGCCGCCGGTTTGCCAGGCCACGCAGACGCGTCGGCCGAGCAAGACCTTCGATGCAAGTCGCACGGCGGCGGGCTCGAAGGTGGCAACTCAACCCCGATCCTCTGTCTCCTGCGATTTGCACGTCGTGATGCTGTGCAACTCAACTGGAGCCTCCATGGAACTCTTCTCTGCCCCCTGGCTGTCGGCGCTGCTGGCCATCGTTCTGATCGATCTGGTGCTCGCCGGCGATAACGCCATCGTGATCGCGCTTGCCGCGCGCCAACTGCCCTCGCACCTGCAAAGAAAGGCGATCGTCTGGGGCACCGTCGGCGCGATCGTCGTGCGCAGCGCGATGACGATTGGCGTCGTCTGGTTGCTCAAGATTCCGGGCCTGATGCTCGTCGGCGGGCTCGGCCTGGTCTGGATCGCCTACAAGCTGCTGGCCCCGCAGGGCGGTGGTGCCGGCGAAGCACACCGGCCCGTCGCCGCGACCTTCTGGGGCGCGATGAAGACGATCGTGATCGCCGATGCGCTGATGGGCGTCGACAACGTGCTCGGCGTTGCCGGTGCCGCCAAGGGCGGCTTCGACCTCGTCGTCATCGGGCTGCTGATCAGTGTGCCGATCGTGGTCTGGGGCAGCACGCTCGTGCTGAAGCTGGTCGAGCGCTACCCCGTCATCACGTACCTCGGCGCCGGTGTGCTCGCGTACACCGCGGCGCACATGGTCGTCAGCGAACCGCTGCTCGATGCGGTGTTCGACACCAGCCTGCTCAACCGGGTGCTTGCGCATGCGGTGCTGGTGATCGGCGTGCTCGGTGCCGGCTGGTATGCGGCGCGGCGCCGTGTGCTAACGTGATTCGGCATGAGCCCGCAGAAGCCCTTCGTTGACCGCGCCAGCCTCGGCCGCTACCGGCTCGAACGGCAGCTCGGTCGCGGCTCGATGGGCACGGTCTACCTCGGCCACGATCCGCAGATCGGCCGCACGGTGGCGATCAAGACGATGGCGCTGAGCCGCGAGTTCGAGGGCCAGGAGCTTGTCGAAGCGCGCGCACGCTTCTTTCGCGAAGCAGAGATGGCTGGCCGCCTGAGCCACGCCGACATCGTCTCGATCTTCGATGCCGGCGAGGAGGACGGTCTGGCCTTCATCGCGATGGAGTACGTGAACGGGCACGATCTGCTGCGCCACACGATGCCCGGTCGGCTGCTGCCCCTGCCGGTGGTGCTGGAGGCGATGGCACGCGTCGCGCTCGCACTCGCCCACGCGCACACGCAGGGCGTGGTGCACCGCGACATCAAGCCGGCCAACGTGATGATCGAACCCGCCAGCGGCACGATCAAGGTGACCGACTTCGGCATTGCCAGCATCACCGACGCCTGCCGCACCCGGACGGGCCTGCTGTTGGGCACGCCGTCGTTCATGTCGCCCGAGCAGATGGCCGGTCGGCGCGTCGATGGCCGGACCGACCTCTACTCGCTCGGCGTGATGCTGTTCCAGCTGCTCACCGGCGCGCTGCCGCACGCCTCGGAGTCGATGGCCAGGCTGATGAACCAGATTGCCAACGAGCCCGCGCCCGACGTGCGCGCGCTGCGCCCGGAGCTGCCGGAGACGCTGGCCAACGTTGTCGCGCTGGCGCTCGAGAAGCGCGTCGAGGTGCGCTATGCCGACGGCGGGCAGCTGGCCTCAGACCTGCGCGAGGTCGCCGCGCCGATGGCGGCCGCCCCGGTATCGCCCGGCGTGATCAACGCCCCGGAAACCGGCAGATTCGTGTCCGGCGGGAGATAAACGCGTGCTGATCCGAGGCACAATGCCGACCACCGTCACGCGCCCGCATGCCCGCACGAGCCCCGTCCATGACTCTTGAGTTCTTCAGCGCCACCGACACCGGACGGGCGCGCAACAACAACGAAGACTCGGTGGCCGTGGACGAGCCCACCTCGCTCGTCGTGCTCGCCGACGGCATGGGCGGTTACAACGCCGGGGAGGTCGCGAGCGGCATGGCGACCTCGTTCATCAAGTCCGAACTCGGGCGCTGGCTGTCCGAGGCGTCGGAAGCCGCAACCGATACCGATGTGCGGCGCGCGATGGACATCTGTGTCGACAACGCCAACCGCGCGATCTTCAACGCCGCCAACTCGAACCCGCAGTACGCCGGCATGGGCACGACGCTGGTCGTCGGCGTGTTCCGCGAGGCCCGGCTGTTGATGGGCCATGTGGGCGATTCGCGTGCCTACCGGCTGCGCGCCTCGCGCCTGACGCAGATCACGCACGACCACTCGCTGCTGCAGGAACAGATCGACTCCGGCCTGATCACCGCGGAGCAGGCCGCGTTCTCGGCCAACAAGAACCTCGTCACCCGAGCCGTGGGTGTAGAAGACACGGTCCTGCTCGAAACCCACCTGCACGACGTGTTACCGGGCGATACCTACCTGCTATGCTCGGACGGGTTGTCGGACATGCTCGACGACGAAAGCATCGCACAGCTGCTGATGGGTGCCGAGACCTTGCCCGAAGCGGCCGGTGCGTTGATCGACGCGGCCAACGATGCCGGCGGCAAGGATAATATTTCGGTCGTGCTGGCGCGGATTCGAGGGCAGGCAGGCACAACGCGGTCGTGGTGGCCTTTTCGCCGCTGACGCGCCGCGGGCAGGCGCAGATCAAGCGAAGACTTAGATAGAGAGAAGAGGTCATAAAGCATGGGCAAACTGGTCGTATCGCTCGATGGTGTGGTGATCAAGGAAGTCCAGATCACCAAGGACAAGACCACGCTCGGCCGCCGGCCCTACAACGACATCGTGATCGACAACCTCGCGGTCAGTGGCGAGCACGCCGTGCTGCAGATGGTCGGCGCCGATGTGTTCATCGAAGACCTGAACAGCACCAACGGCACCTACATCAACGGCAAGGCCGTCAAGAAGCAGCTGCTCAGCCACAACGACACGGTCGAGATCGGCAAGTACAAGATCAAGTTCATGGTCGAGGACGGCACCGACTACGAAAAGACCATGATCATGAAACCCGGCACGCGCCCCGCGGCGCCGGGCTTGCAGCCGTCCGGGTTCGGCGGCTCGGGCTTCGGTTCGCTCGGCGCCTCGACCATTCCGGCCTCGATCCGCGTGCTCAACGGCGCGGCCGCCGGCCGCGAGGTGGCGCTGACCAAGGTCGTCACCACCGTCGGCAAGCCTGGCGTGCAGGTCGCGTCCATCACGAAACGACCCGGCGGCTATGTGCTGGCCCATGTCGAGGGTGCGGCGCAACCGACCGTCAACGGCAACCCCGTCGTCGGCGAAACCGTGCACCTGAAGAACGGCGATGTGATCGAACTCGCCGGCACCCAGATGCAGTTCGTCCAAGCCTGACCGCCGGGCCGCCCCTCGCGGCTGACTTCCCGCGTTTCAGGTGATCACTTCCCGCAGCCGCCTGTGGCGCGTGCTCCGGGCTGCGCTGCTGCTGGCGGCACTGCTCGCCGCGATCGGCCACGCGAGCGGCCGCTGGCCGCTGCGCTTCGTCACCGAACTCGACCTGGCCATCAGCGATGCGAGGCTGCGCGCGCTGATGCCGCGCACGCTCGACCCGCGCATCGTCGTCGTCGACATCGACGAGAAGAGCCTCGCCGAAGTCGGCCGCTGGCCCTGGGGGCGGGATCGGGTCGCCGCGCTCACCGAGGAGCTGTTCGCGCGCCAGCGCGCTGCCGTGGTCGGCTTCGACGTGGTCTTTGCCGAGCCCGACACCAGCTCCGGTCTGGCCACTCTCGAGCACTTGGCGACGCGCTCGCCCGCGCTCGCCGAGCAACTGACGGCGCTGCGCCCCGAGCTCGATTTCGACGCCCGGTTCGCGCGTGCGCTCGAAGGGCGCCACGCCGTGCTCGGCTACTACCTCACCAACGAACGCGACGGACGCCGCAGTGGCGCGTTGCCTGCGCCGGTGTTCGATGCGGCCTTGTTGCAAGGGCGGCCGATCGCGTTCACGCGCTGGGACGGCTACGCAGCGAATCTGCCGCTGTTCGCCCAAGCCGCGCCGAACGCCGGCTACTTCAACAACAAGCCCGATCCTGACGGCTTGGTGCGCAGCGTGCCGCTCATTGCCGAGTTCGAGCGACGCCACTACGAGCCGCTGTCGCTGGCCATGTTCCGCGTGTTCACCGGCGCGCCCGCCGTGCTGCCCGGCTTCGCCACCGAGCGGCTGCTGCCGCACGACTACAACGCCCTGCAAAGCGTGTTGCTGAAGCAGGGCGCCGACCAGATCGCGATTCCGGTCGATGCGAACGTGAACGTGCGGGTGCCGTTCCGCGGCCCCGGCGGCCCGCGCGGCGGATCGTTCGAGTACGTGTCGGCGAGCGATCTGCTGGGCGGCCGCGTCGCCGCCGATCACCTCAAGGGCAAGCTGGTGCTGGTCGGCAGCAGCGCGCCCGGCAACTACGACCAGCGCGCCACGCCGGTGGAGGATGTCTACCCCGGTGTCGAGGTGCATGCCAATCTGCTGTCAGGCCTTCTCGACGGCCGCCTCCCGACGCAACCCGACTGGGCCAGCAGCTTCGAGGTGATTCAGCTGCTGCTGGTCGCGGCGCTGCTCGCGTGGGTGCTGCCGCGGATCAGCGCGGCACGGGCGGCTCAGTTCGCGCTGCTCATCGGCGGCGCACTCGTCGGCATCAACCTGTGGGCGCTGCGCATGCATGCGCTGCTGCTGCCGCTGGCCGCCTCGATGCTGCTGGCGGCGCTGATCTACTTCGGCATCACGATCTGGGGCTACATCGTCGAGGGTCGCAGCCGGCGCTCGCTGGCGCGCCTGTTCGGCACCTACGTGCCGCCCGAGCTGGTCGAGGAGATGGCGCGCGACCCGGCGCGCTACAGCATGCGCGCCGAGAACCGCGTGCTCACCGTGATGTTCTGCGACATGCGCAACTTCACCGCGGTTTCGGAGCGGCTCTCGCCCGAAGACCTGCGTGCGCTCATCAACGGCTTCTTCTCCAGCATGACGACCGCGATCCGCGAGCAGCGCGGCACGCTCGACAAGTACATCGGCGACGCCATCATGGCGTTCTGGGGCGCGCCGCTGAACGACCCCGCGCACGCCACCCACGCGGTGCGCGCAGCGCTCGCGATGACGCAGCGGCTGCACGCCCTCAACGCCGACCTGCGCGCGCGCCAGCTGCCCGAGATCGGCGTCGGCATCGGCCTGAACACCGGCCTGGTGTGCGTCGGCGACATGGGCTCCAGCATGCGCCGCAGCTACACCGTGATGGGCGACGCCGTGAACCTCGCCTCGCGCATCGAGGGCCTGACGCGCCACTACGGCGTCGATGTGCTTGTCGGCGAAGCGACCCGTGGCGAGGCCGGCGGCGAAGGCTGGCGCTGGGTCGAGGTCGATCGGGTGCGCGTCAAGGGCAAACAGCACTCCGTGACGCTTTTCACGCCGGTCGTTACAGTCGCCCAGCGCACCCCACCGTTTGACGAGGAAATGCGCCTTTGGCAGCTTGCGCTGGCCTCGTACCGGCTGCAACATTGGGATGACGCTCAGAGCACGCTGCAATGTTTGCAGACCGCGTGCGCTGACTCACCCGTGATCGGCCTCTACCGGCAACTTCTGGCGCGCACCACTCAACTCCGCAGCACGCCCCCGGCACCCGACTGGGACGGTGCCCACACCTTCGACATCAAATGATCCTCAACGTACTCGGATGTTCCGGGTCCATCGCCGCGGGCTGCAGAACCACGGCCTTCTTGCTCGACGGCGACGTGCTGATCGACGCCGGTACCGGCGTCGGCGACCTCGCGCTGGACGCGCTGGCGCGCATCGATCACATCCTGATCAGCCATTCGCACCTCGACCACGTGCTCTCGATCGGCCTGCTCGCCGACAGCGTGATGCGCGTGCGCCGCGCTCAGGGCCGCGGGCCGATCCGCGTCCACGCGCTGCCCGAGACCCTGGCCGCGCTGCGCACCCACATCTTCAACGGCGCCATCTGGCCCGACTTCACGCGGCTGCCCAGCGCCGAAAACCCGGTGCTCGAGCTCGTGTCGTTCGAGGTCGGCGAGGTGCTGACGCTGAACGGCAAGCGCATCGAGGTGCTGAGCGCCTCGCACACGGTGCCGGCGGTCGGCTTCGCAGTCGAGTGCGCGGCGCCCGTCGATGCGGCTCAGCCGCGCGGATGGTGGGTCTACACCGGCGACACCGGCCCGAACCCGCTGCTCTGGGAGCGGCTGCGCCGGCTGCGCGTCGCCCACCTGATCATTGAAACCGCCTTCAGCGACGAAGAGCGTCAGCTCGCCCGCATCAGCCGCCACCTGTGCCCGGCCGCGCTCGGCCACGAGCTGGCCCAGCTCGCCGGCAGCGTCGATGTGCACATCACCCACATCAAGCCCGGCGAGGTCCATGCGGTCATGACCGAGATCGGCCGCCTGACCACGGCGCACCGCATCCATGCGCTGGAGGCGGGGCAGGCGATGGATTTGTCGGTGGGTTGACGGGCCTGTATTTGCGGTATGCGTGTCACCGTCGGGATGATCGTCGGGCAGATTGGAGCCGGGCACAGCATCGACGAAGTCCTTGCCGACTATCCCTATCTGGAACGCGAAGACGTGATGCAGGCGCTCCGCTATGCGGCGTGGAGAGCTGAAGAGCGCGAGGTGGTTGGCGTCGGCGCGGGGCTGATGGAGCTGACAACTGGTAGGATTTAATCCTACTGCCCAAAAGCCGGAGCCCGCCATGCGAACCACGCAACAACTGAGCATCACTTTGCCGAACGAGATGGCGGACGCCGTGAAATCCAAGGTGGCCGCCGGCCAGTACGCCAGCGAGAGCGAGGTGATCCGTGACGGCCTGCGAGTCCTGATGGCACGCGACCGAGCCGTCGAAAATTGGTTGCGCGGCGAGGTCGCCGAGACCTACGACGCCCTCAAGGTCGATCGCTCGCAAGCCGTTCCGGTGAGCAAGGTTCGGGCAAGGCTTGCGCAAGTTCACAAGAGGGCCATCGTGGCTAAGGCGTAAGGAACGTGGAGCGCTACGCGATCGAGTTCTCGCTCAAGGCGGTCAGTCAACTCGAAGCGCTGTACGACTACATCGCGGCCGAGGCCTCGAAGATAGTTGCCAAGCG
This sequence comes from uncultured Rhizobacter sp., assembly GCA_964247075.1. GTDB lineage: Bacteria > Pseudomonadota > Gammaproteobacteria > Burkholderiales > Burkholderiaceae_C > LMDS01. The sequence continues at coordinate 17,008 of CAXTSS010000005.1, read as the reverse complement.
CTACACGGACGCCATCGTGGAATATTGTGAAGGCATGCAAACATTCCCCCAACGAGGTACGCGGCGAGACGACGTTCGCCCGGGCCTTCGCGTAACGAACTACAAGGGCAGCGCGGTCATCGCGTTCGCGGTGGACGACGCTGCCATGGTCGTGTCGATCATCGGTGTGTACTACGGCGGCCAGGACTATGAAAGCATTCTGAATGCGGGGCTGGACGACTGACCGATCGAGCCAGCTTGATTCAGTTGGTCGGTCCTTACGCGATCAAGTGCAGGCCCTGCGCGCCTGCGCGCACCGCATCCGTCACCAGGCGCCGGTCGAAGCTCGCCAATTGCCCGCCGTGGGCGCTCGCGAGCGCGAGCAGATAGCTGTCTGTCACTTGCGCAGCGCTCAACAATCGCGCCACGTCGATGTGCGCGGCGTCCAGCAGGCTGATGTCGTCGGGCCAGAACACATGGCCGGCCAGCGTGCGCAGGGTCGCCATCAGCGGGGCCACGGCCGCGGGCGTGCCGGGTGAATTGGGGTAGCGGGCATGCCCGACGATTCGCAGCAGCCCGTTCTCTGTCAACGGGCAGGTCGCCCAGCGCTTGTGGCCGATCTGCGCGAACCACTCATGCGCGGTGTCGTGCTGAACGTGAGCCGGATCGACCAGGGCGATCAGCACATTCACGTCGAGCAAAAACGTGCTCACTCCAGCTCATCGCGCAGTTGATTGACCAGTTCGGGCGTCACCGGCGCCAGGCCAGCGCGAACGGGCAGCAGCGGCACGCCGTTTCGAACGATGCGCGCTGCCTTCCGCGGGCTCAGGGCCTGGCGCGCGAGAGCCGAGATCACCTCGCCCACGTTCTTGTGTTCGCGTTCGGCCAGGCCTCGTGCCGCGGCCAGCACGTCGTCGTCGATGGTCAGAGTAGTTCGCATTCGCCGCTCCGCATTGCGCATCAAACATCACGCATCATATCCTGATGATGCGCTGCGGCCAATCGCCAGCGGCGCCCGCCAAGCAGTGACCATTTGTGTCATGCGTGACTCGCCGCGTATCCCGCGTTCACGGGGCCGCTGACTCTTTGTGTCAGCTTGGGGGCTGAATCTCACGGATTTTCGGGCTGGCGCGGTGGCACAGGGCCTGCAACTAACGACCCGTCTTCCACCCCAAGTCAGTTTTCTCAACAGGAGTTTTCGACCATGAAGCGTTCCATCCAAAAGGGTTTCACCCTCATCGAATTGATGATCGTTGTTGCGATCATCGGCATCCTGGCAGCGGTTGCGCTGCCGGCGTACCAGGACTACACGGTCCGTGCGAAGGTCAGTGAAGCGGTGATCGCCGGTTCGGCGGTGAAGGGCCTGCTGAGCGAAGCCTTCCAGACGGACAGCGTGACCGGCCTGAACCAAGCCGCCACCGCCTACAACGCGATCCCGGCAGCTCAGAAGGCATCGAAGTACGTCACCGACATCGTCGTGACCGGCGCTGCCACCCCGTGGCCGGTGGTTGTGACCATCAAGGCCGACGGCCTGAACGGCATCCCGACGACCGTGAACGGCCAGACCCTCGTGTTCTCGCCGAACGTTGCCCGCGTGACGCCGGTCGCCGCCTCGGTCGGAGCGATCGACTGGGCCTGCGCCAGCGCGACCGCCGGTACCGCCACGACCCGCCTGCTGGCCAACCGCACGCTCGGCACGCTGCTCGCCAAGTACGCTCCTTCCGAGTGCCGCTGAGCGACCCGTTCGGTTCTACCCCCAAAAGGCGCTTCGGCGCCTTTTTTCGTTCTGGCGCGCGCCCGACCGTTCGCGTCAGTTCCAAGGGCGGATTCCACGTTTCATCGAGCCTCGCCGAGATGGCATGACGCGTGCACTCCACCGCGCATCCAGCAAGCAACACCTCAGGGAGTTTTCCGCCATGAAGCGTTCCATCCAAAAGGGTTTCACCCTCATCGAATTGATGATCGTTGTTGCGATCATCGGCATCCTGGCAGCGGTTGCGCTGCCGGCGTACCAGGACTACACGGTCCGTGCGAAGGTCAGTGAAGCGGTGATCGCCGGTTCGGCGGTGAAGGGCCTGCTGAGCGAAGCCTTCCAGACGGACAGCGTGACCGGCCTGAACCAAGCCGCCACCGCCTACAACGCGATCCCGGCAGCTCAGAAGGCATCGAAGTACGTCACCGACATCGTCGTGACCGGCGCTGCCACCCCGTGGCCGGTGGTTGTGACCATCAAGGCCGACGGCCTGAACGGCATCCCGACGACCGTGAACGGCCAGACCCTCGTGTTCTCGCCGAACGTCGCGCTCGCGACGCCGGTGACCGCCTCGGTCGGTTCGATCGACTGGGCTTGCGCCAGCGCGACCGCGGGCACGGCCACCACGCGTTTGTTGACCAACCGCACGCTCGGCACGCTGCTCGCCAAGTACGCGCCGTCAGAGTGCCGCTGACTCCGAGCGACGCGTTTGGTCCGTCGATTGGCCAAGCGCTTTCGGGCGCCCCGGGTCTCGCGTCCAGCCGCGACCGTTCTTGTCACTTTCGATGCTGCATTGCACGCTTTTCGGATTCTGCAAGCTGGCACAACGCGTGCGACTGTCTGTACATCTTTCAAACCGCTCGTCCAGGAGTTTCCCACCATGAAGCGTTCCATCCAGAAGGGTTTCACCCTCATCGAATTGATGATCGTCGTTGCGATCATCGGCATCCTGGCAGCGGTTGCGCTGCCGGCGTACCAGGACTACACGGTCCGTGCGAAGGTCAGTGAAGCGGTGATCGCCGGTTCGGCGGTGAAGGGCCTGCTGAGCGAAGCCTTCCAGACGGACAGCGTGACCGGCCTGAACCAAGCCGCCACCGCCTACAACGCGATCCCGGCAGCTCAGAAGGCATCGAAGTACGTCACCGACATCGTCGTGACCGGCGCTGCCACCCCGTGGCCGGTGGTTGTGACCATCAAGGCCGACGGCCTGAACGGCATCCCGACGACCGTGAACGGCCAGACCCTCGTGTTCTCGCCGAACGTTGCCCGCGTGACGCCGGTCGCCGCCTCGGTCGGAGCGATCGACTGGGCCTGCGCCAGCGCGACCGCCGGTACCGCCACGACCCGCCTGCTGGCCAACCGCACGCTCGGCACGCTGCTCGCCAAGTACGCTCCTTCCGAGTGCCGCTGAGCCACCGCGACACACCGGGCCGACCCGCCCGGCCCTGAGCGAAACGCCCGCCTTTGCGGGCGCTTCTTTTGGTAGGCTCTGGCCGCGCCAACTGCCTCCGACCCATGAAACTGAACCGTTATCAAGCGTTCGCCACCCACCTGATGGGCTCGGTCGCCGTGGCCTTGTGTTCGGCCGCGCTGGTGTTCTTCGTCTGGTACCCCGACAAGCTGCCGCAGGCCACCGGCGTGACCAACATCTTCCTGATGTTGTTGGCGATCGACGTGGTCGTCGGCCCGGTCATCACGCTGATCGTGTTCAACCCGGCGAAGAAGGAACTGAAGCGCGACCTCGCGATCGTCTTGTTGCTGCAGTTGTGCGCGTTGGCCTACGGGCTGCATGCGGTCTTCATCGCGCGCCCGGTGTACAGGGTCTTCAGTGTCGACCGTTTCGAGCTGGTCTACGCCAACGACCTGACCGACGAGAAGCTGCAGAAGGCCACCGACCCACATTTCAAGACGCCGCCCGTGCTCGGGCCGGAGATCATCTCCGCGCGCCGCCCTGAAACCTCGAAGGAGCGCATCGACATCGCGATGGGCGCCGTGGCCGGTGGCGACGATGTCGCACAGCTGCCGCAGTTCTATGCGCCTTACGCCGAGGCCAAGGATCTGGTTCTCAAGCGACTGCAGCCGCTCGAGAAGCTGAACGACTTCAACAAGGACCGGCGCGCCGACATCGATGCGCTGATCAAGAAGTACGCCGGGCGCCCCGGCGGTGTCGGCTACCTGCCGACGCGCGGCAAGGTTCAGGACCTGACGGTGATCGTGGCGCGCGACTCGGCCGCGGTTCTGGAATCGCTCGATCTCAATCCGTGGTGATCAAGGGCGGCTCGGCGGAGACGAGGGCCGGCTCCAAAGCCTCCGAATTCGAGACCGCGGAAGACGCCTCCAGCGACGAAGTGATGCGCAAGCTGGACGCGATCATCAAAGCGGCCTGGGCCCGACCGACTTCAGCACGTTGATCGCCAGCCCGTGACCGGCTCGGGCAAGGCGACCATCATTGGTCCACCGTGCCGCGCAGCGGTGGTATTGCGCACAGGCCAGATGCAAGGCATTGGGCGTCTTCAGGTTGAAGCGAGCGCGCAACCGGGTTGCCAGTTCGTAAACCGCATCGGGCATCGGCAAGCACGAAAGACTCTCGAAGCTCTCTTCGTGGTAGCGCTGCACCGCCAGATTCGCGACGCGCATCGGGTGGACCAGGCACTCCATTGTCGTGAGTGGCGAAATCGCGAAATCCGCGATGGGCTGCCGGCCAAGGGCCGCCCGGATTGGCGGACCGAAGGTCGGGTGGTTTTCATAGGCCTAGATCAGCAGGCAACTGTCGAGGTAGATCAATCCCATGAATTGCGTTCTGCTTCGATGTCGGCATCGATCTCTGCCATGCTGCGGCGGGCGTAGGCGGGCAGGGGGTTGTCTTCCAGCCACTTCGAGATTTCGCCAGGCCGAGCCGGCGGCGTGATGTCGGCGCGCGCCTCGACCCGCTGTTTTTGCAGCCGGCGTGCCGGCCCGACCGGCACCAGTCGCGCCACCGGCTCGCCCCGGTTGGCGATGATGACCTCGTCGCCCGCTTGGGCGGATTTGATGGGTTGCGACAGCTGGCTCTTGGCTTCCAGAATATTGACTTGTATGAGTGTTTCTGCCCTCAAACCAGCACCACAAGATCGCTGTAGCGCAGCAGCAGCGCATCGGCCGTCACGAACCTGAGCGGCTCGGCCAGGGCTTGCGCAATCAGCAGGCGATCGAACGGGTCGTTGTGATGGGGCGGCAGCCGCCCCACGCCAGCCGCATGCGCCGAGCGCACTGGCAGCTCGATGAACCCGCTCGCTTCGATGGCGGCGATCAGCGCGTCCGGGTCGGCCTCGATCTTCCCCAGGCCGGCCTTGATGGCCACCTCCCAAATGGACGCAGCGGAGACGTACACCTGGTCTGCCGACTCGATCAGCCGGCGTGTCGTCGACTTCAGGCGTGCCGACCCCGAGACTGCCCACAAAAAGATGTGCGTGTCCAGCAGCAGCCGCATCAGCGGCCTTCGAAGCCGGCCAGGATCTCGTCCGGCAACGGCGCGTCGAAATCCGGCGCGATCCGCAGCTTCCCCTTGAGCAGGCCGAATTTGATCCGCCGCTTCGGCTCGATCAGCCGTGTGATCCGCACCAGCGGCTTGCCGTTGCGGCTGACGACCACGTCCTCGCCACCCGCCGCCCGGTCGACCAGCTGTGACAGGCGGGTCTTGGCGTCGTAGATGTTCACGGTTTCCATGCGGCCCTCAAAAAGTAGACTAAGTCTAGTCTGATTTATACGGGCCGGCAAGTTGATCCCCGGCGGGTTGATCGCGGCGCTCCGCCGCGGCCCTCTACACTGGCGCCCCATGCCGACACGCCCTGACCGTCCGGCCCACGCGCGTGTTGCCGGGCCTCCTCTCGCGATCTGCGCCGCGCTCGCGATGACCGCGCCCGCGCTGCTGGCCTTCAACCTTCCGCCCTCGGCGACCTTCTTCAACCAGGCCGCGGCGCTGGTCGGCTGGGGCGGCTTCCTGCTGGTGTTGGCCGCCGGCATTCCGGCCGGGCGTTGGCCGAAGGCGCCGGGCCTGGCGGCGTTGCTCGCCGCACTCGCGCTGCTGATGGCGGCGTCTCTCGCCTCGCCGCTGTGGGCCGGCCTGCCCTGGTCGCTGGCGCTGTCGGGCGCCGGCATGATCGCGGCGGCCGGGCTTGCGGTGTGGGTCGGCGCCGCGATGCAGGTGGACGGTGCCGGCGTTGCCGCGTTTCGCGCGCTGTGCATCGGCATGGTCGTGGCCGGTGTGGTCAGCAGCGTGATCGGCATCGTCCAGGTGTTCGCGCCGCAATGGCCCGACGGCGACTGGATCGCGCGCAGCTACATCCCCGGCCGCGCGGTCGGCAACATGCGCCAGCCGAACCACCTGAGCAGCCTGCTGGTGTGGGCCACCATCGCGGTGGTCTGGCTCACCGAGACGGGCGCGTTCAGGCGCTGGGCCGGCAACGCGCTCGCCCTGCTGTTCATCTTCGTGATCGTGCTCAGCGCGTCGCGCACCGGCACCGTCAGCGTCGGCCTGCTCGCCGTCTGGGCACTGCTCGACAAGCGCCTGGCGCGCCCGACGCGCCTGCTGCTGCTGCTCGCGCCGGTCGCGTATGGCGTGTTCTGGCTCGGTGCCTCGGCCTGGGCCGATTACAGCCATCATCTGTTCGGCGGCGAGACGCGCTTTTCCACCAAGGGTGACATCTCCAGCTCGCGCTGGGGCATCTGGTCGAACACGCTCGCGCTGATCGCGATGCACCCATGGGCCGGCGTCGGCTTCGGTGAGTTCAACTTCGCGTGGACGCTCACCCCCTTCCCCGGCCGGCCGGTCGCGTTCTTCGATCACACCCACAACCTCGTGCTGCAGTTCGCCGTCGAGCTCGGCGTGCCGCTGGGCGCGCTGGTGCTGTTGTTGTTGTGCCGGGCGCTGCTGGCGGCGTGGCGCGCGGCGCAGGATTCGGCGCGCCGCGCCGCGCTCGTGATGGTGCTGATGATCCTGCTGCACAGCCTGCTCGAGTACCCGCTCTGGTACGCCTACTTCCTGCTGCCGGCGGCGTTCGCGTTCGGCCTGTGCTTCCGGGCGCCGGAGGGCTCGAACGATGCAGCGCCCGCATCGAGCCGACCGCTCGTGATCGCGTCACTGCTGCTGATGCTGGGCGGCATCGGCTCGGTCGCCGACTACAGCCGCGTCGTCACCATCTTCGCGCCCGCCGAGGGCGCCCCGCCACTGGCCGAACGCATCGCCAGCGGCGGGCGCAGCGTGTTCTTCGCGTACCAGGCCGACTACGCCGCCGCGACCACCGCCGAGCGGCCCGCCGATGCGATGGCCGCATTTCGCAGCGCGCCACACAACCTGCTCGACGCGCGCCTGATGATCGCGTGGGCCAAGGCGCTGCACGAATCCGGCGACACCGAGCGCGCCCGCTACGTCGCGCAGCGGCTGAAGGAGTTCCGCAACGATCAGGCGGTCGAGTTCTTCGCGCCGTGCGCCGAGAAGCCGAAGCACGGTGCGGTGCTGCCGTTCCAGTGCGAGCCGCCATCGCGGTCGTTCACGTACGAGGACTTCAGGTAGCGCAGCGTGCCGGGCGATGGTATTCTTACCGAACTGACATCGACCGATGAGAGGCAAGATCATGGGCGCGACGGCCACGTTGTCCAGCAAGTTCCAGATCTCGGTGCCCAAGGCGGTTCGCGACAAGCAACGCTGGGAAGCGGGCCAGCAGTTCGTCTTCATTCCGAAGGGGCTGGGCGTGCTGATGGTGCCGGTGCCCGGGCTGAATCAGCTCAGAGGCATTGCCAAGGGGGCGAAGGCGTCGGGTTATCGCGAGCGTGACGACCGCTACTGATGCGCGTCGTCGACACCTCGGCTTGGGTCGAGTGGCTCGTCGGCAGCGCGCTGGGCAAACGCATGAGCGCCGAGTTTCCTGCGCAGGACGCTTGCGTCGTGCCTACCATCGTGCAGCTGGAGCTGGCGAAGTGGCTGTTGCGCGAGGCCGATGAAGACCGCGCCGATCAGATGATCGCCCACACGCAGATGTGCGTGGTCGTGCCGCTCGACACGCCCATCGCGCTGCTCGCCGCGGAGCTGCATCAACGCCACCGACTCGCGACCGCCGACGCGATCGTCTACGCCACGGCGCAATCGCACGGTGCCGACCTGCTCACCTGCGATGCGCATTTCGAAGGCTTGCCGGGCGTTGCCTACTTTCGCAAGCGGGCGTGAAGGCGAGAGTCAGCCCGCCGCCACCCAATCCCCCGACTTGCCCCCGTGCTTCTCCAGCACGCGGATCTCGCCCATCACCATGCCGCGGTCGGCGGCCTTGCACATGTCGTAGACCTTACCTATGACAGAGGGTGTCTTTTTGAAGCGCTGTTCCACGTGTGTTCCAACCAACCAAGGAACACGGCATGGCATCGATATCACAGAGGGGCTCTCGCTACCTCGTCAGAGTCAGGCGCGATGGCTTCGCGTCTGTGGCAAAGACGTTCATCAAGAGGGCCGATGCGGTCGCATGGGCGCGACGCGTCGAAACAGACATGGAGGCAGGCCGATGGGTCGATGAAGCCCGCAAGGTGCCTACGCTCAAAGAGGCAATCGCCGAGTACCGGCTGAAGGTGGCGGCGAAGATGAAGGGTGCCGCAGACTACGCCTATCGGTTCGATGAATTCGAGGCGCTGCCTTGGGCGGCGAAGCCGGTCAACACGGTGACCCCGTTCGACATTGCCGTCTGGCGTGATGACCAGATGCCGCGCTTAGCCCCGGGAACAGTGGTCAGGAAGCTCGCACTGCTGTCAGGCGTGTTTACGTGGTGCGTGAAGGAGCGCGGATGGATGACGATCAATCCGCTGTCCCTTGTCAGCAAGCCGCGCGTTGCCGATGGCAGGGATAGGACGCTTTCGCCTGATGAATTGAAGTACCTGATGTTGGCAGCGGCGAGCAGCAAGGCCGCGTGGCTGTCGTCAGCGTTGACGGTGCTAATGAGCAGTGCCATGCGGCGCAGCGAGTTGTTCGGGTTGAAACGTCAAGACGTTGACGCAACCACGTCCACGGCCCGGCTACACGACACGAAGAACGGCAGTGCTCGCGACGTTCCACTCTGCCCTCGCGCCCTGGCAGCGTTACAGGAATTGGGCGTGGCCGCGACGAAGCGAGGTGATGAGGCCTTGTTACCGTTCAGCGCGGTTGGCAGCCTGACCACGCGATTCACGATCACGGTGGGGCGAGCGCAAAGGGCGTATTCGGAAGACTGCGCTGCTTCGGGTCGTGCATGCGATACGGGGTTCCTTGTCGACGTTCGGCTGCATGACTGTCGACACCACGCTGTGTCGGCGTGGGCGAACACGGGGGCTCTGTCGATGGTCGAACTGATGGCGATCAGTGGGCACAAGACGCCGCGCATGTTGACTCGCTATGCGCACATGAACGCATCGACTCTGGCCGGGAAGATGGCAACACTGAGCGTCTGATGAGTTGTTCAGCCCCAATGCCGATGAAGGCCCTTCAAGTAATGACCGTGAATCATCACTCAACGCAAACGATCACGAGCGCCGTAGCGTCGAACCACCCTCACGTCGGCTTGATGTCTCTCGCCGACATCGCTACAGACGACGCCACGATTAGGGCCAGCGTCGCGAAGTTCATATGGCTTTGCGAAAGACTGAATACGCGAGGACGCCGAACTGTTCGTAATGTTGAACATGCCCGCGCGTCGGCTTTGTGAGTGGTTCAAGTGTGATGACAAGTCGATTTACGAGACATCCATGGTTTTTGGGGATGACGTGAATTGGCCCCTCGACGTGCTTGTGCGGGTCAAGGCGTTGATTGAGGCAGAGGGCGCAAACTTGGCTTCGTAATTTCGCAACACGCCGGCGGGTGGTCTGAAAAAAAGTGGCGCTGCGGCGTCGCTTTCATTTGCCCTGGCTCGGTAGGAGCTGTACATTTGTTCCATCGGGCCAAGGTCTGCGGACCCCCTCGATTCATGAGGCCCGGCGAAGCGTGCAACGCGCAGATTCCGCCGGGGACACCTCTCAAGGACACAAGTTCATGCAAGGATTTTTGCACCTCGACGCGCCGCGTTGAGGAATTTGTCTGTCGTTCTTGAGAGGTAGAAATTGGAATCACTAGATATTGAGCAAGGCTTGCTGGTCGGCTGGAAGGCCGTTGGCGGCGCAGTTGGGCGGACTGCGCACTACCTGACCCAAGCGCACGCGCAAGGACGCTTGCCAGTCGAGCCGATGCGAATCGGGGCTCAGGTGGCATACACGCACGACATGGCGGAAGCCCTGCGCACGTCGCTGGCGGCGCGAGCTGCCAGCTGTACGCGTCGTGCCGTCCGGCCGGCAGATCAACTCACGGTTTGAAGGCGTCACAGGTGGGCGTATGAGGCCCGCGCTGGCCCACAAAAAGCGAAACCGACATCGCCTGCGAAGCGTGTCGGTTTCATATGCAGTTCGCGGGCCGATTCCAACGGCTCGCGTAAGAGAATCCAACCCCTCAAAAGCTGGTGCGGTCATTTTACCGATGATCCCGTGCCGGAGCAAATTGAAAGCTCTAGATGAATCATCTTGAAAACACCCCCGCCGGCAACGGCCTTCAGGCACCTGTCATTGAGACATGGGAGTCCGACTACTACGCCGAAGAGACCAAGCGCGAAAGCAGCGTCTTTGCGGCTTGGATGAAAGAAGCATGCGGGGCTGGCCCGTGGAAGAGAGCGGGGAACTCGTTGTTGGCCCGAACGTGTCTTGCCGAGTCGGCACGCCGCGTTTTCGGGACTGAGGCCTCATTGATCGTGTTGATGGTGCAAGCATGGGCCAGTCGAGTCCAAACATCCGCGCATCTGGCGAGCGACTCGGACATGAGCTATGTGCAGCAATGCGTGTTCCTAATGGTCCGCGCGCTTCGATATGTTGCGCCCGATGCAGCGCGGAAGGCGATGCGCAATGACGACTAAGAAGGTCAGCAATCAAGACTTCATCCGATCTGTCTTTAGTGGAGCGGGGCCCGATTCATTCGCATGGCTATGTTCATTTCAGGGAGACCCGAAGACTGCGAGCAATCGTGACTGGGCGGGTCGGTCCTGTAGGGCTGACTCGCCCGCGTCGTTGGACGAAACTGGCAATACCTACTTCAACATCTCGACGCTGAAGGTTCATGACGGTCGCGTAACTAGGCAAGGAGAAAACTTCGATGCGCTCCATGTTGTCGTTCTGGACGATATCGGCTCGAAGGCGACTCTGCCCGAGGGCTTCAGTCCCTCCTACCTGATCGAGACCAGCAATAACAACTTTCAAGCGGGTCTGCTCCTCTCGGCGCCTTGTCACGACTTGGCAACGATCAAAGCGCTGTTCAAGGTGCTGGCCGCAAAAGGATTCACTGACAGCGGTGCGCAAGGGCCTCAGTCTCGATACGTGCGGTTGCCTGTCGGCTTCAATCACAAGGGGGAGTGCGGGCCAGGAGGTTTCCCCCATCACTTGACTCACTGGAACCCCGATCGCAGGTTCACGGTCGATGAAATCGTCTCTACGTTCGGGCTTGACCTTGCAGAGTCGGCGTCTGCCAAAGAGGTAGGTGCCAAGAGAGTTGTCCCGCACGGCGCCGCCGCCACGGCCACTGACAAGGCCGATGAGATCATCATCGCCAAAGTGCTCCGTTCAGCGAAGGCGCGAAGGGTCTGGAACTGTGACGGTGGCGATGGCTTCGCCAGCGGCAGTGATGCTGATCAGTTCCTTTTGAACTCCATCACGTTTTCCACAGAGAGCCCCGAACAGGTGGAGCGCATCTACTCGCAGAGTCCCCGTGCGAGTCGGAAGTCATCAGACGGGACGTGCAAATGGCTGAAGCGCGCTGACTACCGTAAACGCTCGATCGAATCTGCGTTTCGGTTCGTTGAGGCCCATCCCCACGGCGACGCAGACGATGCGCGTGTGACGGTCGAGGCGGCCGTGGATGCGGCTAAGGTCAGCGGCGACTTTCGCGGCATCTATGCCCCTGAGGTAGTTGATGCGTTTGCCGTGCTTGAGAAGGGTGACGCTGCGAACTATGACTATCTACGTCAACAAGCACGCAAGGCGGGTGCGACGTTGGCAACGCTTGACGCTGAAGTGGGCCGAGCGAGCGACGCTCAGAACTTAAACCACGATGACGCCGCAGAGCTTGCGATTGCGAGTCTCGGAGGCATGGGCGGCATCCTCTTCAATCGAGGGGTGTGGTGGAACTGGAGGCAAGAACTCGGCATTTGGAAGCGCATTGACTCGGACGAGACGATCAAGCAAGCCATCCTCGCCGTGCTCCCCAAGAAGCAAATCAACGCCGGCGCGATTGGCAGTGTGCTGAGCGTCTTGCGCACGAAGGTAGCGCGCGAGGACGTGGTGTTTGACAGGCTCGTGGACGAGAACGTCGTCAACTGCCTAAACGGCACACTGCACCTACGAAGCGGAAGAACGCCCTTCGACGGCCGTGGCGCGACTGAAGATTGGTGGGAGCTTCGCCCACACAGGCGCGAAGACTTGTTGACGGTGCGCGTGCCGGTTGCTTGGGAGCCTAGCGCGCAGTGTCCGCGGTTTGAGCGCTTTCTCGACGACATAACCCACGGCGACGCCGACGCACAAGAGAAGCGCCAAGTCCTGATCGAAGCGATCGGCTATAGCCTCATGCCCACGACGCGAGAGGAGCGTTTCGTGATCCTCCATGGCGAATCATCCTCAAATGGAAAATCCACGCTGCTAGAAATTATTCGAAGACTCGGAGGAGCTGAGAACGCGTCGGCACTGACTCTGCAGCAACTGGGCGAGCGCTTCGGATTGGCCGGCCTCCAATCGAAGCTGGTGAACCTGTGCGCCGAAATTCCTCGCGGCGCGGCACTTCCCGATGACGCGATCAAGAAGCTGACGAGCGGGGACACCATCACAGTGGAGAGGAAGGGCCGTGACCACTACGAAATGAAACCCTACGCCACGCTTTGGTTCGCAACGAACACGCTGCCAAATCTGAGAGACCTTTCGCCTGCGACGCTGGAGAAGCGATGCATCCTGGTTGAACTCAATCGTTCCTTTCAGGGGGAGTCCCGAGATGCGCGGCTTATCGACAAGCTTACGGAAGAGCTGCCTGGAATCCTGTATCTTTGTGTCGAGACCTTTGGCGCGATGTTCGCCTTGAGCCGCGAGGCATCCTCGTGGACTACAGCGACGCGCGGCGGTCCCTTGGAAGCCATTCAATGGTTTGGCGGTCTGCTGGAAGACCCCCCATCGTCCGTTCGAGCAAAGGCGGCTTGGCGCCAAACCTCTGACCCCGTTCGTCAGTTCGCCGCCGACACCTTGATGACGGGGTCGGAACACTACGTGGCGGCGTCGGAATTGTTCGGCGCATGGCAGACATGGGCAGAGGCCAACGGGGTGCGCTTGAGCCTTACCAGCCATCATCTGACCGCCCGACTGAAGAGCATGTTTCCGCAAATCGTTACCGGCGACGCTGCGCGTAGTGGACGCAAGCGCGGCATTCGTGGTCTCGGGTTGGTGGGTGCCTGACGATGGACTGCCGAATCACAGGTGGGGGGGGCCTTCCGGTGCCGCTCCGTGCCGGGTGCGCGCCGCTCCTCCCCTGCCAGCGGCAACGCTCCAGCCCGCGTCAATGCTGGCTTCAAGGATCGGTGCCGCTGGTGCCGCTCATTCGGCACTTCCTTTACATGTGGAGGAAAGGAGCAATCCGACTCTTCTTCCTTCTCCCCTATCCACCAAATCAGAAAATCAGCGGCACCAGCGGCACACCCCCCCCCGTGAACCCGCGCCAGTGCTTGCTTTCCGGTGTGCCGCTGCTCAGAGAACCAGCGGCGCCGAGCGGCACGCAGCGGCACGGAAGCGCGGCGAGCCTCCCACCTGTGACGAAGAAACACGAGAACCCAAATGACTGACGACTACGAAATGCAAGAGGCCCTGCCAGTGGCCCGCTTCTCACAACACAGGCCCGCAGCGATCCAACTGCCCGACGATCCACGATTGGCGACTGCCGCGGTCTTGGCCTACGTCAATGGCAGCGACACGATCGAGCGCGCAGCGGCCATCGAGGCTCTGACAGCGCGAGCGGCTTTGCTTGCCGACACTGATCCGGACGAAGCCATCGCCGCGCTCGCCGAACAGCTCCCCGTGCTCAATGCCATGTTCTTGGTCTTTACAGCGGAAAGCGTGGCAACCAAGAATCCCGATGCTCGCGCCAAGTACGTGAAACTCGCGCTGAATTCTCAAAGCGCCTATGCCCGAACTCAGGCCTTGGTGATCGGCCTTCGGCTTCAGAGCAGGGGCAACGCCCGCGTCGCCGTGAGTAACGATGGCGGGGACGATTCGTGAAACCAACGCCACGAACGAAGCGATGGAGGACTGCTGTCCATTGCCAGCGAAATGCAACACGGCATGGGGCCTATTCGGCGCACGTGTATTCGGCGCGCGCTCTCCTTCGAACGCTTGAGCAGTTGCTGGATTGGCTTGAGGCTGGGTCACTTACTGACCACCCGCAGCCGTTGCAAGTCGGCCTTGACATAGCGGCACCAACGCAATCGCAAAGCGGGTCGGAAGGTGGAGCTCTCCTCCGCACCCACCGTCAATGAATGCCCTGCAAGGGCTTACAGAACCTTTTCGTTAGCAGTCACTGACGAGCCGTGCGCTTCTTGATCACAGCCCGGGTACCTGGTTCCTCGAATCTCGGCGCTTTTTCGCGTGCCGGTTACCGGTCCGTGGCGGCCTATTCATGTCTTCGGCCGCCCACCTGTACCATCACGGGAGGGGCAGGCAAAGTCGGGCCTCAGACACTGGACACCAATGCGCAAGCTCGAAACGCTGACCATCGAGAACTACAAGTCGATCCGTGACCAGACGCTCCAACTGGGGCAGCTCAATGTGTTCATCGGCGGCAACGGTTCGGGCAAGTCGAATCTCGTATCCGCCTTTCGGTTCTTACGCGAAATCGTCACGCAGAACCTTGCCGGCTACACAGCGGTGAAGGGTGGCGCGGACTCGCTTCTCTACTTCGGAAGGAAGCACTCCAAGAAGATGAGTTTCAAGGTCCAGTTCGCTGAAGGGAGCACGTCCAACGCGTACAGCGTTTCACTAATGCCGACTGAATCGGACGGCCTTCAGATTCTCTCGGAGACGGCGTACTACCACGACAAGACCAAGTACACCAAGCCATACGATTTGGGCGTCTCATCCTTCAGCCCGGAATCAAAGCTGAAGGACCACACGCACCTCTGCGCGCGGCAAGCGCTGAGAGATTTGGAAAGCTACCGCGTCTATCACTTCCACGACACGAGCGATTCGGCCCCGGTCAAGCTGCCCGCCGACGTTGAGGACAACCGATTCCTTCGAGCGCAGGCGGACAACCTCGCTCCGTTTCTGTACTGGATGAAGCAAAAACATCCCGCGAATTACCGGAACATCGTCTCCACAATTCAACAGATTGCGCCGTTCTTCGGGGACTTCAATCTTGAGCCATCGAGGCTCAATGAGTCGAAGATTCGCTTGGAATGGAGTGAGCGCGGCAGCGATGCCTATCTGAATGCGCATGCGCTTTCGGATGGCACTCTTCGCTTTATCTGCTTGACGACTCTACTCATGCAGCCCGACCTGCCAACGGTCCTGCTCTTGGACGAACCGGAGCTTGGGCTACACCCAGCAGCGATCACCCTACTGGCCAGCCTTCTCTCCGCCGCATCGGTCCGCACTCAGGTCCTCGTTGCTACGCAGTCGGTAACCTTGGTGAATCACTTCCGGCCCGCGGACGTGTGGACCGTGGAGCGCAAAGATGGCACTCAGTTCCGACACCTCAGTGACGCCGACATGTCGGAATGGCTCGACAGCTATGCGCTTGGGGAACTGTGGGAGATGAATCTGCTCGGGGCACGCCCGTGAAGCGAGCCTTGATCGTTGTCGAGGGGCAGACGGAGGAACGATTTGTAAAGGACGTATTGCAGCCGGCTCTTGCAATACATGATCTGTACATCACTCCTGTGGTCGTGACGACAAAAGTCGTCAAGGACGGTCCGAACTTCAAGGGCGGCTTGTGCAACTTCACGAAGTTTGGCAACGACGTTCAGAAGGTCCTACACGGGTCAGGTGGGGCGCTTGTGACCACAATGGTGGACTACTACGCACTCCCGACTGATTTTCCCGGGATGGCCGACCGACCGATGCATTCACCGCCCCTCGCAAGAGTCCAGCATGTCGAGAATGCCGTCCGCCAGCACTTCGCTCAATACCTCAACTTCCTGCCGTTCATTGCGCTTCATGAGTACGAAGCTTGGCTTTTTTCCGATTCGACGACCGTGCCGGAAATGATGATTGAGCCAAGCACAGCGAAGCAGTTCGCGGCCATCGCGGCTACTGCGCCTGAGGATATCAACGAACATCCAAATACAGCGCCGTCCAAGAGGCTTCTCGCCATGTATCCGGCGTATCGCAAAACGCTTCATGGGCCGACCGCAGCCGCGCGTATTGGCCTGAACACGATTCGCGGGAGGTGTCCTCACTTTGCGCAATGGATGGCGAAACTTGAGGCCCACGCAGCCATGTGAATCGTACTGGCTCAGAACGCTGACCGGCCGATCGACTGGCGGTTGGTCTGAAGTAAGGTGAGCGCATTCATTTCCCCCTAGCGCGCGATCGCCACCAGTCGGCGCCTTGAAACGCTCAAGGACCTGCGCGACCATGGCAGCTTCGGACACCTGGGCGGCCATCCCCTTCAGGTTTAGGTCTCGAACAGCGCGGCCTCGAAAGCCGCCCAGGCAGCCTTGCGCAACTGTGCAGCTTCCGAGGTCATTGCCTCGGCGGCTTTGACGCCTTGGTTCAAAACCTTCAGCAGTACCTCTTGCTGGGCTACGGGCGGCAATGGGACCGGCAACGCACCGACCTCCGTACTGTTGATGGACGCGAGGTTTGTGGTGCGCTTTGCCTTCGACCTGAAATAGGCCTGCCCGTAGCTCGAATTGATAACTGCAAGTAGGAAATCAGGCAGCAGGATGTCCTTGCTGACCCGAACGCGCAGCACATGATTCTGATGAACGCAGTCCGGAATCTCGTCACGCCAAACCGCGCCTCGTCCAACGAGGTCAGGACTGTTTCCCTCGCAAAGCAACACGTCGCCATCGAGTAGCCTCAACTTCGGCATTTCCTCGTCTGGCACGTTGATGAATTTGACCTCGCGGAGGTCAAGCGCGTTGCGCTGCACATTGGCTACCCTCAGGTAGGGTCGTGGATGGTGACCTGCCCCCATCCGCCATACCAATGATTCGGCAAGAGTCCTGGTTGAAGGTT
>CAXTSS010000004.1:0-307187 GCA_964247075.1 uncultured Rhizobacter sp. | reverse complement strand
CCACCAACGGTGCCGGTGACGGGCACGGTGCCAGCGCCTTCGGCGGCGTTGACGATGTTGTCTGCGGTGACGGCGGCCACCGTGATGGTGGCGGCGGCCGTGATGTCGGTCGTGTAGACGTGAGCGGCCGTGGCGGTCGCGGTGTTGCCTGCGGCATCGGTGGCGGTGACGCTCGCGTCCACGGTCTTGTCGGCATCAGCGAGCAAGTCCGAACCGGGCACGTTGATGCTGTAGACATTGCCGGCCGTGACGAGGCCGGTGAAGGTCTTGCCGTTGATCGTCAACGTGACCGTGTCGCCGACCTTGGCGTCGCCGCCGACCGTGCCGGTGACGGGTACAGGGCCGCCGCTCTCCGCAGCGTTGATGACATTGTCGGCCGTGATAGAAGCCACCGTGATCGTGGCAGTGGCGGTGATGTCGGTCGTGTAGACGTGAGCGGCCGTGGCGGTCGCAGTGTTGCCTGCGGCATCTGTCGCCGTGACACTCGCGTCCACGGTCTTGTCGGCATCGGCCAGGAGATCCGAGCCAGGCACATTGATGCTGTAGACGTTGCCCGCTGTGACCAGGCCGGTGAAGGTCTTGCCGTTGACGGTCAGCGTGACGGTGTCGCCGACCTTGGCGTCGCCGCCAACGGTGCCGGTGACGGCCACAGGGCCGCCGCTCTCGGCAGCGTTGATGACGTTGTCGGCCGTGATGGCGGCCACCGTGATGGTGGGGGGAGGCAGCGGGGTGACATTCACAGTCACCGTCGCCGTGTCGGTGCCGCCGTGGCCGTCGGAGATGGTGTAGGTGATGACGACCGGGCCAACGGTGTTGTTGGCCGGCGTGAAGCTGAGGGTGCCGTTCGGGTTGACAGTCAGCGTGCCGAGGGCCGGGTTCGCCAGCGTGGCGCCGGTGACGGTGAGCGGGTCGCCTTCGCGGTCGAGGTCGTTGGCCAGCACCGGGAGGGTGATCGGCGTGTTGATCGGCGTCGAGGCAATGTCGTCGACTGCGTGGGGCGCATCGTTGACGGGCGCGACGCTCAGGCTCAGCGTCGACGTGCTGGTGAGTGCGCCATCGCTGATCGTGTAGCCGATCGGCGGCACCGGGCCGTTGTAATCCACCGCCGGCGTGAAGGTGTAGCTGCCATCGGCATTGATGACGATCGTACCGACGCCAACGATGTTGGTGGGCGTGCCTGCAGCATGCGCGACGCCGGCGATCGTGTACTGCGTCACTTGCAACGCCGGGCCATCGACGTCGCGGTCGTTGGCCAGCACGTTGCCGTTGATCGGCGTGTCTTCGGGCGTGCTGCCGGTGTCGGCCGCGGCCACCGGGGCGTCGTTGACGGGCGTGAGGACGATGCCCACGTGGCCGGTCGCGGTGCTGCCGCTGTCAGTCACCGTGTAGCTGAAGTCACCGACCGGCGCCTTGCCGTCGTAGTCGGTCGGCGGCACATACTTCAAGCCGGCCAGTTCGGCAGCCGTCAGCACCGCGCCGGCGGCGACCGGCGACCCATCCGCCTTCACCAGTTGGCCGATCAGCGGCACCTGCGTCACCGTGATCACGGCCGCGGCTGACGTACCGGTCGGCGCCTTCAGCCCAAGGTTGACGGCGGGGCCTTCTTCGATCGCGTCGATGCTGTTGGAGCCGGCGTCGATCGACGATTTCTCCGGCGGGAAGCCGGTCGTCAGCCCGCCCGCGACCGGGATCTGCCGCACGCCGTCAGCAATGCCGGGGAGCGCCAGGCCGGCGGGAGTCACGCTTTCGCTGATGCGATCGACACGCAGGCCCGGCGTGAGGTCGCCGGCGCCGTCGCCACCGTTGAGGCCGGCCGCAGTGGCCGCTTGAGAGTCAGGTTCGTTCAGCGCGTTGATGACGCGATCCAGGTCGCCCGCAGGCTGCGCGCCCGGCTTCTGGTGCGCCATCATGTTCTGGGAAGTCGCCGAGTCCTGCGGGCTGAGCTGGACGATGCCGTTCTGCGTCGTCAGGATCACATCGCCCTTGTGGACCATGTCGCCCAGCTTCAGCAGGTGCATCTTGCCGTCTGCACCGCGAATGCGCGCCACGCCCCAGATGCCGGTGACTCTGCCTTGAAAGGTTTGGACGATGGTGGGCATGGGGTGGCCTTGCGACGACTTTTGCATAGAGACGAAGGGTACCGCAACGGTACTGCGTTAAGTGCGATTCAGGCCATTGGGTTCGTGATGTGAATCACCGAAGAACCCGGTTCTTGTACACATAGCGCATGCGCTGTGTCAGCGCCGATGCCCCCGTGTCGGGGGCGGTTCAGCGCTCGCGGAGGGCGTAGGCCTTGCCCTTCAGCACGGGCTTGAGCAGGTAGGACATGACCGACTTGTTGCCGGTCAGGATGTCCACTTCGGCGGTCATCCCCGGGATGATCGGCATCTTGTCGCTGAACTTGACCTGTGTCGTGTGCACGCGCACCAGATAGAACGCATTGCCCTTCTCATCGACCACGGTGTCGGGGCTGATGTTGTCCACCTCGGCCGCCACGCCGCCGTAGATCGAGAAGTCGTAGGCGCTGAACTTCACCGTGGCGGCTTGTCCGGGGCGGATGAAGGCGATGTCCTTGGGCTGGACCTTGGCTTCGAGCAACAGCGCGTCGTCCAGCGGCACGATCTCGACGATGTCCTTGCCCGGCTGCACCACGCCGCCCACGGTGTTGGCGAGCAGGCGTTGCACGCGGCCGCGCAGCGGCGCCCGGATCTGCGATTTGTCGACCTTGTCGGTCAGCGCCACCGCGCCCTGGTTGAGCGCGTTGAGCTTGCCCATCACATCGGCCATCTCCTTGCGCGCGTCGTTGCGGAAGGTCAGTTCGGTCTCCTGGATCTTGCGCGTGGCCTCGCCGATGGCGGCCTGCACGCGGGCGATCTGCGCGCCGGCCTGCTCGTTGTCGCCGCGCGCTTTCGAAACGGCGCCTTCGAGCCGGAGGATGTCCACCTCCGAGACGGCGCCGCTGGCCAGCAGCGGTTTGGTCTTGGACAGCTCCTGCTGGTTCAGGTCGAGCGATCGCTCGGCCGAGGCCTTGCGCGAGCGCATTTCGCTCAGCTCCTGCTCGCGTTGCGCCAGTTGCTGCCGGTTGATCGAGAGCATCGTGTTGAGTTCGGACAGGCGCGTTTCGTAGAGCCGTCGCTCTTCCACGACGATGCGCTTCTCTTCGGGGTCCGCGCTCGGTGGGGGCGGTTGAAACGGCGCGCCTTCCGCGATCGCACGCAGGCGCGCCTGGCGTGCGCGCAGCGCGAAGCCCTGCGCCGCGCTTTCGCGCACGCCCGACGTCGCGCGCGTCTCGTCGATCTTCAGCAGCAGCTGATCCTTCTCGACCACCTGGCCTTCCTTGACCAGGATCTCCGACACCACGCCGCCGTCGAGCGACTGCACGAGCTGCAACTGACGCGACGAGATCACGCGCGCGTCGCCCTTGGTGATCTCATCGACGTGCGCCAGGCAGGCCCAGACGATCAGCAGCACGATGACGACCACCGCCGCGCGCACGATCTTCTGCGCGCGCTGCGTGCGCGCGCGCGACATCACGTCGCCGGCTTCGAGCTCGAAGCTGCGGAAGCCCGCGGCTTCGTTCTCGCCGGGCACCGACGCGAGCGCGGTCTTGACGTGATCCAGCAGGCGAGTCGCGGTGACCACCGCGGTGGCGCTGGTCGCTTTGGGCGCCTCGGGCGGCAGCGCCGGGAGGTTATCCGTCGGCGTGTTCATCAGGCGGCCTTGGCGACGCGGCCGCTGGCCAGCGCCTCCATGATGCGATCGCGCGGGCCGTCGGCGACGATCTTGCCGCCGTCGATCACGATCACGCGCGTGACCATCGCCAGCATCGAGGTTCTGTGCGTTACCAGCACCACCGTCTTGTTCTGCGCGAACGCGCCGACGCGCGTGGTGATCTGCGCCTCGGTCGAGAAATCCATCGCGCTGGTCGGCTCGTCGAGCAGCAGCATCGGCGCGTTGTGCAGCAGCGCGCGCGCCAGGCCGACGCTCTGGCGCTGTCCGCCCGAGAGCGACTCGCCGCGTTCGCCGACCGTCATGTCGAAGCCGCGCGGATGCCGGTTCACCAGATCGCTCAGGCCGGCGATCTCGGCCGCGGCCACGATCGCGGAGTCATCGGCGTAGGGCAGGCCGAAGGCGATGTTCTCGCGCAGCGTGCCGTAGAACAGCGTCACGTCCTGCGACACGTAGCCGAGGTTGCGGCGCACGTCGGCCGGATCGAGCTGGCGCAGGTCGATGCCGTCGAGCAGCACCGCGCCTTCCAGCGGCTGGTACAGCCCCATGATTAGGCGCTGGATCGTCGACTTGCCCGAGCCGACGCGGCCGATCAGCGCAACGCGCTCGCCGGGGGCGACCTTGAAACTGAGGCCATCGAGCGCGGAGTCGCCGCGGCCCGGGTACGCGAACTTGACGTTGCGGAACTCGATCTCGCCGCGCAGTTGCGGCCGCTCGATGAAGGTCGTGCCGAGCGGGCGCTCGACCGGCTTGGCCATCATCCGGTTCAGGTTGTCCATCGCGGTGCGGGCGCCCTGGTACTGCATCAGCAGGCCGACGATCTGGCCCGCCGGCGCGAGCGCGCGCGAGGCCAGCATGCTGGAGGCGATCAGCGCGCCCATCGTGAGCTCGCGCTGGCCGATCAGGTAGACGCCGATGATGATGATCGAGACCGTCACCAGCTGGCTCAAGAAGTTGGTGGTGTACATCGCGCCCGACGACAGCGCACGCATCTTGACGTTGGTGCGCGCGAGGAAGATGTTGGTGCGCTCCCACTTCGACTGGATCACGCCCTCGGCGCCCTGCGCCTTGATCGTCTCGATGCCGGTCAGGCTTTCGATCAGCGTCGCATTGCGCTGCGCGCTTGCCTTGTAGGTGGTTTCGGCGAGTTCGTGCAGACGCCGCTGCTGAACCATCCCGAGGCCGAAGATCACGCCGCCGACCCCGATCACCGGCAGCGCGAGCCACGGCGAGATCCAGAACATCACGACGATGAAGATCAGCGCGAACGGCAGGTCGATCAGCGCGGTCACGGTGCTCGAGGCGATGAAGTCGCGCACCTGCTCGAAGCCGCGCAGGTTGGAGGCGAAAGAGCCCACCGATTCGGGGCGGTTCTCGAGCCGCATGCCGAGCACGCGCTCCATCAAGGTGGCCGAGATCTGCACGTCGATGCGCGCGCTCGCCTCGTCGACGAAGTGGCTGCGCAGCAGCCGCATGAACAGGTCGGCGCCGAGCACGAGCACGACGCCGATCGCCAGCGCCCACAAGGTCTCGATCGCGTAGTTGGGCACGACGCGGTCGTAGACGTTCATCGAGAACATCGGGAACGCGAGCGCGAACAAGTTGATCAGCAGCGCGGCCCACAGCACGTCGCGGTAGACGAAGCGCTGCTGCAGCAGCGCGCCCCAGAACCAGTGGCGCGAACGCGGCGCGGCGGCGGGCGCATCGCCCCGGCCTTCGGTGCGGGAGTCGAAGCGGAAGTGCGGGCGCACGAACAGCACCACGCCGATGAAGCGGTTTTCGAGCTCCGTGCGTGGCAATGCGACGCTGCCCTGGCCGGTCTCGGGCAACAGCACCCGCGCTTCGCTCGCGTCGGCGTTCCAGCCGATCAGCACGCACGCACGGTTGTCCCTCAGGATCAGCGTGACCGGCAGCGCGGCCGGGTCGATCTCGTTCAGCGCGAGGCGCTGCAGCTTGGCCGACATGCCGGCTCGCGCCACCGCGCGCTCGGCGAGTTCGAGGGTCATGCGGCCATCGACCAGCGGCATGCCGGCCGACAGCGTCGCGCGCGACGCGGCCTGGCCGAACAGCCGGCAGATCTCGACCAGGCAGTCGAGCAGCGGATCGGGATGGATCAGGTCTTCGCGCAGACGCGTGGGGGCGGTGGCCGGGGCAGCGTCGGGGGCGGAGACTGGGAGCGGAGAGGTCATGGGCGGTGCGAGTGCATCACGCGATATCGGCACAGTGCACGTCGAATTGACCCCTGCGCTTGCTCGCGAAGTAGTGCTTCAGCGTTTCGCGCACGGTGCGGAAGGCGAGCTCGTCCCACGGAATCTCCGCTTCGGTGAAAAGCTGTGCCTCGATCGTCTCGGGGCCGGGCGCGAACACGGTGTCGAGCAGCCGCGCCCGAAAGTAGAGATGCACCTGACCCACGCGCACGACGCTGAGCACCGTGAGCAAGCCCTGCATCTCGAAATGCGCGCCGGCCTCTTCATCGGTCTCGCGGGCCGCGCCTTGCTCGACGGTTTCGCCGAGTTCCATGAAGCCCGCCGGCAGCGTCCACAGCCCGTAGCGCGGCTCGATGTTGCGACGGCACAGCAGCACCTGGTCGCCCCAGGCCGGCACGGTGCCGACAACGTTGAGCGGGTTCTCGTAGTGGACATTGCCGCACACCGTGCAGGTGGCGCGCTCGCGGTTGTCGTCGGCGGGCACCGCGTAGACGGTCGCGCCGCCGCAGACCTTGCAATGCGCGAAGCTGCGCGACGAGAACGGCGTGAACATGGGCGCGAGTGTAGCGCCGCCCCTCGTGTCGGCATGGCTGCGCGACCATGCGGCGTGGCATCATTCCGCGGTCCGTTCGTGAGGGTCTCCCGCCATGAGTTTCGTCTTCAACCCGCCGGCCATGCCTTCGGTTCTGGTTCAGGGCGGCGCGGCCAGCGCGCGCTTTCCCGTGCACCGGATCTACTGCGTCGGTCGCAACTACGTCGAACACGCGATCGAGATGGGTCACAGCGGTCGCGAGGCGCCGTTCTTCTTCATGAAGCCGGCCGATGCGGTGCTGCCGGTGGCCGAAGGCACGGTCGGGCAGATGCACTATCCGACGCTGAGCAAGAGCCTGCACCACGAGCTCGAACTGGTCGTCGCCATCGGCAAAGGGGGCCGCGACATCCCCGCGGCAAAGGCGCTGGAGCATGTGTGGGGCTACGCCGTCGGGCTCGACATGACGCGCCGCGATCTGCAGAACGACGCGAAGAAGCTCGGCCGGCCGTGGTGCATCGGGAAAGGCTTTGACGAATCGGCGCCGATCGGTCCGATCCGCCGCGCCGAGGAATGCAGCCTGAGCGCCGACACGGTGATCGCATTGCAGGTCAATGGCCAGCCGCGCCAGGCCAGCACCTTGGGCCTACTGATCTGGAGCGTGCCCGAGATCATCGAGCACCTCTCGAAAGCCTGGGAGCTTGCACCCGGCGACCTGATCTTCACCGGCACGCCGGCGGGCGTTGCGGCGGTGGAGGTCGGCGACACGTTGAGCGGCCGCATCGATGGCGTCGGCACGCTCGAGCTGAAAATCGTTGCCGGGTGAGTCGCACATGAAGCTCTATCACTACTTTCGCTCGTCGGCCTCGTACCGGGTGCGCATCGCGCTCGCGCTGAAGGGGCTGGACGTCGAGTTGCTGTCCGTCCACCTGGCGCGCAACGAGCAGCTCGCCGAGGCGTTCGCCGCGGTTGCGCCGGCCAAGCTGGTGCCGCTGCTCGAGGATGACGGCCAGGTGCTCGCGCAATCGATGGCCATCATCGAATACCTCGATGAGACCCACCCGGCGCCCAGCCTGCTGCCCGGCGATGCGGCCGCGCGCGCGCGCATCCGCGCGCTGGCGCAGGACGTGGCGTGCGAGATTCACCCGCTCGACAACCTGCGCGTGCTGCGTTACCTCGTGCGCGAGCTCAAGGTCGGCGAAGACGACAAGAACCGTTGGTATCGGCACTGGGTCGAGACCGGGCTGGAGGTGGTCGAGAAGAAACTCGCGTCAGCGGCGACCGGCCGCTTCTGCCATGGCGACACGCCGACACTCGCCGACTGCGTGCTGGTGCCGCAGATCCACAACGCTCAGCGCTTCGAGTGCAGGCTCGACCATGTACCGACCGTGATGCGCGTGTTCGAGGAATGCATGCGGCTCGATGCGTTCTCGTCCACCCAGCCCTCGGCCTACCCCGAGCCGCCCTGATGCGGCCCGCGGATTGGTTGCGGCCCGAATGGCAGTTGCCCGGCATCGGCGCGCTGATGACGACGCGTGCGGGCGGTGTCAGTGGGGCGCCGTTCGACAGCCTGAACCTGCGCATCGGGCTCGGTGACGATCCAGCGGCGGTCGCGCACAACCAGCGTGTCGTCGCGGAAGCGGTCGGCGCAACCCCTGTCTGGCTGAACCAGGTGCATGGGCGCCGCGTCGTGCGATTGACCTCCGCCGACGCCCGCGCCGATGCGCCGCAGCACGATGCCGACGCGAGCATCACGGCCGAGCCTGGCGTGGTCTGCGCCGTGCAGGTTGCGGATTGCCTGCCGGTGCTGTTCGCCTCGCCGCAGGGGCGTGCTGTCGGCGCTGCCCACGCCGGCTGGCGCGGGCTCGCGCAAGGCGTGCTGGAGGCGACGCTGCACGCGGTCTGCGAGGCCGCGGTTTGCGCGCCGCACGAGGTGAAGGCATGGCTCGGCGCGTGCATCGGCCCGACGCAATTCGAGGTCGGCGCCGATGTGGTCGAAGCCTTTCGCGCAGGTTCCGGCTCGCCCCGTTTTCAGTCGCGCGGGTCGGCTCATCCGGGCAAATGGCTCGCCGATCTGCCATCGCTCGCGCGCGACCGGCTGCATGCCGCCGGCGTGGCCGACGTGAGCGGCGGCGCCTGGTGCACCGTCAGCGAGCCGTCACGGTTCTTTTCGTTCCGGCGCGACCGTGTCACCGGCCGCATGGCCGCCTGCATCTGGATCGAGCCGCGCTGATCTCGCGCGCTGCGCGCGGCGCCGCGCCGGGCTGAAAAACAGGTAGCCGATGATGCCCAGCGGCAGCACGCCGTACAGCACGACGGTGACGAGCGCGCCGAGCAGCGTGCCGTTCGGGCTGGTCGCCTCGACGACCGCCACCAACAACACGACATAAAGCCACGCGATCGCAACGAGCACCATCGGTCAGTCCTTTAAATATCTTATGATGAAACGCGATGTCACAATGCAGCAGCCTTAAGTTAGACTGCGGATGTACAGACCCGCCGGAGTCACGTAAAACCAGCGCGAGAAGCTGGGACTGAGGCCGCGCACGAGAGACACCAGGAGACCTATGAAAACCAAGCCCGATTCTGCGGCCTCGGCCGTTCCCGACTTCGCCGCCGGCGCGCAAGCGATGAGCGCGTCGATGAACGAGATGTGGAAGACCATGTCAGGCCTGAAACTGCCGGCACCGGCGATGGCCGAGTTGCAGGGTGCGTACGTGAAGCAATCCACCGAGCTCTGGAACCAGACGCTGCACGCGCAGCCCGCAGCGGCTGCCGATCGGCGGTTCGCCGCGAAGGAATGGGCCGCAAGCCCGGCGAATGCATTCGTCGCGCAGATGTACCTGCTGAACGCGCGCACCTTGATGCAGATGGCCGACCACCTGCAGGGAGACGAGAAGACCAAGGGCCGCATCCGTTTTGCGGTGCAGCAGTGGGTCGATCTCACGTCGCCTAGCAACTACCTCGCGCTCAACCCCGAGGCGCAGCGCAAGGCACTCGATACCCAAGGCGAGAGCATCGCGCACGGCATCAAGCAATTGCTGAACGACATGCGGCAGGGCCATGTGTCGCAGACGGACGAGAGCGTGTTCGAGGTCGGCCGCAACGTCGCCACCAGCGAGGGCTCGGTGGTGTTCGAGAACGAGCTGTTCCAGCTCATCGAATACAAGCCGCTGACGGCCAAGGTGTTCGAGCGGCCGATGCTGTTCGTGCCGCCGTGCATCAACAAGTACTACATCCTCGATCTGCAGCCCGAGAACTCGCTGATTCGCCACACCGTGGCACAAGGCCATCGCGTGTTCGTCTTGAGTTGGCGCAATGCCGACGACAGCATCAAGAACGTCACGTGGGATCAGTACATCGAGGATGCCGTGATCCGCGCGATCGGGCTGGTGCAGGAGATCTCCGGCAGCGCCAAGATCAACACACTGGGCTTTTGCATCGGCGGCACGATCCTGTCGACCGCGCTGGCGGTGCTCGCGGCGCGCGGCGAGAAGCCCGCGGCGAGCGTGAGCCTGCTCACCACCTTCCTCGATTTCAGCAGCACCGGCGTGCTCGATCTGTTCATCGACGAGACCATGGTGAAGATGCGCGAGATGACGCTCGGCGCCCAGAGCCCCGGCGGCGGCAACTTGCTGAAGGGCCAGGAGCTCGCCACCACGTTCAGCTTCTTGCGGCCGAACGACCTGGTCTGGAACTACGTCGTCGGCAACTACCTGAAGGGCGAGACGCCGCCGCCGTTCGACCTGCTGTACTGGAACAGCGACAGCACGAATCTGCCGGGCCCGATGTACTGCTGGTACTTGCGCAACACCTACCTCGAGAACAACCTGGTGGTGCCGGGAAAGCTGACGGTCTGCGGCGAGAAGATCGACTTGCGAAGCATCGACACGCCGACCTATGTCTACGCCTCGCGCGAGGACCACATCGTGCCGTGGCAGGGTGCCTACCGCAGCACGCAGGTGCTGAGCGGCAAGATCCGCTTCGTGCTCGGCGCCTCGGGCCACATCGCCGGCGTCATCAACCCGCCGGCGAAGGGGAAGCGCAGCCACTGGATCGGCGCTGGCGCGGCCTTGCCGGCCGACGCGCAGGATTGGTTCGACAAGGCCAAGGAGCATCCCGGCAGCTGGTGGACGGACTGGGTCACCTGGCTGAACGGCCATGCGGGCAAACAGGTCGCCGCACCCAAGGCGCCCGGCAATCGGCAGTACCGGGCGATCGAGCCCGCGCCCGGCCGCTACGTCAAGGCGAAGGCCTGCTGACGCGTGCCGTCTTTCAATTCATTCACAGGAGAATCCCATGACCACCGATATCGTGATCGTCGCCGCCGCCCGCACCGCCGTGGGCAAGTTCGGCGGAACGCTGGCCAAGACCGCGGCGCCTGATCTGGGTGCCGCCGTCGTCGTCGATCTGCTGCGCCGCGCCAAGCTCTCCGGCGACCAGATCAACGAACTCATCTTCGGCCAGGTGCTGACCGCCGGCTCGGGCCAGAACCCGGCGCGCCAGACCGTGATCAAGAGCGGCCTGCCGCAGGGCGTGCCGGCGCTGACCATCAATGCAGTCTGCGGCTCGGGCCTGAAGGCCGTGATGCTGGGCGCGCAGGCGATCCGTGATGGCGACTCCGAGATCGTCATTGCCGGTGGCCAAGAGAGCATGAGCATGTCGCCGCACGTGCTGCCGGGCTCGCGCGACGGCACGCGCATGGGCGACTGGAAGATGCTCGACACGATGATTGTCGACGGCTTGTTCGACGTCTACAACAAGTACCACATGGGCATCACCGCCGAGAACGTCGCGAAGAAGTACGACGTGACGCGCGAGAAGCAGGACGCGCTCGCGCTCGGCTCGCAGCAGAAGGCCGCGGCCGCGCAGGAAGCCGGCAAGTTCAAGGACGAGATCGTGCCGTTCAGCATCGCGCAGAAGAAAGGTGATCCGATCGTCTTCGCGAACGATGAATTCATCAACAAGAAGACCAACGCCGACGTGCTCGCCGGCCTGCGTCCGGCCTTCGACAAGGCCGGCACCGTGACGGCCGGCAATGCCTCGGGCCTGAACGACGGCGCCGCCGGCGTGGTGCTGATGACCGCCGAGAAAGCCAAGAAGCTCGGGCTGACACCGCTGGCGCGCATCGCGAGTTACGCCACCGTCGCGCTCGATCCGTCGATCATGGGCATGGGCCCGGTGCCGGCGTCGCAAAAGGCGCTGCAACGCGCCGGCTGGAAGGCCCAGGACCTCGACCTGCTCGAGATCAACGAAGCCTTCGCCGCCCAAGCCTGCGCCGTCAACAACGAAATGGGCTGGGACACCAGCAAGGTCAACGTCAACGGCGGTGCGATCGCGATCGGTCACCCGATTGGTGCGTCCGGCTGCCGCATCCTGGTGACCCTGCTGCACGAAATGCAGCGCCGCAACGCCAAGAAGGGCATCGCGTCGCTGTGCATCGGGGGTGGCATGGGCGTTGCACTGACCGTCGAGCGATAACGAATCACACCAAGGAGCAGTACCACCATGACGCAAAAGATCGCCTACGTGACCGGCGGAATGGGCGGCATCGGCACGACCATGTGCCAGCGCCTCCACAAGGATGGCTTCAAGGTCATCGCCGGTTGCGGGCCGAGCCGCGACCACGCCAAGTGGCTGGGTGAGCAGACGGCGCTGGGCTACACGTTCTATGCCTCGGTCGGCAACGTCGGCGACTGGGACTCGACCGTGGCCGCGTTTCAGAAGGTCAAGGCCGAGCACGGCACCGTCGACGTGCTCGTCAACAACGCCGGCATCACCCGCGACGGCATGTTCCGAAAGATGAGCCGCGCCGACTGGGATGCGGTGATCGAGACCAACCTGACGAGCCTGTTCAACGTGACCAAGCAGGTCATCGACGACATGGTCGATCGCAACTGGGGCCGCATCATCAACATCTCGTCGGTGAACGGCGAGAAGGGCCAGTTCGGCCAGACCAACTACTCGGCCGCGAAGGCCGGCATGCACGGCTTCACGATGGCGTTGGCGCAGGAGGTGGCGAACAAGGGCGTGACGGTCAACACAGTCAGCCCCGGCTACATCGCCACCGACATGGTCAAGGCGATCCGCCAGGACGTGCTCGACAAGATCATCGCCGGCATCCCGGTCAAGCGCCTCGGCACACCGGACGACATCGCCTCGATGGTGTCGTGGGTGGCTTCGGACGAATCGGGCTTCGCCACCGGGGCCGACTTCTCGGTCAACGGTGGGTTGCACATGGGGTGAGCCCGGACGAGAAACAGTCCTGAGGACTGTTTCTCGCCTGGCGAACGACGTTTCGCCTGCAGGCGAAACGGCTGGGGGACGCGGCGACTGGTCGCGTCAGAACAAGCTGCCGACGTTGAACAGCGTCAGCAACCCCAGCACCGCGAAGGTCGCCGCGGCGATGGCGTGAACCAGCCTCATCGGGATCTTCTTCGCGAGGCGATCGCCGACGAACACGGCCGGCAAGTCGGCGATCATCATGCCGAGCGTTGTGCCGGCGACCACCGCCCACAGATCCTGAAACCGCGCCGCCAGCGCGACGGTGGCGATCTGCGTCTTGTCTCCCATCTCGGCGAGAAAGAACGCGATCAGCGTCGTGCCGAACACGCCGAAGCGTTGTGGCCCCGCGGCCTCGTCGCCGTCGATCTTGTCGGGGATCAGCATCCAGCCGGCCATCGCGATGAACGACCCGCCGATGACCCAGCGCAGCACGACCGGCCCGAGCAATTGCGCGATCCAGCCGCCGACCAGGCCGGCGGTCGCGTGGTTGAGCAGCGTCGCGACGAGGATGCCGAGGATGATCGGCGCCGGCTTGCGGAACTTCACCGCCAGCAGCATCGCGAGCAGCTGCGTCTTGTCGCCCATTTCGCCGAGCGCGACCACGCCGGTCGAGATCAGGAAGGCTTCCACGGTTGATCTCAGTTGTGGACGATGGCGCGCGCAGCGGCGGCGGCCAGCGAGGCATCGCCGCCGTCCCAGCTCAGCGTCAGCGCCGGCGTCTCGATGCCGGCGAAGTTGCGCTTCATCGATTGCAGGTAGTTCGGGTCGTAGTGCGCGACGAGCAGCTCGCGAACCACCTCGGCCGTGCGCCCGGCGCGCGCCGACTCTTGCCACGCGTTCACGAGCGCGTGGCCGCGCGAGGCGCGCAGCGCGTCGAGCCGGCCGCAGAACGCGGCCGTGTCGCTGACGAAGAACGGGTAATCGGCCAGCAGCAGTGCGACACGGTCGTCCAGCGCCAGATCGAGCCGGATACAGGGCGACGCGCGCATGCACTCGACGAGCGCGAGCGGCACGCGCAGGTCACCGACCTTGCGGCTTTCGCTTTCGATGAAGACCGGCCGTGCGGCATCGAAGCCGCGCAGCGCATCCCAGACGCGTGACTCGAACTGCTTTTGCCCGGGCTGCGTCTCACCCGGCACCAGGCCCAGCACCGAGCCACGGTGATTCGCCAGTGCTTCCAGATCGAGCACCTGCGCGCCTTGCGTATGCAAGGCTTGCAACAGCCGGCTCTTGCCCGAGCCCGTTGGTCCGCAGACGACTCTGTAGTGCAGTCGCGCCGGCAGCACCTCGAGCGCAGCGAGCACGGCGCGTCGGTAGCTCTGGTAGCCGCCTTCGAGGATGTGCACGCGAAAGCCGATCTGGCTCAACACCAGCGCGAGCGAGCCGCTGCGCTTGCCGCCGCGCCAGCAGTAGACCAGCGGCTTCCAGTCCTTGGGCTTGTCGAAGACCTCGCGCTCGATGTGCGCCGCGATGTTGCGCGCCACCAGCGCGGCGCCGCGCTTTTGCGCGACGAAGGGCGAGATTTGCTTGTACTCGGTGCCCACCAGATGGCGCTCGGCGTCGTTCAGCGACGGCCAGTTCAGCGCGCCCGGCAGGCGGTCCTCGGCGTACTCGCTTTCGGAGCGCGCGTCGATCACGCTGCTGAACTCGGCCAGCCGTGCCAGCGCCTCGGGGGCGGCGATCGGGATCAGCATGGCATGCGACGGTTCAGGGCGCGAGCGCGTCCAGCAACTCGGTCTCGACCTGCAACTGCACCTTGTTCTGCTGCAGCGCCGGGCCATCGATCAGGAAGGTGTCTTCGACGCGCTCGCCCAGCGTCGTGATCTTCGCCAACTGCAGGTTGATGCCGTGGCGCGCAAGCACGCGCGCGATCGAGAACAGCAGGCCGGATCGATCACTGGCCGAGACGCCGAGCAGCCAGCGCTGTGCGCGCTCGTCCGGCCGCAACGTGACGCGCGGCGTGATCGGGAACGACTTGACGCGCCGCGAGATGCGGCCGCGACCGGGTTCGGGCAGCGGGCCGGTGTCGGCGAGCGCGAACCCGAGCTGGTTCTCGACGTACATGATCAGGTCGCGGTAGGGCGACTCGAAGCTCGAGCTGTTGACCTGGAAGGTGTCGAGCGCATAGCCGCTGCGCGTCGTGTGCACCTTGGCGTCGAGGATGTTGAAGCCGGCGCCGTCGAAGTAGCCGCAGATGCGGGCGAACAGGTCGGCCTGGTCGGGTGCGTACACCAGCACCTGCAGACCCTCGCCGAGCGGCGACAGGCGCGCCTGCACGACCGCCCGGTGGGTGGACAAATGCTCGTGCAGTGCGCGCGTGTGCCAGGCGATGTCGGCGGCATCGTGACGTGCGAAGTAGCTGAGATCCAGCGTCGCCCACAACGGCTTCTCGATGCCGGGCGGCAGCGAGCCGAGGTTGAGCATCTGGCGCGCCTCGACCTTGCGCGCCTCGACCTCGGCGTCCATGTTCGGTCGCGCGCCGCCGAGTGCGCGCAGGGTCAGCCGGTAGAGGTCTTCCAGCAGCTTGCCTTTCCACGCGTTCCAGACCTTCGGGCTGGTGCCTCGGATGTCGGCCACCGTCAGCAGGTAGAGCGCGGTCAACCTGCGCTCGGTGCCGACGAGTTTGGCGAAGGTCTCGATCACGTCCGGGTCGGAGAGGTCTTCCTTCTGCGCGATGCGCGACATCGTCAGGTGCGCCTCGACCAGGAACATGATCAGCTTCGTGTCTTCGGCTGGCACCCGGTGGTCGCGGCAGAAGCGCTTCGCCTCCTTCGCGCCGAGTTCCGAGTGGTCACCACCGCGGCCCTTGGCGACATCGTGGAACAGCGCGGCGATGTAGAGCACCCAAGGCCGGTCGAAGGTGGAGGCGAGCTGCGAGCAGAACGCGTATTCGTGCGCGTGCTCCGGGATGAAGAAGCGCCGCACGTTGCGCAACACCATGATGATGTGCTGATCGACCGTGTAGACGTGGAACAGGTCGTGCTGCATCTGCCCGACGATGCGCCGGAACACCCACAGGTAGCGGCCCAGCACGCTGGTCTGGTTCATCAGCCGAAAGGCGTGCGTCTGGCCCTCGGGCTCCTTCAGGATCTTCATGAAGGTGGCGCGGTTCACCGGGTCATGGCGGAACTGCGAATCCATCAGGTCGCGCGCGTTGTAGAGCGCGCGCAGCGTGCGCGCCGACAGGCCTTTCGGGCCGACCGTCTGCTGGTAGACGAGAAAGGTCTCGAGGATCGCGTGCGGGTTGCGCTGGTAGAGATCATCGCTCGCGACTTCGAGCATGCCGCCGCGTTCAAGGAACTTCTTGTTGATCGGTTGCATCGGTGCGTCCTGCGAGCCCTCGACGCGCTCGGCGATGTTGAGCATCAGGATCTGATTCAGCTGCGACACCGCCTTGGCGGCCCAGTAGTAGCGCCGCATCAGTTTTTCGGAGGCGCGCTGCGCCCGGCTCGCGGTATAGCCGAAGCTTTCGGCGACGGCGGTCTGAAGGTCGAACACGAGCCGGTCTTCTCGCC
Organism: uncultured Rhizobacter sp.; assembly: GCA_964247075.1. Taxonomy (GTDB): domain Bacteria; phylum Pseudomonadota; class Gammaproteobacteria; order Burkholderiales; family Burkholderiaceae_C; genus LMDS01. The sequence goes on along the minus strand of CAXTSS010000004.1, from coordinate 290,922 downwards.
GCCCGGCGATGATGTGCAGGCGCGCGCGGATGAGTTTGAGCAGGCCTTCGTTGCGGTTCAGCTGCTTGACCTCGAACGCCGTGATCAGCCCCTTGGCCGCGAGCAGCGACCAGGTCTTGCCCAGACCGGCTGCACGCGCGACCCAGATCACGACCTGCAGATCGCGCAAGCCACCCGGGCTTTCCTTGCAGTTGGGTTCGAGCGAGTAGGGCGTGTCCTCGAACTTGCGATGGCGCTGCTCCATCTCGAGCGTCTTCGCGCGCAGGAAGGCTTTCGCATCCATCGCCTGCGTGTTGGCGATGCGGAACGACGCGAACACGCGGCGCGAACCGCACAGGTAGCGCGATTCGAGCAGCGCCGTCTGCACCGTCACGTCGCTCATCGCCATCGCGATGCATTCGCCGACGGTGCGCACGCTGGAGCCGATCTCCAGGCCGATGTCCCAGCAGGCGCTGATGAGGGCTTCGATCGAGGCCTTGAGCGCGCTGCCGGCGACCGTCATCGTCGGTGGCAGCAGCACCAGCACATCCACATCGGAATGCGGGAACAGCTCGCCGCGCCCGTAGCCGCCGACGGCCAGCAGCGCGGTACCCGGCGGCATCGCGGCGAGCGCCCAGACCTCCAGCAGCGTTTGATCGACGTGCTTGCACAGCGAGCGGATCAGGCGCGCCGCGGCCGGGGCGGTCGGGCGCGATTCGGCGAAGTGGGCCAGCAGCTCGGCCTTGCCTTCGCGGAACCGGGTGCGGAGGTCGGCGAGTTGCGCCGCGTCGGCGCTCAACGAGGGCTCACGCGGCCGGCGCAGCCGTCACGAATGCCGGCGGCGGCGGGCTGCCGTCGGAGAGCGTCATCACCTCGTAGCCGGTGTCGGTGACGAGCACCGTGTGCTCCCATTGCGCCGACAGCGAGCGGTCCTTCGTGACGATGGTCCAGCCGTCGCCCATCTCGCGGATCTCGCGGCGGCCGGCGTTGATCATCGGTTCGATCGTGAACATCATCCCCGGCACGAGTTCTTCGAGCGTGCCCGGGCGGCCGTAGTGCAGCACCTGCGGCTCCTCGTGGAACTTCTGGCCGATGCCGTGGCCGCAGAACTCGCGCACCACCGAGAAGCCGTTGTTCTCGGCGAAGGTCTGGATCGAGTGGCCAATGTCGCCGAGGCGAATACCGGGCTTGACCTTGACGATGCCCTTCCACATGGCGTCGTAGGTGAACTGGCACAGGCGCTTGGCGGCGATCGACCCTTCGCCTACGATGAACATGCGGCTGGTGTCGCCGTGCCAGCCGTCCTTGATGACGGTGACATCGATGTTGACGATGTCGCCGTTCTTCAGCGGCCGGTCGTTCGGGATGCCGTGGCAGACCTGGTGATTGATCGAGGTGCAGATCGATTTCGGGTACGGCGTGTAGCCCGGCGGCGCGTAGTTCAGCGGCGCGGGCACGGCGTGCTGCACGTTGACGATGTGGTCGTGCGCGAGGCGGTCGAGTTCGTCGGTGGAAACGCCGGGTTTCACATGGTGCGTGAGCAGGTCCAGCACTTCGGAGGCGAGCCGCCCGGCGATGCGCATCGCTTCGACATCGGCGGCAGTCTTGATCGTGATCGTCATGGGGCAGGATTATGTCATTCGCCCCGTAAAATCTCGGCTGTCCACCGGGGCGACCCTCGCTTCGGCCCCGTCTCCAGCCCGAGCAGCCCGCGCGTGACTTCCGATCCCCAGCACCTGACTCCATTCGAGGGCGGCAATGCGCTGTCCGCATTTCGCGCGCAGGCGTTGCTGCCGCGGCTGCAGGCCGTTCAGGGCCGCATCATCGGCACCGCTGCACGCCATGTGCACTGGGTCTGCAGCGCCGCACCGCTCCAGCGCGAAGAGCAGGACAAGCTCGCCGGGTTGCTGCGCTATGGCGACCCGTACACCGGGCCGGCGGAGGGCACGCTGATCGTCGTCGCACCGCGGCTTGGCACGGTCTCGCCTTGGGCCTCGAAGGCGACCGACATCGCCCACAACTGCGGCGCCGCGATCCGCCGCGTCGAGCGCGTCACCGAGTTCCGGTTGACGCTCAAGAGCGGCCTGCTCGGCGGCAGCAAGCCGCTCACGGCCGACGAGCTGCAGGCCTGCGCCGCGCTGCTGCACGACCGCATGACGGAGAGCGTGCTGCTGAAGCGCGAAGACGCGGTGCATCTGTTCGATGCGCAGCCGGCGGCGGCGATGCAGCACGTCGACGTGATCGGCCAGGGCCGCGAGGCGCTGGTGCGGGCCAACACCGAGTTCGGCCTGGCGCTGTCGGATGACGAGATCGACTACCTCGTGACCGCGTTCACCGGTTTGCGCCGCAACCCGACCGACGTCGAGCTGATGATGTTCGCGCAGGCCAACAGCGAGCACTGTCGCCACAAGATCTTCAACGCGCAGTTCGTGATCGACGGGGTGGCGCAAGAGCGCTCGATGTTCCAGATGATCCGCCACACCGAGGCGCAGTCGCCGCAGCACACGATCGTCGCTTACAGCGACAACGCGTCGGTGATGGAAGGCGGCACGATCGAGCGCTGGCTGCCGCAGGGCTATACCAACGCACCGGTCTATTCGGCGCGTACCGAGCCGGTTCATGTGCTGATGAAGGTCGAGACCCACAACCACCCGACGGCGATCTCGCCGTTCCCCGGCGCCTCGACCGGCGCCGGCGGCGAGATCCGCGACGAAGGCGCCACCGGCCGAGGCTCCAAGCCGAAGGCCGGCATCACCGGGTTCAGCGTCTCGAACCTGCACCTGCCCGATACGAACGAGCCGTGGGAGCAAGCGCCGATCGGCAGGCCGGCGCACATCGCCAGCCCGCTGCAGATCATGATCGACGGGCCGCTTGGCGGCGCCGCATTCAACAACGAGTTCGGCCGGCCGAACCTCGGCGGCTACTTCCGCGTCTACGAGCAGGATGTCGCTGGCCAGCGCCGCGGCTACCACAAGCCCATCATGATCGCCGGCGGCCTCGGTTCGATCTCGGCCTCGCAGACGCACAAGATCCCCTTCCCCGCCGGCACACTGCTGATCCAGCTCGGCGGCCCCGGCATGCGGATCGGCATGGGCGGCGGCGCGGCGAGCTCGATGGCGGCGGGCGCGAACGCGGCCGCGCTCGACTTCGATTCGGTGCAGCGCGGCAACCCGGAGATCGAACGCCGCGCGCAGGAGGTCATCAACCACTGCTGGGCCCTGGGCGAGAGCAACCCGATCCTCGCGATCCACGACGTGGGCGCGGGTGGCATCTCGAATGCGTTCCCCGAACTCGTCGATGGCGCCGGCATGGGCGCGCGCTTCGACATGCGCGCGGTGCCGCTCGAAGAAACCGGACTCGCGCCGAAAGAGATCTGGTGCAACGAGAGCCAGGAGCGCTATGTGATGGCGGTCGCGCCCGAGGCGCTGCCGATGTTCCGCGCGATGTGCGAGCGCGAGCGCTGCCCGTTTGCAGTCGTCGGCGTCACCACGGCCGCGAAGCAGCTGATCCTCGAAGACGGCCCCGGCGGCGAGCAGCCGATCGCGATGCCGATGGAGGTGCTGCTCGGCAAGCCGCCGAAGATGGTTCGTGATGTGAAGCGCGTCGCGCGCGCGTCCCCCGAACTCGACCTGAACGACGTGACGCTGGCGAAGGTCGCGTTCGATGTATTGCGCCACCCGACGGTCGCGAGCAAGCGCTTCCTGATCACGATCGGCGACCGCACGGTCGGCGGGCTGAACAGCCGCGACCAGATGGTCGGCCCGTGGCAGGTGCCGGTGGCGGATTGCGCGGTCACGCTCGCCGACTTCAGCGGCTTCCGCGGCGAGGCGATGAGCATGGGCGAGCGCACGCCGCTGGCGGCGCTCGATGCGCCGGCGTCGGGCCGCATGGCGGTCGGCGAGGCGATCACCAATTTGCTCGCGGCGCCGTTCGAGCTGGCGCGCGTCAAGCTCAGCTGCAACTGGATGGCCGCCTGCGGCGAGCCGGGCGAAGATGCAGCCCTGTACGAGACCGTGCGCGCCGTCGGCATGGAGCTGTGCCCCGCTTTGGGCATCAGCGTGCCGGTCGGCAAGGATAGCCTGTCGATGCGCACGCGCTGGCGAGATGGTGCCCCCGGCACCGGGGTACCGGTGCCGCCCCCCGAGGGGGCCGCCGGCCGCTCCGGAGCGGCCGAGCGCTGGCCGGCGGGGTCGGAGCGTTCGGTGATTTCCCCCGTCAGCCTGATCGTCACCGCGTTCGCCACGCTCGCCGACGTGCGCGCCGCACTCACGCCGCAGCTGCAGCCCGGCGACACGACGCTGATCCTGATCGACCTCGGCCGTGGCCAGAACCGCATGGCCGGCTCGATGCTGGCACAGGTGCTGAACCAGTTCGGCCGCACAGTGCCCGACCTCGACGATCCGGCGCAACTCAAGGCACTCGTGAGCGCGATCAACGCGCTGCGCGGCCAGGGCCAACTGCTCGCGTACCACGACCGCAGCGACGGCGGCCTGTGGGCGACGGTCTGCGAAATGGCCTTCGCCGGCCACCTGGGCGTGAGCCTGAACGTCGACATGCTCGTCACCGAGGGCGATGGCATCAGCGACAGCCGTGCCGAATACGGCGACTCGAAGAACTGGGCCGCGCAGGTCGGCGCGCGCCGCACCGAATTGACCTTGCGCGCGTTGTTCAGCGAAGAACTCGGCGCCGTGATCCAGGTGCCCACCGCCGTGCGCAACGAGGTCATGCAGACGTTGCGCGAATTCGGCCTGAGCAAACACAGCCACTTCATCGGCAAGGCGAACGAGCGTGGCGTGGTGGAAGTCTGGCGCGATGCGAAGAGCGTGTTCAGCGCCCCGCTGCGCGAGCTGCATCAGACCTGGGACGAGGTCAGCTGGCGCATCGCGAAACTGCGCGACAACCCGGCCTGCGCGGATGCCGAGCACGAGGCGGTGGGCCGCAGCGACGATCCGGGCCTGCATGTGAGGCTCAGCTTCGACGCGAACGAGAACATCGCCGCGCCGTTCCTCCACCTCGCGCGGCCGAAGCTCGCGATCCTGCGCGAGCAGGGCGTCAACAGCCACCTCGAGATGAGCTACGCGATGCACCGTGCCGGCTTCGAGACTTACGACCTGCACATGAGCGATCTGCAGGCCGGCCGTGCGCGGCTCGATCAGTTCCAGGGCTTCGTCGCCTGCGGCGGTTTCAGCTACGGCGACACGCTGGGCGCCGGCGAAGGCTGGGCGCGCTCGGTGATCTTCAACCCGGCATTGGCCGAGCAGTTTGCCGCGTTCTTCAATCGCACCGACACCTTCGCGCTCGGCGTCTGCAACGGCTGCCAGATGATGGCCGCGCTGGCGCCGATCATTCCCGGCGCGCAGGCCTGGCCGACGTTCACGCGCAACCGCAGCGAGCAGTTCGAGGCGCGCCTGAGCCTGGTCGAGGTGCTGGAGAGCCCGTCGATCTTCTTCACCGGCATGGCCGGCAGCCGCCTGCCGGTGGCGGTGGCGCATGGCGAGGGCTTCGCCGACTTCTCGCAGCGCGGCGATGCCAAGACGGTGCAGCGCGCGATGCGTTTCGTGGACCACGCCGGCGCGCCGACCGAGGCCTACCCGTTCAATCCGAACGGCAGCCCCGGCGGCCTGACCGCGGTGACCACGCCCGACGGCCGCTTCACGGTGTTGATGCCGCACGCCGAGCGCGTCTTCCGCAACGTGCAGATGAGCTGGACCAGCGGCGAGCGCAGTGCGCCGAGCCCGTGGATGCGGATGTTCGCGAACGCGCGCGTCTGGGTCGGCTGAGTCAACCCGCGTCGACGACCTGCCGCAGTACGGCCGCGGTGGCCGCGTCGGCCGGGAAGAACGTCTCCAGCGCCAGCTCCGACAACGTGATCTCCACCGGCGTGCCGAATACCGTCATCGTGCTGATGAACGACAACTGGCCGTGCGGTGTGTCGAGCACCAGCGGCACCACGATCGAGGCGTTCGGCGTGAACGCCGCGGCGCCGTCGTGCGCCGGCGCGGGGTAGTCGGCGAGTTCGGCGGCCAGTGCCGCGAGCGTCGGGTCGGCCGTCAGCGTGATCTGGTGGTTCAGGCGCTCGAACAGGTGTGCGCGCCACTGCGCGAGGTTGACGATGCGCGGCGCCAGACCTTGCGGGTGCAGGCTGACGCGCAGCACGTTGATCGGGTCTTTCAGCAGTTCGGGCGCGATGCCCATCTGCAGCAACGCGAGTGCCGCCTGGTTGTGGAACACGAGGTTCCAGTGCCGGTCGACCGCGAGTGCCGGAAAGGGCTCGTGCGCCTTCAGGATCTGCTCGACCGCCGCACGCGCCGCGGCCAGCGCCGGGTCGTCGAGCGGCCGCTCGGCGTACATCGGCGCGAAGCCGGCGGCCGTGAGCAGGCGGTTGCGTTCGCGCAAGGGCACGTCCAGGCGGTCGGCCAGGCGCAGCACCATCTCGCGGCTGGGCATCGCGCGGCCGGTCTCGACGAAGCTGAGGTGGCGGGTCGAGACCTCGGCATCGACCGACAGATCCAGCTGGCTCAGGTGGCGGCGCTGGCGCCATTCGCGCAGTTGCGTGCCGACGGGCTGGGTGGCGGACGGGTTCATGGGCGGGACGATAGCGCAGCGCTCCAGAGCGCCCGATGACCTCGAAGGTAATCGACCGGTTGACTTGCGGGCTCGACGATTCAACCACGCCGCAATCGGCGGCGAGCCAAGCCAAGCCAAGGAGAGCCTGTCATGTCGAACCCGATCCAACCCACTGTCTTCCTGCGTCGTGTGCTGTGGGCCGACGCGATCGTCAGCGCCGTCGTCGGTGCGGTGATGGCGCTGGGCGCGACCGCGCTGCAAAGCCTGCTCGGCCTGCCGTCGTCGCTGCTGGCGCTGGCCGGTGTCGCACTGTTTCCGTACGCGGCCTACGTCGCATGGCTGGCGACGCAGCGTGCCGCGCCTCGCGCGGCGGTGTGGCTGCCCATCGTGGTGAATATCGTATGGGCGATCGAGTGCAGCTTCGTGCTGTTCTCCGCCGGCCTGCACCCGACCTGGCTCGGCGAGGGGTTCGTTGCGATGCAGATCGTCACCGTGCTGCTGTTCGCCGAACTGGAGTTCATCGGGTTGAAGCGCGCGTGCGCTATCGTCTCCGCGTGACCGAGACAAGCCACTCATCCGCGCTCAGCCGCCAGCGCTTCGACCGCCTCGATGCCCTGCGCGCCCTTGCCATCTTGTGGATGGCGGCATTCCACTTCTGCTACGACCTGAACTACTTCGGGCTGATTCACCAGAACTTCTACACCGACCCGCTCTGGACGGTGCAGCGCGCCTGCATCGTCTCGGGGTTCCTGTTCTGCGTCGGCCTGGGGCAGGCGGTGGCGGTCGATCAAGGCCAGGGCTGGCCGCGCTTCTGGCGGCGCTGGGCGCAGGTGGCCGGCTGCGCCGTGCTGGTCAGCCTCGGCTCGGCGTGGATGTTCCCGCGCACCTTCATCAGCTTCGGCGTGCTGCACTGCATCGCGCTGCTGGTGATCGTGCTGCGCCTGACCGCTGGCGCGGGGCGCGGGTTGTGGGCGCTGGGCTTGATCGCGATCGCGGCGCCGTTCGCGATTCAACACGCCTGGTTCGACACGCGCTGGACCAACTGGATCGGCCTCGTCACGCGCAAGCCGATCACCGAAGACTACGTGCCGCTGCTGCCCTGGCTGGGCGTGGCCTGGTGGGGGCTGGCCGCTGGGCAGTGGGTACTGGCGCGGCGGCGCGACTGGCTCACCGGCTCACTGCCCCATGCGCTTGGCTTGTTGGCGACGCTCGGCCGCTGGAGCCTGAGCTTCTACATGCTGCACCAGCCGGTGCTGATCGGTTTGCTGTGGGTGGTCGTGTCGCTCAGGCGCTGAGCAGCTTCCGTGCAGCACCGTCGATCGCCGCCTTCAATTCGGCGTAGCTGCGCGTCACCGGGAACTGTGGGAACTGCTTCGTGATCGACTCGGGCGGGTGGATGAAGAAGCCGGCGTGCGCAGCCATCAGCATGCCGGTGTCGTTGTACGAATCGCCCGCCGCGATGACCTGGAAGTTGAGCCCGCGCAGCGCGTTGACGGCGTGGCGTTTCTGGTCGGGCTGGCGCAGCACATGACGCTGCACGACGCCTTCGGCGTCGACCTCGAGCTTGTGGCACAGCAAGGTCGGCCAGGCGAGCTGCTTCATCAGCGGCTGGGCGAACTCGTAGAACGTGTCCGACAGGATCAGCACCTGGTAGCGGCTGCGCAAGTCGTCGAGAAACGCCTTCGCACCGTCCATCGGGCCCATGCCTTGGATCACCTCCTGGATGTCGGCGAGCTTGAGCTGGTGTTGCGCGAGCAGGCCGAGGCGAAACTTCATCAGCTTGTCGTAGTCCGGCTCGTCGCGCGTGGTGCGTGCGAGCTCGGGGATGTTCGTGCGCTTCGAGAACTCGATCCAGATTTCGGGGACGAGCACACCTTCGAGGTCGAGGCAGATGACTTGCATGGCAGTGATCCAAGGCGGTTGGTGAACGGGTCAAGGTCCGTGGAGCGATGTTACTTGGCCGCACTGGCCGTACCATCGGCCTCATGAGCAATCAGATTCTGTTCGGCTTCCATGCCGTCACCGTGCGGCTGAAATCCGCGCCGAAATCCGTGATCGAGATCCACGTGGACGCGAGCCGCCGCGACCAGCGCATGAAGCAGTTCGTCGAGCGCGCGAAGGATGCCGGCGCAAAACTGATCGACAGCGACGACGATCGCCTGCAGAAGCTCTGCGGCACGCACCGCCACCAGGGCGTGGTGGCGCGCGTGCAGGTCGTCGCGATCAGCCACTCGCTCGACGACACGCTCGATGGCGCCTCCGGCCCGCCGCTGCTGCTGGTGCTCGACGGCATCACCGACCCGCACAACCTCGGTGCCTGCCTGCGCGTGGCCGATGGCGCCGGCGCGCACGCGGTGATCGCGCCGAAGGACCATGCGGTCGGTGTGAACGCGACCGTCGCGAAGGTCGCCAGCGGTGCGGCCGACACGGTGCCGTACTTCATGGTGACGAACCTGGCGCGCACCTTGAACGAACTGAAGGAGCGCGACATCCGGATCATCGGCACGTCCGACGACGCCGAGCAATCGCTCTATGACCTCGACCTCACCGGCCCGGTCGCGCTGGTGCTCGGCGCCGAGGGAGGCGGCATGCGCCAGCTCACTTCCCGGACGTGCGACGTGCTGGTGCGCCTGCCGATGGCCGGCGCGGTCGAGAGCCTCAACGTCTCGGTCGCCAGCGGCGTGTGCCTTTACGAAGCGGTGCGCCAGCGCATCAAGAAGAACTGAACCGAGGAACGCAACATGCCCGTCATCGCCGTCAACCACCCGCTCGTCAAACACAAGGTCGGGCTGCTGCGCGAGAACGACATCTCGACCAAGAAGTTCCGTGAACTCACGAACGAGCTCGCGCGATTGCTCGCCTACGAGGCCACCGCCGACTTTCCGCTCGAGAAAACGACGATCGCGTGCTGGAGCGGGCCGACGGAAGTCGAGCAGATCAGCGGCAAGAAGGTCACGGTGGTGCCGATCCTGCGCGCCGGCCTGGGCATGCTCGATGGTGTGCTCGACATGATCCCGAACGCCAAGGTCAGCGTCGTCGGCCTGAGCCGCAACCACGAGACCTTGCAGCCGGAGAACTATTTCGAGAAGTTCGTCGGCCAACTCGACGAGCGCACCGCACTCATCATCGACCCGATGCTCGCCACCGCCGGCTCGATGATCGCGACCGTGAGCCTGCTGAAGGCACGTGGCTGCAAGGACATCCGCGCGCTCGTGCTCGTTGCCGCGCCCGAAGGCATGAAGGCGCTGAACGCGGCCCACCCCGATGTGCGCTGCTGGACGGCGGCGATCGACAGCCACCTGAACGAGGTCGGCTACATCATCCCCGGCCTGGGCGACGCGGGCGACAAGATTTTCGGCACCCGGTGAACAGCCTGGCACGAACGTTCACGAAACTTGACGGGCGAAGTCTTGCAGCTGACACACGGGCCGCTTAAGGTGGGGGCATGAAGAAGCTGCTGATCACCCCGTTCGAGATTCGCCGCCCGTTCCGCCTCTGGATGAGCGGCAGCATTGCCGTCGTGATGGCTGCGGTGATGCCGATCCGCGATGTGGCGCAAGGCGAGCGCAGCCAGATGCTGCGGTTGCTGCGGCACAGCCAGTTCGGCGTCAACGAGACCGTGCGCCGGCTGCAGGCCAGCGCGCTGGATCAAGGCTTGCCGGTGCTCGCACTGCTGCACGGCGCACACCCGGTGCTGGTGTTGGCATCATCCGTCGGCGGCACGCCAGTCGTGATGCAAGAAGCCGATTCGGCACCCGCGTTGCCGTTGAGCCTGCTGGTGCGCGCCGGGCGCGCGGGCAGCGCAGATGTGATGGTCACGGCAAGCGACTGGCTGGATCTGCCGGCGGCGGTGGCCGATGAGCTCGCGTCGCTGCCACGGCTCGTGGAGCGCGCGCTGGCCTGAGGTCAGCGCCTCAGACCCAACCGAGCCCGCCCGCGATCATGCCGATCGCCACCAGCCAGATCGGGCTGAGCTTGGTGCGCATCAGCACCACCACGCTGAGCGCGATCAGCGCCAGTGCGCCCCAGCGGTGATCGGCGTTGACGAGGTAGGGTTGTGACAGCACCCAGCCGGTCGAGAGCAGCAGCCCGAGCGTGAGCGGTGTGAGCCCGGCCGTGAAGGCACGCACGCCGCGCGTCTCGCGACGTTGCATGCCCCAGCGCGTCGCCCACAACGAGAGCACGGTCGAGGGCAGCAGGCAGCCGACCATCGTCGTGAGTGCGCCGAGCGGGCCGGCGACGTTCCAGCCGAGCACGGCGACGAACAGCACATTCGGCCCGGGCGCGGCCTGCGCGATCGCGATCGACGCGGTGAACTGGGCATCGGTGAGCCAATGGTGCTCGGCGACGATGAAGCGGTGCATGTCGGGCACCGTCGTGATCGCGCCGCCGACGGCGAGCAGGCTGAGCACGAGGAAGTGGCCGAACAGGCCGAGCAGGTCGGAGCCGGAAAGGTTCATGGGCGCAAGCGGCTCCACGCCACCGCGATCGCGACCGCGCCCAGACCGAGGATCACCCAGACCAGCGGCACGCGCAGCCACGCCGTGGCCATCAGCGTGATGGCGCCGAAGCCCAGGCAGATCGGCAGGCCCATCGGGTTGCGTTGCAGCGTCGTCAGCAGCTTCAAGCCGGTCGCGATCACCAGCCCCGAGGCGACCGCGCCCATGCCGCGCAGCGCGCCGGTGACGACCGGGTCCTGTGCGAAATGGCCGTACAGCGCCGTCAGCGCGAGCACGATCACCATCGGCGCCAGCAGCATGCCGGCGAGCGCGGCGAACGCCCCGCGCAGACCGAAGCAGCGGTCGCCGAACATCAGCGCGAGGTTCACGATGTTCGGCCCGGGCAGCACCTGGCTCACCGCGAGCATCTCGACGAACTGCTCTCTAGTGAGCCAGCCACGGCGCTCGACAAGCACGCGCTGCGCCACCGGCAGCACGCCGCCGAAGCCCTGCAGCGCGAGGCTGGTGAACGCGACGAACAACTCGCGCGGCGAGGCCGGCGCCGAGGTCTGGCTCATGCGGCCGCGCCCACGATCGCGGTGCGTCGCCCGGCCCACAGGCTGAGGCCTATCGCAGCCACCATCCACACCAGGCCGGCCCAGTTGAGCCACTCATAGCTGGTGTGGGCGATGAGCCAGCCGCCGCTCGCCGCACCGGCCGCCTGGCCGAGGTAGATCGCCGACGTGTTGAGCGCCATCAGCGCCGGCGCCAGGGCCGGTGCGGCCTGGCCGAGGCGGGCCTGCTGGGTCGAGTTCGACGCGAAACAGCCGAGCCCCCAGGGCACGATGATCAGCGCCATGCTGACCATGCCGACGCCGAGCGGCCACAGCGCGAGCGAGCTGGCCATCAGCAGCATCGCGACGGTGACGGCGCGGTTCGGCCCGACGCGATCGATCACGCGCGTCAGCACCAGGTTGCCGATCAGACCGAAGGCGCCGAACCACACCAGCAGCAGCGTGATCTGCTCGGCGCTGGCGCTTAAGCGCAGCTTGTAGTACGGCGTGAAGTACGAGAACAGCGTGAACTGCCCGGCTCCGAACAGCGCGGTCACCATCACCATCGCCATCAGCACCGGGTGGGTCAGCACGTCCTTCCAGGCGCGCATCGAAAGCGCGGCCGGACGCACGCCGTCGGGGACGACGCAGTAGACCCAGATCGCGCCCACCACCGCAAGCGCGGCGATGACGTTGAACGCCACACCCCAGCCGAGGGTTTCGCCGATCCATGCCGACATCGGCAGGCCCAGCACCGAGGCCACCGACCAGCCAAGAAAAATGAAGGTCATTGCGCGGCCGCGCTCCTGCGGCGCAGCCATGAAGCCGATCGCCGCGGCGGCCTGCGGCGTGAAGACGGCGGCGGCCAGCATCGTGATCGCGCGCACCGGCCAGAGTGCGGCGTAGCTCGGCATCAGCGCACTGAGTGCGTGGCCGACGCCGTACCAGAGCAGCGCGAGCGCGAGCAGGCGCCGGCGGTCGAAACCGGCGACCCAGCCGGCCAGCAGCGGCGCGCCGAAGGCCATCGTTGCCGCGGCGATCGCGATCAGCTGCCCGGCCAGCGCGATCGAAACATGGAGCGAGCGGGCGATGTCGTTGATCGTGCCAGCGACCGACATCACGCCGCAGCCGATCACGAAATTGCCGAACATCAGGGCCCAGCGGATGTTGGCGCGCAGCGGTTCAGGCGCGGGCGCCACCGCAGACTCACCCGTCAACGAAGCACCTTCAGCGCGTCCGGGTTCAGGATATTCGTCGGGTGGCCGTTGATGAAATTGACGACGTTCTCGAACGCGGCGCGGAAGTAGAACTCGTAGCTGTCCAGCTCCACGTAGCCGATGTGCGGCGTGCACACCGCGTTCTCGAGGCGCAGCAGCGGGTGGCCCTGCAGGATCGGTTCGCTCTCGAACACATCGACCGCGGCCATGCCGGGCCGGCCGCGGTTCAGCGCCGAGACGAGTGCGCCTTCCTCGATCAGCTCGGCGCGCGAGGTGTTGACGAGCAGTGCCGTCGGCTTCATGCGCGTCAGTGCGTCGTGCTTGACGATGCCGCGCGTGCTGTCGTGCAGGCGCAGGTGCAGCGAGAGCACGTCGCAAGCGTCGAAGAAGGCCTCGCAGCTCGGCGCGGCGACGAAGCCATCGGCCTCGGCGCGCTGTCGCGCGGATTCACTGCCCCACACCGTGACGTGCATGCCGAAGGCCTTGCCGTAGCCGGCCACCATCTGGCCGATCGTGCCGTAGCCCCAGATGCCCAGCGTGCGGCCCTTCAGCACCAAGCCGAGGTTGAAGTTCGGCGGCATCGAGGCCGCCTTCAACCCGGACTGCTGCCACGCGCCGTGCTTGAGGTTGCTGATGTACTGCGGCAGCCGGCGCATTGCCGCCATGATCAGCGCCCACGTGAGCTCGGCCGCGGCCACGGGCGAGCCCGCGCCTTCGGCCACAGCGATGCCCATGCGCGTGCAGGTCTCGACATCGACGTGCGAGCCGATCTTGCCGGTCTGCGAGATCAGCTTGAGCTTGGGGAGCTTTTCGATCAGCTGCTTCGGGAACTGCGTGCGTTCGCGGATGAGCACCAGCACCTCGGCATCGCGCAGCCGCACCGAGAGCTGGCCGATGCCCTTGACGGTGTTGGTGAAGACCTTGGCGTTGAGCTGCTCCATCACGGATGCGCACTTGAGCTTGCGCACCGCGTCCTGGTAGTCGTCGAGGATGATGATGTTCACGGCGATGGGGCTCGGGTCAGGCGGGGCTTGGCCTCGATTGTGCACGGCCCAACGCACGTCCGCGATTGTGGGTAGCATCCGCGCTCCATACCCCATCTAGCAGGAGACAAACCATGTCCATCACGATGCACTCGGCCAGTGTGCCGATCTTCGTCCGCATGCTTTCCAACATCAACACCTGGCTCGACAAGGCCGAGGCGCACGCCGCGGCCAAGAAGTTCGACACCTCGGTCTACCTGAGCGCGCGCCTGGCGCCGGACATGCTGGTGTTCACGAAGCAGATCCAGATCGCCTGCGACACGGTGAAGTTCTGCGTCGCGCGCCTGGCCGGCGTCGAGGGCCCGAAGTTCGAGGACAGCGAGACGACGTTGGGCGAACTGCGCGAGCGCATCGCCGCGACGATTGCTTACGCGAAATCAGTGCCGGCCGCGCAGATCGACGGCAGTGAAGAGAAGGACATCACGCTGCCGCGCCGCGACGGCCCGATCATCATGAAGGGCGAGGCCTACCTGAAGCACTTCGCGCTGCCGAACTTCTTCTTCCACGTCTCGATGACGTATGCGCTGTTGCGGCACAACGGCGTCGAACTGGGGAAGATGGACTATCTCGGCGCGCCGAAGAGCTGAGCGGCTCAGACTTGGCCGAACAAGGCTTTGCGCTGAGCCGTGTAGTGCCACCACGGCGCCGCCCGCGCACCGCGCATGAAATCGGTGGCGGCCATGAAGGTGTCGAGCACGCAGGGGTCTTGCCGCTGGCCGGTGGCGGCGCACAGCTTCTGGTAGAGCACGAACGCATCCTTGCCGCGCAGATCGGCCGGGCGTTCGATGCCGATGCTACGCAGGTCCTCGGCCAGCGAGGGACCGATGTTGGGCAACTGCTCCAGCGTTCGGCACTCGGCAGCGCTCGCGGCTTTCGGAGACTTGATCGCAGCCATGACTCAGCCGCCGCCGGGCCGCCCCAAGGCGGCTGAGCGCCCCCTTGGGGGGCAGGAACGAAGTGACGTGGGGGTCGTCATTTCACATCATCATGTTGTTGCGGATGAGCCCGACGGCCAGCCCCTCCAGCTCGAACTGCACCTCGCCCGCATCCGCACCGCTGGTCGGCACCACGATGGTCTCGAAGTCGGGGTTCTCAGGGATCAGTTCGATCGCGTGCCTGGTGCGGCGGAAGCGCTTGACCGTGACCTCGTCGCCGAGGCGCGCCACGACGATCTGGCCGTTCTTCGCCTCCTTGGCGCGTTGCACGGCGAGCAGATCGCCATCCATGATGCCGGCGTCGCGCATGCTCATGCCGCGCACCTTCAACAGGTAGTCGGGGCGGCGCGGGAACATGCTCGCTTCCATCAGATAGGTCTGGTCGATGTGCTCCTGCGCGAGGATCGGGCTGCCGGCAGCGACGCGGCCGACCAGCGGCAGTGAGAGCTGGGCGAGGCTGGGCAAGGGCAGCGTGAACTGCTTGCCGCGCTGCAGGTTGAGCTGGCGCAGCGTTTCGGAGCGCAGCCGGATGCCGCGCGAGGTGCCGCCCACCAGTTCGATCACGCCCTTGCGCGCCAGCGCCTGCAGATGCTCCTCGGCGGCGTTGGCCGACTTGAAGCCGAGCTCGGCGGCGATCTCGGCCCGCGTCGGCGGTGCGCCGGTGCGTTCGATCGCGCTTTGCACGAGGTCGAGAATCTGCTGCTGGCGGTCGGTGAGTTTGGGCGGTTCGTACACTGGGCTTCCTTGGAGCGGATCAATCTCAGCCGACGTTTCCAATTCGACTGACGATTCATCCAGTACCTGTATTTTCATCCAGCTTTGAGAAAAATGCAAAACACGAACGCAGCGGTGGTGATTCTGGGCACCGGCGGCACGATCGCCGGCACCGCCGCGGATGCGGCCGACAACGTCGGCTACACGGCCGCGCAACTCGGCGTCGAGCAGCTCGTGCGCGCCGTGCCGGCACTGGCCGGCACCGCGATCGAATGCCAGCAGGTCGCACAACTCGACAGCAAGGACATGGATCCCGCGACCTGGCTGCGGCTGGCGACCTGCGTCGCGCAGCAACTGGCCCGCGCCGACGTGGCCGGCGTGGTCGTCACGCACGGCACCGACACGCTCGAAGAGACGGCCTACTTCCTGCAGCGCGTGCTCGCGCCGGCGAAGCCGGTGGTGTTGACCGCCGCGATGCGCCCGGCCACCGCGTTGCAGGCCGACGGCCCGCAGAACCTGCTCGATGCGGTGCGCGTGGCGCGGCGGCCGGATGCGCGCGGCGTCGTGGTGGTGTTCGGCGGCGAGGTGCACGGCGCGGCGGACGTGCGCAAGCTGCACACTTATCAGCTTGCCGCATTCGGCTCCGGCGATGCCGGCGTGCTGGCGCAGATCGAGGAGGGCGTGCTGCGACAGCATCGGCCGTGGCCTGAAGGCGAGGCGCTCGGCCTGGATCGGCTGCGCGCGGACGTGGCGGCGTGGCCGCGCGTCGAGATCGTGCACAGCCACGCGGGCGCGGATGGCCGGCTGGTGCAGGCGCTGTGCGCCGACGGCGTGCAAGGCATCGTCGTCGCGGGCACCGGCAACGGCAGCGTGCACCACGCGCTCGAGGCGGCGCTGCGTCAGGCGCAGGCGCAAGGGGCGTCGGTGTTGCGCAGCTCGCGCTGCCTCGACGGCGCCGTGCTCGGCGCGATCGAGGGCGAGCTGCCGGGTGCCGGCGCGCTCACGCCGGTCAAGGCGCGCATCGAGCTGATGTTGCAGCTGATGCGCGCCTGACCAAGCGGATATCAGAGAACGTTCAACGTCACGTCGATGTTGCCGCGGGTCGCGTTCGAGTACGGGCAGACGCCGTGCGCGGCGGCCACCAGCTTCTCAGCCGCGGCGCGCTCCATGCCGGGGATCGTGACGTTCAGCGTCACCTGAATGCCGAAGCCGGCGGGGATCGGGCCGATGCCGACATCCGCCTTGATCGACGTATCAGCCGCGAGCGCGATCTTCTGCGTCATCGCGACGTACTTCATCGCGCCGATGAAGCAGGCCGAGTAGCCGGCGGCGAAGAGCTGCTCGGGGTTGGTGCCGGTGGCGCCGTTGCCGCCCATTTCCTTCGGCGTGGTCAGCTTCAAGTCCAGCACGCCGTCGGATGACTTGGAGCTGCCTTCGCGGCCGCCGGTCGAGGTGGCGTGGGCGGTGTAGAGGACTTTTTCGATCTTCATGGTGTATTCCTTGTGTTCAAGGGTGGTGGGGAAACGGGGTGGATCAAGCGGCCAGCGCCAGATGGTTGGCGACATTCGAGCGCAGCGCCTGCAGCTGGGTGGTGAGGGCGGCGATGTCGTCGATCCTGCAACCGACGGCGCACGCGACTTCGTTCGGCACATGCTCGGCCTTGCGGCGCAGTGCGCGGCCAGCGGCGCTCAGTGCGACGATGACGCGGCGTTCGTCATCGACGGCGCGGGTGCGCGTCAGCAAGCCGGCGGCCTCGATGCGTTTGAGCAGCGGGGTGAGGGTGCCGGAGTCGAGGAACAGGCGCTCGCCGAGCTCGCCGACGGTGATGCGGTCGGACTCCCACAGTACCAGCAGCACGAGGTATTGCGGATACGTCAGGCCGAGCTTCGCGAGCACCGGCTTGTAGAGCTTGGTCATCAGCAACGAACTCGAATACAGCGCGAAGCAGAGCTGGTTGTCGAGCCGCTGCATCGCTTGCGCGTTCTGAGTATTCGGAGTCACCATGCCGTGATTCTATTGCGGCGTTGGCAATTGAATTGCACACAATATATAACCACTGCCGACGGCAGGGTCAACCGGCCGAGTCTCAGGTGGTCAATGCGTCGAGCTGGCCGCTGAGTTCGAGCCAGCGCGCCTCGAGTGTCTCGATCTCGTCGCCGAGCTGCTTGAGGCGCTTGCCGTGCTCGGCGCGCTTGGGCGCCGGGAGCCCCGGCGCGCCCAGCGCCGCCTCGCAGGCGCTGCGATCACGGTTCAGCGCGGCGAGGCGCTGGTCGATGCCGGCGAGTTCCTTGCGCAGCGGCTTCGGGTCTTCAGTGCGTGATGCAGGCGGCGCGGGCGCGGCCGGCGCCGCGGCCTTGCGCTTGGCCTTGTCGCCGCGAGACTGCGCGCGCGAGGCTTCGCGCGATTGTTCGAGCAGCCACTTCTGGTAGTCGTCGAGGTCGCCATCGAACGGCTTCACCTCGCCGTCGGTGACGAGCCAGAACTCGTCGCAGACCTCGCGCAGCAGCGCGCGGTCGTGGCTGACCAGCATCACCGTGCCCTCGAACTCGTTCAGCGCCATGCTCAGCGCCTCGCGGGTCGTGAGGTCGAGGTGGTTGGTCGGCTCGTCGAGCAGCAGCAGGTTCGGGCGCTGCCAGACCAGCATCGCGAGCACGAGGCGCGCCTTCTCGCCGCCCGAGAGCGTGCCGACCGGTTGCGAGACCATCTCGCCGACGAAGCGGAACGAGCCGAGGAAGTCGCGCAGCTCCTGCTCGCGCCCGGCCGGGCCCTTGTCGCGCGCGAGCCGGATCATGTGCATCAGCGCGCCGTCGTCGAGCGAGAGCACGTCGAGCTCCTGCTGCGCGAAGTAGCCGATGCTCAAGCCCTTGCCCTCGGTGATGTCGCCCGACAGGCGCGGCAGGTCGCCGACGATGGTCTTCACCAGCGTCGATTTGCCCTGGCCGTTCGCGCCGAGGATGCCGATGCGCTGGCCGGCCAGCACCGAGCGGTTGATGCTCTCGATGATGCGTGTCTCTTTCGTCGAGCCGTCGGCGCCGGGGTCGGACCGGTAGCCGCAGCCGACCATCGAGAACGCGAGCATCGGGTTCGGCAAACTTTGCGGTTCGCGGAACTCGAATTGAAAGTCCGCACTCGTCAGCACCGGCCCGAGCTTTTCCATGCGCGCAAGCGCCTTCACGCGGCTCTGCGCCTGCTTGGCCTTGCTGGCCTTGGCCTTGAAGCGGTCGATGAACTTCTGCAGGTGCGCCATGCGCTCCTGCTGCTTGGAGTAGTTGGCCGCGGCCTGCAGCATGCGCTCGGCGCGCATCTCCTCGAAGGCGGTGTAGTTGCCCGTGTAGCGCGTCAGCTTGGTCTCGTCGAGGTGCAAGGTGACGTTGGTGATCGCATCGAGAAACTCGCGGTCGTGGCTGATCACGATCATCGTGCCCTCGAAGCGCTTCAGCCAGGCCTCGAGCCAGACGAGGGCGTCGAGGTCAAGGTGGTTCGTCGGCTCGTCGAGCAACATCAGGTCGGCCGGGCACATCAGCGCGCGCGCGAGCTGCAGGCGCATGCGCCAGCCGCCGGAGAAGCTGTTGACCGGCGCGTCGAGCTCGGCCATCTTGAAGCCCAGCCCGAGCAGCATCGCCTGCGCGCGCGGGCGCGCCTCGAAGCCACCGGCGTCGCTGATCGCGTGGTGGGCTTCGGCCATCGCGTGGCCGTCGTCGTCGAGTTCGGCCTGCACGAGCTGGGCCTGAGCCTCCATCAGGCGCGTGTCGCCTTCGAGCACGAAATCGGTCGCGCCCTGATCGGTCTCGGGCATCTCCTGGGCGACTTCACCGATGCGCCAGCGCGGCGGCATCGCCACATCGCCGGCGTCGGATTGGAGCCGATGCGTCAGCAGCGAGAACAGCGACGACTTGCCGGCGCCGTTGCGGCCGACGAGGCCGATCTTCTCGCCCGGCTGCAGCACGACGCTGGCCTGGTCGAGCACGAGTTTGACGCCGCGGCGCAGCGAGACATTGTTCAGGGCGAGCATGGGATCAGTCTAAAGTGAACCGCGGGCCAGCGCCGGGCCGCCCCAAGCGGCCCGCGCTCCCCTCGGGGGACGACGCCAAAGGCGTCAAGGGGTGGTCATTTACCAGCGATAGGACGCGAGGGCCTCGCGCGTGACGAGCAGCACCTGGTCGTCGCCGGCGCTGGTTTCGAGCCACGCGACCTCCAGGCGTCGGAACGCATGCTCGAAATGTGCCCGCTCGTTGCCGATCTCGAGCACGAGCACCGCATCGACCGTCATGTGCTTCGGCGCGCTGCTCAGGATGCGGCGGATCAGATCCATGCCGTCAGCGCCGCCGGCCAATGCCAGCGCCGGTTCGGCGCGGTACTCCGCCGGCAGCGCCTGCATGCTTTGCGTGTTGACGTAGGGCGGGTTGCACAGGATCAGGTCGTAGGGGCCGCGCACGGCCGCGAGCAGGTCGGAGCGCAGCAGCGTGATGCGCTTGGCGAGCGTGTGCTTGTCGACGTTGATGCGGGCGATCGCGAGCGCATCGTCGGAGACGTCGGCCGCGTCCACGACGATCTCGGGGTACGCCATCGCCGCGATCACCGCGAGGCTGCCGTTGCCGGTGCAGAGATCGAGCACGGCGTGCGTGGTGTCGCTGAGCCAGGCGTCGAGCGTGCCGGTGCCTTCGCCGTCGGCGAGCAGCTCGGCGATGAAGGAGCGCGGCACGATGCTGCGCTCGTCGATGTAGAACGGCACGTTCTGAAGCCACGCCTCTTTCGTCAGGTAGGCGGCGGGCTGGCGCGTCTCGATGCGCTGGGTGACGAGCGCTTCGGCCTTGGCCTGGCTCTCGGCCGCAAGCTCGTCCTTGGCTTTCGCTTCGAGCGCGTCCATCGGCAGCCCGAGCGACCACAGCACGAGCCACGCCGCTTCGTCGAATGCGTTCGTCGTGCCGTGCCCAAATGAAACGCCCGCCTGTTTGAGGCGGGCGCTCTGCGCGGTGATCAGCTCTATCAAGGTCATGTCAGCAGGCGCATCAGCGTCTCGCGGTAAATGTTCTTCAGTGGTTCGAGGCTCGCGACCTCGACCCGCTCGTCGATCTTGTGGATCGTCGCGTTCAGCGGCCCGAACTCGATCACCTGCGGGCAGATCTTCGCGATGAAGCGGCCGTCCGAGGTGCCGCCGGTGGTCGAGAGTTCGGTGGCGAGGCCGGTCTCGCCGCGGATCGCCGCCGAGAGCGCCTCGCTCAGCTCGCCGATCGGCGTGAGGAAGGGTTCGCCTCCCAGCGTCCACGCGAGTTCGCATTTTAGGCCGTGACGGTCGAGCACATCGTGCACGCGCGCCTTCAGTGATTCGGGCGTCGATTCGGTCGAGAAGCGGAAGTTGAAATCGATCACCGCATCGCCCGGGATCACGTTGCCGGCGCCGGTGCCGGCGTGGATGTTCGACATCTGCCAGCTGGTCGGCGGGAAGTAGGCGTTGCCTTCGTCCCAGCGGATCGCGACCAGCTCGGCCAGCGCCGGCGCGACCCCATGGATCGGGTTCTTCGCCAGGTGCGGATACGCGATGTGGCCCTGCACGCCGATCACCCGCAGCTTGCCTGAGAGCGTGCCGCGGCGGCCGTTCTTGATCATGTCGCCGAGCTGCTGCACGGAGGTCGGCTCGCCGACGATGCAGTAATCGAGCCGCTCGCCGCGCGCGGCCAGCCACTCGCACACCTTCACCGTGCCATCGATGGCCGGGCCTTCTTCATCGCTCGTCAGCAGGAACGCGATCGAGCCACCGTGGCTGGGCACGGCGGCGACGAACTCCTCGACCGCGACCACCATCGCCGCGATCGAGGTCTTCATGTCGGCAGCGCCGCGGCCATAAAGATGGCCGTCGCGGTGCGTCGGCACAAACGGATCGCTCGTCCACTGCGTCAGTGGGCCGGTCGGCACCACATCGGTGTGGCCGGCAAATGCCAGCAGCTTGCCCTTGGTGCCTTGGCGGCCGCGGCGCACGGCCCACAAGTTGCTGACGCGCGCGCCCTCGGGGCCGTGTTCCAGCGTCTCGCACGCAAAGCCCAGCGCCGCCAACCGCTCGCCGAGCATCGCCTGGCAACCGCCGTCGTCGGGAGTGACGGAGCGGCGCGAGATCAGCTGTTCGGCGAGGGCGAGCGTTCGGGACATGCGCGAATCAGAATCGTCGCAACGCAGCGGCCGAGGTCGTCGCCGGCTCGGGCCGCACATCGACCGTGACTTCGGTGAACACCGCCTGGTCGTCCGATTCGTCGCGTTTCGCGGTGGCGCGCACGGCCGGCGCCATGTCGTTCTGCAAGCGCCACATCAGGTTGGTCGGCGAGTCGGCATAGGCCAGGCCTTCGTCGCGCGTGATCACGCCGCCGTTGATGAGGCGCGCGAGGTCCTGCTCGAAGGTCTGCGAGCCTTCGGAGAGCGACTTTTCCATCGCTTCCTTGACGGCGTTGAAGTCGCCCTTTTCGATCAGCTCCGAGACGAGCTTGGAGTTGAACATCACCTCCACGGCCGGGATGCGCCCGCCGGCCGTGGCGCGCATCAGGCGCTGCGAGACGATCGCCTTCAGGCCGGCGGCCAGGTCGGCGAGCAGCGCGGGGCGTGCCTCGGGCGAGTAGAACGACAGGATCCGGCCGAGCGCGTGGTAGCTGTTGTTGGCGTGCAGTGTCGAGAGCACGAGGTGGCCCGACAGCGCATACGAGATCGCCGCCGTCATCGTCTCGCGGTCGCGGATCTCGCCGATCAGGATGCAGTCGGGTGCCTGGCGCAGCGCGTTCTTCAGGCCGATCTGCAGCGATTGCGTGTCGCGCCCGACCTCGCGCTGGTTGACGACCGACTTCTTGTTGTGGAACAGGAACTCGATCGGATCCTCGATCGTCAGGATGTGGCCGGCGAGCTGCTGGTTGCGTTGCTCCAGCATCGCCGCCAGCGTGGTGCTCTTGCCGGCGCCGGTGGCGCCCACCATCAGGATCAGGCCGCGCTTTTCGAGCACCATCGTGTTCAGCGAGGCCGGCACGTTCAGGCTTTCGAGCGTCGGGATCACGAACGGGATGCAGCGGAACACCGCCGCGATCGTGCCGCGCTGCTTGAACGCGCTCAGGCGGAAGCTGCCGATGCCGGCAATGCCCACGCCCATGTTGAGCTCACCGGTGTCGTCGAGTTCTTCGAGCTGGCTCGGCGTGAGCAGCTCGGCGAGCAGCTGGCGCGGCTGCGCGTGTGTCAGCGGCTGGTCGCTGAGCTGCAACAGCTGGCCGTTGATCTTGATCAGGATCGGCGAGCTGGACGAGAGGTAGACGTCGGACGCGCCCTTCTCGGACATCAGCCGCAGCACGCGTTCCATGTTTCCGCCACTCATGTGTGTCCTTTCGGGTCGATCATCTCTAAATCACCAAACTCGTCGATCATTCCACGTCGCCGGGCGAAACGGGGTGTTCAGCACACCGCCGCCACCCCCGCCAGCGTGATCAGCTGCGCAGCAAGTCGTTGATGCTGGTCTTGGCGCGGGTCTGCGCATCGACCCGCTTGACGATCACCGCGCAATAGAGGCTGTACTTGCCGTCGGCGCTGGGCAGGTTGCCGCTCACCACCACCGAGCCCGCCGGCACGCGACCGTAGGTCACCTCGCCGGTCGCGCGGTCGTAGATCTTGGTGCTCTGGCCGATGTAGACGCCCATCGACAGGACCGAGTTCTCCTCGACGATCACGCCCTCGACGACCTCGCTGCGCGCGCCGATGAAGCAGTTGTCCTCGATGATGGTCGGGTTGGCTTGCATCGGCTCGAGCACCCCGCCGATGCCGACGCCGCCGGAGAGGTGCACGTTCTTGCCGATCTGTGCGCACGAGCCCACTGCGGCCCAGGTGTCGACCATCGTGCCTTCGTCCACATAGGCGCCGATGTTCACGAAGCTGGGCATCAGGATCGCGTTCTTCGCGATGAAGCTGCCGCGTCGCGCCACCGCCGGCGGCACCACGCGCACGCCGGTCTCGCGCATCTCGGCGTCGGTCAGGTGGGCAAATTTGGTCGGCACCTTGTCGTAGAAGCCGAGGTCGCCGGCGTGCATCAGCTTGTTGTCGTTCAGGCGGAAGCTCAGCAGCACCGCCTTCTTGACCCACTGGTTCACCGTCCACTGGCCCACGCCCTGGCGCTCGGCCACGCGCAGCCGGCCGGCGTTAAGGTCGGCGATCACGGCCTCGACGGCCTCGAAGATCTTCGGGCTGTTGACGGCGTTGATCGAGGCGCGGCTCTCCCACGCCATCTCGATGGTGCTTTGCAGTTCGTTGACTTGGGTCATGGTCTTCTTCAGAGGGTCCGGGTGTAGGAAACGATTCGTTGCGCGGCTTCCAGGCATTCGTCGGCCGGGGCGACCAGGGCGAGGCGGATGCGGCCCTGGCCGGGGTTCGCGCCGCCAGATTCGCGCGCCAGCAGGCTGCCCGGCAGCACCGCGACATTGTATTGAGCGAGCAGGCCTTGCGCGAAGGCGATGTCGTCCAGCCCGGATCGCGACACATCGGCCCACAGGTAGAAGCCGGCATCGGGCAGGGCCACATTCATCACGTCGGCGAGCACCGGCGTGACCTGCATGAACTTGGTGCGGTACTGGTTGCGGTTGTCCACGACGTGGGCCTCGTCGCTCCAGGCCGCGATGCTGGCCTGCTGCACGACCGGGTTCATCGCGCTGCCGTGGTAGGTGCGGTAGAGCAGAAAGGGCTTGATCAGCGCCGCGTCGCCGGCGACGAAACCCGAGCGCATGCCCGGCACGTTCGAGCGCTTGGAGAGGCTGGTGAACGCGATCAGATTGCGGAAATCGGTGCGGCCGAGCGCGGTGGCGGCCTCCAGCGAGCCGAGCGGCGCGTCTTCGCGGAAGTAGATCTCGGAGTAGCACTCGTCCGAGGCGATGACGAAGCCGAAGCGGTCGCTGAGCTCGAACAGCCGCTGCCACTCGACCAGCGGCATGACCGCGCCGGTCGGGTTGCCGGGTGAGCACACATAGAGCAGCTGGGTCCGGGCCCAGACCTCGTCGGTGATGCTGCTCCAGTCGGCCGCGAAATTGCGAGCCGGGTCGTTGTTGACGAACGCCACCTGCGCCCCCGCCAGCAGCGCCGCGCCCTCGTAGATTTGATAGAACGGATTCGGGCAGACGACGGTGGCGCCGGGGCGGGTCGGGTCGATCACCGTCTGCGCCAGCGCAAACAGCGCCTCGCGCGAGCCACCGACCGGCAGCACCTGCGTGGCGGAGTCGACGCGCACGCCGTAGCGCCGTGCCAGCCAGCCAACGATGGCCTCACGAAGCGCCGGTTCGCCGGCGGTGGCCGGGTAGCTCGCCAGGCCGTTCAGGTTGTCTCGCAGCGCCTGCTTGATGAACTCCGGTGTCGCATGCTTGGGCTCGCCGATGCTCAGCGAGATCGGCTTGAGCGCCGGGTTCGGCACGATCTGCTGGTTCAGTGTGCGCAGGCGCTCGAAGGGGTACGGGTGAAGCTTGGCGAGCAGCGGGTTCATGGACGGATTATCGACGCGGCGACGCGCCGAATCTGGCCCCTCCTGGCGCCAGTTCGGTATGCTGATTTCGCCGCCACCCATCAGGTCATGACGAAATGAATGCTCCGTTCAGCCGCACGACGATGCGCTTGCTGATGACGCCGCGCCTGCGCCTCGAGCCCCTCGTCGCCGCCCACGCTGACGAGATGTTTCGCGTGCTGAGCGATCCCGCGATCTATGAATTCGAGAACCAGCCGCCCGCGTCGCTGACCTGGTTGCGCGAGCGCTATGCGCGGCTCGAAACGCGCTGCTCGGCGGATGGCACGCAGCAGTGGCTCAACTGGGTACTGCGCCTGCACTCCGGCGAACCGATTGGTTACGCACAGGCGACCGTCCTTGCGGATCGGCGGGCGCTCGTCGCCTACGAATTGTCGAGCTCGTTCTGGGGCCGCGGGCTGGCGCACGAAGGCGTCGATCGCGTGATCGTGGAGCTCGTTCGCCACCACGGGGTTGGCGAACTGCTCGCGGTGCTGAAGACCGCGAACCACCGTTCGCGGAGGCTGCTCGAGCGCCTCGACTTCCGTGTTGCCACGGCCGAGGAGACCACCGGCGAAGACGTCGCCGCCGACGAAATGCTCATGCTTCGAGTCATCCGCGGCCTGTGAGGCGATGCGTCGGCGACGCCGCTACCACTCCAGTGCAGGCAACTCGTGGAAGACCTGCCGCGTGCCGGCGATCCAGTGCTGCTTGAGCGTCTCGAAATAGGCGTCGCCCGCGTCGAAACGGCGCCGCATCGTCACGGCGAGGCTGTCGCGTTCGTAGCACAGCAGATCGATCGGCATGCCCACCGACAGGTTGCTCAGCATCGTCGAGTCGAACGACACCAGCACGCACTTGGTGGCGTCTTCGAGCGTCGCGCTCGGCGTCACGCCCAGGTCGAGGATCGGCTTGCCGTACTTGGCTTCGCCGGTTTGCAGAAAGCAGGTGTCGGTGCCGGCTTCGATGAAATTGCCCTCGGCGTAGAGGCGAAAGAGCCGCATGCCCTCGCCGCCGATCTGGCCGCCAAGAATGAACGAGGCATTGAACTTCAGGCCGCCGCTTTCGAGAAACGGGCCGTCGCGGCGCTCGATGTCGCGCATCGCGTCGGCGACCAGATTGGCCACGTCGAACAGCGAGTCCGCCGACCAGATGTGTGGCGGCTCGGCGGCGGCCCGCTTGGTGAGCAGGCCGATCACCGCCTGCGTGGCCGCCAGACCGCCCGAGCTGAGCAGCACCAGCACGCGATCGCCGCGGCGCTCGAAGACGGTCAGCTTGCAGAAGCTGGCGAAGTTGTCGACGCCGGCATGGGTGCGCGAGTCGCTCGCGAAGATCAACCCTTCGTCGAGCTTCACGCCGACGCAGTAGGTCATGGCAGTGTCGCGCCTGCCGGCGGCACCTCGTCCGCCCAGACCTTGAAGCTCTCCAGCGTGTTCGGGCCGAAGGTGCTGGCCAAGGCCACGTCGCAGGCGTCGCGGCCGCGCGCGATCAGCACGCGGCCGATGCGCGGGGTGTTGTTGCGCGCGTCGAAGGTGTACCAGCGATCGCCGAGGAAGGCCTCGAACCAGCCCGCGAAATCCATCGTGCCGTACGGTGGCTCGGTACCGTAGTCGCCGAGATAGCCAGTGCAGTAGCGCGCCGGGATGTTCATGCAGCGGCAGAACGCGATCGCCAGGTGGGCGTAGTCGCGGCAGACGCCTTGGCCCTCGCGGTAGGCCTCCAGCGCGGTGCGCGTGCGGCGCGCGTGCTGGTAGCCGAACTCGATGTGGCGGTGCACGAAGTCGCAGATCGCCTGCACGCGGCCCCAGCCCGGCGGGCTCGCGCCGAAATGCTTCCAGGCGATCTCCGACAGTTGATCGGTCTCGCAATAGCGGCTGCCGAGCAGGTACAACAGCGTCGATTCGGGCAGATGCTCGACCGGCGTCTGCGGGGCCCACGGTGCCACCACGTCCGCCACACCACTGTCGTTGACCAGCGCGTCGGCACTGAGCGTGAAGCGGCCTTGTGGCGCGACGATGCGGCTGCACCAGTTGCCGAACAGATCGCGGTACGCGGCGATCGGCACCGAGGGGTTCGTCAGCAGGTGGTCGGGCCGAACGAGATCGGACGCTCGCGAATAGTGGATGCTCAACGCCAGGATCATCGGAGTCGGCTGTGGGCACTGGTAGGTCATCTCGAAACCGACGCGGAACTTCATGCGGACCCCTGTGATGTAGCAGGAGTTCTACACGAGATGGCGGGTTTCGTCTGTACGCCTGCAAACAGTCCGGCGCTTTTGCCTTCGAGCTACACCAGCCCGGTCATGGTCTCGAAGCGTGGCAGGTCGACCGCCGGCTGCGGCTTCCAGCCCTTCTTGCGGTACTCGGCCACGACGTTGGTGTAGATGCCACCGCGCACGTACCACTTCGCGGTCAGCCGCACGAAGCGCGGGTTCGTGGCCTTGACGATGTCGTCGACGATGTCGTTCGTCACCTTCTCGTGGAACGCGCCCTCGTTGCGGTAGCTCCACATGTACATCTTCAGGCTCTTCAACTCGACGCAGAGCTTGTCGGCCACCATGTCGATCGTGAAGTGGGCGAAGTCGGGCTGGCCGGTGAGCGGGCAGTGGCAGGTGAACTCCGGGATCTGGAACTGGATCGCGTAGTCGCGCTGACGAGCCGGGTTCGGAAAGACCTGCAGCTCCTTGCTCGGCACGCTCGGCGGGGTGGCGGGTTTCTGGCGCTGGGGGGCTGCGGTCTTGGCCATGGTGGTCACGTTTGGAGAGCATTGAACAGTGGGGCGGATGCTATCATCCGCGCTGCTCCGAAGCCCGCGCCACGCGGGTTTTATTCAAATAAATCAAGCACTTAGGCGCCATACGCCACTCGCCCAATGCGCCTGAACTCGATCAAGCTCTCCGGTTTCAAGTCCTTCGCCGAGCCCACCAACTTCCAGTTGCCGGGCCAGCTCGTCGGCGTCGTGGGGCCGAACGGTTGCGGCAAGTCCAACATCATGGACGCGGTGCGCTGGGTGCTGGGCGAGAGCAAGGCCAGCGAGCTGCGCGGCGAGTCGATGCAGGACGTGATCTTCAACGGCTCGGGGCTGCGCAAGCCGGCGAGCCGCGCCAGCGTCGAGCTCGTGTTCAGCAACGAAGACGGCCGCGCCGGCGGGCAGTGGAACCGCTTCACCGAGATCGCCGTGAAGCGCGTGCTGACGCGTGACGGCACCAGCAGTTACTACATCAACAACCAGCCGGTGCGGCGTCGCGATGTGCAGGACGTGTTCCTCGGCACGGGCCTGGGGCCGCGCGCCTACGCGATCATCGGCCAGGGCACGATCAGCCGGATCATCGAGAGCAAGCCCGAAGAGCTGCGCCTGTTTCTCGAAGAAGCCGCGGGCGTCTCGAAGTACAAGGAGCGCCGTCGCGAAACCGAAAGCAGGCTGAAAGACACGCGCGAGAACCTGACCCGCGTCGAAGACATCCTGCGCGAGCTGGGCAGCAACCTCGACAAGCTCGAGAAGCAGGCCGAGGTCGCGTCGCAGTACCGCGGGCTGCAAGCTTCGGGCGAACTGAAGCTGCACCAGCTGTGGTTCCTGAAGCACCGCGATGCGGCGAGCGAGGAGACGCGTGTCAAGAAGGCGGTGACCGAGGCCGTCAACGCGCTGGAGGCGCGCACCGCCGAGCTGCGCCATGGCGAGGCCGAACTCGAGACCGTGCGTCAGGCGCACTACGCGGCCAGCGACGAGTTGCACGCGCATCAGGGCTCGCTGGCCGAGGCCGCGCTCGAAGTGAGCCGGCTCGAAGAGCGCATCCGCTATGTCGTCGAAGGCCGGGCGCGGGTCGAGCAGCGGCTGCTGGAGCTGAAGGCGCAGACCGAGCACTGGGGCGAGCGCGGGGCCGAAGCCCAGGCCGAACTGGAGAACATCGCCGGGCAGATCGCTGCTGCTGATGAACAGGGCGTGGTGCTGATCGCGCAGGCTGAGGAGCACGCCGGCAACCTGCCGAACTTCGAGGACGCGGTGCGCGCGGCGCAGAACCTGAGCAACGAGCAGCGCGGCAAGGTCAGCGCGGTGCAGCAGCAGATCCAGGTGCTCGCGGCCGAGAGCCGCAACGTCGAGGACCAGCGCCGCCAGTTCAATGCGCGCCGCGACAAGCTGGTCGCCGAGAAGGGCCAGCTCGCCGCGCCGGATGCGGCCGCGCTGGCCGAGCTGAAGACGCAGTTCGATGCTGCCGAAGAAAAGCAAGGCATCGCCGACGCGCGGCTGCACGAACTCGGCGAGCAGGTGCCGTCGCTCGATGAGGCGCGCCGTGTCACGCAGGACGCGGTGAATGCCGAAGGCGGCAAGCAAGCCGACCTGAGCGCGCGCCTCGATGCACTGCGCGCGTTGCAGGAAAAAGTGCAGACCGAAGGCAAGCTCAAGCCTTGGCTCGCCAGGCACGGGCTCGACGGCATCAAGGGCCTGTGGACGAAGATCCACATCGAGTCCGGCTGGGAGCCCGCGCTCGAAGCCGCGCTGCGCGAGCGCATGGGCGCGCTCGAAGTCGGCCGACTCGACACCGTGCGCGCGTTTGCCGCCGATGCGCCGCCCGCCCGGCTGGCCTTCTACACACCGCCGCAGGCCGCGATCGCCAACACGCACCAGACGCTGTCGCGGCTGTCCGATCTGCTGCGCTTGAACGACGCCGGCATGAAGGCCCTTCTGAACGACTGGCTCGAGGGCGTCTACACCGCCGCCGACATCGAGGAAGCGCTCGCTGCGCGCGGCAAGCTCACCCACGGCGAAGTCATCATGACGCGCGACGGCCACGCCGTGAGCCAATTCGGCGTCAGCTTCTACGCGCCCGACTCCGAGCAGGCCGGCATGCTGGCGCGGGCGCAGGAGATCGAGAACCTCGAACGCCAGCTGCGCGCGCAGGTGTTGATCGCCGAGGAATCGCGCAGCGCGCTGGTCCGTGCCGAGGCCGCGTACACCGAGGCCTCGCAGCGCCTCGTGAGCGCGAGACGCGAAGCCACCGACGCGCAGACGCGCGCGCACCAGTTGCAGGTCGAATGGCTGCGGCTTTCGCAGCAGGCCGAACAGACGAGCACGCGCCGTGCGCAACTCGACGAAGAGCTGGCCGAGCTCGATGCGCAGCTCGGAGAACTCGCCGAGCGCTTTGCTGTCGGCGAAGCGCGCTTCGAGGAGCTCGACATGCAGCTCGCCACCACGCAGGAGCGCCACGCCGAGCTCGACGATGCGGTGATCACGGCCGAGCGCCAACTTGCCGAGGCACGCGCGCAGCTGAGTGCGCTCGAACGCCAGTCACAGGAGGCGCAGTTCGCGGCGCGTGCGCTCGCGGCGCGGCGCGGCGAGCTGGAGCGCGGCATCGAGACGGCGACGCAGCAGGTCGCCGGCCACGTGCAGTCGCATGCACAGGCGCACGAAGAGCTCGAACGCCTCACCGATGCCGCCGCGCAGGCCGGCCTGCAGACCGCGCTCGCGCTGCGGCTGGAGCGCGAAGCCGCGCTCGGTGCCAAGCGCAGCGAGTACGACGACCTGACCCTGCGCCTGAAGCGCGCCGACGAACAGCGCCTGCAGCACGAGCAGAGCCTGCAGCCGCTGCGTGATCGCATCACCAAGCTGCAGCTCGAAGAGCAGGCCGCGCAACTCGGCGGCGCGCAGTACCTCGATCAGCTGGTGGCCGCGGCCGTCGATTTCGAGGCGCTCTCGGCCGGCATCGAACAGAACGGCGTGAAGCTCACCGGGCTGCAAGCCGAGATCGACCGCATCAACCGCGAGATCGCCGCACTCGGCGCCGTCAATCTGGCTGCGCTGGACGAGTTGACCGCGTCGCGCGAACGCAAGACTTTCCTCGACGCGCAGAACGCCGACCTGGTCGAGGCGATGACTACGCTCGAAGACGCGATCCACAAAATCGACCTCGAAACCCGTGACCTGCTTGCCAACACCTTCGAGCAGGTCAACGCGCACTTCGGCCGCATGTTCCCGACGCTGTTCGGCGGCGGTACCGCAAAACTCGTGATGACCGGCGACGAGATCCTCGATGCCGGTGTGCAGGTGATGGCGCAACCGCCGGGCAAGAAGAACAGCACGATCCACCTGCTCTCGGGCGGCGAGAAGGCGCTGACGGCGATCGCGCTGGTGTTTGCGATCTTCCAGCTGAACCCGGCGCCGTTCTGCCTGCTCGACGAGGTCGACGCGCCGCTCGACGACGCCAACACCGAGCGCTACGCCAAGCTGGTGAAGGAGATGGCGCTGAGCACGCAGTTCCTGTTCATCAGCCACAACAAGATCGCGATGGAGATGGCCGGGCAGCTGATCGGCGTGACGATGCAGGAGCAGGGCGTGTCGCGCATCGTCACCGTGGACATGGAAGGCGCCGTCAGCCTCGCCGAAGCCGCTTGATGAATCCGGAATACCGATGGGCACATTGACGATCGCGCTGGCCTCACTCGGCGGCGTCGTGCTCGCCGGCATCGTTGCCCATGGGGCGTGGCAGGCGCGCAAGGCCGGCCCGAAGCGCGCGATGCAGCCGGAGCCGGGCGAGCCGCGCGAGCCGGTGATGGACACGCCGGGCGACGACGCCGACCGCATCGATGCGGCCGGGCTGCCCGAGCCGCTGCCGGACTCGTTGAATCAGCGCCGCCCGAATCGGCGCGTCGTGCAGCGGCTGGATGCGCTGATCGATTCGATCGCGACGCTGACCCTGGAGGCGCCTATCAGCGGTGCGGTCGCGCTCACGCATTCGCCGCCGACGCGCC
This sequence comes from uncultured Rhizobacter sp., assembly GCA_964247075.1. Lineage (GTDB taxonomy): Bacteria > Pseudomonadota > Gammaproteobacteria > Burkholderiales > Burkholderiaceae_C > LMDS01. The sequence goes on along the minus strand of CAXTSS010000004.1, from coordinate 259,232 downwards.
GCGCCGGCGGCAAGCCGTTCCTGATCGAAGGGCTGAACAGCGAATCGGGCGAGTGGGAGTTTCCCGCCGGCGACCAGCACTACGGTGAGTTCCAGGCCGGCGTGCTGCTCGCCAACCGCACCGGTGCACTCAACGAGATCGAGTTCTCCGAGTTCGTGCAGAAGATCCAGGTCTTCGCCGACGGCATCGGCGCGTTCGCGCAGTTTCCCGACATGCTCGAAGCCGTTGCCGCGGCGCGCGAACTCGATCACTTCGCGAGCCAGCACGACGCGCAGCTCGCGGTGCGGCTGCGCGCGCGCGCCGCCGCGTGGAGCGTCGGCTACATCCAGCAGCACGCCGGCCGGCATGGCTTCGTCCCCGGCGTGGTGCCCGGCCGGCTGGTGCTGCCATCGCAGGACGAGGGTGCACCGCCGGTGCTGACCCTGACCTTCGATTCGCAGGCGGCGCTCGCCGACGACCCGAACCTCTCCGCCGTGCGCGACGTGACCTTGAGCTTCGACGTGCCACAGACCGAACCGGGCGTTCAGCCCTTCAGCGCGTGGCAGACGAGCGCGCAGGCGTTGGCGCAGGGCATGGACGCGAGCATCGTGGACGACAACGGCCGGCCGCTCAGCGCCGACGGTTTCAGCGCGATCGGCAACGAACTCGGCCAGCTCTACGCCGCGCTCGAAGGCCGCGATCTCGCGGCCGGTTCGGCGGCGGCGCGGCGGTTGTTCAGCTAGTCTTCGGGGCATGCCCGACCGACATGCCACCGAGCGCGCTGCCGAGTTGCGCGAACAGCTCCAGCGCGAAGCGCATCGCTACTACGTGCTCGACGACCCGCAGATCCCCGATGCCGAATACGACCGGTTGTTTCAGGAGCTGCAGGCGATCGAGGCCGCGCACCCGGAACTGCTGACACCCGACTCGCCGACGCGGCGCGTGATCGGCACCGTGCTCGATGGTTTCGCGCCGGTGCGGCACAGCGTGCCCATGCTGTCGATCCGCACTGAGACCGATACCGAAGGCAGTGGTGCGGCGAGCTTCGACGCGCGCGTGCGCCGCGAACTCGAACTCGATGACGCGGCGCCGCCGATCGAATACGCTGCCGAGCTGAAGTTCGACGGTCTCGCGATCAACCTGCGATACGAGCGCGGCGTGCTGGCGCAGGCGGCGACCCGCGGCGATGGCGAGAAGGGCGAGGACGTGACGCAGAACATCCGCACGCTCGGCCAGATACCGCTGCGGATCAAAGGCATCGAGGCGCCGGTGCTCGAAGTGCGCGGCGAGGTCTACATGCGGCGCGACGATTTCGAGCGTCTCAACGACGCGCAGCGCGAGAAAGGCGAGAAGACCTACGTGAACCCGCGCAACACCGCCGCCGGCGCGGTGCGCCAGCTCGACCCCGCGATCACCGCGACGCGCCGCCTCAGCTTCTTCGCCTACGGCCTCGGCGACGTGCAGGGCTGGGACGTGCCCGCCACCCACAGCGGCCTGCTGGACGCGCTCGCCGCCGCCGGCCTGCCGGTTTGCGCCGACCGGGCGGTGGTGCAGGGGGCGGACGGCCTGATCGCGTTCCATCAGGCGATGGGCGCGAAGCGCGACGCGCTGCCATTCGACATCGACGGCGTCGTCTACAAGGTCAACTCACGCGCGTTGCAGCAGCGCCTCGGCTTCGTCTCGCGCGAGCCGCGCTGGGCGGTCGCACACAAGTACCCGGCGCAGGAGCAGATGACGGTGGTGCGCGCGATCGAGATCCAGGTCGGCCGCACCGGCAAGCTCACGCCGGTCGCCAAGCTGACGCCGGTGTTCGTCGGCGGCACGACGGTCAGCAACGCGACCCTGCACAACCTGTTCGAGCTGCGCCGCAAGCGCGTGCGCGTCGGCGACACGGTGATCGTGCGTCGCGCCGGTGACGTGATCCCCGAGGTCGTCGGTGTCGTCCCCGGGCCCCGCGTTCACTACGTGCCGAACTTCCGCATGCCGCGCGCCTGCCCGGTGTGCGGCAGCCGCGTCGTGCGCGAGCGCGATGGCATGGACCACCGCTGCTCGGGCGGCCTGTTCTGCCCGGCGCAGCGCAAGCAGGCGCTGCTGCATTACGCGCAGCGCCGCGCGCTCGACATCGAGGGTCTGGGCGACAAGCTCGTCGATCAGCTGGTGGACGGCGGCCTGATCCGCACGCTGCCCGAGCTCTACAAGCTCGACCTCGCGCACCTGACGGCGCTGGATCGCATGGGCGAGAAGAGCGCCGTGAACCTGCTCGCCGCGCTCGAATCGAGCAAGCGCACGACGCTGGCGCGCTTCCTGTACGGCCTGGGCATCCGGCACGTCGGCGAGACGACCGCGAAGGATCTGGCCAAGCACTTCGGCAACATCGATCGATTGATGGCCGCGAGCGTCGAGCAGCTGCTGGAAGTGAACGATGTCGGGCCGATCGTGGCGTTGAGCGTGCGCACGTTCTTCGACCAGGCGCACAACGTCGAGGTCGTCGAGCAACTGCGCGCGGCCGGCGTGCACTGGGACGAGCACGATGGCGTGGCGACGGACGCCGCGCCCCAACCGCTCGCCGGCAAGACCTTCGTGCTCACTGGCGCGCTGCCGACGCTCTCGCGCGATGCCGCGAAGGACTTGATCGAAGCGGCGGGCGGCAAGGTCAGCGGCTCGGTCTCGAAGAAGACGCACTTCGTCGTTGCCGGCGACGAGGCCGGAGCGAAGCTCGACAAGGCGCGCGAGCTGAACCTGACGGTGCTCGACGAAACCGGCCTGCTGGCGCTGCTGCGCACGGTCGCCTGACCGATGGCGCGCGCGGTCGCATCGAGAAGAAGAACGAGCAAGCGCGGCTAAGTGCGCTCATCGGATTCGCCGCACACTGGACGAATGGCAAAGAGAAGCGACTCCGAACGACACTACCGCGACCGCGTGGCGCGTGTCGTCAGCTGCCGCGCAGCGGCTTCGAGCCCGACCATCGGCCGGTGCTCGAGGTCTACCAATCGGCCCCCGATGCCGCGCCGCAGGGTTTGCGCACCGATCTGTTGATCCCGATTCGCGAACTGAAACCTTGATGAAGAACCGATGGATCCTTCTGGCCTTCGTGCTGATCATGCCTCTCGTCGCGCTCGCGCAAGGCGTCGGCGTCATGCGCTTGACGACCTCCGGCGACTACAAGGTGCCCGTCGCCGTCTGGTACCCGAGCCCCGCTGCGACGGTGGCGTGGGACGCCGGCCCGTACCGCATCGAGGCCACCCGCGACGCGCCGCTGGCCGCGGGCCGGCACGCGCTGATCCTGCTGTCGCACGGGAGCGGCGGCGGCGAGTGGGGCCACGCCGATCTGGCGCAGGCGCTGGCGCGCGCCGGCTACATCGTCGCTGCGCCGCGCCACCTCGGCGACAGCTTCGACGAACCGGGCGGCCGCGGCAGCGACGTGCAGCTGATCGGCCGGCCGTGGCAGGCCGTGGCCACACTCGATGCCGTGCTCGCCGATCTGCGATTCAAGGACGGCATCGATGCCAAACGCATCGGCATGGCGGGCTTTTCTGCCGGCGGCTACACCACGCTCGTGATGGCCGGCGCGCGGCCCGATGTGTCGCTGCACGAAGCGCACTGCAAGGCGCATCCGGAAGACGCCGAGCTGTGCAGCGAAGGCGCGCGGACCACGCAGCGCGTCACCCGGCCCGGCTGGCAGCTGCCGCACGACACGCGGGTGCGTGCGGCTGTCGCGATGGCGCCGCTGTCGGTGATGTTCGATGCGAAGGGGCTGGCGGGCGTGGCGATCCCGCTGCGCATCTACAAGGCGGCGAACGATCAGTTGCTGCAGAACCGTTTCAACACCGATCCGCTGCTGCGCGCGCTGCCCCAGCCACCAGAGCAGGGCGAGGTGCCCGGCAACCACTTCGTCTTTCTCGCGCCTTGCACCGAGGCGTTCAAGGCCGTGGCCGCGGCGATCTGCACCGATCCGCCCCGGGTGGACCGGGCCGCCGTGCACGCCACGCTGAACCGCGAAGTCATCGACTTCTTTAGCCGCACGCTGCCACCGTGAGGCTTACGCGCGCGCTACCAGCGCGCCCCGAACTCGCGCCGCAGCTCGTCGATCTGCGCCGCAGACAGCGGCGCCGGCCGCGCCATGAGCCACAGGCGCGCGGTTTCCTCGAGTTCTTCCAGCACCGCGCTGGCCGCGGCCGGTGAGGCGTGCCAGACGTTCGGGCCGAGCCGATCGAGCATCACGGCGCGGATCGGCGTGCCGCGCTCGCGCATCGCCGCGATGCGCTGCGCGACCATCTCGGCGGCGGCCGGATCGCCGGGTCGGTGATACGGGATCAGCGGCACATGGCCGACCTTCATCACGAAGTAGGGCGTGATCGGCGGCACGATGTCGTCGGCGCTCCAGACGCCGGCCAGCGTCAGCGCCACCAGGTGCGTCGAGTGGCTGTGGATCACGCAGCGCGCCTGCGGGTCGGCGGCGTAGATGCGCCGGTGCAGCGCGAGCGTCTTGGAGGCGCGGTCGCCGCCGGTCTGCGTGCCCCGCGCATCGACTTCGGCGAGGCGCGCCGGGTCGAGCGCGCCGAGGCAGGCGTCGGTTGGCGTGATGATGAAGCCGCTGTCGGTGCGCACGCTGATGTTGCCGGCCGTGGCATGCACGTAGCCGCGCGCGAACAGCGAGGCGCCGACGCGGCAGATCTCGTCGCGCAGCGCGCTGCTCATCTCGACGCCAGCCGGCCGAAGGCCTTGGTGAAGAAATCGGTGCTGCCGAAGTTGCCGGATTTCAGCGCGAGGTGCAACCACTCGCCGGGGCAGGTGTTCGATTGCGCGGCGGTCCACGGCACGCCCGGGTCGATCTGCGGGCCGATCGTCATCTGCCGGATGCGCAAGGCCTGCACGACCGCGCCCGAGGTCTCGCCGCCCGCCACGACGAGCTGAAGCACGCCACGCTCGACCAGACCGACCGCGATCGCCGAGAGTGCACGTTCCACCATCTCGCCCGCGGCAGCCACACCGAGCCGCTCTTGAACCGCTTTCACGGCCGTGGCCTCGGCGGTGGCGTAGACCAGCACCGGGCCGGTGGCGAGTTGGGGTACCGCCCAGGCCAGGGCTTCGCTGACCACATCGTTGCCCGCGGCGAGCGCCAGTGGGTCGATCGCGAAGCCCGGCCGCCCGGCATTGATGAAGTGCTGCACCTGCGCGTTGGTTGCGACCGAGCAGCTGCCCGAGACCACCGCCCGCTGCCCCGAGGCGGGCGGCAGCGTGTCGGCCGCGCGTGCGCCGCTCAGGCCCCAGTTGCCGGGCAGGCCGATCGCGATGCCCGAGCCGGCCGTGACCAGCGGCATGCCCGCCAGGGCAGGGCCGATGCGCATCAGGTCGTCGTTCGAGATCGCATCGACGATCGCGATTTGCACGCCGTCTGCTTGCAGCGCCGCGAAGCGCGCGCGCACCGCCTCGGGGCCGCGCGCAACCACGTCGTAGGTCACCAGGCCGACCTTGCGCGTCGTCTGCGCTTGCAGCACGCGCACGAGGTTGGCATCGCGCATCGGCGTCAACGGGTGATCGCGCATGCCGCTGTCGCTCAGCAACTGGTCGCCGACGAACAGGTGGCCCTTGAAGACCGTGCGCTGGTTCTCCGGGAACGCCGGGCAGGCGATCGTGAAGCGGCTGCCGAGCGCATCGAGCAGCGCCTCGGTGACCGGGCCGATGTTGCCTTGCGGCGTCGAGTCGAAGGTCGAGCAGTACTTGAAGTAGACCTGCTGCACGCCTTGCCGTTGCAGGTAGCGCAGCGCGGCGAGCGATTGCGCGACCGCGTCCGCAGGCACGATCGTGCGCGACTTGAGCGCGACGACGATCGCATCGGCCTGCAGCGGCGCGGTGTCGTCCTCCGGCACACCGATGGTCTGCACCGTGCGCATGCCGGCGCGCACCAGGTTGTTGGCGAGGTCGGTGGCGCCCGTGAAGTCGTCGGCAATACAACCGAGGAGGGTGCCGCTCATGACGCCTTCTTCGGCGGCAGCGTGATGCCGGGGAAGATCTTGATCACCGCCGAGTCGTCCTCGCGCCCATGCCCGGCGCTCGAGGCCTGCATGAACATCTGGTGGGCGGTGGCCGACAGTGGCAGCGGAAACTTGCTCGCGCGCGCCGTGTCGAGCACGAGGCCGAGGTCCTTGACGAAGATGTCGACCGCCGAGAGCGGCGTGTAGTCGCCGGCCAGCACATGCGCCATGCGGTTCTCGAACATCCAGCTGTTGCCGGCGCTGTGCGTGATGACTTCGTACAGCGCCGCGGCGTCCACGCCCTCGCGCAGGCCGAGCGCCATCGCCTCGGCGGCGGCGGCGATGTGCACGCCGGCCAGCAGCTGGTTGATGATCTTGACCTGGCTGCCCGGGCCGGCCTTGTCGCCGAGCCGGTAGACCTTGGCGGCCATCGAATCGAGCGCGGTGCCGACCTTTGCGTAGGCCTCGGGCCGGCCGGCCGTCATCATCGTCATCTCGCCCGAAGCGGCGCGCGCGGCGCCGCCCGAGATCGGCGCATCGAGGTAGAGCAAGCCGAGGTCGGCAAGGCGCTTCTCGAGTGCCACCGACCAGTTGGGATCGACGGTGGAGCACATCACGAACACGCTGCCGGCGCGCATCGCCGCCGCCGCGCCGTGCTCGCCGAACAGCACGCTCTCGGTCTGCGCCGCATTCACGACGACGCTGACGATCACGTCGCACTGCGCGGCCAAGGCGGCCGGCGTCGCGCAGGCGATGCCGCCTCTCGCCGCGAAGGCTTCGGCCACTTCAGCGCGCACATCGCACACGTGCACGAGGTGGCCGGCGCGGCGCAACGAGCCCGCCATGCCCAGCCCCATCGCGCCCAGGCCGATCAAGCCAATCGAGTTCGTCACGGTGGTGTTCTCCAGGGTTGGCGATGGCGGGAAGATGGCCGCAATATAGGCGATCCTCAGGCGAATCTCAGCGCCATCACACCCGCCACGATCACGCCCGTGCCGATCGCGCGCTGCAAGCCAAAGCGTTCCTTCAACAGCACGCTGCCGAGCAGCGCGGCAAACAGCACCGAGGTCTCGCGCAGCGCGGCCACCGAGGCGACCGGTGCGTGCGTCATCGCCCACAGCGCGATCGCATAGGCGCCGATGGACGCGGCGGCGCCCAGCGTGGCAACCGGCCAGCGCCGGCGCGCGTAGGCGATCAGTTCGGCGCGCGCGGTCGGGCGGCGCCCCCACCACACCAGCGCGGGGTACACGAAGCCGTCGAGCAGGAACAGCATCAGCACGTAGCGAGCGGCGTCGCCGTCGGTGCGCACGCCGATACCATCGACCGTGGTGTAGATCGCGATCAGGCCGGCGTTCGCGAACGCGAACATCAGCGCCTTGCGGTGGTGCAAGGCCTCCCCGGGATGGGCCAGGCCGACCAGCGCGACGCCGACCGTGATGCCGGCGATGCCGAGCCACGCGGTGGTCGACGGCGCTTCGCCGATGAACGCGCCGCTGCCGAGGGCGACCAGCAGCGGCGCGAAGCCACGCATGATCGGATACGTCAGGCCGAGGTCGCCGTGGCGGTAGGCCTCGACCAGCGCGAGGTAGTAGCCGATGTGGATCAGCGCGGAAGCCAGCAGGTAGGGCCAGGCGACCGCCTTCGGCCACCCCGTCCACAGCAGGAACGGCAGCGCGAGCAACGCGCCGGCGATCGTCACGAGCGCGGTGTCGGTGGCCTTGTCGCCGCCCGATTTGATCATGGCGTTCCACGAGGCGTGGAGCAGCGCCGCGCACAGCACGATCAACACGATCGGCCACGTCAGCGTCATGCGGTCAGCGGTTCGCTTCCTCGGCAGACAGCGGCGCGAGCTGCGAATGGCGGATGCGCGTCTTGCTCAACGCGCCGGCCGATTCGAGGATCGGGTACGCGATCGAGCAGATGTGCGAGTTGATGCGCTTCAGGTCGCTGATCAGGTCGATGTGCAGCGAGCTCGTCTCGATGCTCTGCGCGGTGTTGTCCTGCAGGCGGCCGATGTGGCTCGCCGCGTACTCGTGCTCCAGGTCGCGGAAGCGCGCTTTCTCTTCCAGGAGCTTCTGCGCGTCGCGCACGTGGCCGTCGAGGAAGACCGTCATGCCGAGCCGCAGGTTCGACATCAGGCGCTCGTGCAGGTGCACGATCTCGGCCATGCCGGCATCGGAGAAGCTGCGCGCCTTGCGGATCTTCTTGTCCTCGATGTCCTGGATCACGCGCTCGATGATGTCGCCGATCTGCTCCATGTTGATCGTGAACGAGACGATGTCCGTCCAGCGCCGGCCTTCGCGTTCGTTCAGGGCCTCGCGCGAGATCTGCGTCAGGTAGAACTTGATCGCGGAGTAGAGCTCGTCCACCGTGTCGTCCATGCGGCGCAGTTGCTCGGCGAGCGCGAGGTCGTTGTGGCGCAGCACCGGCAGGATGCCGCGCATCATCGTTTCGACGATGTCGGCCTGATGCAGCGCTTCGCGCGCCGCGCAGGTGATCGCGAGCGACGGCGTGGCGAGTGCGGAAGGGTCGAGATGCCGCGGCCGGGCCGTGTCGGCGGCCATGCGCGGTTCTTTCAGGGCGCGCTCGACGGTGCGGCCGACCAGCCCGGTGAAGCTGATGAAGATCAGCGCCAGCGCGATGTTGAACCCGAGGTGGAACAGCACGACCTGCTGATGAACGTTGGGCACCAACTGCTGCAGCGCGACGTGCACCTGTGGCAGCAGCGGCATCGCGCCGAGCGCGCCGAGCAACTTGAAGATCAGGTTGCCCAGTGGCAGCCTGCGCACCTGTGGCGAGGCGCCGCTGGTGGCGATCATTGCGAGCAGGCCGCTGCCCAGGTTCGCACCCAGCACCAGACCGAGCGCGACCGGCACCGGGAGCAGGCCCGAACTGGCGAGCGTGGCGGTGAGCAGCACGATCGCCAGGCTCGAATACGAGAACACCGTGAGCACGGCGCCGACGACGATGTCGAGCAGCACCTCGTTCGGCAGCGCCACCAGCAGCGCACGCACCGCGGGCGATTCGGTCAGCGGCCGGGTCGCGCCGACGATCAGTTGCAGCGCGAGCGTGATCAGCCCGAGGCCGATCAGCACGCGCCCGATGCGGCCGGCGACCGTGTCCTGGCGCGAGATGAAGAGCACCACACCGACGAATATCAGCAGCGGCGAGAGCCACGACAGGTCGAACGAGAACACGACCGCCATCAGGGCCGTGCCGACATCCGCGCCGAGGATCACCGCCAGCGCCGCCGCCGTGGCGACCAGCCCGTTGCCGACGAAGGAGGCGACGATCAGGCAGGTCGCTGTGCTCGATTGCACGATGGTGGTGACGCCCAGGCCCGCGAGCAGCGCAGTCAGGCGGTTGCTGAAACTCTTCACGAGCACGCCGCGCAGGCTCTCTCCGAACACGCGCAGCACGCCGGTGCGCACGATGTGCGTGCCCCAGACGAGCAGGGCGATGGCGGCGAGAAGATTGAGAAGGTGGATCATCGGGTGCCTGTGAGCGCTGCGCGAGGGCAGCCCAGCCGATTGTCAACCAGTCGGCCCCCGGGCGGTACCGCCCGATCGGGGGCAAACTCGCCGGTGGCGAGGGTCGGCGCGGCACCCGACAATCCGCGCAGCCCGCCGAATACGACAGCCCGAAGGAGCAGACCGTGGCCAGCAAGCGAACGATCAAGGAGCGCAAGGAGCATCCCGCGCTGGCCGCGGTGCGCCGATCGGGCACCGGCAAGGTCAAGGTGGCGGTCAGCGACATCGACGGCATCCTGCGCGGCAAGTACCTGCACATCGACAAGTTTCTCGGCGCTGCGCAGCCGCATCCGAACGGTGGCTTCGGCTTCTGCGACGTCGTGTTCGGCTGGGACTCGAACGACAACTGCTACGACAACGCAACGCTGACCGGCTGGCAACATGGCTTCCCGGATGCACTCGCGCGGCTCGACCTGAACACGCACCGCCACGTGCCATGGGACGACGGGGTGCCGATGTTCCTCGGCGAGTTCGTCAACATCGATGGAACGCCGTCGCCGATCTGCCCGCGCCAGACGCTCAAGCGCGTGCTCAAGCGCGCGGAAAAGCTCGGCGTGACGACGATGGCCGGCATGGAGTTCGAGTGGTTCAACTTCGCCGAGACGCCGCAGAGCTGGGCCGCGAAGAAGGGCGTCGGCCCGGAGCCGATCACGCCGGGCATGTTCGGCTACTCGCTCTTGCGCATGAACCACAAACGCGAGTTCTTCAAGGCGCTGATGGACGAGATGCCGCTGTTCGGCGTGCCGATCGAAGGCCTGCACACCGAGACCGGCCCGGGTGTCTACGAGGTCGCGATCGCGTTCAGCGAGGCACTGGAGCAGGCGGACCGCGCAATCCTGTTCAAGACCGGCGCGAAGGAGATCGGCGCGCGCTTCGGCGTGATGCCCAGCTTCATGGCGAAGTGGAGCCAGCAGTACCCGGGCTGCTCGGGGCACATTCATCAAAGCTTGTCGGACGGCAAGACGAATCTGTTCTTCGACGCGAAATCGCCGCGCAAGATGAGCAAGCTGTTCGAGAGCTACCTCGCCGGTCAAGTCGCCTGCCTGATGGAGATGGCGCCGATGTTCTGGCCGACGATCAACAGCTACAAGCGCCTCGTCGATGGCTTCTGGGCGCCGGTCAAGCCGACCTGGGGCCTCGACAACCGCACCGCGAGCTTTCGCGTCATCGCCGGCAGCCCGAAGGCGACGCGTCTGGAGACGCGCTGCCCTGGAGCCGACGTGAACCCCTACCTCGCGATGGCCGCGGTCATCGCCGCCGGGCTGCATGGCGTCGAGAAGGGCCTGAAGCTGACGGCGCCACCAATCACCGGCACGAATGGCGGCGCCGAGCACATCCCGCGCGCGCCGCGCACGCTGATCGAGACGACGCGGGTCTTCCGGCAATCCACCATCGCGCGCGACTGGTTCGGCGATGATTTCGTCGATCATTTCGCCGCCACGCGAGAATGGGAGTGGCGCCAGTGGCTGGACGGCGTGACCGACTGGGAATTGAAGCGTTACTTCGAGATCATCTGAATGAATCATTCGATGCAGTGTTTGGGCAGGATCGTCGCCTTCGGGCTGTGCGTGGGTTGGGGTGCCGCTCACGCGGTCACACTGCGCATCGCCAGCGCGTTCGACCCGCAGACGATGGATCCGCACGCGCTCGCACTGCTGTACCACACGCGTGTCTCGGTGCAGATCTATGAATCGCTGGTGAACCGCGATGAGCAGTTCCGGCTCGAGTCGTCGCTGGCGTTGTCGTGGCAGGCGACCGGGCCGACGACCTGGCGCTTCAAGCTGCGGCCCGGCGTCGTGTTTCACGACGGCACGCCGTTCACCGCGGACGACGCGGTGTTCTCGATCGAGCGTGTGTTGGCACCGCCGTCGCAGCGCGCGTTCCAGCTCAAGGGCGTGAAGTCCGCGCGCAAGATCGACGACCTGACCCTGGAGCTCGCGCTCGAAGCGCCCGATGCGGTGCTGCCCGAGAAGCTGACCCAGCTGGGCATGATGAGCAAGGCTTGGAGCGTCGCCCACGCGGTCGAGAAGGCGCAGGATTTCAACGCCAAGCAGGAGACCTTCGCCGTGCGCAACGCCAACGGCACCGGGCCGTTCGTGCTCGACCGGTTCGAGCCCGACATCCGCACCGTGCTCAAGCGCAACCCGCGCTGGTGGGGCTGGAGCGACAAGCGCAGCGGCAACCTCGACGAGGTCACGCTGGTCGCGATCCGCTCCGACGCGACGCGGCTCGCGGCGCTGGTCTCGGGCGAGATCGACCTCGTGCTCGACCCGCCGGTGCAGGACATCGAACGCCTCAAGCGCGAGCCCGCGATCAAGCTGCTGCAGGTCACCGACCTCGGCCAGCAGTACCTGACCTTCGACATGGCGCGCGACGAACTCGGCGAGAGCGACGCGAAGGGCAAGAACCCGTTCAAGGACTTGCGCGTGCGCCGCGCGGTCTACCACGCATTGAACGTTGAGCTGATCACGCAGAAGGTGTTGCGCGGGCAGGGCGTGCCGACGGGCGCATTCCTGTCGCCCAAGGTCGATGGCTCGCCGCCCGAGCTCGACAAGCGCTTGCCCTACGACCCGGCCAGGGCGCGGGCGCTGCTGGCCGAGGCCGGCTACCCGAACGGATTTTCGGTGACGCTCGATTGCGTCAACGTACCGTGGCGCGAAGCGGTCTGCCAGGCGATGACGGCCATGCTGACGCAGGTCGGCATCCGTACCGCGCTGCGCAGCTCGCCGACGAACCAGTTCTTCCCGAAGCTCAGCGGCGCGACCGCGAGCTTCATCGAGTACGGCTGGACGCCCAACCCCGATGCCTGGTCTTCGCTGAACGGGCTGTTCCGCAGCTGGGACAAATCGGGCCTTGGCACCTTCAACGCCGGTCGCTACAGCAACCCGAAGCTCGACGTGCTGATCGACAACATGCGCGTCGAGCCCGACCTGACCCGGCGCCGCGCGATGGTCGGTGTGGCGCTGCGCATCGTCGGCGACGAGTTGCCGTTCATCCCGCTCTACCGCCGCACGCTGACCTGGGCGATGAGCAAAAAGGTCAGCGCCGTTCAATGGCCCAGTGATTGGCCCGAGCTGCGCTGGGCCAGTCTCAAGTAACCCGTCATCATGAGCATCACCCGCTTTTCATTCCCGACCACCATCCACTTCGGCGCCGGCGCACGCGCGCTGGCCGGAGCGCACCTGCGCGATCGAGGCCTGCGCCGGCCGCTGATCGTCACCGACAAGGACCTCGCCGCGCTGCCGTTGATGAACGATCTGAAGGCCGGGCTCGAATCGGCAGGCCTCGCCGTCAACGTCTACGGCGGTGCGTTCGGCAACCCGACCGGCAGCCAGGTGATGAATGGCGCGGCAGCGTACAAGGCGCACGATGCCGATTGCGTGATCGGCGTCGGTGGTGGTGCCGCGCTCGACGTGGCCAAGGTCGTCGGCCTGCTCGCCACGCACCCCGGCGATGTGATGGAGTACGTGTGGGACCACCCGCAGGTGCGCGCCATCGACGCCGCCGCGCTGCCATATTTCGTCGCGCTGCCGACCACCTCGGGTACCGGCAGCGAGGTCGGGCGCAGCAGCGTGATCAGCGAGGAAGACACGCACGTGAAGCGCGTGATCTTCTCGCCCGCGATCCTCGCGAAGGTCGTGTTCGCCGACCCCGAGCTCACGCTCGGTCTGCCGCCGGCCGTGACGGCCGCGACCGGCATGGACGCGCTGACCCACAACATCGAGAGCTACCTGTCGCCGGCCTATCACCCCTTGTGCGACGGCATCGCGCTCGAAGGCACGCGCATCGCGGCACGCGCCTTGCTCTTGGCGGTGCGTGAACCCGGAAACCTGCAGGCGCGCGCCGACATGATGATGAGCTCGATGATGGGCGCGATCGCGTTCCAGAAGGATCTGGGCGCGGTGCACTCGTGTGCGCACGCGCTCGGCACCGTGTGCGACCTGCACCACGGCCTGGCGAACGCGCTGATGATCGAGCCGGTGATGAGCTACAACCGCGAGGCCGTGCCGCACAAGTTCGTCGAGCTCGCGCACGTCGTCGGCGTGGCTTCCGTGAGCGGCTTCGTGCCGTGGCTGGCGCGCCTGAAGTACCGCATCGGCATTCCGCCGGGGCTGGCCGTTGCCGGTGTCAAGCGCGAGCATTTCCCGCGGCTGGTCGAGATCGCGACGCAGGACATCTGTCACCAGACCAATCCGCGCCCCTGCGAGGCGGCCGATTTCGAGCGCTTCTTCGCGGAAGCCTACTGACATGGCCAAGCCGCTCATCATCGGCATCTCGGCGCGCATCCACCATCCCGTCGGCCCGGTGCGCGACCTCGGCGGCGTCTACACGAAGACGCTGCACTACCTCGAGCAATCGGTCGCGCACTGGGTGCTCGCGAAGGACGTGCTCGCCGTGATGATCCCGGCGATCGAGAGCGAGGGCCTGATCCAGCGCAGCGACATGAGCTTGGCCTCGTACGCCGAGTACCTCGACGGCTTGGTCCTGCAAGGCGGCGCCGACGTCGCGCCCGAGAGCTACGGCGAAACGCCGCTGCACCCCGAATGGTCCGGCGACCGCGTGCGCGACCGCTACGAGATCGATCTGTTCAATGCCTTCGTCGCCGCAGGCAAGCCGGTGCTCGGCATCTGTCGCGGCTGCCAGCTGATCAACGTGGCGCTCGGCGGCACGCTGTTCCAGGACATCCCGACGCAGCTACCGGCGGCGGTCTCGCACCGCGACCCCGAGAAGTACGAGCTGGCGCTGCACGACGTGAGCTTTGTCGCCGGGTCGAAGCTGTCCACGCTGTACCCTGGCGTGGCGCAGTCCAAGATCAACACCATCCACCATCAGGCCGTGAAGGACCTGGGCCGCGACCTCGTGATCGAGGCGCTGGGTGTGCCCGATGGCGTGGTCGAGGCAATCCGTTGGCGCGGCCCGAGCTATGTGTTCGGCATGCAATGGCACCCGGAGTTCCTCGCTCTCGCCACGCTCGACCAGACGCAGCTCGACGGCCGCCCCATCCTGCACGAATACCTAGACACTGCGCGCGCCTGTCGTGATGCCGCCTGAACGATGCTGAAGGTCCACAACCCCGCCACCGGCGGCCTGATCGCGGAGATCCCCGAGGCCACCGCCGACCTCGTGGCCGAGCGCACGCGCGCGGCGCGCGCCGCGCAACCGGCTTGGGGCGCGTGGCCGCTCGACGCGCGACTGCAGGTGATGCAGCGTTTTCGCGTCGCGCTCGCGGCCGAGCTCGAAGTGCTCGCGACGACGCTGACGAAGGAGGTCGGCAAGCCGATCCGCCAGTCGCGCAGCGAGATCAACGGGCTGCTCGCGCGCATCGACTTCTTCCTGGCGCAGGCAGCGACCACGCTCGCGCCGCAGCAGGTGTTCGATGAAGGCGGCACGCGCGAGGTCATCAGCTTCGAACCGCTCGGCGTGGTCGTCAACATCTCGGCCTGGAACTACCCGTACTTCGTCGGCGGCAACGTCTTCGTGCCGGCGTTGCTGGCCGGCAATGCGGTGCTGTACAAGCCTTCGGAATTTGCCGCGCTGACGGGGTTGCACATTGCGCGGCTGCTGCACGAGTCGGGCGTGCCACCGGACGTGTTCGTGCCGCTGATCGGCCGCGGCGAAGTCGGTGCGGCGCTGCTGGCGCAGGACATCGACGGTGTGTTCTTCACCGGCTCCTACGCCACCGGCGCGAAGATCGCGCAGGCGATGGGGGCGCGGTTCATCAAGCTGCAGCTCGAACTCGGCGGCAAGGATCCGACGTATGTGGCCGAGGACGCCGACCCGAGGATCGCGGCCGAATCGCTCGCCGACGGAGCGATGTACAACGCCGGCCAGAGTTGCTGCTCAGTGGAGCGCGTCTATGTGCACGAGCGCATCCACGATGCCTTCGTGGCCGCGTTCGTCGAGACGGTGCGCGGTTTCAGGATGGGCGACCCGGCCCGCGAAGAGACCTATATCGGCGCGATCACGCGCGCAGCGCAGCTCGACGTGCTCGACGCGCAAGTGGCCGACGCGAAAGCCAAGGGCGCGACCCTGCGAATCGGCGGCCAGCGCCGCGCCGGCCCGGGCAACTGGTTCGAGCCGACGGTGTTCACCGAGGTCGATCACTCGATGCAACTGATGCGCGAGGAGAGCTTCGGCCCGGTCATCGGCATCCAGAAGGTCGGCGGCGATGCCGAAGCGCTGGCGCTGATGAACGACACGCGCTACGGCCTGACGGCCGGCGTGTTCACGAAGGACGAGGCGAGGGCGCGCGCGCTGCTGGGGAAGGTCCATGCCGGCAGCGTCTACTGGAACTGCTGCGACCGCGTGAGCCCCCGGCTACCGTGGTCGGGGCATGGCGATTCGGGTGTGGGGCTGACCTTGTCCACGCTCGGCATCCAGACCTTCACCCGGCCACGCGCCTGGCACTTGCGTCAGCCCTGAGACTTGCTGGCGCGCGTGGCAGCCCCGGCCCGTGTGACACCCATGCCCGCGACGGGCTTCACGCTTTCGGGTCGCGCATGCGCTGCGTGAACCACCAGAGGTGGCCTTCGGGGTCGAGCGCGCCATAGCTTCGGTCGGCCCAGTAGTCTTCGCCGTAGTCGTGCAGCGTGGGCGGGTCGACGATCCTGGCGCCCGCGGCCCGCGCGTGCGCGCAGTGCGCATCGACGTCGTCGACGAACACCATCAGGCCCTGGGTCGTGCCGCCACCCACCGACAGCGGGCTCTTCATGTCGACGCCGAAGCGCGAGGCGGCGCCGATCCTTTCCTCGCCGACCATGATCAGGCCGTCGCCATAGGCGAGCTCGCTGTGCTCGATGCGCCCGTGGTCGCCTTCGACCTTCAGACGCAACTCGAAGCCGAAGGCATTGCACAGCCAATCGATCATCCGCGCGGCCTCGCGGTAATAGAGCGCCGATGAAATGCGGGGCCAGCCCGCAGGGGTACTTTTCATGGTGAAGGCGCCTTTCGAAACAGCGGCCGATGGACACGCACCGTATCAGCGTTGACGACGATGTCAACCATGAGGAATGGCCGCCCCCGTGCGGCTTCGACTTCAGCTGCGGCGTGGATCCGACGGCAATGCCACGCCGCAGACCTCGAGCGCGCGCGCGATCGCGCCGCGGCTCAATGGCTTGACCAGAAAGTCGTCGGCGCCCGCCATCGTCGCGCGCACGCGATCCACCGGCCGGACCGCATCGGCGATGACGACCAGTGCCGCCGCGGGCGCGCCGGCGTTGGCTTGCCGCTTGACGAGCCGACACAGTTGCATCGCGTCCTCGCTGCCGGCGCCGTCGAGCGCGACTTGCAGGAACACGGCCGCGAACGGCCCGAGCCGCAGCAGCCGCGCCACCTCGGCCTGGCTGCGCGCCGGGACCGCGTCGAAGCCGAACCCGGTGAGCAGCTCGCACAGCGAGGCGCGCGCGTCATCGTCTTCGTCGAACACCATCAAGTCGATCGGCGCCTGCGCCGCCGCCTGGGCGATCACGGCACGGCGCACGGCGGTGCGGCGCGCGGTCTTGGCGTCCACCTCGGCGGCCGGCGTGGGCCGCGGGTCCGGGTCGGAGAGAACGAGCTCGGGTCGGTCGGGTGCGTCGGCGTCAGGGCTGGGGATCAGGCCGTCGACCTCGAGCAGCACGAGGTTCAGATCGGCCGGCGCGGCCGCTTTCGCGTTCGGCTTTCGTGCCGTGGCGGCTGGCGAGCGGCGACTTCCCGTGGCGGATTCGGCGCGCGCGCGCCGCGGGCGGGTTGGGGCGGCCTGCAAGGTACCGCCGCAGGCGGCACAGGTCGATCGTGACGCCTCGTTGCGCACGGCGCAGTGCGGGCAGCGCAGCAACAGCGCCGTACCGCAGGCGTTGCAAAATTTTGCGGTGGACGCATTCGAGCGCTCGCACGACGGACAGAGGTTCTTGGTCATTTGCAACGGGATGCTACCGGATGAAGTCGGCGGCACAGACTTCAAGTCAGGGATGCGCAAGTCGCTACGATGATGGCTTCAACGCTGTCAACAAGGGACGCAACATGGCCATGGACGTGGTGGACTACGAGATCAAGGGCGCCGAGATGCAGTTCGTCGAGGTCGAGCTCGACCCGGGCGAAGCGGCGGTCGGCGAGGCCGGCAGCATGATGTTCATGGACGCCGGTATCGCGATGGACACGGTCTTCGGCGACGGCTCGCAAAGCAGCGGCGGCAGCGGCCTGCTGGGCAAGCTGCTCGGCGCGGGCAAGCGGCTGGTGACGGGCGAATCGCTGTTCACCACCGTCTACACCAACCAGGGCACGACCAAGCTGCGCGTCGCGTTCGCGGCGCCGTACCCGGGCAAGATCCTGCCGATGGATTTGCGCCAGCTCGGCGGCACGCTGATCTGCCAGAAGGATGCGTTCCTGTGCGCGGCGCGTGGCGTCTCGCTCGGCATCTTCTTCCAGCAGAAGATGTCGGTCGGCTTCTTCGGCGGCGAAGGCTTCGTGATGCAGAGGCTCGACGGCGACGGCCTGGCCTTCATCCACGCCGGCGGCACGGTCGTGAAGCGCGAACTGCGCGCGGGTCAGACGCTGCTGATCGACACCGGCTGCATCGTCGCGCTGACGCCGAACGTGAGCTTCGAGATCCAGTATGTCGGCAAGATCAAGACCGCGCTGTTCGGCGGCGAGGGCCTGTTCTTCGCCAAGTGCACCGGGCCCGGCACGGTGTGGCTGCAAAGCCTGCCGTTCTCGCGCCTGGCGTCGCGCGTGTTCGCGGCGGCGCCGCAGCGCGGCGGCTCGAAGGAGGAGGGTTCGGTACTGGGTGGCCTGGCCGTCGGCGGTTTGCTCGGCAGCGTGCTGGGTGGTGGCGATGATGACTAGAGCCTGGGCGCTGGCGTTGCTGGCGTGCCTGGTGACGACGTCGACGCACGCCGAGTGCGGCGATGCCGCCGGCGATCGCCCGGTCTACCTCACCTTCGACACCGGCCACATGGGCATCGCGCCGTTGGTCGCCGATGTGTTGGCGCGCCAGAAGGTGAAGGCGACATTCTTTCTTGCCGACGAACGAAGCACCACCGGCGGTACCAGCCTCGACGACGACTGGGCGCCGTGGTGGACGGCGCGCGCCGCCGAAGGCCACGCATTCGGCGCTCTTGACAAGGCCCCGTCCCCTGGGCGCATCTGCACCTCTTCGCAAGCCACCGCCGAACGCTTTCACGCGATGACCGGGCGCGTCATGCCGAAGGTGTTTCGCGTGGCGGCAGGCAAGGCCTCGCCGCAGCTGAGCGCGGCGGCGCAGGGTTGCGACTGGGTCAACGTCGCCGGATCGGTGCCGCTCGGCGACGACGTCGCGAGCCGCAAGGTCACCAACAAGCAATGGCTGCAACGTGCGCTGCGCGACGCGAGGCCGGGTGACGTGCTGCGCGCGCACCTCGGCACATGGCCGCGCAAGGACGCCTGGGCATCGGTCAACCTTGAGCCGCTGATCGAAGGTCTGCGCGCACGCGGCATGTGCTTCGCCACCTTGCGCGAACATCCCTCGTACCGCAGCCAGTTTTCTTGGTGACCGGTTCCCCATGAGTCTGTTGCTCGATTCGTTCTGGCGCGCGGTGGCTTACTGCCTGCACCCGCGCGTGATCCTGCTGTCGCTGTTGCCGTTGCTGCTGATGGCCGCGCTGGCGCTCGGTCTCGGCTACTTCTACTGGGAGGCGTCGCTCGATGCGGTGCGTGCCGCGTTCGAGTCGTGGGCCCTGCTCGCGACGATGTTCCAGTGGCTCGAAGGCATCGGCCTGCCGAACCTGAAATCGGTGCTGGCGCCGCTGGTCGTCGTGTTTCTGAGCACACCGGTGATTGTGGTGCTGGCGCTGTTGATGGTCGCGGCGTTCATGACGCCATCGATGGTCGGGCTGGTCTCGGCACGGCGCTTCCCGCTGCTCGAGCGCAAGCACGGCGGTTCGTTCTTCGGCAGCATGTTCGGCGCGCTGTGGGCCACGGCGCTGGCGCTGGTCGCGCTGACGGTGTCGATCCCGCTGTGGTTCGTGCCGCCGCTGGTGCTGATCGTGCCGCCGCTGATCTGGGGCTGGCTCACCTACCGCGTGATGAGCGTCGACGTGCTCGCCGAACACGCCAGCACCGACGAGCGCCGCGAACTGATGCGCCGCCATCGCAGCGCGCTGCTCGGCATGGGTGTGTTGACGGGCTACCTCGGCGCGGCGCCGTCGGTCGTGTGGGCCTCGGGTGCGATTGCGGTCGTGTTCGCGCCGGTGCTGGTACCGGTCGCAGTCTGGATCTACACGCTGGTGTTCGCGTTCTCGGCACTGTGGTTCGCGCACTTCGGGCTCGCTGCGTTGCAGGCGCTGCGGCGCGAAGCCTCCGAGCCGCCCCGAGCGACCACCGCCGCCGATGCCATCATTGCGCTGCCACCCGCCGATGCGGCCGGCGCGCCACCTTTGTCACCCTGGGCACGTCCATGAACTTTGGTCTGATCATCATCGGCGACGAAATTCTCTCGGGCAAGCGTGCCGACAAGCACCTGCCCAAGGTCATCGAGCTGCTCTCGGCGCGCGGTCTCGGCTTGAGCTGGGTCCGTTACGTCGGCGACGAGCCGGCGCGCATCACCGCCGACCTGAAGCACGCGTTCGAGTCCGGCGACGTGGTGTTTTCGTGCGGCGGCATCGGCGCCACGCCCGACGACCACACACGCCAGTGTGCCGCGGCCGCTCTCGGCCGGCCGCTCGCGCTGCACCCGCAGGCGCGCGACCTGATCCTGGAGCGCATGCGCGACACCGCGGCGGAGCAGGGCATCGCCTACGAGCCGGACCGCCCCGACAACGTGCACCGTCTGAACATGGGCGTGTTCCCCGAAGGCGCGGCGATCATCCCGAACCCGTTCAACAAGATTGCCGGGTTCACGGTCGGCACAGTGCACTTTGTGCCCGGCTTCCCCGTGATGGCGTGGCCGATGATCGAATCGGTGCTCGACGAGCACTATCGGCACCTGCACGGCCGCGGCGCGCAGCACGAGAAATCGGTGATCGTGTTCGGTGCGATGGAGGCCACACTGACGCCGCTGATGGAGCGCATCGAGGCCGAGTTCGACGGCGTCAAGGTGTTCAGCCTGCCGAGCGTCGATCACCCGGAATACGGGCGCCACATCGAGCTCGGCGTGAAGGGTGCTATGGCCCAGCTCGATGCCGCTTACCGCGTGCTGCTGGACGGCCTGGCCGGCCATGGCGCCCGGCTCGGCCCGGAATTGGTGCGCTGATAGGATTGGATTTGGTGCACACTGATGCACCAGGTTGGATGAGGCTTGTGCCCGGGCTCGCGAGGGCTGGCAAGGCCTCGCCAGCCCGGCAAACCCGGTCGCAGGCATGCTTTCTGCTACTTTCCTGTGCGCGTTTCACAGGCTTGTCAGCAGGCCTTTTGACGGCCGGTTCCTCGAACCCCATTCCCCTCGAACAAGCATTCCAACAGGAGTTTCCTACATGGCCAGCAAGACCGTTGCCGACGTGATGAAGATGGTGAAGGAGAACGAAGTCAAGTTCGTCGACTTCCGTTTCACCGACACCCGCGGCAAAGAACAGCACGTGAGCGTGCCGGTGTCCCATTTCGATGCGGACAAGTTCACCGCGGGCCACGCGTTCGACGGTTCGTCGATCGCCGGCTGGAAGGGCATCGAGGCGTCGGACATGCAGCTGATGCCCGACCCGAACACCGCCAACATCGATCCGTTCTTCGAAGAGCCGACGATGATCCTGACCTGCGACGTGGTCGAGCCAGGCGACGGCAAGCCCTACGAGCGCGACCCGCGTTCGCTGGCCAAGCGCGCCGAGGCGTACATGAAGGCCTCGGGCCTGGGCGACACCGCCTTCTTCGGCCCGGAACCCGAGTTCTTCGTGTTCGACAGCGTGCGCTGGGGCAACGACATGTCGGGCTGCTTCTCGAAGATCGAATCCGAAGAAGCCGCCTGGAACACCGGCAAGGAATACGAGCACGGCAACTCCGGCTATCGGCCCACGGTGAAGGGCGGTTACTTCCCGACGCCGCCGGTCGATTCGTTCCAGGACATGCGCTCCGAGATGTGCCTCGTGCTCGAGTCGCTCGGCATCCCGTGCGAAGTGCATCACCACGAAGTCGCGAACGCCGGCCAGATGGAGATCGGCACGAAGTTCAGCACCTTGTTGCAGCGCGCCGACTGGGTGCAACTGCAGAAGTACGTGATCCAGAACGTCGCGCACAGCTACGGCAAGACCGCGACCTTCATGCCCAAGCCGATCGTCGGCGACAACGGCTCCGGCATGCACGTGCACCAGTCGGTCTGGAAGGACGGCAAGAACCTCTTCGCCGGTGACGGCTACGCCGGCCTGAGCGAATTCGCGCTGTTCTACATCGGCGGCATCATCAAGCACGCGCGCGCGCTCAACGCCATCACGAACCCGGGCACGAACTCGTACAAGCGCCTCGTGCCGGGCTACGAAGCGCCGGTGAAGCTGGCCTATTCGAGCAAGAACCGCTCGGCCTCGATCCGCATCCCGCACGTCGCGAATCCGAAGGGCCGCCGCGTCGAGGCGCGTTTCCCCGATCCCTTGATGAACCCGTACCTGGGCTTCTCGGCGATGCTGATGGCCGGCCTCGATGGCGTCGAAAACAAGATCCACCCGGGCGAAGCTGCGAGTAAGGATCTCTACCACCTGCCGCCGGAAGAAGACAAGCTGATCCCGACCGTTTGCCACAGCCTGGACCAGGCGCTCGAGTACCTCGACAAGGACCGTGCCTTCCTGACCAAGGGCGGTGTTTTCACCGATGCCTACATCGATGCCTACATCGAATTGAAGATGCAGGAGGTGACGCGCTTCCGCATGGCGACGCACCCGGTCGAGTTCGACATGTACTACACGCTGTAAAGAAGAGTCTTTCAGCACACATCGGGGGACGGCGAAGGCCGTCCCCTTTTTGTTGGTGCGCGCGGTGCGTGACAATTGCGGCATGGTCAGGAGAATTTCCGCATGATGATGTTGCCCCGCTCGGCCCTGCTGCTCGGCCTCGGTCTGTGCTTTCTCGGCACGGCCCAGGCATATGACGTGACCTACAAATGCCCGAACCACGTCTACAGCAACACGATCAGCGCCAAGGAGGCCAAGGACAAGGGCTGCACGGTGCTGGACAACGCGCCGATCAGCGTGATCCAGGGCAACAAGCCGCGGCCGGTCTCCAACGGCACCGCCGGCGCGGCGTCCGGCAGCGGTCGGGTCGATCCGGCCGACCAGCGTGCGCGTGACACGGACGCGCGCCGCATCCTCGAAACCGAGCTCAAGCGCGAGGAGGATCGCCTGGCCGCGATGAAGACCGAATACAACAACGGCCAACCCGATCGCCAGGGCAACGAGGTCAAGAACTTCCAGAAGTACCTCGACCGTGTCGCCGAGATGAAGGCCGCGCTGGCGCGCAAGGAGGGCGATGTGGCGGCCCTGAAGCGCGAGCTGGCGAAGTACCCGCAGTGATCGCCCGGTCCTTTGCCGCGTTCGACCACCTCGCGACGATGGTCGCGGTGGTCAGCGACACCGGCGAGTGCGTGTTTGCCAACGCCTCGTTCGAGAACGTGCTGGGCCTGTCGCGCCGCAGCGTGCAGCGCGGTTCGATGTTCGAATGGTTCGTCGACTCGCAGCGCCTGCGTGCCACGGTGGCGGCGGTGAGCCGCAACGAGTTCTCGACCAGCCGGCTCGAAGCACTGTTGCGGCGCCCCGGGGCGAGCCACGCCGAGCCGCTGCCGGTGCACGTGATCGTGAACCGGATGGAGGCCTCGCCGCATGTCTGCGTCGAGCTGGTCGAGATCGAGCAGCAAACGCGGCAGGATCGCGAGGAGCGCGCGCTCGGCCAGGCGCAGGTGACGAAGGAGCTGATCCGCAACCTCGCGCACGAGATCAAGAACCCGCTCGGCGGCATCCGCGGCGCGGCCCAGTTGCTGGAGATGGAGGTGCGCGACCGTGCGCTGCACGAGTACACCCAGGTCATCATCAGCGAGGCCGACCGACTGCAGGCGCTCGTCGATCGGCTGCTGGCGCCGCATCGCAAGCCGCATGTGGTCAGCGACGTCAACATCCACGAGGTCTGCGAGCGCGTGCGCGCGCTGATCCAGGCCGAGTTTCCGCGCGGGCTGTCGATCGAGCGCGACTACGACATCTCGATCCCCGATGTTCGCGGCGATCGCGAGCAACTCATCCAGGCCGTGCTCAACATCGCGCACAACGCGGCGCAGGCGCTGGGCGAGCGCATCGCCGAGGGCGACGCCGTCATCACGTTGCGCACCCGCATCGCGCGCCAGGTCACGCTGGGCAAGCAGCGCTACCGCTTGGCACTGGACTTGCATATTCAGGACAACGGCCCGGGCGTGCCCGAGTCCATTCGCGAGCGCATCTTCTATCCGCTGGTGTCGGGGCGAGACGGCGGCTCGGGCCTTGGGCTCACACTCGCGCAGACCTTCGTGCAGCAACATCGCGGCACGATCGAATGCGAGAGTGAACCGGGCAGGACGATTTTCAAGATCGTGATACCGCTGACCTGAGCGACGGGATCGCCTGAGCCAGCGGAACGACGCAAGAACAGGCACGGCATGAAACCCATCTGGATCGTTGACGACGACCAATCCATCCGCTTCGTGCTCGAGAAGGCGCTGGCGCGTGAAGAGCTGGCGGTGCGCAGCTTCACCAACCCGCGCGACGTGCTGAAGGCGCTCGACGACGGCGACGACCCGCAGGTGCTGGTCTCCGACATCCGCATGCCTGGCGGCTCCGGCCTCGAACTGCTCGCCAAGGTGCGTGAGCGTTGCCCGAGCTTGCCGGTCATCATCATGACCGCCTATTCCGACCTCGACAGCGCGGTGAGCGCGTTTCAGGGCGGGGCGTTCGAGTACCTGCCCAAGCCGTTCGACGTGCCCAAGGCGGTCGAGCTGATCCGCCGCGCCGTCGAGGAAAGCCTGCGCGAGGAAGTGCGCGACGAGAAGGCGGCGCAGGTGCCGGAGATGCTCGGTCAGGCGCCGGCGATGCAGGACGTGTTCCGCGCCATCGGGCGGCTCAGCCAGAGCATCGTCACGGTGCTGATCACCGGCGAATCGGGCTCCGGCAAGGAACTGGTCGCCAACGCGCTGCACAAGCACAGCCCGCGTGCCAACGGGCCGTTCGTCGCGATCAACACCGCGGCGATCCCGAAGGACCTGCTCGAATCCGAACTCTTCGGCCACGAGCGCGGCGCCTTCACCGGCGCGCAGACCACGCGCCGCGGCCGCTTCGAGCAGGCCGACGGCGGCACCCTGTTTCTCGACGAGATCGGTGACATGCCGTTCGATCTGCAGACGCGTTTGCTGCGTGTGCTGAGTGATGGCCAGTTCTACCGGGTCGGTGGCCACAACCCGATGAAGAGCAACGTCCGCGTGATCGCCGCGACGCACCAGAATCTCGAAGATCGCGTCAAAGCCGGGGCCTTCCGCGAAGACCTGTTCCACCGCCTGAACGTGATCCGGTTGCGCCTGCCGGCGCTGCGCGAGCGCGCCGAGGACGTGCCCTCGCTGACGCGCTTCTTCCTGCAGAAGAGCGCCAAGGAGCTCGGGGTCGAGCCCAAGCGCATCACCGATGCGGCGCTCGGACAGCTGATGCGGTTCGACTTCCCGGGCAACGTGCGCCAGCTCGAGAACATCTGCCACTGGCTCACCGTGATGGCGCCCTCGCAGATGGTCGAGGCGAAGGATCTGCCGCCCGAGTTGGTGGTGGAGACAGCGGTCGGCATGCCCGAGTTGAGGCCGGCGCTGGTGGCGGCACCGATTGCGGTGCCGACGATGGCGGCGGTCGACGCAGCACCGGCGCGGGCGGCAACGATTGCGGCGCCCGGCGGTGCCGACTCATGGCTGGCCGGGTTGGAGCAGGACGCCCGCAGCCTGCTTCAGGCCGGTCACACCGAGGTCTGGGACACGTTGACCCACAAGTTCGAGGCCCAGCTGATCCGCACCGCGCTTGAGATCACGCGCGGCCGCCGCATCGAGGCCGCGCAGAAGCTCGGCATCGGGCGCAACACGATCACCCGCAAGATTCAGGAACTCGGCCTGGACGATTGACCCGGCTCAGCTCGAGAGCTCGAGGATCACCGGTGCGTGATCGCTCGGCCGTTCGTTCTTGCGCGTGGGCTTGTCGATCACGCAACTCAGCACGCGGGATTTGAGCGCATCGCTGACGAGGATGTGGTCGATGCGCAGCCCCTGGTTCTTGCGGAACGCGAGGTTGCGGTAATCCCACCAGCTCCAGCTCTTCGGCGGCTGCTCGAACAGGCGGAACGCATCAAACAGGCCGAGCGCGAGCAGACCTTTGAAATGTGTCCGCTCCTCGGGTGTGCAAAGCACCTGACCGGCCCAGGTGACGGGATCGTAGACATCGCGGTCTTCGGGCGCGATGTTGTAGTCGCCAGCCAAGGCCAGCCGCGGATGCGCGGCGCATTCGGTTTCGAGCCAGCGGCGCAGCGCCGTCAGCCATGCCAGCTTGTACGGGAACTTCTCGCTCTCTACGGCTTGACCGTTCGGGACGTAGACGCCGATGATCCGCACGCCATCGACCGTGCCCGCGATCACACGCGCCTGCGCGTCGTCGTGGCCGGGGATGTTGCGCACCACGTCGGTCGCCGTCGATTTGCTGATCAGCGCGACGCCGTTGTACGTCTTCTGGCCGAACCACTGCGACTCGTAGCCGGCGGCGGCGATCTCGGCGTGCGGGAACTTGTCGTCGGTGAGCTTGGTTTCCTGCAGGCACAGCGCGTCGGGCTGATGCACCGCGAGCCAATCGAGCAACTGCGGCAGGCGAACGGCCAGGGAGTTGACGTTCCAGGTCGCGATCTTCATCGGCGCTCCGCGTGATCAGTAGTGCAGCCAGGCGGCGATGCCGACAACCAGACCGATGGCGCTGACGCCGAACACCAGCTTCTCCATCCAGCGCCTCTTGGTCAGCAGCGCGATCGCGGCGAGCGCAATCGAGATTTGCAGCAGCGTGGTCGCCTGCGCCCAGCGGTGGTGCTGGTGCATCTGCTCGGCGCTCTTGTTGTCCGCTTCCTTGGAAGCCGCCTCGAACTTTTCGGCCTCGATCTTGATCGCCGCCTTCTCCGCCTTGTAGCGTGCAATCTCGTCGTTGTAGAAGGCCTTGCGTGCTTCAGGCGCGAGTTCGAGCGCGAGTTCGCTCAGGTTCTGCTTGCCGCTCTTGGCCTGGTAGTAGTTCCACTGATTCGAGGCCTCGGTCTTCTTGATCGCCGCGTCGTTCTTGAACAGCCCGGCGTCGGCCTGCGTCGCGCCGCCCATGTACGCGAACAGCGCCCCGACGGTTGCAAGGATGGCGGTCACGACCGCGAGTTGGCCGGCCAGGCCCTTGGGGTCGTGCTCGGCCGCATGCTCGAGCTCGTGATCGTGCGGGCCGTGAACGTGAAAGCCGCCTTCTGACATGTCAATCTCCTCGGGTGTTGTTGTAGGTGACGAAGCTGTAGCCGGCGCGATTCTCGCGCGATGTTTCGGTGAAGCGCGAGCGGTCCCAGTGGGGAAAGAAAGTGTCGCCGTCCAGATCGGCATCGATCTCGGTGAGCACGAGCTCGTCGGCGTGCGGCATCGCGAGTGCGTAGACTTCGGCGCCGCCGAGCACGAAGGCCTTCGGCGTGCCCGCCAGCAGAGCCAGCGTCGCCGTGATCGACGGCATGGCCTCGGCGCCGTCCGCACGCCACGCGGGGTCGCGCGTGATCACCACGTTGCGCCGGCCGGGCAGCGGCCGAAAGCGCGCCGGCAGCGAATCCCAGGTCTTGCGGCCCATGATCACCGGGCAGCCCATCGTGACGCGGCGCAAGTGTTTCAAGTCCTCGGGCTCGCGCCAGAGCAGCGCGTTGTCCTTGCCGATCGCGCCGTTGCGGGCGACGGCGGCGATCAGGGCGAGTCGGGGGCGTGGAGCGGCGGCAGTCATGCGCGCGATTGTGGCAGCGCGCGATGACCGCTCGGCTCAGGACAGCGAGGCTGCCTCCTTGCCGTTCGCGAAGTGCCGGCGCATCAGCTGCTGCGCGCGTTCGCCGTTGCGCGCCTTCAGCGCCGCCATGATCTGGCGATGCTCCTTCAGCGAGGCGTCGAGCCGGCCTTGCTTGAACAGCGAGTGGTGGCGGTTGAGCTTCATGACCTTGCGCAGGTCGGCCACCAGCTGGTTGCGCCAGCGGTTGTCGGCCACTTCGAGCAGCTTCATGTGGAAGCGCTCGTTCGCGGCGAAGAAGCGGTCGCGGTCGCCGACCTCGTTCTCGAGCTGCTGGTGCAGCGCGAGCAGCTCGGCGATCTGGGCGGCGCTGGCGGTCTGTGCGACGACCAGCGCGGCGTCGCTCTCCAGCAGCGCGAGCAGGTGATAGACCTCGGCGAGGTCACGCTCTGAGACCTCGGTGACGTAGGCACCCCGGCGCAGCTTCATCGTCACCAGACCTTCCGCTGCGAGCACCTTCAGCGCCTCGCGCAGCGGCGTGCGGCTGATGCCGTACTCGGCGGCCAAGGCCTGCTCGTCGATCCAGCTGCCGGGGTGCAGCGTGTGCGCGAGGATGCGGCTGCGCAGGCGCTCGGCGACCTGCTCGTACAACGCGCTCTCGCGCAGCGGCGGGCTGCGGCTCGGCGTGCCCGGTCGGGAAATTTCTGGAAGAAGAGTCGCCATGCGCGCCAATCTGCCGATAGAATTCAATTTTGAATTATGCATGCGAGACGTTGATGCCGTCCAGCCCTAACCCCAATCTTGGGAGTGGCGTCGCCTCGGGAGTAAGCACCATGTCGAATGACAAGACCCTGAATTCGGATTCGCTCGCCGCCTGGCAGAAGGCGGCCGCCAAGTCGGCGCCCGGCGGCGACGCGAGCGCGCTGACCTGGATCACCCCCGAGGGCATCCCCGTCAAGCCGCTTTACACCGCGGCCGATCTGAAGGGGCTGGCCTACACCGACACGCTGCCCGGCTTCGCGCCCTTCGTGCGCGGCCCGCAGGCGACGATGTACGCGGTGCGGCCGTGGACGATCCGCCAATACGCCGGCTTCTCGACCGCCGAGGCCAGCAACGATTTCTACCGCAAGGCGCTGGCCGCCGGCGCGCAAGGCGTCAGCGTCGCGTTCGACCTGGCCACGCACCGCGGCTACGACAGCGACCACCCGCGCGTCACCGGTGACGTGGGCAAAGCGGGTGTGGCGATCGACAGCGTCGAGGACATGAAGATCCTGTTCAACGGCATCCCGCTCGACACCGTGAGCGTCAGCATGACGATGAACGGCGCGGTGCTGCCGGTGCTGGCGGGTTACGTGGTCGCCGCCGAAGAGCAGGGCGTGTCGCAAGAGAAACTGAGCGGGACGATCCAGAACGACATCCTGAAGGAGTTCATGGTTCGCAACACCTACATCTTCCCGCCCGAGCCGAGCATGCGCGCGATCGGCGACATCATCGAGTACACGGCCAAGAACATGCCGAAGTTCAACTCGATCAGCATCAGCGGCTACCACATGCAGGAGGCGGGCGCGAACCAGGCGCTGGAACTCGCGTTCACGCTCGCCGATGGCCGCGAGTACGTGAAGGCCGCGCTGGCCAAGGGCCTGGATGTGGACGAGTTCGCCGGGCGGCTGAGCTTCTTCTGGGCCATTGGCATGAACTTCTATCTCGAAGTGGCCAAGATGCGCGCCGCGCGGCTGCTGTGGTGGAAGATCATGAAAGGCTTCAACGCCAAGAACCCGAAGAGCCTGATGCTGCGCACCCATTGCCAGACCTCGGGCTGGTCGCTGACCGAACAGGATCCGTACAACAACGTCGTGCGCACCACGATCGAGGCGATGGCCGCGGTGTTCGGCGGCACGCAGTCGCTGCACACGAACGCACTCGACGAGGCGATCGCGCTGCCGACCGAATTCAGTGCGCGCATCGCGCGCAACACGCAGCTGATCATCCAGGAAGAGACGCACATCACCAGCGTCGTCGATCCGTGGGCCGGCAGCTACATGATGGAAAAGCTGACCCAGGACATGACCGACGCCGCGTGGAAGATCATCGAGGAAGTCGAGGCGATGGGCGGCATGGTCAAGGCCGTGGACAGCGGTTGGGCCAAGCTGAAGATCGAGGCGAGTGCGGCCGAGAAGCAGGCGCGCATCGATTCGGGCAGGGACGTGATCGTCGGCGTCAACAAGTACAAGCTGAAGACCGAAGACGCGATCGAGACGCTGAACGTGGACGGAGCCATGGTGCGCGACGGCCAGATCGCGCGGCTGAAACAGGTGCGCGCCAAGCGTGACACGGCCGCAACAAAAGCCGCGCTCGATGCGCTGACGGCCTGTGCCGAGACCGGCGCAGGCAACCTGCTCGATCTGTCGATCAAGGCCGTGCGCTTGCGTGCCACCGTCGGCGAAGTCTCCGATGCGCTCGAGAAGGCGTGGGGCCGCCACCGCGCCGACACGCAGAAGGTGAGCGGCGTTTATGCCGCGGCCTACGACAGTGCCGAAGGCTGGGACAAGCTGAAAGCCGAGATCGCCCAGTTCGCAGAAGACCAGGGCCGTCGCCCGCGCGTGATGATCGCCAAGCTCGGGCAAGACGGCCATGACCGCGGCGCGAAAGTCGTTGCGACCGCGTTCGCCGATCTGGGCTTCGATGTGGACATGGGGCCGCTCTTTCAAACCGCCGACGAATGCGCGCGGCAAGCCATCGAGAACGACGTGCATGCGGTCGGCGTGAGCACGCTCGCCGCCGGCCACAAGACGCTCGTGCCGGCGATCATCGAATCGTTGAAGAAGCAGGGCGCGGACGACATCATCGTGTTCGTCGGCGGTGTGATTCCGCGGCAGGACTACGAGATGCTGTTCGATGCCGGCGTGAAGGGCATCTATGGCCCGGGCACGCCGATACCGGCGAGTGCGAAGGACGTGCTCGAACAGATCCGCATGAGCGTTGCCAAGGTCTGAACCCGTCGTGACGTTGCCCCCAGCGGATCAAGCCTTGATGGATGGCGTGCGCGCGGGCGAGCGCCGCGCGCTGGCCAAGTCCATCACCTTGCTCGAATCGACGCGCGCCGACCATCGTGTGCGCGCCGATGCGCTGCTGAACGCGCTGCTGCCGCACACCGGCCACGGCATGCGCTTGGGCATCTCCGGTGTGCCGGGTGTGGGCAAATCGACCTTCATCGAGGCGCTGGGCTTGGCGTTGATCGCGAAAGGGCATCGCGTGGCGGTGCTGGCGATCGACCCGTCGTCCAGTCTCTCAGGAGGCTCGATCCTCGGCGACAAGACGCGGATGGAGCAGTTGTCAGTGAATGAAGCCGCCTACATCCGCCCCAGCCCGGCGTCGGGCACGCTCGGCGGCGTGGCCGAGAAGACGCGCGAGGCGATGCTGGTGTGCGAAGCCGCGGGCTTCGACGTGGTCATCGTCGAGACCGTCGGCGTCGGCCAGAGCGAGACGGCGGTCGCGAGCATGACCGATCTGTTCGTGCTGCTGCAGTTGCCGAACGCCGGCGACGACCTGCAGGCGATCAAGAAGGGCGTGATGGAACTGGCCGATCTGGTCGTCATCAACAAGGCCGACATCGACCCCGCCGCTGCGACGCGCGCGCAGGCGCAGATCGCGGGTTCGCTGCGGCTGTTCGTGGGCCACGACCGTGCGCCGCGCGTGCTCTTGATGAGCGCACTGAAGAACGAGGGCTTCGACGCCTTCTGGGCGGCGGTCGAGGCGTTTCATGTGCGGCAACACGCCAACGGCGAGTTCGCAACGCGCCGCGAGCAGCAGGCGCTGGCCTGGATGTGGGACATCGTCCATGCGCGCCTGCAAGCCGACTTCCGACATCATGCGGCCGTGCGCAAAGCCTTGCCGCAAGCCATTCAGGACGTGACCGCGGCGCGCATCGCGCCATCGGTCGCGGCGCGCAGTCTGTTGAATCTTTTCGAGAGGTAGATCCGACCATGCACGACATCATCCAGCAGCTCGAAGCCAAGCGCGCCAAGGCGCGACTCGGCGGCGGTGAGAAGCGCATTGCCGCGCAGCACGGCAAGGGCAAGCTGACGGCACGCGAGCGCATCGAGCTTCTGCTCGACGCCGACACGTTCGAGGAGTGGGACATGTTCGTCGAGCACCGCAACCATGATTTCGGGATGCAAGACAACCGACCGCCGGGCGATGGTGTCGTCACCGGCTACGGCATGATCAACGGCCGCCTCGTGTTCGTCTTCAGCCAGGACTTCACCGTGTTCGGCGGCGCGCTCAGCGAGGCCCATGCCGAGAAGATCTGCAAGGTGATGGACCAGGCGATGAAGGTCGGCGCGCCGGTGATCGGCCTGAACGACTCCGGCGGCGCGCGCATCCAGGAGGGCGTGGCGTCGCTCGGCGGCTATGCCGAGGTCTTCCAGCGCAACGTGATGGCCTCGGGCGTGGTGCCGCAGATCAGCATGATCATGGGGCCGTGCGCCGGCGGTGCGGTGTATTCGCCGGCAATGACCGACTTCATCTTCATGGTGCGCGACAGCTCCTACATGTTCGTCACCGGCCCCGAAGTCGTGAAGACGGTGACGCACGAAGAGGTGACCTCCGAAGACCTGGGCGGCGCCTCGGCGCACACGACCAAGAGCGGCGTCGCCGACCTGGCGTTCGACAACGACGTGGACGCGCTCGCGATGCTGCGCCGCTTCTTCAACTACCTGCCGCTGAACAACCGCGAGAAGGCGCCGGTGCGCCCCGGCACCGACCCGGCCGAGCGGCTCGACATGTCGCTCGACACGCTGGTGCCCGACAACCCGAACAAGCCCTACGACATGAAGGAGCTGATCGCCAAGACGGTGGACGACGGCGACTTCTTCGAACTGCAGCCCGACTACGCCAAGAACATCATCATCGGCTTCGGTCGCATGGACGGCCAGGCCGTGGGCATCGTCGCAAACCAGCCGCTGGTGCTGGCCGGCTGCCTCGACATCAAGAGCAGCATCAAGGCCGCGCGCTTCGTGCGCTTCTGCGACGCGTTCAACATCCCGGTGCTGACCTTCGTCGACGTGCCCGGCTTCATGCCCGGCACGGCGCAGGAGTACGGCGGCATCATCAAGCACGGCGCCAAGCTGCTGTACGCCTACGCCGAATGCACGGTGCCGAAGATCACCGTGATCACGCGCAAGGCCTACGGCGGCGCTTACGACGTGATGAGTTCGAAGCACCTTCGAGGTGACGTGAACTTCGCCTGGCCCAACGCCGAGATCGCGGTGATGGGTGCGAAGGGCGCGGTCGAGATCATCTTCCGCGAAGAGAAGAACGATCCGGTGAAGCTGGCCGCGCGCGAGGCCGAGTACAAGGCCAAGTTCGCGAACCCCTTTGTGGCCAGTGCGCGGGGCTACATCGACGACGTGATCCAGCCGCACGAGACGCGCAAGCGCATCTGCCGTTCGCTGGTGATGTTGCGCGACAAGAAGGTCGATGATCCGTGGCGCAAGCACGGCAACATTCCGCTGTGATCGATCAGGAGGAGAACAAGATGTTTACCAAGATCCTGATTGCGAACCGTGGCGAAATCGCCTGCCGCGTCATCAAGACCGCGAAGAAGATGGGCATCAAGACGGTCGCCGTCTTCTCGGAAGCGGATCGCGATGCGCTGCATGTCGAGCTCGCCGACGAGTCCGTCTGCATCGGCCCGCCGCCGAGCCGTGAGTCGTATTTGTCGATGGACAAGATCATCGCGGCCTGCAAACAGACCGGTGCGCAGGCCGTGCACCCGGGCTACGGCTTCCTGAGCGAGAACGAGGCGTTCGCCAAACGGGTCGAGGAAGAAGGCATCGTCTTCATCGGCCCGAAACATGCGTCGATCGCCGCGATGGGCGACAAGATCGCGTCGAAAAAGCTCGCCGGTGCGGCCAAGGTGAACACCATCCCCGGCTACAACGCGGCCATCGACACGCCCGAGCACGCGGTCGAGATCGCCAAGGGTATCGGCTACCCGGTGATGATCAAGGCCTCGGCCGGCGGAGGCGGCAAGGGCCTGCGCGTGGCCTTCAACGACAAGGAAGCGTTCGAGGGCTTCGCCTCGTGCCGCAACGAGGCGCGCAACAGCTTCGGCGACGACCGCGTGTTCATCGAGAAGTTCGTCGAGGAGCCGCGCCACATCGAGATCCAGGTGCTGGGCGATGCGCACGGCAACGTGGTGTACCTGCACGAACGCGAGTGCTCGATCCAGCGCCGCCACCAGAAGGTGATCGAGGAAGCGCCGTCGCCGTTCATCAGCGACGCGACGCGCAAGGCGATGGGCGAGCAGGCGGTGGCGCTGGCGAAGGCCGTGAACTACCAGAGCGCCGGCACGGTCGAGTTCGTCGTCGGCAAGGACCAGAGTTTCTTTTTTCTGGAGATGAACACGCGGCTGCAGGTCGAGCACCCCGTCACCGAATGCATCACCGGGCTGGACCTGGTCGAGCAGATGATCCGCGTCGCGGCCGGCGAGAAGCTCGGGTTCACACAGGCGCAGATTCCGCGCACCGGCTGGGCGATCGAGTGCCGCATCAATGCCGAAGACCCGCTGCGCGGCTTTCTGCCGAGCACCGGCCGGCTGGTCGCGTTCCAGCCGCCACTGACGACGATGGAGGCCGGCAAGCCCGTCCCCGCCGGTGGTGGGGTGCGCGTGGACACCGGCGTCTACGAGGGTGGCGAGATCCCGATGTTCTACGACTCGATGATCTGCAAGCTGATCGTGCACGGCAGCGACCGGCTCGATGCGATCGCGAAGATGCGCGAGGCGCTGAACTCATTCGTGATCCGAGGCATCTCGAGCAACATCCCGTTCCAGGCCGCGCTGCTCGCACACCCGAAGTTCGTCAGCGGTGACTTCAACACCGGCTTCATCGCCGAGCAGTATCCGAAGGGCTTCACGCTGGCTTCGGTGAAGCACGAGGATGCGGACTTTCTGTTCGCGCTGGCCGTGGCCTTCAACCGCCGTGTGCTCGCGCGCTCGGCCGGCATCAGCGGCCAGCTGCGTGGGCACGAGCTGCAGATCGCGTCCGACTACGTCGTGGTGCGGACCGATGCGGCGGGCGCGCGGACGCTGACGCCGGCGACGGTGCAGCTGGAAGGCAAGGGGTTCAAGGTCGGGATCGCCGGCAAGGCCTACGCGATCGAGTTCGACGGTCACTTGCGGGATATCGCGGTGCACGGCATGGTCAACGGCGCGCCGTTCAGCGCGCAGATCGAGCGCCTGATGCTGGCCTACCGCGTCACGCACCATGGCGCGCAGGTGGAAGTGCGCGTGCTGTCGCCGCGCGCCGCCGAGCTGAACGCGCTGATGCCGTTCAAGGCGCCACCCGACCTGTCGAAGTTCCTGCTCTCGCCGATGCCGGGGTTGCTGGTCGATGTGGCCGTGAAGCCCGGCCAGGCGATCCGCGCCGGGGAGCGGCTGGCGGTGATCGAGGCGATGAAGATGGAGAACATCCTGGTGGCGATCCGCGATGGCGTGGTCGCGAAGGTGCTCGCGACCAAGGGCGAGAGCCTGGCGGTCGATCAGGTCATCATGGAGTTCGAGCGCACGGAGGCCACATGACGGCAAGATCTTTCAAGGTGCTGGGCATCCAGCAGGTCGCGATCGGCGGGCCGAGCAAGGCGCGCCTGCGCACGCTGTGGGTCGAGAAATTCGGCCTCGAGGTCACCGGCAACTTCCGCAGCGAACGCGAGAACGTCGACGAGGACATCTGCGCGATGGGCGCGGGCGCGTTCAAGGTCGAGGTCGATCTGATGGAGCCGATCGATCCGAATGGCAAACCGGCCGTGCACACCACGCCGCTGAACCACATCGGGCTGTGGGTCGACGATCTGCCGCGTGCCGTCGAGTGGCTCTCGGCGAACGGGGTGCGCTTCGCTCCCGGCGGCATCCGCAAAGGTGCCGCAGGTTTCGACATCTGCTTCGTCCATCCGAAGAGCAACGACGAGTTTCCGGTCGGCGGCGAAGGCGTGCTGATCGAGCTGGTGCAGGCGCCGGCGCACGTCATCGAGGCCTTCGCTAACATCTCCGGATGACCATTCGAGAGATCCTGAAGATGGGCGACCCGCGGTTGCTCAGCGTCGCCCAGCCGGTGCGGGCTTTCAACACGCCGGAACTGCGTTCGTTGATTGCGGACATGTTCGAGACCATGCATTCAGTCCACGGTGCAGGTCTCGCGGCGCCGCAGATCGGCGTCGATCTGGCGCTCGTGATTTTCGGCTTCGCGCAGAACAACCAGCGCTACCCCGACGCACCGCCGGTGCCCGAAACGGTGCTGATCAACCCGCAGATCACGCCGCTGGACGACGCTGAAGAAGAGGCCTGGGAAGGCTGCCTTTCGGTGCCGGGCCTGCGCGGCGTGGTGCCGCGCTTCGCGCGCATCCGCTACACCGGCTTCGACCCCTCCGGCGAACCGATCGCGCGCGAGGCCGAGGGTTTCCACGCGCGCGTGGTGCAGCATGAGTGCGACCATCTGATCGGCAAGCTCTACCCGATGCGGGTGCGCGATTTCGCGCGGTTCGGCTTCACCAGCGTGCTCTTTCCGGGGCTCGATACCTCCGATGATGACTGACGGCGCTGTTTCTGGTTTGTAAACGGGCGTTTCTCCTACCGCCGCCGGGTCGGCCGGATGGCCGCGCAGAACGTTGAGCAGCAGGAGACTCGCATCATGACGTTCATCTATCGCTTGATCGCCGCTGCGCTGATGTTGGCCGCACTCGGCAGCGCCAGCGCTCAGACCGACCCCGCCATCGATCCGCCGAGCCGCGCCGCGCGGTTGTCGGAGTTCAGTGGCCAGGTCTGGCTCTACAACGCCGACAACGGCGAATGGGTCAGCGCCGTGCGCAACCGCCCGATCACGGCCGGCGACCGGCTCGCCACCGAAGCCGGCGCGCGCGCCGAGATGCAACTCGGATCGACGACGGTGCGGCTCGATGGCAACACCGAACTCGAAGTGACCGCGCTCGACGACGAACGGCTTTCGCTCCATCTGCTCGGCGGCAGCGCGATCGCACGCGTGCCCGACCTGGCCGGTGCTGGCCTGTTCGACCTCGGCACCGACGAGGGCCGGTTCGTCGTGCAGCGCAGCGGCAGCTACCGATTCGACCGCGAGGGCGGCAACAGCCGCGTCTCCGTCTACAGCGGCCAGGCCCGCTACGAAGGTCCGAACAGCGGCCTGCCGGTCAACGCCGGCCAGCGCGCCGAGTTCTGGATCGACTCCGGCGGCGTCGCGCAATACAACATGACCGCGCCCGTCAACGACGCCTTCACGGCCTGGAACAACGATCGAGACCGTCGCGTTGTGCCCGGCGTGTCGGCGCGCTACGTGTCTCCCGAGATGACCGGCGCCGAAGAACTTGATCGCTACGGCCGCTGGGAGCAAAACCCCGAGTACGGTGCACTCTGGATCCCGACCGTCGTCGCGGTCGATTGGGCACCGTACCGCAGCGGCCACTGGGCCTGGGTGCGTCCGTGGGGCTGGACCTGGGTCGATGACGCGCCATGGGGTTTCGCGCCGTTCCATTACGGCCGATGGGTCAATGTGCGCAACACCTGGTGCTGGACGCCGGGGGCGCGGGTCGCGCGGCCGGTCTACGCGCCTGCGCTCGTCGCCTGGGTCGGCGGCCCGCGTGCGAACGTGTCCGTGACCATCGGCGGCGGGCCGGTCGGCTGGTTCCCGCTCGCGCCGCGCGAGGTCTATGTGCCGAGTTACCGCGTCACCCCGCGCTACGCGCAGAACATCAACATCACGCACGTCACCAACGTCACCGTGATCAACAACGTCTTCAACAACCCGCAAGGGCCGCGCGAGTTCGACAACCGGCGCTGGCCCGGCGCCGTCACCGTCGTGCCCGCCGCGGTGATGACCTCGCGCCAGCCGGTGGCGCCGGCCGCGGCACTGATGCGCCAGAACCCGGTGGGGCGCGAGTTTGCGAATCAGCCGGCGGGTGCGCGTGTGGCCACCTTGATCGCACCGCCGGTGCCGACCCCGCCGGTGCGCGCTGTCGATCCGCGCCAGGTCCAGGTACGCCCGCCGCCGGGGTTTGCCGAGCGCCCGGTCGGCGCGCGCCCCGGCTTCCCGCCGCCGCAACAGGAGCGCGATCGCGACGGGCGTGGCCGGGACGTCGCGCGGCCCGAAAGCCCGCGGCCGCCGCCCGTGGTGCAGCAACCGACACCGGCCGCGCCGGCCGTGGCTGCGCCGCCGGTGAATCCTGGTGCTCCCGGCCCGCAGCCGCGCCCGCCGATTTGGCGCGATGATCGACGCCCCGGCCGTGATCGCATCGAGGCCGCGCCGCAGGCGCCGATCGCCGCACCGGCACCAACGCCTGCGCTACCTCAGGTCGTCAACCGTCCGGCTGCGCCGCCGCCCGTCCAGGAGGCGCCGATGATGCGGCCGCAGCCAGTGCATCGGGGCGAAGAGCGCCGGGTGCAGCCGCGGCCCGTCGAGGCGCCACCGGTGCAGAACGAACCAGCGCGTCCACAGCCGCGCCTGGAGCGGCCGGCAGCCGCTCCCGCGGCGCCTGCGCCGGCACCGCGTCCGGCGGAACCGGCGCGTCCCGCCGAAGTTCAGCGCCCGGCACCGGTCGCACCGCCCGAGGTCAGGCGGCCTGAGCCCAAGCCGCACCCCGAGGCGCCTGGCCCGGAACAAAAGCGCGGCGACCCGCGCGATCCGCGCGAGCAGCAACGCTAGCGGCTGGCGCGGCTCAGCGCAGCAAGGGCTTCAGTACCGGCCAGACGTTGTCCAGAATCATCGGGTGCGCCGCCGCCAGCGGGTGGATGCGGTCCGGTTGAAACAGCGTGTCGGCCTGCGGCCCGTCGGCCACGCCCTTGAGCAGGAAGGGCACGAGCGCGGCGCCTTCGGTTTTCGCGACCGTGGCGAACAGGCCGGCGAACTCGTCACCGTATTTGCGCCCGTAGTTCGGCGGCAGTTGCATGCCGGTGATCAGCACCTTCGCGCCGGCGGCGCGCGCGGCTCGGGACATCGCAACGAGGTTGTCGCGGGTCATCGCCAGCGGCAGACCGCGCAACGCATCGTTGCCGCCGAGTTCGATGACCACGACGCCAGGCTGGTGTTGCGCGAGCAGGGCCGGCAGACGCGAGCGCCCGCCCGAGGTGGTGTCGCCGCTGATGCTGGCGTTGATCACCGTGGCCGCGATCTTCGAGCGCGTCAATCGCGCTTCGAGCAACGCGACCCAACCGCTGCCGCGCTTCAGGCCATATTCGGCCGACAGGCTGTCGCCGACGACGAGGATCGTCGATACCGAAGCATGCGCCGCGCCCGGCCAGGCAGCGCCCGCCGCCGCGGCCAGCAACACGCTACAGTGCGCGAGCCACGCCCGCCGGGTTCGCCTTACTTCACCATCATTCATGTCTGAACCCATCATTGCCGTCGAGCGCGTCACCAAGCAGGTCCAGGACTCCACCGGCACGCTGACCATTCTCCATGAGATCGCCTTCACCCTCGCACCGCGCCAGTCGGCGGCGATCGTCGGGGCCTCGGGATCGGGCAAGAGCACCTTGCTGTCGATCATCGCGGGGCTGGACACACCGACCACCGGCACCGTTCGCCTCGCCGGCACGGACCTGTTCGCCATCGACGAAGACGCGCGCGCCGCGGTGCGTGCGGCCAAGGTGGGGTTCGTGTTCCAGAGTTTCCAGCTGCTCGGCAACCTGAATGCGCTGGAAAACGTGATGCTGCCGCTGGAGTTGCAAGGCCGCAGCGATGCGCGCGCGCTCGCGACCGAGATGCTGCGCCGCGTGGGCTTGAGCGAGCGGCTGCGGCATTACCCGAAGGTGCTCTCGGGTGGCGAGCAGCAGCGCGTGGCGCTGGCGCGCGCCTTCGTGATGGAGCCGGCGGTGCTGCTGGCCGACGAGCCGACCGGCAGCCTTGATTTCGCCACCGGCGAGACCGTGATGGAGCTGATGTTCGCGCTCAACCGCGAGGCCGGCACGACGCTCGTGCTGGTCACTCACGACCGCGGCATTGCGGAACGCTGCGACCGGCAACTCCGAATCGAAGCCGGGCGCCTTGAAGCGTCCGACTATTGACTGAACTTGTAGTCGGTCTTGGCTTTCGCCCGAATTTCTTCGACGAACGCGCCGACCTTCTGCTGCTCCATGCGCTGCTTGAGCTGACCCTTCACGTCGTCGAACGGCGGGAACTGCGCCTCGCGCGTGTCGTCGAGTCGGATGATGTGGTAGCCGAACTGCGACTTGACCGGCTCCGGCGTCATCTCGCCCTTCTTGAGCTTGACCATCGCCTGCGAGAACTCGGGCACATACGAGCCCGGCGCGGCGAAGTCGAGGTCGCCGCCGTTGGCGCCCGATCCCGGATCCTTCGAGCTCTTCTTCGCGAGCTCCTCGAAGCTGGCGCCGCCCTTGATCTGCGCGATCAAGGCCTTGGCCTCGTCTTCCTTCTCGACCAGGATGTGGCGCGCGCGATATTCGGTGCCGGCGGACTGGGCCTTGAACTTCTCGTAGTCGGCCTTCACGTCGGCATCGCTGACCGTGTTCTTCTTCGCGAAGTCCTGCGTCAGCAGTTTGGTCAACACCGACTGGCGCGCCTGTTCCATCTGCTGCTTGTAGTCGGCGGAGGACGTCAAGCCGCGGCGCTCGGCCTCTTGCGTGAAGATCTCGTCCATCACGACCTTGTCGCGCACGCGCGTTTCCAGGTCGGGCGGGAGCTGCTGGCTTTGCGCGGCGGCCTGGAGCTGCACCTGCTTGATCAGCGCATCGACACGCGCTTTCGGCACGGCCTTGCCGTTGACGATGGCGACGTTCTGCGCCACCGCGGCCAGCGGAAGCGCGACTGCCGCGCACAGCATCATCTGGGCGGCGCGGCGTGCGAGAAAACTCTTCTTCATGGGCGGATGCCTTTCAACGACTGTAGGAGGTGTGGCGCGGTTCGCGCGGTTCGGGTCAGGGCTCGCCCGGGGCGCGGGCTTCGATGGCCAGGGCATGGATGCCGCGGGGCATCAGCGCGTGCAACGCATCATAAACGAGGCGATGCCGGGCCACGCGCGTCAGGCCCATGAACCGGCCGCTGACGATTCGAACCGTGAAGTGGCGACCTTCGCGTGCGCCCGCGTGGCCGGCATGCAGATGGCTGTCGTCCTGCACGTCGAGCAGATCGGGGTGCAGCGAGGCTTCGAGCTCCCGCTGGATGTCGAGGGCCGCCACGCTCACGGTGTGTTCTCGTTCGCCGGCTCGGGCTCGAGGTAGCGGTTCACGTAGAAGCCCTGCCCAATCATGAAAGCGAGCATCAGGCCGGTGGCGCCGAACACCTTGAAGTTCGCCCAGGTCGAGGTGGAGTAGTTGTACGCCACGTACAGGTTGAGCGCGCCCATCAGCACATAGAACACGATCCACGCCACGTTCAGGCGCCGCCACACCGGAGCCGGCAAATGAAGCTGCTCGCCGATCAGCGCCTGCAGCAGGTTCTTGCCGAAGAAGGTCTGGCTGACCCAGAACGCGACGCCCGTCGCCCAATACAGAACGCTGAGCTTCCACTTGATGAACGTGGCGTTGTGGAACCAGATCGTGGCGCCGCCGAGCACCAGGATGATCGCGAACGAGACCCACAGGATCATATCGACCTTGCGGCGACGCGCCAGCAGGTAGCCGATCTGCGCGCAGGTCGCAACGATCACGACCACCGTGGCCAGCAGCACAGGCGCCTCCTCGGCGCCGACGACGCCGCCCGAGACGATGAAGCCGAAATGCTCGGTGGCGAAGCGGGCGGCCCAGTCCGCATGGCCTTCCGCGTACTTGAACATCCCGAAGAACAGGATGATGGGCAGGAAGTCGAGCAGGAGTTTCATCGGGGTGCACAAAAGGCCGCCCGTGCGGGCGCGGCCAAGGATCGCTACTTGGGCGCGAAGTCTATCGCGGCCGAGTTGATGCAGAAGCGCTCGCCGGTCGGCTGCGGCCCATCCTCGAACACGTGGCCGAGGTGCGAGCCGCAGTTGTTGCAGCGCACCTCGACCCGCACCATGCCGTGGGTCTTGTCGGTGATGCGCTCGACGACCTCGCTGTTGATCGGCTCGAAGTAGCTCGGCCAGCCGCAGCCGGCGTCGAACTTGGTCTCCGACTTGAACAGCGGCGTTCCGCAGCCGACACAGTTGTAGTGGCCGTCGCTCCAGTGATCCCAGTACTTGCCGCTGAACGGCCGCTCGGTGGCGGCATGGCGTGCGACCTCGAACTGCATCGGATCGAGCTGCGCCTTCCATTCGGCATCGGTCTTCTTTACCTTGTAGTCTTTTGCTGCTTTTGCGTCATTGGTCATGATGAGCAGGAAACCTCGATGGTGGACGCCCATTCGGGCGGGAAGCCGGCGTAGCGCTCGCGCGTGGCCGCATCTGATTCGTCGAACGGCCGCTCCAGAACTTTCAGCAGCCGCTGTACCTCGCTGAAATCA
The DNA here is from genome assembly GCA_964247075.1 of uncultured Rhizobacter sp. Lineage (GTDB taxonomy): Bacteria > Pseudomonadota > Gammaproteobacteria > Burkholderiales > Burkholderiaceae_C > LMDS01. The sequence continues at coordinate 217,401 of CAXTSS010000004.1, read as the reverse complement.
CCGGCCTGGGCATCGCGGATCGCGACATCGGCGAGGTGGTTGCGCAACACGAACATCGGGTTGACGCGGTTCATCCGCAAGGTTCGATCCGGGTCGACACTGTGCTCGCGATTCAATCGGTTGGCATAGCGCAGCGCCCAGGCATCGAAGGCCTCGCGGTCGATGAACAGGTCGCGCACCAACGCGTTGTCGGCACCGGGCGCGAACCCGGCGAGGCGGCGGAAGGTGATCGTGAAGTCGCAACGGTCCGCGGCCATGCGGCGCAGCAGGTCATCGACGAGTTCGCGGTCGTCGGCCTCGGCCGTTCGCAGCCCGAGCTTGGCGCGCCAACGTTCGAGTAGCGCGTCCGCAAACGCGCTCTTGTAGACCTCGAGCGCGGCCAGCGCGCGGTCGGAGTCCTCGATCAGCGGCATCAGCGCCTGCGCCAGCGCGTGCAGGTTCCAGAACGCCACGTTGGGCTGGCGCGCCCATGCATAGCGGCCTTGGGCGTCGGAGTGATTGCAGATGTGCCCGGGGTCGAACTGATCCAGAAATCCGAACGGGCCGTAGTCGATCGTCAGGCCGAGGATCGACATGTTGTCGGTGTTCATCACGCCGTGGCAGAACCCGACCGCCTGCCAGTCGGCCATCAGCGCGGCGGTGCGCAGCGTGACCTGTTCGAGCAGCGCGGCATAGGGGTGGGCGGCGTCGCGGCAGGCCGGGTAGTGGTGCACGATCACGAAGTCGGCGAGCCGGCGCAGCGCATCGGGATTGTCGAGCTGGCTGAAGTGCTCGAAGTGGCCGAAGCGGATGAAGCTCGGCGCGGTCCGCGTCAGCACGGCGGCGGTCTCGATCGTCTCGCGCCGCACCGGCAGCGCGGAGCCGGTGACGCACAACGCGCGCGTCGTCGGGATGCTCAAGGCATGCATCGCCTCGGAGCACAGGAACTCGCGGATCGAAGAGCGCAGCACCGCGCGGCCATCGCCCATGCGCGAGTAGGGGGTCTTGCCGGCGCCCTTGAGCTGAAGCTCGATCGGGCCAGCGGGCGTGTCGATCTCGCCGAGCAAGAGCGCGCGGCCGTCGCCAAGCTGACCGGCCCAGACGCCGAACTGGTGGCCGCTGTAGACCGTGGCCAGCGGGTCACTGTCAGTGGCCAGCATGTTGCCGGTGAAGACCGCCAGCGCGTCGTCGGACACGAACCATTGCGCGTCCAGCCCGAGCGCTTCGGCCAGCGCCGCGCTGCGCGCCACCCAATGCGGTGCGGGCACCGACGTTGGCGGTACCCGCGTGTAGAAAGCTGTGCCGAGCGTCGCGAAGCCGTCGCGCCAGCGCAGGCACGAATCCGTGCGTGCAGCAGCTTCCGGTGGAGTGATCATGGAGCGATTGTCCCGCACCCGGCGCGCGCGTGTCGGCTTGCGGGCAATCCCTCTGCGGTGTCAATGCGCTGTCGCGGCATACTCTGTCTCCGTCGAAGCCGCGCCGCGGCACGCTGAGCCGGCGCTTGTCGCGCTGGTGACAGGGGCTGCATGGGTTTCCCGGGCATTCCCTGACGGATTGCCGGGCAAAGGCTTGTACGCTGGGCGCGCATTCGATGTACCACGATCTCAGGAGATTCGTTCCCATGAAATTTTCAGTCAAGCTGATTGCCGCCAGTGTCATGCTGGCCAGTGCCTGCGGCGCGTTCGCCCAGAAGGGCGAGACCGTCAAGATCGCGATGATCGAGGGCCTGTCGGGGCCGTTTGCCAACGTGGGGCAGAACCAGCTCAAGAGCTGGCAACTGATCGCCGCGCATCTGGGTGGTGCCAAGAACCCGGCCGGTGTGACGTTCGAGATCGTCGGCATGGACAGCAAGAGTTCGCCGCAGGAGGCGCTGAACCTGCTCAAGGCTGCGAGCGACCAGGGCTTTCGCTACGTGACTCAGGGCAACGGCTCGAACGTGGCCGTGCCGCTCGCCGATGCCGTTGCCAAGCACAACGAACGCAATCCCGGCAAGGAAATCCTGTACATGAACTATGCGGCCGTCGACCCGGTGCTGACGAACGAGAAGTGCAGCTTCGCGCACTTTCGCTTCGACGCCGACACGTCGATGAAGATGGCCGCGCTGACCGCGTTCATGAAAGACCAGCCCAAGGTCTCGAAGATCTACCTGATCAACCAGAACTACTCACACGGCCAGCAGGTCTCGAAGTTCTTCAAGGAAGGCATTGCACGCAACCGGCCCGACGCCAAGATCGTCGGCGACGACCTGCACCCGCTCGGGCAAGTGAAGGACTTTGCGCCCTACGTTGCCAAGATCAAGCAGTCGGGTGCCGACACGATCGTCACCGGCAACTGGGGCCAGGACATGACCCTGCTGATCAAGGCGCTCAACGACTCGGGCCTGAAAGTGCCGATCTACGCGTACTACGCGGGCGTCTCCGGCACGCCGACCGCGCTGGCCGCGGGTGGCGACCTCGAGGTCTACCAGATCGCCTACAACCACTCGAACTACACCGGCGAGATGGGCGCGCTGATGGCGGAGTACAAGCAGAAGTTCAACGACGATCTCTACACCTTCTCGATCTACAACGCGATCAAGCTGCTGGGCGACGCGATGGCCAAGGCGAAGGCGACCGATCCGATGAAGGTCGCTTCCGCGATGGAAGGGCTCAAGTTCAAGGGCTTCAACGGCGAGAGCGAGATCCGCAAGACCGACCACCAGATGCAGCAGGGCCTGTGGATCTCCAAGTGGCAGAAGGTCGACGCCAAGAACAAGTACAGCGTCGAGAACACCGGCTACACCTTCGCGCCGGTGAAGTACCTTGAGCCGTACATCGCGAGTACGCCTACGTCCTGCGACATGAAGCGCCCATCGCTGTAAGCCAGCGTTCGCGGGCGCAACGCCGGGGGGTGATGTGAATCGCTCGCCGGCTCTTTTTTTGCGCGCCGCACCGTCGCTGCCCCGGAGACCAACCTGACCGTGGAATTCTTCGCCATCTCACTGTTGAACGGCCTGAGCTACGGCCTGTTGCTGTTCATGCTGAGTTCGGGCCTGACCCTGATCTTCAGCATGATGGGTGTGCTCAACTTTGCGCACACCAGCTTCTACATGCTGGGTGCGTACTTCGCCTACAGCATCTCGGGTGTGACGGGCTTCTGGCCGGCGCTGTTCGTCGCGCCGCTGCTGGTGTTCGTGCTGGGGGCCGCCTTCGAGCGCTTCTGCCTGCGCCGCGTCCACAAGTATGGCCACGTGCCCGAATTGCTCGTGACCTTCGGCCTGTCGTACCTGATTCTCGAACTGGTGCGCCTCGTGTGGGGCAACGCCACCGTGCCCTATGGCCTGCCGGCGCAGCTGCAGGGCCCGCTGTTCACGCTGTTCGGCACGCAGTTCCCGAAGTCGCGTTCGTTCATCATGCTGCTGGCGATGCTGATGCTGTTCTCGGTATGGCTGCTGCTGACGCGCACCCGCATCGGCCTGGTGATCCAGGCGGCGCTGACGCACCCCGAGACCGTCGAGGCGCTCGGCCACAATGTGCCGCGCGTGTTCATGCTCGTGTTCGGCGGCGGCGCAGCGCTGGCGGCGCTGGCCGGGGTGATCGGCGGCAACACCTATGTCACGGAGCCGGCGATGGCCGGCGCCGTCGGCTCGATCGTGTTCGTCGTCGTCGTCGTCGGCGGCATGGGGTCGTTGGCCGGCGCCTTCCTGGCGTCGCTGCTGATCGGTGTGCTGCAGACCTTCGCGGTCGCCATCGACCAGTCGATCGCGACGGGGCTGCAGGCCCTGGGCATCCGGGTGACCGATCAGACCTTCGGCCATGACCTGCTTCAGCTCAGCGTCGCGCAGGTCGCCCCGATCCTGCCGTACCTGCTGCTGGTGCTGATCCTGATCTTCCGGCCCAAGGGCCTGCTCGGAAAGCGGGAGGGCTGAGATGGCCACGCGTGGCGCCAAGCCGTTCAATCTCGGCCGCTTGCTGGTCTGGGGGCTGTTCGCGGTTCTGCTGGTCGTGCTGCCGCTGGTGTTTCGCAGCAGCCTGGCGCTGACGATGCTGTCGCAGATGGGGTACCTGATCATCGTCTGCCTGAGCTACAACATCCTGCTCGGCCAGGGCGGCATGCTCAGCTTCGGCCACGCCGTCTACACCGGCCTGGGCGCGTTCATCGCGGTGCACGCGATGAACCTCGCCACAAGCGGCGGCACGCCGATCCCGCTGGTCGTCGTGCCGCTGGTCGGCGGCCTGACCGGCATGCTGTTCGCCGCGCTGTTCGGGTACGTGACGACGAAGAAGTCGGGCACGACCTTTGCGATGATCACGTTGGGCATCGGTGAATTGGTCGCGGCAATGTCGCTGATGTTCCCGGGCTTCTTCGGCGGCGAGGGTGGCGTCACGACGAACCGGACCTACGGCTCGTTCCTCGGCATGACGTTCGGGCCACAGATCCAGGTCTACTACCTGATCGCGGCCTACTGCTTCGTCTCCACTGCGCTGATGTTCGCGTTCACCGGCACGCCGCTGGGCCGAATGCTCAACGCGGTGCGCGACAACCCGGAGCGGGTCGAATTCATCGGCTACAACACCCAGTGGGTGCGCTACCTCGGGTTCGTGATCGCCGGGTTCTTCGCCGGCATCGGCGGCGCGCTGGCGTCGATCAATTTCGAGATCGTCAACGCCTCCGACAGCCTGAGCACGGTGCGCTCGGGGGGCTACCTGCTGTTCACTTTCCTCGGTGGCGCGACGTTCTTCTTCGGCCCGATCATCGGCGCGGTGCTGCTGGTGCTGGCTTCGGTGCTGCTGTCCGAAGTGACCAAGGCCTGGCTGCTGTACCTCGGGCTTGTGTTCCTGTTCATGGTCATGTTCGCACCCGGTGGCATTGCCAGCGTGGTCATGATGAATCTGCGCGTCGCCCGCTTCGGCAAGTTCGGGCGCTTGCTGGGCACGTATGCCGGCCTGCTGATGGCCAGCGCGCTGGCCGCGGCAGGCGCCGCGGCGATCGTCGAGATGATCTATCACGTCCAGCTCAACGCGGCGCTCGGCTCCACGCTCACCTTCCTCGGCGTCGGCCTGAACACCGCCAGCGTGGCGAGCTGGCTGGGGGCCGGTGCGCTGCTGGCCGTGGGGTTGGCGCTGCTGGAGCCGCTGCGACGCCGCTTCGTGCGGGTCTGGGGTCGGGCGCAGGAGGAGATCGAGGCCGAGATCAAGGAGCGGGAGTCTGCGCAATGAGCGTTGCACTCGAACTCAAGGACCTGCGCAAGAACTTCGGCAAGACCGAGATCATCCGTGGCGCCCAGCTCGCCGTGAACACCGGCGAGCGTGTCGCCATCATCGGGCCGAACGGCGCGGGCAAGTCGACGCTGTTCAACCTCATCAGCGGGCGGCTCGCTCCCACCGGTGGCGAGATCGTGTTGAACGGCGAGCGCATCGATGGGCAGGCGCCTTACGAGATCAACCGCAAGGGCTTGGCGCGCAGCTTCCAGATCACCAACATCTTCAGCCGCCTGTCGGTGTTCGAGAACTTGCGCTGCGGGGTGCTCTGGTCGCTGGGCTACAAGTACGCGTTCTGGAAGTTCCTGGCCAACCTGACCGATGCCAACGAACGCGCGGAGAAACTGCTGTCGATGATCAAGCTCGAGCGCAAGCGCGACACGTTGGCGATGAACCTCACGTACGCCGAGCAGCGCGCGCTCGAGATCGGCATCACGATCGCCGGCGGCGCCAACGTGGTGCTGCTCGACGAGCCGACCGCTGGCATGAGCAAGAGCGAGACGAGCCGCTTCATCGAGCTGATCCGCGAGGTCACGATCGGCAAGACGCTGTTGACGGTCGAGCACGACATGGGCGTGGTGTTCGGCCTGGCCGACAAGATCGCGGTGCTGGTCTACGGCGAGGTGATCGCGTTCGACGTGCCGGAGGCCGTGCGTGCGAACGCGCGCGTGCAGGAGGCCTACCTGGGTTCGGTGCTCGCCGACGCGCAGGCGGCGGAGGCGGGACACTGATGCTCAATATCCGAGGCTTGCACGCTTACTATGGCAAGAGCCACATCCTGCACGGCGTCGACATGAAGGTCGGCGAGGGCGAGATCGTCGCGCTGCTCGGGCGCAACGGCTCGGGCCGCTCGACCACCGTCAAGACCATCATGGGGCTGGTGCATGGCGAAGGCTCGGTCAAGTTCCGCGACAAGGAGATCCTCGGCCACCACGCCTTCGACATCGCGCACCGCGGTATCGGCTACGTGCCCGAGAACCGCGACATCTTTCCGAAGTTGACGGTCGAGCAGAACCTGATGCTGGGCGAGAAGCGCGGCAAGCGCGGTGACAAATCCAAGCCGCGCTGGTCCTTCGCCGACATGTACAAGATGTTCCCGCGGCTGAAGGAGCGCGAGCACACCGAGGCCGGCGTGCTCTCCGGCGGCGAGCAGCAGATGCTGACGCTGTGCCGCACGCTGATGGGCGACCCCGACCTGATCATGATCGACGAGCCGACCGAGGGCCTGGCGCCGAAGATCGTCGAGCTCGTCGCCGAGTACCTGAAAACCTTGAAGAATCGCGGCGTCTCGGTGCTGCTGGTCGAGCAGAAGCTCACCATCGCGCTGAGCATTTCCGAGCGCTGCTACGTGATGGGCCACGGCAGCATCGTTTTCGAGGGCACGCCGGCAGCCTTGCGTGCCGACGCCTATATTCGGAAAGAGTGGCTGGAAGTCTGAGCCCCGACGCGACTCGCGGCGAGAGGCGTTGTCACTGCTGAGACAGCGCCTTTTTTCTTAGCGACCCTAGAATCGAACGACCGTTCTTTTTTGCCGATCCAATTCGAGGAACATCCCCATGAGCGCCCACTACGAACTCCGCGGCAACGTCGCCGTCATCACGCTGGACAACCCACCCGTCAACGGCCTCGGGTACGCGACGCGGCTGGGCATCGTCACGGGGTTGGACAAGGCGATCGCCGACGCGACCGTCAAGGCCATCGTGATCACCGGCGCCGGCAAGGCGTTTTCGGGCGGCGCGGACATCAAGGAGTTCGGCTCGCCCAAGGCGCTCGCCGAACCGAACCTGCTCAGCGTGATCCTCGCGCTCGAAGCGAGCAGCAAGCCGATCGTCGCCGCGATCCACACGGTGTGCATGGGCGGCGGGCTGGAGCTGGCGCTCGGCTGCCACTACCGGGTTGCATCGCCCGGCGCGCAGGTCGCGCTGCCCGAGGTGAAGATCGGCCTGATCCCCGGCGCCGGCGGCACGCAGCGCCTGCCGCGCGTGATCGGCCTCGAGAACGCGATGAACATGATCGTCAGCGGCGAGCCGGTGAAGAGCGAGATGCTGGCGATGGCGCCGGGCCAGACGCTGTTCGACAAGATCGCGACCGGCGACCTGATGACCGAGTCGCTGGCGTTCGCCGCCGAGGTCGCTGCGGATCTTGCCAAGAGCGGGCGCCCGCTGCCGCTGGTGCGCAACCTGAAGGTCACACATCCCAGCGCCGATGCCTACGTGCAGTTCGTCAAGAACATGGTCGGCGGCATGTCCAAGAACTTCCCGGCGCCGCTGAAGTGCGTAGAGGCCGTGGCCGGCTCGCTGAAGCTGCCGTTCGATGCCGGCATGAAGCTCGAACGCGAGCTGTTCACCGCGCTGATGTTCACGCCGGAGAGCAAGGCGCTGCGCCACGCCTTCATGGCCGAGCGCGCGACCACGAAGATTCCGGACGTTCCGGCCGACACGCCGGTTCGTGACATCAAGAAGCTCGCGGTGATCGGCGCCGGCACGATGGGCGGTGGCATCGCGATGAATTTCCTGAACGCCGGCATTCCGGTGACGATGCTCGAGATGAAGCAGGAGGCGCTCGACAAGGGCGTGGGCATCATCCGCAAGAACTACGAAGCGCAGGTCAAGAAGGGCAAGTTGAAGCAGGACAAGCTCGATGGGCGCATGGCGTTGTTGACCACCACGCTCAACTACGGCGACCTGAAGGACGCCGACATGGTGATCGAGGCCGTGTTCGAGGACATGGGCGTCAAGGAAACCGTGTTCAAGACGCTCGACGAGGTGATGAAGCCCGGCGCGATCCTGGCCTCGAACACCTCGACGCTGGACGTGAACAAGATCGCATCCTTCACGAAGCGGCCGCAGGACGTGATCGGCACGCACTTCTTCAGCCCGGCCAACGTGATGAAGCTGCTCGAAGTCATCCGCGGCGAAAAGACCGCGAAGGATGTGCTCGCCACCGTGATGGCCCTCGGCAAGAAGATCAAGAAGACCTGCGTGGTCTCCGGCGTGTGCGACGGCTTCATCGGCAACCGCATGATCGAGCAGTATTCGCGTCAGGCCGGTTTCCTGCTCGAAGAGGGCTGCACGCCGGCGCAGGTCGACAAGGCCATGGAGAAGTTCGGCATGGCGATGGGCCCGTTCCGCATGGGCGACCTGGCCGGCAACGATGTGGGCTGGTTCATCCGCAAGCGCCGCTACCTCGAGAAGCCCAACATGCGCTACAGCAAGACCGCCGATCTGCTGTGCGAGCTGGGCCGCTTCGGCCAGAAGACCGGTGCCGGCTGGTACGACTACGTGCCGGGCAAGCGCGATGCGATCCCGAGCACCATCGTCACCGATATGATCGAGAAGCACCGCAAGGACCTCGGCATCACGCCGCGCAAGATCGGCGACGACGAGATCGTCGGCCGACTCGTCTACGCGCTCGTCAATGAAGGCGCGAAGATCGTCGACGAAGGCATCGCGCTGCGCGCCTCCGACATCGACATGGTCTACCTCACCGGCTACGGCTTCCCGCTGCACCGCGGCGGGCCGATGAACTACGCCGACCAGGTCGGGCTGTTCAACGTTGTCGGCACGATGAAGCGCTTCGCGGCGAACCCGCTCGACGACGCGTCGTTCTGGGTGCCGGCGCCGCTGCTGGCGAAGCTGGCGGCTGAAGGCCGCTCGTTCAGCTGACCGGTCACTCCATGCTCAAGCGTGTCGTGATGGTGGTGCTCGGGCTGCTGGCGCTGCTGGTCGCGGCCGTGGCCGTCAACACCTGGCGCCAGGGTTCGCGCCAGGTCGATGTGCCGCCGTTCGCGCTGATGGCGATCGACGAGAAGGCGGCCGGCGAGTCGCTCGCCGTGGCCGTCCGGGCGAAGACCGTGTCGTCGCCCACCGACGCTGCGCTCAACGCCGACCAGTTCGAAGCCCTGCACGCGCACCTGCAAGCGCGCTACCCGAAGCTGCACGCGGCGATGAAGCGCGAGATCGTGGCCGGCCTGAGCTTGCTCTACACGTGGCCCGGCAGCGACCCGGCCGCCAAACCGATCCTGCTGATGGCGCATCAGGACGTCGTCCCGATCGCGCCCGGCACTGAGAAGGATTGGCAGGCCGAGCCGTTTGCCGGCACGATCCACGACGGCTTCGTCTGGGGCCGCGGCGCCTGGGACGACAAGGCGAACCTGATCTCCCAGATGGAAGCCGTCGAGCTGCTGGCCAACGCGGGCTTCAAACCGAAGCGGACGATCTATCTGGCCTTCGGTGCCGACGAGGAGGTGGGCGGCCTGCGCGGCGCAAAGGCGATCGCGAAGCTGCTGGGCGAGCGCCAGGTGAAGCTCGACTTCGTCATCGACGAAGGCCTGCTGATCACCGACGGCGTGTTGCCGGGCCTGAAGGCACCGGCGGCGATCATCGGCATTGCCGAGAAGGGCTTCATGTCGGTCGCGCTGGGCGTGGGCGCGACGCCCGGGCATTCGTCGATGCCGCCGCCGCAGGGCACGAGCGCGATCGCGATGATGAGTGCGGCGCTGAGCCGGCTCGACAACCACCAGTTCCCGGCGCGCATCCAGGGTGTCGCGCGCGAGATGTTCGAGACGGTGGCGCCCGAGATGAGTGGCTTCGGCCGGGTCGCCCTGTCGAACTTGTGGCTGTTCGGCCCGGTCGTGCGCAAGCAGCTCGAGGCCGGTGCGAGCACGAACGCGATGATGCACACGACCACGGCGTTGACCATCGTGAACGCCGGCAACAAGGAGAACGTGCTGCCCGGCCGCGCCGAGGCGACGGTCAATTTCCGCCTGCTGCCGGGCGACACCCAGGCCAGCGTGATGGATCATGTGAAGCAGACGGTGGCGAACGAACGCGTCGATTTCAAGGTGCTGCCGGGAGCCACCGAACCGTCGAAGGTCGCGCCGACCGACAGTGCGTCGTACCGCCTCATCGAACGCACGGTGCGAGAGCTGTTTCCGGGCACGGTGGTCGCGCCGGGGTTGATGATCGGCGGCACCGACTCGCAGCATTTCGAACTCGTCGCCGACCACATCTTCAAGTTCTCGCCGGTGCGCGCCAAGGCCGAAGACCTGCCGCGCTTTCACGGCACCAACGAGCGCATCAGCACGGCGAATCTGGCCGAACTGATCCGCTTCTATCACCGGCTCGTATCGCAGGCCGCCCAGTGAACCGCAGTTTGGAGCCAAGCCATGAATGATCGCGCCACGTTCACCCGCATGGAAGCCAGCACGCAGGCCGACTGGCAGAAGATCGGCGGCGAGTTCATGCCGTTCGCGCGCCAGTTGCCCGATCGGCTGATGGCGCACCTGAAGGTGCTCGAAGGCGACTACGGCGGCTTCCCCATCGACCGCTACACGCACTCGCTGCAGACCGCCACCAACGCATTGCGCGCCGGCCGCGACGAGGAGTACGTGGTCTGCGCGCTGTTCCACGACATCGGCGACACGCTCGGCACCTACAACCACTTCGACATCGCCGCCGCGATCCTCAAACCCTTCGTCAGCGACGAGAACCTGTGGATGGTGCAGAACCACGGCATCTTCCAGGGCTACTACTTCTTCCACCACATCGGCCTCGACCGCAACCTGCGCGACCAGTTCAAGGGCCACGCACACTTTGATCGCACGGCCGAGTTCTGCGACCTCTACGACAACCCGGCCTTCGATGCGAAGGCCGAGACCTTGCCGATGAGCGAATTCGAACCGATGGTGCGGCGCGTCTTCGCGCAGCCGAAGAACAGCATCTACAAGGCCTCGACCGCCGTCGCCGCCACCGTTTAATCCAAGGAGCCAGACATGACCAGCGCCGTGATCGTTTCCACCGCCCGCACCCCCCTCGCGAAGAGCTGGAAGGGCGCCTTCAACATGACGCACGGCGCCACGCTCGGTGGCTTTGCCGTCAAGGCGGCGGTCGAGCGCGCCGGCATCGAGGCCGCCGAGGTCGATGACGTCATCATGGGCTGCGCCACGCCCGAGGGCGCGACCGGCAGCAACATCGCGCGCCAGATCGCGCTGCGCGCCGGCCTGCCCATCACCACCAGCGGCATGACCGTGAACCGCTTCTGCTCGAGCGGCCTGCAGACCATCGCGATGGCCGCGCAGCGCATCATCGCCGGCGAGTCCGATGTGCTGGTCGCCGGCGGCGTCGAGAGCATCTCGTGCGTGCAGAACGAAGCCAATCGCCACATGGGCGCCGACCCGTGGCTGGTCGAGCACAAGCCCGAGATCTACTGGAACATGCTGCAGACGGCCGAGCAGGTCGCCAAGCGCTACAAGGTCAGCCGCGAGCGCATGGATCAATACGGCGCGGGCAGCCAGCAGAAGGCCGCCGCCGCGCTCGAAGCCGGCAAATTCACCGACGAGATCATCGCCTGCACCGTGATGGCCGGCGTTGCCGACGCGACGATGGGCCTGCGCACGAAAGAGGTCACGATCAAGAACGACGAAGGCATCCGCGCCGGCACCACCTACGACGGCATCAAGGACCTGCGCTCCGCCTTGCCCGGCGGCCTGATCACAGCCGGCAACGCGAGCCAATTCAGCGACGGCGGTGGCGCCTGCGTGCTGATGAACGAATCGCTCGCCTCCAAGCGCAACCTGAAGCCGCTCGGCCGTTTCCTCGGCTTCGCCGTCGCCGGCTGCGAGCCTGACGAGATGGGCATCGGCCCGGTGTTCGCGGTGCCCAAGGTGCTGAAGAAGCTCGGTCTGACTGTCGCCGACATCGACCTGTGGGAGCTGAACGAGGCCTTCGCGGTGCAGGTGCTGTACTGTGCCGACACGCTGGGCATTCCGATGGACAAGCTCAACGTCAACGGTGGCGCGATCGCGGTCGGCCACCCGTATGGCGTGAGCGGCCAGCGCCTCACGGGCCACGCGCTGATCGAAGGCAAGCGTCGCGGCGCGAAGCGCGTGGTCGTGACGATGTGCATCGGCGGCGGCATGGGTGCGGCCGGCGTGTTCGAAGTGCTGTAGCGCGACTGGCGCACGATGATCCCGACAGGCCCCATGACGACGGTGCGGGCGTTGCTCGCCGGCGCGGTGTTGGTGGCACACCTGCCCGAGCCGGCGGCGCAGCAGGCCCCCGTGCTGCCGCGCCTGCTCGAGGCCGTGTGGGGCGCGCCGGCGCATTGCCCGGCCGCCCTCGCCGCGCTGAACAAGCGCCTGAACGACCCTCGCGCCGAAGACCTGCTCGCGATCGGCCGCCACTTCGAAGCGGGCGAGTGCGTGCTTCGCGACGAACCGCGTGCGTCGCAGTTCTATGGCGAGGCGTCGCGCCGCGGCAGCGCCGAAGCATCGCGCCGGCTGGCTGCCCTGTTCGGCGCCGGGCGCGGCGTGCCACAGAGCTATGCCAACGCGGGTGCATGGCTCGCGGGCAAGGGCGGTACCGACGAGATCATCGAACCCTGGGACTACTCGGTGGGGGTGGCGTTCACGTTGATCGTCGCCACGCTCGATCAACTGCGATTCCCGAAGGACGCATGGCCCGCCGGCCTTGAAGTGAGCCTCGCGCTCGACGCCGACGCGCGCCAATCGGGCAAGCTGTGGTGGCGCTTCGTCGGCGGCGCGCCGGCGCAGGTCGAGACGCTGCGCGCCCCGCTGGGTGAGGCCATGCAGCTCGCATCAGGCCAGGCCTTCGCGCGCTTGGCGCCGGTCGTGCCGAAATACCTCGTGCCGGCCCGGGTCACGCTGCCGATCCGCGTGCAACGCAACGGTGACGACCGATTCATCGTCTCCGAGCACGACCCACTCTTGCACTGACCGCAAAGGCACGCATGCCCGAATTCACGTCCACACCGATCGCCGCAGGAGTGCTCCGATGAGCTACCGACAGACGATCGACTTCCTGCTCCACGACTGGCTCGACGTCGAGTCGTTGCAAAAGCGCTCGCGCTTCGCCGACCACTCGCGCGAGACTTTCGCGTCGGTGATGGACACGTGCGAGAAGATCGCGCGCGAGAAGTACGCGCCGTTCAACCGTCTCGCCGACACCGAAGAGCCCTGGTTCGACGGCGACAAGGTGCACCTGCCCGAAGCGAGCCACATTGCCGCGAAGGCGTATGCCGAGTCCGGCATGCTCGCGGCGGCGCAAGACTACGAGATCGGCGGCATGCAGTTGCCCTGCGTCGTCGAGATGGCCGCGAACAGCTTCTTCTCGAAGGCCGGCATCGGCATCGGTGGTGGTGGCATGCTGACGAGCGGCAACGCGAACCTGCTGATGGTGCACGGCACTTTGATGCAGCAGCAGGTCTTCGCAAAGCAGGAGTTCGCCGGCCGCTTTTCGGGCACGATGTGTTTGAGCGAGCCACAGGCCGGATCGAGCCTGTCGGACGTGGCCACCCGCGCGACGCCCGATGGCGACGACTTCGAGAGCGACCCGCTTGGGTGCCGATACCGCCTGCGCGGCAACAAGATGTGGATCAGCAACGGCGAGCACGAGCTGACCGACAACATCATCCACCTCGTGCTCGCGAAGATCCCCGGCCCCGATGGCAAGCCGATCGCCGGCACGAAAGGCATCTCGCTGTTCATCGTGCCGAAGAAGCTCGTCGGAACCGATGGCGAACTCACCGGCGAACGAAACGACGTGGCGCTGGCAGGCCTGAACCACAAGCTCGGCTACCGCGGCATTCCGAACACGCTGCTGAACTTCGGCGAAGGCAAGTTTCCGGTGCGCGCGGGGTCGGGCAGCGGCCTCGACGGCCGCGGGGGCGGCGCCATCGGCTACCTGGTCGGCAAGCCGCACGAAGGCTTGCGCTGCATGTTCCACATGATGAACGAGGCGCGCATCGCCGTCGGTCTGGGTGCGACGATGCTCGGCTACGCGGGCTACGAAGCCTCTCTCGACTACGCGAAGAACCGGCCGCAAGGCCGGCCGATGGGCGTGGGCGGCAAGGACGCGACGCAACCGCAGGTTCCGATCATCCGGCACGCCGACGTGAAGCGCATGCTGCTCGCGCAAAAGAGCTACTGCGAAGGCGCGCTGGCGCTCGAGTTGTACTGCGCGCGGCTCGTCGACGAGCAGCACAGCGGCGCGCCCGACGCCTCGGCCGAGGCCGCGCTGCTGCTCGAGATGCTGACGCCGATCGCGAAGAGCTGGCCGAGCGAGTGGTGCCTGGAGGCGAACAGCCTCGCGATCCAGGTGCTCGGCGGCTACGGCTACACGCGTGACTTCCCCGTCGAACAGTACTGGCGCGACAACCGCCTCAACATGATCCACGAGGGCACGCACGGCATCCAGGCGCTCGACCTGCTCGGCCGCAAGGTCGTGATGCAGGAAGGCGCCGGGCTCGCGCTGCTGGCCCGCACCGTGACGGCGACCATCGGGCGCGCGCTGAAGGTGCCGACGCTGGCACCGCACGCGAACGCGCTCGCGGCCGCGCTCACGCACCTGGGCGCCGCGACGCGCGCCGCGTGGGCCACGGGTAACCCGGAAGAAGCGCTGGCCAACGCCACGCCGTACCTGCAGGCCTTCGGCCACACCGTGCTCGCCTGGATCTGGCTCGACGTCGCGCTGAGCGCGCGCGAGCGCCTCGACACCGCGCAGCCCGACACCGATCTGATGCAAGGCAAGCTGGCGGCCTGTGCCTACTTCTTCCACTACGAACTGCCTCGCATCGGCGCCTGGCTCGGCGTCGTCGAGACCCGCGACGCCACCTGCCGCACGATGGACGAGGCGTGGTTTTGACATGAAGCTCGCGACCATCGACAAGCTCGTCTGGGCCCTGATCTACCTCGGCATGGTCGTCGCCGGCGTGGGGCTGGCGCTGCTGCGCAGCGAGGTATTCGTGCTCGGCTGGAGCGTGTTGGGTGGTGGTGCGGCGCTCGCCGCGGTCGGCGTGGTGTTGATCGTGATTCGTTCCCGCATGAAGGAGTTGTCATCGTGAAGTTATCTGTGTCGCGCACGCTTGTGGCCTGCGTGCCGATGGTTGTCGCTGCCCACCTCGGCGCGGCCCACGCCGCAGCCGCGCCCGCGTTCACGTTCCCGCAGTACAGCAGCGGCGCGCAGGTCGAGGCGGTTTGCGCGAGCATGATGGACGGTTTTGCGCAAGACGAGCAGCGCCTGCAGGCGATCGATCCGGCGACGGTCACGCCGGCCTTCCTGACCGAGATGGACGCGTTGACGCGCCGCTACGAAGACACCGCGGGTCCGCTCGACCTGCTCGCCGGGGTGCACCCCGACAAGAGCGTGCGCGATGCGGCCGATGCTTGCCAGCTCCGCTACCAGGCTTTCAGCACGCGCTTTCAACAGAACCCCAAGGTCTATGCGCTGCTCAGGCAAGTCAAGGCCGCCGACGACATCGATGCGCGGCTGCTGCGCGACCTGCTCGACGTGTTCGAGGATTCGGGCGTGGGGCTGGCCCCGGCCGCCCAGGCACGCGCCCAGGAGCTCACCAACGAGATCACCCGGCTGTCCCAGGATTTCGAACGCCGCGTGCGCGAAGAGAAGACGAAGTTGCCGTTCACCGCCGCCGAACTGGCCGGCGTGCCGGCGGACGTGTGGAAGGGCACCGAGCGCGATGCGCAAGGCCGCTACCTGCTGGGCCTGGACTACCCGACCCACGATCCCGTGATGGAACATGCGAAGTCGTCGGCCACGCGCGAGCGCATGTGGCGTGCGTTCCAGCAGCGCGGCGGCACCGAGAACCTGAAGACCTTGCAGCAACTCGAGCTGCTGCGGCGCGAGTACGCGCAGCTGTTCGGTTTCGAGTCGTATGCCGATTTCGTGTTGCGCCGGCGCATGGCCGAACGCGCCGCCGATGTACAGACCTTCCTCGGTACCGTGAAGAAGGCGGTCGCTCAACGCGAGCTGAACGATCTGGCGATGCTGCGCGCCTCCAAGGCCGGTCAGTCCAAGCGCGGTGCGCGTTCGGCCACGCTGGACCGCTGGGATCTGATTTACACGATCAACCGCGAAAAGCGCGCGCGCTTCAAACTCGACACGGAAGCCTTCCGCCAGTACTTCCCGCCGCAGGCGAGTCTGGAGTTCGTGTTCCGCCTCGCCACGCAATTGTTCGGCGTCCAGTACGAAGCGCGCGAGCAAACGCTGTGGCACCCGGACGTGCGCGTCTACGACGTGCGCGATATCGCCAGCCAGAATGTGATCGGCACGCTGTTCGTCGATCTCTACCCGCGGGCCGACAAGTACAACCACGCGGCGGTCTGGAGCTTCAGAACCGTCTCGACGCTTGCGCAGCGCCGGCCGGCGGCCGGACTCGTCGTCAACTTCAACCGCAAGGGGCTGACGATCGACGAGCTCGAGACCCTGCTGCACGAGTTCGGCCACTCGCTGCACTCGCTGTTGTCCAGTGCCCGCTACGCTTCGCAGGGCGGCACCAACGTGCAACTCGATTTCGTCGAAGCGCCGTCGCAAATGCTCGAGGACTGGGTCTATGACCCGCGCGTGCTGGCGCTGTTCCAGGAGGTGTGCGCGAGCTGCAAGCCGGTGCCGGCCGAGATGGTGCGTCAGGCGAAGAAGGCGCGCGATTTTGCCAAAGGCGTCACGTTCGCGCGCCAGCACCTGTACGCGAG
The DNA here is from genome assembly GCA_964247075.1 of uncultured Rhizobacter sp. Classification (GTDB taxonomy): domain Bacteria; phylum Pseudomonadota; class Gammaproteobacteria; order Burkholderiales; family Burkholderiaceae_C; genus LMDS01. Next base: position 200,676 of record CAXTSS010000004.1, on the reverse strand, counting down.
CTACGATCTGGCGCTGTATGCAAAGGACGCACCCGAACCGATGGCGACTTGGGCGCGCATGGAGGGCGCGACGCCGCTGGGCCATGTGAAGGGCAGCATGTTCCCGGCGGCCTTCTCCCACATCGCCAGCAATTACGCGGCCGGCTACTACAGCTACCTCTGGAGCCTCGTGATCGCCGAAGACCTGCGCACGCCGTTCGAAGCCGACAAGCTCAGCGGCGAGGTCGGCCGCCGCTACCGCGAGGCTGTTCTGTCGCAAGGCGGGCAGGTGAAGCCGGCCGAGATGCTGCGCACGTTCCTCGGGCGCTCTAGCAATTCGGATGCCTTCTTCAAGTCCCTCAATCGTTGAGAACCACACCATGAGCACACCTGTCCAAAAACTCTTCGACCTGACCGGCCAGGTGGCCCTGATCACCGGCGGCTCGCGCGGCCTCGGCCTGCAGATGGCGCACGCGCTCGGCGAAGCCGGCGCGAAGATCATGCTGAGCTCGCGCAAGGCCGAAGACCTCGAGCAAGCCGTGGCCGAACTGCAGTCCAGCGGAATCGATGCGCGCTGGATCGCCGCCGATTGCTCGAAGGAAGAAGACACTCGCCGCCTCGCGGACGAGACGCTGGAGCGCATGGGCGCGATCGACATCCTCGTCAACAATGCCGGCGCGAGCTGGGGTGCGCCGGCCGAGGACCACCCGGTGGCGGCGTGGGACAAGGTGATGAACCTCAACGTGCGCGGCTACTTCATCCTGTCGCAACAGGTCGCGCGCATCGCGATGATCCCGAAGAAGCGCGGCCGCATCATCAACATCGCGTCGATCGCCGGCCTCAACGGCAACCCGCCGGAGATGCAGACGCTGGCCTACAACACCTCCAAGACCGCGGTGATCGGCTTCACGCACACGCTCGCGGCCGAATGGGGCAAGTACAACATCAACGTCAACGCAATCTGCCCGGGCTTCTTCATGACGAAAATGGCGGCCGGCCTGATCACCCACCTCGGCGAAGAGAAGATGGCCGCCAAGGCGCCGCTCGGTCGGCTCGGCGACGACGACGATCTGAAGGGCCTCGTGCTTCTGTACGCGAGCGCGGCCGGCAAGCACATCACCGGGCAGTGGATGGCGGTCGACGGCGGCGTGAGCGTCGTGCTCGGCGCGGCCTGAACGAACGCCGACCATGAGTCTTTCGACCGGCGTCGTCGTTCCGTTCTTCGATCACCTGGGCTTCACGCTGGAGCGTTTCGAGGGTGGCGAATCGGAGCTGCACTACACGGCGCTGCCGGAGCACATGAACAGCTTCAACGTGACCCACGGCGGCGCCTGCATGACCCTGCTGGACGTGGCGATGGCGGTCGCGGCGCGCAGCGTGCAGAAGGACATGGGCGTGGTCACGATCGAGATGAAGACGAGCTTCATGCAGCCGGCGATGGGCCCGCTCGTCGCCAAGGGCCGGCTGATGCACCGCACCGCGACGATGGCCTTCACCGAAGCCACGGTCTACGACGCCAAGGGCCGCGCCTGCACGCACGCGACCGGCACCTTCAAGTACGTGAAGCGGCTGCCGGTCAGCGCCAGTTCGGTCAACGAGCTGCAGCCCCCTCTGTCCACCGATTGAATTCCCAGGAACACTCCATGACCACCAATCAGCAGATCCACCTCGTCTCGCGCCCCACCGCCGAGGCATCGCTAGACAACTTCAAACTCGTCGAGGCCAGCGTGCCCGAGCTGAAGGACGGCCAGGTGCTGGTGCGGCACCACTTCATGAGCCTGGATCCGTACATGCGCGGGCGCATGAACGACGCGAAGAGCTACGCCGTGCCGCAGCCGCTGAACGCGGTGATGCAGGGCGGCACGGTGGGCGAGGTCGTGGCGTCGAAGAACGCGGCCTACGCGGTCGGCGACAAGGTCGTCGGCTTCGGCGGCTGGCAGCAGTTCAGCGTCGTCGAAGCGACGGTGCCCGGCACGCTGCGCAAGGTCGACACGACGCACATCCCGCTCTCGGCCTACCTTGGCGCGGTCGGCATGCCGGGTGTGACCGCGTGGTATGGCCTGACGCAGATCTGCAAGGCCGCAGCCGGCAAGACCATCGCCGTCAGCGCGGCCAGCGGTGCGGTCGGCAGCGCGGTGGGTCAGCTCGCGGAGGCGCGCGGTTGCCGCACGGTCGGCATTGCCGGCGGCGCCGACAAGTGCGGGTACGTCGTCAACGAACTCGGCTTCGACGCCTGCATCGATTACAAGGCGCACAAGGATGCGAAGTCGCTCTACGAGGCGGTGAAGGAGGCGACGCCGGACGGCGTCGATGGTTACTTCGAGAACGTCGGCGGTGCGGTGCTCGACGCGGTGCTGCCGCGCATGAACGCGTTCGGCCGCATCGCGCTGTGCGGGATGATCAGCGGCTATGACGGCGAGCCGATCCCGCTGAAACAGCCGCAGCTGCTGCTGACGAACCGGCTCACGCTCGAAGGCTTCATCGTCAGCGAGCACATGGAGTTGTGGCCCGAGGCGCTGAAGGAACTCGGCACCGCGGTCGCGACCGGCAAGCTCAAGTACCGCGAGAGCGTGGCGCAGGGCCTGGCCGCGGCGCCCGAGGCTTTCCTCGGTTTGCTGAAGGGCCGCAATTTCGGCAAGCAGGTCGTCAAGCTGGTTTGATCCCCATGAATGCGGCCACCCATGAGGTGACGAACCAGCCCTCACCGCTGGTCGGGCACAACGTGTATGCGGGTGATCGTGCGTTGCGCGATGCGCTCGCCTTCCATCTGCCGGGCGCTGACGAATCGGCACGCGTCGCGTTCGGCGCGCTACTGGGCAGCGAGGCGATGCAAACACACGCGCGGCTCGCGAATACGCACAAGCCGGCGCTGCACACGCACGACCGGTTCGGCCACCGCACCGACACGGTCGAATTCCACCCGAGCTACCACGTGCTGCTCGGCGCGGCCATCGAGGCCGGCTTGCACGCCACGCCCTGGTCGCGCGGCGCGGGAGCGCACATCGAGCGCGCAGCGGGCTTTCTGATGTTTACCCAGCTCGAACCCTCGGTGCTGTGTCCGATCTCGATGACGTATGCGGTGACGCCCGCGCTGCGCGGCAACGCGCCCGTCTTCAAAGACTGGTTCGACAAGCTCGCGAGCACGCGCTATGACCCGCATCTGGCGTTCGTCGGTAGCAAGGCCGGCGTGACGATGGGCATGGGCATGACGGAAAAGCAGGGCGGCTCGGACGTGCGCGCGAACACCACACGCGCCGAGTTCGTCGCCGACGACGCCTGGGGCGCGTGCTACCGACTGACCGGCCACAAGTGGTTCTTCTCGGCGCCGATGAGCGACGCCTTTCTCGTGCTCGCGCAGACGGCGGCGGGCCTCGGCTGCTTCTTCCTGCCGCGCGTGCTGGCCGATGGCACGGTCAACGCGATCGCGATCCAGCGCCTGAAGGACAAGCTCGGCAACCAGGCCAACGCGAGTTCCGAGGTCGAGTTCAACGGTGCGCTCGCGTGGCGCGTCGGCGAAGAGGGCCGTGGCATCGCGCAGATCCTCGAGATGGGCACGCTGACGCGGCTCGATTGCGCGCTCGGCACGGCCGGGCTGATGCGCGGCGCGGTCGTGCTCGCGCTGCACCACGCGGCGCAGCGCCAGGCCTTCGGCAAGCGGCTGGCCGAGCAGCCGCTGATGAAGAACGTGCTCGCCGATCTGGCGCTCGAATCCGAAGCCGCGACCGCGCTCGCGATGCGCCTGGTGCGCGCCGTCGACAAGCAGGACGATCCGTTCGAGACCCTGATGCGGCGAGTGCTCACGCCGGTCGCGAAGTTCTGGGTCTGCAAACGCGGCAGCGCGCTCGCACAGGAGGCGATGGAATGCCTGGGCGGCAACGGTTACGTCGAGGAACATGGCGAGGGCGTGATGGCGCGCATCTACCGCGAGATGCCGCTGAATTCGATCTGGGAAGGCGCCGGCAACATCATGGCGCTCGACCTGATGCGCGCGCTGCGCAAGCGCGACGGAAAGAACGGCGACACCGTGCAGGCGCTGGAGGCGGAACTCGCGACCACACGCGGCGCGAACCGGCTGCTCGATCAGTTCACTGACGCACTGTTCGTGCGATTGGCCGATGGCGCCGGCGACGAGGCCGATGCACGCCGCCTCGCGCAGGACGTGGCGCTGGCCGTGCAGGCCTCGCTGCTGCGCCGCCACGCGCCCGACTTCACCTTCGACGCCTTCTGCCGCTCGCGCCTGAGCGGCGGCGGGCCGCAGGTCTTCGGCACGTTGCCTTCGGGCATCGCCTTCGATTCCATCATCCAACGCGCGATGCCGCATGGAGCCGCATGACCGAACTGATCCTTCACCACTACCAGGGCTCGCCGTTCTCCGAGAAGGTGCGGCTCATCTTCGGTTTCAAGGGCATGAGCTGGCGCTCGGTGATCGTGCCCGCGATCCTGCCGAAGCCCGACGTGATGGCGCTGACCGGCGGCTATCGGCGCACGCCGTTCATGCAGATCGGTGCCGACATCTACTGCGACACCGCGCTGATGTGCCGCGTGATCGACACGCTCAACCCCGAGCCGCCGCTGTATCCCGAGGCGACCTCCGGTGTGGCCGAGATCGTCGCGCAGTGGGCCGACACGACCTTGTTCTGGACGGCGGTGCCGTTCACGATGCAGCCGGCCGGCATCACCCATGTGCTCGCCGGGGCGCCACCCGAGGCGCTGAAGGCCTTCGGTGCCGATCGCGCGGCGATGTCGCCGAACCTGAAACGCGCCACGCTCGCCGACGGTGCCGCACAACTCCACACCTACCTCGCACGGCTCGAACACCTGCTCGCCGACGGCCGCCCGTTCCTGCTCGGCGCGCTGTCCAGCATCGCCGACTTCTCGGCCGCGCAATCGATCTGGTTCATCCGGCTCGCGCCGCCGGTGGCGGTGCTGCTCGATGCGTATCCGCGCGTGCAGGGCTGGTACGCGAAGGTCAATGCGTTCGGCACTGGCCGCTTCACGAAGATGACGAGCGCCGAGGCGATCGCCGTGGCCGCGCAAGGCCTCACGACGGCTGTCTCGTTCACGGCCGAGGCCGGCCTGGCCGAAGGCGACGAGGTCACCGTCACGCCGACCGACTACGCGCACGACCCGGTCATTGGCCGCCTCGTCGGCTTGGGGCCGCAGGAGGTCGTGATCGCGCGCACCGATGAACGCGCCGGCATGGTGCATGTGCACTTCCCGCGCATCGCGTTCCAGATCAAGAAGCTCGTCACCGTCACCGCTTGAGAGAAAACACCCAATGAAGAACTTCAAGGGCCGCACGGCCGTGATCACCGGCGCGGGCTCGGGCTTCGGCCTCGAAGCCTCGCGCATCGCCGCCGGTCTGGGCATGAACATCGTGATGGCCGACGTGCAGCAAGACGCATTGGACAAGGCAGCCGCCGAGATCACCGCACTCGGCGCGCCGGTGCTCGCGGTCCGCCTCGATGTCGCCAAGGCCGCCGAAGTCGAGGCGCTCGGCGCGGCCACCTTCAAGCGCTTCGGTGCGCCGCACTTCGTCTTCAACAATGCCGGCGTCGGCGCCGGCGGGTTGATCTGGGAGACGACGCTGAAGGATTGGGAGTGGGTCGTCGGCGTCAACCTGATGGGCGTGGCGCACGGCATCCGCGTGTTCACGCCGATGATGCTGGAGGCCGCGGCCAAAGACCCGGGCTACGAAGGCCACATCACCAACACCGCGTCGATGGCCGGGCTGCTGAACGCGCCGAACATGGGCGTCTACAACGCGACCAAGAGCGCGGTCGTCGCGATGAGCGAGACGCTCTATCAGGACCTGAGGCTCGTCACCGACCAGATCAGCGCCTCGGTGCTGTGCCCGTTCTTCGTGCCGACCGGCATCACGCAAAGCCAGCGCAACCGACCCGACGCGATGCGCAATGACAGCAAACCGACGCGCAGCCAGCTGATCGGCCAGGCGATGAGCGACAAGGCCGTGAGCAGCGGCAAGGTCTCGGCCGCGCAGGTGGCGCAGTTCGTGTTCGACGCGATCGCGCAGCGGCGGTTCTACGTCTACAGCCACCCGAAGTCGTTGGCCAGCGTGCAGGTGCGGCTCGAAGACATCATGACGCCGCGCAACCCGACGGACCCGTTCGCGCACAAGCCCGAACTGGGCGAGGCGTTGCGCGCGCAGTTGCGCGCTGCGGACTGATCAACAGCCGAGCTTGACGGCTTGAATGGGCCGGCCGCTGTCGGCGTTGACGATCACGAGGTTGAGCTGGCGCGGGTGCGCCGGGTCGCTGGCCGGCGGCAGTTCGAATTGCAGCGTGGCCGGATCGCGCGTGGTCGCCCAGGCGGTGATCGGAAGGTAGTCGCGCACGACGAAGTCGTGGTTCAGGGTCACGCCATCGTTCTCGCCCGCTTTGACGGCCGTGACGTGGCCTTGCTCGGTCACGGCCCAGTACCCGGCCAAGCGGGTTGGTGCGCCGGCCAGCGGCGCCACGGTGGCGGTGACGTGCGAGCCATCGCGCACCAGCTGTGCGTCCACCGTCGATGCGGGACGATTGCGCGTGCTCGGCGACGCGCCCGGCCAGTCGGGGCGGTCCGCGCCATCGATCATCACCTGCGGCGTGTAGCTGAAGCGCGCGCCGTTCGTGCGCTGCTGCTGCGCCTGGCGCTGCGTGAATGCGGGGCTGGCGAAGCGGTCCTTCCAGCCGAGGCGGTCCCAGTAGTCCACATGGAACGCGAGCGCGACCACGGAGGGATCGGTCTTCAGGCGCGACAACCATTTGTCGGCGGGTGGGCAGGAGTTGCAGCCCTCCGAGGTGTAGAGCTCGACGATGGTCGGGATCGTGGTCGCGCTGTGCGCGCTGCACGCCGGCGCGGCCACGGCCGGCGCGAGCATCGAGAACGCGAGCAGGCCAACGAGCAGAGCGGTGGGTCGGATCAGGGCCATGAAGGTTCTCCCGCCGGGCCGCCCCAAGGGAGGACCGCGCCCCCGTGGGGGGTGGCGAACGTAGTGAGACTGGGGGTCAACATTCCGTGCTCCATGCGCTTGAGAAGCGGGTAGGTCGCGCGCGAAGCGTCATTCTTACCGAGGTGCTGTGCCACACTGCGCCGCCATCATCACCGCGATGCCCATGACTCCACCTTCGACACTTCGCGTCGCCGTCATCGGCGGCGGCCCGGCCGGGCTGATGGCGGCCGAGGTGTTGACCGCGGGCGGTGCACAAGTCGATCTGTTCGACGCGATGCCGTCGGTCGGCCGCAAGTTCCTGCTCGCCGGCAAGGGTGGGTTGAACCTGACGCACAGCGAGCCGTTCGATGCGTTCGCCGGCCGCTTCGGCGCGCGCCGCGGCGTGATCGAGCCGATGCTGCGCAACTTCGGGCCGGCGGAATTGCGCGCCTGGGCTCAAGGCCTGGGTGTGAGCACCTTCATCGGCAGCTCGGGTCGGGTCTTTCCGACCGACCTGAAAGCTGCGCCGCTGTTGCGCGCGTGGCTTGCCCGATTGCGCGCGGCTGGCGTCGTGTTCCACATGCGGCACCGCTGGCTTGGCTGGGATGCCGCCAACGCGCTGCGCTTTGCCGCGCCGCGCGGCGAACTTGCACAGCCCGCCGATGCGGTGGTGCTCGCGCTCGGCGGCGGCAGCTGGGCGCGGCTCGGGTCGGATGGCGCCTGGGTGCCGCTGCTCGAGGCGCGCGGCGTCGAGGTCGCGCCGTTGCAGCCGTCGAACTGCGGCTTCGACGTGGCGGGCTGGAGCGAGTTCTTCCGCAACCGTTTCGCCGGTCATCCGATGAAGACGGTGGCGCTGTCGGTGCGGGCGGTGGGCGGCGCGCTGTTCGAGCAGGCGGGCGAATTCGTCGTCACCGAAAGCGGCGTCGAAGGCAGTCTCGTCTACGCAGCCTCGGCCTGCGTGCGCGAGCTGATCAAGGAGCGCGGCGATGCGCTCGTGCACATCGATCTGCTGCCGGGCCGCAGCGCCGAGTTCGTCCAGACCGAGGTCACGCGGCCGCGCGGCTCGCGTTCGCTCTCCACGCACCTGAAGAGCCGGCTCGGCATCGACGGCGTGAAGGCCGCGCTGCTGCATGAACTGCTGCCACGCGAGGTGATCGCCGATCCGGTGCAGCTTGCGGCAGCGCTCAAGGCGCTGCCGCTCACCCTCGTTCGCGCCCGGCCGCTCGATGAGGCCATCAGCAGTGCCGGCGGCGTGCGCTTCGACGCGCTCGACGACTCGCTGATGCTGCGCGCCGCGCCCGGCGTGTTCTGCTGCGGCGAGATGCTCGACTGGGAGGCGCCCACCGGCGGCTACCTGCTGACTGTGAGCATGGCCAGCGGCGTGGCCGCGGCGCGCGGCGTTCTCCTACAGGCAGATCGGCGGACGCGCCGCCGTGACGCGGGTTGAGGTCCGATGCCGGACGCATCGGCCGGTGCCTAGAGTGGAGGCATGTCAACGAAAGGACATGCGATGAACACCACCCTGCGAATTTCCTCCGTTGCGGCCGCGTTGTTGCTGAGCTTCGGCATGAACTCGGCGATGGCCGCGAAGCCTGCCCCGGTATCCGGCATCCAGATGAAGTACGAAAGCGAGCGCGCGGTGTGCATGGCCGACAAGACCGGCCCGGATCGCGCCCTGTGCCTGCAGGACGCGGAGGTCGCACGCGGTGCGGCGCTGCGCGGTCAGCTGACCAACCCGGAAGACGTGAACTACCGGCGCAACGCGCTCGAGCGCTGCCGGGTCTTCAAAGGCGAGGAGGCGAAGGAATGCCGTGAGCGAATCCTCGGCGCTGGTGGCGCCACCGTCAGCGGCAGTGTGGATGGCGGCGGCGTGCTGCGCGAACTCGTGACCGTCGAGCCCGGGCCCGTGCCGGCCGAACCGGTGGTGCCCAAGTCTCAGTAAGCGATCGCTGGTGAGCGATGAGCGGCGCAAGGCCTGTGGCACACTGCGCCGCTTCAATTTGCTCCCACGCGGCGCGTGCCGCGGCCAGGTTCCTTGAACAAGATTCTTCTGCAGATCGCCGCCGAACTGAAGGTTCGGCCGGCGCAGGTCAACGCGGCCATCGAGCTGCTCGATGGCGGCGCCACGGTGCCGTTCATCGCCCGCTACCGAAAGGAAGCGACCGACAACCTCGATGACATCCAGCTGCGCGAACTCGACGCGCGGCTCTCGTATCTGCGTGAGTTGGAAGAGCGCCGTGGCGCGGTGGTGAAGAACATCGAGGAGCAGGGCAAGCTGACCACGGAGTTGCGCGCTGCAATCGACGCCGCACCGACCAAGCAGGAGCTGGAGGACCTCTACCTGCCCTACAAGCAGAAGCGACGCACCAAAGCGATGATCGCGCGCGAAGCCGGCATCGAGCCACTCGCCGAGAAGCTCTTCGCCGACCCCGCGCTCACGCCGCTGACCGAAGCCGCCGCGTTCGTGAATGCCGACGCCGGCTTCGGCGATGCGCAGGGCGTGCTCGACGGCGTGCGCGACATCCTCGCCGAACGCTGGGCGGAAGACGCCACGCTGGTGCGCGGCCTGCGCGACTGGCTGTGGAGCGAGGCGCTGCTCCAGAGCAAGCTGCAGGACGGCAAGGACGCGACGCTGCCGGATCACGCCAAGTTCCGCGATTATTTCGACTACGCCGAGCCGATCCGCAGTGTGCCGTCGCACCGCGCGTTGGCCGTGTTCCGTGGTCGCGCGCTGGAGCTGCTCGACGCCAAGCTCGTCATCGACGCTGGCGATCAATCGGTTTCGCTCGCCGAAGGCCGAATCGCGCTGCACTTGAAATGGAGTCACGCCAAGCGGCCGGCCGACGACCTGATCCGCAAGTGCATCGCCTGGGCCTGGAAGGTCAAGCTGAGCCTCAGTCTGGAGCGCGACCTGTTCTCACGCCTGCGCGAACAGGCCGAGGCGGTGGCGATCAAGGTCTTCGCCGAGAACCTGCGTGATCTGCTGCTCGCCGCGCCGGCCGGCCCGCGCGTCGTGATGGGGCTGGACCCGGGCATCCGCACCGGCTGCAAGGTCGCGGTCGTCGATGCGACCGGCAAGGTGCTGGCCACGCACACCGTCTACCCGCTGGAGCCGCGCAAGGATTGGGAAGGCTCGCTGCACACGCTCGGGCTGCTCTGCGCCACGCACGCCGTGAACCTGATCGCGATCGGCAACGGCACGGGCAGTCGCGAGACCGACAAGCTCGCGGCTGATCTGATCAAGCGCATTCAGCAGATCGCTCCCGGCACGGCCTTGCAGAAGGTCGTCGTCAGCGAAGCTGGCGCCTCGGTCTACTCCGCCAGCGAGTATGCGAGCAAGGAGCTGCCCGATCTCGATGTGAGCCTGCGCGGCGCCGTCAGCATCGCGCGGCGGTTGCAAGACCCGCTCGCCGAGCTGGTGAAGATCGACCCGAAGAGCATCGGCGTCGGCCAGTACCAGCACGACTTGAACCAGAGCGAGCTGATGAAGAGCCTGGGCACGGTGATCGAGGACTGCGTCAACTCGGTCGGCGTCGATCTGAACACCGCCTCCACACCGCTGCTGGCGCGCGTTTCGGGCCTGAGCGGCGCGGTGGCCGCCAGCATCGTGCGCTGGCGCGATGCAAACGGCGCGTTCCGCAGCCGCCAGCAGTTGCTCGACGTGAGCGGCCTGGGCGCGAAGACCTTCGAGCAGAGCGCAGGCTTTCTGCGCATCCGCGGCGGCGACAACCCGCTGGATCAGTCGGGCGTCCACCCCGAGACGTATCCGCTGGTCGAACGCCTGCTCGGCGCGCTGAACAAGCCGGCGGCCGAGGTGATGGGCCGCAGCGACGTGATCCGCGCACTGAAGCCGGAGGCGTTCGCTGACGAGAAATTTGGCGCCATCACGGTGAAGGACGTGCTCGCCGAGCTCGAGAAGCCGGGCCGCGATCCGCGGCCGGATTTCAAGGTCGCGAGGCTCGCCGACGGCATTGAGGACATCAATGATCTGCGGCCCGGCATGACGCTCGAAGGCACCGTCAGCAATGTCGCGCAGTTCGGTGCGTTCGTCGATCTGGGCGTGCACCAGGATGGGCTGATCCACGTCAGCCAGCTCGCGAACAAGTTCGTCAACGATGCGCGCGAGGTCGTGAAGACCGGCGACATCGTCAAGGTCAGGGTGCTCGAGGTCGATCTGGCGCGCAAGCGCATCTCGCTGACGATGAAGCTCGATGCGAAGCCGGTGCCTGCCGCCGAACGCGGCGCGAACAATGCCTACCGCGCGCCGACGCGTGGCGGGCGCGCGCCTCCCACGCGCGGCGCGACGCCGCAGCCCGCGGGCTCGGCGATGGCCGACGCGTTTGCGCGCCTGCAAGGCAAGCGCTGAGCCTCGATGGGTCGTGCCACCATCCGCGCCATGCGTCTTGTCTGAACCGGAGCCCGCGATGCACCTGCCCAAACACGAACTGCTGATGACCGTGCTGATGACGCCGGACATGGCGAACTTCACCGGCAATGTGCACGGCGGCACGATCCTAAAGCTGCTCGATCAGGTCGCCTACGCCTGCGCCAGCCGCTATGCGGGGCGCTATGTGGTGACGCTGTCGGTCGACCAGGTGACCTTCCGCGAACCGATCCACGTGGGCGAACTGGTCAGCTTTTTGGCGAGCGTGAACCACACCGGCACCACCTCGATGGAAGTCGGCATCAAGGTGATGACCGAGAACATCCAGACACAGAGCACGCGCCACGCGAACAGCTGCTTTTTCACGATGGTTGCGATGGACGAGCAGCGCAAGGCCGTGGCGGTGCCCCCGCTCGTGCTCGTGACCGAGAGCCAGCGCCGCCGCGATGCGGCCGCACGCATGCGGCGCGAGCTCCGTCAGGAGGTCGCACAGCGCATGAAGAAGGCGCGTTCTCCAGGCTGAGTCGTGGGCGGCGACGAAATCTTTCTTCGGATTGCATCCGGCAGTGAACAGGCCGCGTAAGCGCCTCAAGACGTGATGCGTGATCAGCCGATCGCGCCGCGTCCCACCCACTGCTTGGAGGATGAAGACATGACACGACTCTCATCGATGCGGCTGTTGCCGCTGTGCGCGGCCATTGCCGCGCTGGGCGGTGCCTCGACGACGGTGCTGGCCTCCAGCCACCGCGAGGCACCGTCGATCGCGACGACGCCGAAGGTCGACGCGACCGACTTCTACATGTTCAACAGCTACGAGGCGGGCCGCGCCGGCTACGTCACGCTGATCGCGAACTACCTGCCGCTGCAGGACGCGTATGGCGGCCCGAACTTTTTCAAGCTCGATCCGAACGCGCTGTACGAGATCCACGTCGACAACGTCGGCGATGCGAAGGAACACCTCACGTTCCAGTTCAAGTTCAAGAACACGCTGAAAGCCAAGACGCTGAACATCGGCGGCACCGACGTGGCGATTCCGCTGACGCAGTTCGGCAGCGTGAGTGACCCGACCGGCGCAGCGCTGAACGTGACCGAGAGCTTCACCGTCGACGTGATGCGCGGCGATCGTCGCACCGGCACGCGCGGCTCGGTGACCAACGCGGCCGGTGGCAGCGCGACCTTCGCGAAACCCTCGGACAACATCGGCACGAAGACGATTCCGAACTACGCCGCGTATGCGGCGCAGTTCATCTACAACGTCAACATCCCCGGCTGCACGACGCCGGGCAAGGTGTTCGTCGGCCAGCGCAAGGACCCGTTCGCCGTCAACCTGGGTGCGATCTTCGACCTCGTCAACGTGCCGAACGCGGCGTTCATCCTGGACCCGGCCAACAAGGACGCGGCCGAGGACAAGCTGAACGACAAGAACGTCACCAGCCTCGCGCTCGAAGTGCCGACGAGCTGCCTGCTCGCCACGGGTTCGACCGACACCGTGATCGGCGGCTGGACGACGGCGAGCTTGCGCCAGGGCAGCCTGATCAGCGGCGCGCCCAAGACCGGCTACCAGACGGCCTCGATCAGCGGCGGCGCGTGGACGCAGGTCTCGCGCTTGGGCATGCCGCTCGTCAACGAGGTCGTGATCGGCCTGGGGGACAAGGACAAGTTCAACGCCTCCAAGCCGAAGGACGACGCGCAGTTCGCCACGTACGTGACGAATCCGACTCTGCCGGCGCTGCTGGAGATCGCGCTCGCGACGCCGGGCATCGCGCCGACGAACTTCCCGCGCACCGACCTGGTCACCACCTTCCTGACCGGCATCGCCGGTGTGAACCAGCCGAAGAACGTGGTGGGCTCGGAGATGCTGCGGCTGAACACCGCGATCCCGGCGACGCCGTATGCCAAGCAGAACCGCCTCGGCCTGCTCGGTGGCCTGCTCTCCGGCGACGGTGACCTGGCCGGGTATCCGAACGGCCGGCGCCCGAACGACGACATCGTCGACATCTCGCTCGTCGCGGTGATGGGCGGGCTGTGCGTGGCCAATGGCGACACCGACACCTACAAGCTCGGTGCCACCTGCAAGCCCTCGGCAGCGCCGCTCGGCGCCGCCGTGTTCGGGCTGCACGACGCTGTCGATCAAGCCGGGCCGAAGGTCAAGGCGGCAGGCCCGTTGCTGCCCGCGTTCCCGTACGTCGGCACGCCGCTGCCCGGCGCGCAGTGAGGAGGACGGCATGAACAAGACCCTTGTTTCCATGCTGTGCGCCGCGGCTTTGCTCGGTGCCTGCGGTGGCGGCGACGACGATCAAGCGCCGCCGCCGGTCACCGAGCAAGTGCCGGGCAGCGTGAGCACCTCCGTCACGTCGCTGATCGACTACCTGAAGGCGTTGGTGGCGTCGTCCGCCGACATGCTCGAGCCGGTGGATGTCGGCGCGGTGACGCCGGCAACCGATGAGGCCATCGAACCGGCCCCGGTAAACTGACAGTCGGCGGGTGGCGAGCGCAACGCCCGCCACCCGCCGCCTGCTGGAACGACGATGCGATCACCCCTCATCCTGCTCGCCACCGCCGCCCTGGCGGTAGCGGGGTTTTCGGTGCACGCCACACCCATCGTCCCGACCCGCGACGACGAAGTGATCGACGTGCTGCCCGCCGTCAACGGCAACCGCGCCGAAGAGCGGCGTCTGCGTCAGCAGCTCGCGAGCGCACCGCGCGATCCGGCGCTGGCATTGGCCGCCGCGAAGCGCTACCTCGACCAGGCCCACGAACTCGGCGATCCGCGCTTTGCCGGCATGGCGCTGGCCGCGCTCGAGCCGTGGAAGGACGAGACCACGATGCCCGATGCCGTGCTGCTGATGCGCGCGACCTTGCAGCAGTACTTGCATGAGTTCGATGCCTCGGCGGCGAGCCTGCGGCGCCTGCTTGCACGGCCCGGCGAGGCACGCCCGCAAGCCTGGCTGACGCTCGCGACGGTGCGGCGCGTGCAAGGGCGCTACGCCGACTCCGATGCCGCCTGCCAGCAGGTCGCACGTGCCGGCGCCGCGCTGCACGCGAGCGCCTGCGCAGCCGAGAACGCAGCGCTGCGCGGCGATGCGGCGCGTGCCCGCAGTGCGTTCAACGCGCTGCTCGCCGATCGGCGTCTGCCCACCGCGACCCGGGCCTGGCTCACCACCAGCGTGGCCGAACTCGAACAGCGCGCCGGCAATACCGCCGCGGCCGATGCCGCGTTTCAGGCGACGCTGAAGCTGGAGCCCGATGCGTATGCGACGCTCGCTTACGCCGACTTTCTGATCGAGCAGAAGCACCCCGCGCAAGCGCTGGCACTGCTCAAGGATCACGCGCGCAGCGACGCGGTGCTGCTGCGGCTGGCCATCGCCGGCACGCAGGCGGCCGCGCTGTCGGCAGCGGCCGATGTCGCCGAGATGCGCGAACGCATCGCGCTGGCGAACGAACGCCCCGACGCGAAGGTCTTTCACGGCCGCGAACAGGCGATGTTCGCGCTCGCGGTCGATCGCGACGCGAAGCGCGCGTGGCAGCTCGCGCGTGGCAACATCGCGCAGCAGCGCGAGCCGCTGGATGTGCTGGTGCTGACGCAGGCGGCACGCGCCAGCGGCGAGCCCGCCGCGCTGCAGGAGGCGCGTCGCATTGCCGGCGAGATCGGCTTGCGCGACCGGCGCGTCGAGGAGTTGCTGTGATCCACCGCCTGCTGCTGGCGCTCGTGCTGATCGCCTTCGGTGGTGGCGTGCAGGCCCACAAGGCGAGCGACTCCTACCTGCAGATCGATGCCGGCGACAAGACGCTGGCGGTGCGCTGGGACGTCTCGCTGCGCGACCTCGATGTGGCGCTCGGCCTCGACACGAATGACGACGGCCAGCTCACCTGGGGCGAGGTGAAGACGGCGTGGCCGCGCATCCAGGCCTACGCGATGCCGCGGCTGGCGATCGCCGGCTGCCCGTTGCGCGTGGCCTCGACGGCGCTGGAGCGGCGCAACGACGGCGCCTATGCAGTGATGTTCCTGACGTCCGACTGCGTGCTCGGCCAGGCGCCGGTGATCACCTATTCGCTGCTGCGCGAGGTCGACCCCACGCATCGCGGCATCGCCCGCGTGGTGCGCGCCGGCCAACCGATGACGCTGACGATGCTCGACCCGTCGAGCAGCGCGCCGGCCGCGTCGGCAACGCCGAACGAGCCCGGCGGCTTCATCAAAGACGGCGTCCTGCACATCCTCACCGGCTACGACCATGTGCTGTTCCTGCTGTGCCTGCTGTTGCCGTCGGTGATGCGGCGCACGCCGGAGGGTTGGCGCCCGGTGGACAAGTTGGCGCAGGCGGTCTGGCCGGTGGTCGGCATCGTCTCGGCCTTCACGGTGGCGCACTCGATCACACTGGCGCTCGCGGCGACCAAGGTGGTGTCGCTGTCGCCGTCGTTCATCGAACCGGCGATCGCGGTGACCATCATCCTGGCCGCGCTCGACAACGTCTGGCCGATCTTTCCGGTTCGGCGCGTTGTCGTGACCTTCTTCTTCGGGCTGATCCACGGTTTTGGCTTCGCCGGGGTGCTCGCCGAACTCAACCTGCCGACCTCGGCGTTCGCCTGGGCCTTGCTGCAGTTCAACCTCGGGCTCGAGTTGGGGCAGTTGCTGATCGTCGTCAGCATCACCGCGCTGCTGTTCCTGTTGCGCCAGCGGCCGCTGTACCGCGCCATCGTGATCCGCGGCGGGTCGTTCGCGGCGATCGTCGTCGGCGTGCTGTGGCTGATCGAGCGCACGGCGAATGTGTCGATTCTGCCGATGTAGAATTCACGCTTGCTCGAAACTACAAGGACGAGAAAGGCATGCAGGTTATGACACCGCGGACTAGCACCTTCCGGACGAAGTCTGGGTGGGTCGCGCGCCGAACCCAAGCTTGATTCTTTCTTTCTCGTTCATTCGAAGGCGCGGCGCGGTCCGCGCCTTGTTGTTTCTGGAGTTCTGCCGATGATCACCGTTCAGTTGCCTGATGGTTCCAGGCGTGAATACCCCGGCCCGGTCACGGTGGCCGACGTCGCCGCGTCGATCGGCACCGGCTTGGCCAAGGCCGCGCTCGCCGGTCGCGTCGGGCAGGGCGCGAACGCGCGCGTGGTGGACACGAGCTTTCTGATCGAGGCCGATATGCCGCTGGCGATCGTCACCGACAAGGACGCCGCCGGGCTGGAGGTGATTCGCCATTCGACGGCACACCTGCTCGCGTATGCGGTGAAGGAGTTGTTCCCCGACGCGCAGGTCACGATCGGGCCGGTGATCGAGAACGGCTTCTTCTACGACTTCTCGTACAAGCGCCCGTTCACGCCGGAAGACCTGGTGGCGATCGAGGCGAAGATGACCGAGCTCGCGCGCAAGGACGAGAAGGTCGAGCGCCGCGTGCTGCCGCGCGACGAGGCGGTGGCCTACTTCAAAGGCCTGGGCGAGCACTACAAGGCCGAGATCATCTCGAGCATCCCGGCCGGTGAAGACGTGTCGCTGTACCGCGAAGGCGCGTTCGAGGATCTGTGCCGCGGCCCGCACGTGCCGAGCACGGGCAAGCTGAAGCACTTCAAGCTGATGAAGGTCGCCGGTGCCTACTGGCGCGGCGACCACCGCAACGAGATGCTGCAACGCATCTACGGCACGGCCTGGGCGACGAAGGACGAACTGCAGCAGCACCTGCGCATGCTGGAGGAGGCCGAGAAGCGCGACCACCGCAAGCTGGGCCGCGAGCTCGATCTGTTCCACCTCGACGAGCACGCGCCGGGCCTGGTGTTCTGGCACCCGAAGGGCTGGGCGCTGTGGCAGCAGGTCGAGCAGTACATGCGCGCGGTCTACCGCGACAACGGCTACCTGGAGGTGAAAGGCCCGCAGCTGCTCGACCAGGGCCTGTGGGAGAAGACCGGCCACTGGGGCAACTACCGCGAGAACATGTTCGTCACCGAATCGGAGAAGCGTGACTACGCGCTCAAGCCGATGAACTGCCCCGGTCACGTGCTGATCTTCAACTCGCACATGCGCAGCTATCGCGATCTGCCGATCCGCTACGGCGAGTTCGGCCAGTGCCACCGCAACGAGCCCACGGGTGCGCTGCACGGCATCATGCGGGTGCGCGGCTTCACGCAGGACGACGGCCACATCTTCTGCACCGAAGATCAGATCCTCGACGAATGCGTGGCCTACACGGCGCTGCTGCAGAAGGTCTACGCCGACTTCGGCTTCACCGACATCATCTACAAGGTCGCCACCAGGCCGGAGAACCGTGTGGGCTCCGAGGCGTTCTGGGACAAGGCCGAGTTCGCGGTGATGGAGTCGCTGCGCTTGTCGGGCGTGGAGTTCATCATCGCGCCGGGCGAGGGCGCGTTCTACGGCCCGAAGATCGAGTACACGCTGAAGGATGCGCTCGGCCGCCAATGGCAATGCGGCACGATGCAAGTCGACTACAACACCGCCGAGCGCCTCGGTGGCGAGTACGTCACCGACACGAGCGGCCGCGCCCACCCGGTGATGCTGCACCGCGCGATCATTGGCAGCTTCGAGCGTTTCATCGGCATGCTGATCGAACACCACGCCGGCGCGCTGCCGGCCTGGCTGGCGCCATTGCAGGTGAGCGTGCTCACGATCACCGAGGCACAGGCCGATTACGCCCGGGAAGTGGTCAAAACACTGCAAAAACAAGGACTTAGGGCATCGTCCGATTTGCGCAACGAGAAAATAAACTATAAAATCCGCGAGTATTCGTTGCAGAAGGTTCCGTACATCCTGGTCGTTGGTGACAAGGAGAAGGCAAACGGGGCTGTTGCGGTGCGCGCCCGGGGCAACCAGGACCTCGGTGTGATGCCACTGGCCGACTTCAACCAGAAGATCGCCGCTGACATCGCCCAGAAAGTGTGAAAGCACCCTGTTGACCGGCCGCACATTCGTTTTTGTCGGGTTCCGCTGCCTTGGAATCTATTGAAGGGTTTTGACCATCGCTACTTTTGCTGACCGCCGTACTCCGAACGCAGAGCGCAAACACCGCCTCAACCGGGAGATCATGGCCCCCGAGGTACGTCTGAACGGCCCCGAGAACGAGCCTCTGGGCATCGTGAGCATCACCGAGGCACTGCGCCTGGCGGGTGAGGCCGATGTCGATCTGGTCGAGATCGTGGCGCAAGCCGATCCGCCGGTCTGCCGGCTGATGGACTACGGCAAGTTCAAGTACCAGGAGCAGAAGAAGGCGGCCGAAGCCAAGAGCAAGCAGAAGGTCGTTGAAGTCAAGGAAGTGAAGTTTCGCCCGGGTACCGACGAGGGCGATTACGCGATCAAGATGCGCAACCTGCGCCGCTTCATCGAGGAGGATGGCGACAAGGGCAAGGTCACGCTGCGCTACCGGGGCCGCGAGATCACCCACCAGGACATCGGCATGCGCCTGCTCGAGCGCATCCGCGATGAACTGGCGGATGTGTCGGTGGTCGAGCACATGCCTAAGCTCGAAGGGCGGCAGATGATCATGGTGCTGGCGCCCAAGCGAAAGCAGTAGAGATTCTCAGAGTTCGGCGCGTTGGTCTGGTCACCAGCGTGCCGTCACAAGCGACTGCAGGCTTACAAGACGGCAAGAGGTTTGCCGGCGCCTGCAGAAGCAATCAAGAAGGAGCATCACATGCCCAAAATGAAGACCAAGAAAAGCGCAGCCAAGCGGTTTCGCGTTCGTCCAGGCGGCACCGTCAAGCGGGGCCAGGCGTTCAAGCGCCACATCCTGACCAAGAAGACCACGAAGAACAAACGCCACCTGCGTGGCGCTGTCAACGTGCACGAGACCAACATGGGGCACATGAAGCAAATGCTGCCCTTCGCTGGCCTCTAACCGCTTCAAGGAAAGGATAAAACATGCCTCGCGTCAAACGTGGTGTCACAGCCCGCGCACGTCACAAGAAGGTTCTCGCACTCGCCAAGGGTTACCGTGGCCGTCGCAAGAACGTCTTCCGCATTGCCAAGCAAGCAGTCATGCGTGCCGGGCAATACGCCTACCGTGACCGCCGGACCAAGAAGCGCGTCTTCCGCCAGCTCTGGATCGCCCGGATCAATGCCGGCAGCCGCAGCCACGGCGTCACCTACAGCAAGTTCATGGCCGGCTTGAAGAAGCTGGCGATCGACATCGACCGCAAGGTTCTGTCGGACATGGCGATTCACGATCCGGCAGCGTTTGCCAGCATCGTCGAGAAGGTGAAGGCCCAGCTCGCCTGAACAAGCTGACCGGCGCTCATGCGCTGGCCGGCGAGCTCCCAAGGCCGGCCTCGTGTGCGGCCTTTTTTCTTGGTGCAGCAGTTGAACCGATGAACGACCTGAACCCCTTGGTGCAAGAAGCGCAGGCCGATTTCGAGCGCGCGCTCGCGCCTGCGGATCTCGAGAATGCGAAGGCCCGCTACCTCGGCAAAGCCGGCCGCATCACCGAACAGCTGAAGGCGCTGGCGGCCCTCGCGCCCGACGAGAAGAAAGCGCGCGGCGCGCTGATCAACGCCGCCAAGCAGCAGATCGAAGCCGCTCTGAATTCGCGCCGCGACGCGCTCGCAGACGCCGAGCTGCAGACGCAGCTGAAGGGCGAGGCGCTCGACGTGAGCCTGCCCGGCCGCAAGCGCGGCAACGGCGGTGGCCTGCACCCGATCTCGCGCGCCCGCGAGCGCATCGAAGCGATCTTCGGCTCGATGGGCTTCGACGTGGCCGACGGCCCCGAGATCGAGACCGACTGGTACAGCTTCACCGCACTGAACAACCCCGAGAACCACCCTGCGCGCTCGATGCAGGACACCTTCTATGTGGACCTGACCGATGCGAACGGCGCGTACCTGAATCTGCGCCCGCACACCTCGCCGATGCAGATCCGCTACGCCCAAGCGCATGCGAAGAAGTATGCCGGACAGGCCGCCATGCCCGACATTCGCGTGATCGCACCGGGCCGCACCTACCGCGTGGACAGCGATGCGACGCACTCGCCGATGTTCCACCAGGTCGAAGGCCTGTGGGTCGGCGAGAACGTGAGCTTCAAGGATCTGAAGGTGATGTACCTGGACTTCATCCAGGCCTTCTTCGAGACCACCGCGCTGAAGCTGCGTTTCAGGCCGAGCTACTTCCCGTTCACCGAGCCCAGCGCCGAGATCGACATCATGTTCGAGAGCGGCCCGCTGCAAGGCAAGTGGCTCGAGGTCTCGGGCTCGGGCCAGGTGCATCCGCAAGTGATTCGCAACATGGGGCTGGACCCAGAGCGCTATATCGGCTTCGCTTTCGGCTCAGGCATCGACCGGCTGGCGATGCTGCGCTACGGCATCAGCGACCTGCGCCTGTTCTTTGAAAACGATCTGCGGTTTCTGTCGCAATTCGATTGACGCGGTTCAACTGACTTCACCATGCAATTCCCCGAGTCTTGGTTGCGCGAGTTCTGCAACCCACCGATCACGAGCGACGCGTTGGCCGAAGTGCTGACGATGGCCGGCATGGAGGTCGAGGAATCGAGGCCAGCCGCGCCACCGTTCAGCGGCGTCGTTGTCGGCCAGGTGCTGTCGGTCGAGCGTCACCCGAACGCCGATCGGCTGAACGTGTGCCAGGTCGATGCCGGCACCGGCTCGACGCTGAATATCGTCTGCGGTGCACCCAACGTGCGCGCCGGCATCAAGGTGCCGTGCGCGCTGGTCGGCGCGGCGTTGCCGCCGGCCGAGGAGGGCGGCCAGCCCTTCGCGATCAAGCTCGGTCAACTGCGCGGCGTCGAGAGCCAGGGCATGTTGTGTTCGGCGCGTGAGCTCAAGCTTTCGGAAGATCACGGCGGCCTGCTGATCCTCGACGAAGCGGCCGCGGTCGGTCAGGACATTCGCGCGCACCTGAACCTCGACGACCGTCTGCTGACGCTGAAGCTCACACCCAACCTCGGGCACTGCCTGAGCGTCTATGGCATCGCCCGCGAGCTGTCGGCGTTGACGGGCGCGCCGCTCGTGCAACCGACGTTCCCGCCGGTGCGGGTCACGCACGCCGACGCGCTGCCCGTCAAGGTCGAGGCGCCCGATCTGTGTGGCCGTTTCTCGGGCCGCATCGTGCGCGACGTCAACACGCGCGCGGCCACACCGCCGTGGATGATCGACCGCCTCGCCCGCTGCGGCCAGCGTTCGGTCGCGGCGCTGGTTGACATCTCGAACTACGTGATGTTCGAGTTCGGCCGCCCGACGCACATCTTCGACCTCGACAAGATCCACGACGGCCTCACGGTGCGCTGGGGCCGCGCGGGCGAATCGCTGAAGCTGCTGAACGGCAACACGATCACCGTCGATGCGCAGGTTGGCGTGATCGCCGATGGGACAGCAGAACAGCAGGCTGTCGAGTCGCTCGCCGGCATCATGGGCGGTGACGCGACCGCGGTCTCCGACGGCACGAAGAATGTCTACGTCGAGGCCGCCTTCTGGTGGCCCGAGGCAGTGGCCGGGCGCTCGCGCCGATTCAACTTCACGACCGATGCGGGGCACCGCTTCGAGCGTGGCGTCGATCCGGCGTTGACGGTGGCGCACATTGAGCGCATCACCCAACTCATCATCGACATCTGTGGTGGCGAGGCCGGCCCGATCGACGACCAGACGCTGAACCTGCCGAAGAACACCCCCGTGGTGCTGCGGGTCGAGCGTGCGGCCAAGGTGATCGGTATGCCAGTCACGCAGGCGCAGTGCGAAGGCGTGATGCAGCGCCTGGGGCTGCAGTTCAGCAGCGCGCCGGGCCGCTTGACCGTCACGCCGCCCAGCTGGCGCTTCGATCTGCAGATTGAAGAAGACCTGATCGAGGAAGTGATCCGCGTGCTCGGCTACGAGACGCTGCCCGACACCCCGCCGATGGCCGCGCTGACGGCGCGCGTGCGCAGCGAGTCGCAGCGCAGCATCGACGTGCTGCGCCATCAGCTGGCCGGGCTCGACTACCAGGAGACGATCAACTTCAGCTTCGTCGAAGCGCGCTGGGAGCATGAGCTCGCGGGCAACGCCGACCCGGTGAAGCTCGTCAACCCGATGGCCAGCCAGCTGGCGGTGATGCGTTCCAGCCTGCTCGGCAGTCTGGTCGGCGTGCTGCGCCTGAACCTCGCGCGCAAGTCGACGCGGGTGCGTGTGTTCGAAGCCGGGTGCGTATTTCTGCGCGACGCCAGCGTCGCCGATGGCGCGGTGAGCGTGGCCGGTGTCGCGCAGACGATGCGCGTGGCGGGGCTGGCCTACGGTAATGTCGACGCGCCACAATGGGGCGCAAAGGAACGCGGTGTGGACTTCTTCGATCTGAAGGGCGACATTGAAGCCTTGCTCGCACCGTTTACCGTGAGCTTCCGGCCGGCCGAGCATCCGGCGATGCACCCGGGCCGCTGTGCGCGGGTCGAGCTCGACGGCGTGGCCATCGGTTTCGTCGGCGAGCTGCATCCGAAATGGCGCCAGGCCTACGAGCTGCCGCTGGCGCCGCAACTCTTCGAGCTCGACGCCGAGGCGCTGATGCAGCGCGAACTGCCGGTGTTCGCGCCGATCCAGCGCCAGCAATCGGTGTGGCGTGACCTCTCGGTGGTGGCCGACGACGCCGTCACGCATGACGCGCTGATGGCCGCCATCGGCGCGGCAGGGCAGAAAACCTTGATCCGATCCACCCGCTTGGTCGATCTCTACAAGCCGCCGCAACCGGTCGGCGACATGAAGGCCGGCGAACGCAGCCTGAGCGTGCGTCTGGAACTGCTCGACGACGAGGCGCCGCTGACCGACGAGCGCATCAATTCGGTGGTCGGCGAGGTGGTCGCGACTTTGGGCAGGCGCCTCGGCGTGCGGCTGCGGGGATGATGTGATGAGCCGCCCAGACGACGACCCGAACGTTCCCGACGACAACGCCGACGAGCCGTCGCCCAGCCGCGTGATGCTGCCGACGCTGGAGACGCCCACGCTGACCAAGGCGGAGCTGGCCGAACTGCTGTTCGAGCGGCTCGGGCTCAACAAGCGCGAATCCAAGGACATGGTCGAGGCCTTTTTCGACCTGATCCACGCCACGCTGGTGTCTGGCGACGACGTCAAGATGTCGGGCTTCGGCAACTTCAACATCCGCCGCAAGGCGCCACGCCCGGGCCGCAACCCCCGAACCGGCGAGGCGATCCCGATCAAGGCCCGAAACGTTGTTACATTTCACGCCAGTCACAAACTCAAGGGAGTCGTGCAAGGTGACATACCGCCGGGGGAAGAGTTCGAGTAAAGTCTTAGCTTTCTGCCCTGAACTTGTTGATTTTCATGGAGAAAGCGCTCCCTTCCATACCAGCCAAACGCTACTTCACGATCGGTGAGGTCAGCGATCTGTGCGGCGTGAAGCCGTATGTGCTGCGCTATTGGGAGCAGGAATTCACCCAGCTCAAGCCGATGAAACGGCGCGGCAACCGCCGCTATTACCAGCACCACGAGGTACTGCTGATCCGCCGGATTCGCGACCTGCTGTACGAGCAAGGCTTCACCATCAGCGGCGCGCGCAACCGCCTGACCGAGACAACGAGCCACCGCAGCCAGCCCGAGCCGGCCGCGAGCGCTGATCCTCAAGACGACGCGATCGACCTCGATGAGGTCATCGAGGAGCTTGAGGCCGAGGGGGCGGCTGCGGCCATCCCGCAGCCCGAGGTCGCGGCCATCGCACTCTCGATGCCGCAGATGCGCCAGGAGCTGATTTCGATCCGCGGCCTGCTCGCGATCTGAGCCTTGATCGATTCAACTTATAATCGCAGCTTCATCGGGGCGTAGCGCAGCCTGGTAGCGCACTTGCATGGGGTGCAAGGGGTCGCGAGTTCGAATCCCGCCGTCCCGACCAGAAAAAGACAAGCCTTAGCAGGCTCTGACCTGCTAAGGCTTTTGTCTTTTCTGTGATTCCGGTCAGCGGTTCAGTCACCATAGGTTGACTTCCGCACGGATCCGACGCGGCGGCTGAAAATGGACTTGGACGTCCTGGAGACTGCGGCCGCCGCGTTCCGATCGGCTTTTCGGCCGGCATCAACGGTGCGAGCGCAACTCGCCGTTGACGACCGCATCGATTGTCGATTCATCAATGGGAATCTGGCCGTCGAGCATCAGCATCGCAAGGCCGTGGGCGACCGACCAGCCGTGCAGTGCGACCGAGCGCTGATCGCCACCGGGTGGCGTCAATTCGGCGGCGTTCGCGCGCAGGAACGTCATGGCGTCGGGGACGTCGTCGCCATCCGGTGAGAGCAACCCCGCGCGCGAGGGGTGGGAGAAGATCAGGCGGAAGAGTGCCGGGTTGGCGAGAGCGAAACGCACGTAGGCTCGGCCGGTCGCATTGAAGCCCGCCAAGCCCCCGCCCGCGGCATCCGAAGCCGCATGCTGTGCGACCGAGAGCTGGCGCAAGCCTTCTGACGCCAGTGCCGACATCAGAGCGTGCTTGTCGGGGAAGTGTCGATACACCGCCGTCGCGCTCACGCCGGTCTCGCGGGCGAGCTCCCGAAGCGACAGCTCGTCAGCGTTGCGATCCGCCAGCAGAACCAGCCCCGCGTCCACGAGCGCGGCGCGCAGATCTCCGTGGTGATAGGGCTTCCCGGTCGACGCTTTGCCTGACTTGCCCTTCAATGTTGACACCGTTATCATTCTCGATTATGTTTGTGCAGTAAACATAACCGAGGAAATGCCACATGGCAAACGCGATCGAATCCGTCATTCGCTCCACGGTGACGAAGGGCATTCATCTGCTCGCCGACTTCAACCGCATGCGGCTGGGTTGGAACAAGACGCCGCATCCGTACCTGACCGGCATCCACCGCCCGATGACGGATGAGAAGACCCTGACCGAACTCAAGGTGACAGGGCGCATACCCGAGTCACTCGACGGCCGCTACCTGCGCAACGGCCCGAACCCGATCAAGCCGAATGCCGCCGGCCATCACTGGTTCACCGGCGATGGCATGGTGCACGGCATTGCGCTTCACGGCGGTCGCGCGCTCTGGTACCGCAATCGCTGGATCCGCTCGGATGCCGTCAGCGCGGCGCAGGGCAGGCCGACCGCGCCTGGGCCACGCCACGGCGTCAATGACACGGTCAATACCAACGTGGTCGGCATCGGCGGTCGCACCTGGGCGCTCGTCGAGGCGGGCGCCTACCCGGTCGAACTCGACACAACCCTCGAGTCGCAGCGCCACAACCCGTTCGACGGCACCTTGGTCGGCTCGTTCACCGCGCATCCGCACTTCGATCACATGACCGGCGAGCACCACGCGATCGCGTACGACGCGACCGAACCGAGCGCGGTTCGCCACATCGTCCTGTCGTCCGCTGGCCGGGTGCTGCACGAGATGCCGATCGCGGTCGAGCACGGCCCCTCGATCCACGACTGCGGCGTCACGGCGCGATACGTCGTCATCCTTGACCTGCCGGTGACGTTCTCGATGCGCTCGCTGATCGGCGGCTACCGCTTTCCGTACAAGTGGAACCCGAAGCATCGGGCCCGCGTCGGTCTGCTGCCACGCGGTGGCGACGGATCCGAAGTGATCTGGTGCGACGTCGATCCGGCCTACGTCTTCCACGTGGCGAATGCGTTCGATGCGCCGGGCGGAGCAGTGGTCATGGACGTCGTCGCCTATGCATCGATGTTCAACGACAATCTGCGCGGGCCGGATGCGAAGGGTGCATTGGAACGATGGACGATCGATCCGGTCGCGAAGACGGTCAAGCGCACCGTGATCGATCCGGAGCCGCAGGAGTTTCCGCGCCCCGACGAGCGGCGCTTCGGACAACCCTATCGCTACATCTACGCCAGTGCCTCGCCGACCGCGGAGGAACGGGCGCCTGCTGGCAGCCAGCTCTTCAAGCACGATCTGGAAGGTGGAGGTCGACAGGTGCACGACTTCGGTCCTGGCCGGCATCCCGGTGAGTTTGTCTTTGTGCCGGCGTCAGCGGACTCGGCCGAGGACGAAGGCTGGTTGATCGGCTTCGTCCTCGACAGTGAACACGAGACGACTGAGCTCGTCATCCTTGACGCGCAACGCATTCAAGACGCGCCGGTTGCCGCCGTTCACTTGCCGCATCGCGTGCCGCCGGGATTCCACGGCAACTGGCTGCCCAACTGATGCGACTGGTTTCAGGGGTTCAATGTTCGATCGGCGTCACCACGAACTCTGGCCTCTCTCCTTGAGGCGTCGCGGCGCAAATTACTGCAACGCGACTTCGACGCGCCGCGCTTCGGCGTTGTTGCCCGAGCCGGTCAGTATTTCGGGCTTCTTCAACTCGATCTTGTCGTCGGCGATGCCGGCGGCCTTCAGCGCGGCGCTGACGGCCATCGCGCGCTGCTTGGCCAGTTCCGCGTTCTTCGCCGGGTCGCCGGTGGCATCGGTGTAGCCGCTGACGATGGCCTTCTTGCCCGCAGCCACACCTTTGGCCACGTCGGCGAGCGCGCTTTCCGCACCGCCGGCCAGGTCGGCCTTGGCGGTCGCGAAGTAGAACTTCACGACGCCGTTTTCGACCCTGAACGAGGCGCCATCGGTCATCGCCACCGCCGCGGCGGGTGCCGGCGCGTGCGCCGCAGCGGTCGTCGCCGAGCCTACGGGCAGCAGTGGCACGATCAGCAGCGCGACGATGTTGATGATCTTGATCAGCGGGTTCACGGCCGGGCCGGCGGTGTCCTTGTACGGGTCGCCCACCGTGTCGCCGGTGACTGCGGCCTTGTGGGCCTCGCTGCCCTTGCCGCCGTGGTGGCCGTCTTCGATGTACTTCTTGGCGTTGTCCCACGCGCCGCCGCCGGTGCACATCGAGATCGCGACGAACAGCCCGGTCACGATCGTGCCCATCAGCAATCCGCCGAGCGCAGCCGCGCCGAGCAGCAGGCCGACGAGGATCGGCACGGCCACGGGCAGCAGGCTGGGCACGACCATTTCCTTGATCGCCGCGGTGGTGAGCATGTCGACGGCCGCGCTGTAGTCGGGCTTGCGCTTGCCGGCCATGATCGCGCCGTCCTGGAACTGGCGCCGCACCTCGACCACCACCGAGCCCGCAGCGCGGCCGACCGCCTCCATCGCCATCGCGCCGAACAGGTACGGGATCAGCCCGCCGATGAACAAACCGACAATGACCTTCGGGTCGCTCAGGTCAAAGTTCACGCTCATGCCTCGGCCTTCGAGCGAGTGCGTGTAGTCGGCGAACAGCACCAGCGCCGCGAGGCCGGCCGACCCGATCGCATAGCCCTTGGTGACGGCCTTGGTCGTGTTGCCGACCGCGTCGAGCGGGTCGGTCACGTCGCGCACGCTCTTCGGCAATTCGCTCATCTCGGCGATGCCGCCGGCGTTGTCGGTGATCGGGCCATAGGCGTCGAGTGCGACGACGATGCCGGCCATGCTCAGCATCGAGGTCGCGGCGATCGCGATGCCGTAAAGGCCGGCGAGCCAGTACGACGCGAGGATCGCGACGCAGACGCACAGCACCGGCCACGCGGTCGAGCGCATCGAGACACCCAGGCCGGCGATGATGTTGGTGCCGTGGCCGGTGGTCGAGGCCTGCGCGATGTGCTGCACCGGGCTGTACTGCGTGCCGGTGTAGAACTCGGTGATCCAGACCAGCGCAGCCGTCAGCACCAGGCCGACGGCGCAGGTGCCGAACAGCTTCATGTGCGTGCCGTCGCCGAGCGCATCGGCCGGCATCACGCTGGTGGTGACGAAGTAGAACGCGATCAGCGAGAGCACGCCCGCGACGGCCAGGCCCTTGTACAGCGCCGGCATCACGTTCTTCATGCCGGGCGAGGCCTTCACGAAGTAGCAGCCGATGATCGAGGCGATGATCGAGACGCCGCCGAGCATCAGCGGGTAGATCACCGCAGACACGGTGGCGCTGCCCTTGATCACCAGCGCGCCGAGCGCCATCGTTGCGATCAGCGTGACGGCGTAGGTCTCGAACAGGTCGGCCGCCATGCCGGCGCAGTCGCCGACGTTGTCACCGACGTTGTCGGCGATCACCGCGGGGTTGCGCGGGTCGTCTTCAGGGATGCCGGCCTCGACCTTGCCGACCAGGTCAGCGCCCACGTCGGCGCCCTTGGTGAAGATGCCACCGCCGAGCCGCGCAAAGATCGAGATCAGCGAGGCGCCGAACGCGAAGCCGAGCATCGGCTTGAGCGTCGCGCTGGTGACGTTCGCGCCGCTGGCGGTCAGGAACATGAAGAACAGCGCCACGCCGAGCAGGCCGAGGCCCACCACCAGCATGCCGGTGATCGCGCCGCCCTTGAAGGCCACGTCGAGCGCCGGGCCGATGCCCTTGGTGGCGGCCTGCGCGGTGCGCACGTTGGCCTTGACCGACACGTTCATGCCGATGAAGCCGCACGCGCCCGACAGCACCGCGCCGAGCACGAAGCCGATCGCCGAGGTCATGTCGAGGAACAGCCCGATCAGGATTGCCAGCACCACGCCCACCAGACCGATCGTCTTGTACTGGCGCGCGAGGTACGCGGAGGCCCCTTGCTGGATCGCACCGGCGATCTCCTGCATGCGCGCATTGCCCGCGTCCTGGCTGAGGATCCAGCTTCTCTGCACGAAGCCGTAGATGACTGCGGCGAGACCGCAGGCCAGCGCGAAGTAGAGCGCCATCGATGTGGTGATCAAGGGGGTGTCCTTTCTCGACGAGTTCTGTGTTGACTGATGATTTTGAGCACCGGGCATGCTACGGGCGCGGCCATGAAGCCCGGCATGGTGTTTTCCAGCGGTTCACTGCGCATAAAATGACCGATTCCCCGCGCACCCGAGAGTATCCATGAGCCTGCAAAAAGTCACCCCTGGCGCCAAGGCGCCGGACCAATTCAACGTCATCATCGAGATTCCGATGAACGCCGACCCGATCAAGTACGAGGTCGACAAGGCGAGTGGCGCACTCTTCGTTGACCGCTTCATGACAACGGCGATGCACTACCCGTGCAACTACGGCTACATCCCGCAAACCTTGTCTGACGACGGCGACCCGGTCGATGTGCTGGTGATCACGCCGTTCGCGCTGACCCCCGGTGTGGTCGTGACCTGCCGCCCGATCGGTGTGCTGATGATGGAGGACGAGGCCGGTGGCGATGCCAAGGTGCTGGCCGTGCCGATCGACAAGATTCTGCCGATCTACACCCACTGGCAAAAGCCGGAGGACATCAATCAGATGCGCTTGAAGGCGATCCAGCACTTCTTCGAGCACTACAAGGATCTCGAGGCGGGCAAGTGGGTCAAGGTCAAGGGCTGGGAAGGACCGGAATCGGCCAAGAAGGAGATCAGCAACGGGATCAAGGCGTACCAGCCCGCGTAAAGAAATCCAGCATCGACGGGGGCACCTACACTGCGCGCTCTCCGTCTCCCTGACTGCCCGATGCTGAAGTCCCTGCGCGCCCTGTGCCTGCTCGCCGCTCTGGCGAGCTCCACGTTATTGATCGCGGCACCGGCGCTGCCGGCGGGCGTGCGCAGCGTTCGCTCGGTCGAGGGCATCGACGAGTACCGGCTGGCCAATGGCTTGCAGGTGCTGCTGATTCCCGACAACTCGAAGCCGACGACCACCGTCAATCTCACGTACCGCGTCGGCTCGCGCCACGAGAACTACGGCGAGACGGGCATGGCGCACCTGCTCGAACACATGCTGTTCAAGGGCACGCCGAAGAACCCCACCGTCTGGGCCGAATTCCAGAAGCGCGGCCTGGAAGCCAACGGCAGCACCTCTTACGACCGCACAAACTACTCCGCGGTGCTCGCCGTCAACGACGACAACCTGAGGTGGTACATCGGCTGGCTGGCCGACGCCATGGTCAACAGCTATGTTGCGCGCAAAGCTCTCGACACCGAGATGACGGTGGTGCGCAACGAGATGGAGAGCGGCGAGAACAGCCCCGACCGCATCCTGCTGCAGCGCACGATCGCGCTGATGTACGACTGGCACAACTACGGCCACAGCACGATCGGTGCGCGCGCCGACGTCGAGAACGTCGACATCCCGCGGCTGCAGGCGTTCTATCACCAGTATTACCAGCCAGACAACGCGACGCTGGTCGTCTCGGGCAGGCTCGACGAGGCGCGCGTGTTGGGTTGGATCGCGAAATCGTTCGGCCCGATCAGGAAGCCGACGCGCAAGCTGCCCGTGCTGTACACCGTCGACCCGGCGCAGGACGGCGAACGCAGCGTGACCTTGCGCCGCGTCGGCGGCGCGCCGGTGATCTACGCCGGCTACCACGTGCCGGCAGGTGCCGCGCCGGACTACGCGGCCGTCGAGCTGCTGCGCATGATCCTCGGCGACACGCCCTCGGGCCGACTGCACAAGCGCCTCACCGACAAGCAGCTCGCTGCCGACACTTACGCCTTCGGCTTCGGCCTGCACGACCCCGGCCTCTTCATCGCCGGCGCCGGGTTGGCGCCGGGGCAGGACGTGGACAAGGCACGCGGCGAACTGCTCGCCGCCGTCGAATCGCTGAGGACCGAGCCGATCACGGCCGACGAGTTGCAACGCGCCAAGCTCAAGTGGGCGAACGAATGGGATCAGGCCTTCACCAGCCCGGAGGCGATCGGCCTGGCCCTGTCGGAGTCGATCGCGCAGGGCGACTGGCGCATGTTCTTCCTGATGCGCGACCGCGTGCGCGCGGCCACGCTGGCCGATGTGCAGCGCGTCGCCGAGGCCTATCTCGTGCCGGACAACCGCACGCTCGCGACCTACCTGCCGACCGAGAAGCCGCAGCGCGCACCGGCACCGGCGCTGATCGACATCGAGCAGGCGATGAAGGCGTTCAAGCCGGCCGCCGCGGAGGGCAAGGTCGAGGCCTTCGATGCGACCACCGCCAACATCGACGCGCGCACGCAGGCGTTTGTCGTCGGCGGGCTGAAGGTCGCGTTGCTGCCCAAGGGCACGCGCGGCGCCGCGGTCACTGCGGTGATGGTGCTGCGCTTCGGCGACGCCACCACGACGCAAGGGCTGGGTGAAGCCGGGCAGGTGGTGGCGTCGATGCTCGAGATGGGCACCGCGACCTTGTCGCGTCAGCAGGTGCAGGACCGGCTCGACGCGCTGAAGACCGATCTGCAGATCGGTGGCTCGGGCAACTACGTCTCGATCACGCTCAACTCGCGGCGCGAGCACTTGCCTGGAGCGATCGCGCTGGTCGGCGATCTGCTGCGCCATCCGGCGTTGACGCCTGAAGCCTTCGACGAGGTCAAGCGCCAGACCCTGACCGCGATCGAGAAGCAGCGCAAGGAGCCGCAGTTCGTGGCCGGCAACGCGCTCGGCCGGCTTGGCAATCCGTACCCGCGCGGCGACTTGCGCTATGAGCGCACCGTAGAAGAGATGATCGAGGACGTGAACGCGCTGACG
Source organism: uncultured Rhizobacter sp. (assembly GCA_964247075.1). Lineage (GTDB taxonomy): Bacteria > Pseudomonadota > Gammaproteobacteria > Burkholderiales > Burkholderiaceae_C > LMDS01. The sequence continues at coordinate 169,078 of CAXTSS010000004.1, read as the reverse complement.
TCAGAAAAGCTGCGCGACTTTCACACCCGTTTCTACGGCGCCAGCGCCGGCGAGTTTGCGGCGGTGGGCGACCTCGACGTGGCAGCGGTGCGCGCGGCACTGACCACCGCGTTCGCCGACTGGGCCGGCCGCACGCCGTACACGCGGCTGCCGCGACCGGCCGCACCTGTGAAGAGTGCGCGGCTGTTGCTCAGCACGCCGGAAAAGCAGAACGCGTTCATGTTCGTGCGCGAGAGCTTGCCGCTGAACGACAAGGACGCCGACTTCCCGGCGCTGATGATGGCCGACTTTCTGCTGGGCGGTGGCGGCAGCGCACGGCTGTGGAAGCGCATCCGCGAACGCGAAGGGCTGTCGTACGGTGTCGGCACCAGCGTCGACTGGAGCAGCTTCGAGCCGAACTCGCGCTGGCAGGCCTATGCGATCTTCGCGCCGCAGAACCGCGCCAAGGTCGAGGCCGCATTCAACGAAGAGATCAGCGCTGCGCTGAAGAGCGGCTTCACTCCGCAGGAGCTGCGCGAAGGCATCAGCAGCTTGCTGAACTTCAGGCAGCTGAACCGCTCGCAGGATGCGAATCTGGCAAGCACGTTGCGCGAGAACCAGTACCTCGGCATCACGTTCGCGCGGGAGGCGGCGGTCGACGCAGCTATCCGCAAGCTCACGCTGGAGCAGGTCAACGCGGCCTTGCGCAAGTACCTGAAGCCGGGCGATTTCGCCGCCGCCTACGCGGGCGACTTCAAGCCTTGAACGGGCGCCGCTCGTTCAGCTCGTCGATGTAGCCGGCGACGCCGGCGCCCTCGCGATCGAGAAAGTCGCCCACCGCTTGCGCGAACTGCGGGTGCGCGAGCCAGTGCGCCGACCAGGTCTGCACCGGCAGCAGCCCGCGCGCCATCTTATGCTCGCCCTGCGCACCGCCTTCGAAGCGCACGTAGCCGTTGGCGATGCACCAGGCGAGCGGTCGGTAATAGCAGGCCTCGAAGTGCAGGCACGGGATGTGAACCAGCGCGCCCCAGTAGCGGCCGAAGGCGGTCTTGCGCACCGGGTCGATGCAGACGAGCGACGCGGCGATGCGCTCGCCGTCTTTCGAGGCGATGAAGAGCAGCCAGTTCGCCGACATCGTCGCCGCCATGCGCTCGAAGAAGTCGCGCGTGAGATAGGGCGTGGAGCGGTGCTCGCGGTAGGTCTGGCAGTAGCAGCGGTAGAAGAAATCCCAGTCGTCCGACGTGATCTGCGGGCCTTCGAGTTCGGCGAAGCTCACGCCGGCATCATGGACCCGGCGTCGCTCCTGCTGGATCTTCTTGCGCTTCTCGCGCTGCATGCTGGCGAGGAACGCGGCGAAGTCGGGCCACGCCGCATCGTCGGGCCGGGTCCAGTGGAACTGCACCGTGCTGCGCATCATCCAGCCTTCATCACGCGCGGCTTGGCTGTCGGCCTCGTCGAGGAACAGCACGTGCGCCGAAGACAACTTGGCGTCGCGCGCGAGTTGCTGCATGGCGCGCAGCAGCACGCGGCGCGCGGCACCGTCGCGTGCCATCAGCCGTGGGCCGGGCACCGGCGTGAACGGCACCGCACTCAGCAGCTTCGGGTAGTAACGCAGGCCGTGGCGCTGGTAGGCGTCGGCCCAGGCCCAGTCGAACACGTACTCACCATACGAATGCTCCTTCAGGTACAGCGGGCAGGCGGCAACAAGCTCATCGCCCTCGAACACGGCGAGGAACTGCGGCAACCAGCCGGTTTCGGCGACGGCGCTGGCGGATCGGTGCATCGCCAGCAGATAGGCATGCTGCATGAACGGCGTGCTGCTCGGCGTGGCCGCGAGCAGCGAATCCCACGCTGCGGCGTCGATGGCTGCCGGGTCGTCGAAGACCCGAATGACATAATCTTTCGCGCTGATCGGCGACTTCATCGGCGACTTCATTTCACTCCCGCGTCCATGCACATCCCATGTCAGATCAAGCTCCCGTGATCGTCGCCCTGGCGCAGCTCAATGCCACCGTCGGCGACCTGGTGGGCAACGGCCAGCGCATCGTGGAGGCCGCGCGTCACGCCTACATGCAAGGTGCGCGCCTCGTCCTCACACCCGAGCTCGGCCTGTGCGGCTACCCGCCCGAAGATCTGCTGTTGCGGCCGGCGTTCATGAGCGCCTGCGCCGAGGCGCTGCAGGACACGGCGCGTGCGCTGGCCGACTTGGCCGGCTTGTTCGTGGTGGTGGGGCATCCGCATCAGTTTGGTGAGCGAGGTGATGTTAGGTCGAACTCGGTGTCGGTGCCGCAGCGCTACAACGCGGCCTCGGTGCTGAGCGGGGGAAAGGTCCTCGCGACCTACTGCAAGCGCGAGCTGCCGAACTACCAGGTGTTCGACGAGCGCCGCTACTTCGCCTCCGGCCGCGATGCCGGGCAGGGTTCGGTGGTGTTCGAGGTGCAGGGGGTGCGGTTCGGGCTGAACATCTGCGAAGACGCCTGGTTCGAGGAGCCCGGCCAGGCCGCCAAAGAGGCGGGTGCGCAGGTGCTGTGCGTCATCAACGCATCGCCGTTCCACCTGGGCAAGCTGATCGAGCGCGAAGAGCGCATGGCGGCGCGCGCGCGCGCGCTGTCGATGCCGCTGCTGTACGCTCACATGGCGGGCGGGCAGGACGAAGTCGTGTTCGACGGCGCGTCGTTTGCGCTGGATGCGAGCGGCGCAGTGGCGGCACGCGCTCCGATGTTCCTGGACGCAGTCACCCTGGTCGAGTTCGATGCGCTGGCACCGCGCGGCCCGATCGCGGAGGTGCCGGCGATCGAGGCGCAGGCCTGGGCTGCGCTGGTGGTCGGGGTGCGCGACTACGTCAACAAGAACGGTTTTCCCGGTATCCTCATCGGGCTTTCCGGCGGCATCGATTCGGCGCTGGTGCTGGCGATCGCCGTCGATGCGCTCGGCGCAGACCGGGTGCGCACCGTGATGATGCCGTCGCCGTATACCGCCGACATCTCGTGGATCGATGCGCGCGACATGGCGCAGCGCCTCGGCGTGCGCTACGACGAGATCAGCATCGTGCCGATGTTCGAGGCGTTCAAGCGCAGCCTCGCACAAGAGTTTGCCGGCCACGCCGAGGACGCGACCGAAGAGAACATCCAGGCGCGGATTCGCGGCACGCTGCTGATGGCGCTGTCGAACAAGTTCGGCTCCATCGTGTTGACGACCGGCAACAAGAGCGAGATGGCGACCGGCTACTGCACGCTGTACGGCGACATGGCCGGCGGCTTTGCGGTCATCAAGGATGTCGCCAAGACGCTGGTGTACCGACTCGCGGAATGGAAGAACGCGCAGGGCATCGAGGTGATCCCGTCGCGCATCATCACGCGACCGCCGTCGGCCGAACTGCGCGCCGACCAGACGGACCAGGACAGCCTGCCGCCTTACGAGGTGCTCGACGGCATCCTGAAGCGCTACATGGAAGACGATCAGGGCATCGAGGAAATCGTCGCTGCGGGCTACGCAGCGGCCGATGTCGAGCGCGTCACCAAGCTGATCAAGATCAACGAATACAAGCGGCGGCAGTCGCCGGTCGGCATTCGCATCACGCACCGCGCGTTCGGGCGCGACTGGCGTTACCCGATCACGTCGAGGTTCCGCGCGTAAACTAGGGCGCATCGAACTCAGTCGGAGCCGGCCATGAAACAGATCACCGCGGTTGTCAAACCCTTCAAGCTCGAGGAAGTGCGCGAGGCGCTCGGTCAGGTCGGCGTGACCGGATTGACGGTGACGGAAGTCAAGGGTTTCGGGCGCCAGAAGGGCCATACCGAGCTGTACCGCGGCGCCGAGTACGTGGTCGACTTCCTGCCCAAGGTCAAGCTCGAGGTCGTCGTCAAGGATGGCGATGTCGATCGCTGTGTCGAGGCCATCGTCAGGGCGGCCAAGACCGGCAAGATCGGCGACGGCAAGATCTTCGTGACCTCGGTCGAGCAGGTGGTGCGCATCCGCACCGGCGAGACCAACGACGACGCGGTCTAGATGCGGCGGTAGTCGCCGCCCCGCGGAGGCGACTGATCGGCCAGTTGCTGCAGCAGGGCGAGCGGCTCGCCGCCGACGTGCAGCAGATCGGTCTGGGCGCTGGTCATGAAGCCCTGAGCCTGGCTGTGCGCGAGGAAGCCCAGCAAAGCATCGTAGTAGCCGGCGACGTTCAGCAGGCCGAGCGGCTTGGCGTGGTAACCGAGCTGGCGCCACGACCAGACCTCGAACAACTCTTCGAACGTGCCGATGCCACCGGGCAAGGCGAGGAACGCATCACTGCGCTCGGCCATCATCATCTTGCGCTCGTGCATGGTCTGCACGACGTGCAACTCGGTCAGGCCGCGATGGCCGAGCTCGCGGCCCATCAGCGATTCGGGGATCACGCCGACGACGCGGGCACCCGCCGCGAGCGCCGCATCTGCGACGATGCCCATCAGGCCGGCGCGGCCACCGCCATAGACCAGCTGCCAGCCTCGCTGCCCGATGTCGGTGCCGATGGCATGCGCTGCATCGGCGTAGGTCGGCAGCTCACCGGGGCGCGAGCCGCAATAGACGCAGACTGAAAACGTGCTCACGCCGCGATCAATTCATGAAACGGTGCCACAAGGCGGCCACCCAGATACCGGCACACAGCAGCAGGGACACAAACACCGCGGCGCTGCCCAAATCCTTGGCGCGCTTGGACAGGTCGTGAAACTCGAACGACACCCGGTCGATTGCCGCCTCCAAGCCGGAGTTCAGCAGCTCGACGATCAGCACCAGCAACACGGCGCCGGACAGCAGAGCCACCTCCACCCAGCCGCGGCCGATCCAGAACGACAGCGGCAGCAGCACCGCAGTGAGCCAGAACTCCTGTCGGAACGCACTCTCGCCGCGGTAGGCGGCGGCCAGGCCGGCCATCGAATAGCCGGTGGCGCGCAGCACGCGTTCCAGACCGGTGCGACCCTTGTGCGGATTCGTCATGCGGCCGGATTATCCAGCCCGCGCGGTCGGGCGTCGGCGTTGACGAGGCGGGTGCCGCACAACGCGTCGTGCCAGAACTGGCGCTGCGGATGCAAGAGTGCCAGCAGCGCATACGCCACCACACCGATGCCGACCGCCGCGAGACCCTGCCAGCGGGTCCAGTGATTGAGGGTGGCGAGCGCGGCGGCTGGCGCAAACCACGCACAGCTCGCGACGAAGCGCATCAGCGCGTGCGACTGACTCAACGGCCCGCCTTGCGCCGTGACGACGCGGATGTGCCAAGTTTGCATCGGCAGCGTCTGCCCGCGTGCCGACCAGAACCAGCTGAAGTAGACCGCGTAGATCAGCAGCGTGATGGCGCGCAGCGTGGTGTCGCTCTGCAGCGGATGCTGGTGGCCGGTGAGCGCGACGAACAGTGCGCCGAGCGCTCCGGGGATGAGCCCGATGCCGAACAGCAGCAGGCCTTCATAGACGAACGACGCCATGCGCCGCTTCAGGCTGGGCGTCCCGCCCGCGAGCGCCGCGGCGCTCATCGCGCGTTGCGGTACTCGGGGGCAGAGGCCTCAGCGGATCGCGTTGCCGCACCTTGTGGGCCGCGCTGGGGCAATAGCGTTGCCTTGTTGACGAACTCGGGCGTGGCGGCGATCTTGGGCAGGCCGGTCTGTTGGTGCGACGGCGGCGACGGGCGTTTCGTGATCAGCGTCGTCGTGGCTCCAGGGTGGGCCTGGACGACGGTCGGCGCGATGACCCTGGGCGACGCCGAGAGTGCCGGGTTCGGCACGATATTGGACTTGACCTGCACGGAGTCACCACGTGGCGTGGCGGGCTTGATCGAAGCCGGGTTGGAAGCCGGCGCGGCGCGCGCGGCCAACTGCTGCTTCTTCTCGGGCGAGAGCGCCTGGTATTCGTCCCAACGGGCCTTGCGATCCTGCGGTGGGAGTTGCTTCGCCTCCTGGAAGTTCAGCCGCGCCTGGCTGCGTTCCTGGGGCGTCAAACGGGCCCATTCGGCCATGCGCTCCTGAATGCGCGCCTGCTCGTCAGGCGGGCGCTTCGAGAAGCTGCCGGAAAGCTCGATCCATTTGTCCTTGTGTCCCGAGCCGATGCCAGACCATTCGCGTTCGAGCGGCTTGAGCACGGCCTGCTGGCTGGGTTTGAGATCGCGCCAGCGCACGCCTTGCTCCGAGGCGGGCTTGGCGGCACGCGCGGGGCTGGAAGCAGCCAGACTCTGGGCACCACTGGTTGCCGCCCAGGACAGGCCACCGGCGAACATCGCGAGCAGTGCCGCAACAAGCGCGCCGCGACGCGAGCCTTGAAGCCAGCGGGTCGCTCCGGGCGTCATGGCCGCGCCCCCGCTCACTCGCTCGGCGTCTTCAGAAACTCGGCGAAGCCGGCGTCGCTGTAGGCCTTGGGCGGGAGATCGTCGGAGAGCAAGGCGGCATCGACTTCCGCCGCGACCGACACCTGCGAACTGTCTTGCGAGCGCTGGATCATGACCAGCCCCGCGATCAGCGCGACCGCCGGCAGCACCGAGGCGACCTTGAACCACCAGCCTGAACCAGCGCCCAGGATCGCTGCACCGGAGCGGGTCGAGCCCAGCGCGACCGAAACGCCGGCACCTCGAACGGCACGGGCGCGCTCCATCGCGTTCTCGCGGGCAAAGCGCAGGCGCTCGGTGACATCGGCGCCAAGGTCTTGGGTGCGCTCGCTCAGCCGCGCGGTCAGGCGCAGCGCGAAACGGGCTTGCAGCGCGTCGGCAGTGACCGGCGTGGCGCCGGTGGTCAGGGCGGGGTGGGTCAGCTGGTTCATAGTGTGATTCCCTTTGCCTTCAGGGCCGTGGACAAGGCATGCACTGCCCGTGAGCAATGAGTCTTGACACTTCCCTCCGAACAGCCCATCGCGGTGGCGGTCTCGGCGACATCGAGTTCCTCCCAGTAACGCAGCAGGAAGGCTTCTCGTTGACGCCCCGGCAATTGAGCCACTTGTGCCTCGATCGCTAGCAGGATCTGAGCCCGGGAGACGGTATCGGCCGTGCTTTCCGAGGCGAGCGATCCACCCAGCGCCTCCAAAGTTTCAAGAATGTCGAAATCGCCCTCGCTGCCGGCGGATTCGAAGTCGGAAAAGTTCTTGAGAACCGCATTGCGCACCTTCTGGCGCCGAAACCAGTCCATCGTGGCGTTCGACAGGATGCGCTGAAACAACAGCGGCAGCTCGGCGGCCGGGCGATCGGCGTACTTTTCGGAGAGTCGGATCATCGTGTCCTGCACGATGTCGAGTGCCGCGTCTTCGTCGCGCACTGCGTAAAGCGCGCGCTTGAAGGCGCGCTTGTCGACGCTCTTCAGGAAGTCGGAGAGTTCTTTTTCTGAGGCCAAGAGCGCTGCCAGGAGGAGGGATGCCCGCGATCGGGCGGCGCGATTATCGCACCGCCACCGCGCACCGGATCAGGCGCTGCCGCAGCGCCCGCAAGCAGTGACATAATCACGGGTTGCACGACAGTTTTGGTCGAGTGCGGGCCGCCCAACCGGGGCGCCATGCGACTCGGCCCTCAGGCACCACACCCGTCTCACGAGGACGAGGAGAGGTGCACCGATGGTTTTTCGTCAGAGAAATTCACAAAGGTTTCCGATCATGGACATCTCCCCCACCGAAATGAAGCGGGCCGCCTCAGCGCAGCCGCACACCCCACCGCCCGAGCCGAACGGCTCCGAGATCCTCGTCAAGTGCCTCCAGGCCGAGAACGTCAAGTTCCTCTGGGGCTACCCGGGTGGCGCGGTTCTCTACATCTACGACGCGCTCTACAAGCAGGAGACCATCGAGCATGTGCTGGTGCGCCATGAGCAAGCGGCCGTGCACGCGGCCGACGGCTATGCGCGCGCCACCGGCGAGGTCGGCGTCGCGCTGGTCACCTCCGGCCCGGGCGTGACGAACGCTGTCACCGGCATCGCGACGGCCTACATGGATTCGATCCCGATGGTGATCATCACCGGCCAGGTACCGACGCCGGCGATCGGGCTCGATGCCTTCCAGGAGTGCGACACCGTCGGCATCACGCGCCCGATTGTCAAGCACAACTTCCTCGTGAAGGACGTGCGCGAACTCGCGATGACGCTGAAGAAGGCGTTCCACATCGCCCGCACTGGCCGCCCCGGCCCGGTCGTCGTCGACATCCCCAAGGATGTGTCGATGGCGAAGACGCCGTTCTACTACCCGGAGCGCGTCGAGATGCGCTCGTACAACCCGGTGCGCAAGGGCCATGGCGGGCAGATCCGCAAGGCCGTTCAGCTGCTGCTGGCCGCCAAGCGCCCGTACATCTACACCGGCGGCGGCGTGGTGCTGGGCAACGCGCAGGCCGAGTTGCGCGAACTCGCCAACCTGCTCGGCTACCCCGTCACGAACACGCTGATGGGTCTGGGCGCGATGCCATCCAGCGACCCGAAGTTCCTCGGCATGCTCGGCATGCACGGCACCTACGAAGCCAACATGACGATGCAGAACTGCGATGTTCTGCTCGCCGTGGGCGCGCGCTTCGACGACCGCGTGATCGGCAACCCGAAGCACTTTGCCTCGGTCGAGCGCAAGATCATCCACGTCGACATCGACCCGTCGTCGATCTCCAAGCGCGTACGCGTCGACATCCCGATCGTCGGCGACGTGAAGGACGTGTTGCAGGAACTGATCGCGCAGATCCGCGAAGCGCACACCAAGCCCGACACGGCGACGATCTCGGCCTGGTGGGGCCAGATCAACGAGTGGCGCAAGCGCGATTGCCTGGCGTTCAAGAACAGCACCGAGGTCATCAAGCCGCAGTACGTGGTGCAGACGCTCTGGGAGCTGACCAAGGACAGCGACGCCTACGTCACCTCCGATGTCGGCCAGCACCAGATGTGGGCGGCGCAGTATTACCGCTTCGAGGAGCCGCGGCGCTGGATCAACTCCGGCGGCCTGGGCACGATGGGCGTGGGCCTGCCGTATGCGATGGGCATCAAGCTGGCGAAGCCGGAGGCGGACGTGTTCTGCATCACCGGCGAGGGCTCGATCCAGATGTGCATCCAGGAGCTCTCGACCTGCCTGCAGTACAAGACGCCGGTCAAGATCATCTCGCTCAACAACCGCTACCTCGGCATGGTGCGGCAGTGGCAGCAGATCGATTACGGCGGCCGCTACTCGCACAGTTACATGGACGCGCTGCCCGACTTCGTCAAGCTCGCCGAGGCCTATGGCCACGTCGGGCTGAAGATCGAGAAGCCGTCGGATGTGGAAGGCGCGCTGCGCGAGGCGATCCGGCTGAAGGATCGCACCGTGTTCCTCGACATCCGCACCGACCCGACGGAAAACGTCTGGCCGATGGTGCAGGCGGGCAAGGGCATCAGCGAGATGCTGCTCGGCTCCGAAGACCTTTGATCATTCGCTGATCTTTCCTCCTTTTTTGGCCGGGTGTGGCCAAGGTTCGTCGGTTACCGCCGGCGGCACTGAAGAGCGCACCCCAACTTCGACAACCCATGAAACACATCATTGCATTGCTGCTCGAGAACGAGCCCGGCGCGCTGTCGCGCGTCGTCGCGTTGTTCTCGGCCCGCGGCTACAACATCGAAAGCCTGACGGTCGCGACGACCGAGGACGCCTCGCTTTCGCGCATGACGATCGTCACCGCGGGCTCGGACGAAGTCATCGAGCAGATCACCAAGCACCTGAACCGCCTGATCGAGGTCGTGAAGGTGGTCGATCTGACCGAAGGCGCGTTCACCGAACGCGAACTGATGCTGATCAAGGTGCGCGCCGTCGGCAAGGAGCGCGAAGAGATGAAGCGCATGGCCGACATCTTCCGCGGCCGCATCATCGACGTGACCGAAAAGAGCTACACCATCGAACTCACCGGTGACACGAGCAAGCTGGATGCCTTTTTAGAGGCGATCGACCGGACCGCCATTCTCGAAACCGTGCGCACCGGCACCAGCGGGATCGGTCGCGGCGAGCGCATCCTACGGGTCTGATCTTTCAGGCCATCCACCACCCGCATTCCATTGATTCCAAGGAGCTAGACATGAAGGTTTACTACGACAAAGACGCCGACCTGAGCCTGGTCAAGGGCAAGAACGTCACGATCATCGGCTACGGCTCGCAGGGCCACGCCCACGCGCAGAACCTGAACGACAGCGGCGTGAAGGTCACGGTCGGCGTGCGCAAGGGCGGCCCTTCGTGGGCTAAGGCCGAAGGTGCCGGCCTGAAGGTCGCCGATGTGGCGGCCGCGGTCAAGCAGGCGGACGTCGTGATGATGTTGCTGCCCGACGAGCAGATCGCCGCCGTCTACAAGAACGATGTCGAGCCGAACATCAAGCAGGGCGCGTCACTCGCCTTCGCACACGGCTTCAACGTGCACTACGGCCAGGTCGTGCCGCGTGCCGACCTCGACGTGTGGATGGTCGCGCCGAAGGCACCCGGCCACACCGTGCGCTCGACCTACACGCAAGGCGGCGGCGTGCCGCACCTCATCGCCGTGCATGCCGACAAGACCGGCAAGGCGCGCGATCTGGCGCTGAGCTATGCGGCGGCCAACGGCGGCGGCAAAGCCGGCGTGATCGAGACCAACTTCCGCGAAGAGACCGAGACCGACCTGTTCGGCGAACAGGCGGTGCTGTGCGGTGGCGCGGTCGAGCTGATCAAGGCCGGCTTCGAGACGCTGACCGAAGCGGGCTACGCGCCCGAGATGGCCTACTTCGAATGCCTGCACGAGCTCAAGCTGATCGTCGACCTGATCTATGAAGGCGGCATCGCCAACATGAACTACTCGATCTCGAACAACGCCGAGTATGGTGAGTACGTCACCGGGCCGAAGATCATTACCGAAGAGACGAAGAAGGCGATGCGCCAGGCGCTGAAGGACATTCAGACCGGCGAGTACGCGAAGAGCTTCATCGTCGAGAACCGCGCTGGTGCGCCGACGCTGCTGTCGCGCCGCCGCCTGACCGCCGAGCACCCGATCGAGGTGGTCGGCGAGAAGCTGCGTGCGATGATGCCGTGGATCAAGAAGAACCGGCTGGTCGATCAGTCGAAGAACTGACCTCCCGTCTTGCCCGCCATGAACAACCCTCACGACGATGATGACGACGACGCTGCCGAGGCGGCGCCACGCCCGCGTCGCAAGGGCATCTACATCCTGCCGAACCTGTTCACGCTGGCGGCGCTGTTCGGCGGGTTCTACGCCGTTGTGATGGCGATGAACGGCCGCTTCGAGCAGTCGGCCTATGGCGTTTTCTGCGCAATGGTGCTCGATTCGCTCGATGGTCGCGTTGCGCGCATGACGAACACGCAAAGTACCTTCGGCGAGCAGATGGACAGCCTGTCGGACATGGTCTCCTTCGGCGCCGCGCCGGCGCTGATCGCCTACGAGTGGGCGCTCAAGGGCCTGGGCAAGCCGGGCTGGATCGCGGCATTCGTGTACTGCTCGTGCGCGGCGCTGCGCCTGGCGCGCTTCAACACCAATCTCGCGGTTGTCGACAGGCGCTTCTTCCAGGGTCTGCCGAGCCCGGCCGCGGCGGCACTCGTGATGGGCTTCATCTGGCTGATGGACAACCAGGGCTGGGCCGGTGGCGAGGAAGGTGCGTGGCTGATGTGGCTGACCTTCGGTGTGACGCTGTACGCGGGCCTCACGATGGTGACCAATGTGCCGTTCTACAGCTTCAAGGACGTGAGCTTCAAGAAGACCGTCCCCTTCATCGTGATCGTTGCGATTGCGCTGGGCATCGCGATCATCAACATCCACCTTCCGGGTGCCCTGTTCGGCCTGTTCATGGTCTACGGCTTGTCGGGCTATGCGGTGTATGGGTGGAAGCGCATGAAGGGCAAGCCGGTGAGCGTGATCTCCACATCGACCGACGAGCCCGACGAACAAGGGTTGCACCGTTGACGCGGCGGCCCATGTCCCGTGCTACATTCGCTCCCATGAAATTCGCGCGCGCGCTTCAGCTACTTCTAGAGGAACCACGGGTTCGCTAGGTCAAACGTTCGCGCGTTTCTGAGTCCAACGGCCCGTATGCAACCTGCAGCGGGCCGTTTGTCTTTCCAAGTGCTGCTGGTTGCGCCTCCACCCTGATCTGGAACCACCATGTTGAAGCAACCGCAGCAAAAGTACCGCGCCTTCGCGCCGATCCCCTTGCCCGACCGCACCTGGCCCGACGCCGTGCTGACGCGGGCACCGATCTGGCTCAGCACCGACCTGCGCGACGGCAACCAGGCGCTGATCGAGCCGATGGATCCGCGACGCAAGCTGCGCATGTTCGAGATGCTGGTCAAGATCGGCTTCAAGGAGATCGAGGTCGGTTTCCCGTCGGCGTCGCAGGCCGAGTTCGACTTTCTGCGCCTGCTGATAGCCGAAGACCGCATCCCAGACGACGTGACGATCCAGGTGCTGACGCAGGCTCGCCCCGAGCTGATCACGCGCACCTTCGAGGCGCTGGTCGGCGCGAGGCGCGCGATCGTGCACATGTACAACGCGGTCGCGCCGGTGATGCGCCGCGTCGTGCTGGGCATGGACGAGGACGGCATCGTCGAACTCGCGACGACCCACGCCCGCATGATCAAGCAATGCGCCGAGCGCCAGCCCGGCACCGAGTGGCGCTTCGAGTATTCGCCCGAGATGTTCTCGGGTACCGAACTCGCATTCAGCAAGCGCGTCGTCGATGCGGTGACCGAGGTCTGGCAGGCCACACCCGAACGCAAATGCATCGTCAACCTGCCCTCGACGGTGGAGCACTCGACGCCGAACATCTTCGCCGACATGATCGAGTGGATGCACCGCCACCTCGCGCGGCGTGACAGCATCGTGCTCTCGGTGCACCCGCACAATGACCGCGGCACCGGCACCGCGGCCGGCGAGTTCGCGCTGATGGCCGGCGCCGATCGCATCGAAGGCTGCCTGTTCGGCAACGGCGAGCGCACCGGCAACGTCGACCTCGTCAACATCGCGCTGAACCTGTACACGCAGGGCGTGGATCCGCAGCTCGATTTCTCGGACATCGACGAAGTTCGCCGCTGCGTCGAGCACTGCAACCAGTTGCCCGTGCACCCGCGCCATCCGTACGTGGGCGACCTCGTCTACACCTCGTTCTCGGGCTCGCATCAGGACGCGATCCGCAAGGCCTTCGCCGCGCGCCAGGACGGCGATGTGTGGGACATGCCCTACCTGCCGATCGACCCGAAGGATCTGGGCCGCGGCTACGATGCGGTGATCCGCGTCAACAGCCAGTCGGGCAAGGGCGGCATCACCTACCTGCTCGAGAGCGAGTACGGGCTGGAGTTGCCGCGGCGCCTGCAGATCGAGTTCAGCCAGGTCGTGCAGACGGTGATGGATGGCGAGGGCAAGGAACTCGCCGCCGCCGACATCTGGCGCATCTTCGAGAACGAGTACGCGCTCGGCGATGCCGCGCGTGTGCAGGTGGTGCATCGCACCGAGCCCTCGGGCGAGGCGTTGCGCCTGCGTGCCGACATGACGATTGGCGATCATCACTTGCACATCGATGGCACGGGCACCGGCCCGATCGATGCGTTCGTCGATGGCCTGACGCAAAAGACCGGCGCACGCATCCGCGTGCTCGACTACCACGAGCATTCGATCGGCAGCGGCGCCGACGCACGCGCCGTGGCGTATCTGGAGCTGCGCATCGGCGAGGCCGGCGAGGGCGGCCAGACGCGCTTCGGCGTCGGCATCGACACCAACATCGTCTCGGCCTCGCTGAAGGCGATCGCCTCGGCGATGAACCGTGCGCAAGGTGTCTCGTTCACGCACGGCCGCCACGCGACGGTCGCCTAAGATTCCACGGAACTCATAGGAGCACCTCATGGCCGACAAGCTGATCATTTTCGACACCACCCTGCGCGATGGCGAACAGTCACCGGGCGCCTCGATGACCAAGGACGAAAAGCTTCGGATCGCGCGCCAGCTCGAACGCCTCAAAGTGGATGTGATCGAGGCCGGTTTCGCGGCATCGTCGAACGGCGACTTCGAGTGCGTGAAGGCGATCGCGCACGCGATCAAGGACAGCACGATCTGCTCGCTGGCCCGCGCCAACGACCGCGACATCTCGCGCGCCGCCGAGGCCTTGAAGGGCGGTGGCTCGACGCGCATTCACCTGTTCCTCGCGACCAGCGCGCTGCACATGGAGAAGAAGTTGCGCATGACGCCGGAGCAGGTGTTCGAGCAGGCCAAGCTCGCAACGCGGTTCGCGCGCAATCTGTCGGGCGACGTCGAGTTCTCGCCCGAGGACGGTTACCGCTCCGACCCGGATTTTCTCTGCCGCGTGCTCGAAGCCGTGATCAACGAAGGCGCGACCACGATCAACGTGCCCGACACCGTCGGCTATGCGATCCCCGAGCTGTACGGCAACTTCATCCTGAACCTGCGCAACCGCATCCCGAACGCCGACAAGGCGGTCTGGTCCGTGCATTGTCACAACGACCTCGGCATGGCGGTGGCGAACTCGCTCGCCGGCGTGATGATCGGCGGGGCGCGCCAGGTCGAGTGCACGATCAACGGCCTCGGCGAGCGCGCGGGCAACTGCTCGCTCGAAGAAGTGGTGATGGCGGTGAAGACGCGCCGCGACTACTTCAATCTCGATATCGGCATCGACGCAACGCAAATCGTGCCGGTCTCGCGCCTTGTCGCGCAGACGACGGGCTTCGTCGTGCAGCCGAACAAGGCGGTGGTCGGCGCGAACGCCTTCGCACACGCGTCAGGCATCCACCAGGACGGCGTGCTGAAGGCGCGCGACACCTACGAGATCATGCGCGCCGAGGACGTCGGCTGGGCCGCGAACAAGATCGTGCTGGGCAAGCTCTCGGGCCGCAATGCGTTCAAGCAGCGCCTGAAGGAACTCGGCATCGAGATGGAGAGCGAGGCCGAGATCAACGCCGGCTTCGCCCGGTTCAAGGAACTGGCCGACCGCAAGAGCGACATCTTCGACGAGGACATCGTCGCGCTCGTGATGGACGAGGGCAGCCACGCCGAACCCGAGCACTACCGGCTGCTGGCGCTGTCACAGCACTCCGAGATGGGCGAACGGCCGCATGCCAGCGTGGCGTTCGCTGCCGGCGAGGTCGAGCACCACGCCGAGAGCGATGGCAATGGGCCGGTGGACGCGAGCCTGAAGGCGATCGAGTCGAAGCTCCAGACTGGCGCGGAAATGCTGCTCTATTCGGTCAATGCCATCACCTCCGGCAGCACAGAATCCCAGGGCGAAGTGACGGTGCGGCTGCAACATGGCGGCCGGGTCGTCAACGGCGTGGGCGCGGATCCGGACATCGTCGTGGCGTCGGCCAAGGCATATCTGTCCGCGTTGAACAAGCTGCACAGCAAGATCGAACGCGTGGCTGCCCAGGGTTGAGACTTTTTGCACAACCTAGTCCTGACTTGAGGAAAATCGCGTAAGTTTTTGATCTTGCGCGCTTTTTTTCTTTCGCCTACACTCGCTCCGGCGAGCGAAAAAGGGACTGTTGTGGCACTCATTGACAATTTGAAACTGTTCGGCATGGTGAGCTTGGCGGCTGCGTTCGCCTGGGCCACGCCCATGAGCGCCGAAGCCGCGACCCGAAAGAAGGCTCACACGACCCCGTCGCACGCCGCCGCCAAATCGGCACGCACCGCACGCACCGGAAAGGTGCTCGCACACAGCAGGACTCACACGGTCGTTGTCGTTCGCAACGGCCGTCGCATCAAACACGTCGTCTCGCTGGTCCGCGTCGAGCCGGCACGGCCGTCGTTCGGCCAGCTCTACGGTTTGCACAACACCGCCGACTCGCTCGAACTCAAGTCCAGCGTCGCGCTCGTGCTCGACTCCGACACCAACGAAGTGCTGTTCAGCAAGAACCCGCAAGCCGTGTTACCGATCGCCTCGCTGACCAAGCTGATGACGGCCGTCGTCGTCACCGAAGCACAGCAGCCATTGAACGAGCAGATCACGATCAACGACGAAGACATCGACACCGAGAAGAACAGCCGCTCGCGTCTGAAAATCGGCACCACGCTGAGCCGCGAAGAGATGCTGCATCTGGCGCTGATGTCGTCGGAGAACCGGGCCGCACACGCACTCGGGCGCTCGTACCCGGGTGGCGTCGACGCCTTCGTCGCGGCGATGAATCGCAAGGCGCGCGAACTTGGCATGAACGACACGCACTATGTCGAGCCGACCGGCTTGTCGAGCCGCAACCAGTCGAGCGCGCGCGATCTGGCCACGTTGGTGCAGGTCGCGCAAGAGCATCAAATGATCCGCGAGTTTTCGACCTCGCCGGAGTACGAGGTCGAGGTCGACAGCCGGCCGACGCAGTTCCGCACCACGAACGCGCTGGTGCGCAGCCCGGCGTGGGACATCGTGCTCCAAAAGACCGGCTACATCACCGAGGCCGGTCGCTGCCTCGTGATGCAGGCCAAGATGGCCGGCCGCCGGCTGACGATGGTGTTCCTCGACTCGACCGGCAAGTACTCGCGCATCGGCGACGCCGAGCGCGTGCGCCGTTGGGTCAGCGAACTGCCGGCGCACACGCCGGTAGCGGCTGACGTGGTGAAGGTCGCGTCGTAAGCGATTCAGGTCCGGTGGCCGAGCGCGGCTGAAATTTGCGCCGCGGTCTCCTTGAGCCGCTCCAGCCAGCCGTCTTCGAGCCGATCCGCCGGTGCCGAGATCGACAGCCCGGCCACCAGCCGGCCCTGGTCGTCCAGAATGCTCGCGGCCATGCAGCGCACGCCGAGTTCCAGCTCTTCGTCGTCGCGCGCCGTGCCGCATTGATTGACGCGCGCGAGTTCGCGCTCCAGCTTCGTCAGGTCAGTGATGCTGTTCTTCGTGTGGCCGGCCAGGCCGGTGCGCGTGGCGTAGGCACGCACGCGCGGCGCGTCGTCGTGGGCGAGAAAGAGCTTGCCGACGGAGGTGAGGTGCAGCGGTGCACGGCCGCCGATCGCGCGCACGACCTGCATGCCGGAACGTTCGCTGTAGGTGCGTTCGATGTAGACGATCTCGTCGCCCTGGCGCATCGACAGGTTCACCGGCTGGTGCGTGAGCTTGTGCAGTTCGCGCATCGGACCGAGCGCCGCCTCGCGCACATCGATGCGGGCCTTCACCAGATTGCCGAGCTCGAGCAGGCGCATGCCGAGCCGGTAGCTGCCCGCTTCCGGTCGATCGACGAAGCGGCCGATCGTCAGGTCGTTCAGGATGCGGTGCGCGGTCGAAGGGTGCAATCCGGTCTGCTCGCTGATCTGCTTCAGTGAAACCGGATCGGGGTAGGAGGCCAACACATCGAGGAGCCCGAATGCACGCTCGAGCACCTGAACCGTCGGTGTTTCGCTCTTTGCCATCGCGCGATTGTCACCGAACTCGCCGGATTTTTGTATGGCGAAAGATCGTGCTGTGATCCGGGAGTGGAGGGCGGGTCGTCAGCCCAACAGCGCTGCCGCGTGCAGGCCGCTGCGCACCGCGCCCTCGAGCGTGGCCGGGTAGGGGCCAGCGATGTGATCGCCGGCGGCGAACAAGCCAGGCGCCAGTGTCGCGATCGGCCGGGCCAGGCCGGGCGTGCAGCGAAAGGTCGCGCGCTTTTCGGCGGTGCTGTGGGTCGCACGCAGCTCGACGCCGAGCGCCGTGCGCGCCTGCGCCAGCGTCGCACGGGTCGTCGCTTCGAGCCCTCGATCGACCCACGGCTGCGCGCCGCTGATCACGAACGCGAGCAGGCCGGCCGGCCCGCCGAGTTGGCCGCGGTCGAAGACAAACTGGGCCGGCGATTCGGCATTGCCTTGCAACGCGATCATCGGCTCCGCGAGCCGCACGCCATCGCCGTGCAGGTACACGGTGACGATCGGCTCGAAGCGCAGCGCTGCAACGGTGCGCGCCCAATCGGGCGCAATCTCGCTCGCCAGGCGCGCGGACTCATGGGGCGTGGCGGCGAGCACCACGCGCTCGAACGGCTCGTCGTTCACGCGCCATTTCGTGCCGTCGGCACGCAGCGACGAGACCCGGGTTTGCAAGCGCAGCTCGGCCCCGACGAGCCAGCGCTGCGCGGGCGCCGGCAGCAGCTCGCTCAGGCTCACGCGCGGCAGCAGCAGATCGGCCGATCCTGGCCCGGAGAACAAGGCGTCCTTCAGCACGCGCAGGAACACGCTCGCGCTCGCTTCCGAGGCTGGGGTGTTCAGCGCCGCGACGCACAGCGGGTCGATCAGCTGTTCGCGGATCGACAGCGGCAGGCGCGCCGTCAGCTCGCCGACGGTGAGCGATTCGCTGCAGCGAAAGCGTCTCCCCGCCCAGCCGGTCGCCGCCGCCAGCAACGCCAGCCGCTCGCGCCAAGCCCAGCGCCGGTGCACGAGCACCGCGCGCGCGAAGGCCGCGATCGGCGAACCGGCTTCGAGCTGCAAGCCCGAGCCATCCGGGTTGGTGAAGCGCAGCGGCGTGCGCAGCAAGGCCACCTCCACATCGACACCAAGCGTGCGCATCAGCGCGAGCGTCGCCGAGTAGGCGCCGATCAGGATGTGCTGGCCGTTGTCCAGCATCAGACCGTCGACCTCGACGCCACGCGAGCGGCCGCCGAGCTGCGGCGCCATCTCGAACAGCGTGACGCGATGCCCGAGCCGCGTCGCTTCGACGGCTGCCGCCAGCCCGGCCCAGCCACCGCCGATCACGGCGACCGTGCGGCCCGCGTTCACAGCCACGCTGCTCAGCGCCCCCGCCAGTTCGTGCGCATGGCGATCCAGAGCTTGCGCAATGGCGTGAGCGATGTGCGCTGGTGCAGCACCTGGAAGTTGTCGGCCTCGATCTCGCGCAGCAAGGTGCGGTAGATGTTGGCCATCATCACGCCGGGTTTCTGGGCGCGCTGGTCGGCGGCCGGCAGCAGCGCGAAGGCTTCGTCGTAGCAGCGGTGCGCGCGCTCGGCCTGAAACTTCATCAACGCGGTGAAGCGTTCGCTGTAGCCGCGGTTCAGGATCTCCTGCGCCTTCACGTCGAACTGCTTCAACTCCGAGACTGGGAGGTAGATGCGGCCGCGGCGCGCATCGTCGCCGACGTCGCGGATGATGTTGGTGAGCTGCATCGCCAGCCCGAGCTTGTGCGCGTAGGCGGTGGTCGCGGGATCGGTGCGGCCGAAGATGCTCGCCGCGACCTCGCCAACAACGCCGGCCACCAGATGGCAGTAGTGCGCGAGGCCGGCGTAGTCGAGATAGCGCGACTGGTCGAGATCCATCTGACAGCCGTCGATCACGGCCGTCAGGTGCTCGGCGCGTATCTCGTAGGTGGCGATGTGCGGCGTCAGCGCCTTCATCACAGGGTGGCTGGGCTGACCAGCGAACGCGGTTGCGACTTCCTTGCGCCACCAGGCGAGCTTGGTCGCGACGACGGCGGGGTCGCTGACTTCGTCGACCACGTCATCGACCTCGCGACAGAACGCATAGAACGCGGTGATCGCCGCGCGCCGTGGCGGCGGCAGGAACAGGAACGCGTAGTAGAAGCTCGACCCGCTCTGCGCAGTCTTGTCCTGAACGTACTGCTCGGGCGTCATGCAGCCTCCGGCGTGACGAGTGAGGCGGCAGGGCGCATGCGGAGCGCACGCCAGAGCAACAGGGGAGCGTCCAGGATGGTCAGCGTCGGCCGGCTGTTCAGCGTGTCGAATCGAATCGCCTCGATCTTGTCGAGGATGCGCAGCCCGCCTTGCACAACGAGGCGCAGCTCCCAGCCGGCGCGGCCCGGCACGGCGTGCACCAGCGGCGCACCGGACAGCATCAGCGCGCGCGCCCACGCAACGACCTCCGCGACCTGCGCCTGCACGTGGCCCGCATGCCGTTCGCGATCGGTCTCGGGGATGTACTGCCGGCCGCGCCGCGTGTCCACGCCCAGGTCCTGCCAGAAGTTGGCGAGCTGCAGCGCGGTGCAGATGGCATCCGACTGGCGCAGCGCGGCCGCGCCGCTCACGCCATACAGATGCAGCAACAGGCGGCCGACCGGGTTGGCCGAGCGGCGGCAATAGTCGAGCAGCTCGGCGCGGTCGGCGTAGTCGTGCTTCGTCACGTCCTGCTCGAAGGCGCTGAGCAGGTCGGTGAGCAGCGGCAGCGGCAATGCGCGTTCGCGCAGCGCCGTGCGGAGCGGCTCGAAGACCTGCGGCCAGCGGACGGAGGTGCTGCCGCCATGGCACGCGGCGTGCAGATCCGCGCGGTACGCGCCGAGGTCGGCCAGGCGCTGCGCCGGGGTCGCATCGCCTTCATCGGCGATGTCGTCCGCGGTGCGCGCGAAGTGGTAGATCGCCGCCACCGCCGGGCGCAGCGCAGGCGGGCACAGAATCGATGCGACCGGGAAGTTCTCGTAGTGGTTGACGCTCACGGCCGCGATTGTCCACGTTGTATGCGCCGGGCTGCGATCTCAGGGTTTGACACGGGGTCGGGTGCCGAATATATTACTGACCAGTCAGTCATTTAGACTTCTGCACAAGGATTCCCATGCGTCACGCGTTGATCGTCGCCCTGGCCGCCGTCACGGCGCTGGCCGCGTGTTCGAAGACCGAAACCGCTCCCGACCCGGTGCGCGCGGTGCGAACCCTGACCATCTCGCCGCAGACCGCCGGCGGTGCCTACGAGTACGCGGGCGAAGTCAAGTCGCGCACCGAGTCGCGACTGAGCTTTCGCGTCGGCGGCAAGATGCTCGCGCGCAAGGTCGATCTCGGCGATACCGTGAAGGCCGGTCAGGTGCTGGCGCAACTCGACCCGCAGGATCTTCGCCTCGGCCAGGATGCGGCGCGCGCCAGCGTTGCGATGGCCCAGGCCAGTTACGACCAGAACGCCGCCGACTTCAAGCGCTACAAGGATCTGCACGACCAGGGCTTCATCGGCCCGGCCGAACTCGACCGGCGCGACATGGCGCTGAAGACCGCCAAGGCGCAGCTCGACCAGGCCAAGGCGCAAGCCAACGTGCAAGGCAACCAGGCGAGCTACGCCGCACTGCTGGCCGACGCGAGCGGTGTCGTCACCGGCGTGGAGGTCGAGCCGGGCATGGTCGTGGCCGCCGGCACACCGGTGCTGCGCCTCGCCCACGACGGCGCGCGCGACGTGGTGTTCTCGGTGCCCGAAGACAAGGTGAGCCTTGTCAAGGCGATGGCCGCGCAGCCGGGCCGCTTCAAGGTGCGCCTGTGGGGCGCCGACGCGCCCGCGCTGCCGGCCACGATCCGCGAGATTTCTGCTGCGGCCGATCCGGTCACGCGCACCTTCCTGATCAAGGCCGATGTCGGCAGCGCCAGCGGCATGCGCCTCGGCCAGACCGCGACGGTGCTGATGGAATTGCCGCAGACGGCCGGCGTGACCAAGCTGCCGCTCTCGGCGCTGCGCGAAGAGCAGGGCAAGAGCGCGGTCTGGCTGGTGGATCGCGGCAACATGACGGTCAAGTCGCAGTTCGTGACGCTGGCCGGCGCCGATGGCAACGAGGCCGTCATCAGCTCGGGCCTTGCGTCCGGGCAGGTCGTGGTGACGGCGGGCGTGCATGTGCTGAACCCGGGCCAGAAGGTGAAGTTCTACGTCGATCCGGGCGCGCCGCCGGCGCTGGCAGCGAGTGCCGCTAGCGGCGTGCCGGTCGGTGTCAAGTGAGCGAGCCTGTCGTGGCGCCCGCGGAGGCCGCGCACCCGGCTGAGCAAACCTCGCGCCTGAACATCTCGAAGTGGGCGCTCGATCATTCGGCGCTGACGCGCTACCTGCTGATCGTGTTGATGCTGCTCGGCGCAGCCGCGTACTTCCAGCTCGGGCAGGACGAAGACCCGCCGTTCACGTTCCGCGCGATGGCGATGCGGGTGTTCTGGCCGGGCGCAACCGCCGAGCAGGTTGCCGAGCAGGTCACCGACAAGCTCGAGAAGACGCTGCAGGAGGTGCCCTACGCCGACAAGATCCGCAGCTATTCCAAGCCGGGCGAGGCCTTGATCATCTTTCAGGTGAAGGATTCGTCGCCGCCGAAGGAGATGCAGCAGGTCTGGTACACGGTGCGCAAGAAGATCGGCGACATGCGCGCCACCTTGCCGGCCGGCGTGATCGGGCCATATTTCAACGACGAGTTCGGCGATGTCTACGGCTCGATCTACGCGCTCTCGGCCGATGGCTTCACTTATCGGGAACTGAAGGACGAAGCCGACCGCGTGCGCCAGCGGCTGCTGAAAGTGCAGCACGTCAACAAGGTTGCGATCTTCGGCGCACAGGACGAAAAGCTCTTCATCGAGATCTCGCAAAAGCGCCTCGCGCAGATGGGGCTGGATTTCAACCAGGTGCTGGCGCAACTCGGCCAGCAGAATGCGGTCGAATCGGCGGGCGCGATCACCTCGCCGACCGACTATGTGCAGGTGCGCGTCGGCGGCCAGTTCAATTCGGTCGACGAACTGCGCGCGCTGCCGATTCGTGCCGGCGGCGCGAGCTTCAAGCTCGGCGACATCGCCGACATCAAGCGCACCTACGTCGATCCGCCGCAGGTCAAGGTGCACCATCAGGGCCACGAGGTCATCGCGCTCGGCATCTCGATGGCCAAGGGTGGCGACATCATCCAGATGGGCAAGGCGCTCAACGTCACCATCGATCAAATCCGCGCCGAGCTGCCGGCCGGCATCGAGCTGCACCAGTTCCAGAACCAGGCCAAGGTGGTGTCGGGCTCGGTCAACGAGTTCGTTGGCACGCTGATCGAGGCGGTCGTGATCGTGCTGGCGGTGAGTTTCATCAGCCTGGGCTTGCACTTCAAGCCCTTCCGGCTCGACTGGCGGCCGGGGCTGGTGGTCGGCATCACGATCCCGCTGGTGCTCGCGATCACCTTCGTGACGATGTACTACTGGGGCGTCGGGCTGCACAAGATCTCGCTTGGCTCGCTGATCATCGCGCTCGGCCTGCTGGTGGACGACGCGATCATCTCGGTCGAGATGATGGTGCGCAAGCTCGAGGAGGGCTACGACAAGGTGCGCGCCGCGACCTTCGCCTACGAGGCCACGGCGATGCCGATGCTCACCGGCACGCTGATCACCGCCGTCGGCTTCCTGCCGATCGGGCTCGCGCAATCGACCGTGGGCGAGTACACGTTCGCGATCTTTGCCGTCACGGCCGCGGCACTGCTGATCTCGTGGTTCGTGTCGGTCTACTTCGTCCCGTACCTCGGCGTGCTGCTGCTCAAGGCGAAGCCGCATGTCTCTGGTGAAGGGCGTGCCGCGGACCAGCCGCACGAGCTGTTCGACACGCCGTTCTACACGCGCTTTCGCGCGACCGTGAACTGGTGTGTTCAGCACCGCTGGATCACGATCGGCTTGACGATCGGCACGCTGTTGCTCGGCCTCGTCGGCATGGGCAAGGTGCAGAACCAGTTCTTCCCGGATTCGAGCCGGCCGGAAATCATCGTCGACCTGTGGTTCCCGGAAGGCACGTCGTACGCGGCCAACGAGGCCGTGACCAAGCGCGTCGAGGCGCGCGTGATCAAGCTCGAAGGCGTCGATCACGTCACCACCTGGGTCGGCAGCGGCGTCGAGCGCTTCGTGCTGGTGCTCGATCAGGTCTTCCCGCAGAGCAACGTGAGCCAGATGGTCGTGCTGCCGAAGGATTTGAAGGCGCGCGAGAAGCTGCGCAAGATGCTGCCCGAGTTGCTCGCCACCGAGTTCCCCGAAGTGCGCGGCCGCGCGAAGTTGTTGCCGAACGGGCCGCCGGTGCCGTACCCGGTGCAGTTCCGCGTCGTCGGGCCGGACCCGTCGCGGGTGCGTGGCTACGCCGACGAAGTCAAGGCGATCATGCGCGAGAACCCGAACATGCGCGGCATCAACGACAACTGGAACGAGTCGATCAAGGTTCTGCGGCTCGACGTCGATCAAGCCAAGGCGCGCGCACTCGGCGTCTCGAGCCAGTCGATCGCGCAGGCCGCGCGCACGATCAACATCGGCACCACGGTGGGCCAGTATCGCGACGGCGACAAACTCGTCGACATCGTGTTGCGCCAGCCGCTGGAGGAACGCAACGCGATCACCGACCTCGCCAATGGCTACGTGCCCACCAGCACCGGCCGCAGCATCCCGCTCGGCCAGATCGCGAAGGCCAACTTCGTCTGGGAGCCCGGCGTGCTGTGGCGCGAGGGGCGCGACTACGCGGCGACGGTGCAGGGCGACATCATCGAAGGCCTGCAAGGCGCGACCGTGACGGCGCAGCTCGACCCACTGTTCGCGCCGGTGCGCGCGAAGATGCTGCCGGGCTATCGCATCGAGGTCGCCGGTGCGGTGGAAGAAAGCAGCAAGGGCCAGGGCTCGATCGCGGCTGGCGCGCCGCTGATGCTGTTCATCATGTTCACGCTGCTGATGCTTCAGCTGCACAGCTTCAGCCGCTCGGTGCTGGTGTTCCTGACCGCGCCGCTCGGCATCGCCGGCATCGCGGCGGCGCTGTTGCTGCTGAATCGGCCATTCGGCTTCGTCGCGCTGCTCGGGGTGATCGCGCTGATGGGCATGATCATGCGCAACTCGGTGATCCTGATCGATCAGATCGAACAGGACCGCGCCAGGGGCGTGCCGACCTGGGACGCGATCGTCGAGGCGGCGGTGCGGCGCTTCCGGCCGATCATCCTGACGGCGGCGGCGGCCGTGCTGGCGATGATCCCGTTGTCGCGCAGCGTGTTCTGGGGGCCGATGGCGGTGGCCATCATGGGCGGCTTGATCGTGGCGACGGTGTTGACGCTGCTGTCGCTGCCGGCGATGTACGCGGCCTGGTTCCGCGTGAGGAAGCCCGGCACGGGGGGCGCGCCGGCGAGCGGTTAAACTCTTCGGCTTGCCAAATAGCGGCCCATCTTCCGCGCGGGTGGCGAAATTGGTAGACGCACCAGGTTTAGGTCCTGACGCCAGCAATGGTGTGCGGGTTCGAGTCCCGCCCCGCGCACCAGCCCTGCCTTTCCACTGAGCACACACATCATGTCCGTCCAAGTTGAAACCCTCGACAAGCTCGAGCGCCGCATCACGCTGACGCTGGCCGCCGCCACCATCAACTCCGAGGTCGAGTCGCGCCTGAAGAAGCTCTCGCGCACCGTCAAGGCCGATGGCTTCCGCCCCGGCAAGGTGCCGATGAGCGTGGTCGCGCAGCGCTACGGTTACTCGGTGCATTACGAGGTCATGAACGACAAGGTCGGCCAGGTGTTCTCCGACGCCGTCAATGAAGCCAAGCTGCGCGTTGCCGGCGCGCCGAAGATCTCGGAGAAGGAAGGCGCGCCGGAAGGCGAGATGGCCTTCGATGCGACCTTCGAGGTCTACCCCGAAGTCAAGCTCGGCGACCTGAGCGCTGCCGAAGTCGAACGGGTCTCCACCGAAGTCTCGGAAGCCGCGATCGACAAGACCGTGGACATCCTGCGCAAACAGCGCCGCACGTTCGCGCAGCGCCCGGCCGCCGAGGGCGCGGTCGAAGGCGACCGCGTGACGATCGATTTCGAAGGCAAGATCGATGGCGAGACGTTCGACGGCGGCAAGGCCGAAGCCTTCCAGTTCCTGATCGGCGAAGGCCAGATGCTCGAGCAGTTCGACCTGGCGGTGCGTGGCATGAAGGCCGGCGAGTCCAAGACCTTTCCGCTGCAGTTTCCCGCTGACTACCAGGGCAAGGAGGTGGCCGGCAAGGAGGCCGACTTCCTCGTCAGCCTGAAGAAGATCGAAGCCCAGCACCTGCCCGAAGTGAACGAGGCCTTCGCCAAGACGCTGGGCATCGCCAACGCCACGGTCGAAGGCCTGCGCAGCGACGTCAAGAAGAACCTCGAGCGCGAGGTGAAGTTCCGCGTGCTGGCGCGCAACAAGGCGAGCGTGATGGACGCGCTGGTCAAGACCGCCGAGCTCGACGTGCCGAAGGCGCTGGTCGCGAGCGAGACCGAACGCATGATCGAAGCGGCGCGCGCCGACCTGAAGAAGCGCGGCGTGAAGGACGCGGAGAACGCGCCGATCCCGGCAGAGATCTTCCAGCCGCAGGCCGAGAAGCGCGTGCGCCTCGGGCTGGTGGTGGGGGAACTGGTGCGTTCGAACAACCTGCAGGCGCAGCCGGCGCAGTTGCAGGCGCACATCGAAGAGATGTCGCAGAGCTACGAGAAGCCGTCCGAAGTGGTGCGCTGGTACCTCGGCGATCGTCAGCGTCTGGCCGAGGTCGAGGCGGTGGTGGTCGAGAACAACGTTGCCGAGTTCGTGCTCAGCAAGGCCAAGGTCACCGACAAGGTGCTGCCGTTCGACGAACTGATGACGGGCTGAGTGGGTCGATAGCGCGCGCTATTTCACACGAAATCACGCGAAGGCGCCGGCCGCGAGGTCGGCGCCTTTTTGTTGTCAGACAGGGCTCGTCTTGTGACGACATAATCGGCCCCAACATCGTTTGGATTCCAATTGCAAGGATCGTCATGAGCGCGCTTGAAACCCACGGCCTGGGCCTGGTCCCGATGGTCATCGAAACGTCGGGCCGTGGCGAACGCGCCTACGACATCTACAGCCGCCTGCTGCGCGAGCGCATCATCTTCCTGGTCGGGCCGGTGAACGACCAGTCGGCCAGCGTGGTGGTGGCGCAGTTGCTGTTTCTCGAGAGCGAGAACCCGGACAAGGACATCCACTTCTACATCAACTCGCCGGGCGGCTCGGTGAGCGCGGGCTTGTCGATCTTCGACACGATGCAGTTCATCAAGCCCGATGTCTCGACGATGTGCACCGGCATGGCCGCGAGCATGGGCTCGTTCCTGCTGATGGCGGGCGCGAAGGGCAAGCGCTTCTCGCTGCCGAACTCGCGCGTGATGATCCACCAGCCCTCGGGCGGCGCGCAGGGCCAGGCGACGGACATCGAGATCCATGCCCGCGAGATCATCAAGACGCGCGAGCAGCTGAACAAGATCTATGCCGAGCGCACCGGCCAGACGATCGAGAAGATCCGCGCCGACATGGAGCGCGACTTCTTCATGGACCCGGAAGAAGCCAAGGCCTACGGCCTGATCGACCAGGTGCTGACGCACCGCAACCCGCCGCCCGGGACCTGACGACGGACGCTGCGGCGCGTCGTAACAACACCCGAAACGGGGCCTTTTTTGCCGAGAAGGCCCCGATTTCTTTTGATCTATCATTCATCAATCCCTCCCTCCACGCCCGGAAACCTACCCTATGGCCGACAAAAAAGGCACTTCCAGCGAGAAGGTCCTGTACTGCTCCTTCTGCGGCAAGAGCCAGCATGAGGTGAAGAAGCTCATCGCCGGGCCGAGCGTGTTCATCTGCGACGAGTGCATCGAACTCTGCAACGACATCATTCGTGATGAAGTGCCGGCCGACGGCGCCGATCCGAAATCCGCCAAATCCGATCTGCCGATGCCGAGCGAGATCAAGGCCAGCCTGGACAACTACGTGATCGGGCAGGAGGTCGCCAAACGCACCTTGTCGGTCGCGGTCTACAACCACTACAAGCGACTCAAGCACATGAGCCGCACCAAGGACGAGATCGAACTCTCGAAGAGCAACATCCTGTTGATCGGCCCGACCGGTTCGGGCAAGACGCTGCTCGCGCAGACGCTGGCGCGCTTGCTCAACGTGCCGTTCGTGATCGCCGATGCCACCACGCTGACCGAAGCCGGCTACGTCGGCGAGGACGTCGAGAACATCATCCAGAAGCTGCTGCAGAACTGCGGCTACGACGTCGAGAAGGCGCAGCGCGGCATTGTCTACATCGACGAGATCGACAAGATCAGCCGCAAGGCCGACAACCCCAGCATCACGCGCGACGTGTCCGGCGAAGGCGTGCAGCAGGCGCTGCTGAAGCTCGTCGAAGGCACGATGGCGTCGGTCCCGCCGCAGGGCGGACGCAAGCACCCGAACCAGGACTTCCTGCAGATCGACACCACCAACATCCTGTTCATCTGCGGCGGCGCGTTCGATGGTTTGGAGAAGGTGATCCAGAACCGCTCCGAGAAGTCGGGCATCGGCTTCGGCGCGACCGTGCACAGCAAGAGCGAAAAGCGCGTCTCGGAAGTGTTCCGCGATGTCGAGCCGGAGGACCTGATCAAGTTCGGCCTGATCCCCGAACTCGTCGGCCGCCTGCCGGTGGTTGCCACCTTGGGCGAGTTGACCGACGACGCGCTGGTGCGCATCCTGACCGAGCCGAAGAACGCGCTCGTCAAGCAGTACCAGAAGCTGTTCGCGATGGATGGCGTCGAGCTCGAGATTCGGCCGTCGGCGCTGCAGGCGATCGCGCGCAAGGCCTTGAAGCGCAAGATCGGCGCACGCGGTCTGCGCTCCATCATGGAGCAATCCCTGATCGACACGATGTTCGATCTGCCCACGTTGGAGGGCGTGGCCAAGGTTGTGCTCGACGAGCACACGATCGAAGACGACGCGAAGCCGTTGCTCGTCTACCGCGAGCAGAAGGCCAGCGCCTGAATCGTTAGAGAAGTCCGGTCTCCGCCGCGAGCCCCGGCTCGCGCGGCTCCTTGCAATTGAACGCTCAAGCCTCAGATCGGCTTGAGAAAGAGAGGATTCTTCAATGTCCGGACATCCTGTTTTGCCTGCTGAACAGATCACACTCCCGCTGCTGCCGCTGCGCGATGTGGTGGTGTTCCCCCACATGGTGATCCCGCTGTTCGTGGGTCGCCCCAAGTCCATCAAGGCGCTCGAGGTCGCAATGGAAGCCGGCCGCCAGATCATGTTGGTGGCGCAAAAAGCCGCCGGCAAGGACGAGCCCAAGCCCGACGACATGTTCGAGGTCGGTTGCGTCTCCAGCATCCTGCAGATGCTCAAGCTGCCCGATGGCACCGTGAAGGTGCTGGTCGAAGGCATCCAGCGCGCCAACACCCACAGCATCAGCGACAACGGCGAGTACTTCGTCGCCGACGTCACGCCGGTGCCGCCCGTGATCGACACCAAGCCCGAGATCGAGGCGCTGCGCCGCGCGGTCACGCAGCAGTTCGATCAGTACGTCAAGCTGAACAAGAAGATCCCGCCCGAAATCCTGACCTCGATCGCCGGCATCGATGATGCCGGCCGCCTCGCCGACACGATCGCCGCGCACCTGCCGCTGAAGCTCGAGAACAAGCAGTCCGTGCTCGATCTGTACGCCGTGGACAAGCGGCTCGAGAAGCTGCTCGAGCAGCTCGAGCACGAGGTCGACATCCTGCAAGTCGAGAAGCGCATCCGCGGCCGCGTCAAGCGCCAGATGGAGAAGAGCCAGCGCGAGTACTACCTGAACGAGCAGGTCAAGGCGATCCAGAAGGAGCTCGGCGACGGCGAGGACGGCGCCGACATGGAAGAGCTCGAGAAGAAGATCATCGCCGCGAAGATGCCCAAGGACGCGCGCAAGAAGGTCGATGCCGAGTTCAAGAAGCTCAAGCTGATGTCGCCGATGTCGGCCGAAGCGACGGTGGTGCGCAACTACATCGACACGCTGGTCAACCTGCCATGGGCGAAGAAGACCAAGATCAAGCACGATCTGGCGTTCGCCGAGGCGGTGCTGAACGAAGACCACTACGGTCTCGACAAGGTCAAGGACCGCATCCTCGAGTACCTCGCGGTGCAGCAGCGTGTGGACAAGGTCAAGTCGCCGATCCTTTGCCTGGTCGGTCCGCCGGGCGTGGGCAAGACGTCGCTCGGCCAGAGCGTGGCGCGCGCCACCGGCCGCAAGTTCGTGCGCATGGCGCTCGGCGGCGTTCGTGACGAGGCGGAGATTCGCGGTCACCGCCGCACCTACATCGGCTCGATGCCGGGCAAGGTGCTGCAAAGCCTGACCAAGATCGGCACGAAGAACCCGCTGTTCCTGCTGGACGAGATCGACAAGCTGGGCATGGACTTCCGCGGCGACCCCTCGAGCGCGCTGCTCGAAGTGCTCGACCCGGAGCAGAACCACACGTTCAGCGATCATTACGTCGAGGTCGATTTCGACCTGTCGGACACGATGTTCATCGCCACCAGCAACTCGATGAACATCCCGCCGGCGCTGCTCGACCGGATGGAAGTGATCCGCCTGTCGGGTTACACCGAAGACGAGAAGCTGAACATCGCCTTGAAGTACCTCGCGCCCAAGCAGGCCAAGAACAACGGCGTGAAGACCGACGAGATGGAGCTGACCGAATCGGCGGTGCGCGGCATCATCCGCTACTACACGCGGGAGGCCGGCGTGCGCTCGCTCGAACGCGAGATCAGCAAGATCTGCCGCAAGGTGGTGAAGGCGACCCAGCTCAAGCAGGCGAGCGGCAAAGTCGTCGTCACCGACGAGAACCTCAACGACTACCTGGGCGTGCGCAAGTACGACTACGGTCAGGCCGAGAAGAAGAACCAGGTCGGGCAGGTGGTCGGGCTGGCATGGACGGAAGTCGGCGGCGATCTGCTGACGATCGAAGCGGCGGTGATGCCGGGCAAGGGCAACATCATCCGCACCGGCCAACTCGGCGACGTGATGAAGGAGTCGGTCGAGGCCGCGCGCTCGGTCGTGCGCAGCCGCGCTCGACGCCTCGGCATCAAGGACGAGATGTTCGAGAAACGCGACGTGCACATCCACGTGCCCGATGGCGCGACGCCGAAGGACGGGCCGAGCGCCGGTGCCGCGATGACGACGGCTTTTGTGTCGGCGCTCACCGGCATCCCGGTGAGAGCCAATGTCGCGATGACCGGCGAAATCACGCTGCGCGGCGAGGTGACGGCGATCGGGGGGTTGAAGGAGAAGTTGCTCGCGGCGCATCGCGGTGGCATCACGACCGTGTTGATCCCGGAAGAGAACGTCAAGGATTTGCAGGAGATCCCCGAGAACGTCAAGAACAAGCTCGAGATCGTGCCGGTGAAGTGGATCGACCGCGTGCTCGAACTGGCACTCGAAACCGTGCCGCAGCCGCTGCCCGACGACGAACCGGCCAAGCCCGCGGAAGAGGCGGCCAAGCCGGCAGCGCCGGCCGCTGGCGCGGAGTTGCTGACGCATTGACGGCGAGAAGACGGCTGGTTGTGAATCGACCGTTTCTCAGCCTATAATGCGGGCTCTTTTGTTGATCAGTACGTAGCAACAAATGCGGGAGTAGCTCAGTTGGTAGAGCGCAACCTTGCCAAGGTTGAGGTCGAGAGTTCGAGACTCTTCTCCCGCTCCAGATTCGGCAGATAGAAGCCAGAGAAAAAGGGAAGCCGCGTGCTTCCCTTTTTCCTGCCTAGAATCCGTGACAGGGATTGAGCAAAGAGCGGCGCGATAGCAAAGCGGTTATGCACCGGATTGCAAATCCGTTCAGCCCGGTTCGACTCCGGGTCGCGCCTCCACCCCTTAGAGCGCTCGCCTGGGTGGTGAAATTGGTAGACACAGCGGACTTAAAATCCGCCGCTTCTTGAAAGAGGGCGTACGGGTTCGATGCCCGTCCCAGGCACCACCCTCACGCCTCCAGCGACTCGATCGCCGTGCCTTGCAGGCCAGGGCATCGCTGCAACAGCAATCGCATCGTTTCGATCACACCTGTGCTCATCACGCGCAGGCGTGGCTCGGGTTCGAAGACAGGCGGCGTCTGCTCCCACAGCGAAGCCGCGCGCTCCGCGATGGCCGATGCGGTGTCGATCAACCTGATCTCGCTGCCCAACAGCGTTCGGATCGAGTCCTCGACGAAGGTGTAGTGCGTACAGCCGAGCACGACGGTGTCGACATTCGCGGCGCGAATCGCGTCGCAGTGCGGCCGCAAGACGTCGAGCAACGCCGGCCCCTCGAGCACGCCGCGCTCGATCGCGTCGGCCAAACCCTTGCAGGCTTGCACGTGAACGTGCGCGTCGGCGGCGTAGCGCTCGATCAAATGCCTCAGACGTTCGCTGGTCGCGGTGGCGGCCGTCACCATCACCGCGATGCGCCGCGTGTGCGATTGGGCCGCTGCCGGCTTCACGCCGGGTTCGACGCCGACGAAGACAAGCGTCGGCCAACGCGCTCGCAGCGCTTCGATGGCCAGCACCGTGGCGGTGTTGCAGGCGACGACGATCATCTGCGCGCCCTGGCCGGCGAGCCACTCAACGATCCGCATGCTGCGATCGATGACCTCGCTCGCCGCGCGCTCGCCATAGGGCGCGTGCGCCACATCGCCGACGTAGATCATCGACGTGGTCGCGAGCCGCTGATGCAGCCCGCGCAGGATCGACAGCCCGCCGACACCCGAATCGAAGACGCCGATGCAGGGTGGCAAGGTGCTGTCGGTGTTCACGCCGCGCAGTCTATCCGCGACTTCGGGCTAAAATAGCACGATCGTTCGTTTTTGTGGCCACGAGTCACGTTGACGCCAAGCCCGGCACCCCTCGCGAACTAGAATCCGCTCAACCCCGAACACACTGCTTGAGGAGCTCTTCGCATGAAAATTCTCGTCCCCGTCAAACGCGTGGTGGACTACAACGTCAAGGTCCGCGTGAAGAGCGATGGCACCGGCGTGGACATCGCCAACGTCAAGATGAGCATGAACCCGTTCGACGAGATCGCCGTCGAAGAGGCGGTGCGGCTGAAGGAGAAGGGCATCGTCACCGAAGTCATCGCCGTCAGCTGCGGCGTGACCCAGTGCCAGGAAACCCTGCGCACCGCCATGGCGATCGGTGCCGACCGCGCCATCCTCGTCGAGACGACCGACGAGCTGCAACCGCTGGCCGTCGCCAAGCTCCTCAAGGCGCTGTTCGACAAGGAACAACCCGGCCTCGTCATCCTCGGCAAGCAGGCCATCGACGACGACTGCAACCAGACCGGCCAGATGCTCGCCGCCCTCGCCGATCTGCCACAGGCCACGTTCGCGTCCAAGGTCGAACTGAGCGCCGACGCCGTCAGCGTGACCCGCGAAGTCGATGGTGGCTCCGAGACCCTCAAGCTGAGCCTCCCGGCCATCATCACCACCGACCTGCGCCTCAACGAGCCGCGCTACGTCACGCTGCCCAACATCATGAAGGCCAAGAAGAAGGTGATGGAGGTGCTCAAGCCCTCCGATCTCGGGGTCGACATCAAGGCGCACCTGAAGACCCTCAAGGTCAGCGAGCCGCCCAAGCGCAGTGCCGGCATCAAGGTGCCCGACGTGGCCACGCTGGTCTCCAAACTCAAGAACGACGCGAAGGTGATCTGAGATGGCTTCCCTTGTGATTGCTGAACACGACAACGCGACCGTCAGGGGTGCGACCCTGAACACCGTCACCGCTGCACTGCAGTGCGGTGGCGATGTGCATGTGCTGATCGCCGGATCGAACGCGAGCGGCGCCGCCAAGGCCGCGGCCCAGATCGCCGGCGTGGCCAAGGTGCTGCATGCCGACGCAACCTACTTTGAACATGGCTTGGCCGAGAACATCGCCGCACAGGTCCTGGCGCTGGCCAAGGACTACAGCCACATCCTGTTCCCCGCCACCGCCGCGGGCAAGAACGTCGCGCCACGCGTGGCCGCCAAGCTCGACGTGGGCCAGATCTCCGACATCACCAAGGTCGATGCGGCGGACACGTTCGAGCGCCCGATCTACGCCGGCAACGCGATCGCGACCGTGCAGAGCCTGGATGCGATCAAGGTGATCACGGTGCGCACGACCGGTTTCGATCCGGCGGCCGCCAGCGGCGGCTCGGCCACGCTCGAGACGCTGGTCGCCATCGCCGACTCCGGCAAATCGCTGTTCGTCGGCAGCGAGATCGCGAAGAACGACCGGCCCGAGTTGACGGCGGCGAAGATCATCGTCTCCGGCGGCCGTGCGATGGGCAGCAGCGACAAGTTCAATGAAGTCCTGACGCCGCTGGCCGACAAGCTCGGTGCTGCATTGGGCGCGAGCCGTGCGGCCGTGGACGCGGGCTACGCGCCGAACGATTGGCAGGTCGGGCAGACCGGCAAGATCGTGGCGCCGCAGCTGTACATCGCGGCCGGCATCAGTGGCGCGATCCAGCACCTCGCCGGCATGAAGGACTCGAAGGTGATCGTCGCGATCAACAAGGACCCGGAGGCACCGATCTTCTCGGTGGCCGACTACGGGTTGGAGGCCGATCTGTTCGTGGCCGTGCCTGATCTGGTGAAAGCGCTCGGCTGATCGCGCAGGCGCATCGATGCCGTGACACACGAGGGCGCGCAACGCGAGTTGACGCGCCCTTCATTTTTCTGGAGACAAGACCATGACCTACCGCGCCCCCATCAACGACATGCTGTTCTGCATGAAGGAACTCGCCGGCCTCGAGGCCGTGGCGCAACTGCCGGGCTTTGAAGAAGCAGGCATTGAGACGGCGCAGGCCGTGCTCGAAGAGTGCGCCAAGTTCAACGAAGGCGTGGTGGCGCCGCTGAACTGGGAGGGCGACAAGAACCCGTCGTCCTGGAAAGACGGTGTGGTCACGACGACGCCGGGCTTCAAGCAGGCGTTTCGCCAGTTCGGCGAGGGCGGCTGGCAAGGCTTGCAGCATCCGGGCGAGTTCGGCGGCCAGAACCTGCCCAAGACCATCGGCGCGGCCTGCATCGAGATGCTCAACAGCGCCAACCTCAGCTTCGCGCTCTGCCCGCTGCTGACCGACGGTGCGATCGAGGCGCTGCTTACCGCCGGCACGCCGGAGCAGCAACAGGCGTTCATCCCGAAGATGATCTCCGGCGAGTGGACCGGCACGATGAACCTGACCGAGCCGCAGGCCGGCTCCGATCTCGCGATGGTGCGCACGCGCGCCGAGCCGCAACCCGATGGCACGTTCAAGATCTTCGGCACGAAGATCTTCATCACCTACGGCGAGCACGACATGGCGTCGAACATCATCCACCTCGTGCTCGCCCGCGTCAGCGGCGCGCCCGAGGGCGTGAAGGGCATCAGCCTGTTCATCGTGCCGAAGTTCATCGTCAATGCGGACGGCTCGCTGGGCGCGCGCAACGATGCGCATTGCGTCAGCATCGAACACAAGCTGGGGATCAAGGCGAGCCCGACGGCGGTGCTGCAGTTCGGCGACCACGGCGGCGCCGTAGGTCAGCTGATCGGCGCAGAGAATCGCGGCCTCGAGTACATGTTCATCATGATGAACGCCGCCCGCTACGCGGTCGGCATGCAGGGCATCGCGGTGGCCGAGCGCGCCTACCAGCAGGCGGCCGCGTTCGCGAAGGATCGCGTGCAGTCCCGACCGGTCGATGGCTCGCTGCCTGGCAGCGGCCCGATCATCCACCACCCCGACGTCAGGCGCATGCTGATGACGATGCGCGCGTATGTCGAAGGCTGCCGCGCGATGGCGATCACGGCTGCGGCCGCGTTCGACGCCTCGCATCACCACCCGGATGCCGACGTGCGCAAGCAGAACCAGGCGTTCTACGAGTACATGGTGCCGCTGGTGAAGGGCTACAGCACCGAGATGAGCGTCGAGGTCGCGAGCCTGGGCGTGCAGGTGCACGGCGGCATGGGCTTCATCGAAGAGACCGGCGCGGCGCAGTACCTGCGCGACTCGCGCATCCTGCCGATCTACGAAGGCACGACCGCGATCCAGGCCAACGACCTCGTCGGCCGCAAGACCGCGCGCGACGGCGGCCGCACGCCGAAGGCGATCGCCGCGCAGATCGCGCTGACCGAAGGCGATCTCGCGAAGCACGACAGCGCCGCGGCGAAGGCGATGCTGAAGCGCTTGCGCGCTGCGCGCGTCGCGTTCGAGCAGGTCGTCGATTTCGTCGCCGGCAACACCAAGGCGAGCCCGAACGCGGTCTTCGCCGGCTCCGTGCCCTACCTGATGCTGGCCGGCAATGTCGTCGCCGGTTGGCAGATGGCGCGCGCGCTGGTCATCGCCGAAGACCAACTCGCGAAGAGCGAAGGCGATGCCGCGTTCCTGAAAGCCAAGGTCGCGACCGCGCACTTCTATGCCGATCACCTGCTCAGCAAGGCACCCGGCTTGCGCGATGCCATCGTCGAAGGCGCCGACAGCGTCACCGCACTCGCCCTCGATTCGTTCTGACCCCTGGAAAGCTTCAACATGCCATTGCCCGGAGTTCTTGCCTCGCTGCCGCTGCCCATCATCGGCGCGCCGCTGTTCATCATCAGCAACCCGAAGCTCGTGATCGAGCAGTGCAAGGCCGGCGTCGTCGGCTCGATGCCGTCGCTCAACGCGCGGCCCGCCGAGCAGCTCGACGACTGGCTCGCCGAGATCACCGAAACGCTCGCGGCCTACAACAAGGCCAATCCGACCAAGCCCGCCGCGCCGTTCGCGATCAACCAGATCGTCCACAAGAGCAACGACCGGCTCGACCACGACATGCAGATGTGTGCCAAGTACAAGGTGCCGATCGTCATCACCTCGCTGGGCGCGCGCACCGATGTCAACGACGCGGTGCACGCCTGGGGCGGCGTCGTGATGCACGACATCATCAACAACAAGTTCGCGAAGAAGGCGATCGAGAAGGGCGCCGACGGCCTGATCGCGGTCGCCGCCGGTGCCGGTGGCCACGCGGGCGTGAAGAGCCCGTTCGCGCTGATCCAGGAAATCCGCCAGTGGTTCGACGGCCCGGTCGCGCTGAGCGGTTCGATCGCCAGCGGTGGCGCGGTGCTGGCCGCGCAGGCGATGGGGGCGGACTTCGCCTACATCGGCTCGGCCTTCATCGCGACTGAAGAAGCGCGCGCGGTCGAGGGCTACAAGCAGGCGATCGTCGATGGCAGCTCCGACGAGATCGTCTACAGCAACCTGTTCACCGGCGTGCACGGCAACTACCTCGCACCGTCGATCCGCGCCGCGGGCCTCGACCCCGAGAACCTGCCCGAGAGCGATCCGAGCAAGATGAACTTCGGTGGCGACGCCAAGAAAGCCTGGAAGGACATCTGGGGCTGCGGCCAGGGCATCGGGGCGATCGACAAGGTGCTGCCGGCGCGCGAACTCATCGAACGCCTGAAGAGCGAGTACGGTCGTGCGCGCTCGCGCCTTGCGCTGGCATAGGAGCCCGACAGGCTCCGCTGTAAGCCTGGCGCCAGGGATGCGGTGCTACAGTCGCGCTCTTGACATATACAGGTCCTTCCCGTCCCCTTGCTTACAACAGCGAGGCGGGTCGCTTGTCCGCCAGCCGGTTTAGCCGCAACGCGGAAGGTTTTTAACCCACTACAGCACCCGGAAACCGGGCGCGAAAGGTGAGCGAAATGATGCAGGAATCCAGGTCGAACTCGTACCTGTTCGGGGGCAACGCGCCCTACGTCGAAGAGATGTACGAGGCCTACCTCGACAACCCGGGTTCGGTGCCCGACAACTGGCGCAAGTATTTCGACGCGCTCCAGCACGTGCCGGCCGCCGATGGCTCGAACGCCCGCGATGTGGCGCACGCCCCGGTCGTCGAGTCGTTCGCGCAGCGCGCCAAGGCCGGCACCTTCGGCTCCAAGGCATCGAGTGCCGATCTGGCGATCGCGCGCAAGCAGGTTCACGTCCAGTCGCTGATCGCGGCCTATCGCTTCCTCGGTTCACGCTGGGCCGATCTCGATCCGCTCAAGCGCCAGGAGCGGCCGAAGATTCCCGAGCTCGAGCCGGCGTTCTACGACCTGAGCGAGTCCGACATGGACATCCCGTTCAGCGCCACCAACACCTATTTCTCGACCGCCGAGAACATGACCTTGCGCGAGATCGTGCAGGCGCTGCGCGAAACGTACTGCGGCTCGATCGGCACCGAGTACATGCACATCACCGAGCCGGTCGAAAAGCGCTGGTGGCAGGAGCGGCTGGAGTCGATCCGCTCCAAGCCCAGCTTCAGCGTCGAGGTCAAGAAGCACATCCTCGACCGCCTCACCGCGGCCGAAGGCCTGGAGCGCTACCTGCACACCAAGTACGTCGGCCAGAAGCGTTTCTCGCTCGAAGGCGGCGAGAGCTTCATCGCCTCGATGGACGAACTCGTGCAACGCGCCGGCGCCAAGGGCGTGCAGGAGATCGTGATCGGCATGGCGCATCGCGGCCGGCTGAACGTGCTCGTGAACACGCTCGGCAAGATGCCCAAGGACCTGTTCGCCGAGTTCGACCACACCGCGCCCGAGGCATTGCCCTCGGGCGACGTGAAGTACCACCAGGGCTTCTCGAGCGACATCACCACCAGCGGCGGCCCGGTGCATCTGAGCCTGGCGTTCAACCCGTCGCACCTCGAGATCGTGAACCCGGTCGTCGAAGGCTCGGTCAAGGCCCGCCTCGACCGCCGCGGCGACAAGGAAGGCGACTCGGTACTGCCGATCATCGTCCACGGCGATGCCGCCTTCGCCGGCCAGGGCGTGGTGATGGAAACGCTGGCGCTGGCGCAGACGCGCGGCTACTACACGGGCGGCACGGTGCACGTGGTCATCAACAACCAGATCGGCTTCACCACCAGTGACCCGCGCGACTCGCGCTCGACGCTGTACTGCACCGACGTGGTCAAGATGATCGAGGCGCCGGTGCTGCACGTGAACGGCGACGACCCGGAAGCGGTCGTCCTGTGCACGCAGCTCGCGCTCGACTACCGCCAGGAGTTCAACAAGGACGTGGTGGTGGACATCGTCTGCTTCCGCAAGCTCGGCCACAACGAGCAGGACACGCCGGCGCTGACGCAGCCGCTGATGTACAAGAAGATCGCCCAGCACCCGGGCACGCGCAAGCTCTACGGCGAGAAGCTGGTGGCGCAAGGCGTGCTGCCGGCCGACGGCCCGGATTCGATGGTCAAGGCGCTGCGCGCCGCGATGGACGCCGGCAAGAGCACCTACGACCCGGTGCTGACCAACTACAAGAGCAAGTACGCGGTCGATTGGGCGCCGTTCCTCGGCAAGAAGTGGACGGACGCCGCCGACACCGCGCTGCCGATGTCCGAGATCAAGCGCCTGGCCGAGCGCATCACGACGATCCCGTCCACCTTCAAGGTCCACACGCTGGTCGAGAAAGTGATCGCCGACCGCGCCGCAATGGGCCGTGGCGAGATCAACGTCGATTGGGGCATGGGCGAGCACCTCGCGTTCGCGTCGCTGGTGGCGAGCGGCTACGCGCTGCGCCTGTCGGGCGAAGACTCGGGCCGCGGCACCTTCACGCACCGCCACGCGGTGCTGCACGACCAGAACCGCGAGAAGTGGGACGTCGGCACCTACACGCCGCTCGAGCACGTGGCCGACGGCCAGGCGCCGTTCGTCGTGATCGACTCGCTGCTCTCCGAAGAAGCGGTGCTCGGCTTCGAGTACGGCTACGCGTCGGCCGAGCCGAACACGCTGGTGATCTGGGAGGCGCAGTTCGGTGACTTCGTCAACGGTGCGCAGGTCGTGATCGATCAGTTCATCGCGTCCGGCGAAGTGAAGTGGGGCCGCGCCAACGGCATCACGCTGATGCTGCCGCACGGCTACGAGGGCCAAGGACCCGAGCACAGCTCGGCGCGTCTCGAGCGCTTCATGCAGCTCGCGGCCGACAACAACATGCAGATCGTGCAGCCGACCTCGGCGAGCCAGATCTTCCATGTGTTGCGTCGGCAGATGGTGCGCATGTTCCGCAAGCCGCTGATCATCATGACGCCGAAGTCGCTGTTGCGCGCCAAGGACGCCGGCTCGCCGCTGACCGAGTTCACCAAGGGCGAGTTCAAGACCGTGATCGGCGAAGTCAGCGCCGAGGTGCATGCCGACAAGGTCAAGCGCGTGATCGCGTGTTCGGGCAAGGTCTACTACGATCTGATCCGTGCGCGCGCCGAGCGCAAGAACGGCGATGTGGCGGTGATTCGCGTCGAGCAGCTCTATCCGTTCCCGCACAAGGCGTTCGCAGCCGAGTTGAGGAAGTACCCAAATCTCACCGAGGTCGTCTGGTGCCAGGACGAGCCGCAGAACCAGGGTGCCTGGTTCTTCGTGCAGCACTACATCCACGAGAACATGTCGGACGGCCAGAAGCTCGGCTACGCAGGCCGGGCGGCCTCCGCCTCGCCGGCGGTGGGTTACGCGCACCTGCACCAGGAGCAGCAGAAGGCGCTGCTCGACCAGGCCTACGGCAAGCTCAAGGGCTTCGTGCTCACCAAATAAATCGCGGTTCTTCGCACATCAAAAATACAGAGAATTCAAATGGCCATCGTCGAAGTGAAGTGTCCGCAGTTGTCCGAATCCGTCGCCGAGGCGACGTTGCTGCAATGGAAGAAGCGCCCCGGTGAACGGGTCGAAATGGACGAGATCCTGGTCGAGATCGAGACCGACAAGGTCGTGCTCGAAGTGCCGGCGCCCGCCGCCGGCGTACTCGCGCAACTCGTGAAGAACGACGGCGAGCAGTGCATCGCCGAAGAGGTCATCGCGAAGATCGACACCGAAGGCACGGAAGCCGTCAGTCCGCTGGATGTGAAGGCCGTGCCCGACGCGGTGCCAGCGCCCGGCGCGACCCCCGGTGTGATGCCCGCGGCAACGCCCGATGCGGCGTCGGCTGGCGCGGCGATGCCGGCTGCCGCCAAACTGATGGCCGACAACCGCATCCCCGCCGGCTCGGTGCCCGGCACCGGCAAGGATGGCCGGGTGACCAAGGGCGACGTGCTCGGTGCCATCGAGGCCGGCAGCAAGCCCGTTGCGATGACGGCACCGGTGGTCGCGCCAAGAGCGGCCGCCGCGCCGAAGGCCGCGCTGCCCGGCGTCGCCGCGCCACCGGCGCAGTCGCTTGGCGATCGCCCGGAGCAGCGCGTGCCGATGAGCCGCCTGCGCGCGCGCATCGCCGAGCGCCTGGTGCAATCGCAATCGACGAACGCGATCCTGACCACGTTCAACGAAGTGAACATGGCGCCGGTGATGGAGATGCGCAAGCGCTTCCAGGAGAAGTTCGAGAAGGAGCACGGCGTCAAGATCGGCTTTATGAGCTTCTTCGTGAAGGCGGCGGTCGCCGCGCTGAAGAAGTACCCGATCATCAACGCCTCGGTCGATGGCAACGACATCGTCTACCACGGCTACTTCGACATCGGCATCGCCGTCGGCTCGCCGCGCGGCCTGGTGGTGCCGATCCTGCGCAATGCCGACCAGATGAGCTTTGCCGACATCGAGAAGAAGATCGCCGAGTACGGCAAGAAGGCCGGCGAGGGCAAGCTCGCGCTCGACGACCTCACCGGCGGCACGTTCTCGATCAGCAACGGCGGCACCTTCGGGTCGATGCTCTCGACGCCGATCATCAACCCGCCGCAGTCGGCGATCCTCGGCGTGCACGCGACCAAGGACCGCGCCGTGGTCGAGGCCGGCCAGATCGTGGTGCGACCGATGAACTACCTCGCGATGAGCTACGACCACCGCATCATCGACGGCCGCGAGGCCGTGCTGGGCCTGGTCGCGATGAAGGAAGCGCTCGAAGATCCCGCTCGCCTGCTGTTCGACATCTGAGGCCGCGACCATGAGCAAAGCATTTGATGTGGTCGTCGTCGGTGGTGGCCCTGGCGGCTATATCGCGGCCATTCGCGCGGCGCAGCTCGGCTTCAACACCGCCTGCATCGACGAGTGGAAGAACGAAAAGGGCGGCCCCGCGCCCGGCGGCACCTGCACGAACGTGGGCTGCATTCCGTCGAAGGCGCTGCTGCAATCGAGCGAGAACTTCGAGCAGGCCGGTCACCACTTCGCCGATCACGGCATCGGGCTGTCGAACCTGAGCATCGACGTGACCAAGATGCTGGGCCGCAAGAACACCGTCGTGAAGCAGAACAACGACGGCATCCTCTACCTTTTCAAGAAGAACAAGGTCACGTTCTTCCACGGCCGCGGCTCGTTCGTGACGACGGGTGCTGACGGCGTCGAGGTCGCGGTGGCCGGCGACAAGCCCGAGACGCTGATCGCCAAGCAGGTCATTATCGCGACCGGTTCGAATCCGCGCGCCTTGCCGGGTGCGGCCTTCGACGAAGAGAACATCCTGTCGAACGACGGCGCGCTGCGCATCCCCGGCGTGCCGAAGACGCTGGGCGTGATCGGCTCGGGCGTGATCGGCCTGGAGATGGGTTCGGTCTGGCGCCGGCTCGGCGCCGATGTGACGGTGCTCGAAGCGCTGCCGACCTTCCTCGGCGCGGTCGACGAACAGATCGCCAAGGAGGCGCACAAGGCCTTCACGAAGCAGGGTCTCAGGATCAATCTCGGTGTGAAGATCAGCGAGGTCAAAGCAGCCAAGAGTGGCGTGACGATCGCCTACACCGATGCCGGCGGCAAGGCGCAGACGCTGGCCTGCGACAAGCTGATCGTCTCGATCGGCCGCGTGCCGAACACGATCGGGCTGAACGCCGAGGCCGTCGGCGTGAAGCTCGACGAGCGCGGCTTCGTTGCCGTCGATGCCGACTGCCGCACCAGCGTGCCGAACATCTGGGCGGTGGGCGATGTGGTGCGCGGCCCGATGCTCGCGCACAAGGCCGAGGAAGAGGGCTCCGCGGTGGCCGAGCGCATGGCCGGCCAGCACCCGCATGTGGACTTCAACACCGTGCCCTGGGTCATCTACACCTCGCCCGAGATCGCGTGGGTCGGCCAGAGCGAGCAGGCGCTGAAGGCCGAAGGGCGTGCGTACAAGGTCGGCACCTTTCCGTTCATGGCGAACGGCCGTGCGCGCGCACTCGGCGACACGACCGGCCTGGTCAAGATGATCGCGGACGCGAAGACCGATCAGATCCTCGGCGTGCACATCGTCGGGCCGTATGCGTCGGAGCTGATCGCCGAGTCGGTGGTGGCGATGGAGTTCAAAGCCTCGAGCGAGGACATCGCGCGCATCTGCCATGCGCACCCGAGCTTGAGCGAAGCCACGAAGGAAGCCGCGCTCGCGGTCGACAAGCGCGCGCTGAACTTCTGAAGCTGCTGCGCCTGTGGCAGTCCGCGAGCTCTACCTGCAAACGCTCGCCGAGCGCGGCTACACCGCCGACCCGGCGCAGCTGCGTGCCGTCGACTCGCTCGAGCGCTGCGAGAACGAGTGGGCCGACTACAAGGCGCGGCGCAGCAACGCGCTGACGAAGCTGATCTCGCGCCCGCCGATCCCGCGCGGCGTCTACATGTACGGCGGTGTCGGGCGCGGCAAGAGCTTCCTGATGGATTGCTTCTTCAACGCCGTGCCGCTGCAGCGCAAGACGCGGCTGCACTTCCACGAGTTCATGCGCGAGGTGCACCGAGAGCTGGCCGAACTGCATGGCACCGTGAACCCGTTGCAGGAACTCGGCAAACGCATGGCGCGGCGCTACCGCCTGATCTGCTTCGACGAGTTCCATGTGGCGGACGTGACCGACGCGATGATCCTGCACCGCTTGCTCGATGCGCTGTTCGAGAACCGCGTCAGCATCGTCACGACCTCGAACTTCAAGCCCGACGACCTGTACCCGAACGGTCTGCACCGAGATCGCATCCTGGCGGCGATCGAGCTGCTGAAAGACAAGCTCGAAGTCGTCAACGTGGACAACGGCATGGACTACCGGCAGGTCACGCTGGCGCAGGTCGGGCTCTACCAGACTCCGCTGAACGAGGCTGCCGAGGCCGCGATGACGGATGCGTTCGAGCGTCTGGCCGAGGCCAGGGACGAGTCGCCGCTGCTGCACATCGAGCACCGCGAGCTGCAGGCACGACGCCGCGCCGGCGGCGTGGTGTGGTTCGACTTCAAGGAGCTGTGCGGCGGGCCGCGCTCACAGAACGACTACCTCGAGCTCGCGAGCCAGTTCCACACCGTGCTGCTCTCGGGCGTGCCGCTGATGTCGCCGCGCAATGCCTCGGAGGCCAGGCGCTTCACCTGGCTGGTCGATGTGCTGTACGACCGGCGTGTCAATTTGATCATGTCGGCCGAAGTGGAGCCCGAGCTGCTCTACACCGAAGGCCCGCTGGCGCACGAGTTCCCGCGCACCGTGTCGCGCCTGCGCGAGATGCAGTCGGCCGAGTTCCTCGCGTTGGCGCGGCGCGATGTCGATACCTCGCTGACATGATGCGAGCGCGGATCGTCATCGGGCTGATTGCCGCCGCTGCAACGGTGTTTGCGCGCGCCGAACCCGAGCGCGAACGCATCGCGGCCGAGCGCGCCGCAGTGAACGCACGGTTCGCCGAACAGGAGCGAACCTGCCAGGAGAGGTTCGCCGTGACCGGGTGCGTCGATGCGGCCCGCAAGGAGCAGCGCACGACGTTGATGCGGCTGAAGCGGGCAGAGACCGTGCTCGACGAGGCGCAGCGGCGCGAGTCGGCGGCGCTGCGGCGCCAGGCGCTGCAGGAGCGTGCGGCGGTGCAGGCCGCTCGCGCCAGCGCGCCGGTGGCCGAGGCGCGTCAGCCGGGCGTGCGCAACGCGCCGGCACCGAACCCGCCCGCGGCGTTGCCACCGCCTCGGCCGGCGTCATCGGCCGCAGAACGGCGTGTGGCGGAGCAGCGCAACGAGGCCGCCTTCGAGGCCCGCGCGCGCACCGCGCAAGCGCATCGCGAGACCGTGGCACGGCGCAATGCGCAGCGAGCGAGCGAGGGCAAGGCGGGGGCGCCTCTGCCGCTGCCGTCGGGCGCTTCGGCGCCTTGATCTCTCTTCAGGGCAGTGTGTCAACGCGCACGAGCGCGAGCGACAGGTTGTCGCCGCCTCCGCGGGCGCGCTGGCGCGCCTTGCTGACGAGCATCTCGCTGGCCTCGCGCGCCGGCAGCGCATGCACGATCGCGCCGAGCTCGCGTGGCGTGAAGTAGTGCCACAGGCCATCGCTGCAGGCCAGCATCGTGTCGCCGACCTCGAGGTGATCGATGCGGCGGTGCGTGAGCGGCGGGTCCTGGTTGGTGCCCAGGCAGCCGGTGAGCAGGTTCGACTGCGG
Source organism: uncultured Rhizobacter sp. (assembly GCA_964247075.1). Taxonomy (GTDB): domain Bacteria; phylum Pseudomonadota; class Gammaproteobacteria; order Burkholderiales; family Burkholderiaceae_C; genus LMDS01. The sequence continues at coordinate 124,538 of CAXTSS010000004.1, read as the reverse complement.
GTGCGAGTTGGCCTCGTCCTCGGTGATCTGGCCTTCGTCGACGAGGCGCTGCACATAGGAATGATCGACCGAGCGGCTCACCATCTCGGCGCCGCGGAAGTGATAGACGCGCGAGTCGCCGGCGTGAATCACGTCGCACTCGCGGCCGGGGCTGATCAGAAAGGCAGCGACCGTGCTGTGCGGCTCCTCTTCGGAGGTGATCGCGGTCAGCTTGATCATCAAGTGTGCTTCGAGCACGAGCTGCTTGAGCGTCTCGGCCGCGTCGTCGCGGCTCGGCGCGTAGCGCTCGAACAATTGTTGCGCCGTCAACAGCACCTGATCGGCGGCCTTGCGCCCGCCGCTCTTGCCGCCCATGCCGTCGGCCAGCACCGCCAACATGCAACCGGGCACGCGGTCATGCGCGATGATCTCGACTTGGTCTTGCTGGTAGGCGCGATCGCCCCGATGAATGCCGGTGGTGGCGGTCAGGCGAAAGCCGGGTGTGCTCATGGTGGAAAACTATAATCGCTTTGTTTACAACCACCCTGTCTAAAAACGCACAGAACTCGCTTCGAGGGCGCGCTCCCATGGACCTGAACCTGCATTCGCTGCCGCGCCGCCTGATCGAGTTGCGAATGGAGCACGCCGATCTCGACAATCTGATCGACCAGGCAACGCTGACGCGGCCCGACGATGAACTCAGCGTGCGCCGCATGAAGAAGCGCCGCCTGCTGCTGCGCGATCAGATCGCCCAGATCGAAGCGGAACTCGATCCGCCCGAGCCGGCGTGATGGAGCCCCTCGTCCGACGAGTACGTCGGCCGATCCCCCGAGGGGATGCGGGCCGGCCGAGGGCCACGCAGTGGGCCTCTTCGTGGCCCATGGCGGCCCGGCGCTCGGCCCGCGCGCCTTTGGCGCAATGAGTGAACTCACTGAGGCGGTCACCGCGGCCTTCGCGCGCGGCGGTGCGCTGGCGCGGTTCGATGCGAACCACGTCGAGCGCGAGGTTCAGTTGCGCATGGCGCTGGGCGTGGCGCAGGCCATCGAAGAGCGCAGCGCGCTGGTGGCCGAAGCCGGTACGGGCGTCGGCAAGACCTTCGCTTACCTGGTGCCGACCTTGCTCAGCGGCGCGCGCGCACTCGTCAGCACCGCGACGAAGAGCCTTCAGGATCAACTCTTTCTGCGCGACATCCCGCGCCTGCGCGAGGCGCTGCAATTGCCTGTCACGGTCGCGCTGTTGAAGGGCCGCAGCAGCTACCTGTGCCTGCACCGCATGAACCAGGCGCGCCAAGCCGAGACCTTGCCCGACCGTTGGGCGGTACGCACCCTCGCCAAGGTCGAGCAATGGTCGCATGTGACGACGAGCGGTGACCTCGCCGAGCTCGACGGGCTGGACGAACGCAGCAGCGTGATCCCGCTCGTGACCTCGTCGCGCGAGAACTGCCTCGGCCAGGAATGCCCGCAGTTTCGCCAGTGCCACGTCGTCAAGGCGCGGCGCGAGGCCATGCTGGCCGATGTGGTGGTCGTGAACCACCACCTCTTCTTCGCCGACATGAGCCTGCGCGACACCGGCGTGGCCGAGCTGTTGCCGAGCGTCGAGGTGGCGCTGTTCGACGAGGCGCACCAGCTCACCGAAGCCGGCGTGCAGTTCCTCGGTACCACGCTCGGCAGCGCGCAGGTCATCGACTTCGCGCGCGACATGCTCGGTGCGGGTTTGCAGCAGGCGCGCGGCCTGGCGCCATGGCAGGAGCTGGCCGGCGCGTGTGATCGCACGGCGCGCGAGCTGCGCATCGCCGCGGTCGGTTCGCTCGAGTCGCTGCGCGGCACCTTGAAGCTGCGCTGGTCGGAGCGCGCCGGGCGCGACGCGTTCGTGGTCGCACTGCAAGGCATCGCACAGAGTTGCGAGGCAGCGTTGAGCGGGTTGAAGCTCGTGGCCGAGATGTCGCCCGATTTCGTCAAGCTGATCGAGCGCGCCACGCAGATGGCGGCACTGGCGCATCGCTTCGGCGTGCCGGCGGAAGACGGCAACGTGCGTTGGATCGACGTTTCGCCGAACCAGGCGCGGCTGGTCGAATCGCCACTCGACATCCGCGATGCGCTGCGCGAACAGATGGCGGCATCACCGAAGGCCTGGGTCTTCACGTCGGCCACGCTAGGCGATGATGACCGGCTCAGCTGGTTCACGGAATCCGCCGGCCTGACGGACGCCCGCACGCTGCGGCTGGGCAGCCCGTTCGACTACGCGGCTCACGCGCGGCTCTACATCCCGCGCGGTTTTCCGAAACCGAACGAGCCGGACCACGCGGCGTCGGTCGCGATCCTGGCGGCGCGTTGCGCCCGTGCGCTCGGCGGCCGCACCTTCGTGCTGACGACGACCTTGCGCGCACTCCAAAGCGTGGGCGAGCGCCTGCGCGCCGAGTTCGAGGCGCAGGGCGACAGCATCCAGGTGTTGATGCAGGGCCAGATCCCGAAGCGCCAGCTGATGCAGCAGTTCTTGGCGCAGCCGCGCTCGGTGCTGGTCGGCTCGCAGAGCTTCTGGGAAGGCATCGACGTGCCTGGCGCCGCACTGCAATGCGTGCTGATCGACAAGTTGCCGTTCCCGCCGCCGAACGATCCGCTCGTCGAGGCGCGCGTCAAGCGGCTCGAAAGCGAGGGCCGCAACCCGTTCGCGGACTACTTCGTCGCCGAGGCGGCGGTGTCGTTGAAGCAGGGCGCCGGCCGCCTGATTCGCAGCGAGACCGATCGCGGCCTGCTGGTGGTGTGCGACCCGCGCATGGCGGGCATGAACTACGGCAAGCGCCTGCGTGAGGCGCTGCCCTCGATGACGCTGGTGGCCACCGAGGCCGAGGCACTGGCGTGGCTCACGTCGCTCGCGGGTGAGGCCTTGCCCTTTTAGACGGTCACCAAAGCTGCCACCACGGCTTCTTGGCCGCGTTGGAGCCAACGCCATCGGTGTGGATGTTCGTCGCTGGAAAGCTCTTGCGCAGCACACGGTCCGCGTCGTCGCGCAGTTCGTTCAGGCCGAGCTTGTCGTAGCTCTGCACCATCAGGAACAGCGCCTCTTCGGCCGACGGCGAGTTCTGGAAATCGGAGACCACGACCTGCGCGCGGTTCGCCGCCGCCACATAAGCGCCGCGCCGGAAGTAGTAGCGCGCGACGTGCACTTCGTAGGCTGCGAGCGCGTTGACGATGTAGTTCATGCGAACACGCGCATCGTCGGCATACAGCGATTGCGGGAACTGATCGACGAGCTGCTTGAACGACTGGTACGAATCGCGCGCCGCCTGTTGATCGCGTTCCGACAGGTCCTGCCGCGAGAGGCTGCCGAGCAGCCCGAGGTTGTCGTTGAAGTTGACCAGCCCTTGCAGGTACAGCGCGTAGTCGAACGCGGCGCTGGTCGGGTGCAGCTTGATGAAGCGCTCCAGCGTGGCGAGCGCCTGCGCCTTGTCGTTGCCCTTGTAGAGCATGTAGGCGCGCTCGATCTGCGCCTGTTGCGCCAGCGCGGTGCCGGAGGCGCGGCCTTCGAGCCGTTCGTAGAGTTTGCCGGCGCGTTCGAAGTTGCCGAGCGAGGCCTCCTCCTTGGCCTCTGCATACAATCTCTCGGCGCTCCACTTCGACTCCGGATCCTTCGGGGCGGTGTTGCAACCCGAGAGCAAAACTGCCGCTGCCGCCAACGCGATGGCGAAGGGCCGACGCAGCACACTCATTTGAATCATGGCCCTGGGGCGCGCGAGACGCAGCGCCATCCTGTCGAGAAAACGAAGCGCAATTATATGGTTGGGCAATCGACGCACGAGCTGGATGGCATGCCCGACGACGCCGATGCGCCATGGAACGCCGAGGTCGAGCGTCGCGAGGCGATCGTGGCGGCGGAACTGCATGGCCAACGCCTGGACAAGGCCGTCGTGACGATGGCGGAGGAGTTCTCCCGCAACCACCTGCAATCCCTGATCGAGGCCGGCCATGTCAGCCTCGACGGCGTGCCCTCGACGACCGCATCGCGCAAGGTGCGCGCCGGGCAACGGATCGCCGTCGATCTGGTGCCCACGGCCGAGAGCCGCGCGTTCCGGCCCGAGGCGCTGGCGATCGAGATCGTGTTCGAGGACGAGCACCTGATCGTCGTCGACAAACCGGCCGGGCTGGTCGTGCATCCGGCCGCTGGCAACTGGTCGGGCACGCTGCTCAACGGCTTGCTCGCGCATCACCGCGGCGCCGCGAGTCTGCCGCGCGCCGGCATCGTGCACCGGCTGGACAAGGACACGTCGGGGCTGATGGTCGTCGGCAAGACGCTGGCGTCGGTGACCGCGTTGACCCGCGCGATCGCGGCGCGCGACGTGCATCGGCAATACCTCGCGATCGCGCACGGCGAGGTGGCCACCGCGGGTTTCAGCATCGAGGCGCCGATCGGCCGCGATCCGCAATCGCGCGTCCGCATGGCCGTCGTCGCCGGTGGCAAGCCGGCGCGCACCGACGTGCAGCTGATTGCGCGTGCCGGCGGTTTCAGCGCGCTGCGTTGCACCTTGCACACCGGGCGCACGCACCAGATTCGCGTCCACCTCGCCGCGCGTGGCCACCCGCTGGTGGCGGATGCCGTCTACGGCGGGCGCGTCGCACTCGGCATGACGCGGCAGGCCTTGCACGCCGCGCAGCTCGCATTTGCGCACCCCGCCAGTGGCGAGCGCGTGCGGTTCGATGCCGAGCCGCCGGCCGAATTCGCGTCGGCCTGGCGCAACGTGGTCGACGCCGGCTCGTGAATGATCCTGCGCCATTCGGCAGTGCAGGTACAATGCGCGAACGTTTGGTTGGAGCCATCCATCACCAGACCAGAGCAGCGCCCGAAGGCGCCTCGTCCCGGATCGACGCGAGAAGCGTCGCTTGACCGCCAGCCTCGAAGCGCTCAGCCCGCAACGCAGGTGTTGTCCGAATCGAACTTGTATTCGACCTTTCCGCCGGAGTGAACCCGGCCGACGATGTGAACGAAGTCCATGAATAGCCAGGATGCGAAGCGCGTCCTCGAGACCGCCCTGATCTGCGCCAGCGAGCCTCTGCCGTTGCGCGAGATGCGTGTTCTGTTTGCCGATGAGATCGGCGCCGACACGCTGCGCTCGCTGCTCGACGAACTGACCCGCGATTGGGAGGGCCGCGGCGTCGAGCTGGTGGCGCTGTCCACCGGCTGGCGCCTGCAGAGCCGCCCCGAGATGCGCGAATACCTCGATCGACTGAACCCCGAGAAGCCGCCGAAGTATTCGCGCGCCGTGATGGAAACGCTGGCGATCATCGCCTACCGCCAGCCCGTGACGCGCGGCGACATCGAGGACATCCGCGGCGTGACGGTCGCCAGCCAGATCATCAAGCAGCTCGAGGATCGCGGCTGGGTCGAGGCCATCGGCTACCGCGAATCGCCGGGCCGGCCGGCACTGCTGGCCACGACCCGCCAGTTCCTCGACGACCTCGGCCTCGCCAGCCTCGAACAACTGCCTTTGCTCGCCGGGACGGCGGGCGAGGACGAGCCGCTGACGAACCCGTTCGCTGAGCAGGCCTCGCTGCTCGATGGTGCGCTCGACCCCTCCGAATCCCTTCCCCCGCCCCCCTTGCCCGAAGAGCCTGCGGCAGATGCCGCTCCCATGGAACCCCACGCATGAACGCCACTCCAGAATCGTTGCCGTTGCCGGACGCGCCGTCCGAAGCCGTTGAGGCGGGCGACAGCCCTGCCAAGCCGGTGCGACGTCGTCGCACGGTGAAGGCGGCCGAGCCAGCGCTCGAGCCCGTGGACGTGGCCGCGCCCGTGGGGGAGCCTGTGCCGAAGCCGAAGCGTCGCAAGACGCCGGCAGCGGTGGCCGAAACCGACTTGCCGTCCGCGCCGCCATCGCCGCTCGTCGCAGCGTTGCCCTCAGAGCCGCAGGCGAGGCAAGCCCGGATCGATCCAGTCGAGTCGCAGGCTGCGCCCACCGAACTCGTCGAGCCGGCGGATGGCGAGCCCGCGTCGGCCGACGGTCGAACCGGCGGGTCGGCAGACGAGACGGCGCAGGAATCGATGGACGCTCCCCGTGGTCGGCGTCGCGGCCGGCGCGACCGCCACCGCGGCGAGCGCAACGAGTTGCCCGGCGTTGATGCGGCTGGCGCAGTGCCTGCACAAGTGGCGGTGCCTGCGCAACTGGGCGAGTTGTTCGCGCAGGTGCAGTCCGGTGAGTTCGACGGGATGGGTGACGCCGAGCCGGAGGTTCAGGCAGAGGTGGCCGAACCCGTCTCCGTCGAGGCTTCGGAGGCTGCCGAGACGATCGACGCGACCGAGGAGCCCGGTGCGCCCAAGCGCGTGCTGCTGCCCGAATCCGACGCGCCCAAGCTGCACAAGGTGCTGGCGCAATCGGGCATCGGCTCGCGCCGCGACATGGAGGACCTGATCGCCGACGGCCACGTCACCGTCAACGGCGAGCCGGCGCATGTCGGCCAGCGCGTGTCGTTCGGTGACCGCGTCACGGTCAACGGCAAGCCGGTCAAGTTGCGCATCGTGCCGCCGCCGCCGCGCATCATCGCGTACCACAAGCCGGTCGGCGAGATCGTCACGCACGACGATCCGCAGAATCGCCCGACGGTGTTCCGCCGCCTGCCGCGCTTGCAGCAGGGCAAGTGGCAATCGGTCGGCCGGCTCGACATCAACACCGAAGGCCTGCTGCTGTTCACGAACTCCGGCGAGCTCGCGAACCAGCTGATGCATCCGCGTTTCGGCGTCGAGCGCGAATACGCGGTGCGCCTGCTGGGCACGCTCAGCAACGAAGACAAGGCCAAGCTGCTCGCCGGCGTCGAGGTCGAAGGCCAGACCGCGAGCTTCCGCTCGATCGAAGAAGGTGGCGGCGATGGCGCGAACCATTGGGTCCGGGTCGTCATCACCGAAGGCCGCAACCGTGAGGTGCGCAAGTTGTTCGACACGGTCGGCATCACCGTGAGCCGGCTGATCCGCATCCGTTACGGCACGGTGGTGCTGCCGCTCGGTTTGAAGCGCGGCGTGTGGGTCGATCTCGAGGAAGGCGATGTGCGCGCGATCCGGCGCCTCGCCAGTGGTGGCGAAGGGGCGCGCAACAACGATGGCGGCCGCGGCAACAACGCACCCCGCCAGGGCGGTCAGCAACAACCACGCAATGATCGCAACGATCGCGGCAACGACCGGGGCCGCCAGAACGACCGGCAGGGCGATCGCCAACGGGGCGGCCGTGGCCGCGATGGTCAGCAGCCGCCGGCGGCGTTCGGCGGCGAGCAGGCGCCGCTGCGCGAGCTGGATCGTGACAACAGCCGCGGCAACGACGGCGACGGCGACTTCGACATGGACTTCGATCCCGCATCGATCCCGAACCCGCTCGAACAGACCTTCGACAAGCGCTTTGTTCAGAACCCGCGCAGCCCGGTCGGCGGGCGCGGCTTCCGCAACGGGGGTGGTGGCGGTTTCGGCGCCGGTGGCAGCGCACCGAGCCCGGCCAATCCGAAGCGTGGGCCGGGCGCCGGCGGGCCCAAGCAGCCCGATCCGTTGCAAACCTCGCTCGGCGTGTTCGGCGCCGATGCCTTCCACCGCAAGAACCGCAGTGGCGGAGGCGGTGGTGGTGGCAACCGGGGTGGCAATCGTGGTGGCGGCGGCGGTGGCGGCTTCGGCGGTGGTGGTGGGTACGGCGGCAGTGGCGGTGGCCGCAAAGGTCGGTGATCATCGTCGGGTCGCTTACGCACGTTACAATCTGAGGCTTTGCCCAGTCGTCGATTCAGGAGAAAAAACATGGCCATCGAACGCACGCTTTCGATCATCAAACCCGACGCCGTCGCGAAGAACGTGATCGGTCAGATCTACGCCCGCTTTGAAGGCGCCGGCCTGAAGATCGTTGCGGCGCGCATGGCGCACCTGTCGCGTGGCGAGGCCGAGGCCTTCTACGCGGTGCACAAGGCGCGTCCGTTCTTCAAGGACCTGGTTGATTTCATGATCTCGGGCCCGGTGATGATCCAGGCACTCGAAGGCGAAGGCGCGATCCTGAAGAACCGCGACCTGATGGGCGCGACCGATCCGAAGAAAGCCGAGAAAGGCACGATCCGCGCCGACTTCGCCGCCAGCATCGACGCGAACGCGGTGCACGGTTCCGACGCGGCCGAGACGGCCGCCGTCGAGATCGCGTTCTTCTTCCCCGGGATGAACGTCTACAGCCGCTGACGTTCAAGGGCTGATGACCAATTTGCTGGAGTTCGACCGCGACGCGCTGGCTGCCTTCTGCGAGCAGCTCGGGGAGAAGCGCTTTCGCGCGACCCAGCTGTTCCGTTGGATCCACCACCGCGGCGCGTCCGATTTCGAGCAGATGTCCGATCTGGCCAAGTCGCTGCGCGAGAAGTTGGCCGGCAAGGCACAGATCACCGCGCTACCAGTCATCAGCGAACAGGCGTCGAGCGATGGCACGATCAAGTGGCTCTTCGATGTCGGCGCGGGGGATGCGGTCGAGACCGTGTTCATCCCGGAGACCGACCGCGGCACGCTGTGCGTGTCGTCGCAGGCCGGTTGTGCCGTCGGCTGCCGTTTCTGCTCGACCGGCCACCAGGGGTTCAGCCGCAATCTCACGACCGGCGAGATCATCGCCCAGGTCTGGTTTGCCGAGCACCACCTGCGCAAGCGCCTGAACCTGCCGGAGGGCCAGCGCGCCATCAGCAATGTCGTGATGATGGGCATGGGCGAGCCGCTGCAGAACTACAGCGCGCTGGTGCCGGCGCTGCGCATGATGCTCGACGACCACGGCTACGGCCTCTCTCGCCGCCGCGTCACCGTCTCGACCTCCGGCGTGGTGCCGATGATCGAGCGCCTGCGCGACGATTGCCCGGTCGCGCTCGCCGTCTCGCTGCACGCACCGACCGATGCGCTGCGTGACGACCTGGTCCCGTTGAACCGCAAGTACCCGCTGGCCGAGTTGCTGGCCACCTGCAAGCACTACCTCGACAAGGCGCCGCGTGACTTCATCACCTTCGAGTACTGCATGCTCGACGGCGTGAACGACAGCGACGCGCAAGCGCACGAGTTGCTCGCGCTGGTGGCCGACGCGGCCGTCTCGTGCAAGTTCAACCTGATCCCGTTCAACCCGTTTCCCGAGTCGGGCCTGAAACGCTCGCCCGATGCGCGCGTGTCGGCGTTTCTGCGTGTGTTGCAGGACGGCGGCCTGGTCGCCACCGTGCGCAAGACGCGCGGTGACGACATCGATGCCGCCTGCGGTCAGCTCGCCGGCGAAGTACAGGACCGGACCCGCGCGAAGACGCGCATGACGCGCGCACCGGTGCAACTACACCGCAGCGATTCGGTGACGGCCCAGGCGATCCGCGTCGGCCGTCAGGAGACCCGCCCATGAGTCAGACGCGGGCGCTGCACTGGGCAGCGCTGATGATGGTGGCCGTGGTGCTGAGCGGCTGCGTGTCGCAGACCTCGACCAGCGACCGCGGTGTCGAGAGCAAGGACATCGTGACCGCCTCCGACGAATCCGACGGCAGCAAGCGCTCGCGCGTGCGCATGGAGCTCGCCACCGGCTATTACGGCCGCGGCCAGATGACGACCGCGCTCGACCAGGTCAAGCTTGCGATCATCGCCGACCCGAGCTTCGCCGAGGCCTACAACATGCGCGGCCTGATCTACTCCAACCTGGGCGACGACAAGCTCGCCGAAGAGAGTTTTCGCCGCGCCTTGCAGCTCGCGCCGCAAGACCCCGATTCAATGCAGAACTTCGGCTATTTCCTGTGCCAGAAGAAGCGCTACGTCGAAGCGAATGCGATGTTCGATCAGGCCCTCGCGGTGCCGCGCTATCGCGATTCCGGGCGCACGCTGCTGACCAAGGGCGTGTGCCAGGCGTTCGCCGGCGAGCTGGCCGAGTCCGAGGCGTCGCTGGTGCGCGCCTACGGGATCGAACCGGGCAACCCGTCGATCTCGGTCAATCTCTCCGAAGTGCTTTATCGGCGCGGCGATTACGAGCGCGCTCGCTTCTACATCCGGCGCGTCAACGCGACGCCCGCGCTGCAAGGCGCGCAGACGCTGTGGCTTGCGGCGCGCATCGAGCAGCGCCTGGGCAACCGCACCGGCGCGCAGGAGCTGGGTGATCAGCTGCGCCAGCGCTTCCCCGATTCGCGCGAGGCCGGGCTGTACGCGCGGGGGCAATTCGATGAGTGACACCGTCTCCGGAGCCGCCGCCGTGCCGCCGCGCCCGACCACGGCCGGCGGCATGATGCGCCATGCGCGGCAGGCGCAGGGCCTGCACATCGCGGCGCTGGCCGCGGCGATCAAGGTGGTGCCGCGCAAGCTGGAGCTGCTCGAATCCGACCAGTTCGATCAGTTGCCCGACGCGACCTTCACCCGCGCGCTCGCGCAAACCGTCTGCCGCACGCTGAAGATCGACCCCACACCCATCCTCGCGCTGATGCCGCCGCCGCTCGGGCACCGGCTGGAGCAGGTCTCGCAGGGCCTGAACGCGCCGTTCCGCGAGCGACCCGGGCGGCTTGAGCCGAGCGAGTGGACCTCGGTGGCGATGCCTGCGCTGATGCTGGCCGCCTTGCTGCTGATCCTCGCCGCGGCGGTTTACCTGATGCCCTCGGGCTGGTTGAAATGGCCACGCACGGTCGCCGGGCCGGCTGCGAGTGCCCCGGTGGCGGCATCCGCGTCGGTGACCGAATCGGTGCTGATGCCGCCGGTGTCGGCCGCCAGCGCTGCGGCGCCCGTCGAGGCGGCACCGCCCCCCGCCGTGAGCGATGCGGCTGCCGCGCCCGACGTTCCCGGCGTGCTGCAGCTGCGGCCGAGCGAGGCCGCGTGGGTCGAGGTGATCGATGCGCGCGGCAAGCCGCTGATCGCGCGTCTGGTGCAGCCTGGTGAAAGCGTGGGTCTGGACGGGGTCATGCCGTTCAAGGTCAGAATCGGCAACGCCAACGCGATGCAGGCGGTCTTCCGTGGTCAGCCGCTCGAGCTCGGGCCGTTCATCCGCGACAACATCGCCAAGCTGGAACTCAAGTAGAGCGCCGCCATGAACGAGCTGAACGACTTCATCGAACCCGCGGAGCCCGCGCCGCACCGCTCGCGTCAGGCGAGGGTATCGTGGGGCGCGCGCGTGGTCACGATCGGCGGCGGCGCGCCGGTGCGCGTTCAGGCGATGACGAACACCGACACGGTCGATGCGATCGGCACCGCGATTCAGGTCAAGGAGCTGGCCATCGCCGGCTCGGAGATGGTGCGCATCACTGTCAATACGCCCGAGGCCGCAGCGCAGGTGCCCTACATCCGCGAGCAGCTCGATCGCATGGGCATAGACGTGCCGCTGATCGGCGACTTTCATTACAACGGCCACCGCCTGCTGACCGACCATCCGGCCTGCGCCGAGGCGCTCAGCAAGTACCGCATCAACCCCGGCAACGTCGGCAAGGGCGACAAGCACGATCGCCAGTTCGCGCAGATGGTCGAGGTCGCCGCGAAGTACGACAAGGCGGTGCGCATCGGCGTCAACTGGGGCAGCCTCGATCAGGAGCTACTGACCGAGCTGATGGATGCCAACGCGAAGCTCGCCGAGCCGCACGAGCCGAAGCAGATCATGTACCGCGCGATCCTGACGTCGGCGATCCAGTCGGCTCGGCGCGCGGAAAGTCTCGGCTTGCGAGCTGACCAGATCATCCTGTCCTGCAAGATGTCGGGCGTGCAGGACTTGATCAGTGTCTACCGTGCACTCGCGAAGCGCTGCGACTACGCGCTCCACCTCGGCTTGACCGAAGCCGGCATGGGTACGAAAGGCACCGTCGCATCGACGGCCGCGCTCGGTGTGCTGTTGCAGGAAGGCATCGGCGACACGATCCGCGTCTCGCTCACGCCCCAGCCCGGCGAAGCGCGCACGCAAGAGGTCGTCGTCGCGCTCGAGATCCTGCAGAGTCTCGGGCTGCGCTCGTTCAACCCGAGCGTCACGGCGTGTCCCGGCTGCGGGCGCACGACGAGCACCACTTTCCAGGAGCTCGCCAAGCAGATCGACGACCACCTGCGCGCGCAGATGCCGGTGTGGAAGGCACGCTACCCCGGCGTCGAGAAGATGAAGGTGGCGGTGATGGGCTGCATCGTCAACGGCCCGGGCGAGAGCAAGCACGCCGACATCGGCATCAGCCTGCCCGGCACGGGCGAAGCGCCCGCGGCGCCGGTGTTCATCGACGGCGAGAAGGCGTTGACGCTGCGTGGTGACAACATCGCCGCCGAGTTCCACGCGCTGGTCGAGCGCTACATCGACAAGCGCTTCGGCGCGGCGGTCGCCGAGCACCGAAAAGCGCACGCCTGAGGGCCTGCGCTTCCATCGGAACTGCCTTCATCGCAGGCAGCGTTGGCCGCATTCGACCGAGACGAATCCATGACAGAGTCCAAATCCCGCAAGCCCGAAGCGTTGCAAGCCGTCAAAGGCATGAACGACATCCTGCCGCCCGAGTCGGCGCGCTGGGAGTGGTTCGAAGCGAAGGTGCGCGCGCTGATGGCGCGCTACGGCTACGCCAACGTGCGCACGCCGATCGTCGAACCGACCGCGCTGTTCGTGCGCGGGCTCGGCGAGGTGACCGACATCGTCGAGAAGGAGATGTACTCCTTCGTCGATGCGATGAACGGCGACAAGCTCACGCTGCGCCCCGAGGCCACCGCCGGCATCGTGCGCGCGATGGTCGAGCACAACGCGCTGTACAACGGCCCGCTGCGGCTGTGGTCGCAGGTCTCGCTGTTTCGCCACGAGCGGCCGCAGAAGGGGCGCTACCGGCAATTTCATCAGATCGACGTCGAGGCGCTCGGCTACGCCGGCCCGGATGTGGATGCCGAACAGATCCTGATGTGCCGCGCGCTGTTGCTCGACCTCGGCCTGACCGAGGCCGACGTGCGCCTCGAACTCAACAGCCTCGGTCAACCGGCCGAGCGGCTCGCGCACCGCGCCGCGCTCGTCGCGCACTTCGAGGCGCACGCCGATGTGCTCGACGACGACGCGAAGCGCCGGCTGCACAGCAACCCGCTGCGCATCCTCGACACCAAGAACCCATCGATGCAGGCGGTGGCCGAAGCGGCGCCGAAGTTGATGGACTTCCTCGGTGCCGATTCGCTCGGGCACTTCGACGGTGTGCGCGCAGTGCTCGACGCTGCCGGCATCGCCTACCGCGTCAACCCGCGGCTGGTGCGCGGCCTGGACTACTACAACCTCACGGTCTTCGAGTGGATCACCGACAAGCTCGGCTCGCAAGGCACGGTCTGCGGCGGCGGGCGCTATGACGGCCTGTTCGAGCAACTCGGCGGCAAGCCGACGCCGGCCGTCGGCTGGGGCATGGGCATCGAGCGCATGCTGCTGCTGCTCGAAGCGGCCGGCGTCGCGCCCGCAGAGGTGGCGCCCGATGTCTACGCGGTCGTGCCGTCGATCGCCGCATTGCCGACGGCGATGCTCACCTGCGAAGCGCTGCGCGCCGCTGGCGTGACGGTGCAGATGCACGGCGCCGGCGCGGCCGGCTGGGGCAGTATCAAGGCGCAATTCAAGCGCGCCGACACCAGCGGCGCGCGTTTCGCGCTGATCTTCGGCGCCGACGAACTCGCGCGCGGCGAGGTCGCCGTCAAGTCGCTGCGCGATGCCGGCACCCCGCAGCGCAGCTTGCCGCTGGCCCAGGCTGCGGCCTGGGCCGCCGAGCTGCGCAACGCATAATCCCGCACTCACCGAACCGAACCCACCTGTCAATGGCCACCAATCTCGATCTCGAAGAACAGGAACAGCTGGACCAGCTGAAAGCCTTCTGGAACACCTACGGCACGCTCGTCACCTGGGTGCTGATCGCCGTACTCGGCAGCTACGCGGCCTGGAACGGCTGGAACTGGTATCAGCGCGACCAGGCGACGAAGGCGGGCGCGATGTTCGATGAACTCGACAAGGCGGTGCAGGCCGGCAATGTCGATCAGGCCGCGCGCGTGTTCGCTGACATGAAGGCACGCTTCCCCGGTACGGCCTTCACCGAGCAGGGCGGTTTGCAGACGGCGAAACTGCAGTTCGAGAAGGGCAAGGCGGACGACGCGCTGGCCACGCTCGGCTGGGTCGAGGGCAACGCCGCCGAAGCCGAATACCAGACGATCGCGCGGCTGCGTGCGGCCGGCGTGCTGCTCGATCAAAAAAAATACGACGAGGCGCTCAAGCGGCTCGACGGCGTGGTGCTGAAGGACGGCGCGACCGAGTTCGGCGCACTCGTCAACGATCGCCGCGGCGATGTGCTGCTCGCTCAAGGCAAGGCGGATGAGGCCAAGGCCGCGTACTCCAAGGCCTGGCAGGCGATGGACGCGAAGCAGGACTATCGTCGCCTGATCGAAGCCAAGCTGACGGCGCTGGGCGCCGCTCCGGCGGCGGCCAAGGTCGAGGCGGCACCGTGACGCAGCGGGCATCGCCGCGCCGGATCGCGCGCGTGGTCGCGGCGCTGGCGGCTGTCTCGCTCGTGGCAGGCTGCGCCACCAGCAGCAGGCCCAAGCCCGAGCCGCTGCCCGCGCTGACGCCGAAGATCGCCGGCGCACTGGCCTGGAACCAGCGCATCGAGGGGGTGCAGTTCCCGCTCGCGGTGACCGTTGCCAAGGGCTTGTTCGTGGTCGCCGGCAATGACGGTACCGTGCTCGCGCTCGATGCCGAATCAGGCCGCGAAGCCTGGCGCGGCAGTGCCGGCGCAAAGCTCAGTGCCGGCGTCGGCAGCGATGGCCGCTTTGCCGCCGTCGTGACCCGCGACGGTGAACTGGTCGTGTTCGAACAGGGCGCCGTCAAGTGGCGCAAGCCGCTGCCCGGGCGCTCGACGACCGCGCCGCTGGTGGCCGGCGAGCGCGTCTTCGTGCTTGGCGTCGACCGCTCGGTGCAGGCCTTCGACGTGATCGATGGCCGCAAGCTGTGGGTGCTGCAGCGCCCGGGCGATCCGCTCACGCTGGCGCAGTCGGGCGTGTTGAGCGCGTTCAAGGACACGCTGATCGTCGGGCAAGGCCCGCGCATGGCCGGTGTCGACCCGCTGCGCGGGCAGATCCGCTGGGATGTGGCGGTCGGCTCGCCGCGCGGCGCAAACGAGATCGAGCGTCTCGCCGATCTGGTCGGGCCGGCAGCGCGGGTGGGTGATACGGTCTGCGCGCGCTCGTTCCAGGCCGCGGTCGGCTGCGTCGATGCGCAGAAGGGCGCGACCGTGTGGAGCAAGAACATCGGTGGCACCGATGCTGTCTCGGCCGACGCCCAATTCGTTTTCGCGGCCGACGCCACCGACCGCATCACTGCGTGGAAGACCAGCGGCGACGTCGCCTGGACCTACGACAAGCTGCTCTACCGCTCGCTGAGCGCGCCGCTGAGCACCGGCAAGACGGTGGTGTTCGGCGATGCCGACGGCATGCTGCACTTCTTCGCGCGCGAGAGCGGCGAGGCGCTGCTGCGCCTGACCACCGATGGCAGCGCCATCGTGGCGCAGCCGGTGGTTTCGGGCACGGTGATGCTGGCCGTCACCAAGAACGGCGGCCTGTTCGCCTTCCGCCCCCAGTAACGTTGCCATGAAACCGGTGATCGCCATCGTGGGGCGCCCGAACGTCGGCAAATCCACGCTGTTCAACCGGATGACGAAGAGCCGCGACGCGATCGTGGCCGACTTCTCCGGCCTCACGCGCGACCGCCATTACGGCGACGGGCGCAGCGGCGAGCACGAGTTCATCGTCGTCGACACCGGCGGCTTCGAGCCCGACAGCACCACCGGCATCGTCAAGGAGATGGCCAAGCAGACGCGCCAGGCGGTGGCCGAGGCGGATGCGGTGATCTTCGTCGTCGATGTGCGCTCGGGCGTGTCGGGCCAGGACCACGACATCGCGCGCTACCTGCGCACGGTCGGCAAGAAGGTCATCCTCGCGGTCAACAAGGCCGAGGGCATGCAGGAGTCGCCGCTGCTGGGCGAGTTCTTCGAGCTCGGTCTGGGCGAGCCGCACCCGATCTCGGCCGCGCACGGCCAGGGCATCCGCAGCCTGACCGACGCGGCGCTCGCGCACTTCGAGTTCGACGAGGAAGAGGACGAGCCCGAAGAGGGCGCGCCGATCCGCCTCGCCGTGGCCGGCCGGCCGAACGTCGGCAAATCGACGCTGATCAACACCTGGCTCGGCGAGGAGCGGCTGGTCGCGTTCGACCAGCCGGGCACCACGCGCGACGCGATCACCGTGCCGTTCGAGCGAGGCGGCCAGAAGTTCGAGTTGATCGACACGGCCGGGCTGCGTCGGCGCGGCAAGGTGTTCGAGGCGATCGAGAAGTTCTCGGTCGTGAAGACGCTGCAAGCGATCGCCGACGCCAACGTCGTGCTGCTGCTGCTCGATGCCACCCAGGGCGTGACGGATCAGGACGCGCACATCGCAGGCTACATCCTCGAGAGCGGCCGCGCGGTGGCGCTGGCGGTGAACAAGTGGGACGCCGTGGACGGCTACCAGAAGGAGACGCTGCAGCGCTCGATCGAGCAGCGCCTGGCGTTCCTGAAGTTCGCGCCGGTGCTGCACATCTCCGCGATCAAGCGCCAGGGCCTGGGCCCGGTCTGGAAGGCGATCGCCGACGCGCACGCCTCGGCCACGCGCAAGATGTCCACGCCGGTGCTGACGCGGCTGTTGCAGGACGCCGTCGAGCACCAGGCACCGAAGCGCGCCGGCGCATTCCGGCCGAAGCTGCGCTACGCCCACCAGGGCGGGATGAACCCGCCGCTGATCGTGATCCACGGCAACTCGCTGGACCACATCACCGACTCGTACAAGCGCTTCCTCGAAGGGCGCTTCCGTGAGCACTTCAAGCTCACCGGCACGCCGATGCGCATCGAACTGCGTTCGTCGAAGAACCCGTTCGACGACAAACCCCGCAAATGACGCTTTGCGGGGTATTGGCGTAAACCTCCATTGCGCTGGCGGCCCTGTGTTAATGTGGCCGCTTCTGAACTTTCATCACGGAGCTAACACGTGAGCAACAAAGGGCAACTCCTACAAGACCCCTTCCTGAACCTGCTGCGCAAGGAGCATGTTCCGGTTTCGATCTACCTCGTCAACGGGATCAAGCTGCAAGGCCACATCGAGTCGTTCGACCAGTACGTGGTGCTGCTTCGCAACACGGTGACGCAGATGGTCTACAAGCACGCGATCTCGACCGTCGTGCCCGGTCGGGCGGTGAACTTCCACGCTGCCGAGCCGACCGATCCGGCCGCGTGACCTCGGCCTTCATGCGCTCGCTTTGACTTCCGCGGACTCGACCGCTCCGACCGGTCCCTCGACACCCGCGCGGGCGATCCTCGTGGGCGTGGATTTCGGTCGCGGCAAGGCGTTCGACGCCACCCTCGACGAACTCGCGTTGCTGGCTGAATCGGCCGGCGATGTCGCGGTCGCGCGCGTCGTTGCCCGACGCAAGGCGCCCGACGCGGCGCTGTTCGTCGGTTCGGGCAAGGCGGATGAAATCAAGGCGCTGGTGCAGGCGCATCAGGCCGAAGCGGTGCTGTTCGACCAGGCGCTGTCACCGGCGCAACAGCGCAACCTGGAGCAGCACCTGGGTGTGGCCGTGGCCGACCGCACGATGCTGATCCTCGAGATCTTCGGCGCGCGCGCGCAAAGCCACGAGGGCAAGTTGCAGGTCGAGCTGGCCCGGTTGCAATACCTCTCGACGCGGCTGGTGCGGCGCTGGAGCCACCTCGAGCGCCAGAGCGGCGGCATCGGCATGCGCGGCGGCCCGGGCGAGGCGCAGATCGAGCTCGATCGCCGCATGATCGGCGAGCGCATCAAGGGCGTGAAGAAGCAGCTCGAGCGCGTCAAGAAGCAGCGCAGCACCCAGCGCCGCTCGCGCGAGCGCAACCAGACCTTCCGCATCTCGCTCGTGGGCTACACGAATGCCGGCAAATCGACGCTGTTCAACGCACTCGTGAACGCACGCGCCTACGCCGCCGATCAGCTGTTCGCGACCTTGGACACGACGACGCGCCAACTCTTTCTCGAAGATGCACAGCGCTCGGTGTCGCTCAGCGACACGGTCGGTTTCATCCGCGACCTGCCGCACAAACTGATCGAAGCGTTCGAGGCGACCTTGCAGGAGGCGAACGATGCCGACCTGCTGCTGCACGTCGTCGATTGCGCCAGCCCCGTGCTGGCCGAGCAGATGGCCGAGGTGCAGCGGGTGCTGGTCGAGATCGGCGCGAGCGACATCCCTCAGGTCCTGGTCTACAACAAGCTCGATCAGCTCGAAGAGACGCAACGCCCGCGCGAGCTGCGCGACCTGCTGGAGATCGAAGGCCAGCTGCGCGTGCCGCGCGTTTTCATCAGCGCCCGCAGCGGCGAGGGCATGGCCGACTTGCGCGCGATACTCTCGGAAGCGGTGGCGGGCACGCTCGAAGGTTTCTTGAACCTCGGCGCGCCGACCCCAGATGACATTCGCCTCGCCCGTGACTGGGACGAGACCGATCTCGAAGACAGCCCGTCGGCCGAACACCCCGACGGATCGCAGCACTCACTCGCATGACCATGAGCCACCCGAACTCCGATGCTTCAGGCCGAACCGCGCGACCGTCCGTTTGGCGCCGTCTGGCTGGCATGATCCTGAACAGCGGCGGCAGTGGCCCGCCCGACCTCGACGAGCTGTGGCGCGATTTCAATCGCAAGCTCAGCGGCCTGTTCGGCGGCAAGGGCGGCGGCTCCCCGCGCGGCAACGGCTCGGGTGAGGGCGGTGGTGGCAATGGCCCGAACTTCCAGCCCGACATGAAAAGCGCCGGCATCGGCGCCGGTCTGGTCGCCGGCGTGGTCGCGTTGATCTGGCTCGGCAGCGGCTTCTTCATCGTGCAGGCCGGGCAGCAAGCCGTCGTGACCTCGTTCGGTCGCTACAGCCACACCGCGGACGCCGGCTTCCAGTGGCGCATGCCGTACCCGTTCCAGGCCCACGAGACGGTCAACGTGACGCAGCTGCGCACCGCGGACGTCGGTCGCAACGCGGTGATCGCCGCGACCGGGCTGCGCGATTCGTCGATGCTGACGCAGGACGAGAACATCGTCGACATCCGCTTCACGGTTCAGTACCGGCTCAAGGACGCGCGCGCCTTCCTGTTCGAGAACAAGGATCCCGAGACCGCCGTCACACTCGCCGCCGAATCGGCGGTGCGCGAGATCGTCGGCAAGAGCAAGATCGATTCGGTGCTGTACGAACAGCGCGACGCGATCGCAGCCGAACTCGTGAAGTCCGTGCAAAGCCAGATCGATCGCCTCAGGGCCGGCATCGTCGTCGTCAACGTCAACGTGCAGAGCGTGCAGCCGCCCGAGCAGGTGCAGGCCGCATTCGAAGACACCTTGAAGGCCGGCCAGGATGGCGACCGCCTGAAGAAGGAAGGTCTGGCCTACGCAAGCGACGTGATCCCGAAGGCGCAGGGCACCTCGGCGCGCCTGCGTGAGGAGGCCGAAGGCTACAAGGCGCGTGTGATCGCGCAGGCCGACGGCGATGCGCAGCGCTTCAGCAGCGTGCTCACCGAGTACCAGAAGGCGCCGACCGTGACGCGCGATCGCATGTACATCGACGCGATGCAGCAGGTCTACTCCAACGTCAGCAAGGTGATGGTGGACACGCGCAACAACTCCAACCTGCTGTACCTGCCGCTGGACAAGCTGCTGCAGCAGACGGCGCCGGCCGCGCCGACCGCCACCGCACCGACCGCGCCAGTGACCGAGACACCGGCCACGAACAGCAGCGCCGATGCGCGTTCGCGCGACAACCAGCGTGGTCGCGATCGCGACGCACGTTAGGAGAAAAGCAACATGAACCGCATTGCCCTGTTTGTCGGCGCGTTGCTGCTGGCGCTGATGGCGCTGGCCTCGACGCTGTTCGTCGTCGATCAACGCCAGGTCGCCGTGGTCTACGCCCTCGGCGAGATCAAGGAAGTGATTCAGGAGCCCGGCCTGAAGTGGAAGCTGCCGCCGCCGTTCCAGAACGTCGTCTTCCTCGACCGGCGCATCCAGACCATGGACAGCCCCGAGACGCGCCCGATCTTCACCGCCGAGAAGAAGAGCCTGGTGATCGACTGGCTCATCAAGTGGCGCATCACCGATCCGCGCCAGTTCATCCTCAACAACGGCTCCGACATGCGCAGCCTCGAGACGCGCCTGAGCCCGATCGTGCACGCCGCGTTCAACGAGGAGGTGACCAAGCGCACGGTCGGCGAGGTGCTCTCCGGCGGCCGCGACAAGGTCATGCAGGATGTGCGTGGCCGGCTGCTCGATGAAGGCAAGTCCTTCGGCATCGAGATCCTCGATGTGCGCATCAAGCGCGTCGACTTCGTCGCCAACATCACCGATTCGATCTACAGCCGCATGCGTTCCGAACGCCAGCAGGTCGCGAACCAGCTGCGCGCCACCGGTGGCGCCGAGGGCGAGAAGATTCGCGCCGATGCGGACCGCCAGCGCGAAGTCATCGTCGCCGAGGCCTACCGCGACGCGCAGAAGATCAAGGGCGAGGGCGACGGCAAGGCCTCGGCCATGTTCGCCGAGTCGTTCGGCCGCGACCCGCAGTTCGCGCAGTTCTATCGCAGCCTGGACGCCTATCGCGCGAGCTTCCGGAACAGATCGGACGTGATGGTCGTCGACCCCGGCAGCGAGTTCTTCAAGGCGATGCGCGGCGCCGGCACGAGCCCGGCAGCGGCGCCCGCGCCTGCGGCGAAGCGATAGGCTGCTCGTGGGCGACGCGCCCTCCGGCCTCGCTGGGCTGCTGCTCGGCGCATTCGCGCTGATGCTGGTGATCGAGGGGCTGCTGCCCTTCATCAGCCCACCGCAGTGGCGCAGCGTGTTCGAGCGCGCGATGAAGTTGAGCGATGGCCAGATCCGCTTCATCGGCCTGGGCAGCATGCTCGCCGGGCTCGCGATGCTCTGGATCTTCCTGAACTGAGCGCTCGGGGGCCGTCATCTCGGCCGGTACAATCTCGGTTTCAACCCCCGGCGTTTTCCCATGTCATCTGCTTGGCTGCTGCCCGAGCACATTGCCGACGTGCTGCCCGCGCAGGCACGACACATCGAAGAACTGCGTCGCCGGCTGATCGACGTGGCGCGCGGCTACGGCTGCGAGCTGGTGATGCCGCCGCTGCTCGAACACATCGAATCGCTGTTGACCGGGGCCAGCCATTCGCTCGATCTGAAGACCTTCAAGCTCGTCGATCAACTCAGCGGCCGTACGCTGGGTGTGCGCGCCGACAGCACGCCGCAGGTTGCGCGCATCGATGCGCACTTGCTGAACCGCGTCGGCGTGACGCGACTGTGCTACTGCGGGCCGGTGCTGCATGCGCTGCCGATGAGCCTGCATGCGACGCGCGAGCCGATGCAGTTCGGCGCCGAGATCTACGGCCACGCCGGCCTCGAAGCCGACCTCGAAGTGCAGGATCTCGCGCTCGATTGCCTGCGCGCCGCGGGCCTGACGAACGTCACGCTCGACCTCGGCGATGCGCGCATCGTGCGCGGCGTCCTGACCGGTGTGCCGGTCGATGCCGAGCAACTCGGCGCCGTTCACGCGGCGCTGGCCGCGAAGGACGCGGCGGCGCTGCGCGAATTGTCGAGCGGCCTTCCCGTCGAGGCGCGCAACGCGCTGCTCGCGCTGCTCAAGCTTTACGGCGATGCCGAGATCATCGCTGCCGCGCGGCGCGAGCTGCCCGCGCGCCCGTTGGTGCAGGCTGCGCTCGACGATCTCGAATGGCTGGCGCGGCACGTCGTTCAGTCGCACGCCGAGGTCGCGGTCGGTTTCGATCTGGCCGACATCGGTGCGAACGATTACTACAGCGGCCTGCGTTTCGCAGCCTTCGTCGCCGGCTCGCCCGACGCGGTGGCGCGCGGTGGCCGCTACGACGAAGTCGGCGCGGTGTTCGGCCGCAGCCGGCCGGCGGTGGGCTTCAGCCTCGACCTGAAGGTGCTCGCCGCCAGCGCGCCCGCCAATGCGCTGCACGCTGCGATCCGCGCCCCATGGGCCGAGGACGACGCGCTGCGCGCCAGCGTGCGCAGCCTGCGTGAGCGCGGCGAGACAGTGGTGCGGGTGTTGCCCGGTCACGAGCACGAAGCGCAGGAGTACGACTGCGACCGCGAGCTGGTTCGCGTCGGCAGCGAATGGACCGTGCGCGCGCTGCAGACTGCCTCGACTTGAAATATCAGCCATCGATCATCTGGATCACTTTGACATGCAACAGAAGAACAGCGCCGCCGGGCACAACGTCGTCGTCGTCGGCACCCAGTGGGGCGACGAAGGCAAGGGCAAGGTCGTCGATTGGCTGACCGATCACGCGCAGGCGGTGGTGCGCTTCCAGGGCGGCCACAACGCCGGCCACACGCTCGTGATCAAGGGCGTGAAGACGGCGCTGCAGCTGATCCCCTCCGGCATCATGCGCGACGGCGTGGCCTGCTACATCGGCAACGGCGTGGTCGTCGACCCGACCCACCTGCTGGGCGAGATCGAGCGGCTCGAAGCGATCGGCCTGGAGGTGCGTTCGCGCCTGTTCATCAGCGAATCTTGCCCGCTGATCCTGCCCTTCCACGTGGAAGTGGACAAGGCGCGCGAGGCGCTGCGCGAGAGCAGCGGCGCGGGCAAGATCGGCACCACCGGCAAGGGCATCGGCCCGGCTTATGAAGACAAGGTCGCGCGGCGCGCGCTGCGCGTGCAGGATCTGAAGCATCCGGAGCGTTTCGCATCCAAGCTGCGCGATCTGCTCGAGTTGCACAACTTCGCGCTCGGCGGCTACCTCAGAGCCAAGCCGCTGGCGTTCCAGCCGATCTTCGATCTGGCGATGAAGGTTGCCGAACAGCTCAAGCCGATGCTGGCCGACGTCGGCTACACGCTGCACAACGCGAACCTGAACGGCGCCAATATCCTGTTCGAGGGCGCGCAAGGCACCTTGCTCGACATCGACCACGGCACCTACCCGTATGTCACGTCGAGCAACTGCGTGGCCGGCAACGCGGCCGCGGGTGCGGGTGTCGGCCCCGATCTGCTGCACTACATCCTTGGCATCACGAAGGCGTACACGACGCGTGTCGGCAGCGGCCCGTTCCCGACCGAGCTCGACATGGACACGCCCGGCACGGTCGGCCACCACCTCTCGACGATCGGCCAGGAGCGCGGCACCGTCACCGGCCGGCCGCGCCGCTGCGGCTGGCTCGATGCGGCGCTGCTGAAGCGCTCGATGATCATCAACGGCATCTCGGGTGTGTGCATCACCAAGCTCGACGTGCTCGACGGCTTGCCCGAGATCAAGGTCTGTGTCGGCTACGACCTGCGCGGCCGGCGCATCGACATCCTGCCGCTCGATGCCGACGACATCGACGCCTGCATGCCGATCTACGACAGCTTCCCCGGTTGGACCGACTCGACCTTCGGCGTGACCGAATGGGACAAGCTGCCGTTGAACGCGCGCCGCTACCTCGAGCGCGTGCAGGCGTTCATCGGCCGCCCGATCGACATGGTCTCGACCGGCCCCGATCGCGAGCACACCATCCTGTTGCGGCATCCGTACAAGGGCTGAGAGTGTGAGAGGGAATCCAATGCACCCGCGTAATCCCCCAAAGCAAGCCCGATCTAGGCGCAAAGCGGAGTCGGGGTCGGGTCCCGACGAGCATTTGCAACGACGAGTGGGTTTGCTTTGGGGGCTTACCCGAAGGGCCGGGGTACCCAAGGGTGCTGGCGGGTGTTGCGTTGCTTGCCTGGGCGCCAGCCCAGGCCGCGCGACGCGCCTACGCCAGCGCCCTTGGCCACCCCGGCGCGGGTGCATTGGATTCCCTCTCACACTCTGAGGCGAGCCGGATATGCTCTTGAGCGACGACACCGCCCACCTTCCAAAGCTTGAGGAATACGCATGCTGACCGACGACGGCAAACACCTGTACGTGAGCTGGGACGAATACCACATGCTCATCGAGCGTCTGGCGCTCAAGATCGCCGGCTCGGGCTGGCAGTTCGATCAGATCCTGTGCCTGGCGCGCGGCGGGATGCGGCCGGGCGACGTGCTCTCGCGCGTGTTCGACCGGCCGCTGGCGATCATGTCCACGAGTTCGTATCGGGCCGAAGCCGGCACGATCCAGGGTCGGCTGGACCTGGCCAAGTACATCACGATGCCGCAGGGCGAGCTGGCCGGGCGCGTGCTGCTGGTCGATGACCTGTCGGACTCCGGCATCACGCTGCGCGCGGTGGTGGATCGGCTGCGCGGCATGCCGTCGATCAGCGAACTGCGCTCTGCCGTTATCTGGACCAAGGGCGTATCGACCTACACGCCCGACTACTTCGTCGAACTGCTGCCGACGAGCCCGTGGATTCACCAACCGTTCGAAGAATATGACGACATGCGGCCGGATGCGCTCGCGAAGAAGTTCGTGATTTGAGCGGCTCGACCCCCGCCGCGTACAAAGCAAAAAGGCCAGCACTCGTGTGCTGGCCTTCGCCAATCTCTACATTTCTTGGTGCCCAGGAAGGGACTCGAACCCCCACGGAGTTACCCGCTAGTACCTGAAACTAGTGCGTCTACCAATTCCGCCACCTGGGCAATTCAGGAAGTCTTGGACTATATCATCAAAGAAAAACCATTGAAAAATACCAATCCCATCGGCGCTGAACTCATGGCCGAAGTGGAGGGCACGGTGCAAGGCCACCGCGACGGGCACGGCTTCGTCGTGCGCGACGACCGGCAGGCCGACCTCTATCTTTCTCAGCAGGAAATGCGCGCGGTGCTGCACCGCGACCGCGTCAAGGCGCGCATCGTGCGCTACGACCGCAAAGGCCGGCCCGAAGGGCGCGTGCTCGAGATCCTCGAACGCAAGAAGGCGCCGATCATCGGCCGGCTGCTGCACGAGAGCGGCGTCTGGCTGGTCGCGCCCGAAGACAAGCGCTACGGGCAGGACATCCTGATCCCGAAGAACGCCATCGCGAACGCGAGCGCGGGCCAGGTCGTCGCGATCGAGCTCACCGAGAACCCGTCGATGTACTCGCAGCCGGTGGGCCGCGTCACCGAGGTGCTCGGCGAGATCGACGACCCCGGCATGGAGATCGAGATCGCGGTGCGCAAGTACGAGGTGCCGCACCAGTTCTCGCCCGAGACGCTGGCCCAGTCCGCCACCTTGCCCGACAAGATCAGGCCGATCGACCGCAAGCACCGCATCGACCTGACCGACGTGGCGCTCGTCACCATCGACGGCGAAGACGCGCGCGACTTCGACGACGCCGTGTATTGCGAACCCGCGGTGGTGGGCAAGAGCGTCGGCCGCGGCAAAGCGCCGAACGGCTGGCGGTTGATCGTCGCGATCGCCGACGTGAGCCACTACGTCAAGCCGGGCGAGCCGATCGACGACGACGCCTACGAGCGCGCGACCTCGGTGTACTTTCCGCGGCGCGTCATTCCGATGCTGCCGGAGAAGCTCTCCAACGGCTTGTGTTCGCTGAACCCGAACGAGGATCGTTTGGCGATGGTATGCGACATGCTCGTCACCGCCTCCGGCGAGATCGACGCCTACCAGTTCTTCCCGGCGGTGATCTGCTCGCACGCACGCTTCACCTACAACGAGGTCGCGGCAATCCTGGCGAACACGCGCGGGCCCGAGGCGGCCAAGCGCAAGGAGTTGGTGCCCGAGCTGCTCAACCTGCACGAGGTCTACCGCGCGCTGCTGAGGGCGCGCAGCAAGCGTGGCGCGATCGACTTCGAGACCACCGAGACCCAGATCGTCTGCGACGAGAACGGCCGCATCGAGAAGATCGTGCCGCGCACGCGCACCGAGGCGCACAAGCTGATCGAGGAGGCGATGCTCGCGGCGAACGTGTGCTCGGCCGATTTCATCGCACTCGCGAAGCATTCGTCGCTCTACCGCGTCCACGAAGGCCCGACGCCCGAGAAGAAGACGCTGCTGCAGAACTACCTGCGCGCGCTGGGTCTCGGCCTGTCGATCAGCGACGACCCGAAACCGGGCGAGTTCCAGGCGATTGCCGCGGCGACGAAAGACCGGCCGGATGCGATGCAGATCCACACGATGCTGCTGCGCTCGATGCAGCAGGCGATCTACACCGCCACCAACTCCGGCCACTTCGGCTTGGCCTACGAGGCCTACACGCACTTCACGAGCCCGATCCGGCGCTATCCCGATCTGCTGGTGCACCGTGTCATCAAGGCCTTGCTGAGCGGCAAGCGCTACCACCTGCTCACGGGCCCGAGCAACCCGGCGCCGAGCAACCGCAAGAGCGCCAAGCCGGTCAAGTCGGCCAATGCCGAAGACGAGAAGTGGGAAATCGCCGGCGTGCATTGCAGTGTCAACGAGCGGCGCGCCGACGAGGCCTCGCGCGATGTCGAAGCGTGGCTGAAGTGCCGCTACATGCGCGAGCACCTCGGCGAGGAATACGGCGGCACCGTCAGCGCGGTGACGAGCTTCGGCCTGTTCGTGCAGCTCGACGGCCTGTATGTGGAAGGCCTGGTGCACATCACCGAGCTCGGCGGCGAGTATTACCGCTTCGACGAGATTCGCCAGGAGCTGCGTGGCGAGCGCAGCGGCGTGCGCTACGTGGTCGGCTCGCGCGTGCGGGTGCAGGTCAGCCGCGTCGACCTCGATGGCCGCAAGATCGACTTCCGCATGGTGCGCGAAGGCGAGGACGATGCCGGCCTGATGCGCGCACGGCGCGACAAGCCGGCGATCTCGGCCGGTGGCGAACTCGCCGCCGTGAAGGAAGCCGACCGTGCGACCAAGGCCGCCACCAAGGCCAAGGCGCGCGGCGCGGCCGGCGGCAAGGTGCACCCGGTGCGCGCCGCCAAGTCGGCGGCGCGAAAATCCGGCGGGCGGGCCTCGGGCAAGTCGTCCACGCGGCGCTGAATTTTTCAAACGGCAGGAACCTGAGAGATGACGATTCGATTCGACGGCCGCGTGGCCATCGTGACCGGAGCCGGCGGCGGCCTCGGTCGGCAGCATGCGCTCGCGCTCGCGGCGCGCGGCGCCAAGGTGGTGGTGAACGACCTCGGCGGCACGCTCGACGGCAATGGCGCCACGCCGGTGGCTGCACAGAAGGTGGTCGACGAGATCACCGCGGCGGGCGGCATCGCGATGGCGAGCGGTGCGTCCGTGACCGACGCGGCCGCGGTGCAGGCGATGGTCGATGCGGCGATGGCCGCGTGGGGCCGCGTCGACATCCTCGTCAACAACGCCGGCATCCTGCGCGACAAGAGCTTCACGAAGATGGCGCTGGACGACTTCCGACTCGTCGTCGAGGTGCACCTGATGGGCGCGGTGAACTGCACCAAGGCGGTCTGGGACGCGATGCGCGCCCAGAACTACGGCCGCATCGTGATGACAACCTCGTCGAGCGGCCTCTACGGCAACTTCGGCCAGTCGAACTACGGCGCCGCGAAGATGGCGCTGGTCGGCCTGATGCAGACGCTCGCTATCGAAGGCGCGAAGAACGACATCCGCGTCAATTGCCTTGCGCCGACCGCGGCGACGCGCATGACCGAGCACCTGATGCCCGAGGCGGTGCTCAAGCTGCTGCAGCCCGAGGCGGTGACGCCGGGGCTGTTGGCGCTGGTCGCCGAGGACGCGCCGACGCGCGCGATCCTGTGTGCCGGGGCGGGCGCGTTCGAGCGCGCTCACATCACGTTGACGCCGGGCATCTTCATCGGCCTGCCGACCGATGCGGCCGAGCAGGTGGCGATGAACTTCGAAGCGCTGTCGGATCGCGGCGGTGAGATCGTGCCCGAGAGCGGCAACGCGCAAGGCACGAGCGAGACGGCCAAGGCGTTGCGCGCCTTGACCTGATCGCGGCGTCAGCGCTGATCAGCGCTGGCGCAGCCGCTCGATCAGGTCGCTGGCGAGCAGCGCATCGGCAGGCTGCGGTTCGGCCGCAGCACCGTGTTCCGCGACGGCCTGTATCGCCACAGTGAACGCTGTAGCCGCCTCGTCGCCCGCCTCGAGCTGTGCCCAGCGGCCGCCGAGCCAGCCGGCCAGCACGTCGCCCGTGCCTGCGCTCGCCAGCGCCGCGTTGCCGGTGCTGTTGATGCGTGCGATCTGCCCGGGCGCGGCAATGACGCTGCCCGAGCCCTTCAACACGACGATGGCTCGATAGCGCGCCGCCAGCGCATGCGCCGCCTGCAATCGATCGGCCTGCACTTCGGTGGTCGTGCAATCGAGCAGGCGCGCGGCTTCGAGTGGGTGCGGTGTCAGCACGGTCGCGAGGCCACGGCCGGCGCGGGCGTGCAGCAAGGGCACGAGCGCGGCATCGCTCGCCAGCGCGTTGAGCGCATCGGCGTCGAGCACCAGTCGTTTGGTCACGCTCAGCAGGCGCGGCAGCGGCGCGCGCACCGCATCGCCGCCACCGCAGCCGCAGACGACCGTGCTGGCGCCGAGCACGGCTGGTGCGCTTTGCGTCCAGCCGTGACGAAACATCAGCTCGGGCCGCAGCGCGTCGAGCCTCATGCCCGCTGCATCGAGCAGTTCGACGAAGACGCGCCCGGCGCCCGCGGCCTGGGCGGCGCGCGCGGCCAGCAGCGCCGCGCCACACATGCCTACCGCACCGCCGACGACGGCAACGTCGCCGAAGCTGCCTTTGTGCTGTGCGTGCCGGCGCCTGGGCAGGGCGCCTAAGCCCGACAGCCACGCTGGCGGCGCATCTGCCGCCGTATCGATGCCCAGCGTGTCCAGCCAGACGCTGCCGGCGTGATCGCGGCCCGCGGCGGTGAACAGGCCGGGCTTCAGGCCGATCATCGTGAGCGTGTGCGCGGCCTTGACGCATGCGGCGCCGAGTGGCTGGCCGGTGTCGGCGTGCAGGCCCGAAGGCACGTCGATGGCGAGCACCGGGCAGCTCAGCGCATTGAGCTGGCGGATCGCGGCTTCAAGCGCGTCTCGCGGCGGCCGGCTCGCGCCGATGCCGAGCAGCGCGTCGATCGCCAGGTCAGGCGCGTTCATCGTGTCGCCATTGATCTGTACACCGGCGGCCTGCGCGCGGGTCAGCGCTTCGCGCGCGTCGGCCGGCAGTGAGGCCGCATCACCGATCAGAGAGACCGCCACCTTCTTGCCCGCGCGCTGCAGGTGGCACGCCGCTTCCAGGCCATCGCCGCCGTTGTTGCCCGGGCCGGCGGCGATCCAGATCTGTTGCGCATGCGGTGCCAGCGCGAGGGCGAGACGCGCCGTGGCTTCACCGGCGCGCGCCATCAGCGCGTAAGGCGGCAGCGAAGCGGCGGCGCGTTGCTCCAGCAGGCGCGTGTGCGCGATGTCGAACAACGCCAATTCGTTGGAGAGCGGCAAGGTGCGCTGCATGGCGATCAGCCGCTCAGGCGCTCCACTCCCAGGCCGTCGGCGTCGATCCGGGGCGGGCGGCCGGCGAGCGCGTCGGCGAGCAGGCGCGCCGAACCGCACGACAGCGCCCAGCCGCTCGATCCGTGGCCGAGGTTGAGCCAGACGCCGTCGATGCCGCTGCGGCCGAGCACCGGCGGCCCATCGGGCAGCATCGGCCGCGCGCCTTTCCAGCGCTGCGCCTGGCTCATGCGCGCGCTCCCGGGGAACCAGTCGTGCAGCACCTTGTAGAGCGTGTCGAGCGAGGTCTTGTGATGCGTGATGGCCGAGCCGCCGATCTCGGCGCTTCCAGCCACGCGCACGCGCGAGCCGAGGCGGCTGATCGCGACCTTGTAGCGCTCGTCCATCAGTGCCGAGTGCGGGCCGTGCGCACCGTTCGCGTCAGTGCCGCGAAGCGGCGCGGTGATCGAGTAGCCGTGCACCGCCTGCAACGGCAGTTTCAGGCCGAGCGGCCGCAGCAGGCCAACCGACTCGAGCGCGGCGCAGACCACGATCGCGTCGAAGCCTTCGGTGACCGCTTGCTGTGCCATCGGCTGTGTGTCTTGCGCATCGTTGGGCATGTTCTCGGTCGTGCTGCTCAGTGTGCTGTGCGCGTGCGGCGGCGCGAACTCGTGAGTCAGCTGCGGCGCGGGGCCTTTGATGATTCGTTGCACGCGGGTGTTGAACCGGAACCGCACGCCCAGCCGCTGCGCCTCGCGCACCAGCAGGTGGCTGAACTGGCGACAGTTGCCGACCTCGTCGTCCGCCAGATAGACGCCGGCGCGCAGCTCGGTCTCGGGGCTCAGGTTGGGCTCGACCGTGCGGCACTGATCGGCGCTGAGCATCTTGAAACGCGTGCCGAATTCGGCCAGCGCGGCCAGGCCGGGCCGCGCCAGCGCCAGATCCTCGGCGCTTCGCAGCAGCACGAGAACGCCGTCGCTGCGTTCGTAGTCGAGCTTCAGGTCCTTGGTGAGGGTGTGCAGCCGGTCGCGGCTGAACACGGCCAGCCGCTGCATCCGCAGCCGATTCTGCTGATAGGTGCGCAAATTGCACGCCTGCCACCAGCGCCACAGCCACGGCAGCGTGTCGAGATGCAGACCGCGCAAACGCACCGGCGCGTGGCGGCTCAGCATCAGCTTCAGCACCTTGCCCGGCATGCCCGGTGCGGCCCAGGGCGTGACGTAGCCGGGCGCGATCAGGCCGGCGTTCGCGAAGCTGGTTTCGGCGGCGACGCTGCCGCGGCGCTCGAACACCGTGACCTGGTGGCCGTCGGCGCTGAGCTCGTAGGCCGTGGTGACGCCGATGATGCCGGCGCCGATGACGGCGACCTTCATGCGTTGCGAGCCATCAAGGCCGCTTCGAGTGCGAGCGAAACGTCGAGCACGGCGTCGTCGCGCAGCGCGCCGCTCCACACCATCAGGCCGACGGGCATCTCGCCGGGTACATGGCAGGGGAGCGAGAGCGCGCAGCCGTCGAGCATGTTCGCGACCGCCGTGTTGCGCAACAGCAGCGCGTTGGTCGCGAAGAAGGCGTCGTCGCTGGCGAGCAGCGGCGCGAGCGGTGGCGCGACGATCGGCACGGTCGGGCTCAGCATCACGTCGAAGCCGGCCATGCCGTTCGCCATGCGCTCAATCCAGGTGCGGCGGGCGTGCAACAGGTCGATGTAGTCGGCCGCGCTCATCGACTCGCCACGGCGGATCCGGACCACGACGCGCGGGTCATAGCCGGCTTCCGATGTCGCCAACAGCCGCCGGTGCCAGGCCCAGGCTTCCGGCGGCGAGAAGCTGGCGGGAACCTCGGCGAGCGCCTCGAGCGCGATCTCGTCGATGTGCGCGCCGGCCGAGCGCAGGGCGGCGAGCGCACGCTCGAACGCGCTGCGGACGGTGGCGTCGAGGCCATTCAGCATCACCGTGGTCGGCACCGCCAGACGCAGCGCCGTGAGCGGCTTCGCGGCGAGCGTGACGCGCCGATCTGCGAGCACCTGGTGCATGACCACGGCGTCGCGCACCGTGCGGGTGATGGCGCAAGCAGTGTCGAGCGTGGTCGAGAGCGGGATCGCACCCAAGGTCGGTGTCAATCGGGCGGTGTTCTTGAACCCGACCAGGCCTTGCAACGCGGCCGGGATGCGGATCGAGCCGGCGGTGTCGGAACCGAGCGCGGCCCACGCCGCGCCGGTGGCCACGGAGACTGCCCCGCCCGAAGTCGAGCCGCCGGGGATGCGGGGCTGCGGGTCGAGCGTGGCCGTGGCCGGGTTGGCCGGCGTGCCGAAGTGCGGGTTGATGCCGACCCCGGAAAACGCGAACTCCGACATGTTGGTGCGGCCCATCAGGGCGGCTCCGGCGTGACGCAGCCGGGCGACGGCGGGGCAGTCGGCGGCAGCGGGTGGGTTGCCGGCCAGCACGGTCGAGCCGGCAGTCGTGACTTCGCCTTGAACGTCGAACAGGTCTTTCACACTCAGCGCCAGCCCCGCAAGCGGCGGCATCGCTTCACCGGCGGCGCGCCGGGCGTCCGCGGTGCGCGCAGTGACCAGCGCCGTCTCGAAACTGGTGCTGACGAACGTGTGGCGGTTCGCCGAGCTGCGTGCGGCGACGATGCAGGCGTCGAGCCACTCGCCCCTGCTGACGTGCGCGGGGGTGCCGGTCGGGTCGGGTGTCATGTCAGTGCTATACTCGATGGGCTTGGCTCCAACAAGAACCAGGCAAATCGCGAACCGGCTGTTTAAAGGTGTTGCGACAAGCGTGTCGCGAGGTGTTGCGGCAAGTTTGCCTCGATTCAAGCCGGATTCTAGAACCAACCTTTGGAATCCTCATGACTGTCACCATGCGTGAAATGCTGGAAGCCGGTGTCCACTTCGGCCACCAGACCCGCTTCTGGAACCCCAAGATGGCCCCGTACATCTACGGCCATCGCAACAAGATCCACATCATCAACCTCGAGAAGACGCAGCCGCTCTTCAACGACGCGATGAAGTTCATCCGCCAGATCGCCGCCAAGCGCGGGACCGTGCTGATGATCGGCACCAAGCGCCAGGCCCGCGAAGTGATCGCGCTCGAAGCCAAGCGCGCCGGCATGCCGTATGTCGACCAACGCTGGCTCGGCGGCATGATGACCAACTTCAAGACCGTCAAGGGTTCGCTGAAGAAGTTGAAGGACATGAAGGCGCAGGTCGAGGCCGGTACGGAGATCCGCATCAAGAAGGAAGCGCTGATGTTCCAGCGCGACATGGCCAAGCTCGAGAAGGACATGGGCGGCATCCAGGACATGAGCGCGCTGCCGGATGCGATGTTCGTGATCGACGTCGGCTACCACAAGATCGCGATCCTGGAAGCCAAGAAGCTGGGCATTCCCATCATCGGCGTGGTCGATTCGAACCACTCGCCGGAAGGCATCGACTACGTGATTCCGGGCAACGACGACTCGTCGAAGGCGGTCGCGCTGTACGCGAAGGCCGTGGCCGACGCCGTGCTCGAAGGCAAAGCCAATGCGACGAATGAAGTCGTGCAGGCGGCCGCTGCCGAAGGCGACGAGTTCGTCGAGGTCAGCGAAGGCGCTTGAGGCCCCCGAGCCCGGCTGGCTGCGTTGCGCGCCGGGCATCGAAAAAGGGGCTTTGCGGCCCCTTTTTTTCAACCCAGATTCAGGAGATTTCCAAGATGGCTGCAATCACCGCAAGCATGGTGGGCGAACTGCGCGCCAAGACCGACGCGCCGATGATGGAATGCAAGAAGGCGCTGACCGAGGCCGGCGGCGACATGGAGCGTGCCGAAGAGCTGTTGCGCGTCAAGCTCGGAAGCAAGGCCGGCAAGGCTGCCTCGCGCATCACGGCTGAAGGCGTGATCGTCTCGGCCGTGGTCGGCCATGCCGGCGCGCTCGTCGAAGTCAACTGCGAAACCGACTTCACCTCGAAGAACGACATGTTCCTCACTTTCGCGAAGGCATGCGCCCAGCTCGTCGCCGAGAAGAACCCTGCCGACGTGGCCGCGCTCTCGGCCATGCCCTACGCGCAGGACGGCTACGGCCCGACGCTCGATGACGTGCGCAAGGGCCTGATCGGCACGATCGGCGAGAACATGTCGATCCGCCGTTTCAAGCGTTACGAGAACACCAAGCTCGCGAGCTACCTGCACGGCACGCGCATCGGCGTGATGGTCGACTTCGACGGCGACGAGGTCGCGGCGAAGGACGTCGCCATGCACGTGGCGGCGATGAAGCCGGTCGCGCTGCAATCCAGCGACGTGCCCGCCAAGCTGATCGAGACCGAGCGTTCGGTCGCGACGCAAAAGGCCGCCGAGGATGCCGAGAAGGCTAAGGCCGAGGGCAAAACGCCGCAGTCGCCTGAAATCGTCACCAAGCGCATCGAGGGTTCGGTCGCGAAGTTTCTGAAGGAAGTGAGTCTGTTCAACCAGGCCTTCGTCAAGAACGACAAGCAGACGGTCGAGCAGATGCTGAAGGAGAAGGCCACCAAGGTGAAGGGCTTCACGCTCTACGTCGTGGGCGAGGGCATCGAGAAGAAGGTGGACGACTTCGCGGCCGAAGTGGCGGCGCAGGTAAAGGCAGCGAAAAAGGATGACGACAAGGGCGAGGCGGTTCTGGTCTGAGCAGGCAGGCCGATTAGACTCTCTCGCGCGCCACCAGCGCCTTCCCACGCCCAGAACCTGGAGTCCGTCTCATGGCCGCTTACAAGCGCATCCTGCTGAAACTTTCTGGTGAGGCCCTGATGGGCGACGACGCCTACGGCATCAACCGCGCGACCATCGTGCGGATGGTGAAAGAGGTCCAGGAAGTGACCCAGCTCGGTTGCGAAGTGGCGGTGGTGATCGGCGGCGGCAACATCTTCCGCGGGGTGGCCGGCGGCTCGGTCGGCATGGACCGCGCGACCGCCGACTACATGGGCATGCTCGCGACCGTGATGAACGCGCTCGCGCTCGCCGACACGATGCGGCAAGAGGGCATGACGGCGCGGGTGATGTCGGCGATCGGCATCGAGCAGGTCGTCGAACCGTATGTGCGGCCGAAGGCGCTGCAATACCTCGAAGAAGGCAAGGTCGTGATCTTCGCCGCCGGCACCGGCAACCCGTTCTTCACCACCGACACCGCCGCCGCGCTGCGCGGCGCCGAGATCGGCGCGCAGATCGTGCTGAAGGCGACCAAGGTCGATGGCGTCTACACCGCCGATCCGAAGAAGGATCCGAACGCGACGCGGTACTCGCAGATCTCGTTCGACGAGGCGATCACGAAGAACCTGCAGGTGCTGGACGCGACCGCGTTCGCGCTGTGCCGCGACCAGAAGCTGCCGATCCGCGTGTTCAGCATCTTCAAGCCCGGCGCGCTCAAGCGCGTCGTGATGGGCGAGGACGAAGGCACGTTGGTGCACGTCTGAATTCGTTGAAGTGAGGTTGACGACATGAGCATTGCCGAGATCAAGGCCACGGCCGAAACGAAGATGGGCCGCACCATCGAATCGTTCAAGAACGAGTTGCACAAGATCCGCACCGGCCGCGCCCACCCGGGCATCCTCGATCAGGTGCAGGTCGACTACTACGGCTCGATGGTGCCGATCAGCCAGGTCGCCAACGTGAGCCTGCTGGACGCCCGCACGATCAGCGTGCAGCCCTGGGAAAAGGGCATGGGCGCGAAGATCGAGAAGGCGATTCGCGAATCCGATCTCGGCTTGAACCCGGCCACGCAGGGCGATCTGCTGCGCGTGCCGATGCCCGCGTTGAACGAGGAGCGCCGCCGCGAGCTGACGAAGGTGGTGCGCGGCGAGGGCGAGGACGCGAAGGTCGCCGTGCGCAACCTGCGCCGCGATGCCAACGAGCACGCCAAGAAGCTGCTCAAGGACAAGGAAATCTCCGAAGACGACGAGCGCCGCTCGCTCGACGAGCTGCAGAAGCTGACCGACCGCTACATCGCCGAGATCGATCGGCTCACGTCTGGCAAGGAAGCCGAGATCATGGCGGTCTGATGACAGTTCCGCGCCACGTCGCCATCGTCATGGATGGCAACGGTCGCTGGGCCAAGAAGCGCTTCATGCCGCGCTTCTTCGGCCACAAGGCCGGGGTCGATGCGCTGGTGCGCACGGTGCTCAGCTGCGCCGACCGCGGCGTCGAGTACCTCACCGTGTTCGCGTTCTCGTCCGAGAACTGGAAGCGCCCGACCGAGGAAGTCTCCGGCCTGATGGGGCTGGTGCTGGTGGCTGTGGCGAAGTACCTGGCCAAGCTCTCGGACAAGGGCGTGCGCATCCGCATTGTCGGCGACCGCAACCAGGTCTCCGACAAGCTGCGCCAGGCCTGGGAGCAGGCCGAATCGAGCACGGCGCACAACTCGCGCATCACGCTGTCGGTCGCGTTCAACTACGGCGGCCGCTGGGACATCGTGCAGGCCTGCCGCCAGGCGATGGTCGATGGCGTTGCGCCCGACCAACTCGACGAAGCGCGGCTCAACCGATACATGGCGCTGAGCCATGCGCCCGACCCCGATCTCTTCATCCGCACCGGCGGCGAGGTCCGCATCAGCAACTTCCTGCTCTGGCAGGCGGCGTATTCCGAACTGTTCTTCAGCGATTGCCTGTGGCCAGAGTTCGGCGATGTCGAACTCGATGCGGCATTCGCCGAGTTCGGACAGCGCGACCGGCGTTTCGGTGGCGTCGAGAGTGCCAAGGCCTGATCATGCTGAAACAGCGCGTGATCACCGCGCTCGCGCTGATTGCAATCTTGTTGCCGGCGCTGTTCGCACCGATGGCCTGGCCCTTCGCGCTGATGTCGTTGGTGCTGATTGCCGCCGCGGGGTGGGAGTGGGGCCGGCTCAACGGTGCCGGAGGCGCATCGTTGGTGATCGGCGCCGCGGTGGCCGCGGCCTGCGTGGCGGCGCTGTGGGCCGGCTGGGGCGAAGCGCCGCCACGCCTGGCCTGGTGGCTCGCGTTTCTCGTCTGGGTGCTGGGCGGCGCGTTCGTGCTGCGCGGCGGTGTGTCTGCCTGGCCCGGGGTGCCGACGGGGCTGCGCTGCGTAATCGGTGCGGTGCTGCTGTTCACCGCGTGGCTCGCACTCGCGTCGGCCCGCGCCATTGGCATCAATTTCATCCTGTCGGTGTTCTGTTTGGTCTGGGCCGCCGATATCGCGGCCTACTTCGGTGGCAAGGCCTTCGGCCAACGCAAACTCGCACCGGGCATCAGCCCAGGCAAGAGCTGGGAGGGCGTGTGGAGCGGCATGTTGGGCGCACTCGCGCTCGCCGCGTTTTGGTTGTGGCTCGACAGCGCATTCAAGGTGGATTCGATGAGCCTTTACCGGCGTCTCGACAGCCGCTTCGGCGTTGCCGGGCTGGCGCTGATTGTGGTGTTTCTCGTCGCGATGAGCGTCGTCGGCGACCTGTTCGAATCGCTCGTTAAGCGCGCCGCGGGCGCGAAGGACAGCAGCAACCTGTTGCCCGGCCATGGCGGCGTGCTCGACCGCGTCGATGCATTGCTGCCGGTGTTGCCGATCGCGATGGCCTTGATCACCCTGTGACATGACCACTCGCCTGCAACGCGTCTGCATCCTCGGTGCCACCGGCTCGGTCGGCACGAACACGCTCGACGTTATCGCGCGGCATCCGGATCGCTTCGAGGTCTTCGCGCTGACTGCGAACAGCCGCGTCGAGGAGCTGTTCGAGCAGTGTCGGGAATGGGAGCCACGTTTTGCGGCCATGCCCGACCCCGATCGTGCCTACGAGTTGCAGCGGCGTTTGTTGGCGCATCGCATCCCGACCGAAGTGCTGGCGGGCCCGCAGGCGCTGTGCGATCTCGCCGCGCACCCCGAGGTCGATGCGGTGATGGCCGCGATCGTCGGCGCCGCAGGCCTCGCCTCATGCCTGGCCGCAGCGCGCGCCGGCAAGAACCTGCTGCTCGCGAACAAGGAGGCGCTGGTCGTCGGCGGCAAGCTCTTCATGGACGCGGTGCACACCGGTGGCGCCACGCTGCTGCCCATCGACAGCGAGCACTCGGCGATCTTCCAGTGCCTGCCCGAAGACCGCCGTGCCTGGCCGCAGCGCATCGACCACATCCTGCTCACCTCCTCGGGCGGGCCGTTCCGTCGGCGCGACCCGGCCACGCTCGCGGCCGTCACGCCCGATGAAGCCTGCGCGCACCCGAACTTTGCGATGGGCCGCAAGATCTCGGTCGACTCGGCGACGATGATGAACAAGGCGC
Source organism: uncultured Rhizobacter sp. (assembly GCA_964247075.1). Taxonomy (GTDB): domain Bacteria; phylum Pseudomonadota; class Gammaproteobacteria; order Burkholderiales; family Burkholderiaceae_C; genus LMDS01. Next base: position 87,101 of record CAXTSS010000004.1, on the reverse strand, counting down.
TCGAAGTGATCGAGGCGCGCTGGTTGTTCGATCTGGCGCCCGAGCAGATCAAGGTGTTGATCCATCCGCAGCAGATCGTGCATTCGATGGTGGTGTGCCGCGACAACTCGGTGCTCGCGCAGCTCGGCACGCCCGACATGCGCGTGCCGATCGCCTTCGGGTTGTCGTTCCCGGAGCGCATCGAATCCGGCGCCAGCCAGCTCGATTTCGGCACGCTTGGCGCCTTGAGCTTCGAGCCGCCCGATCACGCGCGCTATCCCGGCCTGGCGCTTGCCTGGGAGGCGTTGCGCGCGCCCGAAGGCAGCACCACGGTGCTCAACGCGGCGAACGAGGCAGCGGTGGCGGCGTTCCTGGCCGGAACCATTCGCTTCGACCAGATTCACAGCGTCAACGCCCACACGATCGGCGCGCTCATCCCCGAAGCGGGCGCTGCCGAATCGCTCGGGGCGCTGCTCGATCTCGATCGGCGCGCGCGTGAGCGCGCAGTTCAGTTCGTGAAGGGTCTCATCCGATGATCACCACCGTTCTCGCCTTCATCCTCACGCTTGGCGTGCTGATCACGATCCACGAGTACGGCCACTACCGTGTCGCGGTCGCTTGCGGCGTCAAGGTGTTGCGCTTCTCGGTCGGTTTCGGGCGCGTCCTGTGGCGCCGCCAGGCCACGCCCGACAGCACCGAGTTCGTGCTGTGCGCGCTGCCACTCGGTGGCTACGTGAAGATGCTCGACGAGCGCGAAGGGCCGGTCGCAAACGATGAGCTGAACCGCAGCTTCAATCGCAAGGCGCTGTGGCAGCGCACCGCGATCGTTGCCGCGGGGCCGATCGCGAACCTGCTGCTCGCCGTGCTGCTTTACGCCGCGGCGCACTGGATCGGCATCGACGAGCCGAAGGCGCTGCTGGGCCCGCCGGCGGCGGGCAGCCTCGCCGAGCGCGCCGGCCTGCATGCCGGCGATTGGGCGCGTGACGTGTCGAGCGACGGCAACGAGTGGCGCGAGTTGCGCTCGATGACTGATCTGCGCTGGGCGCTGACGCAATCCGTCGTGCACGGCGAGCCGCTGCACCTGAGGGTCACGGATCGCCAGGGCCGCGTCCGGCGCGATGTGCTGCTGCCGCTCGACTCGATCGGCACCAGCGAGCTCGACGCGAAGACGATGCGTCGCATCGGCATCGGCAGTGCATTCAGCGAGCCGACGCTGGGCGAAGTGAAAGAGGGCAGCGCCGCCGCGAAGGCCGGCCTGCGCGCCGGTGACCGCGTGCTGCGCATCGATGGCGCCGATGTGTTCGACGGCTCCAGCGTGCGCGACCTGATCCGCGCCAGTGGCCGCGACGGCACCGCGCGCGCGATGCAGTGGCGCGTCGAGCGTGCGGGCCAAGCGCTCGATCTCGTCGTCACGCCGACGATCGTGAAGGACGGCGATCAGCAGATCGGACGCATCGGCGTGTTTCCAGGCCAGCTGCCCGAGATGGTGAACGTGCGATACGGCGCCGTCGAAGGTCTGTCGCAGGCGGTCACGCAAACCTGGCAGATGTCGGTGCTGACGCTGAAGATGCTGGGCAAGATGGTGACCGGCCAAGCCTCGCTGAAGAACCTCACCGGGCCGTTGACGATCGCCGATGTCGCGGGCCAGTCGGTGCGCTTGGGGCTGGCGTATTACCTCGGCTTCCTGGCCGTCGTGAGCATCGGTCTGGGCGTGCTGAACCTGCTGCCGCTGCCGATCCTCGATGGTGGGCACCTGATGTATTATCTTTTCGAGGGTGTGACGGGGCGGCCGGTCTCCGAGTTGTGGCTCGAGCGGCTGCAGCGTGGCGGAGTGGCCATCATGCTCATGATGATGTCCCTGGCTCTTTACAACGATGTGGCCCGCCTCCTGGGCCTGCAATGACCGACCGCATGCTGTTCACCTCCCACCTGACCCCGACTCGTTTCCCGCTCGCCTGCATCGCGCTCGCCGCCGCGCTCCACGCGGGCTCCGCCTCCGCCGTCGAACCCTTCGTGCTCAAGGACATTCGCGTCGAGGGCCTGCAGCGCAGCGATGCGGGCACGGTGTTCGCATCACTGCCGTTCCGCATCGGCGACACCTACAGCGATGAGAAGGGCGCGGCCGCGTTGCGTGCGCTGTTCGCCACCGGCCTCTACAAGGACGTGCGCATCGACATCGACAACGGTGTCGTGATCGTGATCGTCGAGGAGCGCCCCGTCATCGCCAACATCGACTTCGTCGGCATGAAGGAATTCGACAAGGACCAGCTCGTCAAGTCGCTGAAGGACTTCGGCATCGGTGAAGGCCAACCGTTCGACAAGGCGCTCGCCGATCGTGCCGAGCAGGAGTTGAAGCGCCAGTACCTCACGCGGAGCCTGTACGGCGCCGAGGTCGTGACCACGGTGACGCCGCAGGAGCGCAACCGCGTCAACCTCAGCTTCACGATCACCGAGGGCTCGGCGGCCAAGATCAGCGAGATCCGCATCGTCGGCAGCAAGGCGTTCTCGGAGAGCACGCTGAAGGGCCTGTTCGATCTCAACGACGGCGGCTGGCTCAACTTCTACACCAAGGCCGACCGCTACTCGCGCGCCAAGCTCGACGCCGACCTCGAAACGCTGCGCGCCTACTACCTGAACCGTGGCTACCTCGAGTTCGTGGTCGAATCGACGCAGGTTGCGATCTCGCCGGACAAGCAAGACATCATCGTCACGATCAACGTCAAGGAAGGCCAGCCCTACACCGTGACCGGCGTGAAGCTGGAGGGCGATTACCTCGGCAAGGAAGACGACTTCAAGACCCTCGTGTCGATCAAGCCGGGCGAGCCGTACCAGGCCGAGGCCGTGACGCAGACGACGCGCGCGATGATCGATCGCTTCGGCACCTTCGGCTATGCCTTCGCCAAGGTCGAGGCGCGCCCCGAGATCGATCGGGTCAACGCCACCGTGGCGCTCACGATCACGGCCGAGCCGGCACGGCGCGTCTACATCCGCCGCATCAACGTCGCGGGCAACACCAAGACGCGGGACGAAGTCGTGCGGCGCGAGTTTCGCCAGTTCGAATCGAGCTGGTACGACGGCCGCAAGCTCAAGCTCTCGCGTGACCGCGTCGACCGCCTCGGCTACTTCAGCGAGGTTTCGATCGACACCAACGAGGTGCCGGGCACGGCCGACCAGGTCGACGTGACAATCACGATCAAGGAAAAGGCGACCGGCAATCTGCAGATCGGCGCTGGCTTTTCGTCGGCCGACAAGCTCTCGCTGTCGGGCTCGATCAAGCAGGAGAACGTGTTCGGTTCGGGCAACTACCTCGGCATCGATTTGAACACCAGCAAGTTCAGCCGCACGCTGGTGGTCAGCACGATCGACCCGTATTTCACGGTCGATGGCATCTCGCGCTATCTCGATGTCTTCTACCGCACGCAGCGCCCGCTGAACAGCCAGGGTGAGGAGTACAAACTCATCACGCCGGGCGCGTCGATACGCTTCGGCGTGCCGTTCAGCGAGTTCGACACGGTGTTCTTCGGCATCGGCTACGAGCGCACCGAGATCAAAGGCACGAACCTGCCGGTCAACTACCGCATCTACGTCAACGAGTTCGGCAGCACCAGCAACTCGTTTCCGCTCAGCATCGGCTGGTCGCGCGACAGCCGCGACAGCGCGCTGGTGCCCACCGCCGGCCGGCTCACCAGCCTGAACTTCGACTGGGGCCTGGGCGGCGAAGCGCAATACCTGCGCGCCAACAGCAAGTTCCAGCAGTACCTGCCGCTGACGAAGAAGTTCACGTTCGGCTTCAACGCCGATCTGTCCTGGGGCAAGGGCCTGGGCGGGCACCCGTACCCGATCTTCAAGAATTTTTACGGTGGCGGCCTGGGCAGCGTGCGCGGTTTCGACCAGAATTCGCTCGGCCCGGTGGACGTGACCGGTGCCTACATCGGCGGCAATCGCAAGATTAACCTCAACAGCGAGCTTTACCTGCCGATACCGGGCACCGGCAACGACCGCACGCTGCGCTGGTTCACCTACCTCGACGCCGGCAATGTCTGGGGTGAGAACCAGCACCTCAACCTGAGCGACCTGCGCGCGTCGGCCGGCGTCGGCTTGACATGGGTGTCGCCGGTCGGCCCGCTCAAGCTCAGCTACGGCACACCGATCCGCAAGAAGCCAGAAGATAGAATCCAGCGTCTTCAATTCCAGATCGGGACCGCGTTCTAATGAAATACTCCTTTGTCAAGGCGACCGCCTGCAAGTTGGCGACGGCGGCATGCCTGCTCGTCGCGGCTGCCGGCGTGCAGGCCCAGGAAATGAAGATCGGCTTCGTCAACAGCGACCGCGTGTTGCGCGAGGCGACGCCGGCGAAGGCGGCACAGACGCGCCTCGAGGCCGAGTTCTCGAAGCGCCAGAAGGAAGGCGAGGATGCAGCTGCCAAGCTCAAGGCCGCGGCCGACAAGCTCGACAAGGATGCGCCCACGCTCAGCGAAGCCGAACGCACCCGCCGCCAGCGTGATCTGGTCGAGCAGGACCGCGAGTTGCAACGCAAGCGCCGCGAGTTCCAGGAAGACCTGAACCAGCGCAAGAACGAAGAGCTGGCCTCGGTCGTGGAGCGAGCGAACAAGGTCGTGAAGCAGATCTACGACACCGAGAAGTTCGACCTGATCCTGCAGGGCGACGTGGTGATCTTCGCCAGTGCGCGCATCGACATCACCGACAAGGTGATCAAGGCGCTCAACGCGCAAGGCGCGAAGTGATCTGATGTGACCGCAGCTGGTGCCGGTGTCGGTCTGGCGGAGCTCGTCGCACATCTCGGCGGCGAACTCATTGGCGGCGAACTCATCGGCGACTCGGTGGCGTCGATCCGCATCGACCGCATTGGCCCGATCGAAGGCGCCACGCCTTCGACCATCACCTTCCTCGCGAACCCGCGCCTGCAACCGCAGCTCGCTGCCTCGACCGCCGGCTGCGTGATCGTCGGTCCGGCGCTGCGTGAAGCAGCCACCGCGCGCGGCGCGGCGATCGTCACGCCCGACCCCTATCTCTACTACGCACGGCTCACGCAATGGTGGGCGGCGCGTTCGCGCCGTGCGCCAGCGGCCGGTGTGCATGCCAGCGCGGTCGTCGATCCGTCCGCGCAGCTCGGTGCGGGGGTGTCGATCGGGCCGCTTGTCGTCATCGAGGCCGATGCACTGGTCGGCGACGGCGCTGTCATCGGCGCCCACAGCGTCGTCGGCCGCGACGCCCGCATCGGCAACGGAACCCGCCTGGCTGCACGTGTGACGTTCGGCGAGCGCTGCCGGATCGGTGCGCGCGGCATCGTCCACAGCGGCGTCGTGATCGGCGCCGACGGCTTCGGCTTCGCACCGACCGAAGGGCGCTGGGAAAAGATCGAACAACTCGGCGCGGTGAGCATCGGTGACGACGTCGAGATCGGCGCGAACACCTGCATCGACCGCGGCGCGCTCGGCGACACCGTCATCGGCAATGGCGTCAAGCTCGACAACCTGATCCAGATCGGCCACAACGTGCGCATCGGCGAACACACGGCGATGGCTGGCTGCGTCGGCGTGGCGGGCAGCGCGGTCATCGGCCGGCACTGCACGGTCGGCGGCGCGGGCATGATCCTCGGTCACCTCGAGCTGGCCGATCACGTGCACATCTCGGCCGGCACGCTCGTGACCCGATCGATCCTGAAGCCGGGGCAGTACACCGGCGTGTTTCCCATCGATGACAATGCCAGCTGGGAGAAGAACGCGGCCACGCTGCGCCAGCTGCACACCTTGCGCGACAGGTTGCGTGCGCTTGAGAGAGCCCAGTTGGGCAAGACATCATGACCATGGACATCCACGAAATCCTCAAGCGCCTGCCGCACCGCTACCCGTTCCTGCTGGTGGACCGCGTGCTCGAGCTCGACAAGGGCAAGCGCATCAAGGCGATCAAGAACGTGACGATGAACGAGCCGTTCTTCACCGGCCACTTCCCGCACCGGCCGGTGATGCCGGGCGTGATGATGCTGGAGGCGCTGGCGCAGGCGTCGGCAATCCTCGCATTCGACAACCTCGGCGTGCTGCCGGACGACAACACCGTCTTCTACTTCGTCGGCATCGACAACGCGCGTTTCAAGAAGCCGGTCGAACCGGGCGACCAACTGGTGCTGAATGCGACGCTCGACCGGAGCAAGGCAGGCATCGTGAAGTTCTCGGCGAATGCGACGGTGGGTGACACGGTGGTCGTTTCGGCCGACCTGATGTGCACGATGCGGCGCCTCGACTGACCCGGGCAGACTCGCATGGCGACCATCCATCCCACCGCGATCGTCGAACGCGGCGCCGAACTCGACGACTCGGTCAGCATCGGCGCCTACAGCATCGTGCGCGAGCACGTGCGCATCGGCGCGGGGACGACGGTCGGCCCGCACACGGTCATCGAAGGCCGCACGACGATCGGGCGCGACAACCGCATCTTTCAGTTCACGTCGATCGGCGCCGCGCCGCAGGACAAGAAGTACGCGGACGAGCCGACCGAGCTGCACATCGGCGACCGCAACACGATCCGTGAGTTCTGCACATTCAACCTCGGCACCGCACAGGATGCCGGCGTGACGCGCATCGGCGACGACAACTGGATCATGGCCTATGTGCACATCGCGCACGATTGCCAGATCGGCCATCGCACCACGTTGGCGAACAACACCACGCTCGGCGGCCACGTCCACATCGGCGACTGGGCGACGCTGGGCGGCTTCACCGGCGTGCACCAGTTCGTGAAAGTCGGCGCGCATGTGATGGCCGGCTTCATGAGCCACATCTCGCAGGACGTACCGCCCTACATGACGGTCGATGGCAACCCGCTGGCGGTGCGCACGATCAATGCCGAAGGCCTGCGCCGGCGCGACTTCGATGCACCGCGCATCGCGGCCGTGAAGCAGATGCACCGCCTGCTCTACCGCTCCAACCTCACGCTCGACGAGTCGCGCGCGGCGATCGCTGCGCTCGCCGATGAGCTGCCGCACGCCGCCGCCGACGTGGCGCTGATGAGCGGGTTTCTCAGCAAGGCGACGCGCGGCATCGTCCGCTGACACGGTCGAGATGGATCCTCAAGCACCTCGCTTCGCGATGGTCGCCGGCGAAGCCTCGGGCGACCTGCTCGGCAGCCTCCTGCTCGGCGGGCTCAAGTCGCGCTGGCCGCAGCTGCACGCCGCCGGCATCGGTGGCCCACGCATGGTGGCGCAAGGCTTCGAGGCCTGGTGGCCGCACGACAAGCTCGCGGTCAGCGGCTACGTCGAGGTCTTGAGCCATTACCGCGAGATCTCGGGCATCCGCCAGCAGCTGACCGAACGGCTTCTCAAGGACAAGCCCGATGTGTTCGTCGGCGTCGATGCACCCGACTTCAACCTCGACCTCGAGGCCAGGCTGAAAACGCAAGGCATCAAGACGATCCACTTCGTCAGCCCGTCGATCTGGGCCTGGCGCGGCCAGCGCATCGAGAAGATCCGCCATGCGACCGACCTGGTGCTGTGCATCTTTCCGTTCGAGCCGGCGATCTACGCGAAGCAGGGCGTCAACGCTGCCTATGTGGGGCACCCGTTGGCCGACGTGATCCCGACGCAGGTGCCGCGTGCTCAGGCGCGCGCCAGCCTGGGACTCGACGAGGCGGACACCGTCGTCGCGCTGCTGCCCGGCAGCCGCCGCGCCGAGGTGCAGTACATCGCGCCGCGGCTGCTGCAGGCGGCGGTCAAGATGAACGGCGAGCGGCCCGGGTTGCGCTTTGTGCTGCCGGTCGTGCCGGGGCTGCGCCACGTCGTCGAGCCGCTGCGCAAGCAGTACGCGCCAGGCCTGCAACTCGACCTGCTCGATGGCCAATCGCACGAGGCGCTGGCCGCGTGCGACGTGACGTTGGTCGCGAGCGGCACCGCGACCTTGGAGGCCGCGCTGTTCAAGCGCCCGATGGTCATCACCTACGTGATGCACGCGCTGAACTGGCAGATGATGAAGCGCATGAAGTACCAGCCCTGGGTCGGTTTGCCCAACATCCTGCTGAACGATTTCGCCGTGCCCGAGTTGCTGCAGGGCGACGCGACCCCCGAACGCCTCGCCCACGCCGCGCTCGCGTGGCTCGACGATCCTCCGCGTTGTGCGCTGCTGCACGCGCGTCTCGACGCGCTGCACGAGACCCTGCGCCGCAACACCGCTCAGGCGGCCACCGATGCGATCGAAAAAGTTCTTGCGAGCTGAGCAGCTCGGCCTCGTCTTCGACGCGCCGGGTTTGATCGCCGGTGTCGACGAGGCAGGCCGTGGTCCGCTGGCCGGCCCGGTCGTCGCGGCCGCCGTGATCCTCGATGACCTCAAGCCGATCAGGGGCCTGAACGACTCGAAGAGGCTCAGCCCGCGCACGCGCGAGCGGCTGTTCGAGGAGATCCACGCGAAGGCGCTCTGCTTCTGTATCGCGCAGGCCAGCGTCGAGGAGATCGACGAACTCAACATCCTGCACGCGACGATGCTGGCGATGCGCCGCGCCGTCGAGGGCCTGCGGCTGCGCCCGCACAAGGTGCTGGTCGATGGCAACCGGATCCCGACGCTGAAGATCCCGGCCGAGGCGATTGTCAAGGGCGACGCGAAGGTGAAGGCGATCTCGGCCGCCTCGATCCTCGCCAAGGTGCATCGCGATCGGCTGTGCCTGCTGCTCCACGAGCAGCATCCGCAGTACGGCTTCGATGGTCACAAGGGTTACCCGACGCCGCTGCATCTGGCGGCGCTGCGCGCGCATGGTGCGTGCTCTGAACACCGGCGCAGCTTCGGTCCAGTGCGCGACGTTCTATGACCGTCAAGGCGATTGCCTCTCGCGACAATCCGCTGCTGGTTCGGCTGCGCAAGCTGGCCGCCGATCCAGCGGCGTACCGCAAGCTCGGCGTGGTGTGGATCGAAGGCGAGCATCTCTGTTCGGCGTTCGTGCAGCGCCATGGCGCGCCGCCGCAGGCCGTGGTCAGCGAAAGCGGCTGGCAGACGCCGGCGCTGCGCCAGTTGGCCAACGCAGCTACCGAGGTCGCCGTGGTGCCGGATGCGCTGATGGCCGGCCTGAGCGCGCTGGAGTCACCAGCGCCGCTGTGTTTCGTCGTGCCGTGGGCAGGGGCCGGCAGCCTGGTCGCCGATTGCCCCAGCGTCGTGCTCGATCGCCTGCAGGACGCAGGCAACGTCGGCAACATCCTGCGCAGCGCGGCGGCCTTCGGGTTCACGCAGGTGATCGCGATCAAGGGCACAGCCTCGCTGTGGTCTCCCAAGGTCTTGCGCTCGGGCATGGGTGCGCATTTCGGCTTGCATCTGGTCGAGGCGGTCACCGATGAAGCGCTGGCGTCCCTGAATGTGCCCTTGCTGGCAACCAGCTCGCATGCCGCGCGGGCGTTGAGTGAGGCGATATTGCCTTGGCCCTGCGCCTGGGTGATGGGCCACGAAGGGCAGGGGGTATCGGCCTCACTGCTGACCCGCTGCACCGAATCGCTGCGCATCCCGCAGCCTGGCGGCGAGGAGTCGCTGAATGTCGCGGCCGCGGCGGCCGTTTGTCTCTACGAGTCCGCGCGCCAGCGAAGCTAGTACATCAACCGATCCGGCCGCAAATCGCGCAGGATCGTCGTCGCAATTTCTTCGATCGACTTGTGCGTGGACGACAGCCACGCGATGCCCTCGCGTCGCATCATCGCCTCGGCTTCGCGGACTTCCCGGCGGCAGTTCTCGATCGACGCGTACTTGCTGCCGGGCCGGCGTTCGTTGCGGATCGAGCTCAGGCGGTCGGCATCGATCGTCAGGCCGAAGCACTTCTTCTTGTACGGCGCCAAGGTCGAGGGGATCGCGCCGCGGTCGAAGTCTTCCGGAATCAGCGGGTAATTGGCGGCCTTGATGCCGTGCTGCATCGCCAGGTACAGCGAGGTCGGCGTCTTGCCGCTGCGGCTCACGCCGACCAGGATCACATCGGCGCTCGCGAGGTTCTTGGCCGATTGACCGTCATCGTGCGCGAGCGAGAAGTTGATGGCCTCGATGCGGTCGGTGTACTCCTGGCTCTTCGACACATCGGGGAAGCGGCCGACGCGGTGATTGGACGTCATCGCCAGCTCGATCTCGAGCGGCTCGATGAAGGTGTTGAACATGTCCAGCACCATGCCCTTCTGCTCCACGCCGGTGGCGTCGCCCTTCAGCACGGCGAGGATCTCGGGGTTCACGAGCGTCAGAAAGACGATCGGCTTGCGGCCTTCGGTTTCGGCGGCGTGGTTGATCTCGCGCAGCACCTGGTGCGCCTTGTCGGCGGTGTCGATGAAGGGCCGGCGCATGTGGCGCGGCTTGATCGCGAATTGCGCCAGGATCGAGTTGCCGAAGGTTTCGGCGGTGATGCCGGTGCCGTCGGAGACGAAAAATACGGTTCGGTTGGCCATGGCGGTGCGGTGCATGCGTGCGGGTGAGAATGAGCCCGATCATAGGCAGTTCGCCCCTAAAATCAGCCGCAATGTTGCGCCCACGCCCGATGAACGCCACCACCACCAGCTGCGCCGCGCCCCACCCCGGGTTGCGCGAGCGCGCGTGGTCGGCCCGGGTCGGCGCCTGCCTTGTGCCGCGCTCGGGCGCCCCGATTTTTCACCATCCTGGAGCTTTCCCATGTCGAGCAACCCCCTGGCGACCGCCCTGGTCGCCCCGTTTGAACACCTGAGAATGACCGACGTCGAGGCGGTCGGCGGCAAGAACGCCTCGCTCGGCGAAATGATCAGCCAGTTGGCCGCCACGGGTGTCCGTGTGCCGGGCGGCTTTGCGACCACGGCGCATGCCTTCCGGCAGTTTCTGCAGCACAACGGCCTGGCGGCACGCATCGAAGCGCGTCTGTCGACGCTGAACACCGACGATGTGCGCGCGCTGGCCGAGGCCGGCGCCGAGATCCGCCACTGGATCGAATCGACGCCATTCCCGCCCGAGCTGAACGCCGCGATCACCGAATCGTTCGCCAAGCTGACCGCGGGCAACCCGAACGCGTCGTTCGCGGTGCGCTCGTCGGCCACGGCCGAGGACCTGCCCGATGCGTCGTTCGCCGGCCAGCAGGAGACCTTCCTGAACGTCGTCGGCATCGAGGACGTGCTGGCGAAGATGAAGGAGGTGTTCGCCAGCCTCTACAACGACCGTGCGATCAGCTACCGCGTCCACAAGGGCTTTGCGCACAGCGATGTGGCGCTCTCCGCCGGTGTGCAACGCATGGTGCGCTCCGATCTGGGCGCGGCCGGCGTGATGTTCACGATCGACACCGAGTCGGGCTTCAAGGACGTGGTCTTCATCACCTCGAGCTACGGCCTCGGCGAGACGGTGGTGCAGGGTGCGGTGAACCCGGACGAGTTCTACGTACACAAGCACGCGCTGCGTGCCGGCAAGAGCGCGATCATCCGGCGCAATCTCGGCTCCAAGCTGATCAAGATGGAGTTCGCCACCAAGGAAGAGAAGGCCGCAACCGGCCAACTCGTGAAGACGGTGGACACGTTGCACGAGCACCGCAACCGCTACTCGCTGAGCGACGCCGATGTCGCCGAACTCGCGGGCTATGCGCTCACGATCGAAACGCACTACGGCCGCGCGATGGACATCGAGTGGGGCAAGGATGGCGCCGACGGCAAGCTCTACATCCTGCAGGCGCGGCCCGAGACGGTGAAGAGCCAGCAGGAAGGCAAGGTCGAGCAGCGCTACCAACTCAAGAGCACCGGGACCGTGCTGGCGACGGGCCGCGCGATCGGCCAGAAGATCGGCACCGGCCCGGTGCGCATCGTCCACAGCATCAAGGACATGGACCAGGTGCAGGCCGGCGACGTGCTCGTCACCGACATGACCGACCCGAACTGGGAGCCGGTGATGAAGCGCGCCAGCGCGATCGTCACGAACCGCGGCGGGCGCACCTGCCACGCGGCGATCATCGCGCGGGAGCTCGGCATCCCGGCGGTGGTCGGCTGCGGTGACGCGACCGACGTGCTTCAAGCCGGCGCGCTCGTCACCGTGGCGTGCTCGGAAGGCGACACCGGCTACATCTACGACGGCCTGCTCGAAACCGAGGTCAGCGATGTGCAGCGCGGCGAGTTGCCACCGTGCCCGGTGAAGATCACGATGAACGTCGGCAACCCGCAGCTGGCGTTCGACTTCGCGCAGATGCCCAACAGCGGCGTCGGGCTGGCGCGCCTCGAGTTCATCATCAACAACAACATCGGTGTGCACCCGAAGGCGATCCTCGACTACCCGAACATCGACAGCGACCTGAAGAAGGCGGTCGAAAGCGTGGCGCGCGGCCACGCCTCGCCGCGCGCGTTCTATGTCGACAAGCTGACCGAAGGCATCGCGACCATCGGCGCGGCGTTCTGGCCCAAGCCGGTGATCGTGCGGCTCAGCGACTTCAAGAGCAACGAGTACCGCAAGCTGATCGGCGGCTCGCGCTACGAGCCGGAAGAAGAGAACCCGATGCTGGGCTTTCGCGGTGCGTCGCGCTACGTGAGCGAGGAGTTCGGCGAGGCGTTCGCGATGGAATGCGAGGCGCTCAAGCGCGTGCGCAACGACATGGGCCTGACCAACGTCGAGATCATGGTGCCGTTCGTGCGCACGCTGGCGCAGGCCAAGGCAGTGATCGGCATGCTGGCTGATCGCGGCCTGAGGCGAGCGGCCGATGGCGGCACCGACGGGCTGCGCGTGATCATGATGTGCGAGATCCCGAGCAACGCGGTGCTGGCCGAGGAATTCCTCGCGCACTTCGACGGCATGTCGATCGGCTCGAACGACCTGACCCAGCTCACGCTCGGCCTGGACCGCGACTCGGGCATGCCGCTGCTCGCGAAGGACTTCGACGAACGCGATCCGGCCGTCAAGTTCCTGATCTCGCGCGCCATCAAGGCCTGCCGTGCCGCCGACAAGTACGTCGGCATCTGCGGCCAGGGGCCGAGCGACCACCCCGATTTTGCCAACTGGCTGGCGGACGAAGGCATCGGCGCGATCTCGCTGAACCCGGACTCGGTGGTCGAGACCTGGCGGCGTCTCGCGAGTCGCTGATCGACTGAGCGCCTCTACAGCGAGAGCGTCATCTGGTCCTTGGCGTGGTACACGCCATCGACCTGAATCGCGCGCGGCAGGCAGCCGTAGCGCACGAAGCCGGCCCGTTCGTAGAGCTGGATGGCCGGCGCATTGCCGGCGGTCACGGTGAGCGTCAGCATCACCAGCCCGTTAGCGGCGCGCGCTTCGGCAATGCAGGCATCCAGCAGTGCGCGGCCCACACCGCGGCCCTGGATCTCGGCGCGCACCATCATGCCGATGATGTGACCGATGTGACGCACCTTCGTGCGCGCATCGCGTTCGCAGCTCACCGCCCCGACGAGCGTGCCGACGTGCCAGGCGCCGAGCGTGAACTCGCCGCCTTCGGGTCGCTGCACGCCGAGGCGTGCAAGGTAGCTCTCCGGTGCGCGTTCCGGGGCCGGGTCGGAGCTGAAGGATTCCGGATGCGCTGCGAGCATCTCGTCACGCAGTGCCTTGTACTCGGCGAGATCGGCCGGCACGAGTCGGCGGATCGTGACGGGGGCCAACTCAACGCCCGCCCGGCCGCCCGAAGGGCGTTGAGCGCCCCCTCGGGGGGCAGGAGCGAAGCGACGTGGGGGCGGTCAATTCAACCGCCGATGTAGTGCATCTCGACGCGCCGCTCGCTGCTGGGCGCGGCCGCGCTGGCGCGCAGCTCGGAGTAGCGGTCGTCGCGCGCCTGCCAGATCAGGCCGATCGCGGCGGCGATCCGCGCATCGCTGTAGTCGCCGCGCAGCAGCGCGCGCAGATCGTGGCCATGGCTGGCGAACAGGCAGAGGAACAGCTTGCCCTCGGTGGACAGGCGGGCCCGGTTGCAGTCCGCACAGAACGCCTTGGTGACGCTGGAGATCACGCCGATCTCGCCGCCGCCATCGGTGTAGCGCCAGCGCTCGGCCGTTTCGCCGAGCGCGTTCGCGCCGACGGGCTCGAGCGGCATGGCTTCGCGGATGCGGGCGACGACTTGCGCCGAAGGCAGCACCTCGTCCATGCGCCAGCCGTTGGTCGCGCCGACGTCCATGTACTCGATGAAGCGCAGCACCGATCCCGTGCCTTTGAAATGGCGCGCCATCGGCACGATCTGGTCGTCGTTGGTGCCGCGCTTGACGACCATGTTGACCTTGATCGGCCCGAGGCCGACGCGCTGTGCCGCTTCGATGCCGGCGAGCACGTCGGCGACCGGAAAATCGGCATCGTTCATGCGGCGGAACACGCTGTCATCGAGCGCGTCCAGGCTGACCGTGATCCGGTTCAGGCCAGCGTCCTTCAACGCCTGCGCCTTGCGTTCGAGCAGCGAGCCGTTGGTCGTCAGGGTCAGGTCGAGCGGCGCGCCGTCGGGTGTGCGCAAAGCGGCGAGCATCGCGATCAGCACCTCGATGTTCTTGCGCAGCAGCGGCTCGCCGCCGGTCAGCCGGATCTTGCGCACGCCGTGCGCGACGAACAGGCTGGCGGCGCGCGTGATCTCCTCGAAGCTCAGCAAAGACGAATGCGGCAGGAAGCTGTAGTGCTTGTCGAAGACTTCCTTGGGCATGCAATAGCTGCAGCGGAAGTTGCAGCGGTCGGTGACCGAGATGCGCAGATCGCGCAGCGGGCGCCCGAGCGTGTCGCCGAGCAGGCCGGTCGGCGCGCTGATCACCGACGGCACGCGCGGCACGCTCGCGGCGTAGCGGTGATCGGCAAGGGGAATGACTTTCTCGGCCATGCGCGGATTGTGCCTGCGCGCTCGCAGCCCTGACGGGGGCAAGGCGGTCAGGGTGCGGTACTTGGCTCGGTGGCCGCGTCGGCGCGGCGCCCGCCGGTGAAGCGTTTGGCCCAGTAGGCGAAGTTCATGCTCTCCACGCGGACCTCGCCGCCCGGCTTGGGCGCGTGAATGAACCTGCCCTCGCCGACATAGATGCCGACGTGCGAGAAGGTGCGCCTGAGCGTGTTGAAGAAGACCAGATCCCCCGGCTGCAACTCATCGCGCTTGACGGCGATCAGGCCGCGCGCCTTGGCTTGCTCGTCGGCGCGGCGCGGCAGCACGAGGCCGAGGCTGGTCTCGAACACCTGGCGCGTGAATCCACTGCAGTCGAAGCCGCTGTCGGCCGTGTTGCCACCGCGACGGTAGGGCACACCGAGAAAGTTCAGCGCCGTGATCACCATGTCCGACGCCTGATGCCGGACCTGCTCGACGAAGGCCGGCGCTGCTGCGACAGTCGTCGCCGGCACCGGCGCGACCACGCCCTTGTCGATCAGAAAGCGGTTCACGGCATCGGCCGCCGACGCGGCCGCGGCGGTCGGTGCAATCGGTGCGAAGTCGGGGTTGGCGATGGCGTGTGACGCTACCGCCGCCAGCAACACGCCGGCGGTGATCGCGCGTCCATACACGGGTCGGAATTTCAGCATCCGCGTCAGGATAGGGATGCGATGGCCCGGCGTCAATGGGAAAAAGTCATATCCGACAAGAGTTTGGCCGTGTTTTGTAATGTCGAAATGTAAGTGCAGATCGGCCGCGTTTTTGCTGCCGGCAAGTGGCGCCAGCTTGCGTTATCGTGCCGCTATCTTCACGGGGGCGACCATGTTCAAAGCCGTTTTGCTCGAAAAGCCGGAATCCGGCTTCCAGGTCGCCGTCAAAGCGCTCGATGAGGCGAATCTGCCTGCCGGCGACGTGCTGATGCGCGTCGAGCATTCGACGCTCAACTACAAGGACGGTCTCGCGATCACCAACAAGGCGCCAGTCGTGCGCAACTGGCCGATGGTGGCGGGCATCGACGGTGCCGGTACCGTGCTCGAGAGTCGGCACCCGGCGTGGCAGGCCGGTGACCGCGTGATCCACAACGGCTGGGGCGTCGGCGAGACGCGCTGGGGCTGCCTCGCGGAGCGCGCATCGCTGAACGGCGACGGGCTGGTTGCGCTGCCGAAGGCGTTCTCGACGGCGCAGGCGATGGCGATCGGCACGGCTGGTTACACCGCGATGCTGTGCGTGATGGCGCTGGAGCGCCACGGCCTGAAGCCGGGCGACGGCGAGGTGCTCGTGACGGGTGCGACGGGCGGTGTCGGCAGTGTCGCGATCGCCTTGCTCGGCAAACTCGGCCACCGCGTCACGGCTGCGACTGGCAAGCTCGACGAGGCGGCGTATCTGAAGACGCTCGGCGCGAGCGCGGTCATCGATCGCGCCGCGCTGAGCGCCGCCGGCAAGCCTTTGCAGAAGGAGCGCTGGGCCGGGGTCGTCGATGCGGTCGGCAGCCACACGCTCGCGAATGCGCTGGCGCAGACGCGCTACGGCGGCGTGGTTGCGGCCTGCGGGTTGGCGCAGGGGGCGGATCTGCCGGCGACGGTGATGCCGTTCATCCTGCGTGCCGTCACCTTGGCAGGCATCGACAGCGTGATGGCGCCGATCGCGCTGCGACGCACGGCGTGGGAGCGCCTGGCGAGCGACCTCGACCCCGTCAAGCTCGCGGCGATCACCGAGGAGGTGCCGCTCGAGTCCGCCATCGCGAAAGCGCACGAATTGATGCAGGGCACCGTGCGCGGACGGATCGTCGTGCGCATCTGATCGCCGAGAATCAGTCCATGAACGCACCGGCACCTGCTGCGACGCAAGACCCCCTCGACGCCTTCGCCAGCGACCCGGTGGCGTTGGGCTGGATGCAGGGCTCGCCACCGCCGCCGGAAAAGCAGGTGCGCTTCGACGACGGCGGCATGTACACCTTCCCGAAGCTGCGCTGGGCCTACTCGAACATTCCGCAGCTGCTGCCGACGACAACGGTTTCGCGGGGCGATGGCCCGGTGTGCGTGTTGCCGCGTTCTGACCGCGACGACATCGATGCGGTGACCTTCACGCCGATCGGGCGCGGCGAGGCGATGAACTGGGCCGACTCGCTGGCGGCCAACTACACCGATGGCATTGTCGTGCTGCACCGCGGCCGCATCGTCTACGAACGCTACTTCGGCGCGCTGTCGGCCGCGCAACCGCACATCGCGTGGTCGGTGACGAAGTCGTTCTTCGGCACCATCGCCGCGTCGCTGGTGACCGAAGGGCGGCTCGACCCGGCCGCGCCCGTCACGGCCTACGTGCCCGAGATGGCGGCGAGCGGTCTGGCGCACGCCACAGTGCGTCAGGTGATGGACATGACCACGTCCATCGACTACTCGGAGGACTACACCGACCCGCAGGCCGGCATCTGGGATCACGGCCGCGCGGGCGGTGTGCTGTCGCGGCCAGCGGACTACGCGGGCACGGCGAGCTTCTGCGACTTTCTGATGACGCTGCGCCAGGCTGGCGCGCACGGTGAGGCGTTCACCTACAGCACCGTCAACACCGATCTGCTGGGCTGGATCCTGCGGCGCGTCACCGGCCAGCGCCTGGGTGAGATGCTGAGCGAGCGCATCTGGTCGCGCCTCGGCTGCGAGCAGGACGGCCGCCTGATGGTCGACAGCGCCGGCACCGAGTTCGCTGGCGGCGGCCTCAACGTGTGCCTGCGCGATCTGGCGCGCTTCGGCGAGATGATGCGCCACGACGGCGTCTTCAACGGCCAGCGCATCGTGCCGCAGGCCGCAGTCGCCGACATCCGCGCTGGTGCCGATCCAGCCCAATTCGTGAAGGCCGGCTACGTGACCTTGCCCGGCGCCAGCTACCGCGACATGTGGTGGGTGCTGCACAACGAGCACGGCGCATATTGCGCGCGTGGCATCCACGGCCAGGGCATCTACATCGATCCGACCGCGGAGATGGTGATCGCGCGCTTCGCGTCACACCACATCGCCGGGAACATGGGGATCGATCCGACCACGCTGCCGGCGTACCACGCGCTGGCGAAGCACCTGATCGCCGCGGGCTGACGCCCGCTTCCGATCAGAGCACCTCGGAGGCGAAGTCGGCGAGCCGCGAACGCTCGCCACGCGCCAGCGTCACGTGGCCCGAATGCGGCCAGCCCTTGAAGCGATCGACCGCGAAGGTCAGGCCCGAACTGCCTTCGGTCAGGTAGGGCGTGTCGATCTGCGCCAGGTTGCCCAGGCAGACGATCTTCGTGCCCGGGCCGGCGCGCGTGATCAGCGTCTTCATCTGCTTGGGCGTCAGGTTCTGCGCCTCGTCGATCAGCACGAACTTGTTCAGGAAGGTGCGCCCGCGCATGAAGTTCAGCGACTTGATCTTGATCTTGCTGCGCACCAGATCATTCGTGGCCGCGCGGCCCCATTCGCCCGCGCCGCCGTCGGTCTTGGAGAGCACTTCGAGGTTGTCGTCGAGTGCGCCCATCCACGGGCTCATCTTTTCTTCTTCGGTGCCGGGCAGGAAGCCGATGTCCTCACCCACCGGCACCGTTACGCGGGTGACGATGATCTCGGTGTAGCGGCGGTCGTCCATCACCTGGGAGAGGCCGGCGGCCAAGGTCATCAGCGTCTTGCCGGTGCCGGCCGTGCCGGTCAGCGTGATGAAGTCGCAGTCCGGATCCATCAGCAGATTGAGGGCGAAGTTCTGCTCGCGGTTGCGCGCCGTCACGCCCCAGACCGCGTTCTTCTGGTGCGTGTATTCCTTCAGCGTGCGCAACACGGCGGTCTTGCCGGTGATCTCGGTGACCTTGGCGTACAGCGGCGCGGCGCCCGGGGCCTCGAGGTACACGAACTGGTTGATCAGCAGCACCGGCACCATCGGGCCGCTGATGCGATAGTAGGTGAGGCCGCCTTGCTGCCAACTCTCCATCGTCTTGCCGTGCTTGTCCCAGAAGTCGGCGGGCAGCGCCAGCACGCCGGTGTAGAGCAGGTCGCCGTCTTCCAGCGTCTTGTCGTTGAAATAATCTTCGGCCGGCAGGCCCAGCGCACGCGCCTTGATGCGCATGTTGATGTCCTTGGACACCAGCACCACGTCACGCCCGGGTTGTTGCTCGCGCAGCGCCTGCACGACGCCGAGGATCTGGTTGTCGGCCTTGCCCTGCGGCAACCCGGCGGGCAACTGAACGTTGATCAGGTTGGTCTGGAAGAACAGCTTGCCACCGGCTTCGCGGTGGCCGGTGCGCGAGAGCGGCAGGCCGTCCGACATACCGGAGGAGTCGCGCGTCGGCATCGTCGCCGCCAGCGCGTCGAGTTCGCGGCTGACCTGGCGCGCATTGCGCGAGACCTCGGTCATCCCGCGCTTGTGGCCGTCGAGCTCTTCGAGCGTGATCATCGGCAGGTAGATGTCGTGCTCTTCGAAGCGGAACAGCGAGGTCGGGTCGTGCATCAGCACGTTGGTGTCGAGCACGAACAGGGTCGCCGGGCCAGTGCCACGCGGCTTGCGGGCGCGCGTCTCGGGTTGCGCGGGCTGCGGTTTGCGCAGTGGCGCGTGGCCGGCGTGCGCGGTGGTCGGGATCGGCGCGGCGGGAGCGGGTCGGCGCGCGTTGGCGATCGCGGCCGAAGTGGCGTCGGTCAGCTCGAGCAGAGCGGGTGCGGCGGGCTCGGCATTGCCGCGGGTCTTGGGGGCGGCGCGTTTACCGGGCTGCGGGGCCGCTTGCGAATCGAAGTCGGCGGCGCTGAGGAGGGAGGCTCGTTTGGCAGGCGGCTTGGGCAGTGGCATTGGCGGTGGTGGTCAGTGGTGCGGGAAAACAAAAAGCCGCACAGTCGCCTGTGCGGCTTGTTCTCGGATGCGAGGTTCTGAACGCTCGGGCATGAGCCTCATTATGCACAAGCCCGGTAGCGACAATCACCCCGCCTTCTTCAGTGCCTTGACTTCCTTCAGCACCTCTTCGACGTGACCGGCGACTTTCAAACCGCGCCACTCGCCCTTGAGCACGCCATGCGAGTCGATCAGGAACGTGCTGCGCTCGATGCCCTTGACCTTCTTGCCGTACATGATCTTGTTCTTGACCACGCCGAACATGTGGCAGAGCTTCTCTTCGGTGTCGGCGATCAGCTCGAACGGCAACTCGAGGTTCTGCTTGAACTTGTCGTGCGAGGCCATGTTGTCGCGCGACACGCCGAACACCACGGCGCCGTTCTTGGTGAATTCCTTGTGGTGATCGCGGAACTGCATCGCTTCGGTGGTGCAGCCGGGGGTGTTGTCCTTGGGGTAGAAGTACAGAACGACGATCTTGCCGGTGTAGGCTGCGGGCGTGAACTTCACGCCACCGGTTGCGAGCGCTTCAAATTCCGGAAGGGGTTTGTTGAGGGCTGGCGTCATGGAGTATTCTGTTTGGTTGCGCCCGGGTGGGCGTAGCCGAAGATTATAAGCGCTCGCGCGTCTCGAACAGCAGCGCGGCCACCACCGCCCGCCCTTCGGCCAGCAGCACGTTGTAGGTGCGGCAGGCGGCGGCGGTGTCCATGGTCTCGACGCCGATGCGCCGCGTGATCAAGGGCCGGATCAGCGATGGGTGCGGGAAGCGGATGCGCGATCCGCTGCCGAAGATCACGAGTTCGGGCGAGAGCGCGGCGATCGCTTCGAAGTGCGCCTCGGTCAGGGCCTCGAAGCGCTCGACCGGCCACGCGGTGACGCCGCCCGCCGCCGGCACGAGCACGCTGCTGCGGTATTCGACGCCGTTGACGATCACGCCGTCCGGCCCATGTCGGGCAATCGCGTTCTGTCCCTCGATGCGGTCTGCTTGAAGTTTCATGGGGTAAATTCTATGTTTTGCTGCGCCACGGAGTCGTTTTGAAGCCCATCGTCAAGTCGAACAAGCTCGCCAATGTGGCCTACGACATTCGCGGACCTGTGCTCGACAAGGCCCGGGCCATGGAAGAGGAAGGCCAGAAGATCATCAAGCTGAACATCGGCAACGTCGCCGCGTTCGGCCTGGAACCGCCCGACGAGATCGTGCAGGACATGATCCGCAACCTGCCGCACACGGCCGGCTACACCGACAGCAAGGGCCTGTTCGCGCCGCGCAAGGCGGTCGTGCACTACACGCAGCAAAAGCACGTCGTGGGTGTCGCCATCGACGATGTGTACCTCGGCAACGGCGCCTCGGAGCTGATCGCGATGGGCATGAACGCGCTGCTCAACGATGGCGACGAGGTGCTGATCCCGTCGCCAGACTATCCGCTGTACACGGCAGTCGTCGGTCTCTCGGGCGGCACGCCGGTGCACTACCGCTGCGACGAAGCCTGCGACTGGATGCCCGACATCGCCGACATGCGCGCGCAGATCACACCGCGTACCAAGGCCATCGTCGTCATCAACCCGAACAACCCGACCGGCGCGCTGTACCCCGAGAGCGTGCTGCGCGAAATCGTTCAGGTGGCGCGCGAGTATCAGCTGATCGTCTTCGCCGACGAGATCTACGACAAGACGCTGTACGACGGCAATACGCACACCAGCATCTCGTCATTGGCCGACGACGTGCTGTTCGTCACCGTCAACGGCTTGTCGAAGAACTACCGCTCGTGCGGTTATCGCGCGGGCTGGATGGTGGTCTCGGGCGAGAAGCGCCATGCGCGCGACTACATCGAGGGCCTGAACATGCTTGCCTCGCTGCGGCTGTGCGCGAACACGCCGGGGCAGCTCGCGATCCAGACCGCGCTCGGCGGCTACCAGAGCATCGACGACCTCGTGGCGCCCACCGGCCGCCTGTGCCGGCAGCGCGACATCGCGTACCAGTTGCTCAGCGCCATCCCGGGTGTGAGCGTGGTCAAGCCGAAGGCCGCGCTGTACATGTTCCCGCGCCTCGACCCGAAGGTCTATCCGATCACCGACGACCAGCAGTTCGCCTACGACCTGCTGGCCGAGCAGAAGGTGTTGGTGGTGCAAGGCACCGGCTTCAACTGGAGCGCGCCGGATCACTTCCGCATCGTCTTCCTGCCCAATTCCGACGACTTGACCGAAGCGATCGGCCGCATCGCGAAGTTCCTCGAACATTACCGCAAGCGCGTTTCGCAATGAAGGCAATTCAAGTCGGCCTGATGGGCCTGGGCACCGTGGGCGGCGGCGTGTTCGAGGTGCTGCGCCGCAACCAGGAAGAGATCAAACGCCGTGCCGGCCGCGGCATCGAGCTGACGATGGTGTCGCGGCGCCAGGTCGACGCGGCGCGGGCGCTGGTCGGCGCTGCCGCTGTGGTCGTCGCCGACGCTCGCGAGATCATCAAGAACCCGGCGATCGACATCGTCGTCGAGCTGATCGGCGGCACCGGCATCGCTCGCGAGCTCGTACTGGAAGCGATCCGGGCCGGCAAACATGTCGTCACCGCGAACAAGGCGCTGCTGGCAGTCCACGGCACCGAGATCTTCGCCGCCGCGCGCGAGCACGGGGTGATGGTGGCGTTCGAGGCGGCGGTGGCCGGCGGCATCCCGATCATCAAGGCGCTGCGCGAGGGTCTGACGGCGAACCGCATCGAGTGGATCGCCGGCGTCATCAACGGTACGACGAACTTCATCCTCTCGGAGATGCGCGCCAAGGGCCTGGACTTCGCCGAGGTGCTGAAAGAAGCGCAGCGCCTGGGCTACGCCGAAGCCGACCCGACCTTCGACATTGAGGGCGTGGACGCGGCGCACAAGGCCACGATCATGAGCGCGATCGCGTTCGGCATCCCGGTGCAGTTCGACAAGGCCTACGTCGAGGGCATCACCAAGCTGAGCGGCGCCGACATCCGCTACGCCGAGCAGCTCGGTTACCGCATCAAGCTGCTGGGCATCACGAAGCGCCGCGACGATGCGGGCGGCATCGAGCTGCGTGTGCACCCGACGCTGGTGCCGAGCAAGCGACTGATCGCCAACGTCGAAGGTGCCATGAACGCGGTCGTCGTGCATGGCGACGCCGTCGGCACGACCTTGC
Source organism: uncultured Rhizobacter sp. (assembly GCA_964247075.1). Taxonomy (GTDB): domain Bacteria; phylum Pseudomonadota; class Gammaproteobacteria; order Burkholderiales; family Burkholderiaceae_C; genus LMDS01. Next base: position 64,352 of record CAXTSS010000004.1, on the reverse strand, counting down.
ACTACGGCAAGGGCGCGGGTGCCGAACCGACCGCGTCGGCGGTGATCGCTGATCTGGTCGACATCACCCGGCTGCACACCGCCGACCCCGATCATCGCGTACCGCACCTCGCGTTCCAGCCCGGCTCGCTGCACGACACGCGCATCCTCGGCATCGACGAGGTGGTCACGTCGTTCTACCTGCGCCTGCAGGTGGCCGACCAGGCCGGCGTGCTGGCGCGCATCACCGGCATCCTGGCCGAAGGCAACATCTCGATCGATGCGCTGCTGCAGCGCGAGTCGGCAGAAGGCGAAGCGCAGACCGACGTCATCATCCTGACGCACGACACGGTCGAGGGCCGCATGAACACCGCGATCGCGCAGATGCAGGCGCTGCCGACGGTGCTGGCGCCCATCGTGCGCATCCGCAAGGAAGAGCTGAATTGAAGTACGTCAGTACCCGCGGCGATGCCACGCGCCGCTCGTTCTCGGAGATCCTGCTGGAAGGCCTGGCGCCGGATGGCGGGCTGTACTTGCCTGAGCACTACCCGACCGTCTCTGCCGACACGCTCGCGACGTGGCGCGGCCTGGCGTATCACGACCTCGCGTTCGAGATCCTCTCGCTCTACATCGACGACATTCCCACCGCCGATCTGCGCGCGCTCGTGACCAAAACCTACACCGAACAGGTGTTCGGCTCGACCCAGATCGTGCCGTTGCGCTCGCTCGAGCCCGGCGTCTACCTCGAAGCCTTGTCCAACGGGCCGACGCTCGCGTTCAAGGACATGGCGATGCAGTTGCTCGGCAACCTGTTCGAGTACGAACTCGCGCGCCGCGGCCAGACGCTGAACATCCTCGGCGCGACCTCCGGCGACACCGGCAGCGCGGCCGAATACGCGATGCGCGGCAAGGCCGGCGTGAACGTTTTCATGCTCTCGCCCTTCGGCCGCATGAGCCCGTTCCAGCAGGCGCAGATGTTCAGCCTGATGGACGCGAACATCCACAACATCGCGATCCAGGGCGTGTTCGACGACTGCCAGGACATCGTCAAGGCGATCTCGAACGACCTCGACTTCAAGCGCAGTTACCGCATCGGCACCGTCAACTCGATCAACTGGGCGCGGCTGCTGGCGCAGGTCGTGTACTACTTCGCCGGCTACTTCCAGGCCACGAAGACCAATGACCAGCAGGTGACGTTCGCCGTGCCGTCGGGCAACTTCGGCAACATCTGCGCCGGCCACGTCGCTCGCATGATGGGCCTGCCGATCCGGCGGCTCGTGCTCGCGACGAACGAGAACAACGTGCTCGACGAGTTCTTCCGCACCGGCACCTACCGCGTGCGAACGAGCGCCGAGACGCACGAGACATCGAGCCCGTCGATGGACATTTCCAAGGCCTCGAACTTCGAGCGCTTCGTGTTCGACCTGCTCGGTCGCGACGCCACGCGCACGCGCGAGCTGTTCCGCAGCGGCACGTTCACGATCACGCCGGCCGAGTTCGCGCGCATCGAAGGCTACGGCTTCGTCTCCGGCAGCAGCACTCACGCCGACCGGCTTGCAACGATCCGCGACACGCACGCACGCTTCGGCACGATCATCGACACGCACACGGCCGACGGCCTGAAGGTTGCGCGCGAGCACCTCACGGCCGGCGTTCCGACGATCGTGCTCGAAACCGCGCTGCCGGCGAAGTTCGCCGAGACGATCGTCGAGGCGATCGGGCGCGAGCCCGATCGGCCGGCCGCGATGCGCGGCATCGAGAGCCTGCCCAAGCGCTGCGAAGTGATAGTCGCCGACGCGGATCTGGTGAAAGCCTTCATCAAGGCGCACGCCTGACATGCTCACACTCGACGACGCCTGGAGCCGCCTGCTCGGCGCCGTCGCGCCGCTGGCCGACATCGAAACGCTCTCGACCTTCGACGCGCTCGGCCGCGTGCTGCGCCAGGATGTGCGCTCCGCGCTCGACGTGCCGCCGCAGGACAACACCTCGATGGACGGCTATGCGCTGCGCTGCGCCGATGTGCTCAGCCCCGGCGCGTTGCTGCCGGTCACGCAGCGCATTCCCGCCGGCGTGGTCGGCCAGCCGTTGACGCCGGGCAGCGCGGCGCGCATCTTCACCGGCGCGCAGGTGCCGGCGGGCGCCGATGCGGTCGTGATGCAGGAACTGTGCGAGGTCGTCGGTGATGCGGTGCGCGTCAACACCGTGCCGGTACCGGGCCAGTGGATTCGCCGCCGCGGCGAAGACGTGCACAGTGACAGCGTCGTGCTGCCTGCGGGCACGCGCCTGACACCGCAGGCCCTCGGCCTGGCTGCCACCGTCGGCGCCGCCACGCTGCAGGTGACGCGCCGGCCGCGTGTTGCGCTGTTCTCGACCGGTGACGAACTCGTGATGCCCGGCGAGCCGTTGAAGCTGGGCGCGATCTACAACTCGAACCGATTCCTGCTGCGCGCCGCGATCCAGGCTCTTGGTGGCGATTGCACCGACCTCGGCATCGTGCCGGATCGGCTCGACGCGACGCGCGAGGCGCTTCGCCGCGCCGCTCATGGCAATGACCTGATCGTCACCTCCGGCGGCGTGTCGGTCGGTGAAGAAGACCACCTGCGGCCTGCAGTGCAGGCCGAAGGTCGCATCGAACTCTGGCAGGTCGCGATCAAGCCGGGAAAGCCGCTGGCGTTCGGCGCGGTGAACCGCGCCGACGGGTCCGCGGCGCACATCATCGGCCTGCCGGGCAACCCGGTGTCGAGCTTCATCACCTTCCTGCTGATGGTGCGGCCGGTGCTGCTGCGCCTGCAAGGTGCGACCGTGCTCGAGCCCGTTCGCACGCCGCTGCGCGCTGACTTCGACTGGCCCAAGCCCGACAAGCGCCGCGAGTTCCTGCGCGTGCGGCGCAACGCGGCCGGCGGGCTCGACCTGTTTCCGAACCAGAGCTCGGGCGTGCTGACCTCGGCCGTGTGGGGCGACGGCGTGATCGACAACGCCAGCGGTCAAACGATCGCCAGGGGCGACACGGTTCAATTCATCTCGTTCGCGGAGTGGCTGGCGTGAAGCTCAGGCTGCGCTATTTCGCGTCGATCCGCGAGGCGCTGGGCGCCTCCGAGACGATCGACGTGGTCGAAGGCGCGACGGTCGGCGCCGTTCGTGACTTGCTGATTGCGCGCGGCGGCGCGCACGCCGCCGCACTCGCACGTGGCCGCGCATTGCGCGGCGCGCTCGATCAGGTGCTGTGCGACGAGGGCGCCGTGGTGGCCGAAGGCAGCGAACTCGCGTTCTTTCCTCCAGTGACTGGCGGCTGACATGGCCGGCCCGCGTGTCATCGTGCAGACCGCCGATTTCGATCTGGGCACCGAAGTCGCCGCGTTGCGTGCGGGCGATGCAGGCGTCGGCGCCATCGCGTCGTTCATCGGCACGGTGCGCGACCGTAACGACGGGCAGGGCGTCAGCTCGATGGAGCTGGAGCATTACCCCGGCATGACCGAGCGTGCGATCGAGGCGATGATCGACGAGGCGGTGCGCCGTTTCGAGATCCGCGGCGCGCGCGTGATCCACCGCGTTGGGCTGTTGCAGCCTCTTGACCAGATCATGATGGTCGCCGTCTCCTCGGCGCACCGAGGCGAGGCCTTCAAGGCCTGCGAGTTCCTGATGGACTACCTGAAGACGCAGGCGCCGTTCTGGAAGAAGGAACAGACGCCCAACGGCGCGCGCTGGGTCGATGCGCGCAGCAGCGACGACGCGGCGGTTGCGCGCTGGGGTATCACGGCGGGCAACGCGCCCGTTGCGCCGAATGGGCCGCGCGAGACATGACGCCGGCCTGGCCCTGGGCCCAGATCCTCGCGGTCTCGTTCGGCGCGGCGCTCGGCGCGCTGGCGCGCTGGCGCGCCGGGCTCTGGCTGAACGCCTCGTGGACGGGCTTCCCGCTCGGAACCTTGCTGGTCAACTGCGTGGGTGGGCTGTTGATCGGCATGGCGCTGTTCTGGTTCGAGAAGACGTCCAACGAGATGCTGCGCCTGCTGATCGTTACGGGGTTTTTGGGCGGGCTGACGACCTTCTCGTCGTTCTCCGCCGAATCGCTGCTGCTGCTGCAGCGGGGCGCCTGGGCCATGGCCGCCGCCCACAGCGCGGCGCACCTGCTGGGCTCATTGCTGTGCGCCGGGCTCGGATTCTGGGTGCTGAGCACGCTGCTTGATTGAGCGCAAGTGCGGCGTGCGCGCGGGTTGAATACTCGACCGATTGCCCCATGTCTGTCGCAACCGGAGGATCATTCCCATGCGAATCGACAAGCTCACGACCAAGTTCCAGGAAGCGCTGGCCGACGCGCAGAGTCTGGCCGTCACGCGCGACAACCCGTACATCGAACCGGTGCACCTGCTGCTCGCGATGCTGGCCCAGGCCGACGGCCCGAAGGCGCTGCTCGACCGCGCTGGCGCCAACACCGCCGCGCTGCGCACCGGCCTGGAGACGCTGCTGACCGGTTTGCCGCAAGTGCAGGGCAGCGGGCAGGTGGTGCAGCCGGGGCGTGATCTCGCGTCGCTGCTGCAAGCGGCCGAGAAGGAAGCCAGCAAGCGCGGCGACCAGTTCGTCGCGAGCGAGATGTTCCTGCTCGCCGTCAGCGAGGCGAAGAGCGACCTCGGCGGCGTCGTCCGCGGCCATGGCCTGACGCGCAAGTCGCTCGAGACCGCGATCGACGCGGTGCGCGGTGGCCAGCCGGTCGACAGCGCCGACTCCGAAGGCCAACGCGAGGCGTTGAAGAAGTACACGATCGACCTGACCGAGCGCGCCAAGCAGGGCAAGCTCGACCCGGTGATCGGGCGTGACGACGAGATCCGCCGCGCCATCCAGGTGCTGTCGCGCCGCACCAAGAACAACCCGGTGCTGATCGGCGAGCCGGGCGTCGGCAAGACGGCGATCGTCGAAGGCCTGGCGCAGCGCATCGTCGCCGGCGAGGTGCCCGAATCGCTGAAGAGCAAACGCGTGCTGGTGCTCGACATGGCGCTGCTGCTGGCCGGGGCCAAGTTTCGCGGCGAGTTCGAGGAGCGACTCAAGAGCGTGCTGAAGGAAGTCGCGCAGGACGAAGGCCAGACCATCGTCTTCATCGACGAACTGCACACGATGGTGGGCGCCGGCAAGGCCGAGGGCGCGATCGATGCCGGCAACATGCTCAAGCCGGCGCTGGCGCGCGGTGAACTGCACTGCATCGGCGCGACCACGCTCGATGAATACCGCAAGTACATCGAGAAGGACGCGGCGCTGGAGCGGCGCTTCCAGAAGATCCTCGTCGGCGAGCCGACGGTGGAGGCGACCATCGCGATCCTGCGCGGCTTGCAGGAGAAGTACGAGGTGCATCACAAGGTGCAGATCACCGATCCGGCCATCGTTGCCGCGGCCGAGTTGAGCCACCGCTACATCACCGACCGCTTCCTGCCCGACAAGGCCATCGACCTGATTGACGAGGCCGCGGCCAAGGTCAAGATCGAGATGGACTCCAAGCCCGAGGTGATGGACAAGCTCGACCGTCGGCTGATCCAGTTGCAGATCGAGCGCGAGGCCGTCCGCCGCGAGAAGGACGAAGCCTCGAAGAAGCGCTTCGACCTGATCGAGGTCGAGATCACCAAGCTGCAACGCGAGGCCGCCGATCTTGAAGAGGTCTGGAAGGCTGAGAAGGCCGCCGCCCAGGGCTCGGCGCACGTGATGGAAGAGATCGATCGCATCCGCACGCAGATCGAGGAGTTCAAGCGCAAGGGTGACTTCAACAAGGTCGCGGAGTTGCAATACGGGCAACTCCCCGAACTCGAGAAGACCTTGAAGGACACGCAGGCCAAGGAGACCAAGAAGGGCGCCGCCAAGGGCAAGCCGCGCCTGCTGCGAACGGTGGTCGGCGCCGAGGAAATCGCCGAAGTCGTCGCGCGTGCCACCGGCATTCCTGTGTCGAAGCTGATGCAGGGCGACCGCGAGAAGCTGCTGCAGATGGAAGGCAAGCTGCACGAGCGCGTCGTCGGTCAGGATGAAGCGATCACCGCCGTTGCGAACGCGATCCGGCGCTCGCGCTCGGGCCTGTCGGACCCGAACCGCCCGACCGGCTCGTTCCTGTTCCTCGGCCCCACCGGCGTCGGCAAGACCGAACTGTGCAAGGCGCTGGCGGGCTTCCTGTTCGACAGCGAGGATCACCTGATCCGCCTCGACATGAGCGAGTTCATGGAGAAGCACTCGGTCAGCCGCCTGATCGGCGCGCCGCCCGGCTATGTCGGCTACGACGAGGGCGGCTACCTGACCGAAGCGGTGCGCCGCAAGCCCTACAGCGTGCTGCTGCTCGACGAGGTCGAGAAGGCGCACCCGGATGTCTTCAACGTGCTGTTGCAGGTGCTCGATGATGGCCGGCTGACCGACGGCCAGGGCCGCACCGTGGACTTCAAGAACACTGTGATCGTGATGACGAGCAACCTCGGCTCGCACCAGATCATGCAGATGGTCGGGCAGCCCAGCGAGGCGATCCGCGAGGCCGTGTGGGTCGAGGTCAAGCAGCACTTCCGCCCGGAGTTCCTGAACCGCATCGACGAGGCGGTGGTGTTCCACGCGCTCGACGAGAAGAACATCGAGGCGATCGCGAAAATCCAGCTGCGCGTGCTCGAAGCGCGGCTCGAGAAGATGGACATGAAGCTGGTGGTCTCGGCGCGCGCGTTGGCCGAGCTGGCCAAGGCCGGCTTCGATCCGGTGTTCGGTGCGCGGCCGTTGAAGCGCGAGATTCAGCGGCGCATCGAGAACCCGGTCGCCAAGCTGATCCTGGAGGGGCGCTTCGGCCCGAAAGACGTGATCCCGGTGGACTTCGAAGGCGATGCGTTCGCCTTCGAGCGGGTCGTTCACTAGGTGGGTCTGGGGCCGCTCTCGAACAGCGAATCCATGCGCTGAACCTGCAAGCGCGCGAGCGTCAGGTTGGCGTGGGTCTTGTCCAGTGCCGCGTGCAGCGCGAGGCCGGGGTGGCCGGGCACGGCGCGCAGCAACAGGTGGTGTGAGCCGAGCGTGATCGCGGCCTCGGGCAGCGTGTGGCCGAGGCCGAGCGTGCGGCTGCTCGCGCTCATGCCGGCGAGCAGCGCCTTGCCGTGCATCGCCAGGTCGGCGGCGCCGGGGCTGGCGCCGGCGTGGACTACCTCGAGGCCGCTGCTGACGTCGAAGATGCAACAGCTCACCATGCCCGGCAACTCGCTGAGTTGGTGCACATAGCGATCGAGCAGACCGCGCGGGGCGGCGCTGCGGGCACCTGCCGGAGCGATGGTGGGCATCGGCCGCATCGCACGCGGGTCGGCCACCGGGCGCGGCGGTGCCGCAGCCGGGGCAGCAACGCGAGCCGCCGCGCCGGGCGAGTTCGGTGAGCGACGATCCGGCGGCGCGCCGTCGCGCAGCCGCGCCCAGGTGCCGTTGATGAAACCCCAGGCGTCGGCCGGGCGCGTCACCTGCGGCGTGGTGCGCACGTTCACGCCGGTGCCGCGCGACATTTCGGCACCCTGTGCGGTCAGCGCGCTGCCCGAGGCGAGCGGCAGCAGCAGCAGTTCGCGGTTCGGCCACGGGCCGCTGAGCATCGCGTCCTGAAACGGTTTGAGCGCGCTGGCGATCGAATGGCCGGGCAGGTCGCCGACCATGATCACGCCGAGCCGGCTGAAACCCAGCAGGATGCGCGCCAGGCCGTGGCGTGCCGTGGTGTCGGCGCCGGCTTCGGTCGAATACATGCGCAGCAGGGTGCCATCGGGCGTGGGCAGCTCGACGAACTCCAGGCTGGCCAGCGCCGTGCCGTAGCCCTGGCGGCGAATGATGAGCTTTTGCACCGCCCGCCCGCTGGCCGCGGCGATACCCGCCAGCAGCTTGCGCGACGAGGCGGTTGCGATGTCATGGACGGCAATGAATTCCGGATGCAGGTGCTCGAACTGCTGCTGCATGGCCAGATCGGGGGCGCAGGAGACGAACAGCTCGCGCTCGTTGCCGTGGGTCTTGCGGCCGATGTCGTGACTCGCCACGGGGGCGAGGTAGTCGTCCTCGCTCTGCAGGATCTGCGTTGCGAGCGCGGTCTGGGCGCGGGTGGCTTGCCATGCGTCGGGCACCTCATGCGCCTCGGGCGAGGGAGGCGCGCCGATGCTTGAGCCGAAGCCGAAGCCGGAGCCGCTGGAGCTGTTCATCGCTTCATGTCCCGTTGCTGACGACGGTCATGACCGCCCTGACGACGAGTGTAGGCGCGGCGCCTGACCGCCGATCGAATGTTTCCATGCTGGGATCCTCGGGAATTCCCGGAACGTCGAAGATCGCACAATAGGCCATGCGTCCTTCGCCCGCGCTCCCTAACTGATGGCCACGTTGGCGACAGACGACGGCCTGCGTGCGCGCTGGCGGCGCTGCCTGCGCGTCACGGCCATCCTGATGACGATCGGTTTCCTCGTGACCTTCGTCGTCGCGTTCTATGCACGCGAGCTCAGCGGCCTTCTGTTCGGCTGGCCGTTCAGCTTCTGGATGGCGGCGCAGGGCGCGTTGGTGGTGTATCTGGCACTGGTGTGCATTTATGCCCGGGCGATGCGCCGTCTCGATGCCCGGTTCGGCGTCGCCGAAGACGAAGGAGCCGACTGATGGCGAACCCGGAAGCCCTTGCGTTCGAGCACCGCCTCGGCAGGATCTACCTGCGCTACACGCTCGGTTTCGTCGCCTTTGTCGGGCTGATCGCGCTGCTCGAGCAGTTCGGGCTGTCGCGGCGCTGGATCGGCATCATCTTCCTGCTCGCCACCGTCAGCCTGTACGCGGTGATCGGCCTGATCAGCCGCACGACCGATCCGATCGAGTACTACGTTGCCGGGCGCCGTGTGCCGGCGATGTACAACGGCATGGCCACGGCCGCCGACTGGATGTCGGCGGCGTCGTTCATCGGCCTGGCGGGCACTTTGTACCTGCAAGGCTACGCTGGCCTGGCCTATGTGATGGGCTGGACCGGTGGCTACGTGCTGGTCGCGCTGCTGCTCGCGCCCTACCTGCGCAAGTTCGGCCAGTTCACGATTCCCGACTTCCTCGCCGAGCGCTACGGCGGCGCCGCGCCGCGGCTGATCGGGCTGATGGCGGCGATCCTGTGTTCGTTCATCTACCTCGTCGCGCAGATCTACGGTGTCGGGCTGATCACGTCGCAGCTGACGGGCGTGGACTTCGTGCTCGGCATCTTCCTCGGGCTTGGCGGCGTGCTGCTGTGTTCATTCCTTGGCGGCATGCGCGCCGTCACCTGGACGCAGGTGGCGCAGTACATCATTTTGGTGATCGCCTACCTCGTGCCGGTGATCTGGCTTTCGGTCAAGCAGACCGGCATCCCGCTGCCGCAGCTGGCGGTCGGCCAGCAGCTCGAGCGCGTCGCCGAGCGCGAGCGGCAACTGATGCAGGACCCGACCGAGCGCGAGGTCCAGGCGCTGTTCAAGGCGCGCGCTGACGACTATGCGCGCAAGCTCGAGGACGTGCCGGTCGCGCTGGTGCGCGACCGCGCCGAAGCGCAGCGCCGCAGCCGCGAGCTGAAGGCTGCGGACGCGCCGTTGCGCGAAATCCAGGCGGCCGACAAGGTGCTCGCTGCACTGCCGAGAAGCGAAGCACAGGCGCGGGAGACCTGGGCGCGCGAGGTCGTCTCGAACCAGGCGCGGGCGCAGCCGCTCGGCGGCATGCCGCCGCACACGCAGCAGTTCGCCGGCGACCCGAACGGCACGCCGGCGCAGCAGAAGGCCTTCGATGAATCGCGGCGCAATTTCATCGCGCTGGTGTTCTGCCTGATGGTGGGAACGGCCGCATTGCCGCATATCCTGATGCGCAGCTATACGACGCCGTCGGTGCGCCAGGCGCGCGAGTCGGTCGCGTGGACGCTGTTCTTCATCCTGCTGCTGTACCTGACCGCGCCGGCGCTCGCCGTGCTGGTGAAGTTCGAGGTCTTCACCGGGCTGGTCGGCCTGCCGTTCGACCGGCTGCCGGCGTGGGTCGCGAGCTGGGCCAAGGTCGATCCGTCGCTGATCTCGGTGATCGACATCAACCACGACGGCATCCTGCAGCTCGGCGAGATCCGCATCGGCAGCGACCTCGTCGTGCTCGCCACGCCCGAGATCGCCGGGCTGCCGTACGTGATCTCGGGCATGGTGGCCGCGGGTGGGCTGGCGGCGGCGCTGTCGACCGCCGACGGGCTGCTGCTGACGATCTCGAACGCGCTCTCGCACGACCTGTACTTCAAGATGATCGGTGGCATCAACGCCTCGGCGACACGCCGCGTGACGATCTCCAAGGTGCTGCTGCTGGTGGCCGCGCTGGCAGCCGCAGGCGTCGCGGCGCAGCGGCCGGCCGACATCCTGTTTCTCGTGACCGCGGCGTTCTCGATCGCGGCATCGGCGTTCTTCCCGGCGCTGGTGCTCGGCATCTTCTGGGGCCGCGCCAACAAGTGGGGCGCGCTGAGCGGGATGGCCTGCGGGCTGGTTGTGACGCTGTACTACCTGATTCGCAACGAGCCCTGGTTGCGCAGCGTGTTCCGCGTGACCGCGCCGATCGAGCTGTGGTGGGGCATCCTGCCCGTGTCAGCCGGCGCCTTCGGCGTGCCGCTCGGGTTTGCAGTGTGCGTGCTGGTCAGCCTGATCACGCCAGCGCCCTCAGTGCAGATGCGCCGCTTCGTCCGCGACCTGCGCCAACCTGGGCATTCAGCCTGACTCAAGGTATACTCATAGGCTAACCTTGCCACACCCGGGTCTGACGCTTCGGGGTGGCTGAATCAGCCCATGCACCCTTCGGAGCGTGGGAAACCACAAGGAGTCTCAATGCGTCACTATGAAATCGTCTTGCTGATCCACCCGGATCAAAGCGAACAGGTTCCGGCCATGCTGGAACGCTACAAGGGTGTTGTCACCGCTGGCGGTGGCAAGGTCCACCGCGTGGAAGACTGGGGTCGTCGCCAGATGGCCTACATGATCCAGAAGCTCGCGAAGACCCACTACCTCTGCCTCAACATCGAGTGCAGCAAGGAAGTGCTGGCCGAACTCGAGACCGGCTTCCGCTTCAACGACGCCGTCATTCGGCACCTCACGGTGCTGCAGGACGAAGCCGTGACCGCGCCGTCCGTGATGATGAAGATGGTCGAGCGCGAAGACTCGCGCAAGTCGTCGCCGCCGCCCGAGCGTGGCGACCGCGGTGATCGCCCGGAACGTCAGGAGCGCCCGCCGCAGGAGGCCTCGGCCTGACGATGATCGTGCCGTTGCTTTCGCCGCAGCGCTGAATGAACCGCCTGGTTCTGACGGCACAGCTGGTGGAACGAGGCGCGTTGCGTTACACCCCCGCCGGACTGCCGGCCCTCGATTTGAGCCTGAAGCACGAATCGGAGGCCACGCAAGACGGCCAGACCCGCAAGGTCTGGTTCGAGATCAAGGCACGAGCCATCGGGGAGATCACGCAGCGTGTCGCGACGCTGGAGTTGGGAAGCACGCACGGCTTTGCCGGCTTCCTGGGTTCGCAGCGCAACGGCCGAGGGGTCGTCTTCCATGTCACCGAGCTGGACTGAAAAGCACCAAGCTCACTGTTCGAATTTGAATCGTTTTCGATTTAGCAAAGAGGTATCAATATGCCCCCGCCACGTGGTAAAGGTCGGTTCTCCAAGGACCGCAAACCCAAGCGCAACACCCAATCGCTGTTGTTCCGTCGCAAGCGCTTCTGCCGCTTCACGGTCACCGGCGTCAAGCAGATCGACTACAAGGACATCGACACGCTGCGCGACTTCATCGGTGAAAACGGCAAGATCACGCCTGCCCGCCTGACCGGTACGCGCGCGTTCTTCCAGCGCCAGCTGACGACGTGCATCAAGCGCGCGCGTTTCCTGGCGATGCTGCCGTACAGCGACCAGCACAAGGTCTGAGGAGCAACACCATGCAAATCATCCTGCTGGAAAAAGTCGCCAACCTCGGCAACCTCGGCGATGTCGTCAAGGTCAAGGACGGCTATGCACGCAACTTCCTGATCCCGACCCGTGCGGCCCGCCGCGCGACCGAATCGGCGATCAAGGAATTCGAGGTGAAGCGCGCCGAGCTCGAAAAGGCCGCCGCCGAAAAGCTCGCCGCCGCTGCCGCGCTGGGCGAGAAGATGAGCGGCCGCACCGTGCACATCACGCAAAAGGCGGGTGTGGATGGTCGACTGTTCGGCTCGGTCACCAACGCCGACATCGCCGATGCGCTGACCCGCATCGACTTCAAGGTCGCGAAGGCGCAAGTGCGCATGCCCAACGGTCCACTGAAGACCGTGGGCGAGCACACCGTGACGGTCGCACCGCACACCGACGTGGTCGTGGAAGTCAAGGTTGTGGTTCTCGGCGAAACCGACTAAGGTCTTGCCTAGCTCGACGACAGGGCCGGCTTTGCCGGCCCTTCTCTTTTGGGCGATCCAGTTTCCTCGTGTTTCCCCCGCTTTCCAACCGGATATGCACAGGCTTGCGCACAGATGCCGACCACCTTCCTTCCCACCGAGTATTCGTCGTCCTCCGCTCAGCCCGACGACGAGATCGCGAAGCTGCGCATCCCGCCGCACTCGGTCGAGGCCGAACAGAGCGTGCTGGGTGGCCTGTTGCTCGACAACAGCGCCTGGGATCGCGCCGGCGACCTGCTGACCGACAGCGACTTCTACCGCTACGAACACCGCTTCATCTACGCCGCGATCGGCGCACTCGTCGCCGCCACCAGGCCGGCCGACGTGATCACCGTCTTCGAGCAATTGCAGAGCCTGGGCAAGGCCGACGAATGCGGCGGGCTCGTCTACCTCAACGCGCTGGCGCAGAGTGTTCCGAGCGCGGCCAACATGCGCCGCTATGCCGAGATCGTGCGCGAGCGCGCGGTGCTGCGCAAGCTCGTCGCGGCGAGCGACGAGATCGCCACCAGCGCGTTCAACCCGCAGGGCCGCAACGTCTCCGAGATCCTCGACGAGGCCGAAGGCAAGATCTTCCGCATCGGCGAAGAAGGCTCGAAGTCGCAACAGGGCTTCCAGAGCATGGATTCGCTGGTCGTGGCCTTGCTCGACCGCGTCACCGAGCTGCACGAGAACGGCGCCGAGGACGTGACCGGCGTGCGCACCGGCTACTTCGACCTTGACCGCATGACCTCCGGCTTCCAGCCCGGCGACCTGATCGTGCTCGCGGCGCGGCCATCGATGGGCAAGACCGCGTTCGCGCTGAACATCGCCGAGCATGTGGCGGTGAGCGAGGGGCTGCCGGTCGTCGTGTTCTCGATGGAAATGGGCGCGGCGCAACTCGCGCTGCGCTTGGTCGGCTCGCTCGGGCGCATCGACCAGAGCAACCTGCGCACCGGCCGCCTGAAGGACGACGAATGGGGCCGCCTCTCGGAAGCCGTCGAGAAGCTCGGCTCGGTCAGCATGTTCATCGACGAGAGCTCGGCGCTGACGCCGACCGAGGTGCGCGCCCGCGCGCGGCGCCAGGCGCGCCAGTGCGGCCAGCTCGGCCTGATCGTGGTCGACTACCTGCAGCTGATGAGCGGCAGCGCCGGCACCAGCGAAGAGAACCGCGCCACCGTGATCGGCGAGATCTCGCGCGGCCTCAAGTCGCTCGCGAAGGAGCTGAAGTGCCCGGTGATCGCACTCTCGCAGCTCAACCGCAGCGTCGAGAGCCGCACCGACAAGCGCCCGATGATGAGTGACCTGCGCGAATCCGGCGCGATCGAGCAGGATGCCGACGTCATCATGTTCATCTACCGCGACGACTACTACAACAAGATCGACGGGCCGACGCCGAGCAAGGAGCCCGGCATCGCCGAGATCATCATCGGCAAGCAGCGCAACGGGCCGACCGGCACCTTGAAGCTGTTCTTCAACAAGCCGCTGACGAAGTTCGACAACCTGGCACCGGGCAGCTCAGGCAGCGACTATTGAACGGCTCCGTCATGACGCACCGCCGCGCGGTGCTGACGATGCTCGTCGTCACGCTGATGTGGAGCATCGCCGGAGTCGTCACACGCCACCTCGAGGCGGCGCGCAGCTTCGAGGTCACGTTCTGGCGCAGCGCGTTCACGGTGATCGCGCTTGGCGTGTTGTTGCCGTGGCTGCGCGGCCCCGCGGTGCTGGTGCGCTCGCTGCGTGAGGGCGGCCGCACCTTGTGGCTCTCCGGCCTCTGCTGGTGCGTGATGTTCACCGCGTTCATGGTCGCGATCACGCTGACGACGGTGGCCAACGTGCTTGTCACGATGGCGATTGCGCCGTTGCTCACGGCGCTGATTTCGCGCGTGTTCCTCGGCCACCGGCTGGCCGCGCGCACCTGGGCCGCGATCGTCGTCGCCGGCATCGGCATCGCGTGGATGTACGCGCGCGAGGTCAGCACCGCGAATCCGCGCCACCTGCTGGGCACGCTGGTAGCGCTCGGCGTGCCGATCGCGGCAGCGATCAACTGGGTCGTGATCCAGCACACCCGGCACGCGGCCGACGTCGATCTGCTGCCCGCAGTGCTGATTGGGGCCGTGATGTCGGCTGTCGTCACGCTGCCGTTCTCGCTGCCGTTCGCGGCGAGCGCGCACGACCTCGGCCTGCTCGCGCTGCTCGGCGTGATGCAGCTCGCGATCCCCTGCCTGATGTCGGTCGCCGCGGCGCGCCACCTGAGCGCACCCGAGGCCTCGCTGCTCGCGTTGCTCGAGGTCGTGTTCGGGGTCGCGTGGGCGTGGTGGGGCGCGGGCGAGGCGCCGGCCGTGCATGTGCTGGGCGGCGGCGCGCTGGTGCTGATCGCGCTCGCGGGCAACGAGGCGATCGCGATGAGCGGGCAGGGCGGCAGGGCTTCTCCCTGACCGGCAGGGCTTCTCCCTAAGGCGCCCCGCAGGCGGCGCCGTAGCATCGGCACATGAACCAATTGCCCGGGCTCGACGCCAGCTTCCTGCACCTCGAAACCCCGCAGATGCCGATGCACGTCGGCGCGCTGCACAACTTCGAGTTGCCTGCCGATTACAAGGGCGATTTCAGCGCCGACATGCGCCGCCACATGGCCGCGCGGCTGCCGCTCGCGCCAGCGCTGCGGCAGAAGCTCGCGACGATGCCGCTCAACTTCGCGAACCCGGTCTGGATCGACGCCGAGCCCGATCTCGAAGAGCACATCGTCACGATCAAGCTGCCGAAATCCAGGTCCGGCAGCGACCAGGCCGAGCTCGAGCGCCAGGTCGGCCTGCTGCACCCGGTGCTGCTGCCGCGCGATCGTCCGCTCTGGAAGTTCCACGTCTTCACCGGCCTGACCAACGGCCCGCAGGGGCAGAAGCGCTTTGCGATGTACACCCAGCTGCACCACGCCGCCGTCGATGGCCAGGCCGCAGTGGCGCTCGGCCAGGCGATCCTCGACCTGAGCCCGGCGCCGCGCGAGATCGCCACCGCACCCGCGCGCCAGGCGCGCGACCCGCTCGGCCTGGCCGGCATGCTGCGCGGTGCGCTCGCGAACCAGTTCGATCTGGTGGTGAACGCGGTCAAGGCGATCCCCTCGACGGTCGGCGTGCTGTCGCAGATGGCGGCGCAGAAGGCGGGCAGCACGGTTCGCAGCCGCGGCGCCGGCACGCTCGCGCTCGCACCGCGCACGCGCCTGAACGCGACCGTCTCCGCGACCCGCACGTTCGCCTCGATCAGCCTGCCGTTGGCGGCGCTGAACGCGGCCCGCCGCAAACACAAGGCGAGCCTGAACGACGCGGTGCTGATGATCTGCAGCGGCGCGCTGCGGCGGCACTTCCTGAAGCATGGGCCGCTGCCGCGCAAATCGATGGTCGCGGGCGTGCCGATCTCGACCCGCGCGAAGGGCGACACCTCGTCCAACAACCAGGCGACCATGACGGTCGTGAGCCTGGGCACGCACATCGCCGACCCGGCCAAGCGGCTGGCCTATGTGCTCGCCGCTACCGCCGCGATGAAGAACAGCATGGGCGCGATGAAGAGCCTGATGCCGACCGACTTCCCGACCCTCGGCGTGCCGTGGCTGATGCAGGGCCTGGGTGCGCTGTACGCGAAGGCGCGCGTGGCCGACCGGCTGCCGGCGATCGCCAACGTGACGATCTCCAACGTGCCTGGCCCGACCGTGCCGCTCTACATGGCCGGCGCGCGGATGTTGACCAACTACCCGACCTCGATCGTGGTGCACGGCGTGGCGTTGAACATCACGGTGCAGACCTACGACGAATCGCTCGAATTCGGCCTGATTGCCTGCGGCGAGGCGATGCCCGAGATCGCCGAGTTGGCACGCCACGTGCAAGCCTCGTTCGACGAGTTCGCGGCGCTGCCCGCCAGTGTCGAGGCCGAGCCGGCACCGATCGAGAAGAAGGCCGGCGCATCGAAGAAACCTGTCGCGAAGGCGACAACGCCGGCTAGGGCAACTGCTCGCGGTAAAGCCCGCGTCGCCGGCTAATATGGACGGATCCAACCCCCAACGGCTTCGCGGCATGTCCAGACCAACTCCCGACCCCGGCGCCGAGTTGCGCCCGCCCAGCCCCTGGCTGCTGATGCTCGAGGGCCGCGCCTTCTGGGAGATGGGCGCGATGATCGCCGCGTTGCCGTGGCTGCGCCGCCTGCCCAGGGGCGACGGGCACCCGGTGCTGGTGTTCCCCGGCATGGGCGCGAACGACTTCACGACCGTGCCGCTGCGCAATTTCCTGAACGGTCTGGGTTACGTGACGCAGGCCTGGGGTCAGGGTTTCAACTTCGGTCCGCGCGACGGCGTGCTGAAGAAGTGCGCTGCCGATGTGCGTGCGCTCGCGGAGCAGCATGGTCAGCCCGTCAGCCTGATCGGCTGGAGCCTCGGCGGCATCTACGCGCGCGAGATGGCCAAGGAGTTGCCGCGGCACACGCGCGGCGTCATCACCCTGGGCACGCCGTTCGCGGGCCACCCGCGGGCCACCAACGCCTGGCGCATCTTCGAGATGCTGAGCGGCCACAGCGCCGACGACCCGGCGATGATCGAACGGCTGCGCACACCACCGCCGCAGCCCACGACCTCGATCTATTCGCGCACCGATGGCATCGTCGCGTGGCGGTGCAGCCTCAACGACCCCGGCCCGCTGGCAGAGAACATCGAGGTTCAGGCCAGCCACGTCGGCATGGGCATGAACCCGCTGGCGCTCTATGCCGTGGCCGATCGCCTGGCGCAGCCGCCGGGCCAGTGGCGGCCCTTCGATGCCGCGGGCGCGCGCCGCTGGTTCTTCAACACCGATCATTCGCGCAGCGCCAAGACGGCCGCGGCCTGACCCCATGCAAATCTCCGCCAACGGCATCGCCCTCGAAGTCGAAGACCACGGCCCGGCCAACGGCGAGCCGCTGGTGCTGGTGATGGGGCTGGGCATGCAGCTCGTCGCATGGCACCCGGATTTTGTCGCGATGCTGGTCGCGCGCGGCTTTCGCGTGATCCGCTTCGACAACCGCGACATCGGCCTGAGCCAGCAATTCGACCACCTCGGCGTGCCCAACCTCGCACTCGACTCGCTCAAGTTCGCGGTCGGCATGAAGATCAGCGCGCCATACACCGTCGCGACGATGGCCGACGACACCGCCGGCCTGCTCGATGCGCTGGGCATCCTCTCTGCCCACATCTGTGGCGCCTCGATGGGCGGCATGATCGCGCAGCAGCTCGCCGTGCGGCACCCGACCCGCGTCAAGAGCCTGACTCTGATCATGACCAGCAGCGGCGCCCGCAAACTGCCCGGGCCCTCGCTGAAGGTGCGCAGCGCACTGATCTCGCGACCCAAGGACGCGAACAACGTGCAGAGCGTGATCGAGCACTACGTCAAGCTCTACAAGCTCATCGGCAGCCCGGGCTACCCGGCCGATGACGCCTACCTTCAAGAGCGTCTGGGTCAATCGGTGCGGCGCTCGTACCGGCCGCAGGGCACGGCGCGGCAGATGGTCGCGATCGCGGCCGACGGCAACCGCTCGCCATTGCTCGCGCAGATCCGCCAACCCACCCAGATCATCCACGGCAAGGACGACCCGCTGGTGCCGGTCGAGGCCGGGCACGACCTCGCCGCCAAGATCCCCGGAGCCGAGATCGACATCATCAGCGGCATGGGCCACGACCTGCCGACGCCGCTGTGGCCGCGCTTCGTGGCGGGCATCGCCAGCGCGGCGGAGCGAGTGTAGCGAGGCGCACGCGATGCTCGGCGTGATGCACTCCGCCGCAAGCCATTGGCGTCTGCCCGTGGCGCCGGAGCTGCATGCCGCCGGTCACCTCGCCTATCGGCCGGAGGTCGATGGCTTGCGGGCCGTCGCGGTCGTGCCGGTGATCTTGTTCCATGCCGGCTTTTCCTGGTTCAGCGGCGGCTTTGTCGGCGTCGATGTCTTCTTCGTCATCAGCGGTTTCCTGATCACCTCGATCATCCTGACCGAGAAGGCCGCCGGTGAATTCACGATTGCGGCGTTCTACGAAAGGCGCGCCAGACGCATCCTGCCAGCGCTCCTGTTCGTGATGCTGGCCTGCCTGGTGCCGGCCTGGCTGTGGCTGATGCCGAGGCAACTCCAGGAGTTCAACCAGAGCATGGTGGCGGTTGTGCTGTTCGGATCCAATCTGCTGTTCTGGCGGACCAGCGGCTATTTCGATCTGGCCACGGAAGAACGGCCGCTTCTTCACACCTGGAGCCTCGGCGTCGAGGAACAGTTCTACGTTCTCTTTCCGCTCGTCATTCTTCTGCTTTGGCCGCTGGGGCGAACGCGGCTGAAGTGGCTGCTTGCCGTTGTCGCCGTCGCCTCGCTCGGCCTCGCCGAACTGGTGGGCCGTGGCAGCCCGATGGCGAACTTCTATCTCCCGATCACCCGGGCTTGGGAGCTGTTGGTGGGGTCGCTGATCGCGTTCGGTGCCGTCCGTCAACCCCTGCACCGCCGCGTGGGTGGCAGCACGGCGCAAGCGCTGTCCGCACTGGGCCTCGCGGCCATCGTGGTCGCTGTGTGCTTCTTCGACAAATCGACGCAGGTGCCCGGCTTGTGGGCGCTGTTGCCGACCGTCGGAACCGCGCTGGTGCTCGCGTTCGCGACCGAAGGCACGCTCGCGGCGCGGCTGCTGTCGCGTCGGTGGATGGTCGGCATCGGATTGATCTCGTACAGCGCGTACCTGTGGCATCAACCGCTGCTGGCCTTCGCGCGCATCCGCCTGCTGGACCGGCCCGCGCCCGCGGTCTACGGTCTGCTTGCCGCGGCGTCGCTGGTTCTTGCCTATTTCACCTGGCGCTATGTCGAAGCGCCTTTTCACGACCGCCAGCGCATCGGCCGCAGACCCTTGCTCGTCGTTTCCATCACCGGGTCGGTGCTGTTCGTCGTGATCGGTCTCGCAGGGCACATCACCAAGGGATTTCCGGATCGGCTGGACGGCTCCACGCTCGGTCTGATCCAGACGGCCGTCAACAGCCCCAAGCGCGACGCTTGCCACACCCGCGGGACGTCGTTTCTCGACCCGAACCAGGCGTGCATCTTCTTCAACCAGAACGTCACCTGGGCCACGCTCGGAGACAGCCACACGGTGGAGCCTGCGTATGCCCTGGCCGAGATGCTCGAGCGACGGAGCCAGGGTGTCGTGCAGCTGAGCTTCAGCGGCTGCCCGCCGGCGCTGCTCGACGAAGCCCCGGTGCCCGGCTGCACGGCGTGGTTGAACCGGGCCGTCGAACGAATCGCAAGCGATGCCCGTATCGGGAACGTGCTGGTCGGCTTCCGCTACAGCGAGCACTTTTTCGGCGACCAGCTCGATGCCTATCCGAAGTTGCCCGACAAGGGGCTTCAGTTCGGCGCGTTGGGAGCGGCCGAGTCACGGGAACTGATGTGGCGCAACTTCGAGGCCATCCTCGCGCGCCTGCAGAAATCGGGCAAGCGCGTGTTCGTCCTGCTGCCCGTCCCCGAACTCGGACGCGACATCCACAAAAACATCTCGCTGCAGTCGCGCGGAGGCGCGGGGTATGCACTCGGCACGCCCGTGGCCTACCTCCACGCGAGGAACCGCTACATCGACGACAAGTTCGCGACGCTGACGTGGAGCGACACGCTGATCAAGGTCGATCCATCGGCCTCGCTCTGCGACGATCAGCAGTGCTACGCCGTGATCGGCGCCGCGGCGATGTACTTCGATGACGATCACCTGAGCCTGGCGGGCGCGCGAAAAGCGCTCGCGGTTCTCGAACCTTACCTGCAGTCCGGTCCTCCGCCTTCGATGCGGGCGGTGTCACTGAGATGATCGGCGCCAGCGCGCCACGGATGCGCGCGCCGTTGCCTGGATAACCCCGGCCTGGACGACGAGCAGATCGTAGGGCGGGCTTTCGCGGTGCAGACCTCGGCGGAGTGAGGCGGGCAGGGATAATCCGCGCGTGACAATCGCTGCTTCCAACCCCTGGCGCCTCTCGGTTGCGCCCATGATGGACTGGACAGATCGGCACTGCCGCTTCTTCCATCGCCTGCTGACGAAGCGCACGCGCCTCTACACCGAGATGGTGACGACCGGCGCGCTGCTGCATGGCAACGTGCCACGGCACCTCGATTTCAACGCCGAGGAGCACCCGCTCGCGCTGCAGCTCGGCGGCAGCGAGCCGGCCGATCTGGCGCAGTGCGCGCGGCTGGCCGAGCAGTGGGGCTACGACGAGGTCAACCTGAACTGCGGCTGCCCGAGCGAGCGCGTGCAGCGCGGCGCGTTCGGCGCCTGCCTGATGAACGAGCCGCAGCTCGTCGCCGATTGCGTCAAGGCGATGCGCGACGCGACCTCGCTGCCGGTGACGGTGAAGCACCGCATCGGCGTGGACAAGACCGAGCGCTACGAGTTCGTGCACGACTTCGTCGGCACCGTCGCGCAGGCGGGCTGCGAGGTCTTCATCGTGCATGCGCGCAACGCCTGGCTGAAGGGCATCAGCCCGAAGGAAAACCGCGAGCTGCCGCCGCTGCGCTACGAGACGGTGCATCGCCTGAAGCGCGAGTTTCCGCACTTGACCATCGTGCTCAACGGCGGCCTGAAGACGAACGCGCAGATCGACGAGCAGCTCGCGCATGTCGATGGCGTGATGCTCGGCCGCGAGGCCTACCACCAGCCGTGGCTGCTGACGGACTGGGACGCGCGCTACTTCGGCGCCGCGCCGGTGGCGCGCGATCGCGACGCAATCGAGGATGCGATGGTCGCGTACATGGCGCGCGCCACGGCCACGGGCGAGCCGTGGTCGCACGTCTCGCGCCACCTGCTGGGCCTGCGCAACGGCCAGGCCGGCGCGCGGCGCTGGCGGCAAGTGTGGTCGGATCACCGCCTCAAGCACGACGCGCCGGCCGATGTCTCGGCCCAGGCGCGCGCGGTGTTCAGCCCGGCACTGGCATCGCTGGCCTTGCAGACGTGATCGATGCGCGACGGATGAAAGATTTGACCGCTCCGAGACGACCCATCGTTTCGATCACGCCGAGGACACGGTCATGCGCTCACTCGTTGCTGCCATGCTGCTCTGCACCGCGCTTTGCGCCATGGCCGACGACGCGTTCACGAGCAAGATCGCCGACCCGCTCGCGCCGCCCGAACTGCTCGCGCTGCTGCGCGCCGGCGGCAACGTCGTCTACTTTCGGCACGCCGCGACGACCAACGTCGCGGACCGCGACGCCTCCCGCCTCGGCGACTGCAGCACGCAGCGCAACCTGAGCGACGAAGGTCGAGCGCAGGCGCGCGCGATCGGCGCGGCGTTCACGCGCCTGGGCATCGGCGTCGACGCTGTGCTCGCCAGCCCCTACTGCCGCACGATGGACACGGCGAGGCTGGCCTTCGGCCGGGTCGAGACGTCGATGGATCTGTATTCGCTCGGCCAGCCGACGCATCCTGACGATCGAGCGCGTGCCGAGTTGCTGCGCCAGCGCCTGGGCACCGCGCCGCCGCCGGGAAGGAACACCGTGCTCGTCAGCCATGGTTCACCGCTGCATTCGGTGGCCGGCGAGTTTCTCAACGAAGGCGAGGCGGCGGTCGCGAAGCCCGACGGCGATGGTCGCTTCCGGCTCGTCGCTCGCGTGCGAGCCGAGCAGTGGGACGAGCTGTTGGCACCGCGCTGAGTGGTCGCAATGAGCTGCCGAAGGCCACACAATCGGCCGATGTCCCGCGCGCGAATGTTCGGTTTGACGCTGTTGGCGATGCTGGCCTTCGCGTCGAATTCTTTGCTCTGCCGCTTGGCGCTGAAGCAAACCGCGATCGATCCAGCCAGCTTCACAGTGATCCGCATCATGTCGGGCAGCGTCGCGCTGGGCTTGTTGGTGCGATTGCGCGGCGGGCGGCCAGCACCTGCGGGAAGCTGGCCGTCTGCGCTTGCGCTGTTCGCGTATGCCGCCGCCTTTTCGTTCTCGTATGTGAGTCTGACCGCAGCGACGGGTGCGCTGTTGCTGTTCGGCGCGGTTCAGGCCACGATGATCGGCGTAGGACTGTTCCGCGGCGAGCGCCTGGGTCTTCGGGAGTCGTTGGGGTTGATCTGCGCACTGGCGGGGCTCGTCGGCCTGCTGCTCCCCGGCTTGTCTGCGCCGCCCTTGCTCGGCGCCGCGCTGATGCTGGTCGCGGGCGTGGCCTGGGGCGTCTACTCGTTGCGTGCCAAGGGCAGCGGCGATCCGCTGCGCGTGACGGCCGGCAACTTTTCGAGGGCCGTCGTCTTCTCGATGGTGCTGAGCGCCATGATGATTCCGTGGGCCTCGATCGACGGGCCCGGTACTGGCTACGCGATGGCCTCCGGCGCGCTGGCCTCGGGTGTCGGCTACGCCGTCTGGTATGCCGCGCTGCCCGCGCTGAAGGCGACCAGCGCGGCGACGGTACAACTCAGCGTGCCCGTGATCGCTGCCATGGGCGGCGTCGTGTTGCTGGATGAGCCGATCACGTCTCGGCTCTTGATCGCGTCGACGACCATCTTGGGAGGCATCGCCCTCGTCATTGCGCGCCGACGCTGACGTCACCGTCAGCGATTTCTCAACCTGGAGACACCCCATGAAGTTCTCGCGATTCGTCAGTCTGATCCTCCTGCTCGGCTGCGCCGCAACGGTCCGGGCCGCCGATGGCGTCGTCGCTGTCAAGAGCCCGTACAGCGCGAGGGACACGATGAACCGCCTCGAAGAGACCGTCAAGCAGCGCGGCCTCACGGTCTTTGCGCGCATCGACCATGCAGCCGGTTCCGCCAAGATCGGCAAGGCACTCCGCCCGACCGAGCTCCTGATTTTCGGAAACCCGCAGGGCGGAACGCCCTTCATGGAATGCGCGCAAACCGTCGGGATCGATTTGCCGCTGAAGGCGCTGGTCTGGGAAGACGACTCTGCGCAGGTCTGGCTCGGCTACAACGATCCGGCGTTCCTGGCGCAGCGCCATGGCGCCGCGACATGCCCGGTAGTCGAGACCCTGCGCAAGGCACTGGCCGGCGTGGCCGAGGCGGCGCTCATGCGCCCGTGATGGTCAGGCCACCCGCGGCAGCCGGAAGTCGAAGCAGGTTCCCTTCGCGATCTCGGAGCTGACGCGGATGGCGCTGCCGTGCAACTCCAGGATTCGTTTGACGATGGCCAGGCCCAGCCCCGCGCTCGGCCCGCTGTCGATCGTCCCCGGGTCTTGAGCCTGGTAGTAGCGCTCGAAGACGTGGGCGAGATGTTCCTTGGCGATGCCCACGCCGGTGTCGCTGACACTGACCTGCAAGTCCTCTGCTCCTGGCGTGATGTCGATGCAGACCGCGCCGCCGATCGGTGTGTGGCGCAGCGCGTTGTCGATCAGGTTCTGGAACACCCGCTCCATCAGCGCGATGTCGGCCCGAACGCAGGCGTCCGACCGACTCGCTGCGCCGAGCACGACCCTCACCTGGCTGGCGCGCGCCTTGAGCTGATAGCCGTCGATCACGTCCTGCAAGAGCTCGGCGAGGCAGAAGACTTCGAGCT
Source organism: uncultured Rhizobacter sp. (assembly GCA_964247075.1). Lineage (GTDB taxonomy): Bacteria > Pseudomonadota > Gammaproteobacteria > Burkholderiales > Burkholderiaceae_C > LMDS01. The sequence goes on along the minus strand of CAXTSS010000004.1, from coordinate 40,515 downwards.
TCGGTTCGATGCGGCCGGCGTCGAGCCTGGAAAGGTCGAACAGGTCGCTGATGCGCTTGGCCAGACCGGCGCAGTGGCGCAGCACCAACTGCAGCGTGCGGGCGCGCGCCGCGGCCGGCATGGTGTCGTTCTTCAGCAAACAGTGTTCGGCGTAACCTTGAACGATCGCCAGCGGCGTCTGCAGGTCGTGGGACAGGTTGGCGACCAGCTCGCGTCGGGCGCGGTCGCTGCCTTCCATGTGCCGGAACTGTTCGTTGACGCGGGCCTGCAGGCCATGCATGGCCGACTCGAGCAAGCCGATCTCGTCAGCGCCGCACGGTGCCTCCGTTTGTGCCGGGGCGCCACCGCGATACGCCTGAACCTCGGCGGTCAGTCGTCGCAACGGGCGCGTCAGCACGACCATGGCGGCGAGCAGCGCCACGCCGGCGACGCCGCAGGCGAGAAGGACCGCAGCGGTTGTTTCCCGCATCACGCGGGATCGGCTCGACGCCTCCGCAAGCCCTTGAGACGCCTTGCCGCGCAGCACGATGTAGAGGTAGCCCTGCGCCGTGCCGGTGGCGTCGCCGATCATGGTGGTGGAGAACACGTTGCGCGAGCCGGGCGCGCTGGGGTCGTCGCCCAGCACCGGCAGCTCGACGTGCCCCAAGTCACCGAGCAATTCGCGCACGGGGCGCAGGGCGACCGCGTTCGCGCGCACGTTCGCGCCATCGAGCGCGTGGCCGACGATGGTGCCCTTCGAGTCGAGCACGTAGACCTCGAGCGCCGGGTTGATCATCATCGCGTCCATCGCCATCTTCATCAACAGCCCACGCTCGGGCGCGCCGTTGACATCGAGCAACGGGCCCGGTTGATGCTCGACGATGTAGCGCGCCAGACCCAGGTTGAGGCGCTGCGTGACTTCCATGTCGACGCGCTGCTGTTGGACGCGGCTCAGCAGCAACAAGCTCAGCGCCGTCAGCGCGAACACCGCCAGCACGACCACGCCGATGCGCGCATGCAGGCGCCGGTGGAATGGTGGCGTGCGCAATGCTGCACTCACGAGGCTTCGGCCGGTTCGAAGCGATAGCCCGTGCCCCAGACGGTGTGGATGTAGTTCGGCGAGCTTCGGTCGTCGCCGAGTTTCGTGCGAAGACGATTGATGTGGCTGTTGACCGTGTGGCTGTAGCCGTCGTGGCCATAGCCCCAAACACGGTCCAGCAATTCGGATCGCGAGAACGCCTGCCCAGGATGGCGTGCGAAGAAGCAGAGCAACTCCCATTCGCGCGGCGCGAGCGCAAGATCGCGGCCGGCCAGCGTGGCGACTCGTCGCTGCTTGTCGAGTCGCAGCGCACCGAACTGCAGGATCGCGCTTCGCGCCGTGTTCGCAGGCAGCGGCGTCGTCTGATAGCTCGCCGCACGCCGCAGCAGCGCCTTGGCACGGGCGCGCAGCTCGAGCACGCTGAAGGGCTTGCTCACGTAGTCGTCTGCGCCGAGGTCCAGGCCCTGCACACGCTCGAGTTCGCCGGCCTGCGCCGTGAGGATCAAGATGGGCATGGTGCGGCCGCTGGCCCGTATTTCACGGCAGACATCGAGGCCGCTCAGTCGCGGCAAGCGAAGATCGAGCACCACCAAGTCCCAGGTCGCGGACAGTGCCAGTTCAAGGCCCCGCTCGCCGTCGTGCGCGATGCGCACTTGGGCCGGCAGTTCGCCGAGCTGCACCCTGAGCAGCGCTGCCACGTCGAGCTCGTCCTCGATCACCAGCAACCGCGGATCAATGCCGTTGGGTGCGGCATTGACGGGCGGCGGGCGACCATGCCCACCGGGAAAGTGATCGATCATCGTAGGGGTCGGGCCAAGTCCTTTCCTAGGTCGTCTTCAGGGCGCCGGAACTTACCGCACCGGAACTTGCGACGGCGCGAATCAGTTGGCGGCGAGCCCGGTCGCGCCGGCCGGCAGGCCGCCGATCGTCTTGGCGTTCACCAGGCTTCCATCGCTTTCAATGGAGAAGGACGAGATCGTGTGGCTGCCCGCGTTCAACACGAAAAGCTCGCGTCCGGTCGGTGCGATCGCTGCATCGATCGGGCCGGCCCCGGCAGAAGCGGCGACCGCGCTGGCGAGGGCCAGCTTGCCCGATCTCTGGATCGCGAAGCTGCTCACGGTGCCGCTGGCCGTGTTGGTCACGTAGGCATAGCGACCGTTCGGCGTGACCACCACCCAGCATGCGGCCGACTGCGTGTCGGCGACCGATGGGCTGATCAAGACGGGTTGGGCGGGTGCCCATTCATCAAAACCGTACGACGACACAGCGCTGGCATTCGCCGCGCCGCCAAACGCTTCGGAAATCAGCGCATGGCCTCGGCGGTCGAAGGCGAAGCCGAACGGCGTCATGCCGCTCGACGTCGTCACCAGCGGTGCGTCGATGCCGCGGTCGCTGCGAACCCGGTAGCTGGTCAGCTTGTTGGTTGCCTTCTCGGTGACGAGCAAGGCGTCACCGTCCGGGCTGAAGCCCACCTGTGCCGGCCCGGTCCCTCCCGAGGCCGAGAGCGCGCCGACACCGTTGGTCAACGGCTTCAGCGTTCCGGAAAGGTTGCGGAAGCCAGCCACGTTGCCAGCGCCGCCGGCATTCAGTACGTACACCGCGCCCTGGTGTTCGGTCACGCTGACGGGCCGCTGGCCACCCGAATCGACGACCGATTCGAGCGTCAACCCACCGCGACGAATCCTGAACGTCGAGACGCTGTTGCTCAGCGCGTTGACGACGAAGATGTAGCGGCCGTCGCGGCTCAGCGTCACGGCGCCCTGGTTGCCGAGGCCGCCTGCCGAGCCCTGGCCTTGCGTTGCCAGGCGTGTCTGCAGCGTCAACTGGCCGCTCGGGTCGGCCGCGTAGACCAGCAATTCGTTGGCACCGACGGCGTTGGTGCTGGTGAAGACCTTGCCCGACCGAAACCCGTCTTCATCATCGCCCTCATCGTCGCGGGCGCCGGCATTGATCGCCGGGGTGCATAAGGCCAATGCAAGGGCAAGAAGTCTGAACGTGTTGCGTCGGGTCGTGGTCATGTCGCGGCTCCAAGTGGTTTCGGGTGTCACGCGCCGAGCACTCGACGCTGGCGCGAGTGTTTGGCGGCGACACGCCCGGAGTCATCACGAAATAGTCAACATTCGCGCCCTGGCTTCAGCCCGGCAGGGGTGTCGCCGGGCTCACCGCAGGCCAGGTCGCGAGAACCACGCCGGCGAGCGCCAACGCGAATGCCGCGGCTTGTACCGCGCTGAATCGCTCGCCGAGAAACAGCACGCCGACCGCTGCGGCGCTGACCGGCAGCAGCACCGTGAAGATGCCGGCCTTCGCGGCGGGCACATGGCGCAGGCCGGTCATCCACAACCAGACCGTGATGACGCTGGCGGCGATCGAATAGAACAGCAGCAACGACCACGACCCGGCGCCGACAGCGCCGAAGTCGAAGCGCAACGCCTGCCAGAGGCCGAACGGCGTGACCAGCGCCAGCCCCCACAGGTTGATCAGTGCGCTGATGCGCTTGGCGCTGACGTTGCCGGCGAGCTTCTTGCCGATCACCACGTAGCTGGCCTCGCAGGTCAGCGCACCGACCAGCAACAGGTTGCCGAGCAGCGACGAGCCTGGGTTCGCCGCATCGGGATGCTTCGCGAACGAGACCAGCGCGATGCCGGCCACCGCGCAGGCGATGCCGAGCATCACGCGCGTCGCGATGCGCTCCTTCAGGAAGGCCCACGACATCAGCGCCACCGCGGCCGGCATGCCCGCCATGATCACGCCGGCCGCGAGCGCAGTGCTCATCGAGACGCCGAACAGCATGCAGATCGAGAACAGGAAGTTGCCGAAGAACGACTCGAAGAACAGCAGCCAGCGGTCGTGCGTGTTCAATGGCGAGTCGCCCGGCCCGCACTTCACCCAACCTGCCATTGCCGCGGCGGCGATGCCAAAGCGCAACCATGCGAGCAGGAAGATCGGGAACACCAGCACCAGCACCTTCGACAGCCCGACGTAGCTCCCCACCAGCGCCATGCTGCCTGCCAGGCTGGCGTAGGCGAACCAGGGCGCCTGGGAGGTTCGCGTCACGCTAGAACGCCGCGGCGTAGCGCTCGAGCTCCCAGCCGCTGACGTGGCGCGCGTAGGCCAGCGCCTCGTCGCGCTTGAGGCGCACGAACTCGCGATGCAGCGTCGCGCCCAGCGTCTGCTGCATCAGCGTGCTGGCGGCCAGCGCATCGATCGCGGCGTCCAGCGATTGCGGCAGCAGCGGGATGCCGCGCTCGCGGATCGCGGCCAGCGGCAGCGCGAACAAATCGTCGGCGCAGGCCGGGCCGGGATCGAGCTCGCGGTCGATGCCGTCGAGCCCGGCGGCGATCAGCGCGGCCGTCGCGAGGTACGGGTTGGCGGACGCATCCGGCACGCGCCACTCGAAGCGGCCGGGCAGGGTGCGGATCATCGCGGTGCGGTTGTTCGGCCCGTGCGCCACATAGGCCGGCGCCCAGCTCGTGCCGGAGAGCGATTCGCCCACCACCAGCCGCTTGTACGAGTTGACGGTGGGCGCCGCGAGCGCGCACAGCGGCGCAGCATGCTGCAGCACGCCGGCCATGAACTGGCGACCGATCAGCGACAACTCGTCGCGCGGGTCGTCGAACAGGCAGCGCTCGCCCTGCCACAGCGACACATGAAAGTGCAGCCCGCTGCCCGGCTGGTTCGCGAACGGCTTGGGCATCATCGAGAAGACCGCGCCGTGCGCCTCGGCGATCGCGTGCGCCGCCTGCTTGAACAGCATCACGTGGTCGGCACTGCGCAGCGCGTCGTCGTGCCGGAAGTTGACCTCGAACTGGCCATGCGCGTCTTCATGGTCGAGCTGCAGCACATCGAGGCCGCAGCCCGTCAGCGCCTCGTGCAGTGCGCGCAGGAAGGGCGCCTGACGCGGCAGGCTCTTCAGGTCGTAGCTCGGCTTGGCCAGCCGGTCGGCGTCGTCGGCGGGCAGCCATTTCCCCTCGGCATCGCGGCGCAGCAGTAAGAACTCCGGCTCGATGCCGGTCTGCAGCGTCCAGCCGCGCTCGGCCAGGCGCGCCACGGCACGCTTGAGCACCTGGCGCGGGCAGGCCTCGAACGGCGCGCCATCGACGAAGCCGTCGCCGACGATGCGCGCGTAGCCGGGCATCCACGGCACTGCTTGGGCGGTGGCCGCATCGCCGCGTGCGAAGTATTCGGAGCGGGCACCCGTGCGGCCCAGGCCGGTGCCCGCGATCGACGGCCCGGCGAAACCCGCGCCGGTCTTCAGCACATCGCCCAGATGCTCCAGCGGCACCCACTTGCCTTTGGCCACGCCATGCAGATCGGTGAATTGCACGAGCAGCGTGTGTACGCCTTGCGCGGCCAGGCGCTCGCGCAGCGCCGTCTCGGCCTCAGCCATCGATGCGGATCCAGGTGGTCTTCAGCTCGGTGTACTTGTCGAAGGCATGCAGTGACTTGTCGCGGCCGTTGCCGCTTTGCTTGAAGCCGCCGAAGGGCACGGTGATGTCGTCCTCGTCGTACTGGTTCACGTGCACGGTGCCGGCGCGCAGCGCGCGTGCGACGCGGTGCGCGCGGTTGATGTTGTCGCTCCAGACGCTGGCCTGCAGCCCGTAGGGGCTGTCGTTGGCCTGGCGCACGACCTCGGCTTCGTCGCTGAAGCGGATGATCGAGAGCACCGGGCCGAAGATCTCTTCGCGCGCGATGCGCATGCTGTTGGTGACGCCGTCGAACACCGTCGGCTCGACGTAGAAGCCGCCGGTCTCGCTCATCGTCTGGCGCCCGCCGCTGAGCACGCGCGCGCCTTCGCTCAGGCCGGCATCGATGTAGCCGAGCACGGTGCGCATCTGGGTGTCGTCCACCAGTGCGCCGATCTCGTTCTTGCCGCCGAGCGGGTCGCCGGGCGCGTACTTCGGCGCTTCGGCCTTCACGATCGCGGTGAACTCATCCGCGATGCGCTCGTGCACGAACACGCGCGACGGTGCGTTGCAGCTCTCGCCGGCGTTGAAGAACAGGCTGCCGGCGGCCGTCTTCGCGGCGCGCGCCACGTCGGCAAAATCGTCGAATACGACGAACGCCGACTTGCCACCGAGCTCGTTGTAGACGCGCTTGAGGTTGCTGCGACCCGCGTACTCGAGCATCTTGCGGCCGACGCGCGTGCTGCCGGTGAAGCCGATCGCGTCCACGTCCGGGTGCAGCGCGAGCGCTTCGCCGGCCTCATGGCCGAAGCCGGGTACGACGTTGAACACGCCTTCGGGCAGGCCGGCTTCGAGTGCGAGTTCGGCCAGCCGAAGCGCGGTCAGCGGCGACTTCTCGCTCGGCTTGAGCACGACGCTGTTGCCGGTGGCCAGCGCCGGCCCGAGCTTCCAGGCCGCCATGATCATCGGGTAGTTCCACGGCACGACGGCGCCGATCACGCCCATTGCCTCGCGCGTGATCAGCGCGAGCGCGCTGCTGCCGGTGGGCGCGATCTCGTCGTAGACCTTGTCGATCGCCTCGCCGTACCACGCGATGCAGCGCGCCGCGGCGGGCACATCGACGGCCATGCTGTACTGGATCGGCTTGCCCATGTCCAGCGTTTCGAGCAGCGCGAGTTCTTCGCGTGCCGCCACGATCTTGTCGGCGAAGCGGACCAGCACCTTCTTGCGCGCGGCCGGAGCCATGCCGCACCAGCGGCGGTCGTCGAATGCGGCGCGCGCAGAGGCCACGGCGGCGGCGATGTCGGCGGTCTGGCCGCGTGCCACCTGCGTCAGCGTGCGGCCGTCGATCGGGCAGACGCAGGCGAAGGTCTCGCCGCTCTGCGCTGCGACGCGCTGGCCGCCGATCAGTGCGCGGCCGTCGAACGCTATTGCCGCGGCTCGCGCATGCCAGTCGATGCTGCTCATGCCGAAATCAGAACGACACGACGACCGACGCGCCGAGGATCGAATTGCTCTTGCGGTAAGTCTCGTTCTTCACGTCGAAGAAGACCGGCTGGCTCGCGCGGTCGAGCCGGTACTCGGCCTTGAGCGTCGCGTTGGAGGTCAGCAGGTAGTTCACGCCAATCGCGAGTGCGTAGCGGTTTGCGCCCTTGTCGCAGCCATCGACGAGGGTGGCGGGCGAGCAGCCGAGGTTGGCGTCCGGCCCGATGCCGTTGCGGCCGTCGGCCGACGAATACTGCAGCAGGCCGCCGCCGTTCTTCGTGTTGTTGATGTAGTCGAAACGCGCCACGGCCTCCCAGCGGGGGATGAACTTGTATGCGGCCAGGCCCGAGACGCCCCACCATTGCGCGTCGCGCAGCGTGCCATCGGCGGCCGGCGTGACCGAGGCGTCCTTCTGGCGCCCGAAACCGACCTGGCCTTGCAGGGTCAGGTCGCCGCGGATGAAGTAGGCGTCGAGTTCGAACAGGTCGAGGCGCGAGTCCTTCTGCGCGATGACTTCGCCCGTGACCGGGTCGAGCGCCGCGGTCGAGAAGTTCGCCGCCTTGCCGTGTACGCCGGCGAAGCCGAAGCCGTTGAACTCACCCTTCGAGTAGTCGACGCGATAGGCGATCACCGGCGACTTGCGGCCGGCCGGTTGCTTGGTGCTGTTGTAGTTGGCGAGCACGGCCTTCACGTCCCACTTGCCGCGGATGAATTCCATGCCGGCGCCGGTGTAGGCCGTGGGCTCGGTGAAATCGAGCAGCAGGCCGCGCGTGACGAGCTTGGTCGTGGTCGCCTGGACGTATTCGTAGCCCGACCAGTCGGGAATCTGGCCGGCGAGGAAGCGCGTTTGCAGGTCGCCCAGCGGGATCGAGACCGAGGCCTCGTGGACGATGTTGCTTCCCCCGGTGTCGGCAATCGTGCCTGCGCCGCGATTGGGCATCAAGGTCAGCCGCCACTTGGTGCCGCCTTCCATCTCCTTTTGAAAGTCGATGCTGGCAGTGCCGAAGTAGCTGTTGTCGTAGTTGTAGCCGTCGTCGGAGACGCGGTTCAGGAACTGGAAGCCGGCGCGGTTCTGCGCCCGGTTGTAGACGTAGCTCGGGTCGAAGAAGCCGCTGATCTTCAGGCCCTTGTAGCCGAGCGCCTCGTTGTTGTCTTCGAGGGCTTCGGTCTTGACCGAGATGCGGTTGAAATCGGCCGCCTGCTCCGGTGTCATGCCCCACTGCTTCTCGCCGGCGGGCTTGTCGCCGAGTTTCTTCTCGAGCTCGCCGACGCGGTCTTTCAGGGCTTTGAGCTCTTTCAGCAGCTCCTCGTTGGATTGCGCCAGCGCTGCGCCGGGGAATGCGGCGGCGAGGGCGAGTGCCAGCGCGGTCGGCGCGACGGGTTTCCAGAACTTCATGGGTTTTCTCCTGCAGTGTTGTTGGTGTCAGGTTCAGCCATCGTCGCGCTGCGCCTGCGCGATGGCCTTGGCGCGCTCGCGTTCGGCGCGCACGATGAGCACACTGGCGATGATCGTGCCGATGGCCACCAGTGTGATGATCACGGTGGCGACGGCGTTCACGCTCGGGTTCAGCCCGAGGCGCGCGCGCGAGAAGATCACCAGCGGCATGGTGGTGGAGCCCGGCCCCGAAAGAAAGGCGGCGAGCACCACGTCGTCGAGCGAGATCGTGAAGGTGAGCAGCCAGGCCGACATCAGCGACTGCGTGATCATCGGGAAGGTGACGAGCCGGAACACCTGGCTCGGCCGCGCGCCCAGATCCATCGCCGCCTCCTCGAGCTGCGGGTTCAAGTCTTGCAGCCGCGCCTGCACAACGACGGTGGCGTAGGCCATGCCGGTCAGCACATGGCCGAGCCAGATCGTCAGCATGCCGCGCTCGGGGTGACCGAAGGCACGCTGGATCGACACCAGCATCAAGAGCAGCGAGATGCCGATGACGACATCGGGCATCACCAGCGGCGCGCTGACCATGCCCGAGAACAGCGTGCGTCCGTGGAAGCGCCGGTACTTGACGAGCGCGAACGCGGCCAGCGTGCCGAGCACGACCGCGCCGGTGGCGCTGCAGAAGGCGATCTTCAGGCTCAGCCACAGGCCCGAGAGCATCTCGTTGTCGTGCGTCAGCTTGACGTACCAGTTGAGCGTGAAGCCAGCCCAGGCGTTCGGGATCGGCGAATCGTTGAATGAGTAGATGACGAGCGAGACGATCGGCAAGTACAGGAAGACGTAGCCCGCGCTCAACCAGCCCTTGCCAAAAAAGCCAGCCTTCATCGCTGCTTCTCCTGCGTCTCGGCCTGGTAGCGGTTGAAGATCGCCAGCGGCACGATGATCAGCAGCACCATCACGACGGCCACCGTCGAGGCCATCGGCCAGTCGTTGTTGCTGAAGAACTCGTCGGAGAGCACGCGGCCGATCATCAGCGTCTCGGGGCCGCCGAGGATTTCAGGGATCACATACTCGCCGACGCACGGGATGAACACCAGCATCGAGCCGGCGATGATGCCGGCCTTGGACATCGGCACCGTGATCTTCCAGAAGCCGACCAGCGGCGTCGCACCCAGATCGGCCGCCGCCTCGAGCAGGCGCAGGTCCATCTTCGACAGGTTGGAGTAGAGCGGCAGGATCATGAACGGCAGGTAGGTGTAGACCATGCCGACCGTGAGCGAGAAGGGCGAGTTCATGAACTTGCCGGGCGAGGGGATCACGCCCATCGCTGCCAGCGCGACGTCGACGTGCAGCGCGATCAGCAGGTCAGAGACCCAGCCGTGCTCGCCGAGCAGGCCCTTCCACGCATAGACGCGCAGCAGGAACGACGTCCAGAACGGCAGCATCACCAACATCAGCAGGGTCGGCTGGACCGTCGCCTTGGCGCGCGCCATGAAGTAGGCGAACGGGTAGCCGACAGCCAAGCACCAGAGCGTCGTGATCGCGGCGTATTTCAGGCTCGACAGGTAGGTGCGCACATAAAGCTCGTCGTGCGTGATGAAGGCGTAGGTGGTGCCGCGCAGCGTGAGCTGCATTGCGCCGTCCTTGAAGCTCAGCACGTCGTTGACGCTGATTTCGCCCATCTCCGAGAAGCTGATCTTCAGCACCACCAGGAATGGCAGCATGAAGAACACGATCAGCCACAGGTACGGCACGCCGATCACCGCGGTGCGGCCGTTGCGCAGCCAGCCGACGAGGCGCTTGACAGCATTCATTGCGTCAGCACCACCTGTGCACTCGGCGACCACGAGGCCCAGGCGGTGTCGCCCCAGGTGAGCGCGTCATCGCGGTGGCGGGTCGCATTGCTCTGGCTGACCTTGAGTGTGTCGCCGCTCGCCAGCGTCAGGTGATAGACGGTGAAGCTGCCGAAGTAGGACATGTCCTTGATCGTGCCCCGAACGCGGTTGTGCGGCGCGAACTCGTCGGCCGGCGGATCGCGTTGCAGGTGGATCTTCTCGGGCCGCACCGCCACGCTCAGGCTCATGCCTTCGCTGCCGGTGATGCCGTGGCCGACGTAGTGGCTGCAATCCTTGCAGTCGATCACGACGTGATCGACTGCATCGGTCACCAGCTTGCCGTCCATCATGTTGACGTTGCCGATGAAGTCGGCGACGAAGCGGGTGGCCGGCGTCTCGTAGATGTCGCTCGGCGCGCCGACCTGCAGGATGCGCCCCTCGCTCATCACGGCGATGCGCGAGGCCATCGTCATCGCTTCCTCCTGGTCGTGCGTCACCATCACGCAGGTGACACCGACCGACTCGATGATGTTCACGAGCTCGATCTGGGTTTCCTCGCGCAGCTTCTTGTCGAGCGCGCCGAGCGGTTCGTCGAGCAGCAGCAGCTGCGGCTGCCGGGCCAGGCTGCGCGCGAGCGCCACCCGCTGCTGCTGTCCGCCCGAGAGCTGGTGCGGCTTGCGCTTGGCGTATTTGCCGAGCTGCACCAGCTTGAGCATCGCCTCGACGCGCAGGGCGATCTTGTCCTTGGGCATGGCCTGGCGGCGCAGGCCGAACGCGATGTTCTCCCAGACCGTGAGGTGCGGGAACAGCGCATACGACTGGAACATCATGTTGATCGGGCAATCGTAGGGCGGCAGGTTCGCGAGATCCTTGCCGTCCAGGATGATGCGCCCGGAGGTCGGCGTCTCGAAGCGCGCCAACATGCGCAGCAGCGTCGTCTTGCCGCAGCCTGATGAACCGAGCAGCGCGAAGATCTCGCCCTTCGCGATGTCCAGGCTGACGTCGTTGACGGCCTTGTAGCCGCTGAAGTCCTTGACGACGTGTTCGATCTTCAAATACACGCTGGCTGGATCCGGCATGGCCCCTCCGTGTTCAGGCTGCGGGTGAGCTCAGAGACCGGTCTTGAACGAGGTGTACAAGCGCGTCATCGTGCGCCGGATGTCGTTGGAGAGCGCGTCGGGATTGGCCATCTTCTTCATGTCTGCGTCGCTGACGAACACGGTCGGGTTGTTCGAGACTTCGGGCTTCACCAACTTCCTCGACTCCTTGTTCGGGTTGGCGTAGAACACCTTGTTCGTCAGGCTGGCCGCGACCTCGGGGCGGGCGATGTAGTTGATCCACTTCAGCGCGTTGTTCGGGTGCGGCGCGTCCGCGGGAATCGCCATCGTGTCGAAGAACAGCACGCCGCCGGTGCTCGGGATGAGCGCCTCGATCTTCTGGCCGGTCTTGCCGTCGATCGCGCGCTGCTTGGCGATGTTGATGTCGCCCGACCAGCCGAGTGCGACGCAGATCGAGCCGCTCGCCATGTCGTTGATGTAGCCAGACGAGCTGAACAGCGTCACGCTCGGGCGGATCGACTTGAGCAGCGGCCCGACGCCTGCGAAGTCGGCCTGGTTGCGGCTGAACGCCGGCTTGCCAAGGTACCAGAGCGCGGACGGGATCACATCGGTCGGCGAATCGAGGAACGAGACACCGCAGGATTTGAGCTTGGAGACGTACTCGGGCTTGAACACCAGATCCCAGGCGTTCGCCGGCATCGGCATGCTGCCGAGCGCGGCCTTGACCTTGTCGACATTGATGCCGACGGTGGTGTAGCCCCAAAGCCAGTTGACGAGGTATTGGTTGCCCGGGTCCATCGCCGCGAGTTGCGCCTGAATGATCGGGTCCATGTTCTTCAGGTTCGGCAGCTGCGCCTTGTCGAGCTTGCGCAGCAGGCCGCCGTCGGCCTGGATCTTGGCCCAGTAGGAGGAGGGCACGACGATGTCGTAGCCGGTCTTGCCCGCGACCAGCTTGGCGTGGAGGATCTCGTTGCTGTCGAACACGTCGTAGCGCACCTTGATGCCGGTTTCCTTTTCGAAATTGGCGATCGTGTCGTCGGCGATGTAGTCGGACCAGTTGTAGACGTTCAGCACCTTTTCTTCTTCCTGGGCCTGCGCCAAGCCGGGGGCGAAGAGGCCCGCAGCGGCGATCAAGGTGGCGGAGAAGAAGACATTGCGCGCGAAGTTCATGGGCGATTCCTTGGATTCAAAGCGTTGCGTCGTTGATCGGTGACATGCGGTGTCCGTCGGGCAGTCTAGCCAGCGGGTTGCGTCGCGCGGCTAGAGGCAAACCCCGTGCCATCGGGTTCATACCCAGCCGTTCTTGACCGCATCGGCGAGCGTCAGGTCGAGGCAGCGCCGGATCAGCGCCATCATCTCGTCGATCTGCGCGCGCGTGATCACCAGCGGCGGCGCGACGATCATGCGGTCGCCGACGGCGCGCATGATCAGCCCGTTGCCGAAGCAGTGGCCACGACAGACCATGCCGAGCCCGATCGCGTCGTCGAACAGCGCGCCGGTGGCCTTGTCGCGCACGAGCTGCACCGCGCCCATCAGGCCGCAGGTCTGGACTTCGCCGACCAGTGGGTGATCGGCCAATGTCGCGAACTGCTGCGCCAGGTAAGGCCCGGTGTCGTCGTGAACCTTCTCGACGATGCGCTCGCGTTGCAGCAGCCGGATGTTCGCCAGCGCCACCGCGCACGCCACCGGGTGGCCGGAGTAGGTGTAGCCGTGGTTGAACTCGCCGCCTTGTTCGATCAGCACTTTCGCGACGCGCTCGCCGACCATCACGCCGCCGAGCGGGATGTAGCCGGAGGTCACGCCTTTGGCGAAGGTCATCAGGTCGGGCTTGAAGCCGAAGCGCTCGCAACCGAACCAGTGGCCGGTGCGGCCGAAGCCGCAGATGACTTCGTCGGAAATCAAGAGGATTCCGTACTGGTCGCAGATGCGCTGGATCTCGGGCCAGTAGGTTTCGGGTGGCACGATCACGCCACCTGCGCCTTGCACCGGTTCGCCGATGAAGGCGGCGACCTTGTCGGCACCGACCTCGAGGATCTTTGTCTCCAGCCAGCCGGCGGCCTTCAGGCCGAACGCCTCACGGCTCATGCCGCGCCCATGCTCGAACCAGAACGGCTGCTCGATGTGCGTGATGCCCGGGATCGGCAAGCCGCCCTGCGCGTGCATGCCGCTCATGCCACCCAGCGAGGCGCCAGCCATCGTCGAGCCGTGGTACGCGTTGTTGCGGCTGATGATGACGTCGCGTTCGGGCTGGCCCAGCACGTCGAAGTAGCGCCGCACCATGCGCACGATGGTGTCGTTGCCCTCGGAGCCGGAGCCCGAGAAGAACACATGCTTGAACTGCGGCGGTGTCACCTCGGCCAGCAGTTCGGCGAGCTCGATCGCCGGCGGTGTCGCGGTCTGGAAGAAGCTGTTGTAGAACGCCAGCTCGGTCATCTGCTTCGTGGCCGCGTCGATCAGCTCCTTTCGGCCGTAGCCGACGTTGACGCACCACAGGCCGGACATCGCATCCAGGATTCGGTGGCCATCGCTGTCGCGCAGGTAGATGTTGTCGGCCGAGACGATCACGCGCGAGCCCTTGGCGGCGAGCGACCGGAAGTCGGTGAACGGATGGAGGTAGTGGGCCGAATCGGCGGCCTGCCATTGTTGAGTCGTGCGGGTCATGGTCGAGTCCTCAGACGTGCAGCAGCGTCAGACGTGGAGCAAGAGATGCTCGCGCTCCCACGGCGAAATCACCTTCATGAACTCGTCGTGCTCGATCTCCTTCACCTCCGAGTACACGGTGATGAACTCCTTGCCGAGCACGTCGTGCAGATCCTTCTCGTCGGCAAGCCAGCCCAACGCTTCGCTCAAGCTGCGCGGCAGCCCGAAGGCCGAGAGGTACGCATCGCCCTTGCACTCGGGCGCCGGCTCGATCTTGTTCTTCATGCCGAGGTAACCGCAGGCCAGGGTCGCGGCGAGTGCGACATAGGGGTTCGCGTCGGAGCCGATCACGCGGTTTTCGACGCGTCGCGCGGCTGCCGTGGCAACCGGCGACCGAATGCCGACGGTCCGGTTGTCGGTGCCCCACTCGATGTTGATCGGTGCGGCCTTGCCGCGCACCAGCCGGCGGTAGGAGTTGACGTAGGGCGCGTAGAGCGCCATCGCCGCCGGTGTGTACTTCTGCAGGCCGCCGATGTACCAGTAGAACTCCTTGCTCGGCGAGCCGTCTTCGTTGCTGAAGATGTTCTTGCCGGTCAGCTTGTTGACGATGCTCTGGTGCACGTGCATCGCGCTGCCCGGCTCGCCGGCGATGGGCTTGGCCATGAAGGTGGCGAACATGTCGTGGCGCATCGCCGCCTCGCGCAGCGTGCGCTTGAAGAAGAACACCTCGTCGGCCAGGCCCAGCGGGTGGGCGTGGAAGAAGTTGATCTCCATCTGGCCCGCGCCGACTTCGTGGATCAGCGTGTCGACGTTCAGCTCCATCTTCTCGCAGTAGTCGTAGACGTCTTCGAACAGCGGGTCGAATTCGTTCACGGCGTCGATCGAGTAGCCCTGGCGCGAGGTTTCGGCGCGGCCGCTGCGACCCACCGGCGGCTTCAGCGGCACGTCAGGATCGGTGTTGCGCGCCACCAGGTAGAACTCGACCTCGGGGGCCACGACCGGCTCCCAGCCTTCGGCCGCGTACAGATCGCAGACGCGCCGCAACACCGAGCGCGGCGCAAACGGGATCAGCCTGCCATCGCGGTCGTAGCAGTCGTGAATCACCTGCGCCGTCGGGTCGGTGGCCCACGGCACGATGCGCACCGTCGACGGATCGGGCCGCAGGTGCATGTCGCGATCGGTGGGATGGATCACGTCGTAGTACGGGCCGTCGTCCGGGAACTCGCCGGTCACGCCGATCGCGACCGTCGCCTCGGGCAGGCGCATGCCGCGGTCTTCGGTGAACTTCTCGCGCGGCAGGATCTTGCCGCGGGCCACGCCGGTGAGGTCGGGCACGAGGCATTCGATCTCGGTGACGCGGCGTTCGTCGAACCACGCCTCCAGATCGGTGAATGTGAAATTGCTTTTGTCTTGCATGGAACACCTGAGTCGTTGGGGCGCGGTCGCGTCGGGTGGACGGAGCGGCGCCGAAATGCAGTCTTCTTGTCTCGCGGGGAGCGCCCGCAAGAAGCGCACCTATTGGTCGCGGTCGGGGGGCTCGGCCTCCTGGTGAGGCATGTGGTGCCGGTCGCGGAAGGCCTCGCAGGCCGCGCCAAAGGCCTTGAACAGCCGCAGCGAAACGGCGTTGCTTTCCGCCTGCCATTCGGGGTGCCATTGCACGCACAGGTTGAAGCCCCGCGCGTCGCTGACAGAGAAGGCCTCGACGAGACCGTCGGGTGCGAGCGCCTCGACCCGCAGGCCGGCCGCAAGCCGGTTCACACCCTGACCGTGCACCGAGTTGACCCGGATGCGCGGCGCGTCGAGCACGCCGGCGAGCACGCCGCCGGCTTGCACGATCACGTCGTGCGCGAGCCCGTATTGAACGTCGGCCGAAGCATCGCTGGCGCCGCGGTGGTCGTGCCGGCCGGGCACCTCCTGCACGGCCTGATGCAGGCTGCCGCCGAACGCGACATTGGTCTCCTGAAACCCGCGGCAGATCGCGAACAGCGGCATGCCGCGCGCGAGCGCTCTCGGGATCAGCGGCAAGGTCCAGGCATCGCGGTCGAGGTCCAGCGGCAACTCGGGGTCGTGGACGGCCTCGTCGAAGTGGCTGGGGTGGACGTTCGATGCCGACCCGGTCAGCAGCACGCCATCGGCAAGATCGAGCAGCGCATCGAGTTCATCCAATTCCGCGGTTGGCACGATCAGCGGCTGGCAACCGGCGAGGCGCACCGCGTCGATGTACTTCTTGCCCGCCACATGAAACGCGTGCTGGCCCAGCATGCGATTGCAGGCGGGCACCAGCACGATCGGTCGCACGATCGGTTTGCGCGGCGGCGTTTTCACAGCAGATCCCTCAATCGATAGTAGGCCATGCCCAGCACCAGCGCGGGCGTGCGCAGCAGCCGGCCGCCGGGGAACGGCCGGTGCTTGATGCGCGCGAAGGTGTCGAAGCGTTCCGCGTCGCCGGCGATCGCCTCGGCCACGACGCGGCCGGCGAGGCCGGTCAGTGCCAGACCGTGGCCGGAGAAGCCTTGCAGGTAGTAGACGTTGGCGTGCTCACCCGGCAGGCGGCCGAAGTCGGGTGCGCGGTTCATCGAGATGTCGACGAAGCCGCCCCATGAGAACTCGATCTGGGTGTCGGTGAGTTGCGGGAAGGTGCTTGCCATGCGACGCTGAAGGCTGGCCGCGAGGTTCGTCGGCGTCGCGGTGCTGTAGCTGACGCGGCCGCCGTACAGCATGCGGTGATCGGCGGTGGGGCGGAAGTAGTCGAGTACGAAGTTGGTGTCGCACACCGCCGCGCCGGAAGGGATCAGCGAGCGTGCGAGTTCAGGATCCAGCGGCTCGCTCGCGACGATGTAGGTGCCGACCGGCATGATGCGGTTTTCGAGCATCGGCGCGACGCCGTGCAGGTAGACATTGCCCGCCAGCAGCACGTGCGAGGCGCGCACCGCACCGCGCGCGGTGCGCAGCTTGACCGTGGCGCCGGGCTGCATCGCCAGCACCGCCGAGCCTTCGAAGATCTGCACGCCGAGCGAAGCGGCGGCGCGCGCCAGCCCGAGGCTGTACTTGAGCGGGTGCAAATGGCCGCCGAGCGGATCGTGCACGCCGCTGTGAAAGCGCTCGCTGGCGATCCAGTGCGGCATGTCCGCGGGCGCTATCCATTGCGTCTGGTAGCCGTAAGCGCGCCGCATGTGCGCCTGCCACGTTTGCAGTTCCTTCGCCTTGCGCGAATTGACGGCGAGGCTGAGGTAGCCGCTGCGCCAGTCGCAATCGATGTCGAAGCGCTCGCGGCGTTCGCCGATCAGGCGCAGCGCTTCCATCGTCATGTCCCAGACGGCGCGCGAGGCGGTGTCGCCGAGCTGCTGTTCGATCACCGATTGGTCGCAGGCCAGGCCCGCGATCACCTGTCCGCCATTCCGGCCGGAGGCGCCCCAGCCGACCTGCTGTGCCTCCAGCACGATGACGCTGTAGCCGCGCTGCGCGAGTTCGATCGCCGCCGAGAGCCCGGCCAGGCCGCCGCCCACCACCGCCACATCGCATTCCAGCGCCGAATCCAACGCCGCATGCCCCGCACCACGCGGCGCGCTGGCCACGTAGTAGGAGTGCTTCGTCAGTTGCTGGTCTGCGCTGAGCAAGGGCATAAACAGGTGTGCGCTAGGCAATCCTTTTCAATGGGTGATGGGCGGTTGAGCGAAAGCCGGTCAGGCGTTCTTCTTCAGCACGTCGGCAATGGTGCTGACGATCTGGTCGATGTGCGGGCTTTCGACGATCAGCGGCGGCGAGAGCGCGATCGTGTCGCCGGTGGTACGGATCAGCACGCCGCGCTCCCAGCATTCGAGGAAGGTGTCGAATGCGCGCTTGCCCGGGTTGCCGGGGATCGCCTCGAGCTCGATGCCGCCCACCAGCCCGATGTTGCGGATGTCGATGACGTGCGGCACGCCTTTCAAAGAATGCAGCGCGTTCTCGAACACCGGTGCCATCGTCGCGCCACGGGTCAGCAGGCCATCGTCGGCATACGTCTCCAGCGTGCCGAGCGCGGCGGCGCAGGCCAATGGGTGCGCCGAGTAGGTGTAGCCGTGCAGGAACTCGATCAAGTGCTCCGGGCCGGTCATGAAGGCGTCGTGGATCGATTGCTTCGCGAACACCGCGCCCATCGGCACGCAGCCGTTGGTGATGCCCTTGGCGACCGTCATCAGATCGGGCGTGACGCCGAAGTGCGTCGCCGCGAATGGCGAGCCGAGGCGGCCGAAGCCGGTGATGACCTCGTCGAAGATGAGCAGGATGCCGTGCTTGTCGCAGATCGAGCGCAGGCGCTGCAGGTAGCCCTTGGGCGGCAACAGCACACCGGTCGAACCGGCGACCGGCTCGACGATCACCGCGGCGATGGTCGAGGCGTCGTGCAGCGCGACGAGGCGCTCGAGGTCGTCGGCCAGCTCGGCGCCGTGCTCGGGCACGCCGCGCGAGAACGCGTTGCGCGCCAGATCGTGGGTGTGGCGCAGGTGATCGACGCCGGGCAGCAGCGGCCCGAACGACTTGCGGTTGCCGACGATGCCGCCAACCGAGATGCCGCCGAAATTCACGCCGTGGTAACCGCGCTCGCGGCCGATCAGGCGGGTGCGGGCACCATCGCCGCGGGCGCGGTGGTAGCCGATCGCCATCTTCAGAGCGGTCTCGACGGCTTCAGAGCCGGAGTTCGTGTAGAAGACGCGGTTCAGGCCTGCCGGGGTCAGCTCGACGAGCCGTTCGGCCAGCTCGAACGCCTTCGGGTGGCCCATGTTGAAGGGCGGTGCGAAATCCATCTCGGCCGTTTGCTCGGCGATGGCCTTCGTGATCTTCGGCCGCGCGTGGCCGGCGTTGACGCACCACAGGCCAGCGATACCGTCGAGGATCTGGCGGCCTTCGGGCGTCCAGAAGTGCATGCCCGAGGCCTTGGACAGCAGGCGCGGTGCCTGCTTGAATTGCCGGTTCGCGGTGAACGGCATCCAGTAGGCGTCCATCGGCTGCTGGGTGGCTGGCTTGGCGGCAGATGAAGCGGGCAGGGTCGTGGCGGGGTCGTCTTTGTGCATGGCGAGGCTCCAGGGTGACCATTCACCCGCATTCACAAGTGTGCGAGCAGGAAGCCCAACAGTCTAGGGAAAGCGAGGCGCAATAGGGCGTCAATCGGGAGACGGGTTCACCCTCGTCGCTGCAATATCATGCGAGGAAATCCGATTCCGAAGGCATTAAGTGCGAAGTGCGAGCGCGGAAGTGAAACTGGATGCGATCGACCGGGCGATTCTGACGGAATTGCAGGCCGAAGGGCGTTTGTCGAATCTGGAGCTGGCGCAGCGCGTCCATCTGTCGCCGTCGGCCTGCCTGCGGCGTGTGAAAGCGCTCGAAGACGGCGGCGTGATCGCGCAGTACGTTGCGATGATCAACCCGCGCGCCGTCGGCAAGCACGGCGTGAGCTTCACGATCATCAACCTCGAGACCATGAACACACCGCAACTCGAAGCCTTCGAGCAAGCGGTGCGCGATCAGCCGGAGGTGCTCGATTGCTTCTACGTGGCAGGCTCGAACGACTACCTGATCCGCTTCACCTACCGCGATGCCGAAGACCTGGAGCGCATCCACTCGGAGGTGCTGATGCGCCTGCCGAATGTGGCGCGGACGAACTCGCTGCTGGTGCTGCGCACCGTCAAGAAGACGACCGCTCTACCCCTCTAGCAATCCGCCCGCACAGGTAGGTCCAAACAAAAGCGGCGGCGGCCTGGCTCGTCAGCTCCGCGTGGTCGAACGGCGGCGCGACCTCGACGCAATCCATGCCGACGAAGGGCAGGTCGGCGAGCTCCTCGAGGAAGCTGAGCACCTGGTTGCTCGTCATGCCGCCGGGCTCGGGCGTGCCGGTGCCGGGCGCGAAGGCCGGGTCGAGGCAGTCGATGTCCAGGCTCAGATAAACCGGAGGGTGGCCATGCGCCGCGAGCCGCGTGCGGATCGCGCCGAGCACGCTGGAGAGCTGTGCCGGGCTCTCCAGCCCGCGCAGGTCGCGCGCGGTAAAGATCAGGCCGCCCTGATCGCTCACGTACTCGCGCGCGTCGCGCGTGCCGGAGGAGCGGATGCCGAGTTGCGTGACGCACTCGTTGATGACGAGCCCTTCGCGCATCGCTTCATAGACCCAGGTGCCGTGGCCGCTGGGTTCGCCGAAGTGGTCGGTCCAGGTGTCGCAGTGCGCGTCGAAATGGATCACCGCCAGCGGCCGACCGAGCCACGCGCGGTAGCAGCGCAGCAGTGCCAGCGTGATCGAGTGGTCGCCGCCGAGCCAGCACATGTGGTGCGCGCGGATCAGCTCGGCGACGAGCGGCTGCATCGCAGCGCGCATGCCTTCGAGACTGGTGTTCGGCAGCGGCAGATCGCCGGCGTCGCAGAGCAGGGCGAGCGGCGCGACATCGAAGTACGGATGCGTTGCATCGCACAGCATGTGGCTGGCCTCCCGGATTGCGCGCGGGCCGAAGCGCGCGCCGGGGCGGTTCGTGACGGCGCCGTCCCACGCGACACCGGCGATGGCATATGGCGTGGTGGCGGCGGGCGGGGGCGCCCTGAGAAACGTGCTCTGCGACAGGAATGCGAAGGAGGTCATGCGGGCGGGCCGTGATACGGCCGCCGCACTGTACTGTTTCACGAGCCGCGATACACATTTCATATTGTGCAATGTTGCGATGTTGCGCCGCCGCATTTTCTTTCGCGCTTTGAGAATCGAGCACCGCATTACGAAATATGCTCCTAACTTATTGATTTTATTGAATCTCATTTTTAGTCTTATATAAGATACAAGTCTTCTCAATCGCGCGGACAGTTGCTATTCTTGAGCGCAGCAACCTCGCTTTTTCACCATCCCACTGGAGCTCACATGACCGCACAGACCCGCGACCAACAGATTGCCGCCCTCGAGAAAGACTGGGCCCAGAACCCGCGCTGGAAGGGCATCAAGCGCGGCTACAGCGCCGCCGACGTGGTGCGTCTGCGCGGCTCGATCCAGCCGGAGCACACGCTGGCCCGCCGCGGCGCCGAGAAGCTCTGGAACCTCGTCAATACCGAGCCGTTCGTCAACACGCTGGGTGCGCTCACCGGCAACCAGGCGATGCAGCAGGTCAAGGCCGGGCTGAAGGCGATCTACCTGTCGGGCTGGCAAGTCGCGGGTGACGCCAACCTCGCCGGCGAGATGTACCCGGACCAGTCGCTCTACCCGGCGAACTCGGTGCCGATGGTCGTCAAGCGCATCAACAACACCTTCACGCGCGCCGACCAGATCCAGTGGTCGGAAGGCAAGAACGACATCGACTTTTTCGCGCCCATCGTGGCCGATGCCGAAGCCGGTTTCGGTGGCGTGCTGAATGCGTTCGAGTTGATGAAGTCGATGATCGACGCGGGTGCCGCCGGCGTGCACTTCGAAGACCAGCTCGCCTCGGTGAAGAAGTGCGGCCACATGGGTGGCAAGGTGCTGGTGCCGACGCGTGAAGCCGTCGCCAAGCTGCAGGCCGCCCGCCTCGCCGCCGACGTGATGGGCGTGCCAACGCTGGTGATCGCGCGCACCGATGCCGAAGCGGCCGACCTCGTCACCAGCGATGTCGACGAAAACGACAAGCCGTTCATGACCGGCGAGCGCACCGTCGAGGGCTTCTACCGCAGCAAGCCGGGCCTGGAGCAGGCGATCTCGCGAGGCCTGGCTTACGCCGAAGTGGCCGACATGGTCTGGTGCGAGACCGGCAAGCCCGATCTGGGCTATGCGAAGAAGTTTGCCGACGCGATCCACGCCAAGTTCCCCGGCAAGCTGCTGGCCTACAACTGCTCGCCCAGCTTCAACTGGAAGAAGAACCTCGACGACGCGACCATCGCCAAGTTCCAGCGCGAGCTGGGTGCGATGGGCTACAAGTTCCAGTTCATCACCTTGGCCGGCTTCCACAGCCTGAATTACTCGATGTTCAACCTGGCCCACGGTTATGCGCGCAACAACATGACGGCGTTCGTCGAGCTCCAGGAAGCCGAGTTCGCCGCGGCAGAGCGCGGCTTTACCGCCGTGAAGCACCAGCGCGAAGTGGGCACCGGTTACTTCGACGCGGTCACGACCACGATCGAGGCGCTGTCGTCCACGGCTGCGCTGAAGGGATCGACCGAAGACGAGCAGTTTTTCGACGCCAAACACGGTTGATTCACGGCTGATCTCGAGCGATGACCGCCGCGAGGCGGCTCGCATGCAGGCCCCGCGGCACTTGCCACGGGGCCTTTTTCATGCGGGCGCCGACGGCTTGTCGGCCAACGCGCCGCGGCTCCGCCGGCAAACGCCGCGACTTGCAAGTTCGGCGCAAAAACCATGTAAGCAAACCTTGAAATGGCGGTCATCCCCGGTGAATACCCTTAGAGTTGCGTCTTTGCCGAGAACAACTTCACGAACCGATCGAAGGCGAAGAGCGTTTCAAGTCTCATGGTCGAACATCTTTCATCTCCCATCACACGCTGTGCCGCACGCGCGGCTCGGGCATTCGGCCCGTTGCTTCTAGCCTTGTCGCTGGCCGCTCCGGGGCTGGCGCGCGCGGCATTCGGGTTCGACGATATCGCGACGCGCGCCCGCGATTTGGCAACAGCGCCGTACAAGGCGCCCGTATCGCAGTTGTCGGCCGAACTTCGCGACCTCGACTACGACGCTTACCGCGACATCCGCTTCCGCCCCGATCACGCGGTGTGGCGAGCCGACAAGCTGCCGTTCGAGCTGATGTTCTTCCCGACCGGACGCGGCTTCCAGGATGCGGTGCGTGTCAACACGATCGAGGGCAACGCCGTGAAGCGGCTCGAGGTCGATCCGGCAATGTTCGACTACGGCCGCAACAAGTTCGATGCGCCCAAGCTGCGCGGCCTCGGCTTTGCCGGGTTTCGCGTGCACTACCCGATCAACCGGCCGGGCTACCGTGATGAGGTTGCAGTGTTCCTCGGCGCGAGCTACTTCCGTGCGGTCGGCAAGGACCAGGTCTACGGCCTCTCGGCGCGCGGTCTGGCGGTCGATACCGCGGCGGCGGGCGGCGAGGAGTTTCCGCGCTTCAGCGAGTTCTGGATCGAGCGCCCGCGTTCGGGTGCCACCACGCTGACGATCTATGGCCTGCTCGATTCGAAACGCGTCACCGGCGCGTACAAGTTCATCGTCGCTCCGGGCACCGACACGGTGATGACGGTCACCGCCCGCGTGTTCCCGCGCGAGGCCTCGCCGATGCTCGGGATCGCGCCGCTGAACAGCATGTTCGCGTTCGGCGAAAACCAGCCTGGCCGTGACGACTACCGGCCCGAGGTGCACGACTCTGATGGCCTGTCGATCCAGACCGGCGACGGCGAATGGATCTGGCGCCCGCTCGTGAACCCGAAGCGCCTGCTCGTGACCTCGTTCGCCGCGACCAACCCGCGCGGTTTCGGCGTGATGCAGCGCGATCGCGCACCCGCCAGCTACGAAGACCCGGAAGCGCTGTACGAGCGTCGCCCGAGCCTGTGGATCGAGCCGATCGGCGCGTGGGGCAAGGGGCGTGTCGAACTGGTGCAGATCCCGACACCCGACGAGACCAACGACAACATCGTCGCCTATTGGGTGCCGGATCAGGCCCCGCTCGCCGCCAAGCCGCTCGACTTCAGCTACCGCATGCGTTGGCAGATGGCCGGCCAGACGCCGGCCGGCAAGGGCTGGGTCGTGCAGACGCGGCGCGGCCGGGGCTACGTGCGCCAGCCCGACGGTGACCTCAATTTCGTCGTCGATTTCGACGGCCCGGCACTGCGTGCGCTGGCCGCCGATGCCAAACCCGAAGCCTTCGTCGAGGTCGGCGCCAACGCCGAGCTGCGCGAGCGCAACCTGTTCCGCAACGCGGTCAGCGGTGCCTGGCGCATGACGGTTCGCGTCAAGCGTGCGGACGCGAGCAAGCCGATCGAGATGCGCGCTGCCATCAAGCAGGCACAAAACACGCTTACGGAAACCTGGAGCTACATCGTTCCGCCCGAATCGGACAAGCCATGAACCACACCCCCCAAGCCCATCCGCCGATCCATCGCTCTTCGATGGTCGCCACGCCCTGGGCCGGCCACCCGCTGCTGCGGCCGCTGCGCCGGTTGCTCGGCTACCGTGCGCCGACGCACCGCCAGCCCGGCGACACGCGCCCGCTGATGCTGCGCCGGGTGATCTTGTTGGCGCTGGTCGCGCTCGGCGCGATCGTCGGCACCGACACGATGATCGACGTGCTGCCGCTGCACGGCGGGAGTTGGTCGGAGCAAGGCCTGTTGATGTTGTTCGGCGTGCTGTTCGCCTGGATCTCGGCCGGTTTCTGGACCGGCGTGATGGGCACCTGGGTGCTGCTGCGTGGCCGTGACCGCCATGCTGTGACGAACACCCTGCGCGAGCCCGGGGTGCCGATCCCGGCCGAGGCGCGCACCGCGATCATCATGCCGATCTGCAACGAGGATGTGGCTACCGTCTTCGCCGGGCTGCGCGCCACCTGCGAATCGCTGGCCCGTACCGATGCGCATGAGCGCTTCGACTTCTTCGTGTTGAGCGACACCAGCCAGCCCGACATCCGCGCCGCCGAGCAGGCCGCCTGGGGTGCGCTGGTCGAGGTACTCGCGCACGGCGGCGCACCGGTGCGCGTGCACTACCGCTGGCGCCAGCACCGCAGCCGCCGCAAGGCCGGCAACGTCGCCGATTTCTGCCGCCGCTGGGGCCGCGACTACCGCTACATGGTGGTGCTCGACGCCGACAGCGTGATGACGGGCGATTGTCTGACCGGCCTGGTGCGGCTCATGGAAGCGCACCCCGACGCCGGCATCATCCAGACCGCGCCGCGCGCCTGTGGTCACGAGACGCTGCACGCGCGCATCCAGCAGTTCGGCTCGCGCGTCTACGGCCCGCTGTTCACCGCCGGCATGCACTACTGGCAGCTCGGCGAATCGCACTACTGGGGGCACAACGCGATCCTGCGCGTTGCGCCGTTCATCCAGCATTGCGCGCTGGCGCCACTGCCGGGCCGGACCTCGCTGTCTGGCGACGTGATGTCGCACGATTTCGTCGAGGCCGCGCTGATGCGTCGCGCCGGTTGGAAGGTCTGGATCGCTTACGACCTCGATGGCAGCTACGAGCAGGTGCCACCGAACCTGCTGTCGGAACTGCAACGCGACCGCCGCTGGTGCCACGGCAACCTGCAGAACTCGCGCCTGATGTTCGAGCCCGGGCTGCACGCCGTGCACCGCACGGTGTTCCTCACCGGCGTGCTCGCCTACGTGTCGGCGCCGCTGTGGCTGGCGTTCCTGCTGGTGTCGACTGTGATGTTCGCGAGCCAGGCCCACGAGGTGCCCAAATACTTCATCGAGCCTTACCAGCTGTTCCCGATCTGGCCCACGGCGAATTTGAAGCTGATGCTGACGCTGTTCGGCCTGACGGCGCTGTTGCTGCTCGCACCGAAGATCCTGTCGCTGCTGATCATCACGCTGCGCGGCCAGGCGCGCCAGTTCGGCGGCGTGCTCCGGTTGTGGCTGGGCGCGCTGATCGAGTTCATGCACTCGCTGCTGCTCGCGCCGGTGCGCATGCTGTTCCACAGCCAGTTCGTGCTGGCCGCGCTGACCGGCTGGAAGCTCGACTGGAAATCGCCGCCGCGCGGCGACGCCGTCACCGGCTGGGGCGAAGCGCTGCGCCGCCACGGCGTGCATTCGCTGTTGGCGCTGGTCTGGCTCGGCGCCATCCTGGCCAGCGGTGCCGCCTTCCCGTGGTGGCTCTCGCCGGTGATCTTCGGGCTGCTCGTGGCGATCCCGCTGTCGGCCTGGGGCAGCCATTCGGCGCCCGGGCGCTGGCTGCGCCGGCGTGGCGTGCTGCTGATTCCGGAAGAGGCGCGCGAGCCGCACGTGCTGCGCGAAGCACGGCGCTTTGCGCAGGCGTTCGAGGCCGACGTGAGCTTTGCCGAGACCGTGCGCAACGGCGCGCTGCACGACCGTGTGACGGCCGCGACCGCGCCGCGCGCCGCGGCGCTCGGCGCCAAGGCCACGGCGCGCGCTGCGCTGGTGGCCCAGGCCGCCGCCGACGGTGCGTTGGCGCTGAGCGCGGCGCAGCGGCACCGCTTGCTCGGAGACGCGCATGCCTTGCGCGAGCTGCGTCAGCAGGTGCTGCGGCGCCAGGCGCATCCGGCCTGGTGGCAAGGCCGTGCGCAGGTTGGTGCGGTGCCTCGGGTGGTGCCGGCGGAGGGCTCGTGGACGGAAGGAGGGCGGGTCGCCGTCGTTGACCCCTGATCGGCGCTTCGGTTATGGTGGAGCGGCGCGACCCCACCCACCATGACCGACTCCATCGCCGACCTGCGCCGCATCCTGCGCGGCTGCCACACGATCGCCATCGTCGGCCTGTCCCCTGAATGGCATCGGCCGAGCCACTTCGCCGCGAAGTACCTGCAGGCGCACGGCTACCGCATCGTTCCGGTGAACCCGCGCTGCACCGAGATCCTCGGCGAACGCTGCTACCCGGACCTGCTCGAAATTCCTGAACCGATCGACATGGTCGACGTCTTCCGCCGCAGTGCCGATGTGCTGCCGATCGCGCGGCAGGCGGTCGATATCAAGGCGCGCTGCCTGTGGCAGCAGCTCGGCGTGCGCAACCTCGACGCCGATCGACTGGCGCGCGAAGCCGGCATGGATTCGGTGATGGACCGCTGCGTCAAGATCGAGCACGCGCGCCTGTTCGGTGGCCTGAACTGGGCCGGTGTGAATACGCGCGTGATCTCGGCGACGCGCCCGCACTGAAGAGTCAGATGGCCGATCACGTCTTCCAACCCGAAACGCTGGCGATCCACGCCGGCCAGATCCCCGATGCGGCGACCGGCGCGCGCGCCTTGCCGATCTACCAGACCACCAGCTTCGTGTTCGACAGCGCCGAGCACGCGGCCAGTCTGTTCAACCTGGCCACCTTCGGCAACGTCTACTCGCGGCTCTCGAACCCGACCGTCGCGGCGCTCGAAGAGCGTGTCGCCGCGCTCGAAGGCGGTCGCGCCGGCCTCGCCTCGGCAAGCGGCATGGCCTCGGAGGCGATGGCGCTGATGACCTTGCTTGGGCAGGGCGACCATGTGGTGGCCGCTGGTGCCCTGTACGGCGGCTCGGTCAGCATGCTTGCGGTCAACCTGAAGAAGCTCGGCATCGAGACGACCTTCGTCGATGCCGGCTCGGCCGACGCCTTCGCCGCAGCGATGCGCCCGAACACGCGCGCCGTGTTCGCCGAGAGCCTGGGCAATCCGAGCCTGCAACTGCTCGACATCGCCGCGATCGCCGACATGGCGCACGCCCACGGCGTGCCGCTGATCGTCGACAACACCGTGCCCAGCCCGTACCTGTGCAACCCCATCCGCTTCGGCGCCGACATCGTCGTGCACTCCGCCACAAAGTACCTCGCCGGCCATGGCACCACGCTCGGCGGCGTGATGGTCGAGAGCGGCCAGTTCCCGTGGGACAACGGCAAGTTCCCGGGCATGACGGAGCCGTCGCCCGGCTACCACGGGGTCAAGTTCTTCGAGACCTTCGGCGACTTCGGCTTCACGATGCGCGCGCGCATGGAGACGCTGCGCGTCTACGGCGCCGCGCTGTCGCCGATGAGCGCCTGGCAGATCCTGCAAGGCATCGAGACGCTGCATGTGCGCATGGAGCGGCATTGCCGCAATGCGCTGGCGGTCGCGCAGTTCCTGCGCGCGCATCCGCGTGTGAGCTGGGTCAACTATCCGGGTCTGCCGGACCACGAGCAGCATGCGCTGGTGGCGAAGCAGATGCGTTCCATCGACGGTGTGCCGGGCGCCTCGGGCCTGCTCGCGTTCGGTGTCAAAGGAGGTCTGCCAGCGGGCGTGAAGTTCATCGAGGCAGCGCAGTTCATGAGCCACCTTGCCAACATCGGCGACACGCGGACGCTGATCATCCACCCGGCCTCGACCACGCACCGCCAGCTCGACGACGCGCACCAACTCGCCGCCGGCGTGCGGCCCGACATGGTGCGCATCTCGGTCGGCATCGAGCACATCGACGACATCCTCTGGGATGTCGACCAAGCACTCGCGGGCGCGAGTGCGTAGCGACCAGGCACTGAGCAAGGCAGGTGAATGACATGACAACGCTGTACGACTCCGGTCTGGCCAAGAACGCCGCCAACTTCGTCGCGCTGTCGCCGACCAGTTTCGTCGAGCGCAGCGCCGAGGTCTTCGGCGACTTGCCGGCGGTGATCCACGGTGCGCGGCGCTACACATGGCAGCAGGTACGCGACCGCTCGGCGCGGCTCGCGGCCGCGCTGCAGGCGCTGGGCATCGGCCGCAACGACACCGTCAGCGTGATGCTGCCGAACACGCCGGAAATGGTGGAAGCGCACTACGCGGTGCCGGCCCTGAACGCGGTGTTGAACACGCTCAACACCCGGCTCGATGCGCCGCTGCTCGCATGGCAGATGAACCATTGCGAGGCGAAGGTGTTGATCACCGACCGCGAGTTCGCGCCGCTGATGCGAGAGGCGTTGCGCGTGCTGCGCGACGAACATGGCCGCACGCCGGTCGTCATCGACGTGGCCGACACCGAATACAGCGGCGCGGGCGAGTTGCTCGGCGCCCATGAATACGAAGCGCTGCTGGCCGCGCACACGCCGCTGACGGTGCTGCCGGGGCCGCAGGACGAGTGGGATGCGATCGCGGTGTCGTACACCTCCGGCACCACCGGCGACCCGAAGGGCGTGGTGACGCATCACCGTGGGGCGTATCTGAACGCGGTCTGCAACGCGGCGACCTGGACGATGCCGCACTTCCCGAAGTACCTGTGGACGCTGCCGATGTTCCACTGCAACGGCTGGTGCTTCCCGTGGACCGTCGCGATGCTCGGCGGCACGCACGTGTGCCTGCGGCGCGTCGAGGCGCCGGCGATCCTCGCGGCGATGCGCGAGCACGGCGTCGATCACTACTGCGCGGCGCCCATCGTTCACAACCTGCTGATCGCCGCACCCGCCGAGATGCGGCAGGGCATCACGCAGAAGGTGCGCGGCATGGTCGCGGGCGCCGCGCCTCCGGCCGCGATGATCGAGGGCATGGCGCAGCTCGGCTTCGACATCACGCACGTCTACGGGCTGACCGAGGTCTACGGACCGGCCTCGGTGGCGGTCAAGCGCACGAGTTGGGCGGAAGAGACGCTCTCGGAGCAGACGCGCCTGAACGGCCGGCAAGGCACGCGCTACATGTTGCAGGAAGGCATGACCGTGCTCGACGCCGAATCAATGGCCGAGACGCCGGCCGATGGCCAGACCATGGGCGAGATCATGTTCCGCGGCAACATCGTGATGAAGGGCTATCTGAAGAACCCGACCGCGACCGACAAGGCCTTCGAGGGCGGCTGGTTCCACACCGGTGACCTCGCCGTGATGGAGCCGGACCGCTACGTCAAGATCAAGGACCGCAGCAAGGACATCATCATCTCCGGCGGCGAGAACATCAGCTCGCTCGAGGTCGAGGATGCGCTCTACCGCCATGCCGCAGTGATGGCCTGCGCGGTGGTCGCCAAGCCGCATCCGAAGTGGGGCGAGACGCCGCTGGCCTTCGTCGAGCTCAAGCCGGGCGCGAGCGTCACCGCGGCCGATCTGGTTGCACACTGCAAGGCGCTGCTCGCCGGCTACAAGGTTCCGCGCGAGATCCTGTTCGAGCCGATCCCGAAGACCTCGACCGGCAAGATCCAGAAGTTCCAGTTGCGCGAGCGCGCGAAGAGCGCTGCCGCGTTCGAATGAGGAGACCGACATGACCGACACCGATCCACTTGTGCTGCGGCACACCGACGAACGCGGCGTCGTCGCGCTGACCCTGAACCGACCGGCGGCGTTCAACGCGCTCTCCGAGGGCATGCTCGCCGCGCTCGCGACCGAGCTCGAGGCCATCGCGAGAGACGACGCGGCGCGTGTCGTCGTGCTCGGCGCAGCCGGCAAGGCGTTCTGCGCCGGCCACGACCTGAAGGAGATGCGCGCCGAGCCGTCGCTGGGCTACTACCAGCGTCTGTTCACGCAGTGCACGCAGGTGATGCTCGCGGTGCAGCGCCTGCCGGTGCCGGTGATCGCGCGCGTGCAGGGCATCGCCACGGCGGCCGGCTGCCAGCTCGTCGCGATGTGCGATCTGGCGGTGGCCAGCAGCGACGCGAGGTTCGCGGTCAGCGGGGTCAACCTCGGGCTGTTCTGCTCGACACCGAGCGTCGCGCTGTCACGCAACCTGTCGCGCAAGGCGGCGTTCGAGATGCTCGTCACCGGCGGCTTCATCAGCGCCGATGAAGCGCGCGCGAAAGGCCTGGTGAACCGCGTCGCCGAGCCCGATCGGCTCGACGCCGAGGTCGAAGCGCTGGTCGCCAGCATCGTCGCGAAACCGCAGGCCGCGATCGCGATGGGCAAGGCCCTGTTCTACCGCCAGCTCGAAGCCGGCATCGACGCGGCGTATGCCGACGCCGGCCAGACGATGGCCTGCAACATGATGGAGGCGAGCGCGCTCGAAGGCGTGCAGGCCTTCATCGAGAAGCGGCCGCCGGTTCGGCGCTGACACCCTAGGGGGTGCGGGGCTCCGCTCCCCTAGGTTGCTGATGGTGGGTCGCCTCTCGCGGCAGTACCTTGCCGATCCGGGCTCGATGGTTCGCCGCGACGGCGTTCGATTTGCAGCCGGGTTCAACCAAGGGGTGCTGCATGAATTCGCACGACAAGGACTGGCAGGCAGTCTCGGAGAAACTTCAAGGTCTGTACGGCCGCGGCTTTGAAATCAAGCAGGCCGAACGCCTGCGCCCGAAGCTGATCTCGCTGCTCGCCGGCGAACTGCCGCGGCACGACAAGGCGACGATCGAACGGGCGTTCGATCTCGCCGCGCGCGAGCTGCGCGTCAATGTCGACTGGGGCCGCTTCATCTGCGTGCTGTTGTCGTTCCTGCCGGGTTGGTGGACACAACTCGCGTCCAAGCCGGGTTTCGGCGCGAGCACGATGTTGCTGCTGACCGACGGCAGCGTGATGTGCCAGGAAGAGGGCGGGTTGCGCTGGAAGAAGCTGTCGCCAGACGCTCATGGCAGCTATGTCAACGGCAGCTGGAGCGACATCGCACCGATGCACTGGACGCGGCGCTACTACGCCTCCGCGGTGCTGGCGGACGGGCGGGTCTTCGTGAGCGGGGGCGAGTACAGCAACGCCGGCAGCGAGACCAACAAGTCGGAGATCTACGACCCGGTGATCGACACCTGGACCGAGATCGCCTCACCGCCCGGCTGGACTCAGGTCGGCGACGCCGCCTGTGCCGTGCTGCCCGACGGGCGCCTGCTGCTCGGCAACCTGAACGACACTCGCACGGCAATCTACGACCCGGTCGCCGACACGTGGGTCGCCGGTCCGACCAAGGGATCGAGCTCGTCCGAGGAGAGCTGGGTGCTGCTCCCCGACAACACGGTCGTCACGGTGCGTTGCGACAGCTCGCGCAGGGCCGACAAGTACGTGGCGGCTTCGAACACCTGGGTCGATGGCGGCACGTTGCCGACCGGCATCATCGAGACGTCGTCCAGCGAGATCGGTGCCGGCATTTTGCTCGAGAGCGGGCGCGCCTTCTACGCCGGGGCCAACAACCACACGGCGCTGTACACGCCGCCCGCGACGCCGAATGCCACCGGCACCTGGACGATGGGGCCGGACTTTCCCAACAATGCCGCCGGCCAGATGGTGGGCTGCAAGGACTCGCCGGCCTGTCTGATGACCAACGGCAAGGTGCTGATCACCGCTGGCCCGGTGGACGGCGTGCGCGATGACTTCCTGCCTCCGACCTACTTTTTCGAGTACGACGGCGCCGCGCTGAAGCGCGTGACCGATCCCGCCAACGCGACCAATGTGCCCTACATCGGCCGCATGCTGCTGCTGCCGACCGGGCAGATCCTCTACGCCGCGCAAACCAACGCGATCTATGTCTACAACTACTTCGGTTGCATCAGCGCGGCTGCGCGGCCGCAGATCACGTCGCACCCGCTGACGGTGCGGCCGTTCCATTCGTACACCTTGCACGGCCGGCTGCTCAACGGCTTGTCGCAGGCGGTGGGCTATGGCGACGACGCTTCGGCGGCCACCAACTACCCGCTGGTGCGTATCCGCCATCTGGCGAGCGGCACCGTCACGTACTGCCGCAGCTTCGACCATTCGACCATGGGCGTGGGCACCGGGGCCGCGGTGCACTCGACCAACTTCTTCGTGCCGTGCGGCATTCCGCCCGGCCCGTCCGAGATCTGCGTCGTCGCGAATGGCATCGCGTCGCCGGTCGAATACCTCGCCGTGCGGCCTTGCGCATTTCACTGGCCGATCTTCGACGAACGCATGTACCTCATGTTGATCGGCAGCCTGGCCGATGGTCCCCTGTGGGCCTGGGGACCGCACGGGCCGGTCCCCGTAGACCCCTGGGGCCCGAAGGTCGCGGCCAAGACGAAGGCGGCGCGCAAAGCCATCGTCAAGGGCCTGGAAGCCCTGCACGAACTCGGGCGGCAGGTGACCAAGTCGCGGGCCAAGGTGGCGAGTGCGGAGCCGTTGGCGCCGGACGACGACGAGGAGACCGACACCGTTTCAAAGAAGTCTCGGCGCGCCAGCCGTGGCCCCGTGCGCGAAAAGAGCAAGGCCAGGCGAGCGGTCGAGCGCAAGCGTTGAACGCGCATGCGCGGGCGGTGAGTGTCGCCCGCGTTGTCGCGCAGCCTGTCGGGCAAGGCGGCCTATGCGGGCGCGAGCGACAGGTTCAGCCGAACCACGCCGTCTTCCTCGGGCTGCGCCTGCATCGCCAGCCCGCTGTGCTCGAAGACGTGCAGCATCGCGCCGTTGCGGCTCAGCACTTCGGCATCGAAGCGCTCGATGCCGTCGGCGCGCGCCATCTCGGCCAGCACCGCGAGCAGCTTGCTGCTGATGCCCTGACCCTGCACGTCTTCCTCGACGGCGAAGGCGACTTCTGCCGCCGGTGCGCCGTCGGCCGCGGGGTGTCGCACATAGCCAGCGCTGCCGACGATGATCTCGCCCGAATCGGCGGGCTGCGTCACGACCAGCACGACGCGCTCGTGAAAGTCCGGGTTGCACAAGCGGTCGAGGTCGGCCTCGCTCAGCTCATGCTTGTACGAGAAGTAGCGCAA
Source organism: uncultured Rhizobacter sp. (assembly GCA_964247075.1). Lineage (GTDB taxonomy): Bacteria > Pseudomonadota > Gammaproteobacteria > Burkholderiales > Burkholderiaceae_C > LMDS01. The sequence continues at coordinate 7,564 of CAXTSS010000004.1, read as the reverse complement.
ATAGACCGACTCCGGCTCAAGCGCGAGAAACGCCGCCTGCAGGCGCTCGCGGTCGTCGGGCCGGATCGCGCGCACGACCGCCGGCGCGCCATTGCGCAGGTGGATTGCCTCTGAAAAGTGCCGCGGATCGTCGTGCATATCGCGCTTGTCGCGTGGCGAAGCGATCGGCGCGCTACATCCCGGCGTAGTTCGGCCCACCGCCGCCTTCCGGCGCGACCCAGACGATGTTCTGAGTCGGGTCCTTGATGTCGCAGGTTTTGCAGTGCACGCAGTTCTGCGCGTTGATCTGCAGGCGGTCGATCTCTTTGCCGGCACTGTCGGTGGCCTTCACGAACTCGTACACGCCGGCGGGGCAGTAGCGGCTTTCGGGGCCGGCGTACTTCGCGAGGTTGATCGTGACCGGCACGCTCGCGTCCTTCAAGGTCAGGTGCGCCGGCTGGTGCTCGTTGTGGTTGGTGTTGCTGATGAACACGCTCGACAGCCGGTCGAAGGTGATCACCCCATCCGGCTTCGGGTAGCTGATCTGCGGGCATTCGGCCGCCGGCTTCAGGCGGGCGTGGTCGGGCTCGGTGCGGTGGATCGTCCACGGCGGCGAGCGCACGCCCATCAGCGGCAGCAGCCACTGCTCGATGCCGGTCATGAAGGAGCCGACGTACACGCCCTTCTTGAACCACTGCTTGAAGTTGCGCGATTGGTCCAGCTCGGCGTGCAGCCAGCTGTTCTTGAACGCGGCCGGGTAGGCGTTCAGTACGTCGTGCTGACGGCCGGCGACGATGGCATTGAACGCGGCCTCGGCCGCGAGCATGCCGGTCTTGATCGCGGCATGGCTGCCCTTGATACGCGCCGCGTTCAGGTAGCCGGCTTCGCAGCCGATCAGCGCGCCGCCCGGGAACACCGTCTTCGGCAGGCTCAACAGGCCGCCCGCGGTGATCGCGCGCGCGCCGTAGCCGATGCGCTTGCCGCCTTCGAGAAAATCCTTGATGCGTGGGTGCGTCTTCCAGCGCTGCATCTCCTCGAACGGGCTCAGCCACGGGTTGGTGTAGTCGAGGCCGACGACGAGGCCGAGCGTGACCTTGTTGTCCTCGAGGTGGTACATGAAGCCGCCGCCGTAGGTCATCGTGTCCATCGGCCAGCCGGCCGTGTGGATCACGAGGCCGGGCTGGTGCCGCTCGGGGTCGATCTCCCACAGCTCCTTGACGCCGAGCGCATACGACTGCGGATCCTTGCCGCTGTCGAGATGGAAGCGCTCGATCAGCTGGCGGCCAAGCTGGCCGCGAGCGCCCTCGGCAAAGATCGTGTACTTCGCGTGCAGCTCCATGCCGATCTGGAAGTCGCCGGTCGGCTCCCCGTCCTTGCCGACGCCGAGATTGCCGGTGGCCACGCCCTTGACCGACGACACGCCCGCGACGGCTTCGTTGTAGAGCACTTCGGCCGCGGCGAAGCCCGGAAAGATCTCGACGCCGAGCGCTTCGGCCTGGCTGCCGAGCCAGCGCACCACGCTGCCCAGGCTGATGACGTAGTTGCCCTCGTTGTGAAAGCACTCCGGCACGAGGTAGCTCGGGGTGACGAACGCATCGGTCTGGCTCAGGAACATCACCTGGTCGCTGACGACCGGCTGGTTCAGCGGTGCGCCGAGTTCCTTCCAGTTCGGGATCAGCTCGGTGAGGGCCTTCGGGTCCATCACCGCGCCGCTGAGAATGTGCGCGCCGGGCTCCGAGCCCTTCTCGAGCACCACGACCGAGACCTCCTTGCCCTTGGCGGCCGCGAGCTGCTTCAACTTGATCGCCGCGGCCAGCCCGCCCGGGCCGCCGCCGACCACGACCACGTCGTACTCCATCGCTTCGCGCGGGCCGTGTCGGGCCAGGATTTCTGCGGGCGTCATGCGGCTTCCTCCGAGCTCTGATGTTCATTCATTCTACGGGTCGCGTGCTATCGTGATCGCCGAGGCCGAGAGGCCGGGTTCGGTATCGCAGGAGACTTGTCCATGAGCTACAACATCGATCTGTCGGGCCGCGTCGCGCTCGTCACCGGCGCCTCCAGCGGCCTGGGGCAGCAGTTCGCGAAGACGCTGGCCCGAGCCGGCGCCGGCGTCGTGCTGGCGGGCCGGCGCGTCGAACGCCTGAAGGCCTTGCGCGCCGAGATCGAGGCCGACGGTGGCGACGCGCACGTCGTCACGCTCGACGTGACCGACCACGACAGCATCAAGGCCGCCGTTGCCCACGCCGAGACCGAGATGGGCACGATCGACATCCTCGTCAACAACTCCGGCGTCGGCACGACGCAGCCGCTGACCGAGGTGACCGAAGAAGACTTCGACTATGTCTTCGGCACCAACACCCGGGGGGCGTTCTTCGTCGCGCAGGAGGTCGGCAAGCGCATGATCGCGCGCTCGAAAGGCGCGGCGCCGGGTACCTTCATCGGCGGGCGCATCGTCAACATCGCGTCGATGGCCGGGCTGAAAGCGCTCAGCCGCATCGGCGTGTACGCGATGAGCAAGGCGGCGGTGATCCACATGACGCGCGCGATGGCGCTCGAATGGGGCCGCCACGGCATCAACGTCAACGTGATCTGCCCTGGCTACATCGACACCGAGATCAACCACCACCAGTGGGAGACCGAACAGGGTCGCAAGCTGATCGAGATGCTGCCGCGCAAGCGCATCGGCCAGCCGCGGGATCTGGACGCGGTGCTGATGATGCTGTGCGCGAACGAGAGCCACTTCGTCAACGGCGCCGTTATTCAAGCCGACGACGGCTTCGGGGTCTAGCTTTGCAGTTGCGCGCGTTGTCGGTGCTCGAAGCACGCGTACTCGGCGTGCTGATCGAGAAGGCGCACACCGTGCCCGACAGCTACCCGCTGTCGATCAATTCGCTGACCCTGGGCTGCAACCAGAAGACCGCGCGCGATCCGGTGCTGAATGCCACCGAGGGCGAGGTGCAGGACACGGTGATGGCGCTCAAGGCGCTGAACCTGGTGTTCGAGGCGAGCGGTTCGCGCGTGACGCGCTACGAGCACAACGCCGGCCGCACGCTGGTTCTGCCCTCGCAATCGGTCGCGCTGCTGGCCACGCTGGTGCTGCGCGGGCCGCAGACGGTGTCCGAGTTGCGCACGGCGTCGGAACGCCTGCACCGGTTCGCGGATCTGTCGTCGGTCGAAGGCTTTCTGGATGAGCTCGCCGCGCGGCCGATTGAGAAGGGCGGGGCGCTCGTTGTCAAGTTGCCGCGCGCGCCCGGCATGCGCGAGCCGCGCTGGGCGCATCTGCTGAGCGGCGCGGTCGATGTGTCCTCGATGCCGGTGGCGAGCGATTCGGCCGACTTCGTGGCCGTGAGCGAGATCGCGGCGATCAAGGCGCAGCAGAGCGCCATGCAGGCCGAGATTCAAGAGCTGCGCGGCCTCGTCGAGCGCTTGTATGCCGAACTCGGCGTGGCCCGCACCTGACCGGGAGTTCATCATGCGTTTCGACCTGCCCGACGAAAAGCGACTCACGCTGGAGATGGTGATCCCGATCCGCTGGGGGGACATGGACGCCATGGGCCACGTCAACAACACGCTCTACTTCCGCTACATGGAGATCGTGCGCATCGAGTGGCTGCACCAGGTCGGGGGCAAGCCCGATCCGAGCGGCGAGGGGCCGGTGATCGTGAATGCGTTCTGCAACTTCATCAAGCAGCTGGAGTACCCCGGCGATGTGCTTGCGAAGCACTATGTGGCCAACGCCGGCCGCAGCAGCTTCGACACCTTCATCACGCTGGAGCGTACCGACGCGCCCGGCGTGATCTACGCCTCGGGCGGGGCGAAGACAGTGTGGGTGAGCTTTCCGCAGCAGAAGTCGGTGCCGCTGCCGGATTCGGTGCGGCGGATCGTTGCGTAGCGCGATCAGGGCTTGTCGCTGACGACCTCGCTGCCGGCGATTGCCAGGTAGCGGGTGACGAGGCGGAAATAGCGGTCGTAGAAGTCGGCCGCGGTGATGGTTTCGCTGGCGACCTTGACGAGCGAATCGTCGCTGCCGCCGAACGGCAGCGACACCGAACCAATCGCGCCGACGCCCAGACTCGCCGAGTTGTTGTTCTTCTTGAGCGCGAACCGCTCTTGCAATGCGCTGACGAACACCAGCGTCTTGTCGCCGCCCTTCACCTCGGGTGAACACACCACGCGGAACTCGATCTCCAGGTGGGTGTCGGCGTCGTTCTGGAAGCTCTTGCGGGCGTTTACCAAGTCGACGTTCGCAGCACTCACGACATAGCCCTGGCTCAGCAGCGCTCGCCGCGCCGCTTCACAGGCCTGCGCTTCGGTGGTCTTGAACACGCGCGAGTAGGTGTCACCGAGTTCGAAGGCCTCGCGCTGGAAGGTCGAAGTCGCCCGCTGGCTGGCACAGGCGCCCAGCAGGAGGCACAGCAGGAGAGCCGACGAGGCGAAGCGCAAAGGCAAGGGCATGAGTTCAGGCAGCTGAGAAAACCGGACGATCCTACGCGCAGATCAAGCGCTGACGAGGGAGACGACGCCCAGACCGAACATCGTGAGCAGCAGCGCGACGATGTAGCAGATCGCGATGCTCGTCGTGCGCAGCAGCGCGGCGGACCACCGCCCGCCATAGACCGTGTGCTGCGCCCACGCCGCGTATCCGAGTGGCACGAGCAACAGGGCGATCAGCGCCACGCCGTTGGGTAGGAGTGCGAGCATCAGCAGCAAGAGGTACCAGAAGCTGTGCATGTGCAGGCTGAACACGAAGTGCGCCCCGTAGTTCATCCGGCGGCGCCGGTAGGCGAGCATCACGATCGCGGCGAACAGCGGCAACAACACGAACACCGCATACGGTGCCATGCCGAAGAAGCGCTCCACGAGCGCATCGGGATGCTCTGCCTGCGCCATGGCCTTGAGGCTGATGCGCGCGCGCAGCGTGTCGTACCACGTGCAGCTGCCGGGTACATCGACGCAGGCGCGCCTTTGGCGCAATACCTCCTGGTAACGGGCGGGATCGGATTTTGCCGTGATCGGCTGGCCCCGGCTGTCCGCCGCAGGCGCGATCTCCAGGCTCACGAACGACGTGGCGCCGAATCCCTTCAAGACCAGGAAGAACACGAAGCTGATCGTCAGGTACAGCCGCAGCGGCAGCACATAGCGCTTGCGCCGGCCGGCGAAATACTCGCTCGTCAGCCGCCCCGGCCGCGTGATCAGCAGCCGGAGCGTGCGCCACAGCGCGCCATCGAGGGCGATGTAGTGGCCGATGAACTCGTGCACGAACTCGAACAGCGTCGGCGGGTGCAGCACGGTCTCCTGACCGCAGCGCGGGCAATAGGCCGGCGCCGGCTGCAGCGCCAGCGACGTGTCGCAGTTCGGGCAGTGGGCCGCGGGTTCGTGGGTCGCTGCGTGCATTCGATTCATGTCCTGGGTGCTCAACCCGAAAGCAGCTTGTGGACCAGCTCGGTGGTGTTGGCCGCCGCATACTTGCCCATCAGTCGCGCGCGGTAGACGTCGGCGGTGCGCGGGCTGATGCCCAGGCGCCTGCCGATCAGCTTGCTCGTGAGGCCCTCGATCAGCAGCGCGGCGATCTCGCGTTCGCGTGGCGTGAGCTCGACGCCGATCTGGCGCCGCGCCGACAAATCCTCGAACGACCAGATGCCCGCCGCATGCGGATGCGCCGGATCGAGCGCGCGGCCGGCCACACGGCACCAGAACAGCTTGTCGCGCTGGGCCCCGCCGACGCGCTTCATCACGCGTTCGTCGGCATAGCCGCCGTTCGCATTCAAGCTCGCGACGATGCGCGCCCCGGTGCGCTCGAACTCGTCGTGCGTCGGGTAGAGCAGCTGGAAGCTGTGGCCGACCAGCGCCTCGCGCGGCGCGCCGAACATCTCCAGCACCTGCCGGTTGCAATCGACCATCAGCCGGTTGCGCGAGAGCACCAGACCGATCGGCGCGAGATCGAACGCGGTGCCGTAGTCCAGCGACGCGATCGCGTCAGAGGAGGGCATAGGTGGTGGTCGCGTGGGCCGCGAGCACATCGGCACCGAAGCCGATCTCGATGTCGCCGAACGCGAGCGACTTGCCCAGCCGCAGCACGCGCGCGCGAACCCGGGCGAAGCCGGCGTCGGCCGGCACCGGGCGCAAGAAGGTGGTCTGCAATTGCACCGTCGTCATCGGCCGGAACGCGCCGAGCTTCGACATGACCGCCAGCACCATCGCCGTGTCGGCGGCCGCCATCAGTGTCTGGCCCGACATCACGCCGCCCGAATGCACATGTTTCGCTGTGACCGGCAGCGCCAGCAGCACCTCGCCGGCGCGCGCTTCGAGCACGCGCAGGTCGAGTTCGCGTACCCATTCGGCGAAGACGGTGCTCAGCGCGTCGTCGAGGAAGGCGGTGTCGATCGGCTCGGCGGTGTTCATGCTTAGGCGATTCTACGTAACGACTACGTAATGGGTTAGGTAGTACGCTTCGCCGCTCGAACACGCGGAGACAGCCCATGAAGAAAGTATTCCCCAGCGCCGCGGCGGCGCTCAAGGGCGTGGTGAAAGACGGTCAGCTGATGGCGGTCGGCGGCTTCGGCCTGTGCGGCATCCCCGAGGCGCTGATCGGGGCGCTGCGCGACTCCGGCGTGAAGAACCTCAGCGTGATTTCGAACAACGCCGGCGTCGATGGCTTCGGCCTCGGCCTGCTGCTCGAAACGCGCCAGATCAAGCGCATGATTTCGAGCTACGTCGGCGAGAACAAGGAGTTCGAGCGCCAGTACCTGGCAGGCGAACTCGAGCTCGAGTTCACGCCGCAGGGCACGTTGGCCGAGAAGCTGCGCGCCGGTGGCGCCGGCATTCCCGCGTTTTTCACCAAGACCGGCGTCGGCACGCTGGTGGCCGAAGGCAAGGAGTTGCGCGAGTTTGACGGCCACACCTACGTGATGGAGCGTGCGCTGGTGCCCGAGGTCTCGCTGGTCAAGGCCTGGAAGGCGGACGAGAGCGGCAACCTGGTGTTCCGCCTGACCGCGCGCAATTTCAACCCGGCGGTGGCGATGGCCGGCAAGACCACGATCGTCGAGGTCGAGGAGATCGTGCCGACCGGCAGCCTGGCGCCCGATTCGATCCACCTGCCAGGCATCTACGTGCACCGCATCGTGCTGAACGCGACGCCGGAGAAGCGCATCGAGAAGCGCACCATCACTGAGAAAGCGGGAGCCTGACATGGCCTGGACACACGATCAGATGGCGGCCCGCGCGGCCAAGGAACTGCAGGACGGCTTCTATGTGAACCTCGGCATCGGCCTGCCGACGCTGGTGGCCAACTTCGTCAGCCCGGACATCGAGGTCTGGCTGCAGAGCGAGAACGGCATGCTCGGCATCGGCCCGTTCCCGACCGAGGACGAGGTCGATGCCGACCTGATCAACGCCGGCAAGCAGACCGTGACGACGCTGCCGGGTTCGTCGATCTTCGGCTCGCACGACAGCTTCGCGATGATCCGCGGCGGCAAGATCAACCTGTCGATCCTCGGCGCGATGCAGGTCAGCAGCAAGGGCGATCTGGCGAACTGGATGATCCCCGGCAAGATGGTCAAGGGCATGGGCGGCGCGATGGACCTGG
>CAXTSS010000003.1:122392-403803 GCA_964247075.1 uncultured Rhizobacter sp. | reverse complement strand
CCGACCGCCTCAGCGAAGCACCGCGGCCTGCCCGCACGTGCCTTTGCTCGCGCCGGCCGCCGGCCGCACAGCGGTCGTTCAACGGCAGCGATGGGCCGAATGCCGACACCGCCGAGAACCCCAACTCCGGCAACTCACTTCGAACTGCGCCGAAGCCTCCCACCAAGGCTTGTCGGGCGGCCCGCGGAGCGAAGTCAAGGAGGAGGCGCCAGGTCTCTTTCTGACGCCGGAGGAGCGAGCTCGGACTCAAACAGTCCAGTGGGCTGTTTGTGCCTGGCGAGCGCCGGGGGCTCTGTCCCCCGGCATGAGCGCAGCCGGCCGCCCGGCAGCCTTGGCTCGCGCTGCCCGGGAAAGACCTATTCAGGAATCAACACCCACTTCCCCTCACGCAACTGCATCAACTCCCGCCCGCGCTTGTCGAAGCCTGAGTGATCGGCCGCGCTCATCGTGTAGACGCCCTGCGTGCCGACCAGGTCCTTGATCGTTTCGAGCGCATCGCGCAGCGCGCTGCGGAACTCCGGCGTGCCGGGCCTGGCCTTATTGAGCGCCTCGGGTACGGCGCGCTGCAGCAGCAGGCCGGCGTCGAACACATTGGCGCCGAAGGTCGCCGGCTTGGTGCCGTACATCTTTTCGTAGGCGGCGATGTACTCCAGCGCCTGCTTCTTCGCCGGGTTCGCGTCGGGCACCTGGTCGAGCACCAGCATCAGGCTGGCGGCCATCACCGCGCCATCGACCGTCTTGCCGCCCAGGCGCACGAAGTCGGGCGTGGCCGCGCCGTGGGTCTGGTAGATCTGGCCCTTGTAGCCGCGCTCGACCAGCGTCGTGTGCGGCAGCACGGTCGGGCCGCCGGCAGCGCCGATCAGCACCGCGTCGGGGTTGGCGGCAACGATCTTCGTGGCCTGGCCGATCACGCTCTGGTCGGTGCGCTGAAAGCGCTCGTTGGCCACCAGCTTGATGCCGGCCTTCTCGATCATCGGCACGAACACGCCGAACCACGACTCGCCGTAGGCGTCGTTGAAGCCGAGAAAGCCGACCGTCTTCACGCCGTGCTTGACCATGTGCGCCACCAGCGCCTCGCAGATCAGGCTGTCGTTCTGCGTGGTCTTGAAGACCCAGCGCTTCTGGTCCGTCATCGGGATCACGACCGCGGTGGTGCCGACCGGCGCGAGCATCGGCGTCTTCGCTTCGGCGACGAACTGCAAGGCGGCCATCGAGTTCGGCGAGCCCGACGGCCCGATGATCGCGTCGACGTTGTCGGTCAGCAACTTCTTGACCAGCGCGACCGTCTGCGACGAATCGGAGGCGTCGTCGAGCACGGTGTATTCCACGTCCAGCCCGCCGATCTTCTTCGGCAGCAGCGCGGCGGAGTTCTTCTGCGGGATGCCGACGGCGGCGGTCGGGCCGGTGGCTGAGGCGATCACGCCGATCTTGAGCTGCGCGTGCGCCAGCGAGGTGAGCACGGCCAGCAGCAATGCGGCCGCAGGGGAACGCAGGTTCATCGAAGTTCCTTTGTCGGAGGGTTGGAGCGAGATTGCGCGCATTCTGGCCCAAGCGTGAATTCGGCACGCGGCTGTAGGACGGCGTTGACAGCGCAAGGCGCTGCCGGCCCACAACCGAACGCGCTGTCGGCTCGTTCTGCCGGCCACAGCGCCCGAATATCGTGGCGCACCGACAAGACAACCCAGGAGCTCCCATGACACTCGGCACCATTCTTCTGATTCTCCTGATCCTGATGTTGCTTGGCGCGCTGCCCAGTTGGCCGCACAGCAAGTCCTGGGGCTACGGCCCAAGTGGCGGGTTGGGCCTGATCGTCGTCATCGTCGTCGTGCTGTTGGTGATGGGCAGGATCTGAGCGGCGCGGCAACGCTTCTTTACTGACTCCGCGGCGGCGAGGGTGGCCGCGGCCGGCGCTATGCTCCCTGGATGAGCCACGCGCCCCATACCCCTTCCGCCCACCCGAATGAAGACTGCATCCTCGTGCTCCAGGGCGGTGGCGCGCTCGGCGCCTACCAGGCGGGCGTGTTCGAGTCGCTCGGCAAGGTCTACCGCGAGCCGGACTGGGTCGCCGGCATCTCGATCGGCGCGATCAACGCGGCGCTGATCGCCGGCAACCCGGCCCCATCGCGCGTCGCGCGCTTGCGCGAGTTCTGGGAGCTGGTGAGCTCGTCATTGGCAGCGCCGACGTTCGCACCGAACGGCGCTGGCCGCGAAGGGCTGAACGAGGCCAGCGCGTCGCAGGTGATGCTGTTTGGCGTGCCCGGCTTCTTCAAGCCACGCTTTCCACCCGCGCCGTTTCAGCCGCGCGGCTCGCTGGAGGCGATCAGCTACTACGACACCGCACCGCTGGAGAGCACGCTCGAACGGTTGGTCGATTTCGACCGCATCAATTCCGGTACCGTGCGGCTCTCGGTCGGCGCGGTCAACGTGCGCACCGGCAACTTCGAGTACTTCGATTCCGCAAAGCAGACGATCGACGCCCGCCACATCATGGCCAGCGGCGCGCTGCCGCCGGGCTTCGCGCCGGTCGAGATCGACGGTGAGCACTACTGGGACGGCGGCCTGGTCTCCAACACGCCGCTGCAGTACGTGCTGGATCAGCCCGGCAAACACCGCCGCGTCGTGTTCCAGGTCGATCTGTTCGCCGCGCAGGGGGCGCTGCCGACGACGCTGGCCGAGGTCACCGAGCGCGAGAAGGACATCCGCTTTTCGAGCCGCACCCGGCTCAACACCACCAACGAGCTCGACCGCCAGGTGATCGCGCAGGCCGCGAAACGCCTGATCGACAAGCTGCCCGCGTCGCTGCGCGACGACCCCGACGTGCGCGCACTGTCGAAGGTGCGATGCGAGACCGCTGTCGATGTCGTGCACCTGATCTACCGCAGCAAGCACTACGAGAGCCAGTCGAAGGACTACGAGTTCTCGCGCCTGTCGATGCAGGAGCACTGGGACGCCGGCCGCGCCGACATGGCGCACACCTTGCATGACCCGCGCTGGATCAAGCATGAGCGCGCCGCGACCGGCGTGCATGTGTTCGACCTCGCCTCCGACCACCCGTCCGCCACCTGACCCGACATGAACATCGCCGACGTCAAGCGCAACGCCTTCGCGATGCCGCTCACCAGCCCGGCCTTCCCGCCCGGACCGTACCGCTTCAAGAACCGCGAGTTCCTGATCGTCACCTACCGCACCGATCCGGACGCGCTGCGTGCCGTGGTGCCCGAGCCGCTGCAGTTCACCGACGCGATCGTCAAGTACGAATTCATCCGCATGCCCGACTCGACCGGCTTCGGCGACTACACCGAATCGGGCCAGGTGATCCCGGTCACGTTCAACGGCGTGGCCGGTGGCTACGTGCACTCGATGTACCTGAACGACGAAGCGCCGATCGCCGGTGGACGCGAGCTGTGGGGCTTCCCGAAGAAGCTCGCAGCGCCCTCGCTGACGGTCGAGAAGGACACGCTGCTCGGCACGCTCGACTACGGCTCGGTGCGCGTGGCCACCGCGACGATGGGCTACAAGCACAACACGCTCGACACCGACAAGGTCAAGGCCGGGATGCTGGCGCCGAACTACCTGCTGAAAATCATCCCGCACGTCGATGGCACACCGCGCATCTGCGAACTGGTGCAATACTTTCTCGAAGACGTGACCGTGAAAGGCGCCTGGACCGGCCCGGCGGCACTCGAACTCGCGCAGCACGCGCTGGCGCCGGTGGCCCGCCTGCCGGTGCTCGAGGTGATCTCGGGCACGCACATCCTGACCGACATGACGCTCGGGATGGGCGGCGTGATCCACGACTATCTCGCTTGAATCTTCATCCTCTCTCAACTCCACAGGGAAACCCGCTCATGAAGCTCAAAGACAAGGTCTGCATCGTCACCGGCGCCGCCAGCGGCATCGGCAAGGAAATCGCCCTCACCTATGCGCGCGAAGGCGGCAAGGTCGTCATCGCCGACATGAACAAACCGGCAGCGCAGGAGGCGGCCGACGAGATCGTCAAGGCCGGCGGCACCGCGATGGCGGTGGCGATGGACGTGACGAGCGAGGACCAGGTCAACGCGGCCGTGGCCGAGGTCGTCGCCGCCTATGGTGGCGTGGACGTTCTGGTCAGCAACGCCGGCATCCAGATCGTGCATCCGATCGAGGAGTTCCCGTTTGCCGACTGGAAGAAGATGCTCGCGATCCACTTGGACGGCGCCTTCCTGACCACCAAGGCCTGCGTGCCGCACATGCAGAAGTCCGGCAAGGGCGGGAGCATCATCTACATGGGCTCGGTGCACTCGAAGGAAGCGTCGGTTCTGAAGTCTGCCTACGTGACGGCGAAGCACGGCCTGATCGGGTTGTGCAAGACGGTCTCCAAGGAAGGCGGCAAGTACAAGATCCGCGCCAACGTGATCTGCCCGGGCTTCGTGCGCACGCCGCTGGTCGAGAAGCAGATTCCCGAGCAGGCCAAGGCCCTCGGCATCAGCGAGGACGACGTGATCAAGAAGGTGATGCTGAAGGAGACGGTGGACGGCGAGTTCACCACTGTTCAGGACGTGGCCGAGGTCGCCTTGCTGTTCGCGGGGTTCGAGACGAATGCGCTGACGGGCCAGTCGCTCGTGGTGAGCCACGGCTGGTTCATGCAGTAGCCGCTGGTCGGCGCGGCAAAGGCACGTCCGGGCAGGCTTCCGCGCTTCGCTGGAGCGCTCCAGCCTGCCCGAACGCGCCTTTGTTGAACCGGTTTCTGTCTCCGTCGAGAGACCACCTGCCGTGCCGCTACGCACCGACCTTGCAACGAGCAAGAGTCACCAGAGCTTCGCGAGCGGAAACACGACGCCGGCGAACACCTGTGTCGTCGCCGGCGTCGGTCGCACCGCGCGCGCCACGCCGAAGTCGAAGGTCAATCGCTTGCTCGGGCTGTAGGTGACGGCCGCGAGCAGTTGGGTGCCGTTGGCCGTGCCGCGGCGGTGGGTGCCCGAAACCTCACCGGTCAGGCCCCAATGGTCTGACAGCGCGCCCGAGAACGAGGCCGACGCGCCGAGCTGGGTGCGGCCGGTTCCGTCGTCGAATGCGCCGAGCCGGGTCGCGTTGAGGTTCGCGTCCATGTGCACCGGGCCGATGTCGCGGCTGAAGATGGTGTTCAGCGTGTAGTCGGCGCGGCCGCTGCCGATGCTGTCGTTCGCGGTCGGGAGCTTGGCGCCGAACTCGACGCCGAACGCGGTCGCGTCGTCGACAAGCCATGCGTGCTTGAGCACCAGCGTGGTGTCGCCCAGACCTTGGGTCTTGCCTGAATCGTCGCGCGCCCAGACATGCGCCTCGCCACCGATCACCACGCCCCACTCCTTCGAGAATGCCAGCTTGAAGGCGTAGGGCAGGCTGCTGCGACGAGCGCCATCGCTGCTTGCGTGCAGGCCGCCGAGCTCGACTTCGAGCTGGCCCGGCACCGGCAGTTGCGCCGGGCTCGAGACCGATGGCCGGTACGGCGTGATCGCATCCTCATCGTCTGCCGCAACGGCGACCGTGCACAGCGCCGCCAGGCCCAAGCCAATGAAATACCGAGTCATGCCATCCCCTGCCCGTGGTGAAGCCTCGATTCTGACTTGCCGCGACAATGATCGCGTGATCCCCTGGTTGCACGACCCCGCCGATCCGCTGCCCGACACGCGCCATGCGCTGCCGCCCGGCAGCGAGGCACCCGGCCTGCTCGCGGCCGGCGGCGAGCTCACGCCGGAGCGGCTCACCGAGGCCTATTCGCACGGCGTGTTCCCCTGGTACAGCAGCGGCCAGCCGGTGCTGTGGTGGTCGCCCGACCCGCGCATGGTGCTGCTGACCGACGAGTTCCGGCTCTCGCGCTCGCTGCGCAAGACGCTGCGCCGCTTTGCCGCCGACACGCGCTGCGAGCTGCGCATCGACAGCGCGTTCCGCGAGGTCATCAGCGCCTGCGCCAGCGCGCCGCGCGAGGGCCAGGACGGCACCTGGATCGTGCCCGAGATGATCGAGGCGTATTGCGCATGGCATGCGCTGGGCACCGCGCACAGCGTCGAGACCTGGATCGACGGCGAGCTCGTCGGCGGCCTGTATGGCGTCAACCTTGGGCACATGTTCTTCGGCGAATCGATGTTCGCGCGCCGCACCGACGCCTCGAAGATCGCGTTCGCCGCACTGGTGTGCTACTGCCGAGAGCATGCGATGCCGATGATCGACTGCCAGCAGCACACCGGGCACCTGGCGTCGATGGGCGCGCGCGAGTTGCGCCGCACCGAGTTCGAGGCGCGCCTGCGCACGCAGACGAAGGCGCCGAAGATCGTCGATTGGACCTATGATTTGCGCCTGTGGCGCCACCTCGAATCCGGGCGCCCGGAGGACCACGGCACGTGACCCACCCGAAAGAGCTCCCGCTCGCCTCGCTCCAGTTCTACGCCACCGCACCCTACCCGTGCAGCTACATCGACGGCCGCATGGCGCGCTCGCAGGTCGCCACGCCGAGCCACCTGATCCACGCCGACGCCTACTCCGGCCTGGTCGCGAACGGCTTCCGGCGCAGCGGCATGTTCACCTACCGCCCCTACTGCGACGGCTGCAAGGCCTGCCTGCCGCTGCGCGTGCCGGTCGCCGGCTTCGTGCCCACGCGCAGCCAGAAGCGCGCCGTGCGCGCGCATGCCAACCTCGAGGCCCGCGTGCTGCGGCTGTGCTTCGTGCCCGAGCACTACCAGCTCTACCTGCGCTACCAGAGCGGCCGGCACGTGGGTGGCGGCATGGACCACGACAGCATCGACCAGTACACCCAGTTCCTGCTGCAAAGCCGCGTCAACTCGCGGCTGGTGGAGTTTCGCGCGCCGGCTGCCGATGGAGGCCCCGGTGTGCTGAAGATGGTCTCGATCCTCGACGTGCTCAACGATGGCCTCTCGGCCGTCTACACCTTCTACGAGCCCGAGCCGCGCACCAGCTACGGCACCTACAACGTGATGTGGCAGATCGAGCAGACCAAGCTTCTGAAACTGCCGCACGTCTACCTCGGCTACTGGATCGCGCAGAGCGACAAGATGGCCTACAAGGCGCAGTTCGGGCCGCACGAGCTTCTGGTCAACGGCCAGTGGCAACCCCCGCGCGAAAGCGCGGTCAGCTCATCAGCCGAATGAGCACCTCGTCGGCGAGCGCCAGGCTCGCCGTCAGCCCGGGCGATTCGATGCCGTAGAGGTTCACCAGCCCGCGCACGCCGTGCTCGGCCGGGCCGTGCAGCACGAAGTCGGCCTCGCCGGGTCGATCGAGCTTGGGGCGCACACCGCTGTAGGCCGGCTGCAGCGCATCCTCCGGCAGGCCGGGCCAGTAGCGGCGGATCGCGGCCTCGAAGCCCGCGATGCGCTGCGTATCGACACGGTAGTCGATCGCATCGGCCGAGGCCGGCTCGATCCATTCCACATCCGGCCCGAAACGCGCCTGGCCGGCCAGATCGAGCGTCAGGTGCACGCCCAGGCCGGCGGCCTCGGGCACCGGATAGATCAGGTGCGAGAACGGGGCGCGGCCAGCGAGCGAAACGTAGTTGCCCTTGGCATAGCGCGCCCGCGGCACATCGTCCAGCGCGAGCCCCTTGAATCGGCGCGCGAGATCGGGTGCCCACAAGCCGGCGGCGTTGACGACGATGCGCGCCTGCAATTCGCTGGCCGCCGCGCCGCCCACCGTGACCACATGCGCGGTGTCACCGCACACGAGCCCCTCCACCGGCGAGAGCAGCGCGAGCGCTCCACCGTTCGCCTCTAGATCGCCGAGCAGCGCGAGCATCAGGCCATGGCTGTCGACGATGCCTGTCGAGGGCGAGTGCAGCGCCGCCAGCGCGTTCAGCTCGGGCTCGATCGCGCGCAGCTCGTGCGCGTCGAGCCGCCGCAGGTCATGCACGCCGTTGCGCGCCGCCTGAGCCTGGATCTGCGTCAGCCGCGCCTGCTGCGCGGGTGAAGTAGCCACCAACAGCTTGCCGCAGCGGCGATGAGAGACGCCGTGCGATTCGAGATAATCGTAGAGCTGCGCGCGCCCGTGCACGCACGTCAACGCCTTCAGCGAATTGGTCGCGTAGTAGATGCCGGCATGGATGACCTCGCTGTTGCGCGAACTCGTGCCGGTGCCGATCGCGTTGGCGCGCTCCAGCACCACGGTCTCGAGGCCGCGCAACGCGAGTGCGCGACCGATCGCCAGCCCGACCACGCCAGCACCGATCACGACCGCGTCGACTGCGTCCATGGGCGTCCTGAATGCAAAACGGCGGCCCATCGGCCGCCGTCTTTGTTGGTGGGCGGTGAGGGTTTCGAACCCCCGACCCCAACAGTGTGAATGTTGTGCTCTACCCCTGAGCTAACCGCCCGAAATCAGCCCAAGATTATGCCACAGGGGTGAGCTGCCTCCAGACGGTCTTGCCACCGCTGGCCTTGTCGAGTTCGGTCAGCAACTTGGCGTGCGCCGCCAGTTCGGCGTCGTCCGCATGCACCACCTTCAAGGCCAGCACGCTGAAATCCACGGCGTCGAGCGCGGCCTGCGCGGCACTGCTTTCACTGCCGTCGATCACCAGCGAGTTCTGCCCGCGCGTCAAGCGGATGTAGACCTCGGCGAGCAGGCCGGCGTCGAGCAGCGCGCCGTGCAGCGCGCGATTCGAGTTGTCGACCTCGAGGCGTTTGCACAGTGCGTCGAGCGAGTTCGCCTTGCCGGGGAAGGTCTCGCGCGCCATCTGCAGGCTGTCGGTGATTTTGGGAACGAATTCGGGGAACTTGGGCCGGCCGATGCGGCGCAGTTCCTCGTTCAGGAAGCCGACGTCGAAGCTCGCGTTGTGGATGATGATCTCGGCGCCGCCGACGAAGGCGAGCAGCTCGTCGGAGACCGACGCGAACAGCGGCTTGTCGGCGAGGAATTCGTCGGTCAGGCCGTGGATCTTGACGGCGTCCGGGTGGTTGCGGCGCTGCGGGTTCAGGTAGAAGTGCAGCGTCTCGCCAGTGAGGCGGCGGTTGTTCATCTCGATGCAACCGATCTCGATGATGCGGTCGCCCGATTCGGGGCTCAGGCCGGTGGTTTCGGTGTCGAGGAAGATCTGGCGCATCGTCAGCTCCTGTTTATCGCGGGCTGCGGCCACGGCCCCAGAACCACATCGCGATGCCCGCCAGGATCATCGGCACGCACAACCATTGGCCCATGCTCAGCCCAAGCGCGAGAAAGCCCAGAAAGTCGTCCGGCTCGCGGAAGTATTCGGCGATGAAGCGCAGCAGGCCATAGCCGACCAGGAACGCGCCCGAGACTTGCCCCAGGCCACGCGGCTTCTTCGAATAAATCCACAGCACCACGAACAGCAGCAACCCTTCGAGCGCGAACTGGTACAGCGACGACGGGTGGCGCGGCGCCGCGCCGGCGTTCGGATAGACCATGCCCCACGGCAGGCTCGGGTCGGCGAGGCGCCCGGGCAGCTCGCCGTTGATGAAGTTGCCGATGCGCCCCGAGGCCAGGCCGGTCGGCACGCAGGGCGCGATCAGGTCGGTCACATCGAGAAACTGACGGCCGCGCGTGCGTGCGAACAGCGCCATCGCGGCGAGCACGCCCAGCAACCCGCCGTGAAACGCCATGCCGCCCTTCCACACCGCGAACACCTCGAGCGGGTGCGCCGCGTAGTAGCCCGGCTTGTAGAACAGCACGTAGCCAATGCGGCCGCCCAGCACCACGCCGAGCACGCCGTAGAACAGCAGGTCTTCGATGTCGCGGCGCGTCCAGTTGCGCGACGCGAACTGCGCCAGCTGCACGCGCTTAGCGCCCAGCCAAAGGAACAGACCGAACGCCACCAGGTAGGTGATGCCGTACCAATGGATGGCGACGGGGCCGAGTTGCAGGGCAACCGGGTTGAACTGGGGATAGGCAAGCATGAAGGCGACGACGCGAGAGATTCAGCGCGAACGATAACCGACGCCTTGTTCGCGCACGAATTCGACGAAGCGCAGCACGGCCGGCGCTGCGTCCACCGGCCACAGCAGGCTGGTCTCGGCGTGCGGGGCGTTCGCCGCGAGCGCCTTCGGCAGCGGGCGGTACAACACACCGGGCCGTTGCAACTGCGTCACCGAGTGCGGCACGAGCGCGATCCCGAGGCCGGCCGAGACGAGGTTGACGATGGTCTGCATCTGCGTCGCCTCCTGCGCGATCACCGGCGCGGTGCCGTGGTGGTGATAGAAGGCCAGCACCGCGTCGAACAGCGACGGCGTGGCCGCACGCGGGAAGATCACCAGCGGCTGCGCCAGCAACTCGGCCGCGCGCAGCGGCCGCGTGCCGGCCCATGGTGGCGCATCGGGCAGCGCGAGCACCAGCGGCTCGGCGCCGAGCGAGAGTCGGCGAAGACCGAGCGCCGCACCGGGCGCGTGCCCCGGTGCGTGCAGCATGAAGCCGGCATCGATCTCGCCGCGCTCGAACGCCTTGAGCTGCACGTCGCCGGTGGCCTCGATCAGCTCGATGTGCACGCCGGGCTGCGCCGCGCGAAACGCGCGCAGCCAGATCGGCAGCGGCCCGTAGCCGACCGTCGAGACGAACCCCAACCGCACGCTGCCCACCTCGCCGGCGAGCGCGCCACGGGCGCGCACCGGCATCGAAGCGGCCTGTTGCAGCAGTTGTCGCGCCGGCTCGACCAGGGCCGCGCCCACCGGCGTGAGCGCGACGCTGCGGCGCGTGCGCTCGAACAGTTTCGCGTTCAGCCGACGCTCGAGCTGCTGGATCGCCAGCGTCAGCGGCGGCTGCGTCATGTGCAGCTGCTCGGCCGCGCGGCCGAAGTGCAGCGTGCTGGCCAGCGCCAGAAACTGGCGCCAGCTGCGCAGGTCGATCGCGACATCGTTCATTTACCGAGCATATCAATAGGCGGCCTGATATCTATTGGACGATGACTCACAGAGGCCGGATACTGTGCGCCCGGACAAGATCGCGCACAGGAGACACCCGATGAAGATCAACCGCCGTTCCGCCAACATCACCGAGGGCGTGGCCCGCGCGCCGAACCGCTCGATGTACTACGCGATGGGCTACGAGGAAGGCGACTTCAAGAAGCCGATGATCGGCGTCGCCAACGGCCACTCGACCATCACGCCCTGCAACTCCGGCCTGCAGAAGCTCGCCGACGCGGCGGTGGCGGGCATCGAGGCCGCCGGCGGCAACGCGCAGATCTTCGGCACGCCGACGATCAGCGACGGCATGGCGATGGGCACCGAGGGCATGAAGTACAGCCTGGTCTCGCGGGAGGTGATCGCCGACTGCATCGAGACCTGCGTGGGCGGGCAATGGATGGACGGCGTGCTGGTGGTCGGCGGCTGCGACAAGAACATGCCCGGCGGCATGATGGGCATGCTGCGCGCCAACGTGCCGGCCATCTACGTCTACGGCGGCACGATCCTGCCGGGGCGCTACAAGGGGCAGGATCTGAACATCGTCAGCGTGTTCGAGGCGGTCGGCCAGTTCAGCGCCGGCAAGATGAGTGACGAGGACTTCAACCAGATCGAGCGCCGCGCCATTCCCGGCACCGGCTCATGCGGCGGCATGTACACCGCAAACACGATGAGCTCGGCCTTCGAGGCGCTGGGCATGAGCCTGCCGTTCTCGAGCACGATGGCGAACCCGCACGACGAGATCGTCGCGCACACGGCCGAGGCCGCGCGCGTGCTGGTCGAGGCGGTGAAGAAGGACCTCAAGCCGCGCGACATCGTCACGCGCAAGAGCATCGAGAACGCGGTGGCGGTGATCATGGCCACCGGTGGCTCGACCAACGCAGTGCTGCACTTCCTCGCGATCGCGCACGCGGCCGAGGTCGAGTGGACGATCGACGATTTCGAGCGCGTGCGCCAGAAGGTGCCGGTGCTCTGTGACCTGAAGCCGTCCGGCAAGTACCTCGCGGTCGATCTGCACCGCGCCGGTGGCATCCCGCAGGTGATGAAGGTGCTGCTGAAGGCCGGGCTGCTGCACGGCGACTGCATCACGATCACCGGCAAGACCGTGGCCGAGAACCTGGCCGAGATCCCCGACGCGCCGCGCGCCGACCAGGAGGTGATCCGCGGCATCGCCGCGCCGATGTACGAGCACGGCCACCTCGCGATCCTGAAAGGCAACCTCTCGCCCGAAGGCTGCGTCGCCAAGATCACCGGTCTGAAGAACCCGGTGATCACCGGCCCGGCGCGCGTGTTCGACGACGAGCAATCGGCGCTGGCCGCGATCATGGCCAAGAAGATCGTGGCCGGCGACGTGATGGTGCTGCGCTACCTCGGCCCCAAGGGCGCCCCCGGCATGCCCGAGATGCTTGCCCCCACCGGCGCGCTGATCGGCCAGGGCCTGGGCGAATCGGTCGGCCTGATCACCGACGGCCGCTTCTCGGGCGGCACCTGGGGCATGGTCGTCGGGCACGTCGCGCCCGAGGCCTACGCCGGCGGCAACATCGCGCTGATCCACGAAGGCGACTCGATCACCATCGATGCGCACACGCTGAGCTTGCAGCTGAACGTGAGCGACGCGGTGCTGGCCCAGCGCCGCGCGACGTGGACAGCACCGAAGCCGCGCTACACGCGCGGCGTGCTGGCGAAGTTCGCGATGAATGCGTCAAGCGCTAGCACCGGGGCGGTGCTGGACAGGTTCGAATAGAACAGCATCGAACTCGAGCGCCGGGCCGCCCCAAGCCGAGTTCGGCCCCCTCGGGGGGCGGCCGCGGTACGCCGCAGCCGGGGGCTCCAGTCAGCGCTTGCGGCCCTTGCGGCGCGCCTTCGGATCGAAGCCGAGCGCGGAGAGGTTCTCCTCGCGGCGGGCCTGCTTCTTGGCGTCCATCTTGTCCATTTCGCGGCGCTTGTTCAGGCCCGACACGTCGGACCACGCCCACCAGGCGATTGCAAAGCCAAACGGCACGCAGAACTTCCAGAGATCACCGGTGAACTCCCAGTTCCATACCGCGAACGGGCCGATACCGGCCAGATTCATGCCGATAATTGCGATGCCGATGAGGACGAACCACATGCAGAACTCCTTGGGGGTGCGGGCCCGTGTCAACCTGCCCCGGCGCCATCCGTTATGCTGACGGTACCCAGATGTGAAATCAATACCGACCACGAGGAATCCATGAACCACCGCACGACTTTGCTCCCCGCCTTGGCTGTCGCCCTGCTGACGATGGCCGCCGCACCGGCTTTCGCCCAGGCCGAACTGGCACAGAAGAAGAACTGCATGGCCTGCCACGCCGTCGACAAGAAGGTGCTCGGCCCAGCCTACAAGGACGTGGCCGCCAAGTACGCCGGCCAGAAGGACGCCGCGGACAAGCTCGCGGCCAAGGTCGTCAAGGGCGGCTCCGGCGTCTGGGGCAACATCCCGATGCCGGCGAACCCGCAGGTCAACGATGCCGAAGCCAAGCAACTGGTGCAGTGGATCCTGACGCTGAAGTAAGCCAGCCCACCCCGATGATCGAAGGCCCCGCATGCGGGGCCTTCGTCATGGCAGCGCGCGAATGCAGTCGAGCACGAGTTGCGACAGCGCGAACCGCGCGCCGTGCTTCTCGGCCAGCGCGCCGGCGTTGGCGATGAAGCGCTCGCGCCCTTCGGACTCGACGAACTGCATCGCCCCGCCCGTCCAGGCCGGGAAGCCGATGCCGAAGATCGAGCCGATGTTGGCGTCGGCCGTGCTCGTCAGCACGTGCTCGGCGAGGCAGCGCGCGGTCTCGATGGCCTGGCGGTAGAGCAGGCGCTGCATGAACTCGTCGATGGCCGGCAGCGGGCCGCTCTTCTCGAAGCGTGTCTTCAGCTCGGGCCACAGGTGCTTGGCCTCGCCTGGGGGGTAATCGTAGAAGCCACCGCCACCGGCGCGGCCCGGGCGGTTCAGCTCCTTGACCATCCGCTCGACCAGCAACTCACCCGCCCCGGGTTCGAAGCTCTTGCCGGTCGCCGCCATGTCAGCGCGCGTCTGGTCCATCACATGCACCGACAGCGCGAGCGAGGTTTCATCGAGCACCGCCAGCGGGCCGACCGGCATGCCGGCCGCCAGCGCCGCGTGCTCGATCAGCGGCGCGGGGATGCCTTCGGCCAGCATCGTCGCGCCTTCCATCACGAAGGTGCCGAACACACGGCTGGTGAAGAAGCCGCGCGAGTCATTGACGACGATCGGCAGCTTGCCCAGCGCGGTGACGAAATCGAAGGCGCGCGCCACGGTCTCGTCGGAGGTCGCCTCGCCGCGAATGATCTCGACCAGCTTCATCTTGTGCACCGGCGAGAAGAAGTGCAGGCCGATGAAGCGCTCCGGCGCCGCACTCGCCTTCGCGAGGCCGGTGATCGGCAAGGTCGAGGTGTTCGACGCGAACACACCATTCGCCGCCAGCAGTGGCTCGGCCTCGCGCGTCACCGCAGCCTTCAGTTCGCGCTTCTCGAACACCGCCTCGATGATCAGGTCGCAACCCTTCAGGTCCGCGGCGTCGGCGGTCGGCGTGATCAGGTTCAGCAGCGCGGCCTGCTTCACTTCGCCGAGCCGGCCGGTGATCTTGCGCACCGCCTCGAAGCCGGCGCGCGCCTTGTCGGTGTTCACGTCCTTCAGGACGCAGGCGATGCCGCGCGAGGCGGTCGCATGCGCGATGCCCGCGCCCATCATGCCGGCGCCGAGCACGCCGACCTTCGCCGGTTTCCAGCGCGGCACGTCCTTGGGCCGTGACTTGCCGGATTTGATCGCGTTCATGTTGAAGAAGAACGCGGTGACCATGTTCTTCGTTTCCTGGCTCACCATCGTCTTCGCGAGCTTGCGGCTCTCGATGCGCGTGGCGGTGTCGTAGTCGACCATCGCGCCCTCGACCATCGCCTCGAGGATCGCCTGTGCCGCCGGGTACAGGCCGCGCGTCTTCTGCGCCAGCATGGCCGGCGCGACGACGAGGCCGGCCGCGATCTTGGGGTTGCTCGGGGTGCCGCCGGGCATCTTGTAGTCCTTGCGGTCCCAGGGCTGGATGGCGTCCGGGTGGTCGGCGATCCACGCCAGCGCCTGCGCGCGCAGGCCGGTCGCATCGTCCGCGAGGCCATCGACGAGCCCGAGTTCGAGCGCCTCGCGCGGGCCGAAGAGCTTGCCTTCGAGCAGGTAGGGCTGCGCCGCCATCAACCCGAGCAGCCGCACGGTCTTCGTGACGCCGGTCGCGCCGGGGATCAGGCCGAGCGAGACCTCGGGCGTGCCGAACTGGGTCTTCTTGTCGTCGATCGCGAAGCGCGCGTGCGCCGCAAGTGCCACCTCCCAGCCGCCGCCGAGCGCGGCGCCGTTCAGCAGCGCCACGACCGGCCGGCCGAAGGTCTCGATCGTCCGGAAGCTCTTCTTCAGCGCCTCGATGCGCGCGAAGCCGATGGCCGCGTCCTCGGCCTTGAGCTTCAGCACGCCTTTCAGTTCGGCACCGGCGAAGAACGTGTTCTTCGCCGACGCGAGCAGCACGCCCTTGATGCGGTCCTTGTCGCGCACCAGCTGCGCGGCCGCCTCGGCGAGATCGTGCTGCCACTGCAGCGTCATCGTGTTGACAGGCGAGCCGGGCTCGTCGAAGGTGATCGTGGCGATGCCGTCGGCATCCAGTTCGTAGCGAAGCGTTTCCATGCTCACACTCGCTCGATGATGGTGGCGATGCCCATGCCGCCGCCAACGCACAGCGTCACGAGTCCGCGCTTGAGTTGGCGGCGCTCCAGCTCGTCGAGCAGCGTGCCGACCAGCATCGCGCCGGTCGCGCCCAGCGGGTGGCCGAGCGCGATCGCGCCGCCGTTGACGTTGACCTTCTCGTGCGGCACGCCCATCTCGAGCATGAAGCGCATCGGCACCGCGGCGAAGGCTTCGTTGACCTCGAACAAGTCGATGTCGGCTATGGTCAAGCCGGCCTTCGCGAGCGCCTTGCGCGTGGCCGGCATCGGGCCGGTCAGCATGATGGTCGGGTCGGCGCCCGACAACGCCGTGGCGACGACGCGCCCGCGCGGCGTCAGCCCCATCTCGCGCCCCTTCGCCTCGCTGCCGATCAGCACCGCGGCCGCGCCATCGACGATGCCCGACGAGTTGCCGGCGGTGTGCACATGCCGGATGCGCTCGACCTGCGGGTAGCGCGCGAGCGCGACCGCGTCGAAACCCATCGCGCCGAGCGCGTCGAACGCGAGCTTCAGCGAACCCAGCCCTTCGAGCGTGGTGCGCGGCTTGATGAACTCGTCGCGCTCCAGCACCACGAGGCCGATCTCGTCATCGACGCTGAGCACCGAGCGGTCGAAGCGACCGGCCGCCTGCGCCGCGGCGGCGCGCTGCTGCGAGGTCAGCGCGAAGCGATCGATGTCGTCACGATCCCAGCCGGCGAGCGTGGCGATCAGGTCGGCGCCGATGCCTTGCGGCACGAAGCCGGTCGCGGCGTTCGTCTGCGGGTCCTGCGCCCACGCGCCGCCGTCGGAGCCGATCGCCACGCGCGACATGCTCTCGACGCCACCGGCGACGACCATGTCCTCCCAGCCGCTTGCGACCTTCTGCGCCGCGAGGTTCACCGCCTCCAGGCCCGAGGCGCAGAAGCGGTTGATCTGCATGCCGGCGACCTTGAAATCCCAGCCCGCCTTCAGCGCCGCCGTCTTCGCGATCACCGAGCCCTGCTCGCCCACCGGCGAGACCACGCCCATCACCACGTCGTCGAGCTGCGCCGGGTCGAAGGCCAGGCGCTTCTGCAGCTTCACGAGCAGGCCGGCGAGCAGATCGACGGGTTTCACCTCGTGCAGGCTGCCGTCCTTCTTGCCCTTGCCGCGCGGCGTGCGCACGGCGTCGAAGATCATCGCGTTCGGCATGGGGGTTCTCCAATTGACAGGCCATTATGGCGACGTGCAAACTCGCCCGCAACTCACCAAGCAAGTGCTTGGTTGAATCGAAATCGAGGCCCGCCATGTCGCCCTACCGCTCGGTTTTTCACGCCGGCCTGTTCAACGGCCGGGTCGCGCTCGTCACCGGTGGCGGCTCGGGCATCGGGCGCTGCACGGCGCACGAGTTGGCGGCGCTCGGCGCCGCGGTCGCGATCGTCGGGCGCAAGGCCGAAAAACTGGCGGCGGTGCGCGCCGAGATCGAGGCGGTCGGCGGCGCGTGCTCGACGCACGTCTGCGACATCCGCGAGGAAGACGCGGTGCGCGCCACCGTCGCCGCCGTGCTCGAACGCCATGGCCGCATCGACGCGCTGGTGAACAACGCCGGCGGCCAGTACCCGGCACCGCTCGCCTCGATCAGTGCGAAGGGCTGGGACGCGGTCGTGCGCAACAACCTCACCGGCGGCTTCCTGATGGCGCGCGAATGCGTCACGCAATGGATGGGTGACCACCCCGGCGCCATCGTCAACATCATCGCGGACATCTGGGGCGGCATGCCCGGCATGGGCCACTCGGGCGCGGCGCGCGCGGGCATGCTCAACTTCACCGAGACGGCGGCGCTCGAATGGGCGCCGATCCGCGTCAACGCGGTCGCGCCAGGCTGGATCGCGTCGAGCGGCATGGACAACTACCCGCCCGAGATGCGCGGCACGATCCGCGGCATGACCAAGCTGGTGCCGTTGCGCCGGCTCGGCACCGAGAGCGAGGTCGCCGCCGCGATCGTGTTCCTGCTCTCGCCCGCCGCCGCCTTCATCTCGGGCGCGTGCCTGCGTGTCGATGGCGCGGCGCCGAACGCGAAGCGCATCTGGCCCGAGGTCGGCACCGGCGGCAGCACCGAGGCGTTCGACGGCTTCCACCTCGCGACCACGCCCAGGGTGCTGCAAGGCTGACCATGCCGACGCTCGATCTGCGCCTCGACACCGGCAGCGAAGCCTTCGCCGCCAACCACCTGCACGCGCTCGGCCTGATCGACGAATGGCGCGCGATCGAGGCACGCACGCGCGCCGCCAGCAGCCGCGCACAAGCGCTGTTCGACAAGCGCGGCCAGCTGCTGCCACGCGAGCGCGTCGCGCGCCTGCTCGACCCGGGCGTGCCGTTCCTAGAACTCTCCACGCTCGCTGGTTGGCTGCAGGATGTGCCCGACCCCGAGAAGTCCGTCCCCGGCGGGGGCGTGATCGCCGGCATCGGCGTGATCCGCGGCACACGCGTGATGCTGGTCGCGGACGACGCCGGCATCGACGCCGGCGCGCTGCAACCCAAGGGGCTGGAGAAGTTGCAGCGCGCGCAGGCGATCGCGCTCGAGAACCGGCTGCCGTTCGTGCACCTCGTCGAGTCGGCCGGTGCCAACCTGCTGAACTACAAGGTCGAGCAGTTCATCCACGGTGGCAGCGCGTTCTGGATGCTGGCGAAGCTCTCGGCCGCCGGCCTGCCGGTGATCGCGGTCGTGCACGGCTCGTCGACCGCGGGCGGCGCGTACATGACGGGCTTGTCGGATCACGTCGTCATGGTGCGTGGCCGCGCACGCGCCTTCCTCGCCGGCCCGCCGTTGCTCAAGGCCGCGACCGGCGAGATCGCGACCGACGAAGCGCTCGGTGGCGCCGACATGCACGCATCGATCTCGGGCCTGGCCGAGTACATCGCCGATGACGACGCACACGCGCTCGGCACCGCGCGCGAGCTGGTCGCCTCGCTCGGCTGGAAGCCCGAAGCGAGCTGGCCTGATGGCACGGCGCCGAAGTTCGCGGCGGACGAACTGCTCGGCCTGTTCGGCGCCGACATGAAACGCCCGGTCGAGATGCGCCATGTGATCGCGCGCATCGTTGACGGCTCGGACTTCCTCGAATTCAAGCCCGACTTCGGGCCGGCGACGGTGTGCGGCTATGCAGCGATCACCGGTTGTCGCGTCGGCATCGTCACCAACAACGGCCCACTCGACCCGGCCGGCAGCAACAAGGTCACGCACTTCATCCAGGCCTGCTGCCAGACCGGCACGCCCATCGTCTACCTGCAGAACACCACGGGCTTCATCGTCGGCACCGAGGCCGAGCGCGCGGGCATGATCAAGCACGGATCGAAGCAGATCCAGGCGCTGTCGAACGCGACGGTGCCGCAGATCACGGTCTACTGCGGCGCCTCGTTCGGTGCCGGCAACTACGGCATGTGCGGGCGCGGCTTTCACCCGCGCTTCGCGTTCAGCTGGCCCAACGCGCGCACCGCGGTAATGGGCTCGCAGCAGGCCGCCGGCACGATGGAGATCGTGATGCGCGAAGGCGCGGCGCGCAAGGGCGTGGCGGTCGATGAAGCGCAACTCTCCGCACTGTCCTCGAAGATCGTCGCGACCTTCGAGCGCCAGATGCACGCGTTCTACACCTCGGGACTGCTGCTCGACGACGGCATCATCGACCCGCGCGACACGCGCCGGGTGCTTGCGCTGACGCTCGCGCTGTGCGACGAATCTGCGCGGCGCACGCTCAACCCAATGCAGTTCGGCGTGGCCCGCGCCTGATGTCAAGACAAGGAGACCTCTCATGCACCTGACCCACGAACACGAAGAGATCCAGCGCACGCTGAAGCGCTTCATCGACGAGGAGATCAACCCGCACGTCGACCAATGGGAGGCGGCCGAGGCCTTCCCCGCGCACGAGGTGTTCAAGAAGCTCGGCGACCTCGGCCTGCTCGGCCTGACGAAGCCGACCGAGTACGGCGGCATGGCGCTCGACTACTCGTACTCGGTGGCGATGGCCGAGACGCTGGGCCATTGCGATTGCGGCGCGATCCCGATGGCGATCGGTGTGCAGACCGACATGGCCACACCGGCCCTCGCCCGCTTCGGCTCGGATGAACTGCGCCGCGAGTTCCTCGCGCCCGCGATCAGCGGCGATGCGGTCGGCTGCATCGGCGTCTCCGAGCCCGGCGCAGGCTCCGATGTCGCGAGCATCAAGACGACCGCGAAGAAGGATGGCGACGACTACGTCATCAACGGCGGCAAGATGTGGATCACCAACTCGCTGCAGGCCGACTGGATGTGCGTGCTGGCGAACACGTCGGAAGGCGCGGCGCACAAGAACAAGAGCCTGATCATGGTGCCGATGAACACGCCCGGCGTCGAGCGCGCGAAGAAGATCCGCAAGATCGGCATGATGGCCAGCGACACCGGCCTGATCCACTTCGACGGCGTGCGCGTGCCGCAGCGCAACCTGCTCGGGCAGGAAGGCATGGGCTTCACCTACCAGATGATGCAGTTCCAGGAGGAGCGCCTGTGGGCCGGGGCGAACTCGATCCAGGGCCTGACGAACTGCATCGACGAGACCATCGCCTACACCCGAGAGCGCCAGATCTTCGGCAAGAGCGTGCTCGACAACCAGGTCGTGCACTTCAAGCTCGCCGAACTGAAGACCGAGATCGAATCGCTGCGCGCGCTCGTCTACATGGCGACCGAGCACTACGTCGCGGGCAAGGACGTGACCGAGTGGGCCTCGATGATCAAGCTCAAGTCGAGCCGGCTGCTGCGCACCGTGCCAGACAGCTGCATGCAGTATTGGGGCGGCATGGGTTATACGTGGGACAACCGCGTCTCGCGCATGTACCGCGATGGCCGGCTCGCGTCGATCGCCGGCGGCGCGGACGAGGTAATGCTGGGCATCATCAGCAAGTACATGCACACCTTGCCCGGCAAGCGTTGAGGCCGGTGCCGTGATCCGCATCGAGACTCGCGACGCGTTCGTGCACGCGACGCTGGACGCACCGGCCACGCGCAACGCGCTGACCGATGCGATGGTCGCAGGCCTGATCGAGGCATGCCGACTCGCCGAATCGACGCCGGCCGTGCGCGCGCTCGTGATCCGCGGCGCTGGCGGCACCTTCTGCGCGGGCGGCGACTTCAGCGGCTTTCGCAGCGCGATGGCGGCCGCTGCTCCTGCGGATGGCGTGGATCCGATCGCGACCAGCAACCGCCGCTTCGGCGCGATGCTGGAGCAGCTTCGTGGGTTGACGGTTGCGACGATCGCCGTCGTCGAAGGCGCGGCGATGGGCGGCGGCTGCGGTCTCGCGGCCTGCTGCGATGTCGTGCTCGCGGCGAGTGACGCGAAGTTCGCGATGCCCGAGGTCACGCTCGGCCTGCCACCGGCGCAGATCGCGCCGTTCGTCGCCGCGCGCCTGGGTGAACGCGCTGCCTTGCGTTTGATGCTGACGGGCCGGCGCATCGATGCCACGCAAGCGCTGGCCTGCGGTCTCGCCGACGAGGTCGTATCGCCCGACACGCTGGACGAACGCCTCGCCGCATGGCTCGCCGAACTCGGCCGCGCCGAGCCGAACGCACTGCGCGCCACCAAGGCGATCCTGCAGCGCCAGCGCACCGTGTCGTTGGGCGACACGCTGGACTTCGCCTCGCTCGCGTTCGCCGCGTCGCTGCGCAGCGGCACCGCGACCGAAGGGCTCGAAGCGTTCAGCGCGAAACGCAGCGCGAGCTGGGTGAGTTCATGAGCGCATTCGATTCGGTACTGATCGCCAACCGCGGCGAGATCGTCACGCGCGTCGCGCGCACCGCGCGCGCGCTCGGCTTCAAGACGATCGCGATCGCCTCCGACGCCGATCTTGGCGCGCCGCACACGCAGGCCTGCGACGTGGTCGTGCCAATCGGCGGCGAGCGGCCCGCCGACTCCTACCTGCGCATCAACAAGCTGCTGGCCGCGGCGCGTGCTGGCGGTGCGAGCGCGGTGCATCCGGGTTATGGCTTCCTGTCGGAGAACGCCGAGTTCGCGCAGGCGGTGATCGACGCGGGCCTGACCTGGATCGGCCCGCCACCCGCCGCGATGATCGCGATGGCCGACAAGGCGCGCGCGAAGCAGCGCATGGCCGCCGCCGGCGTGCCGGTGCTGCCCGGCTACGACGGCGAGGATCAGGCGCCCGAGACCCTGCGCGCACAGGCGCTGCGCATCGGCATGCCGCTGATGGTCAAGGCGACGGCCGGCGGCGGCGGTCGCGGCATGCGGCTTGTCACCGACCCTGCGCAGCTCGACGCGGCGCTGAATGGCGCTGCGGCCGAGGCGCTCGCGGCATTCGCCGAATCGCGCTTGCTGGTCGAGCGCGCACTGCTGGCGCCGCGACACGTCGAGATCCAGGTCTTCGCCGACGTGCACGGCCAGGTGATCCACCTCGGCGAACGCGATTGCTCGGTGCAACGGCGCCATCAGAAGATCGTCGAGGAGGCGCCCTCCCCGGCCGTCTCGCCCGCGCTGCGGCGGCGCATGGGCGAGGCCGCCGTCGCGGTCGCGCGTGAGGTCGGCTACGTGGGCGCCGGCACGGTCGAATTCTTGCTCGATGGTGACGATGCGTTCTGGTTCATGGAGATGAATACGCGGCTGCAGGTCGAGCACCCGCTGACCGAGGCGCTGATCGGCATCGATCTCGTCGAGTGGCAACTGCGCATCGCCGCCGGCGAGGCCTTGCCGCTGACGCAGGAGGAAGCGCTCGCCCGCTACGAGCGCGGCGGCCACGCCATCGAGGTGCGCTTGTGTGCCGAAGACCCCGCCCACGATTACCTGCCGCAATCGGGCACGCTGCGTCACTGGCAGCCACCGCGCAGCGTGCGCTGCGACCATGCGCTTGCCAGCGGTTGCGTCGTCAGCCCGTTCTACGATTCGATGCTCGCGAAGCTGATCGCGCATGCGTCGAACCGCGATGCCGCGATCCACCAGCTCGCCGATGCGCTGGACCGCACCGTCTGCCTCGGGCTGACGACAAACCGCGGCTTTCTCGCGCGCGTGCTGCGTCACCCGGCGTTCGCCAGCGACGGTGTGACCACGGCGTTTCTCGGCGAACACTTCCGCGACAACGCGGCGCGGGCGAACGATGCCGGCAGCGGCTTGCGCGCGCTGATCGCCGCGGCCAACGCCCTGCTCGCGCCGGCCGCACCGCCGGCGCTGTGGGCGGGCTGGACCTCGTCGAACCGGGTCGAGACCACCTCGCCGCTGCGCATCGGCGATCACGTCGAGGCGTGGACGCTGTCGGGCACGCCCGCGGCACTGACCGCGAGTGCCGGCGAGGCCTCGCATCAGATCGTCGGCCTGGCGCGCGACAGCCGCTCGATCGTGCACGCGGTCGTCGATGGCCGCCCGGTCACGGCGCGCGCAGTGCACGACGGCATCGACGCGTGGTGGCTCAGCGATGGCGTCGAACTCGGCGTGCAGGATCTGCGGCTCGTCGGCGCCGCCGCCACCAGCGCCACCGCCGCGGGCGCGCTGCGCGCGCCGATGCACGGCCGCGTCACGCAGGTGCTGGTCGCGCCCGGCGCCAGCGTGCAGGCCGGCGCGCTGCTGATCGTGATGGAGGCGATGAAGATGGAGCACCAGATCGTGGCGCCGTTCGCCGGCAGCGTCAGTGCACTGCATGCGCGCATCGGTGATCAGGTCGGCGCGCGGCAGGTCTTGGTCGAGATCGGCGCATGACGTTCACCGCCGAGCACGAGCTGTTCCGCGACAGTGTGCGCGCGTTCGTCGCGGCCGAGATCGCGCCGAACATCAATGCGTGGGACGAGGCCGACACCTTCCCGCGCGAGCTCTACCGTCGCGCCGCGCACCTCGGCCTGCTCGGGCTCGGCTACCCCGAGGCCTACGGCGGCACGCCGGCCGATGCATGGTTCCGCCTGATCGCGACCGAAGAGATCGCGCGCGCCGGCAGCGGCGGGCTGATGGCGAGCCTGTTCTCGCACAACATCGGCCTGCCGCCGATCGTCGCGCACGGCAGCGAGGCGCTGAAGCAGCGCGTCATCCCGGCCGTGCTGGCGGGCGAGAAGATCGCCGCGCTTTCGATCACCGAGCCGTCGGGCGGCTCCGACGTGGCGCGGCTGCGCTGCAGCGCGGTTCGCGACGGCGACCACTGGGTCGTCAACGGCGAGAAGACCTTCATCACCTCGGGCCTGCGCGCCGACTGGATCACGCTCGCGGTGCGCACCGGGGGCAAGGGCGCGGCCGGCATCTCGCTGATCGCCGTGCCCGGCGACACGCCCGGTCTCACGCGCACACCGCTCGCGAAGATGGGCTGGTGGTGCAGCGACACCGCGCAGCTGCACTTCGACCACTGCCGCGTTCCGATCGATCACCTGATCGGCGACGAGAACGCCGGCTTCCGCATGGTCATGGAGAACTTCAACGGCGAGCGGCTCTTGATGTCGGCCGGTGCACTGGCGTTCGCGCAGGTCTGCTTCGACGAAGCGCTGGAGTGGGCACGCCAGCGCCAGACCTTCGGCGCGCCGCTCGTCGAGCACCAGGTGACGCGCCACAAGCTGATGGACATGCGCATGCGCTTGAGCAGCACGCAGGCCTGGCTGCACGCGTTGGTGGCTCGGTTGGAGGGCAAGGACACCGGGCCAGGGGTGGGAATCGGGGTCTCCGACCCCGAGTGGGTCGCACAACTCTGCCTGCTGAAGAACCACGCGACGCAGACGATGCAGTGGTGCGCCGATGCCGCCGTGCAGATCCTCGGCGGCATGGGCTACATGCGCGGCACCAAAAGCGAACGCATCTACCGCGAGGTCAAGGTGATGATGATCGGCGGCGGCGCCGAAGAGATCATGAAAGAACTCGCGGCGAGGCAGCTCGGCGTATGACCGACTACCCGCCAGCGGCGTAGAAGAACTCCTCGCGCACGATCTTGCCGTTGGCGATCGTGTAAAGGCCCACTTCGTCCATCTTCATGCGTTGGCCCGAGGGCTTGTTCGTCACCTCGTACTGAAACCCGACGACGAAGCGGTCGCCGTTCGGCCAGGGGCCGGTGACGTTGGCCGAGTGGATCTCGTGGTTCGCGCGCCACCACTCGCCCTTCGCCTGGATCGCCGCCAGCCCTTTCGATTCGCGCTCCATGCCGGGCGGCGCGAACGCTTCGACGCTCACGGCGTCGGCGGCGTACATCGACTTGGCGTCCTGGTTGTTGCCTTGCCTGCACAACTCGACCAGCTTGTTGGCAATGTCCATCGTGCTCATCGCAATCTCCTTTCGGTGGGTGGGCCCGCAGTGTAGGCCTGTCGATCGCCGAAAGCTGTGGTGCTCACGCCCCGAACCGCGCTACCGATCGCGCCTTCGCCTTGGTGGCCTCGACCTCGCGGTTGCGCGGCTCGGCGTGCGTGACAAGCGAAGCCATCAGCACGCGCGCCGCCGCCGCCACGTCTTCGACGGCGCGATCGAACGCCGCCGCGTTCGCCTGCGACGGCAGGTTGAAGCCGCTCAGCTTGCGCACGAACTGCAGCGACGCGTCGCGTATCTCCAGCTCGGTGGCGGGCGGCTCGAAGTTGAACAGGGTTCTGATGTTGCGGCACATGCCGACCCCCTTGCTGCGACTGGCGACTCGCCGCAACTCACTGCGCCGTGAAATATTCCGACATCACCTTCCAGCGCCCGTCCTGCAGTTGCGACAGGCGCGACTGGTCGCTGCCGAGGTGCTTCGTCGGCGAGAAGCTCGACGGCGCACTGCCGAACATGTCGGGCGCGAAGCTCATCGTGTCCATCGCCTTGATGAACGTGTCGGTCGAGAGGTTGGCACCGGCCTTGGCCGCGGCGGCCGAGAACGCGTCGATGATGTTGTAGCCGTAGACCGAGAACACCGTCGGGTCTTCGCTGAACTTGGTCTTGTACTTGTTGGCCCAGAAGCTCACCGCTTTCGACGCGTCGTCGGTGTACGGGTTGGCCACCGTCATCGTCGAGTACAGGCCGTCCATCGGCTTGCCGCCGAGCTTGTGGATCAGGTCGGTGTAGCTCGCGCTCGAGCCGAGGAATGTCGGTGCGAAGCCGGTCTTGCGGCTCTCGCCGATCGCGCCGATGGTCTCGCGGATGATGGTGCCGAGCACGACGAAGTCGCAACCCGCGGCCTTCATGCGCGCCACCTGCGACGAGAAGTCGGTCGCGCCGCGCTTGTAGCTCGTCTTCTCGACGAACTCCATGTTCATGCTCTTCAAGCCGGCCTCGGCGCCGCGCAGCACTTCGAGGCCGAACTCGTCGTCCTGGTACATGGTGCAAGCCTTTTTCGCGCCCTTCTCCTTCACCAGCTTGGGCACCGCCGCGCGCATCTGCTCGAAGTAGGTCGATGCGAACGCGTACTTGAGCCGGTTGAACGGCTCGTACATCTCGCGCGCGGCCGTGACCGGGAAGAAGTTGATGACGTTCTTCTCGAACTGCACCGGCATCGCCGCGTTGTTCTGCGCCGTGCCGATGTGACCGGCCATGATGAAGATCTTGTCCTGGTTGACGAGCTTTTGCGCCGCGAGCACGGCCTTCTTCGGGTCGTAGGCCGAGTCCTCGACGATCAGCTTGAGCTTGCGGCCGTTGATGCCGCCCTGCTCGTTGATCTCGTCGACGCGCAGCAGCATGCCGTTGCGCACCTGCTTGCCAAAGCCGGCGATCGGGCCCGACAAGTCCTGGATCGAGCCGATCAGGATCTGGTCCTTGGCAACGCCTTGCGGCGCAGCCTTCGACTGCGCCAGCGCCGACACCGCCGCGAGCGCGAGCGCCGTGGCCATCATCGTCTTCATGAATGTCGTCATGTCATGTCTCCTGTGGGAACGAGGGGTCAGGCCGGAACGAAGTACCTGCGCAGTTGTACAGAGAAGGCCTGAGCGTGAGCCGCCTACTCTGCGCAATTGCATAGGCGCTTCGATTCGGCGGCTCATCGGTACATCGCATCGATCTGGCCGGCGTACTTCTTTTCGACGAGCTTGCGTTTGAGCTTCATCGTCGGCGTGAGTTCATCGTCTTCGGCGCTCAATTGCGTGTCGAGCAGCCAGAACTTCTTGATCTGCTCGACCCGCGCGAACTTCTTGTTCACCCGGTCGAGCTCGGCCTGGATCAGCGCCTGCACGTCCGGTGCCCTGGTCAGGCTCGCATAGTTGCTGAACGGGATGTCGCGATCCTGCGCATACTTCTCGACGTTCTCCTGGTCGATCATCACGATCACAACGAGGTAAGGCCGCTTGTCGCCGACCACGACCGCATCGGTCACGTAGAGCGAAAACTTCAGCTCGTTCTCGAGCTCGCTGGGCGTGATGTTCTTGCCACCGGCCGTGATGATGATGTCTTTCATCCGGTCGGTGATCCGGAAGTAACCCTCGTCATCGACCAGACCGACGTCGCCGGTGTGCAGCCAGCCGTCGGGCTGGATCGTCTCGGCCGTCTTCTCGGGCTGGTTGAGGTAGCCCATGAACACGTTCGTGCCGCGCACCATCAGCTCACCAGTGGCCGGGTCGAGCTTGACCTCGTTGTACGGGCAGGCCGGGCCGATCATGCCCGGCTTGATGCGCGCGGCCGGCGTGTAGGTGGCGGCGCCGCAGGTTTCGGTCATGCCCCAGACCTCGACCATCGGCACGCCGAGCGCCAGGTACCACTTGACGAGGTCGGGCGCGATCGGCGCCGCGCCGGTGACGCAGAAGCGCGCACGGTGGATGCCGATCATCTTGCGCACGTTGTTCAGCGCCAGCACGCGCGCCAGGCCGAACTGCAGCTTCAGCGCCGCGCCGACCGGCTGCCCCGCCAGCACCCGATCGGCGATGCGGCCACCGATGCCGATGCTCCACGCATAGGCCCACTGCTGCAACTTGCCGGATTCGCGCAGCGCGATCATCACGCCGGAGTAGAACTTCTCCCACACACGCGGCACGGCGGTGAAGACCGTCGGCGCGATCTCGCGCACGTTCTCGGGCACGGTCTCGGGGTTTTCGACGAAGTTCAGGACAGCGCCGGTGTAGACGCCGAAGTATTCGCCGCCCAGGCGCTCGGCGATGTGGCACAGCGGCAGAAAGCACATGCGCTCGTCCGTTTCGTCCTGCGCCACGATGCGGTTGTAGCCGCGCACGGTGTAGACGAGGCCGCGGTGCGAATGCATCGCGCCCTTCGGCCGGCCGGTCGTGCCCGAGGTGTAGACGAGGATCGCCAGGTCGCCGGGCCGGCAGGCCCCGACGCGCGCATCGAGTTCGTTCGGGTGATCGGCGGCGTAGCCGCGGCCGAGCGCGCGCAGCGCGGCCAGATCGATCACGCGCTCATCGTGAAAATCACGCAGGCCCTCGGCATCGAAGACCACGATCATGCGCAGCAGCGGCAGCTGATCGCGCACCGCGAGCGCCTTGTCGAGCTGCTCTTCGTCCTCGACGAACAGGATGCGGGTGCGCGAGTCTTCGCACAGGTACTGCACCTGCGGCGCGGCGTCGGTCGGGTAGATGCCGTTCGAGACGCCGCCGCAGCTCAGCACCGCCAGATCGGCGAGCACCCATTCGATCACGGTGTTCGACGCGATCGAAGCGCACTCGCCCGCGCCGAGGCCGAGCGCGAGCAGGCCGTCGCCGATCTCGCGCACCGCCTGCGCGGTCTGGTTCCAGGTCCACTCTCGCCAGATGCCGAGCTTCTTCTGGCGCATGAAGACCTTGTCGCCGCGCCACTTCACGGCGTTCCAGAACATCGTGGCCAGCGTCTCGCCTTCGACGACGATGTCTTCGCGCGGCTGCAGATGATCGAGATTCCAGAGATTGCTCATCGCCAGGTCTTTTTCTTCTTCCAGCGCCGCTCGCCGCGCACGCCGGATTCCTTCAGCCCGAGGTAGAACTCCTTGATGTCGTCCTTCTCGCGCAGCTTGTCGCAGCTGTCTTCCATCACGATGCGGCCGTTCTCGAGCACGTAGCCGAAGTCGGCGACGTTGAGCGCCATGTTGGCGTTCTGCTCGACGAGCAGGATCGTCGTGCCGCGCTCGCGGTTGATGCGGATCACGATCTCGAAGATCTCGCGCGTGAGCCGCGGCGAGAGGCCGAGGCTGGGTTCGTCCAGCAGCATCAGGTCGGGCGCCGCCATCAGCGCGCGCGAGATCGCGAGCATCTGCTGCTGCCCGCCCGAGAGCAACCCGGCGTCCTGCGCCGCGCGCTCGCGCAGGATGGGGAAGTAGCCGTAGACCACCTCGAGGTCACGCGCCACACCGTCGCGGTCGCGCCGCGTGTAGGCACCCATCATCAGGTTGGCATGGATCGACAGCAGCGGGAACACCTCGCGCCCCTCGGGCACATGGCTCAGGCCGCGCTGCACGATCAGCGCCGGGTCGCGCGCGGTGATGTCCTCGCCCTTGAACGCGATGCTGCCCTTGCGCGGGTCGATGATCCCCGAGATCGTCTTCAGGATCGTGCTCTTGCCGGCGCCGTTCGAGCCCAGCACCGTCACGATTCGGCCGCGCACCACCTGCAGGCTCACGCCGCGGATCGCGCGGATCGGGCCGTAGGCGCTCTCGACGTTGAGCAGTTGCAGGATGACGTTCTGCTCGCTCATGCCGTCACCGTCCTGCGCAAGCTCGCCACGTCGTCCGCCGAGCCGAGGTAGGCCTCGATCACGCCGGGGTGCGATTGCACCTCGCGCGGCGTGCCCGTGGCCAGCACCTCGCCCTGGTTCATCGCGAGCACGCGATCCGAGACCTTCGAGACCAGCGCCATGTCGTGCTCGACCATCAGCACGGTGATGCCGAGCTCGTGGCGGATGTCCTCGATCCAGAACGCCATGTCGTCGGTCTCCTCGACGTTCAGGCCCGACGACGGCTCGTCGAGCAGCAGCAGCTTCGGCTCGGTACACAGCGCGC
Source organism: uncultured Rhizobacter sp. (assembly GCA_964247075.1). GTDB lineage: Bacteria > Pseudomonadota > Gammaproteobacteria > Burkholderiales > Burkholderiaceae_C > LMDS01. Next base: position 374,371 of record CAXTSS010000003.1, on the reverse strand, counting down.
GCGCCAGCTCGACGACCTTGCGCACGCCATACGGCAACCCGGCGACGAGCGATTCGCGGTGGTGCTGCAGATCGAGCAGGTCGATCACCTGCTCGACCTTCTCGCGCGCCTCGATCTCGGCCGCGCGCGTCTTGGGAGTAAAGAACAGCTCGCTCCACAGGCCCGTCCGGCGGTGCGTGTGACGGCCGATCAGGAGATTCTGCAGCACGCTCGCGTGCTCGAACAGCTCGATGTTCTGGAACGTGCGCGCGATGCCGAGCCGCGCGATGTCGTGCGGCGCGAGCTCGGCGAGATTGCGCCCGTCGAAGCTGAGGCTGCCGCTCGTCGGCGTGTAGAGGCGGCTGATCAGGTTGAACACCGTCGTCTTGCCGGCGCCGTTGGGCCCGATCAGCGTGAACACCTCGCCGCGCTTCACCTCGAAGCTCACCTTGTTGACTGCGAGCACGCCGCCGAAGCGGACGCTCAGGTCGTTGGCGGTGAGCAGCGTGTCGGCATTCATTTGAGGCGATCCGACTTGAGGTAGCTCTTCTGCCGCTGGAACATGCCCTGACGGTAGAAGGGAAAGATCTGCAGGTAGGTGCGCAGCTTCAGCCAGCGGCCGTACAGCCCCAGCGGCTCGAACAGCACGAACGCGATCAGCACCAGCCCGTACACGAGCCCCTGCAGGCCCGGCGCCTGGCCGATCGCGGCGGGCAGCCAATCCTTTGCCAGGCCGATCACCTGCGGCATCGTGATCAGGAAGATCGCACCGAGGAACGCGCCGTGGATCGAGCCGATGCCGCCGACGACGATCATCAGCACCAGATCGATCGATTGCAGGATGTTGAACTGATCCGGCGAGATGAACTGCAGCTTGTGTGCATACAACGCGCCACCGACGCCGGCCAGCGCCGCCGAGATCGCGAACGACAGCGTCTTGTAGCGCGCGAGGTGGATGCCCATGCTCTGCGCCGACACCTCGGAATCGCGGATCGCGACGAACGCGCGGCCGGTCGGCGAGCGCAGCAGGTTCAGGACGCCCAAGGTGGCGAGCACGGTGACGACGAGGCAGGCAAAGTAGAACGACACGTCGCTGTCGAGCTTGAGCCCGAACACATCCGGCGCCGTCAGGTGGATGCCGGCGTTGCCGCCGGTGACGCGCTCCCAGCGCGCGAACACCTCCTCGACGATGAAGCCGAACGCGAGCGTCGCGATCGCGAGGTAGATGCCCTTCACGCGCAGCGCCGGCAGCCCGACGATCACGCCGGCCACGGCCGAGAGTGCGCCCGCCGCGATCAACGCGATCGGCGCCGGCACGCCGTGGTGCGTCAGCGCCGCCTGCGTGTAGGCACCGACACCGAGGAACGCCGCATGCCCGAGCGAGAACAGCCCGGTGAACCCCGAGAGCAACATCAACCCGAGGCCGACGACCGAGTAGATCAGCACGAAGGTCAGCTGCGCCAGCCAATACTCCGAGAACAGCCACGGCGCGGCCAGCAGCAGAAGCATCAGCGCGCTGTACCAGAACACATGGCCGCCATGCTTGGCAAGGCGGATGTCCTGGTCGTAGCGGGTCTTGAAGATGAAACGCATGTCAATGGGCCGAGCGGCAAAGGCGCGTTCGGGCAGGCTTACGCGCTTCGCTGGAGCGGTCTTCGCTTCGCTCCGACTGCCCTGCGATGCTCGGTCTCATGGCCACGTCGCTGAACTCCCTGCGTTCGCTGCGCTCTCTCCGGTCAAACAGACGCGACGAGTCAGTTGACGAAGCGCGCTGCGCGCGCGGCCACATCTGACTCGCCGCGCTTGTTTGAACGGAGCGCAGCGCAGTGAGTTCAGCGGCGCGACCTCGGGCCGAGCACCGCAGTGCAGTCCGTGCGCAGCGCCGACCGCCACAGCATGAGCCGCCGCCGGGTGCCGCCTGCCGCGCCGCTCAAGCTTCATCGTCAGACCTTCTTCCGCAACTTCTCGCCGAACAAGCCGTTCGGCTTGACGACCAGCATGATCAGCACGACCACGTAGGCGGCGATGTCCTTGAAGCCCTCGGGCAGGTAGAAGCCCGCCATCGACTCCACCACACCGATGATCAGCCCGCCGACGATCGCGCCGGGCAGGCTGCCGAAGCCGCCGACCACCGCGGCGGGCATCGCCTTCAGCCCGATGAAACCCATGTTCGCGTGCACGAACGTGATCGGCGCAAGCAGCAGACCGGCCACCGCCGCCACGGCCGCCGCCAGCCCCCACACCAGGCCGTTCAGCCGCTTCACCGGGATGCCCATGTAGTAGGCCGCCAGCTGGTTCTGCGACGCGGCCTGCATCGCCACGCCGAGCTTGCTGTAGCGGAACATCGCGTACAGCGCGCCGCTCAGCACCAGCGTGGCGGCGATGATCACCATCTGCTCCACGTTGAGCACCAGCCCGGCGGCGTTCCAGACCTGATCCTTGTAGGGCACCGGCAGCGTGTGCGTCTCGGTGCCGATGCCCGGCACCATCGTGATCGCGCCACGCGCCACGTAGCCGATGCCGATCGTCAGCATCACGATCGAGAACGCCGGCTGGCCGAGGATCGGCCGGATCACCAACCGCTCAAGCACGATGCCGAACGCGCCCATCGCGATCACCGCGCAGACGAACGCGAGCCAGAACGGAAAGCCCAGCGAGCCCATCACGATCAGGCCGATGAACGCGCCCAGCATCATCAGCTCGCCCTGCGCGAAGCTGACCGTCTCGGTGGCCTTGTAGATCAGCACCACGCCCAGCGCGATCAGGCCGTAGATACAGCCCTGGGCGATGCCGCCGATGATGATCTGAAGCGCCTGCAGCAAGGGCAAAGTCTCCATCAGGGCCGTGCCCGTTGCGGGGCCGGGAACAGGTTGCTATTCTTGGCTCGCCAAGCAAGCAGTTGCTTTGTAGCGATCTGGGCTGACATGCGTCAGCGTGGAAACCCGAGACCACACCCGAAACGAAGGGCTCATGCCGGCCAAACCGCGTACCGCCAAGGCCGAAGCCGCCTCCCCCGCGCCCGACAACCGCCGCGCCGACCTGATCCGCGTGGCCGCGCGGCTGTTTCGCGAGAAGGGCTTCGACGGCACAACGATTCGCGACATCGCGCACGCCGTGGGCATGCGCTCGGGCAGCCCGTTCTATCACTTCGCCAACAAGCACGAGCTGCTGATGGCGGTGATGGAAGAAGGCCTGCGGCTCGGCCTGGACCGCACCGAAGCCGTGCTCGCCGAGGCCGCGCTCTCGCCGCGCGAGCGCTTGCAGCGGCTCGTGCGCACGCACTACGGCATCCTGCACGACACCGGCAGCGATTTCATCCCGGTGATGCTGTACGACTGGCGCTCGCTGCCGGCGCAGTACAAGCGCCGCATCATCGAGCTGAAGGACGGCTACGACGCGATCTGGCAGCGCACCCTCGACGACCTGCACGCGCAAGGCCTGCTGCGCGCCGACGCCAAGCTGGCGCGGCTGATGATCCTCGGCGCGATCAATTTCTCGGCGACCTGGTACCGTGCGAAACCGCGCCGCGCGGGGCGGGTCGGGCTCGATGAGCTCGCGGCGCAGACGGTGGCGCTGGTGCTGCACGACGACTGAAACTCGGGATGCGTATGCGGAGGTTCCCATGCCCGTAGTCATTCAAGTCCCGGCGACCATGGCGCAGCTCGATCAGGTTCGCTCGCTGATGCGGGCATTCGTTGCGTGGCACAAGGAGCGCCATCGCGAAGACATCCACCTGATTGACGCGTACTTCGACGCTGAGGCGTTCGAGCAAGAACTGGCGTCGTTGCCAGGCAAGTATGTTCCGCCGCTCGGTCAATTGCTGCTCGCAACCGTCGATGACGCTCCCGCCGGCTGTGTTGCGTTGCGCGAAATGGATTCCGCAGCCTGCGAAATGAAGCGAATGTTCGTCTACCCGGCGCTTCACGGCAAAGGCGTCGGCCACGCGTTGGCCGAGGCGGTCGTCAAAGAGGCCAGAGCGCTCGGCTATCGCACCATGCGGCTGGACACGAGCATTCGCCAGGACGAAGCCAAGGGGTTGTATCAACGCATGGGCTTCACGACCATCCCGCCGTACCATGAGCTTCCCGAAGAGTTGAGGAACTGGCTCGTGTTCATGGAGCTCGCCTTGTAGAAGGGGTGCGCGCTCCACACCTGAAACCCAACATGCAGTGCTACGCCGGGTCCTGTCATTGCCAGAGCGTGCGTTTCGAGATCGAGGGTCCGATCGAGCGTGTCGTCGAGTGCAACTGCTCCATTTGCGGCAAGAAGGGGGCCCTTCATCATGCGGTAGCGGCGGCCAACTTCAGGTTGCTCTGCGGGCAGGAGCAGCTCGGCACCTATCGCTTCGGTACCGGCGAAGCCCGGCACCACTTCTGTACCGTCTGCGGCATCCACGTCTTTGCCCGGCCACGTGGCGCGCCCGAGCTGTACTCGGTGAACGTGCGCACGCTGGACAACTTCGACATCCAGCAGGGGAGCCCACAAGTGGTGCGATTCGACGGGCAGCACTGGGAGGAATCGATGGGCCGTCTTCAGCGCAATGGGCCCTGACCGTTCCCATCGGACACCTCGTACGGGCAGGCCGCGTGGCGACCCCTCGTGCACAATGACGAAGCCATGAGTCTCTACTTGCTCCCCAAGGCCGTCGCCGTCGCTGCGCTGCTCCATTCGTTGCCCGGCCTCGCGGTGACTTGCGAAGACTTGCGCGCTCAGGTCGAGGCCAGGATTCGCGGCGCTGGCGTCGCCGAGTTCACGGTCGCTGTCGTCGACGCCGGCGCCTCGGCGCCAGGTAAGATCGTTGGCACCTGCGATCGAGGCGGCAAGAAGCTGCTCTACACGCAGGCCGCGCCCGCTGCCGCCGGAACGAAGGCATTGAGCGAGGCAACTCTCGTCCCCCGTCGTCCGGCGAAGAAGGTCGAGCCGATCCTCACCGAATGCAAGGACGGTTCGGTCTCGATGAACGCCGACTGCAAGAAATGAAGATCTGCCTGCAAAGCCGAAGTGAGTGATCTCGACAAGTCGATCACGCGAGTTCTCGAGTCCTATCGGTCAGCCGTCGACGCGAAGGATGTCGTGGCTTTCATGCGGCTGTATGACCCGGACGTGCGCGTGTTCGACACGTGGGGAGTCTGGTCGTATGAGGGCTCTCGGGCGTGGCAAGAGGCCATCGAAGGCTGGTTCACCTCACTGGGCACCGAAAGAGTCAAGGTGAGCTTCGACGAAGTGCATACCTCGGCGGGGCGGGAGTTTGCCGTCGTCAGCGCCATCGTCACCTATGCCGGCGTCTCGGCTCAAGGCGAGCCACTGCGCACCATGCAAAATCGACTCAGTTGGGCCCTGAAGACGAGCGGACACGTCCTCAGAATCATTCACGAACACACGTCGGCGCCCGTGGGTTTCGATGACGCGAAGGCGATTCTTCAGCGAAAGGGAAGCTCTTGATCGTGAAGCTTCCCGCGCTCTTTTTCCTGCTCGTCGGTTCGCTGATCACGACCGCGCCGATTCGGTCACAGACCGTCTCATCGGTTCCGCCAGGCGCGTCGGTCGACGGCATATCTCAAGCGGAATGGTCGCGTGCATGGTGGCAATGGGCGGGTTCCTTTGAGAGGAACGAGAGCCCCGTGGCCGACCAGACCGGCGTGCTCTGCGGTCGTGGACAGAGCGGGCCGGTCTGGTTCCTGGCCGGCACGTATGGAACTCACCGAACCGTCAGGGCTTGCAAGGTCCCGCGAGGAAAGCACATCTTCTTTCCGCTCATCAACTACATCGTGATGCCGCGGCCCGGCGTACCCATCACCTGCCTTCGCGTGATGAGCGACGCTTCGGCAATGACGAACGATGTGTCAGCCCTCGTCCTCGACATCGATGGCGTTCGCGTTCCCGACCTCGTGTCATATCGCCAGGCCACGACCCAGTGCTTCGACATGGGCGCGCGGACGGAGGGCAGAGTCCGGGTCTTTCCATCCGCCGCGAACGGCTACTACGTGATGCTGCGGCCCCTGGGTCCGGGCAGACACGAGATCAACTTCGGTGGCGCACTGCCCGGCATGCTGCAAGCGGTGACTTACACGCTCGACATTGACTGAGGCGGTGCCCAACGCTTCGATGGGGTGACGGATGCGATTCGTGGATGCCGACGACATCAGACGCCTGCTGACCTTCCCGATGCTCGTTGCGGCCATGGAGGCGGCCCACCGTCGCCCGAAGATCGAAGTCCAGGACGGGCTGCTCGGCGGCGAGAACGCGCAGTACTTCGTCCGCCACGCGGTCGACAGCGGCCGGTACATGGCCAGCAAGTTGATCACCAGCTTTCCCGCGAATCTCGCCGGCGGCGCGTTGCCCGCGGTGCAGGCCGTCTGCGTCCTGTTCGATGGCACGAACGGGCGCCCTCTCGCCGTCATCGACGGCACTGAAATCACCTACTGGCGAACGGCCGCGGATTCCGCGCTCGGTGCCAAGCTTCTTGCGCCGCCCGAGCCCCGAACACTGCTGATCGTCGGTGCGGGCGAGATGTCGATCCGGCTGGTGCACGCGCATCGCGCCGTCAGACCCTCGCTTCGACGCGTGCTCATCTGGAACCGGACGAACGAGCGCGCCGCGCAGGTTGCCGCACGACTGATCGCGGAAGGCGTCGAGGCCGGGCCGGTCGAGGACCTCGCCGCGGCGACGCGCATGGCGGACGTCATCAGCACGTGCACACGGTCGCACGAGCCGCTGGTGCTGGGTGCACACCTGAAGCCCGGAGCCCACCTCGACCTCGTCGGCGGCTACACACCGGGCACGCGCGAGGCCGACGACGAAGCGGCGCGCCGCGCATTGGTCTTCGTCGATCGCCGCGAGTCCGCTTTTCACGGCGTCGGCGATATCTTGCAGCCGATCGCGAGCGGTGCGATTCAAGAGGCCGACGTGCTCGGCGATCTCTACGACCTCGTCGGCGGGGGCGTCACGGGCCGCCGATCCCCCTCCGACATCACGTTCTTCAAGAACGCCGGAGGCGCACACCTGGACCTGATGACGGCGGAGTTGATCTTTCAGCGCCTCGTGGCAAGGGGTGGTCTTCTCGCTTGACTGTCGAGCGCATTCAGTCTCGATGAACTCGAATTGCAGGAGCTGAAGTCGTCATGCAAGTCCGCGCTGCCCGAGTCGAAGATGCTCACGAGATCGCGGAGATCCATGTTCGTACTTGGCAGCTTGCATACCCTGAGATCGTTCCGGCCGATTACCTCGCGTCGCTCTCCATTGAGAAGCACGAAGTCATGTGGCATGGCTGCATCGTCACTGGAAAGCCGCAATTGCTGGTTGCAACAGAAGCCGATCAAGTGCTCGGTTGGGTGGCGTTTGGCCCATCGCGCGATGAGGGAGCCGGAAGCGACGTTGCTGAAATCTGGGCGATCTACGTGGGCGCAACAGACTGGAGCCGTGGCGTTGGTCGAGCTCTGTGGGCGCACGCGCGAGAACGAATGCAGCACCAGGGCTTCAGGTCTGTCGGGCTTTGGGCGTTCCCGGAAAACGTCCGCGCTGGCAAGTTCTATCGAGCGCTCGGCTTCCAGATCGAGGCATCCTCCAGCAAGCAATTCACGCTGGGTGGCTCGCAACTCAACGAGGTCCGCTTTGTGCGCTCCACTGACGCCTGACCTTTCCATCGAGAGGACGCCTTGCCGACGGCCTTCGCGCACGCCAAGGCTTCCGTTCCCCGACGCGAATTCACGGTTCATTGGAAGAACGGCGGGTCTGGCGTCGTCAAGGGAGTGGCCACGCTCCCGCAAGACGTGCAGGCTGCGTTGGCGGCCGGCTTCGAACAGAATGCTGCGACACAATGACAACCGTCCTTCGCCCGCACCGTGGTGCGCAACCCATCTCGAGGAGACCCGCATGCCCGCCTATCAGCTGGCTCAATTGAACATCGGCGTGATCAGGGCGCCGATGGACTCGCCCGTGATGGCGGACTTCGCGGGCAACCTCGATCGCATCAACGCGTTGGCCGAATCGCTGCCGGGCTTTGTCTGGCGCCTTCAGACCGAAGAAGGCGATGCCACCGCGATTCGCCCGTTCGAGAACGAGAACATGTTGGTCAACATGTCGGTGTGGCGCGATGTCGAATCGCTCAACCAGTACGTGTACCACTCGGCGCACGTCGAGTTGATGCGGCGCCGTCGCGAGTGGTTCGAGCGCATGGATGCGGCGTTTGTCGTGCTGTGGTGGGTGCCGGCGGGTCATGTGCCGAGCATCGACGAAGCGCTGGCCCGGCTCGAGATGCTGCGCGCGAAGGGCCCGACCTCGGAGGCATTCACGTTCCGCCACGCGTTCCCGACACCCGACGCGGTGCCCTCGCCCACGCCGGTTCGCTTCAACGACGAGTGCCCGGCCGTCTGAGCTTTTCGGCTGGTCAGGGGACGTGTCCGAAAACGGCCAGCCGCACGGCGCGCGCTGACCATAATCGGGGCATGCACTCGCTCGACGACACCGCCGCCTACCAGGTTATCAGCGCCCGCGATGCGCGCTTCGACGGCCGACTGTTCGTCGGCGTCACCTCCACCGGCATCTACTGCCGACCGATCTGCCGCGTGCGCACGCCGCGCGCGAAGAACTGCCGCTTCTTCTCGACGCCGGCGCAGGCCGAGGCGGCCGCGTTCCGCCCGTGCATGAAATGCCGGCCCGAACTCGCGCCGGCCGCGGGCCTGGCGTGGACGGTGATGGACGCCTCGCGCACGCTCGCCGCCCAAGCCGCCGAAACGCTCGACGAGCAGGCGGCCAGCGGCGATGCCAAGAGCCTTGTCGATGTGGCCGAGCGCCTCGGTGTGAGCGATCGTCATCTGCGCCGCATCTTCCAGACCGAGCACGGCGTCACGCCGCTGCAATACCTGCAGACGCGGCGGCTGTTGCTCGCCAAGCAGTTGCTCACCGACACGCGGTTGCCGGTGGCGCAGATCGCACTCGCGAGCGGCTTCAACAGCCTGCGCCGCTTCAACGCGGCCTTTGTCGAGAACTACCGGATGAGCCCGAGCCGGCTGCGCGGCGAGGTCGAGTTCGACGCGCACGCGAGCGAGGCCGGCGTGACGGTGAAGCTCGCGTACCGTCCGCCGTATGACGTCGAGGCGCTGCTGCGCTTCATCTTGCAGCGCGCCGTGCCCGAGGTCGAGGCGGTCGAGGGGCGGTGCGTGCGGCGCAGCCTGCGCGCCGGATCGGTGGCGGCGCAGGCCGGCTGGGTCGAGGTCGAGTTCGCCACGGCAGCACCGATCATTCACCTGCGCTTCGCGCCCGAGCTCGCCGGTGCGAGCGGGCGCGTCGTCGCGGCGGTGCGGCGCTGGCTCGATCTGGATGCGACGCCCGACACGATCGACACGTCGCTGGCCGCCCTGCCCGGTGCGCCCGGCCTGCGGCTGCCCGGCAGCACCGATGCGTTCGAGCTCGCGGTGCGTGCGGTGCTGGGCCAGCAGGTCACGGTCGCCGGTGCGCGCACGCTGGCGCGGCGCATCGTCGAGCGTTTCGGTGCGCCGCTGGCGAGCCCGTGGGCCGACATCTCGCGCAGCTTTCCGCAGCCCGAGTTGATCGCCGCGGCGGGCATCGAGCAGATCGCCGAGCTCGGCATCATCCGCACCCGCGCCGCGGCCATCATCGCGATCGCGCAGGCCTGGGGCGAGATCGCGCCGATGCTGAGCGCGCGCGCGCGGCCCGAGGCGCTGATCGCGCGGCTGTGCGCGATCAAGGGCATCGGCCCGTGGACGGCGCACTACGTGGCCATGCGCGCGCTCGGCTGGCCCGATGCCTTCCCGCCGAACGACGTGGCGGTGCTGAAAGCGATGAACCAACTGTTCGGCACGAACTCGCAACGCGAGGCCGACGTGCACGCGCAGGCGTGGCAACCGTGGCGCGCCTATGCGGTGCTGCGGCTTTGGAATTCACTGGAGACGACCCCATGACGACCCCGAACACCTCCGCCTGCACCGCGCAGACGACGATCAAGACGCCGCTCGGCACGCTGCTGCTCGCCCGCACCGCGAACGGCCTCGCCGGCGTCTGGTTCGAGGGCCAGAAGCACCACCCCGATCCGCTCACCGTGGTGCGCCGGCCGGATGACGCGCTGCTGCGCCGCGCCGCCGATCAGCTGCACGCCTACTTCGCCGGCGAGACGCTCGCGTTCGATGTGCCGCTCGATCTGCAGGGCACGCCGTTCCAGCGCCGCGTGTGGCAGGCGTTGCTCGCGATCCCCGGCGGCGAGACGCGCAGCTATGGCGAGATCGCGAAAGCGCTCGGTTCGGCCGCGGCGGTGCGCGCCGTCGGTGGTGCGGTCGGGCGCAACCCGGTCTCGGTGATCGTGCCCTGCCACCGCGTCATCGGCAGCGATGGTTCGCTGACGGGCTACGCCGGTGGCGTCGAGCGCAAGCGCGCGCTGCTCGAGCTCGAAGGCGCCGCCGCGTGAGAACCTCCGACCTCGGCGAGTTGATGCTGCTCGCGGCGCTCTGGGGCGCGTCGTTCTTGTTCACGCGCATGAGTGCGGCCGAGTTCGGGCCGGTCGCGCTGGTCGCAGTGCGTGTCGGCGGAGCGGCGCTGTTCCTGATGCCGCTGCTGCAGCTGCGCGGGCAGACGAGCGTGCTGCGCGCGCACTGGCGCCCGATCTTCGTCGTCGGGCTGACGAACTCGGCGCTGCCTTTCCTGTGCTTCGCCTATGCGGCGCTGTCGATCACGGCCGGGCTGTCGGCGATCTTCAACGCGGCCTCTCCGCTGTTCGGCGCGCTGATCGCGTGGCTGTGGCTGAACGACAAACTGAACCGCGTGCGCGTGCTCGGCCTCGTGATCGGCTTTGCCGGCGTGCTCTGGCTGGCGTGGAACAAGGCCGATCACGGCGGCGGGTTCAAGCCCGGCGGCTCGGGCTGGGCCATCGTCGCGTGCCTGGGCGCAACCGTGCTGTACGGCATCTCGGCAAGCTACACGAAGACGAGACTCGCCGGCGTCGCACCGATGGCGGTCGCTGCGGGCAGCCAGCTCTCCGCCGCCCTCGCGCTCGTGCTGCCGGCCGTGCTCTGGTGGCCCGCGGTCATGCCCTCGGGCACCGCGTGGCTGACGGCCGCGCTGCTCGCGGTCTTCTGCACCGGCATGGCCTACGTGCTGTACTTTCGGCTGATCGCGAACATCGGCCCGGCGAACGCGATCGCGGTCACCTTCCTGGTGCCGGCGTTCGCGGTGCTGTGGGGCTGGCTGCTGCTCGGCGAGCAACTCAGCGGCGCGATGCTGGTGGGGTGCGCGGTAATCCTGTTCGGCACCGCGCTGGCGACGGGTCTGTTGAAGTTACCCGCCTACCGCATCGGCAAACCGACGTAGTTCTCCGCGAGTGCGGTCGAGGCCGCCTTCGAGCCCACGAGGTACTCGAGCTCGGCGTGCTGCATCTTCTGCCCGAACGCACCGGTCTCGGGGAACTTGTGCATCAGCGAGGTGAACCACCACGAGAAGCGCTCGGCCTTCCAGATGCGCGCGAGGCAGCGCGCGGAGTAGGCGTCGATGCCGGCGGCGCTCTTCTCCTGGTAATGCTCGGTGAGCCCGCGCGCGAGGTAGCCGACATCGGAGGCGGCGAGGTTCAGCCCCTTCGCGCCAGTCGGTGGCACGATGTGCGCCGCGTCGCCGGCCAGGAACAGCGTGCCGAAACGCATCGGCTCGGCAACGAAGCTGCGCAGCGGCGCGATGCTCTTCTCGATCGACGCGCCGATCGTGACCTGCTCGGCCACGTCGGTCGGCAGGCGCAAACGCAATTCGCTCCAGAACGCGGCGTCCGACCAGTTCTCGACCTTGTCGTCCAGCGAGGTCTGCAGGTAGTAGCGGCTGCGCGTGAGGCTGCGCTGGCTGCACAGCGCGAAGCCGCGCTCGTGGTTCGCGTAAACGAGCTCGTGGCGCGCCGGCGGCACGTCGGCGAGCACGCCGAGCCAGCCGAACGGGTAGACCTTCTCGTAGGTGGCGATCGCGCCGGCCGGCACGCTCGCGCGGCTCACGCCGTGGTAGCCGTCGCAGCCGGCGATGAAGTCGCAGGCGAGCTCGATGTCGCGGCCGTCCTTGCGGTAGCGCACGCTGGGGGCGGCGCCGTCGAAACCGTGCACGCTGACGTTCTCGGCCTCGTAGATCGTCGTGAGGCCGGCGGCGGCACGCGCCTGCATCAGGTCTTGCGTGACTTCGGTCTGGCCGTAGACAGTGACGCGCCGGCCGGTGAGCCCGAAGAAATCGATGCGGTGCAATTGGCCGTCGAATGCGAGCTCGGTGCCGTCGTGCGGCAGGCCTTCGCGGTGCAGGCGTTCGGCGACGCCGGCCTGTTCGAGCAGTGCGACGGTCGTTTGCTCCAGCACGCCGGCGCGGATGCGGCCGAGCACATACTCGGCGCTGCGCTGCTCGACGATCACGGCATCGATGCCGGCTCGGTGCAGCAGTGCGCCGAGCAACAGGCCGGACGGGCCGGCGCCGACGATGGCAACTTGTGTTCGCATGACTCGTCTCCTGGTTTGCCCGTGAATTTACGACCTGGCGTGCGATTCGCCAATAAGATCGAGTTCTTGAATGCGATTCGTCTCATGGATCACAAGCCGCTCGACCTGAACCTGCTGCGCGTGTTCCGCGCCGTCTACGTCGCGCGCAACGTGCGGCGCGCGGCCGAACAGATCGGCCTCTCGCAGCCCGCGGTCAGCCATGGCCTCACACGGCTGCGGTTGCAGCTGAAGGACCCACTGTTCGTGCGCGCACCGGGCGGCGTGGTGCCGACGGCGCGGGCGCATCACTTCGCGCGCTCGGTCGAGGCGGCGCTGGCGATCGTCGAAGCCTCGCTCGACGAGACCGATCGCTTCGATCCGCTCACCTCGGAACGCCGCTTCGTGCTGCACATGAGCGACCTCGGCCAGGGCGAATTTCTGCCGGTGCTGATGGAGCACCTGGGCACGCACGCGCCCAAGTTGCGCATCGAAGCCACGCAGCTGCCGCTCGACGAGGTGCTGCCGGCGCTGGAGCAGAACCGAATCGACCTCGCGCTCGGCCACTTGCCCGACGTGCGCGGCACCGAGCACGAGCGGCTGATCGCCGACCGCTACGTGATCGTGGCGCGCGAGGGGCATCCGCTCGCGGCGCCGCTCGGCAGCAAGCGCTCGTTGCAGCAGCTCGACTACCTCGTCTCACTGAGCCACCCCGATCCCGCGAAGGCGCTGACGCGGCTCGGCCTCGCCGATCAGGTGCGCATGACCTTGCCGCACTACGGCGCGGCGCCGGATGTGCTGTGCCGCACCGACCTCGCGGCGATCATCCCGCAGCGGCCGGCCCTGCGCTACGCGAAGAACTTCCCGCTCGTGATCCGGGAGCTGCGCGTGGCCCTGCCGCCGCTCGAAATCTGGGCCCACTGGACCTGGCGCATGAACCACAACCCGGGCCATCGCTGGTTGCGCGAGACACTGGCGGCGCTGTACCGTTGAGGCGATGACGACACCGATCCACGGCAACGTGCTGCAAGTGCAGCGCCTGAGCTTCGCCTACGCGGATCAGCCGGCGCTCGTCTCCGACTGGTCCACGACGATCACGACCGGCGTGACGCTGCTGCACGGCGACACCGGCAGCGGCAAGTCGACGCTGCTGCGACTGATCGCGGGCCGCGAGCACGCATCCGCCGGTCAGCTGACGCTGGCCGGCACGGCGTTCGGCGACGACCCTGCCACGTATCGACAACACGTGTTCTGGTGCGACCCCGCGACCGACGCCTTCGATCGCGTCACGGCGCATGAATGCAGCGCGTCGCTGAGCGCCGGCGACACCGGCTTCGACGCGACCCTGTGGGCGTCATTGATCGAAGGCTTCTCGCTCGCGCCGCACATCGACAAGCCGATGTTCATGCTCTCCACCGGCTCGAAGCGCAAGGTGTGGCTGGCCGCCGCGCTGGCCTCGGGCAGGCCGTTGACCTTGCTCGATGAGCCGACGGGCGGCCTCGATGCGCCGTCGATCACCTGCCTGATGGAGGCCCTCACGCGCCTCGCGGAGCACGCATCACGCGCCATCGTCGTCGCCAGCGGCGAGCGCTTGGCCCGCGTGCCGCTGGCCGGCCTGATCGAACTGCCTCGGCACTGACCCGTGCTGCCCGAAAGCCAGGAGCGTCAGGTCAGCGTGCCCGCCAACACCGCGGCCAGCGCGGCGCATGCGCCCAGCAGCATCAGGACCCAATTGGGCGCCGATCCGTGCGGTGCACCCTGGTGGCGGTGACGATGTTTGTCAGTCATGTGAATTCCAGCGACAGGTTCGCGGTCGGATTTAACGGATTGGAGGGGGAGCCAGTCGCGAGGCCGCGTCGTCATGCCACAGAGCGACCTTCGTGCCAGCGCGGCGCGGCGCCGGTTGCAGCGCACCGGTGACACAACGCGCACAGACCCCCTATTGGCGGGATCGACGCGTGACGGCGTTTGCCGTTCAATTCACGCATGCGAATCGTTCAGCCCATCATGTCGCAGCCGATGTCGGCGCTACGGCCCCCCGAGATCCGGCGGATGCCCGCGCCCTCGCGCTTGCCGTGCGTGGTCCCGACGCGGCCTACGTTGCTGCAACGGCTGCTGCGCATCCTCGGCCTCACCCGGTAGCCCGCCTCCGCGCCGCCGGACGGCGGCGCTCGAACTCTCAGGGCCTGTCAACGCTATGGCAGGGCACGCGCTATGGTGTGCGAGCCAAGATCTGGTTCTAATCGGCGCCTGCGCCGGGCCCGCACTCGCGAGCCCGGTGTGCAACCCGAAACGAGACCCGACATGGCTTTGAACGATCACCTCCGCACACTGCAATCGCCCTTCGTTCGATGGGTGCTGTGCGGAATCTTGGGGATGAGCGCCCCGGTGCTGGCGCACGCCGGATGGTTCGACGCGCTGCTCGGTCAGAGCGCCAGCCGCGCCGAGGGTGCCCCTGCCGATGCAAAGCAGCGCGTCTGGCGCATCCGCGAATTCACGCGAATCGAACTTGTGTCGCGCGAGGCAGGTTCGAGCGACAACCAGCATCCTGCCACCGTGGCGCCGGATGCGCTGAAGCAACAGCTCGCGCTGGTGCAGGCAAGCGTCAAGGGCGCGCCACAGACCTTGTTCGCGGCGGACGAACTCGGCGACCTCGTCGGCCCGCTCGCCCAGGCCCTCGACCGCGCGCGACCGGGTGACGACGTCCTCCTGCTGAGCAGTTCGCGCCGCGAAGGCGGATTGTTGGCCGCGCCGACGGCCGTGACCGCGCGGCTGTTCGTCCAAGGCGGCAACCTGCAACTCATCGTCCATGATGCGCGATTCGAGTTCTACGATGCCTACCGCGGCACGCAGAACGCACCGCGCTTCAGCTACGGCTCGCGCGCCTCGGCGGGCAGCGCGGCGGTACAGAGCGATGGCGCGAAAACGCAGCGCGCGGACTGGCTGTCGATCCCGCTGACCGCTCAGAACGCGCCGAGTGCGCCGAGTGCGCCGAGTGCGCCGAGTGCGCAACCGGCAACGATGCCCGCGTCGGTTCAATCCGTGGCACCGCCACCGGCTCGCAATCCAAAGGATGCCGCGGCCGGGGACGACATTGAGCGCCGGCTCGAGACCCTGAAGCGCCTGCGCGACAAAGGCTTGATCACCGAAGACGAATACCAGCAAAAGCGCAAGGAAATCCTGCAACAGCTGTGAGCACCGCCCAGATCGGGCGCGGGAAATCACAACGAACGGGACGTTGCGGCACTCGGTCGGTGTGCCGGCGACGACGCTGCCCCTTGACACGCATCAAGGGCTGCGTCGTGCGGTGAGCAATCATGGGCAGGTCTGATGCGTGCGCCACGCAGCCGGGGAATGACTTTGTCCGATCCATCCACGAACTTTCGCGACCTGACGCTGGGGGTCACCATCTACAGAGGTGGCGGTCCGTCGCTGATGTACGCCGCCAGTGCGATTGGAGCCTTCGAGGAGTTCTCGGCGCCGGGGGCGCGCGGATGAGTTCGGCCGCGCTGTTCGACGCCACCGTCCTCACCGTCCACCACTGGACCGACCGGCTGTTTTCGTTCACGACCACGCGCGAACCTTCGTTCCGCTTCCAGAGCGGGCAGTTCGCGATGATCGGGCTTCCTGTGGACGGCAGGCCGCTGCTGCGGGCCTACAGCATGGCCAGTTCGGAGTACGAGCCGACGCTCGAATTCCTCAGCATCAAGGTCCAGGATGGCCCGCTCACCTCGCGCCTGCAGCACATCCGACCCGGCGACACGCTGTTGGTCGGGCGCAAGCCGTCCGGCACCCTGCTGCTCCAGAACCTGCTGCGCGGCCGGAACCTCTACCTGCTGTCCAGCGGCACCGGCCTGGCGCCCTTCATGGGCATCGTCCGGTCGCCGGAGGTCTACGAGCAGTTCGAGAAGGTGGTGCTCGTGCACGGCTGCCGGCTGGTGAGTGAACTCGCCTACGACGAGTTGATTCACCGCGAGTTGCCCGAACACCCATTGCTCGGCGAGCAGATCACGAAGCAGCTGCTCTACTACCCGACGGTCACCCGCGAACCGTTCCAGCACCAGGGGCGCATCCCGGCCTTGCTCGAGACCGGGCGCCTGTGCCACGACATCGGGCTTCCGGGCATCGACCCGAAACACGATCGCTTCATGTTGTGCGGCAGCCCGGACATGCTCGCCGACACGCGTGCCGTGCTGGAGAAGTTCGGTCTCGGCGAGGGCAACATGAGCCGCCCTGGCCACTACGTCATCGAGCGCGCGTTCGTCGAGAAGTGACGCTCGCGCAGCCGCCGGGCTCGGCGCTGGAAACCCGGACGGATCAGACAGCCGAACGCGAACGTGCGCGCTTCGCCACGGGCAGCACGAAGGCCGCACGCCCCCGCGCCGTGCGCTCGAACTGCCGCGCGATGCTGCCGCAGACCAAGTCACACAATGCGTAAACCGATTCGTCAGCAATCGTGTAGATCGCACTGTTGCCACGGCTCTCGCGCGCGACGAGCCCGTGCTGAGAGAGCAGCGCCAGGTGGCGTGAGATGTTGGCCGAGCTGTAACCGCACAACTGGGCCAGCTCACCCACACTGCGCTCCTGCTGTCGCAGCAGATTGAGGATCTGCAGGCGGGTCGGCTCGGACAGCGCCTGGAAATACGCCGCCACCTGCGCCAGCGCCTCGTCGGGAAGACCTTCCATGCTCGGGCACGCCGGATGTTGAAGTGTCGCCATGATGCCTCGGGTTTGCCTTCTTCGCTCGTCCTTGTACAACAGTGTACTTGACTATTTAGCTATTTGCGCAAATACTATATTTCAAGCAGGCCCATCCGGCCCGAAAGAGAGTTCCATGCTTCCGATCCTCATCGCCCGTTCCGCCCTGGCCGCGCTGCTCGTGCTGGGCGCGCCCGCCTGGGGCGCCGCCGCGGAGTTGCGCGCCGCGCCCGCCCAGGCCCCGACCGGAGCGAACGAGGCTGGCTTCGATGGTGTCGTCGAGGCGGTGCGCCAGACCGTCATCGCCGCGCAGGTGCCCGGCGCCGTGGTTCAGCTCGGGGTCAAGGTCGGCGACCGGGTGAGCGCCGGTCAGGTGCTGCTGCGCATCGATGCCCGTGCCGCCGACCAGAACGCCGCCGCGAGCGATGCGCAGGTGCAGGCCGCACGTGCGTCGCTGCAGGTCGCCACCAAGGACTTCGAGCGCCAGAGGCAGCTGTTCCAGAAGAACTACGTCAGCCAGGCCGCGCTGGAGCGCGCCGAGTCGGAATTCAAGGCGACCCAGGCGCAAGTCAACGTCCAACTGGCGCAGTCCGGTGCGGCGCGTACCCAGAGCGGGTTCTACGTTGTGCGAGCGCCGTTTGCCGGCATCGTCGCCGAGGTGCCGGTGGCGCTCGGCGACATGGCGATGCCGGGCCGGCAGTTGCTGACGCTGTATGACCCGATGGCGCTGCGCGTCACTGCCGCGGTGCCGCAGACCGTGTCGGCCCTGATGGGGGCGGCGCCCTCGCCTCGGATCGAGTTGCCCGGCTTGCCGGCGACCCAGCAGTGGGTTGTGTCCGCGCACACCCAACTACTGCCGACCATCGACGCGGCCACGCATACCGTTCAGCTGCGTGCTGACCTGCCCGCCGGCACGACAGGCGTGGCGCCGGGCATGTTCGCGCGCTTGTGGTTGCCGGTGTCCGGCGCCGCGACCACCACCGGCGGGGTGCCGTTGAACGTGTCGCGAACAGCCATCGTGCGCCGTGCGGAGATGACCGGCCTGTACGTGCTCGACCCGAGCGGCAAGCCAGTGTTGCGTCAGGTGCGGCTGGGCCGGGTCGAGGGTGACCAGGTCGAAGTCCTCTCGGGGCTGATGCCCGGCGAACGCGTGGTCGCCGACCCGCAAGCCGCCGCGCGCGTGCGCTGATCCCGTACCGAGAGCTTCATGTCGAACGACTCGCACTCCCTTGCCCTGGGCGTCTCGGGCCGCATCGCGGCCTACTTCCAGCGCGCCCAGATCACGCCGCTGCTGGCGCTGGTCGCTCTGCTTCTTGGAATGTTCGCCGTCGGCGTGACGCCGCGTGAGGAGGAGCCACAGATCAACGTCACGATGGCGAACGTGCTGATTCCGTTCCCCGGTGCGGCCGTGCGCGATGTCGAACAGATGGTGGCGGGGCCGGCGGAACAGGTGCTCGCGCAGATCTCCGGCGTCGAGCACGTGATGTCGGTGTCGCGACCTGGCCTGGCCGTGATCACGGTGCAATTCAAGGTGGGCGTGCCGCGCACCGAGGCGCTGGTGCGCCTGTACGACACGGTGAACTCGAACGCCGACTGGTTGCCGAAAGGTTTGGGGGTGCTCGATCCGATCATCAAGCCCAAGGGCATCGACGACGTGCCCATCGTCACGCTGACGCTGTTCAGCAAGAGCCCGGCAGCCGGCCCCTTCGACCTGGAGCGGGTGGCCCACAGCGTCGAGGCCGACCTCAAGCGCGTGCCTGGCACGCGCGAAGTCTCAACGCTCGGCGGCCCGGGCCGGGCCGTGATGGTCGAGATCGATCCAGCGCGCATGTCCGGCGTCGGCGTGACCGTGCCCGACCTGCGCCAGGCTCTGCTGTCCGCCAACCTCGGCCTGCCGGTGGGTGAACTGATCAGTGGCAACCGCTCGGTCGCGATCGAGTCGGGTCCGTTCCTGAAGCAAGCCAGCGAGGTCGCCGACCTGGTGGTGGGCGTGCGCGCCGGCAAGCCGATCTTCCTGCGCGACGTGGCCGCGGTGCGCGACGGGCCCATGCCGCCCAGCCGCTATGTCTGGCATGGCGTGGCCGGCAAGGATGGCGCGGCCCCTGCCGAGTACCCTGCGGTCACAGTCTCCATCACGAAGAAGCCCGGCGAGAACGCCATCGACGTGGCCAACGCCGTGATGCAACGCGTCGACGCGCTGCGCAACACCGTGATCCCCGCCGATGTGCAGGTGGCCGAGACCCGCAACTACGGCGCGTCGGCCAACGACAAGGCGCAGAAGCTCATCACGAAACTGCTGTTTGCCACGGCCTCGGTCGTTGCGTTGGTGTTCCTCGCACTGGGCAAACGCGAAGCTGCAATCGTCGGCAGCGCGGTCATCCTGACGCTGACGGTCACGTTGTTCGCCTCCTGGGCCTGGGGCTTCACGCTCAACCGGGTGTCGCTGTTCGCGCTGATCTTCTCGATCGGCATCCTCGTCGACGATGCCATCGTGGTGGTCGAGAACATCCACCGGCACCAGGCGTTGTACCCGGGACGCTCGCTGACGCAGATCATCCCCGGCGCCGTGGATGAGGTGGGTGGCCCGACCATCCTGGCCACGCTGACCGTGATCGCGGCACTCCTGCCGATGGCCTTCGTGTCCGGACTGATGGGCCCGTACATGAGCCCGATCCCGATCAACGCGAGCATGGGCATGCTGCTGTCGCTGGCGATCGCCTTCATCGTCACACCGTGGCTGGCGCGGCTGTCGATGAAGGCCTCGCCTGTTGCCACCACCGATACCGATGGAGCTCCGGTCAAGGCGCCGGCCCATCACGGCTTGTCGGCGCGCATCGCACCCGCCTTCGAGCGTCTCTTCCGTCCCTTGCTGGACGAGCGGCGCGGCGCGCGCAACCGCGGCCTGCTGGGCCTCGGCATCACGGCGCTGATCGCGATGTCGCTCGCCCTGCCGGCCACCGGCTTGGTGCTGCTGAAGATGCTGCCCTTCGACAACAAGTCGGAATTCCAGGTCATCGTCGACATGCCCGCCGGCACGCCGGTCGAACAGACCGCCGCCGTGCTGCACGAGCTGGGCGACTACCTCGTGACCGTGTCCGAGGTCACCGACTACCAGGCGTACGCCGGCACCGCCGCGCCGATCAACTTCAACGGCCTGGTGCGCCAGTACTACCTGCGTGCCGGCGGCGACGTGGGAGACCTGCAGGTCAACCTGGTCGGCAAGCACGATCGCAAGGCGCAGAGCCACGCCATTGCCACCCGCGTGCGGCCGGAACTGCAGAAGATCGGCCAGCGATTCGGCGCCAACATCAAGGTGGTCGAGGTGCCGCCCGGGCCGCCCGTGCTGTCACCCATCGTGGCCGAGGTCTACGGGCCGGAAGCCAGCGGCCGCCAGCAGGTGGCCAAGGCCGTGCGCGCGGTGTTCGCGGCCACGCCGGGCGTGGTGGATATCGACGACAGCAGCATCGTCATTGCCCCGAAGACGATGCTGGTCGTCGACCGCCAGAAGGCGGCCATGCTGGGCGTGCCGCAGCAGGCCATCGTCACGACGCTGCGCGCGGGCCTGGTCGGAGAGGCCACGGCCTACCTGCACGACGAGACCAAGTACCCGGCGGCAGCCGTGCTGCAACTGGCGCCGGAGCGGCAGGGGGACATCAACGCCCTGCTTCAGTTGGCCGTGCGCAGCGCCGACGGCAAGCTGGTGCCGATCCGCGAACTCGTGACACTGAGCGACACCGCGCGCGAGCAGCCCTCGTATCACAAGGATCTGCTGCCAGTGAACTTCGTCGTTGCCGACATGGCCGGCGCGCTGGACAGCCCGCTGTACGGCGTCTTCAAGATGCGCGGCGACATCACCAAGATCGCCACGCCGGGTGGCGGCACGCTCCAGGAATACTTCATCCGTCAACCGGCCGACGCCTACCGCGACTACGCGATCAAGTGGGACGGCGAGTCGCAGATCACCTATGAGACGTTCCGGGACATGGGCCTGGCCTATGGTGTCGGCCTGGTGCTGATCTACCTGTTGGTGGTGGCGCAGTTCGGTTCGTACCTGACGCCGCTGATCATCATGGCGCCGATCCCGCTCACGATCATCGGCGTGATGCCGGGCCACGCGTCGCTGGGCGCGCAGTACACCGCCACCAGCATGATCGGCATGATCGCGCTGGCCGGGATCATCGTGCGCAACTCGATCTTGCTGGTGGACTTCATCAACCTGCAGGTGCGCGAGGGCATCGCGTTCAAGGACGCGATCGTGCGTTCCGCCGTCACTCGTGCGCAGCCCATCGTGCTGACCGGCCTGGCGGCGATGCTCGGCGCCTTCTTCATCCTCGACGACCCGATCTTCAACGGCCTGGCGATCTCGCTGATCTTCGGCATCTTCGTCTCCACCGTGCTCACGCTGGTGGTGATTCCGGTCCTGTACTTCGTGGCCTATCGCAACCGGCTGGGCGCGATCACCGGCGCCGTCGAAGCCGAAACCATTTCATCCATCCCATCCCCTCAAGGAGCTACCCCATGACTTCCTGGCAAATCGTCCGTCTCGTCGCCGGCACTTTCATCCTGCTGTCGCTGGCCCTGGGTATCCCCGGCAGCCCGGTCTTCGTCAGCCCCTGGTGGCTGGCGTTTACAGCCTTCGTCGGTGCCAACCTGTTGCAGAGCGCGCTCACGAAGTGGTGCCTGATGGAAACCATCGTGCGCAAGCTCGGCGCGCGACCAGGAGCCTGAGCATGAACCTCTGCCGCCCTTCCTGCGGCACCACCAACCGGGTGCCCGCTGAACGACTGAAGGACCAACCGGTGTGCGGGCGCTGTGGCGCCGAATTGATGGCCGCGAGATCGCATGCCAGTCCGGTGCGATGGGTTCAGTCCCGGCTCGCGGTCAAGAACCGCTCGCGACCCGCAGGTTTGGGGTGTCTTTGTGAAGGCCGGACGATGTAGCAAGGACCCGCAGCATCCGCTCGCCCGAGCGGCCATCAACCCGTTGGGGCGCCGACCTCCTAGCACCGGCAGACACGTCTCATATCCGGTAGGTCCCTGGTTCGAGCCGAGGTCGGGAGCCAAGAACAGCAAGGGGTCTGGCAATGATGTCGGGCCCCTCTTGCTTTACCGGCCCGCCGCTCGGTGAATCGCCTCTTCGTCGGCCCGATCTGCTTCTCGGGTTGATCGAACTCGACATCGCGGCCTACCGTTCTCCAGTGCAGCGCACTTCTCCTACAGCAGCGCGGCCGGAAATCTGATCGTCAGGCTCGGCTCCCGAGGCGATAAATGGGCACGCGAGTCGCGCATTCCGCGCTGACTGACCATTGTCAGATTTCACATGAAGGAGCCATACCATGGACACCACCGCACACGACCACAGCATCATCTCGTCCGACCGCGTCGAGGGATCGGCGGTCTACAACGCCGGGGGTAACAAACTCGGTTCGATCGACCATCTGATGATCGACAAGCGTTCGGGAACGGTTCGGTATGCGGTACTGGAGTTCGGTGGGTTCCTCGGCATGGGGACGGATCGCTATCCGTTGCCGTGGGACGTCCTGAAGTACGACACGGCGATGGGAGGCTATGTCGTGCCGATGGACAAGACCCAGCTGGAGAAGGCTCCCCACTACGCCGAGGATCGTGCCCCCGAATACACCACCGAGTACGGCCGCCAGGTCCACGACTTCTACAGTGTCGACCGCTATCCCGGCCTCTGAGTCATCGCCACGTTGGAGGTTTTCACATGAGTTCGAACAACCCGGAACCCGCATCAATCGCGGGTGCGAAGGACAAGAGCGTGGCGGAGGTCGCCGCAGTCACGCTGGCAAGCATCGGATCGCAGGTGTCGATCACTTCTGACGCGGCCGTCGAGCTCGGGCGCGTGGTCGTCAAGCTGGCCGACCAGCGAATCCGCGAGAGACCGTGGCAAGCGGCCGCGGCGGCCGCTTGTCTGGGTTTGCTGGCGGGGCTGCTGATCCGTCGTCGCTAGCGCCTCGAAACCCGACGACGTGACCATCGCCATGAAGATCTCTGCGGGCACAGGACATCGTTGGATCAACGCGTTGATAAGAAACCGACGACTCCTGATGCTCGCATCGATCGTGTTCGTCGCATTCTTGTCGTTCTATGTTCGCTTGTTGCACGACTCGATCGCGCGGGGCGAATCCTTGCGGCTAGAGCAACGCTTGGGCGTCAGTGCCCACAAACCGGAAGTCGCTGCCCGTGCCCGCCTGGCCCGCGAGAGCAGCGTGCAGGCACTTGCTGTGGAGTCGAGGCGCTGAGTCTTGAGCCGCTTGGCGCAGCGCGCGAATCGCCGGCGCTGGCGCGGCTCATGCGGTATTGAGAACGTGGTGAAATGAGCTGACCCGCACCTCATGCCCGCGGCGTCAAGTCCTTTTCCCGGGCGCGCAGCGCTGAAGCACAGAGAGTGAAGAGATGGCCATCCAGTGGTTCCCGGGTCACATGCACTCGACGAAGACGGCGATTGCCAAGCGGTTGCCCGAGATCGACGTGGTGATCGAGCTGCTCGATGCGCGACTGCCCGGCTCCAGCGCGAACCCTCTGTTGGCCGATCTGACACGCGGCAAGCCGGCGCTGAAGGTCTTGAACAAGCAGGATCTGGCCGACGCGGAGTTGACGGCGCAGTGGCTGGCTCATTACCAGGCCCAGCCCGGCACGAAGGCGCTGGGGCTCGATGCCAGCGTCGGGGCGCCGGCCCGTGAACTCATCGCGGCGTGTCGCGCCCTCGTGCCGTCGCGCGGCGGCATGGTCAAGCCCGTGCGGGTGCTGATCTGCGGCATCCCCAACGTCGGCAAGTCGACCCTGATCAACACGCTGACCGGCCAGCGCGCGGCCAAGACCGGCGACGAACCCGGCATCACCAAGGTCGAACAGAAGATCATGCTGGCGAGCGACTTCCAGTTGTTCGACACGCCCGGCATGCTGTGGCCGCGCATCATCGTCGAACACAGCGGCCACGCCCTCGCGGCCAGCGGCGGCATCGGGCGCAATGCCTATGACGAGGAAGAGGTGGCGCTGGCCTTGCTGGCCAACGTGCGCCGGCGATGGGCGGATCGGTTGCAAGCCCGCTACAAGCTGGGAGACATGGCGTCACTCAGCGATCTTGCGCTGCTCACCGAGATCGCGCAAAAGCGCGGCGGGCTGCTGGCGGGCGGGCACGTGAACTTGCAGAAGGCGGCGGAGATCGCGATCGTCGATTTTCGCGTCGGCGCGTGGGGACGCATCACGCTGGAGACGCCCGATGAGTTCGCGCAGTGGTCGGCGGAGGGGCAGGTGCGCGAGGCCGAGCGGCGTGTCACGAAGAGCTCGCTGCGAGATGATTCGGCGGGCCAAGAGACGTGATCGCGAGTATCGACTGCCACGTTCAGAAGATGGAAACGGCGTCGACACTCATCACTGTCGGAACTGATTGGGGAAGGTGCGTAAGTCGCTTCACCGCCGTCTGTTGCGGACTTTAGATTGTTAGAGTGGCCGGTGGCGCAGGACAGAACGACATTGCGAGAAAAAGTGGCGCATTCCGAGTACCCGCGCAGCGCTTGAAGTGGCCATCTGAATACCAACCGGAGACGCGCCATGGGCCAACCCCACTTCGAAACCCTGCTCTACAGCGTGGAGGACGGCATTGCCACCGTCACGCTGAACCGCCCCGAGAAGATGAACGCATTCACCGCGCAGATGCGCGATGACCTGGTCGCCGCCTTCGACCTGACGGACGCCGATGACGCGGTGCGCGTGGTCATCGTCACCGGCGCCGGACGGGCCTTCTGCGCAGGGGCCGATCTTTCCAGCGGCGGCAAGACCTTCGACTACGCCAGCAGAAGCGAAGCGGCGCGCGACAAGTACAAGGTGGGCGAGGTGTACCGCGATGGTGGCGGCATTGCCACGCTGCGCATCTTCAACAGCCTCAAGCCCGTGATCGGCGCCATCAACGGGGCGGCGGTGGGCATCGGGATGACGATGCAGTTGCCGATGGACATTCGCATGGCCTCCACCGACGCGCGGTTCGGCTTCGTGTTTGCGCGGCGCGGTATCACGCCCGAGGCAGCGTCCACCTGGTTCCTGAGTCGCCTGGTCGGCATGCAGACCGCATTGGAATGGTGCTTCACGGGTCGCTTGTTCAATGCGCAGGAAGCCAAGGATCGCGGGCTGGTGCGCAGCCTGCACACGCCAGACAAACTGTTGCCTGCTGCCCGCATGCTGGCCCGCGAGATCGCCGACAACACCGCCCCGGTGTCGATCGCGCTGACCCGTCAGATGTTGTGGCGAATGGCGGGGCAAGACCATCCCATGAAGGCCCACCGCATCGACAGCCGCGCGATTCAGTCGCGCGGGCAATCGGCGGATGCGCGCGAAGGCGTCAGTTCATTCCTCGAGAAGCGACCTGCGGTCTACGCCAACAAGGTCTCGGCGGACATGCCGAGCTTCTTTCCGTGGTGGGACGAGCCCGACTTCGAGTGACGGCCGCAGCGTGGTCGCACTAGGTGGCGGGTTGCTGCGTGGGCGATTGAACCGGTCGGACCGGATGGTCGCGCGACGCAAGCTCCCGCTCGGTGCGTGCGATGTCGTCCGCCAGTCGATTGATGCGCGCGCTGTGCCATGGCTGCGCCTTGTAGGCAATCTCGAGGTCTTGCTTCAGACGAAGGTAGCGGACCATCAATTGCTCGATCATCATCGTGGTGCTCCCGGTTGCGTTGCAGTTTGCTTTAGCAATCTTTCGGCCAGCAAGCCTCGCACCAAGGCACTCGTTCGCGGTGCGGCGGCCGCAAGGGCGGCTTCATCGGGGTCTTGATCCGAACAGTAGGGGTAGGCGGCCACTGCACGAGCGACCACTCGCTGCCAAGGCAGGTCGCCCCGCAGTGCCATGAAGCGAATGCTGAAGCGGCACAGCCAGTGGTGACTCGATCGGGCGGATTGCATGAATGCATCCTGCGCGAGTGCGCATCAACCGCCCGTAGGAAATGTCCGAAGTGGAGGTCGGTCTGCGGCTCGACCGCGCAAGTCTCTCGCCGCGCGGGCACGAAAAAGCCGCCCGAAGGCGGCTCGTTCGAATCGGGGAACCGAATTACTTCTTGACTGCGTCCGCAGCCTTGCCAGCAGCGTCCTTGGCGGCGTCAGCGGCCTTGCCGGCGGCATCCTTGGCGGCGTCGGCAGC
This sequence comes from uncultured Rhizobacter sp., assembly GCA_964247075.1. GTDB lineage: Bacteria > Pseudomonadota > Gammaproteobacteria > Burkholderiales > Burkholderiaceae_C > LMDS01. The sequence goes on along the minus strand of CAXTSS010000003.1, from coordinate 348,095 downwards.
CTTGCCGGCGGCGTCCTTCATGGCGTCAGCAGCCATCGCGCCAGCGGCTGAGGCCGAGCCCATGGCAGCGCTGGCGCCGGACATCGCAGCGGTCGCGGCGCCCGAGGCGGCAGCGTCAACGGCGGTGGTCACGGCGCTGGCAGCAGCGGAGGCCGCCTCAGCCACAGCGGGAGCTGCGGCCGTGGCAGCAGCAGCAGCCGGCGCTTCTTCCTTCTTGCCGCAAGCGGCGAGAGCAACGGCGGCGACGATGGAAGCAAGCAAAAGCGACTTGGTCATATGAGTCCTCAAAATCATTAGGGTCGAACAATTACCGGTCATTGTGGGAACCCTTACATTCGCAGAGCCCCAACGTTCAAAGGCACGACTGAGCTCAAGCTCTCCAGTGCCTAGCCTTCGATTATAGCCGGCTCTAGGGTGATTCCCTAGAGCCCGGTGGAAGTTGCCGGAAAGGCCTCTTCGGAACGTTGCAAAACCGCGTCAAACAGCTCCTTGCAGCGCAGTTCCTCGGCGCGCTCGTGCGAGAGACGGCCTCGGTGGTGCACGGTGTCGGAGAGGCGCACCGTGACCGTGCCGGAGGCGATCAGCAGCGTCGGCATCGCGCCAGCTTCGAGTTCGGTGTTGGCGCGGCAACTCACCACGTGCGACCACTGCCGGCGCCAGGTGACCCAGCGCGGGTGCAGCCGCGCGACCTCGTCGAAGGTGCTCGCCAGCAGCGTCATGCGCCGGCTCGACGCGACCCATTGGGTCAGGCTCGCGATCACGTCTCGCTCGCCGAGTGGCCAGTCGGCAAAGTCGTTGTCGGCGAGCCAGAGCTCGCGCGCGCCGGCGCTGGCGGCTTCGGCAAATCCCTGGCGCAGCGCGAGATGAAACTCGCTGCGCGACGTGATCAGGCCCTCGTTCATTCGTATCTCCTTCATGCGCTGCGCAACCACCCGGCGTCCAGCCATTCGTCCAGCAACGCGCGCGCACCTGCGCTCAGGACGTTCACCTCCCCCGCCGTCAACAACCGCCGGTCGGCGAGGCGTCGCATCAGGCGCGCGTCGCGGCCCGAGGCCCGAAACGATTCGCCGTTGATGAACAGATGATCGTCATCGTATAGCGCGCGCGTGCGCTGATCCAGCAACACGCCGTCGGGGCTCCCGCTGGCGTGCTCGACCGGATCGAACCACACGCCCCGCTTGGGCTCGCTGAGCACCTCGCCGAGCGCGCACGCGAGCGCCGTCGGGTCGGCCAGCAGCCGCGCCACGGCCTCGGCAGCGAACGCCTGCAACCCGGTCGGAATGCGCCCGGGCTCGGCGCTCGCCGCGAGCGTCGGGTCGCGGTAAAGCGGGCCACGTTCGTCGAGGTCGGCGCCATCAAGCAGGCGCTGAACGACGTCGCGCGCCAGCTCGTCGCGCCCTGCCGCGCGAAAGCCGATCGAGCAGGTCATGCACTCGCCCTCGGCGACGCCGTCGTGGGCCCAGCCCGGCGGCAGGTAAAGCATGTCGCCGGGTTCGAGCAGCCATTCCTGCTCGGGCGCGAAGTTCGCGAGGATCTTCAGCGGCACGTCGGGCACGAGTTCGGGTCGCCTGACCCGGCCGATGCGCCAGTGCCGCCGGCCGCGCGCCTGCAACAGGAACACATCGTAGGAATCGACATGCGGGCCGACGCCACCGCCATCGGTGGCGAAAGACATCATCACGTCGTCGAGCCGCGCATCCGGCACGAAGCGAAAGCGGTCGAGCAGCGCGCGCGCGGCGGGCAGGTGCAGGTCCAGCCCTTGGACCAGCAGTGTCCACCGGGGCTGCTTGAACGGCGGCAGTGCGGTGCGCGCCAGCGGCCCCGATCGCAGCGACCAGCGCCCCGCGCGATGCACGACGAGGCGCGACTCGACCTCCTCCTGCGCGGCCAGCGCAACGAGCTGCGCGCGGCTCACCAGATCGATGCCGCCGGGCACCGCCTGGCGCACCAGCAGCGGCTTCTTCTGCCAGTGCCGGCGCATGAAATTCTGCGGCGACAGGCCGCCCAGCAAGGGCGTCGCGAGAGTGATGTCCATGGGTGATTGTGCGATCATCGGCCGATGCTCATCACCACCCCGTGCGTCGTCAGCCTGACCTGGAAGCTGCAGGACACCCAAGGCAACTTGATCGACGAACTGCAAGATCCGGTCGAGTTCTTCTTCGGCGGCGACGACCTGCTCGCCAAGGTCGAAGAGGCGCTCACCGATCAGCAGGCCGGCTTCAGCGCGACGCTGCATCTCGAACCCGAGCACGCGTTCGGCGACTACGACCCGGAGCTCGTGTTCTTCGAAGAGCGCAGCATCTTTCCGGATGCGATCGAGGTCGGCATGCAGTTCGATGGCCCGCCGCCTGGCGCGACCACGCAAGGCTTGCTGCCCGACGCGATCTACAACGTCACCGAGGTCTACCCGGGCCATGTGGTGCTCGACGGCAACCACCCGCTTGCCGGCATTGCGCTGCGCCTCGACCTGGTGGTGCGCGACGTGCGCGAGGCGACCGAATCGGAGATCGAGGCCGGCAGCGTCGGCCAGCCGGTGTTCACCGTGATGAACACCGCGCCGAGCGGGCCGTCACTACACTGATTCGTTCGCAGCGATCACTGCCGCGCCTTCGGCGGTCTTCACCGGCCCCTTGCCACTGAAGCGATCGAGCGCGAGGTAGATCACCGGCGTGATGTAGAGCGTGATCGCCTGCGAGAACACCAGCCCGCCGACGACCGCGAGGCCGAGCGGTTGCCGCAGTTCGGCGCCCGCCCCGAGCCCGAGCGCAATCGGCAGCGCGCCCATCAGCGCGGCCAGCGTCGTCATCATGATCGGTCGAAAGCGCAGCACGCAGGCTTCGCGGATCGCGGCGGCCGGCGCCATGCCGTGGTTGCGTTGCGCGTCGAGCGCGAAGTCGATCATCATGATCGCGTTCTTCTTGACGATGCCGATCAGGAGCAGGATGCCGATCGTCGCGATCAGCGTCAGGTCCTGGTCAAACAGGCGCAGCATCAGCAGTGCGCCCACCGCCGCCGAGGGCAGCCCGGCGAGGATCGTCAACGGGTGCACGTAGCTCTCGTACAGCACGCCCAGCAGCACGTAGATCACGAGCAGCGCCGCGACGATCAGGATCGCCTGGCTGCCTTGCGAACTCTTGAACACCGCGGCGTCGCCGCCGTAGGCCGTGATGATCGACGCCGGCATGCGGATCTCGTCGCGATAGGCCTCGATCTTCGCGGTAGCGTCACCGAGCGCCGAGCCCGGCGCGAGATTGAACGACACCGTGATCGCCTGCAATTGGCCGACATGGTTGATCGAGGTCGGCCCGACGCTGCGCTCGACGGTCGTGAAGGCCGACAGCGGCACCAGCGCGCCGGAGGTCGAGCGCACGTAGACGTTGTTGAACGCGCTCTCGTCCTGCTTCGCCTCGGGCGCGAGCTCCATGATCACCTGGTAGCTGTCCACGCTCGTGTAGATCGTCGAGACCTGGCGCTCACCGAAGGCGCTGAAGAGCGCGGTGCGCACGCTGTCGATCGCCACGCCGAGCGTGTTGGCGCGATCACGGTCGATCTTCAACGAGGCTTGCAGGCCGCGCAGCTGCGAGTCGCTCGTCACGTCGCGAAACAGCGGGTCGGGGCGCATCTTGTCCTGCAACCGCTGCGCCCAGGTGTTGATCTCGCCGGCCTGCACGCTTTGCAGGATGTACTGGTACTGCGCCTTGCTCGGCCGCGCGCCGAGCTGCAGGTTCTGGATCGGCCGCAGGTAGACCGCGATGCCCGGCACCTCGCGCAGCTTGCGGCGCAGGCCCTCGACCACCTTCTTCATCGGCGCGCGCTCGGCGCGCGGCTTGAGGTTGATGAACATGCGCCCGGCGTTCTGCGCGTTGTTGTTGCCGCCGTTGAACGAATTGACGATGGCCACGGCCGGGTCGGCGCGCAACACCTCGGCCACGCGGCTCTGCAAGCGCACCATGTCTTCGAACGAGGTGTCTTCGGCGCCCTCGGTGGTCACGCTGATCTGGCCGATGTCCTCCTCGGGGAAGAAGCCCTTCGGGATCGTGACGAACAGCGCCCACGTGCCGGCCAGCGTGGCCAGCGCCACCAGCAGCACCAGCGCGCGGTGGCGCAGCGCGCCATCGAGCGTGCGCGTGTAGCCGGCGAGCAGCGCATCGAACGCGCGCTCGAACTGGCGCACCACGAAACCCGGCCGCTTCTTGTGCGCCTCGTCGGTGAGGAAGCGGCTCGCCAGCATCGGCACCAGCGTCAGCGACACGAACGCCGAAGCCACGATCGCCAGCGACACGATCACCGCGAACTCGTGGAACAACAGGCCGATCACGCCGGGCATGAAGAAGATCGGGATGAACACCGCAATCAGCGAGGTCGAGATCGAGATGATCGTGAAGCCGACCTCGCGCGAGCCGCGCAGCGCGGCATCGAACGGTGCCATGCCGTCCTCGACGTGGCGCATGATGTTCTCGAGCATCACGATCGCGTCGTCCACCACCAGGCCGACCGCCAGCGTCAGGCCGAGCAGCGAGATGTTGTCCAGGCTGTAATTCAAGCCGAACAGCATCGCGATCGCGCCGATCAGCGAGACCGGCAGCGACAGCGTCGGGATCACCGTCGCGACGAAGCGGCGCAGGAACAGGAAGATCACCAGCACCACGAGCGCGATCGTGCCGAGCATCGTCAAGGTCACATCGTGCAGCGCGTCGCGCACCGAGACCGAGCGGTCGTTGGCCAGCGTCAGCGTCACCGACTGCGGCAGCTGCGCGCGAAAGCCCGGCAGCGCGGCCTTCACCGCATCGACCACCTTCACGGTGTTGGCATCGGTCTGGCGCAGCACCTGCAAAAAGATCGAGCGCTCGCCGTTGAAGTTGGCGGCCGTGCGCACCGACTCGAAGCTGTCTTCGACGTTCGCCACGTCGCGCAGCCGCACCGGGTTGCCGCCCCGGGTGCTGACGATCAGCTCGGCGAACTCTGCCGCGTTGCGCAGCTGCTTGTTCGCCAGCAGCGTGAGCGACTGGCGCGCCCCTTCGAGCGTTCCGACCGGCGAGTTCGCGTTGGCCGCTTTCAGCGCGGTGCTCAATTCATCGAGACTGATGTTGCGCGCGACCAGCGCTTCGGGCAACACGCGCACGCGCACCGCGAAGCGCTTCGCGCCGAAGATGTTGACCTGGGCCACGCCGTCGAGCGTCGACAGCGTCGGCAGGATCAGGTGCTCGGCGTAGTCGTTCAGCTCCGAGGGATTGAGCGATGGTGAATTCAGCGCGATGAACAGGATCGGCGCATCGGCCGGGTTGACCTTGCGATACGACGGCGCCACCGTCATCTCCACCGGCAGCGTGCGCTGTGCGCGCAGCAGCGCGGCCTGCACGTCGACGGCCGCGGCGTCGATGTTGCGGCCCTCGTCGAACTCCAGGGTCACCGAGGTGTTGCCCCCGGTGTTGGTCGAGCTGATGATGCTGATGCCGGGGATGGTCTGGAACTGCTTCTCGAGTTGCAGCGCGACCGAGGTCGCCATCGTCTCCGGGCTCGCGCCGGGCAGGCTCGCCGAGACGTTGATCACCGGCGTGTTGTAGCTCGGCAAGGCTGCGACCGGGATCTTGCCGTAGGCGATCACGCCGGCGACGACGATCGCGGCGTTCAACAGCACCGTCAGCACCGGACGGCGGATGAACAGCTCCGACAGATTCATACGGCGCTCGCTGCGGACGCCGCACCGCGCGGGCGTGCCCCGCTGGCGGCGCGCTCGGCCACCGCAACGCCGTTGCGCAGGTTCTGGCGTCCGTCCACGACCACCTTCTCGTCCGGCTGCACGCCGGTGACGGCCGCTTCGAGGCCGCTCGCATAGACAACCTCGACGGGCCTCGCCGTGGCCTTGTTCTGCGCATCGACGACGTAGACGATGGTGCCGCGCGGGCTCTGGATCACCGACGCCTGCGCGACCACGGTCGCATCCTTCAGCGTGCGCACGGCCAGGCGAACCGTCACGAACGCGCCAGGCCACAGGGCCTCGCCGGCGTTGTCGAACTGCGCCTTGACCTTGACGGTGCCGGAGTTCGCATCGACCGCGTTGTCGACGAACTGCAGCTTGCCGGTGAGCGCGTTGCGCCCTTCCGGCAGCACCGCGACGACCTTGCCGCCGCCTGCGCGCATCGCCTGCAACGCGTCGTTCAGGTTGCGCTGCGGCAGGCTGAAGCTCACCGCGATCGGGTCGAGCTGCGTGATCGTGACGAGCGAGTTCGTGCCCGGCTGCACCGTCGTGCCGGCGAACACGTTGATCGCGCCGGCGCGGCCGGCCGCGGGGGCGGTGATCCGGTTGTAGCCGAGGCCGACCTTGGCCGCGTCGATCGCGGCACGATCGGCCGTCACGACCGCCTGCTGGCTCTCGACCTGCGTCTGGCTGGTATCGACCGCGCCTTGCGAGATGAAGTTCTGCGCCAGCAGGTCGCGGTTGCGGGCGAGCTGACGCTGGGCGTCGGCGAGCGCCGCCGTGTCTTTCGCGAGCTGGGCCTGGGCCTTCGCCAGATTCACCTGGTCGTTGCGCGCATCGAGCGTGAACAGCAGATCGCCCGCCTTCACGAACTGGCCTTCTCGGATGTTGACCTTGGTGATGACGCTGCTGACCTGCGAGCGAATGTCGACGCTGTTGAGCGCGGTGACGGTGCCGGTGGCTTCGAGCATCACATCGACATCGCGCTTTTGCGCGCGCGCCGTCGTCACGCTGACCGGGCCGCCGCCGGCGCCGGAGGCCGCGCCCGAGGCCGGCGCGCTGGCCGCAGCCGCCGCGCCCGGTTGCGGCTCCTTGCTGCATCCAGCGGCCACCAGCATGACCATGGCTAACGAGCTCATCGACAGACGATTCATCAGAATCCCACGAGGTGCGGCGCCACTCGACGTGTTACGGCCTGCTATTTTCACCTGCCGGTCGAACCAAAGCCACCCTCACCTCGATGGGATGCGTCGAACTCCTCGACCACCCGGAACCTCGCCTGCACCACCGGCACGATCACCAGCTGGGCGATGCGCTCCAGCGGCTGGATCGTGAACGCCGCGCTGCCACGGTTCCAGCAACTCACCATCAGCGGGCCTTGGTAATCGGAGTCGATCAGGCCGACGAGGTTGCCGAGCACGATGCCGTGTTTGTGGCCCAGGCCCGAGCGCGGCAGGATCATCGCGGCGAGGCCCGGGTCGCCGATGTGGATGGCGAGGCCGGTCGGGATCAACTGCGTCTCGCCGGGCGCGAGCACCAGCGGCGCCGCGACGCAAGCGCGCAGGTCGAGCCCGGCGCTGCCCGGCGTGGCGTAAGCCGGCAACTGGTCGGCGAGGCGCGCATCGAGCACCTTGACCTCGATCGTCGTCATGTTCTTGCACCCAGTCGGTCGGCGATCTCGGCGACGAGTTGGCGCGCCAGCGTGAGCTTGTCGGCGCGCGGCAGCTCGCGCTCACCGGCCCCATCGACCAGGGTCAGCGTATTGTCGTCACGACCGAACGTGGCCGCACCGATGTTCGCGACGATCAGCGGCACGCCCTTGCGCACCCGCTTCTCGCGCGCGTGCTGCAGCAGGTCATGGCTCTCCGCAGCAAAGCCGACGCAATACGGTGGCTTCGGCAGTCGTGCCACGGCTTTGAGGATGTCGGGGTTTTCGGTCAGCGCGAGTGTCGGCACCGTGCGGTCGGCGGTCTTCTTGATCTTGCAATCAGACAGCGAAGCGGGCCGCCAGTCGGCCACGGCCGCGGTGGCGATGAACACGTCGTGCGCGGCCGCGGCGCCAAGCACCGCATCGAACATCTGCTGCGCCGTGCTCACATCGAGGCGTGCAACGTGGCGTGGTGTCGGCTGGTGCACCGGGCCGGCGACGAGCGTGACCACCGCGCCCGCCTCGGCTGCGGCGCGCGCGATCGCGAAGCCCATCTTGCCGCTCGACAGGTTCGTGATGCCACGCACCGGGTCGATCGGCTCGAAGGTTGGCCCGGCGGTGATCAGCACGCGCTTGCCGGCGAGGCGCTTCGGCTGGAAGAACGCGATCAGGTCCGCAAGCAACTCGGTCGGCTCCAGCATGCGTCCGTCGCCGACCTCGCCACAGGCCTGGTCGCCGTTACCGGGCCCGAGCAGTTCAGCGCCGTCGAGCCGGAGTTGCGCGAGGTTGCGCTGCGTCGCCGGGTGCGCCCACATCTCGCGGTTCATCGCCGGCGCCACCAACAGCGGGCAGCGTTCGATCGGCCGCGCGAGGCAGGCCAGGCTGAGTAGATCGTCGGCGCGGCCCTGCACGAGCTTGGCGATGAAGTCGGCACTCGCCGGCGCGATCAGAACGGCATCGGCCTCGCGCGTCAGGTTGATGTGCGCCATGTTGTTCGGCTCGCGCGCGTCCCACTGGCTGGTGTAGACGCTGCGGTTCGACAGCGCCTGCATCGTCACCGGCGTGATGAAGGCCTCGGCCGCCGTCGTCATCACGACCTGCACGGTGGCACCAGCCTTCACCAGCTCGCGCGTGAAATCGGCGGCCTTGTAGCAGGCAATGCCCCCTGTCAGGCCGAGCACGATGTGCTTGCCGGCCAGATCCAGAAGCGCCGTCATGGGTGAACCCTTGGCGCTGCGCGCCGTCCCGCCAAGCGGGAGCATTCGCCCTTGGGGCGGCCCTGCGGGCTCATAGCGGCAGGAACCGGCGCGAGAAGTCGTGCACGTTGAACAGCACGCGCACCGCCTTGCCGTAGACCTCGTCGTGCGGCAGGAAGCCCCAGACGCGCGAATCCGCGGAGTTGTCGCGGTTGTCGCCCATCATCAGGTATTCGCCCGCGGGCACGGTGCACCGCCATTCACTCTGGCTCTGTATGCTGCAGCTCGCGCCCATGCCGGCCGGCGGTGTGCGGGTGCCCATCACGAACGGGTTGATCTTGATCGTGTGGGTGTTGCCAGCCGCGGTCTCGTGCAACAGCCAGCTGCCGCGGTCTTCGGGCGGCATGCCGGCATCGGCGCCCTCGCTGACGACCTGCGCATCGAACTCCGCACCGTTGACGCTGACGACGCCGCCCTTGAAGCGAACCACGTCGCCCGGCAGGCCGATCAGGCGCTTCACATAGAACTCCGATACGTCCAGCGGATAGCGGAACACCACCACGTCACCACGCTGCGGCTGGCCGAATTCGATTGCGGTGTTGGTGAACGGCAGCCTCGGCCCGTAGGCCAGGTGGTTGACGAGCAGGTAGTCGCCGACGCGCAGCGTCGGCTCCATCGAACCGGTCGGCACCTTGGGCCAGTCGGCCACCGCGACGCGGCAAGTGAACATCAGGCCGACCACGACGAACAGCTCGGCACCGAAGCTGACCCACCACGGCTTCTTCTCGGGCACGCTGCCGAGCCGGCGCGTGCGCAGCTTCCACGCGACCCAGCAGGCACCAGTGGCGAGCGTCGCCAGCGCGAGGATCTCGTTGATCGAAAAACCCAGGCGCGTCATGCGGCCACCCCAAAGCCCGACGGGCTCCTAGTAGATCGATTGCCCATGCTTCAATCCGTTGCGAGTCAGTAAGTGCCGCGATTATCCGCACGCACGAGCAAGGGGTCGATCAGCTCGCGCGCGGTACCGTCCATCCAGTCGAGTTCGCCGATGACCGACTGGCGCGGCACGCCGTCGCGGCCGATCAGCACCGTGGTCGGGAAGACGCGCGGCGTCCAGGCGCTCGCCGCATCACCGTCCTGGTCGAGCAGGATCGGCAGCGAGAACGGCAGCCGCTCGAGAAAGCGCTGGATCACGGGCAGCGCTTCCTTGTAGTTCACCGCCAGCACGACCAGGCCGGCACGCTCGTGGCGCGTCGCAAGCAACTCGAGCGACGGCATCTCGGCGCGGCAAGGCTCGCACCAGCTGGCCCAGAAATTCAGCAGCACCGGGCGACCCTTCAACGCGGCGAGCGACCAGGCCTTGCCGTCGAGATCGGTCAGCGCCAGCGCCGGCGCCGGCCGCCCCGCCGGCCAGGGCTTGACGACGTGCGCGGCGCGCGCCAGGCCCGGCAGCGCGAGTGACGCCGCGGCCGCGAGCGAGCCGACGAGCATCTGGCGACGCGATGTCCGACTTGACGACGAGATGTCCATGCGCTGCATTCTGAGGCTGGTCGGTGTAAGGTCCGGCATCGGCCCTCGACACCCTGCGACCCTGTAGGTCAAGATTGCACCACATCCTCCATGAAGCCGCCCCGCGTGCCCCGATTCATCCAGCGCCATGTGATCGACGCCGCGGCCGAACGCGCCGAGATCGTCGCCGGATTGCTGCGGCGCCCGGCCCAGGCGGCGCCGAAGTACTTCTACGACAAGCTCGGCTCGCACCTGTTCGAGGCCATCACCGAACTGCCCGAGTACTACCCGACGCGCACCGAGGCGGCGATCTTCGCGATGCACGGCGCCGAGATGGCGCGGCACATCGGCGCCGGCTCGATCCTGGTCGATCTGGGCGCCGGCAATTGCGCGAAGGCCTCGGCCCTGTTCCCCCTGCTCGAACCGGCACGCTACGTCGCGGTCGATATCTCGGTGGATTACCTGCATGACGCGCTGCGCCGCGTGCAACGCGAACACCCGGCGCTCGACGTGGTCGGCCTCGGGCTCGATTTCTCCAGCGCCCTCGCGCTGCCCGACGAGCTGACCGACGGCCGCACGGTGTTCTTCTACCCCGGCTCGAGCATCGGCAACTTCACGCCGAACGAAGCGCTGGCCTTCCTGCAACGGGTGCGTCAGCGCGCCGCGGGCGGTGGGCTGCTGATCGGTGTCGATCTGGTGAAGCCGGCGGCGCTGCTGGAGGCCGCCTACGACGATGCACTCGGCGTGACGGCGGCGTTCAACCTCAACCTGCTGCGCCAGCTGAACCGGTTGATCGACAGCGATTTCGACCCGGCGCATTGGAAGCACGTCGCGCTGTTCGATGCCGAGCAATCGCGCATCGAGATGCACTTGCAGGCGCGCGACGACGTGCGCGTGCGCTGGCCCGGTGGCTCGCGCATCTTCGCCGAGGGCGAGCGGCTGCACACCGAGAACTCGTGCAAGTACACGATCGAGGGATTCGGCCGCTTGCTCCAGCAGGCGGGCTTCGATGCGCCGCTGCACTGGAGCGATCAGAAAGGCTGGTTCGGCGTGTTCTGGGCGCCGGCAAGGTAGGACGCTAACGCTGCTGCGCGAGGAAGCGCAGCAGCCGATCGCGCGACGCGGCGAGCGCAGTCGCATCGCCGCCCACATGAACGCCCTGCCCCGGCTTCACGCCGTTCGGAACGTCCTTGCGCAGACGCAGCTTCGCAGCTGAATCGAAGCCGTGGTACGCGCCAGCGTAGCCCTCGATCTCGGGCGCCGTGCCGCGCGCCGCACGCGTGAGTTCGTGGCAAGGCGCGGCGGGCGTCCAGTCGTCGGCCTCGCCGACCAGCATCAGCAACTTCGTGCGGGTCTCGAACCCGCGCCTCAGCTCGGCCTCGCAACCGGGATAGAAGGCCACCGCGAACGCCGGCTGGAGCGGCGCGTTCGCCACCTCGGCATGGCGCAAGTTCAGCGCGGCCAGCACCGTGCTCCCGCCGTTCGACCAGCCCATCAGGCCGATTCGCGCGGCGTCCACGCCGGACCGGTGCGCCAGCCAGTCGACCGCACCGAGCGCATCGAGCCGGCGATTGGCCTGCGTGACGCTGCGCGTGCCGATGCGCTGGGTGCACAGCTCCTTCTCGCCGCGCGGCGTGAGCGAATCCAGCACCAGCGCGTGGATACCGCGCTCGTTAAGCAGACGTGCATAGTCGAGCGCGCGCTCGCTGAGCTGGCCGCGGCGGTTGTAGGTGCCGCCGCAGCCGTGCAGCAGCACCACCGCCGGCGCTGGTTGGGTGGTGGCAGCACCGAACCAGAACCCGATCAGCGCGACCGGTTGGCCGCCGCTGCGCTCCAGGCTGGGCAGCGTCACGCGCTCCTGCGCCTCAGCCGCGGCTGCCCAAAGCAGCGCGCCAGCAAGGCCCCAGGCGCGCCAGTCAGACATTCGCGCCATGCCGCACGATCGCCGGCGGGTTCGGGTGCAGGCGCGCCATCGAATGCACGTCCACACACGCGCCGTCGGAGAGCCGCACCCGCTACATCTCCTCGCTCGGATACGGCGTCTGCATCAGGCGGCCGAACACCGCCGGGTCGCCCACGTGGCGCGTCAGCGCTGCCGCGTCCTTCGCACTCGTGCGGCGAATCAGCAGCGTGCTGCTCACGGGCTCACACTCTTTCCGCGACCCAGGCCTGCACCGACGCCAGCGCGGCCACGAGCTTGGCCGGCTCGGTGCCGCCGGCCATCGCCATGTCGGGCTTGCCGCCGCCCTTGCCGCCGACCTGCTGCGCGACGAAGTTGACGAGTTCGCCAGCCTTGACCTTGCCGACGCTGTCGTTCGTCACCCCGGCCGCGATCTGCACCTTGCCGCCTTCGACGGTTGCGAGCACGATCGCCGCGGTCTTGAGCTTGTCCTTGAGTTTGTCCATCGTGTCGCGCAGGGTCTTCGCGTCCGCGCCTTCGAGCATCGCGGCGAGCACCTTGAGGCCCTTCACATCGACGGCCGCGGCGAGCAGTTCGTCGCCTTGCGACGACGCCAGCCTGCCCTTCAGCGACGCGAGTTCCTTCTCCAGCGCACGCACCTGATCGAGCACCTGCTGCAGCCGCGCCGGCACCTCGGCCGGCGCCGACTTCAGCGTGCCGGCCAGCTGCGCCACGGTGCCTTCGAGGGATTGCAGATACGCCAACGCGTTGTCGCCGGTGATCGCCTCGATGCGACGCACACCGGCAGCCACACCACCTTCGGCAACGACCTTGAACAGCCCGATGTCGCCGGTGCGCTGCACGTGCGTGCCGCCGCACAGCTCGCGGCTGCTGCCGATGTCGAGCACGCGCACCTCTTCGCCGTACTTCTCGCCGAACAGCATCATCGCGCCGGACTTCTGCGCCTCGTCGATCGGCATCACGCGCGCGCGGGTCGCCGCGTTCGCGAGGATCTCGGCGTTGACCAGCGCCTCGACCTTGGCGATCTGCGCCGGCGTCATCGGCGCGTTGTGCGCGAAGTCGAAGCGTGTGCGTTCGGCGTTCACGAGCGAGCCCTTCTGCTGCACGTGGTCGCCCAGCACCTCGCGCAGCGCCTTGTGCATCAGGTGGGTCGACGAGTGGTTGCGCACCGTCTTGGCACGGCGCTCGGCATCGACGCGCGCGTTCAGCACATCGCCGACGGAGATCGTGCCTTCGACGACACGGCCATGGTGGCCGAACACCGCCGCCTGCACCTTGATCGTGTCGTCGACGATCACGCGCGAGGTGGCGTTGCGCAACTCGCCGGTGTCGCCGACCTGGCCGCCGGATTCGGCGTAGAACGGCGTGTGGTCGAGCACGATCACCGCGTCGTCGCCGGCCTTCGCGCTGGTCACCGGTGAGCCGTCGATGTAGACCGCGGTGACCTTCACGCCCTCGCGCGCGAGCTCGTCGTAGCCGTGGAACTGCGTGGCCGCGCCGCTGTATTCGAGGCCTTGCGCCATCTTGAACTTGCCGGCGGCGCGCGCCTGCTCGCGCTGGCGATCCATCGCGGCCTCGAAGCCGGCGCTGTCCACCGTCACGCCGCGCTCGCGGCACACGTCGGCCGTCAGGTCGAGCGGGAAGCCGTAGGTGTCGTGCAGCTTGAATGCGGTTTCGCCGTCGATCGTCTTCGCACCACCGGCGAGGGCAGCTTCCAGAATTTCCATGCCGTTCGCGATGGTGCGGAAGAAGCCCTCTTCCTCCTGCTTCAGCACCTCGGTCACGCGCTTCTCGCCCTGGCGCAGCTCGGGGTAGGCATCGCCCATCTCGGCCACCAGCGCCGACACCAGCGCGTGGAAGAACGGCTTGCGCGCGCCGAGCTTGTAGCCGTGGCGGATCGCCCGGCGCGTGATCCGGCGCAGCACGTAGCCGCGGCCCGCGTTGCCCGGGATCACGCCATCGACGACCGTGAACGAGCAGGCGCGGATGTGGTCGGCGATCACTTTCAGCGACGGCGAGTCCTTGTCGCAATCGACACCGCCGGCTTCATCGACGACCTTCTTCGCCGCCGCCAGCAGCTTCACGAACAGGTCGATCTCGTAGTTGCTGTGCACATGCTGCAGCACCGCCGTCAGCCGCTCCAGCCCCATGCCGGTGTCCACGCTCGGCTTAGGGAGGTTGTGCATCACCCCCGCTTCGTCGCGGTTGAACTGCATGAACACGTTGTTCCAGATCTCGATGTAGCGGTCGCCGTCTTCGGTCGGCGAGCCCGGCGGGCCGCCGGCGATCTCGGGGCCGTGGTCGTAGAAGATCTCGGTGCACGGGCCGCAGGGGCCGGTGTCGCCCATCATCCAGAAGTTGTCGGACGCGTAGCGCGCGCCCTTGTTGTCGCCGATGCGAACGATGCGGTCGGCCGGCACGCCGATGGTCTTGTTCCAGATCTCGTAGGCCTCGTCGTCCTCGGCGTAGACGGTGACCCAGAGCTTCTCGGTCGGCAGCTTGTAGACCTGCGTCAGCAGCTCCCACGCATAGCCGATCGCGTCCTTCTTGAAGTAGTCGCCGAAGCTGAAGTTGCCCAGCATCTCGAAGAAAGTGTGGTGGCGCGCGGTGTAGCCAACGTTCTCCAGATCGTTGTGCTTGCCGCCGGCGCGGATGCACTTCTGCGACGTGGTCGCACGCGTGTACGGGCGCTTGTCGAAGCCGAGGAACACGTCCTTGAACTGGTTCATGCCGGCGTTCGTGAACAGCAGCGTCGGGTCGTCGCCCGGCACCACCGGGCTGGAGGCGACGATGGTGTGGCCCTTCGCTTCGAAGAACTTCAGGAAGGTCTGGCGGATTTCGGAGGCTTTCATCCGGTGCTCTCGGTGGTACGGCGCGCAAATGCCGGGTTCGGCAAACTTTCGATTATAGAAAGGCGTCTCCGCCGCGCCCGGAATTGAGTGCGATGATTCGAGCGCCTGCACAATGTCCGACAGGAGAAGCCGACCACCATGTCATCCGCGACCGTTCTCGAGTCCCCGACCGCAGCCGTATCGGCCTCCCTACGCGCCGCGGGCACCGAGCCGCTGGTTCGCTTCGCAGGCGTGCAGAAGACCTACGACGGCGTTCAGCTGGTGATCCGCCAGCTGGATCTCGACATACGCCGCGGCGAATTCCTGACGATGCTCGGGCCGTCGGGCTCGGGCAAGACGACCGCGCTGATGCTGCTGGCGGGCTTCGAGTCGCCAACGGCCGGCGATATCTTCCTCGACGGCAAGCCGATCACCCGAACGCCGCCGCACAAGCGCAACTTCGGCATGGTGTTCCAGAACTACGCGCTGTTCCCGCACCTCACGGTCGGGCAGAACGTGGCCTACCCGTTGACGGTGCGCAATGTCTCCAAGGCCGAGCAGGCCAGCAAGGTGGCGAAGGCGCTCGACATGGTTCGCTTGCAGGGCATGGCCGAACGCTTCCCGTCGCAGCTCTCGGGCGGCCAGCAACAGCGCGTCGCACTCGCACGCGCACTGGTCTTCGGGCCGCAGCTGGTGCTGATGGATGAGCCTCTCGGCGCGCTCGACAAGCAGTTGCGAGAGCACATGCAGATTGAGCTGAAGGAGCTGCATCGCCAACTCGGCGTGACCTTCGTGTTCGTCACGCACGACCAGGGCGAGGCGCTGACCATGAGCGACCGCGTCGCCGTGTTCAACAGCGGCGTGATCCAGCAGATCGACGCGGCCGACCGCATGTACGAGGCGCCGGCGAATCGCTTCGTCGCCGGGTTCATCGGCGACGGCACGACGCTGCGTGGCGTGGTGCGTGCCGTGCACGCCGGCGGGCAGTGCGACATGGTGCTCGCCGACGGCCGGATGCTCACGGGTATCAACGTCAATGCAGCCGCGATCGGCGCGGAGGTCGTGGCCGGCATCCGGCCCGAGCGCATCGTCGTGCACACGCAGGCGGCACCGGAGCGCGGCAACCTGCTGCAGGCGCAGGTGCGCGGCATCATCTATTTCGGCGACCACCTGCGGCTGCTGTGCGGCGTGGGCGACGGTCAGGACGACGCGACCGTCAAGCTGCCGCTGTCGGCCGCCGTCGTGCCGAAACCGGGCGACACCCTGTGGCTCGAATTTCCGCACGAGTTGACCCGCATCTATGCCTGATGACCTTGCCTGAATCCCGCGCCCGACTTCCGCGCAAACTTTTCCCTCACTCCACTGGAGACACCACCACCATGAAAAAACACATCCTCCTTCTGACCCTCGCTGCCGCGTTCGCGCTGCCGGCGCTGGCCCAGCAGCAACTCACCGTCGTGAACTTCGGCGGCGCGAATGCGAACGCGCAGAAGAAGGCCTACTACGAGCCGTTCGAGAAGACCGGCACCAAGGTGGTCTCGGTCGAATACAACGGCGAGCAGGCCAAGATCAAGGTCATGGTCGAGACCAAGAAGGTCACCTGGGACGTGGTCGAGGTCGAGTCGCCCGACGTGGCGCGCGGCTGCGACGAAGGCCTGTTCGAGAAGCTCGACTACAGCAAGATCGGCAACAAGGCCGACTTCAACCCGGCCGCCGTGACCGAGTGCGGCATCGGCGTGTTCGTGTGGTCCACCGTGATGGCCTACAACGGCGACAAGCTGAAGGACGGCCCCAAGACCTGGGCCGATTTCTGGGACACCAAGAAGTTTCCCGGCAAGCGCGGCATGCGCAAGGGCGCGCGCTACAACCTCGAGTTCGCGCTGATGGCCGATGGCGTCAAGCCGGCTGACGTCTACAAGGTGCTCGCCACCAAGGAAGGCGCGGAGCGCGCGTTCAAGAAGCTCGGCGAGTTGAAGGCCAGCATCCAGTGGTGGGAAGCGGGCGCGCAACCGCCGCAGTTCCTGGTCGCCGGTGACGTGGTCATGACCACGGTCTACAACGGCCGCATCGACGCCGCCAACCGCGAAGGCAAGAACCTGGTGATCGGCTGGACCGGCGGCATCTACGACCTCGACTACTGGGTCATCCCGAAGGGCGCGCCGAACAAGGACGCGTCGCTGAAGTTCATCGCGTTCGCGAGCACGCCCGAGGCACAGGCCGAGTACGCGAAAAACATCGCCTACGGCCCGACCAACACCAAGGCGCTCGCCAAGCTCGACGCCAAGGTGCTGGCGAACCTGCCGACCTCTCCGGCGAACTCGAAGGACGCGCTGCAATTCGGCCTGAAGTTCTGGGCCGACCAGGGCGAGGACCTCGAGAAGCGCTTCGCCTCCTGGGCCACGAACTGATCGCCTGAGCCGGGGCCTGCCACACCATGAACGCCAGCATCGGCGCGCCGCTGCCCGGCCTCGCCGACCCGCTCGGCCTGCGAGGCCAGCTGGCACGCGCCGAACGGCGCCGCCAATGGCACGCGTTTTCGCTCACGCTGCCCTTGCTGCTGTTCCTGTTGCTGACGTTCCTGGTACCGATCGCCGCGCTGCTGAAGCGCGCGATCGAGAACCCCGAAGTCGCCAACGCACTGCCGCGCACCGTCGTCGCGCTGCGGGCGTGGAAGCCGGCAAGCGTGCCCGAGGCCGAGGCGTTCGCGGCACTCACCAGAGACCTCGGCGCGCTCGCCGACAGTTCCGATGCCGGCGCGCTCGCGCGCCGGCTCAACAGCGAGACGCCGGGGGCGCGCTCGCTGATCATGACCACGTTCAAGGCGCTGCCGCTAGCAGGAATGACCGCCGCGTCACCCGCGGCGGACGTCAAGGCCGGCCTGCTCGCGCTCGATGCGCGCTGGGGCGAGACGAAGTACTGGCAGGCGATCGCGAAGAACGGCTCGCGCTGGACACCCGACTACCTGCTCACCTCGGTCGATCTGCGGCGCGATGCGCAAGGGTCGATCGAGCGCGTCGATCCCGAGCAGCGCGTGTTCGGCAGCATCCTGGTGCGCACCTTCGAGATCAGCGCGATCGTCACGCTCTGGTGCCTGTTGCTGGGCTACCCGCTCGCCTACTGGCTGAGCACGTTGCCGGCGCGCCAGGCCAACGTGCTGATGATCCTGGTGCTGGTGCCGTTCTGGACCTCGATCCTCGTGCGCGTCGCGGCCTGGATCGTGTTGCTGCAATCCGAAGGCCTGGTCAACCACGCGCTGGTCGACCTGCACCTGACGAGCGGGCCGCTGGCGCTGCTGTTCAACCGCACCGGCGTGATCATCTCGATGACGCACATCCTGCTGCCGTTCATGATCCTGCCGCTGTACAGCGTGATGAAGAGCGTGCCGCCGACCTACCTGCGAGCGGCAGTATCGCTCGGCAGCCCGCCGCTGGCCGCGTTCTTCCGCGTCTACGTGCCGCAGACCTACCCCGGCATCGGCGCCGGCGCGCTGCTGGTGTTCATCCTGAGCATCGGCTATTACGTGACACCCGCGCTGCTCGGCGGCCCGACCGACCAGATGCTGAGCTACTACATCGCGCAGTACACCAACGTCACCGTCAACTGGGGCATGGCCTGCGCGCTCGGCGCGCTGCTGCTGGCCGCCACGCTGGTGCTGTACGCGATCTACCGGCGTGTGACCAAGACCGAATTGAGCCTGGGCTGATGTGATGAGCGCACTCGCCAGACTCCTGCCACGGTTCCCCGCCTACGCCACGCCGCTCG
This sequence comes from uncultured Rhizobacter sp., assembly GCA_964247075.1. Lineage (GTDB taxonomy): Bacteria > Pseudomonadota > Gammaproteobacteria > Burkholderiales > Burkholderiaceae_C > LMDS01. Next base: position 329,530 of record CAXTSS010000003.1, on the reverse strand, counting down.
ACAAGCTCGGCTGGTGGGCCCTGCGTGCCGTGTGCATCGGCGTGCTGCTGTTCCTGCTGCTGCCGATCCTGGTGATCATCCCGCTATCGTTCAGCGAAAGTTCGTTCCTGGTCTACCCGATCCCCGGCTGGTCGCTCAAGTGGTATCAGAACCTGTTGGAGTCGGCGGAGTGGGCGCGCGCCGCGAAGAACAGTTTCATCATCGCGCCCGCGGCCACGGTGCTCGCCACCGCGCTCGGCACGCTTGCCGCGGTCGGCCTGGCGCGCACGGACTTCCCGTTCAAGGGCCTGCTGATGAGCCTGCTGATCGCGCCGATGGTCGTGCCGATCGTCGTCGTCGGCGTCAGCACCTACCTCTTCTTCGCGCCGCTGGGCATGGCCGACAGCTACATCGCGCTGATCATCGTGCACGCCGCCCTCGGCGCGCCCTTCGTGCTCACCACCGTGCTCGCCACACTGCAAGGCTTCAACCAGAACCTGGTGCGGGCCAGCCTGAGCCTGGGCGAGAACCCGCTGCGCACCTTCTTCCGCATCACGCTGCCGGTGATCGCGCCGGGCGTGGTCTCGGGCGCGCTGTTCGCCTTCGCAACCTCCTTCGACGAGGTCGTCGTGGTGCTGTTTCTCGCCGGTCCCGAGCAGCTGACCTTGCCGCGCCAGATGTTCAACGGCATTCGCGAAAACATCTCGCCGACGATCGCTGCGGTCGCCACCTTGCTGATCATCTTCACGACCAGCCTGCTGCTCGTGCTCGAATGGCTGCGCGGGCGGCGCCGTTGAACGGCTTGCGATGACGGCGAACACAAGCCCGAGCGCCGGGCCGCCCCAAGCCGGGCTTGACCCTCTCGGAGGGTCGACCGCCGTACCCGGCGGTCGGGGTGCCCCACTCCACCAACCGCTGTCGGGCAACGCGATGCCGCGCTTCGGCGGCATCGCGACGATGATGCGGCTGCCGTTCGCCGAATCGCCCGAGGGCCTGGACGCCGCGTTCATCGGCGTGCCGCTCGACATTGGCACCTCGAACCGCGCCGGCGCACGCTTCGGTCCGCGCCAGATCCGCGCCGAGTCGTCGCTGATCCGCCCGTACAACATGGCCACCGGCGCCGCACCGTTCGACACCCTGCAGGTCGCCGACCTGGGGGACGTGCCGATCAACACCTTCTCGATCGACAAGTCGATGCCCATCGTCGCCGCGTTCTACGAGCGCGTGCTCGCGGCCGGCTGCAAGCCGCTGACGATGGGCGGCGACCACACCATCGCGCTGCCGATCCTGCGCGCGCTCGCCAAGACGCATGGCCCGATCGCGCTGGTGCATGTGGACGCGCACGCCGACATCAACGACGAAATGTTCGGCGAGCCGATCGCGCACGGCACGCCGTTTCGGCGTGCCGTCGAAGAAGGCCTGCTCGCCTGCGACAAGGTCTGGCAGATCGGCCTGCGCGGCACCGGCTACACCGCCGACGACTTCGACTGGCCGCGCCGGCAGGGCTTCACGATCGTGCAGGCGCACGAGGTCTGGTACCAGTCGCTCAAGCCCTTGATGGCGCAGGTGCGCGAACGCATCGGCCCGACCCACCCGACCTACATCACCTTCGACATCGACGGGCTCGACCCTTCTTTCGCCGCCGGCACCGGCACGCCCGAGATCGGCGGCCTCAGCGTACCGCAGGGGCTGGAGATCATCCGCGGCTGCAGCGGGCTGAACATCGTCGGCGGTGACCTGGTCGAAGTGGCACCACCCTACGACCCGTCGGGCAACACCTCGCTGCTGGGCGCCAACCTGCTATACGAGATGCTGTGCGTGCTGCCGGGCGTGCGTCGGCGCTGATCGCGGTCATGCGATCGCGGTAAGGAGCCGGGGCGCCGGGCGACTGACCCGGGCTCTCTGCCCAAGGAACTGCACATGCGCTCCGCAACGATCAACGGTCACCCTGCGCCGTCAGCGGGCCGGCGCTGGTGCCTGCTCACCGCAAGCGCACTCGCGGTCGGCTGCATTCCTGTCGCCCATGCGCAGCCCGACGACGCAGCCGATCTCGGCGGCCCGAACATGCCCTACGCCGCGTTCGACCGCCAGCCGTTCGAGCGCATCGATGTCACCGGCGGAAGTCTGCGGATCGTCTTCGGGCCGGGCCGTTTCGAGTTACCGCGCGAGCGCATCCTCGCGTTCGTTCAGCAGTCGGCCCGCTCGGTCGAGACTTACTTCGGGCGCTTCCCGGCGCGCGACACGCGGCTGCTGATCCTCGGCACCGCGAGCCCCGGCCGCGCGGTGCGTTCGGGCACGGCCTTCGGCGACCACGGCGCCGCGATCCGGCTGGTGCTGGCCGAGAGCGCGAGCGCTGCCGACCTGGAGCGCGACTGGATCCTCGTTCACGAGATGTGCCACCTCGCGCTGCCGTCGGTGCCGCGCCGGCACCACTGGATCGAGGAAGGCATGGCCTCCTACGTCGAGCCGCTGGCGCGCGCGCAGGCCGGCGTGCTCGGCGTCGAGCCGGTCTGGGTCAGCATGCTCAAGGGCATGCCGCTGGGCCTGCCGCAGGCCGGCGACCGCGGGCTCGACCACACGCCCACCTGGGGCCGCACCTACTGGGGTGGCGCGCTGTTCTGCCTGCTCGCCGACGTCGAACTGCGCGAGCGCAGCTCGAACGCCAAGGGCCTGCAACATGCGCTGCGCGCGATCCTCGCGCACGCCAACATGGAGACGGAGTCCGCGCTCGAACCACTGCTGCGCATCGGCGATGCGGCCACTGGGCTGCCGGTGCTGATCGAGCTGCATGCGCGCATGAAGGACAGCCCCTACCCGGTCGATCTCGACGCGCTGTGGCAGCGGCTGGGCGTGCGGATGGAGGATCAGCGCATCGTGTTCGACGAGGCCGCGCCGCTCGCCGCGGTGCGGCGCGCGCTGACCGCGCCGTTCAGCGGCTGACAGGCGCAACGGGGCTCAGTCGTCGTTGGCTGCGCCGACCGCGGCACTGCCAGCCTCACCAAAATTCGCGAACCCGGAACGTCCCTGCGCCGTCGTGGAAGCCGCCAGGCCGACCGCGCGCCGCAGCAATGCCTCGGGCTGTGCACCGTCTTGCGGGTACTGGGCGATACCGAGTGCGGTGGCGACCGAGACGCTCTGCCCGGCCACCTTGAACGGCTCCAGCAGCGCGGTGCACAGCTTCGCGCCGACCCGCCCGGCGTCGGACGGCGCCAGGATCGAGCCGAGCAGCAGTGCAAAGCCATCCTCCCCCAGCGACGCGACGACGTCGCTCGCGCGCACACCGGCGCGCAGCCGCACGCCGACCTTGCGCCGCAGCGCGTTGGCGGCGGCGCGGCCCAGGCGCGCCTCGGTCGTCGCCAGGCCTTCGATGCGCAGCGCCAGCACCGCCATCGGCGCCGGCTCGCGCTCGCGCAGCGCGAGCAGCTGGCTGACGTGCTCGATGAACTGCTGCTGGTGCGGCAGCCCGGTTTCCAGATCCGTCGCGTAAGCGGTGCGCGCGTCGCGCTCGATCCGCTTGCGCTGGATCGCGCCGCGCAGCCGCAGGCCGAGGGTCGGCAAGCCGATCTCGGCGCGCAACATCACGTCCTGTGCGCCGCGCTGCAACCACTGCAAGGTGCCGGCGACATCGAGCACCGGCGCGACGATGAGCAGCGCGATGTCGGCCGCCGCATCGATCGCGATCGCCTGAGCTTCGGCCGGCGCATCGGCGGCGACGATCAACGCGTCGCAGGCCTTCGCCTGAAGCAGCCCCGCCAACTCGGCCGGCGTCGCACACGCATGCAGCTCGAACGGACCGAACGGCGACAGCCGCAGCGCCGCCACGCTGTCGGCCGAGAGCGAAATCAGCGCGGCAATGTGAAGCGGTGCGTCAGTGGGAGGGGTCGAATGCATCGGCGAAGAATACTGCGACTGCCGCACGTCGCCGACGAAGAGGCGCGATGGCCGTCAGGAGCCCTTCGGCAGCGGCATCGCGAGTTCGCCGCGCCACTCGAAGCTCAGGTCGCCGGGGCCGGAGCCCGCGAGGCGCCCCTTGAGCACGGTGTCGAGCTTGCGATCCGGCGCGCCGTACAGGCCGATGGCCTGGCGCACCTCGCCCAGCGCGCTGACCGTCACGGGCACATCGACGAAGGCCTCGCCCATGCGCGGCACGGTGCCTCGGCCGTCGCTGACGCCGGTGCCGATGGTCTTGCCGTTGAGCATCAGCTCGGCCGACGCGCCGCTGTACTCGACCGGCCCGTCGTTGACGTTCTGCACGCGCAGCCGGGCGACGAAACGCAGTTCCATCGCCGCGCCGTCGATGCGCTGAACGCTCGCCACGTTGACGCGCAAGGGCTCGCTCATGGGTGGCGTCTTGCACGCGGTCACCAACACCAGCGGAATCAGGGCAACGAGAAGGCGGCGCAGGCTGGTCATGATCGGTCCCCCGGGAGAAGTGAAGGCGGCGCGGAGGCTCACCACTTGTCGTCGTTCTTCTTGTTGACGGGCGCCGGCGCATCGTCGGCGTTGTTCGTGGCACGCGCGGCCTTGCGTGCCGGTGCGGCGACGCCGGTGGCTGGCGCGGCCGCGTCGTTGCTCGCCACGGTGGCTGCAGGCTTGCCGCCCTTGAGCTGCTCGCGCACTTGCAGCGCACCGGGCAGGAGGTTGTCGAGCGAGCCGGTCGCGCCTTCGATGTGACCGTAGGACAAGTTCGGCGTGACGCGGTCGATCACGAGCTGGCAACACGGCGACTCGACGCGGCCCAGGCTCTGGCCGGTCTGCGGATCCTTCAGCTCGGAGCCCATCACCACCATCGCGTAGCGCGAGCCGGCGCGCAGCGCCTGGCCGCCCTGGCTGAGCACGACGTTCTGGCCTTCCAGTGCGACGACCGTGATCGGAAAGGTGCGCGACAGGATCGACGCGACGACGCCGTTCACCAGATCATCCGCCATGCCACCCAGCACCTTGCCGGAGTTGACGCCGGTGCCGAGCGTGGTCGGCGCCGTCGAGGGCGCTTCGCCGCGCAGCGTCTCGGCGGTGATGACCTGGCGCGTCGCCACGTTGACCAGCTTCTGCGACACCGACCAGCCGCCCGAGTAGCTCACGAGCTGTCGATCCGACGAACGCAGCTGGCGTGCGTGGCGGTTGTAAGCCAGGCCGTTGATGCGGCCGGTCCAGATGATGTCGGCCGTGACGGCTTGCGAGAGCTTGGCGATCTCTGCCTTCGGCGCCTCGCCGTTCGCGATCATGTCGAGCTCCTGCTGGATCTCGGGGCTGAACTCGCGATCCAGCACCGCGAAGCGGCCGGTGTTGACGAGCGCATCGAGGATGCGCTGGCGCAGCTCGGTGCCGACCTGTTCGGCCGGCACGTTGCGGTCGCCGACCGGCACGCTGGCGCGGTCGAAGCGCAGCGGTGCCACCACCAGCTTGATCTTCTTCAGATCGGCCGGGACGACGAACTTCGCGATGCCGGCCTCGATGCTCGCCTTGTACTTGCCCTTGGGCAGCAGCGGCTCATCCATGTTGACGATGCGGAAGTTCTGCACCACGCCGCCGGAGCGCGTGCGCACCGCCTCCGCGAACCCTTCGGCGCGCATTGAAGCCGAGGTCTGGTTCGTCGTCACGTCGATGCCGAGCTTGGCGTTGATGGTGGCCATGTCCACCGACGCGCCGTTGACCTGCAGGATCGCCATTCGCATCGCCTCGGCGACGGCCTCGGAGGCGCTGGTGCCATAGCCATCGGCCGTGACCTTGACGGTCTCGAGCTTGCCGACGTCCGGCGGCGGGATCGTCGCCGTGGCCGGGGTCAGTGGTGTCGGCGCGTTGGCGGCTGCAACAGCAGCCGCGCTCGCGGCCGGCGCCTGGGCTGCGGGCGCTTGCGCGGTGGCCGCGGGCTTCTGATCACACGCGGCGAGCGCGGCAAGCAGCGCCACCACGCCCAGCATCCGAATCGATTGACGCAACATGGCAGCTCCTGTCGGGCGGCTCAGAGTGCGGCCATCGCCTTGGTGGCATCCGGCGGCACCGGGATGTCGTTGCTCTTCGCGAACGCCGTCGCGTTCTTCATCGACGTGCCGAGGTTCGACAGGCCGCTGGGCAACTGACTCACGATGTAGGCGCCCGATTGCAGCTTGAGCAGCGCCACCGGCGACGCGCTCTTCAGGCTGTTCGAGAACGCCTGCGCCGGGCCGCTGAGGGCGACGTACTTGAGCACGCCCTGGCCGAGCTGGGCCATGCCGGACTGGTACTTCTTCTTGGACGCGTCATCGAGCTTCGGGCCCTTCGCCATCTCTGCCGCGACCGCATCGGTCGAGGCGCTCACCGCCTTGTTCGAGTCTTCGAGGTTGCCCTTGGTGGCGCCGTCGGTGAGCGCATCGGCCGTCGCCTTCGAGGCGGCCGCCGCGTCCTTGAGCCCGAGCGCGTCGGCCATCTGGGAGTTGGCCAGCAGCACGTCCTTGTTGGCCGCGACATAGCCGTGCACCAGCGAATCGTTCTGGCCGCTGACATCGCCGCCGCCGGAGGCCGACGGCAGGTTGCCGAGCCCGGGGATGGACTTGAGCGACGGCAATTGAGCCGATGCGGCGAACGGCACGCAGACGAGCGCGACGGCGAATAGGGAGAGGAGTTTTTTCAAGGCGGGTGTCCTGTGGTGGTGGTCGAGTGCCCGGTGGCTCATCACTTGAGACCGAGGTTCGTGAGTTGCGAGGTGAGTTCGCGCGCCGCGTTGTTGGCGGCGAGCTTGAGGGCGTTGGTACGCGCCTCGGCTTCGGTCGGGCCGGTGCCGGCGTACTGCACCGGGCCGACCGACGCGATCGTGTCGGGGATGGTCTGCGTCACGTCGAGCACGCGCGCGTTCACGGTCACCGCGACGCGCTGCATGCCGGTCTGCGGGTCGGTGTCGGCGAGGCCGAGATCGAGCGTGCCGAGCGCGATGTACGGAATCTGCGCGTTCTTCATGCCCTGCGTGATCGCCTGCATCGTCGCCGATTGCAGGTCGTTGCCGGCCTTGTAGTCGTTCTCGACCATGGCGACCTTGAACTTTCCACCGGTGTAAGGCTCGACCAGCGAGGCTTCGTTGACCTTGAAGCCGGCGCGCGTGAAGGTCTGCGTGAACACCTGGTTCAGGTTGGCGCTCGGGAACAGGCGCCAGGTCGATTCGCTCGCCCGGCGCGTGCGCGTGCCGCCGGTTTCGAGCGTCACCGAGCGGTTGCGGCTGGCGCTGACGGTGTCGGTGCGCGATTCATTCGTCGAGACCTGGCCCCGGCTGATTTTTTCGCCTTCGGTGCCCTTGCCCGATTGCGCCACCGAGGCGTCGAGCTTCTCGGACAGGTCGGCGCGCTGGGTGACGCGCGTGTCGTAGGCCTTCTCGGAATCCTGCTCGCGCGAGACGAACACGAACGCCAGCGCCGAGCGCTCGGAGCGCGTCGCCTTGCCGACGGCCGAACCGGCCTTGATGTCGTTGCGCAGGTTCGCCACGTTCAGCGAGACGCGCACCGAGACGGTGTAGGCCTTGCTGCTGGCGTTGTCGTCTTCCGCCAGGACGGTGGTCTCGAGGATGTAGCGATCCGGGTTTTCGATGATCTTCGCGCGCATCGCGTCGAAGTTCGCGGCTTCCGATTCGCCCGCTTCGGCGTAGTAGAACTCGACTGCCTTGAGCTGCGCGTTCTGCAGCGCCTTGGCCTTCACGTCCGGCGTGACCGCCTTGCCGGTGTACGGCAGCGTCGCCTTGCCGGCCGCGCGTTGAACTTGCGCGAGCGCGGACGGCGCGAACGCCACCGCGAAGGTCATCGCGAACAGCGCGATGAAGAGTTTGCGAATTACTTGCATAGCTTGATCAACTCCCTGGTGTCGGCAATCTGTTTGTCGATGTCGGTGGCGGCCGCCGCGGTCTTGACCCACGTATTGCCCCGGCCGTCGAGCGCCTCCGACAGTTTCACGAACAACCCGTTGACCGAGTCGTAGTAGGCCGGAAAATCGTCTACATAGGTCTGCGTCGCCGGCACGAGCTTGATCTCGCCGTTCTTCAACGCGGTGTTCATGTAGACCTTGCCCGAGACCGGCTCCTCGATCTTCATCGACGCATAGCTGCCGTAGATGTAGCTCGCGCCGGCCGCGGCCTTGCCGTATTCGACCTTGCGCAGCGCCGAGAGCTCGACGCTGATCTCGTAGTCGGGCTTGGGCAGCTTGAGGTTGTAGACATCGCCATCGGAGACGCGCATCGACATCACGTTGCCCACCGCGTAGCCCTTGGCATACGGAATGATCGGCACGCCGGCGCGGGTCGAGAGCGCCTCGCCGACCAGATCGGCGGCCCAGGTCTCGGCGACGGTCGCGCTGCTCGAGATATAGGCCGGGATGTTCGCAATGGCTTCCGGCTTGATGCCGATCTTCGAGATCTGCAGGTAGCGCGAGGTGCTCGACGGCATCGTCGCCTTCGCGAGCGTGTTGCCGAAGCGGCCGATGATGCCGGGCTTACCGCCGGCGCCCTCGTAAACACCGCGCACGCGCACGCGAATTTCTTCGTCGGTGGGGGGGCGGTCGAAGATGTCGATGTGGCCGAAGCTGATCGGGTACGCACGCACGATCGACATCGTCTTGAAGTCGAAGAACAGCGCCTGCGCGCGGATCAGCACGAAGAGCTTGTGCAGGCCGGCGAGCTGCTCGACCGAGATCGTCTCGGAGCCGATCACCAGCGCCACCGCGATCGCCTGATCGCGACCTTTCAGCTCGTCGATCTGCGCGACCAGCTTGAGCTGCTGCGGCGGGTTTTGCGCGATCGCCTCGCGCAGCATCGCGAAGGCGGGCTTGCCACCCGCCTTGAGCGCCTTTTCGTAGGCCACCGAGTACGGAAAGCGCTGCGCCATCGAGGCCGCATCGCCCGAAAACGCGAAGCCTGCGAGCGCCACTTCGGTCTGCTGCGCGAACGCCAGCGCCGGTGCGAAGGTGGCCGCGCAGGCGGTCAGGGTCAGGAGCTGCCGGCGCGTGTGCGAGGCGGGAGACGAGTCAGTCGAGGAATTCACGCGGCTCACCGTTGCACGGCTCAGTGGAAAGCTCGGCATCCTAGCAGCGCGAACGCCGCCTCACGGCGACAAGCTAGGGATGCGCCGTGACGTATTGCCCGGCATCTGGAGCGGGTGAGGGGAATCGAACCCCTGTATGAAGCTTGGGAAGCTGCCGTTCTACCATTGAACTACACCCGCGCGTCGAGTGAGTTTACGCGATCGCCTCGACCGAGAGACCCCGAACGAGTCAGCTGCCATCGCTGCCAGCGAGCTGGTCGTCGCCGACGCTGGGCACCAGCGAGGGCCGGCCGACGACCAGCGGATCGACCGGGCCGATCACGGCGAGGTCGCGCTTGGTGTACGACATCCGGCTCAGCAGGTAGCGCATGGCGTTCAGGCGCGCGCGCTTCTTGCAGTCGGACTTGATGACCGTCCATGGCGCATCCGAGGTGTCGCAGTGGACGAACATCGCCTCCTTCGCTCGCGTGTACTCACCCCACTTGTCGAGCGAAGCCGTGTCGATCGGGCTGAGCTTCCATTGCTTGAGCGGATGGCCCTGCCGCTCCTTGAAGCGGCGGCGCTGCTCGGCGCGGCTGACCGAGAACCAGAACTTGAAGAGGTGCACGCCCGAGCGCACCAGCTGCCGCTCGAACTCAGGCGCCTGGCGCAGGAACTCGTCGTACTCGGCGTCGCTGCAAAACCCCATCACCCGCTCGACGCCGGAGCGGTTGTACCAGCTGCGATCGAACATCACGATCTCGCCGCGCGTGGGCAGGTGCTCGATGTAGCGCTGGAAATACCACTGGCCGCGCTCGACCTCGCTGGGCTTCTCCAGCGCGACAACGCGCGCGCCGCGAGGATTCAGGTGCTCCATGAAGCGCTTGATCGTGCCGCCCTTCCCGGCGGCGTCGCGGCCCTCGAAGATCACGACGACACGCTGGCCGGTCTCCTTCACCCAGGCCTGCAGTTTGAGCAGTTCCACCTGCAGCCGGTACTTCTGCCGCTCATAGTTCTTGCGCGACATCAGGTTTCGGTACGGGTAGGCGCCCTCGCGCCAGCCGGCACTCAACTCCGCATCGGGATTGACGCCCGGCTTGGCATCCGCGCGGCCGAAAAGGCTGCGGCGCAACGCCTTGACCTCGTCGGGCGAGGCGCCGGCGATGAGCGCCTGAAGGCGCTTGATGGTCTCGCCAGGCGGTGACGCGCCGTCGGTGCCGGCGAGCAGGTCCGAGAGTGCCTGCTCCTGCACCGTCAACGCAGTGCTGGTACGGCGCGCCACGCGGTCGGCTTCGGCGCTGCGCTGATCGGCATGGGCGAGCGTGTCCCCCGCCTCGACCAATCGCGAGCGGGAGGCCGTGCGGCGCGCGCGGGGGGTGCCGCTGCGCGGTGCAGCGGAGGGATCGGCAGGCGTGGCGGATTCCTTGGCAGCCATCGGGACCTCGTTTCAAAGTGACAGGGCGATGAAAACGGTCATGCTGCACCGCTTCGATGGGCCTGCGTTTGACGGGCGTCAAGCCGGCGGAACATCCCCAACGCCCGGCGCATCGCTTCACGGCGCCTTGCAACTGCCTGCGTAGCCGCCGCTCGTCGCCAGCTCGGCCTCGGCGCCCGACACCGCGCGCGCATCGAACCACAGCGGCAGCTGGTTGCCGGTGCCGTAGGCCGCATCGGCGCGGCGCCGCGCGTTGATGCGTCCGGCGATGTTCCATTCGTCGTGCGCGCCGAGGCTAAAGCCCACCGACGCGCGCAGCCCGTAGTAGTTGCGAAAGCTCGCCTGCGTGACGCGGCCTTGCGCCACCGCGCGCTGCAGTTCGGCGTCGGTCTTCACGCGGGCGTCGAAATAGGCCGCAAGCCGGTCGAGATCGGCCGTGCCGCTCAGACCGAAGTACGCGGCGAAATCCGACGGCCCGGCGTAGTGGATGAAATCGAAGTCTTCGCCCAGTCCGCGCGGGCCTTCGAGCACACGCGTCCACATCGCCATGTACTCGGCGCCGCCGGCGCGCAGGCCGGCCACGTCGGCGATGCTCGCCTCGGGCATCGCCGGGTTCAGCACCCAGGCCGAAGCCGCGCCGAGCCGGGCCTCGATGCGCTGCTTGGTCTTCTCGCCGACCTCGCGGTTGACGTTGAAGTAGCCGCCGCCCAGCGTCGACAGCGGGATGCTCAGGTAACCCACCGCCTTGCCCTTGGCACGCTCGGCCTCGATGATGCCGCGCAGCTTCGCGACCTGTGCGTCGATCACCAGCTTGAAGCCGGGGTTGATGCAATAGCAGATGCCGATCGCCGTGCAGTCGGTCGTGGGGGCGGAGGATGAGGGCGGCGGCGTGGTCGTGCAGGCGGCCAACAGCGTGACGGCGAAGGCGAGGAGGAGTCGGCGGGTTCGAAGCGACGGCATGATGAACCTCCGGGGTTGCGACACGCCATCTTGCCGCAGCGGCGTTCCGAGGCTTGTGTTACGTTCCATCGCAAATGCGAAGAATTCGGGAGACAGCAGCGTGAGGGGCACCGTGGCCCGTGCGCTTCATCGGTTGCGTGGCGCGCTCGCGTTGATCGGCGCGCTGGCGCTTTGGGCCGCGCCGCACGACGCACTCGCCGGCACGATGACACGCGCGACGCTCGAACCGCTGTTTCCGGCGCCGCTGATGGTCGGCGACAAGAGCCCGGCGCTCGCCGCGTGGCCGATTTTTCAGCGCAACGACGCGGGGCCACAACTCGTTGGCCATGTGTTCGAGACGGTCGACCTCGAACCCACCGCGGGCTATGGCGGCAAGCCGATCAACCTGCTGGTGGCCGTCGACGTGAAGGGCAACTTTCTCGACGTGCGCGTGCTGTCGCAGCGCGAGCCGATCTTCCAGAGCGACAAGGGCCAGGCCCAGCTCGCCGCCTTCGCGGCGCAGTACAAGGGCCTGTCGGTGCGCCATGACGTGCAGGTCGGCACGCCCAAGGGCACGCCGTTGCGCACCGAGAGCCGGGCGATCGTGAACGGCGTGACCGCCGGCACAGTCACGGCATTGGCGATCGACCGCAGCATCATGCAATCGGCCAGCCGCGTGGCGCTGGCGCGGCTCGACGAGGCCGGCGGCGGCAGCGTCGGGCGCGCGCGGGCCGAGCGTCGCGGCGAGCGCTTCGTGCCGAGCGGCTGGACCGAGCTCGTGCAGTCCGGCCTGCTGCGGCGCGCCGAGCACAGCAACCGCGACGTCGAGCGCCGCTTCGCCGGCACCGCGGGCGCGGGCCGCGACGTGGTCGGCACAGTGCAGCCGCAAGGCACGGCCATCGACGTGTGGTTCGGCCTGGCGAACCTTGCGCAGGTCGGCCGCAACCTGCTCGACGCCGCGACCTGGGAGCGCGTGCGCGCGTTGCGTGATGGCGGCGAGCTGGTCTTCGCGGTCTACGAGAACGGCCGACTCACGCTCGACGGCAGCGGCGCGGCGCCACGTGGCGCCACCGCGCTGCGTGCGCGGCTGCGCCAGGGCGACCGCACGATCGAGCTGCGCGAGCTCGATGCCGCGCCCGGCGTGCGGCTCGCGCCGCCGCGTGCGACCGGCGGCGCGGTGGCCGTGGCGCGACTGTGGCGCAGCGTCGGCGCGCAGCCGTTCGACGCGGCGCAACCGCTCGCGCTCGAGCTGACGGCGCTGCGCCGCGCCGGCGACGACGACGCGGCGCCCCCGGCCGCGACCGTGTTCACGCAACCCTACGCGCCGCCCGATCTGGCCGCGTGGCTGCCGGTGCCCGAACCCTCGCTCTGGGCCGCGTGGAAGCAGGCCGCCGCGCAGCGCGTGGGCGACCTCGCCGTGCTCGGCGTCGGGCTGACCCTGCTCACGCTGCTGCTCGCGCGCCAGCGCTGGCTCACGGCCCGCCCGATGCGGCTCGCGCGCTTTCGCGTCGCGTACTTGGCGTTCACGCTGGTCTTCATCGGCTGGGTCGCGCAGGCGCAGTTGACGGTCGTCACGCTCACCTCGCTGATCGAGGCTGTGACCGCCGGCCAGGGCCTGGCCTTCCTGCTCGCCGACCCGGTCACGGCGCTGCTGTGGGCCTTCGTGCTCGTCACGCTGGCGGTCTGGGGGCGCGGCACCTTCTGCGGCTGGCTGTGCCCGTTCGGCGCGATGCAGGAGCTGCTGAGCATGGTCACGCGGCGCGTCGGCTTCAAGCCCGTGCGCCTGCGTGCGCGGCTCGATGCGGGTTTGAAGTGGATCAAGTACGGTGTGCTCGCGGTGCTCGCCGGCGGTGCCGGCCTGTCGGCCGCGTGGACCGAGACCGCACTCGAGGTCGAACCCTTCAAGACCGCGATCAGCCTGGGCTTCGACCGGGCCTGGCCGTTCGTCGTCTGGGCGCTGGGCTGCACCCTGCTGAGCGTGTTCGTGTTCCGCGGCTACTGCCGGTACGTCTGCCCGCTCGGCGCCGCGCTTGCGCTCGTGGGGCGGGTGCGGTTGTTCGCCTGGATCCCGCGGCGCGCCGAGTGCGGCACGCCGTGCCAGAGCTGCCGGCATCGCTGCGACTACCAGGCGATCGCGCCGGCAGGCAAAGTCGAGTACAGCGAGTGCTTTCAGTGTCTCGACTGCGTCGAGATCTACCAGGACGATCATCGTTGCCTGCCGCTCGTGGTCGAGCGCAAGCGCGTGATCGCGATCCATCCTGTCGCCGCGACATGAAGCCGTCCGCACCCCGCACCCGGCGCCAATGGCTCAGCACCTCGCTCGGCCTGGGCGCGATGCTGGCCGGCGTGCCCGCCTCGAACGCCGACGCCGGCCCGTTGATCTGGCGCGAGCGCGCGCTGCTCGGCTTCGGCACCACGCTGTGGCTGCGCGCCGCGCATGCAGACGGTGCCGTGGCCGATGCCGGCCTCGATGCCGCGGTGCAGGCGATCCGCCATGTCGAAGCGCAGATGAGCCTGTTCGACCCGGCGAGCGCGGTGTCGCGATTGAACCGCGACGGCGAACTGCACGGTGCCGATGCCGACCTGCTCAACGTGCTGCGGCTCGCGCAACAGGTCTCCGCACGCAGCGACGGTGCGTTCGACGTGACCGTGCAGCCGCTGTGGCTCGCGTGGGACGCCGCGCGCCGGGCCGGCCGCGCGCCGACGCCACAGGTGCTGGTGCGCGCCCACGCGCTCGTCGGCTGGCACGGCCTGCGCGTCGAAGGCGATCGCGTGCGCTTCACCCGGCCGGGCATGGCGATCACGCTCAACGGCATCGCGCAGGGCTACGCCGCCGACCTGGCGCGCGAGCGGCTGCGTGCGCACGGCATCGAACATGCGCTGCTCGACACCGGCGAGTGGGCGCCGCTCGGCAACGGCCCCGGCGACCGGCCGTGGACGCTCGCGGTGGCCGACCCGCGCGACGCCGCGCGCGCGGTGGTGGCGCTGCATGCGCAGGGCCGCAGCGTCGCGACCTCGTCGGATGCGCACACCACCTTCACCGCCGACCGGCGCCACCACCACATCTTCGATCCGCACACCGCAGCGTCACCGACGCGCCTCGCTTCGGTGACCGTGGCCGCGCCCTCGTGCGCACTCGCCGACGCGTTGACGAAGGTGATGTTCATCGGCGGCATCGACGACGCGCTCGCGCTGGCCCGGCACTGGGGCGTCGACGTGCTGGCGATCGACAAGGCGGGGCGCTGGCGTGCGAGCCCGGGCCTGCAACCGCTGGCACGCGCGTAGTGCGGCGGGCTCGAGCTCAGGCACCGCTCACGCGAGCGCGGCGCAGCGATTGCAGCAGTGCCGGGTCGACCGCACCGAGCATCGCGCTGCGTTGCACGATGCGCCCCTCGGCGTCGAGCAGCATGATCTCGCTGCTGTGGTTGAACTCGCCGCTGGCCAGGCGTCGGTACTGCACGCCGAGCACGGCGGCGATCTGGCGCGCTGCGGCCTCGTCGGCGCGCGCGAGCGTCCAGCGGTCGTCGTCCACGCCATGGGCCTGCGCCGTCCGTTTCAGCGCGGCCACGGTGTCGCGTGTCGGGTCGAACGAAACCATCACCACGCGGACTGCGCCGCGCTCGCGCTCGGGCAACCGCGCGAGCGTGAGCCGCAAGGTCTCGAAGATCATCGGGCACACCGCCTCGCACGAGGTGTAGAACATGCTGATCAGCACCGGCCCGCCGCGCAACTCGGCGAGCCTGAAGTCGCGCCCGTTCTGGTCGGTCAGCGGCACGCTCAGCGCATAGATCGAGTTGCCGTTCTGCGCGGCGGCGTGGGCCGGCGCCAGCATCCCGGCCGCGAGCAGGGAGAGCATCAGACGACGCGAGGGCAAGACGCTTTTCATGGTTGCTCCTGGGGCAGCGCTCGCGCGCAACGAAAGCCAAGGTTGGTCGTCGTGTCGGCGGCGTTCAGCGACGAGAGCAGCGCCACCCGCATCAGCACCGCATAGTTGTCCCGGCCGACGATGCTGATCGCGCCGGCGCCGCAGAACTTCACGCGGTCCGGATCGCCCTGGGTGCGGCTGTCGCCGCTGATGAACAGGGCGTTGAAGTCGTCGACCCATTCCCACACCAGGCCATGCAGGTCGCGAACGCCGTAGACGTTGGCCGCACCGCCCACCGCGGGCAGCGCGCTCGCCGAAGGCCGCGCGTACCAGGCAAGGATGCGGGCGCGCCACTGCGCATCGTCGCGCGCGTCAGCTCGCGTCGCGTCGGCCGCAGCGGCGTACTCCCATTCGAGCCAGCTCGGCAGCCGCGCGCCTTCGCTCGCGCAATAGGCCTGGGCGGCGAACCAGCTCACCTCGGTCACCGGCGCGGTCCGCGACTGCTTGGTGCTCGGCTGCAGCGAACCCGACCAGGCCGCCAAGTAGCGCCGATCGGCGAACACGCCGGGCACGCGATCACGCTGCCACGGTGCGTGGGCCTGCACGAAGCGCAGGTACTCGTCGACCGTCACCGGCGTGACCCGCATCTCGAACGGCGCGATGCTCACCGAGACCGGCGTCACGTCCTGCGGAAGGACGCTGTCGAAGCGCGTGCCGGGCAAGCGCACGTAGTCGGCCGCCAGCGCGCCGGCGCAGGCCGCGAGGCTGAGGGCCCACGCGCCCAGGCGTCGCGTTCGGGCACCCATCAATGCCCGGTCGCCGGCTTGGCCGATGCCGGCGCGCGCCGCACCGCGGCCACCTCATCGATCGCGATGCGCCCGCCCGGGTTGCCCCACTCGTTGAGCACGTAGGTCAGGATGTTGGCAACCTCGTCGTCGTTCAACTGGCTCATCGGCGGCATCACCGAGTCGAACTCCTTGCCATTGACCGTGACCTTGCCAGTGAGGCCGTGCAGCACTGTCGCGATCGCGCGCTTCGGGTCGGTGGCCAGGTAGTCCGACTTGGCGAGCGGCGGGAACACGCCCGGCAACCCCTGACCGTTGGCCTGGTGGCACACCGAGCAGGTGCCGGCGAACAAGGCCTGCCCGGCGCGCGTCTGATCCTGCACCGACAGCGTGCCCGAGGCGGTCGCCTGCGCGGCCTGCGAAACCGCGGCGAGGTCGGGACCGGCACGGTCACCGAGGTAGACGGCGTCGAGTTCCTTGCCCGAGTAGATGGCTTTGTCTTCCACGCCATCGACCTTCAGGATCGCGAGCGCGCCCTTGTTGAAAGCGCGAAAGATCGAGTGGTCCACGAGCACGTAGCTGCCCGGCACGCGGGTGCGGAAGTCGACGATCGCCGCACCGCCGGCCGGGATCAGCGTCGTCTGCACGTTCGTCTGCGCGTTCGTGCCGCCTTCGAAGCGGACCTTGTCGAAGATCGCGCCGATCACGTGAAAGCTCGACACCAGGTTCGGCCCGCCGTTGCCGACGAACAAGCGCACGGTTTCGTTGGTGCGCGCCTTCAGCGCCTTGTCGCCGGTGAGCGCGCCTTCGGCACCGTTGAAGAGCACGTAGGTCGGGGCTTCGGCGATGGCCTTGTCCATGTCGAAGGGCTGGCTGCCCTTCTCGCGGTACTTGCCGCCGGTGTAGAAGTCACCCTGCATCACGTAGTACTCGTGATCGACCTTGGGCAGCCCCTGCGGCGGCTCGACCAGGATCAGCCCGTACATGCCGTTGGCCACGTGCATGCCCACCGGCGCGGTCGCGCAGTGGTAGACGTAGATGCCTTCGTTGAGCGCCTTGAACGTGAACTGCGATTCATGCCCTGGCGCGGTGAAGCTCGACGCCGCGCCGCCGCCCGGCCCGGTCACGCCGTGCAGGTCGATGTTGTGCGGCATCTTGCTGCTCGGGTGGTTCTTCAGGTGAAACTCCACCGTGTCGCCCTGGCGCACGCGGATGAAGCTGCCCGGCACGGTGCCGCCGAAGGTCCAGAAGGTGTAGCGCACGCCTTCGGAGATCGGCATCTCCTTCTCGACCACTTCGAGTTCGACGATGACCTTGGCCGGATGCTTGCGGTGGATCGGCGGCGGAACGAGAGGGGGCGCCGTCAGCACGGCGCGGATCGGCGCGCCCTGTGGCGGCCCGAAGTCACCCGGCGCCGCGGTACTCGCCTTGGCCGCCGGCGCGCGCGCGACCGCGAAGGGGGTGCAGACGCAGCCGATCAACGCGGCCACGCCCAGCCCGCGCAGAATGAATCCGTAGCGCTTCATGTCGATCGCCCTCCTTGGCTCCTTTTTTCGATCGCTCAGAGCGGCTGCGCGCCGCGCGCCATGCCGGCGCCCGACAGCGCTTCGAGCGCCGAACCCACGCCCAGTGGCGGCGGCAGCGTCATCAGGATCTTCTTGAACACCGTGCGGTACTCGCCGTCGACCTCGTGGCCGGCGAGTGGGTCGCGGTTTTGCAGGAACGCTGCGTCGAGCTCGGCCCAGTCGTCGGCCGTCAACACGCGTTCGGCCAGCGGCAACACTTGGGCTTCTTCGATGTGCATGTGCTCGAGGTAGAAGCCGACGTACTTCGACATCGCCTGTTCGAAGCGGTCGCGCCGCGCCGCGCCCTGCGCCGTGCCGCCCATCATCTCGAAGCCGAGCAGTTCGTGTTCGAGATCGCGGATCGCGCGCTCGCCGCCGGCGTGGTCGCGGTCGAGCCGGTCGAGCACCGCGGCGGCCTCGGCGCTGCGCGCTCGCAGTTTCGGGAATAGCAGCTGGCTTTCCTTGGTGTGGTGCAGCTTCTCGGGAAACTCGTCGACGTAGAACAGCATCGCACGCAGCACGCTGAAGTCGGGCAAGGTATCGCGGCGCCGGTGCTCGGCCAGCAGCAGGCTGATCGAGCGCAGCATGGCCGACAGCGCACCGTGCTCGCGGCGGATGATGTTCAGCGTGGCGTGACTCATGGTTTGCGTGTTTGACCTGACGTGACCGCGAGCTTGCGGCGAACCCGCCGGATGCGGCTTGCGCTGGATCAAAGTCGCGGTCGGGCGCCGCGGTCGTCACAATCACCCTGTCCGTCCGCCAGCCCGTCACCGATGCAAGATCAGCAAACGCCGCCACCGTTGCCACCACGCCGCCCCATCCGCAGCTTCGTCGTGCGCGCCGGGCGCATGGGCCCGGGCCAACTGCGCGCACTGGGCGAGCTCGGGCCGCGCTTCGTGTTGCCGTACTCGCCTCACTGCCTCGATGTCGACGCCGCGTTCGGCCGCAGCGCGCCGCGCGTGCTTGAGATCGGCTTCGGCATGGGCGACGCCTCGGCGAGCATCGCGCAGGCGCTGCCCGGCACCGACTTCATCGGCGTCGAGGTGCACACGCCCGGCGTCGGCGCGCTGCTCAAGCGCGTCGGCGAGCTGGGGCTGACGAACCTGCGGCTGATCCAGCACGACGCGGTCGAGGTGCTGGAGCACATGATCGCGCCCGACTCGCTCGCCGGCGTGCATGTGTTCTTCCCCGACCCGTGGCACAAGAAGAAGCACAACAAGCGGCGCCTGATCCAGGCCGAGTTCGTGCGCCAGTTGGTCGGCCGCATCGCGCCGGGCGGCTACCTGCACTGCGCCACCGACTGGCAGCCGTATGCGGCGCAGATGCTGGAGGTGCTGTCGGCCGAGCCGATGCTGCACAACACGGCGGACGGCTACGCGTCGCGGCCCGACTACCGCCCGCTGACCAAGTTCGAGAACCGCGGCCTGAAGCTGGGCCACGGTGTGTGGGATCTGGTCTTCAATCGGCCCAGGTGACGAGGCCGGTGTACGCCGTGATCAGCACGACGATGCCGAACGCGATGCGGTACCACGCGAACACCACGAACGTGTGCGTGGAGATGTAGCGCAGCAGCCAGCGCACGCACAACCACGCGGCGATGAACGAGAACAGCAGACCGACGCCGAACAGCGGGATGTCCGCCACCGACAACAGCGCGCGCTCCTTGTAGAGGCTGTAGAGGCCGGCCCCGATCAATGTCGGGATCGCGAGGAAGAAGCTGAAATCGGTCGCGGCCTTGCGCGACAGCCCGAGCAGCATCCCGCCGATGATGGTCGCGCCCGAGCGGCTGGTGCCGGGGATCATCGCGAGGCACTGCACCAGGCCGACCTTGAGCGCATCGAGCCGGGTCATGTCGTCCACCGACTGCACGCGCACCGTCGCCGCGGTGCGCCGCTCGGCCCACAGGATGACGAATCCGCCGATGATGAAGGTGCTCGCCACCACCACCGGGGTGAACAGGTGCTCCTTGATGACCTTGCCGAACAGCAGGCCGAGCACCACCGCCGGCACGAAGGCGATCGCCACATTGATCGCGAAGCGCTGCGCCTTCGCGTCGTTGCCCAGGCCGGCCATGGTTTCACGCAGACGCTGCCCGTAGACGATCATCACCGCGAAGATCGCGCCGGTCTGGATCGCGATGTCGAACACCTTGCTCTTGGCATCGCTGAATCCCAGCAACGAGCCGGTGAGAATCAGGTGGCCGGTGCTGGACACCGGCAGGAATTCGGTCAGGCCTTCGACGATCCCCATGATCGTGGCCTTGAACAGCAAGATGAGATCCAAAAAGTACTCCGATGTTCGTCGAGCGACGCGCGATGTTAGCGGGCCGAGCGCCGTGTCACCCCAAGCTGGCCCGCATCCCCTCGGGGGATCGCCCGGCGCCCCCGCCGGGCGCGGGGCCTCATCAGCGGGTGGCCTCAGGCAGCAAGGTGATCGTGAGCCCCGAAGGCGTCACACGCAACTCGGTGGGCTGGTAGCCGCGCCCCTGGATGGCCTCCACGTCCTTCGGCCGCAAGGTGTAGACCGGGCGCTCGTTCAGCGTCTGTTCGGCGAGCGGCACGCCGATGCGGTCAAGTTGCTGGCGCAGCAGCGCGGGCGCGCCATCGACGTCGAAGCGATCGATGCGCACGTTCGTCAGGCGCACCGTGTTGTCGCCCGAATCGAAGCGCAGCCCGTAGTTCAGCGAGATGGTGCCGCGGTGCTGGCTACGGAAGACGCGGTCGCTCACGAGCACCTGGAACTCGGTCGCGACGCGGTTCACCTCGGGTCGCAGCGTCAAGCGCGGCGCCGCGACGGTGACGTCGAGCAGCTCGAGATAACGCCGCTCGATCGGGAAGCGGCGTTCCACCGCCTCCTGCAACTGGGCCCGCGAGACCTCGATGTTGCGCGGGCCGAACAGGCCGGCGCAGCCGGCCGCGACGACCGCTGCGGCCATTGCCAGCCCCACCCTCCAACCGCGCCTGCTCATCGATTGACCTCCGTTGCCGACCGGGGCGCATTCTAGGAGCGGTCGCATCGCCTTGACCCGCTCTGCCCGCAAAGCTACATTACTGACCGATCAGTCAGTATGAAATCCTCCCTGCCCACCCCCGCCGCCGGAGCGCGCCAGCGCCGCAAGGACGCCCGCCCACAAGAATTGCTCGATGCCGCGCTCGACCTGTTCGTCGAGCGCGGCTTTGCCGCGACCCGATCGGAGGACGTGGCGGTGCGCGCCGGCGTCTCCAAGGGCACGCTCTACCTGTACTACCCGAGCAAGGAAGAGCTGCTGAAAGAGGTGATCCGCCACAACGTGATCAACCAGATCGCCGAGGGCGCGCAGATCATCCGCGAGTTCACCGGGCCGACCCCCGAACTGCTCGCGCTGGTTCTGCGCATGTGGTGGGATCGCATCGGCGAGACACGCGCGTCGGGCATCATCAAGCTGATGACCTCGGAGGTGCGCAACTTTCCTGAGATCGCGCAGTTCTACATCGACGAAGTGGTCGCGCCGTCGAACCAGATGCTCGCCGACGTGATCCAGCGCGGCGTGGACCGTGGCGAGTTTCGCTCTGTCGATGTCGTCGAGGTGGTGCATGCGCTGGTCGGGCCACTGGTGTTTCTGGCGCTGAACAAGCATTCGCTGGGGGCCTGCTCCGCCGCGTTCCTGCTCGACCCCAAGGCCGTGATCGCGGCACTGATCGACATGGTGTTGTTCGGCCTCGTGCCTCGCACCGCCGCACCTGCAAAGAAGAAGACCAAGACATGAAACGCTGGATGAAATGGGTGATCGCGCTCGTCGTGCTGCTGGCGCTGGTGCTGGTCGGCGCGCGCGTGTTGAAGGCCCGCAAGCTCGCTGCGGCGGCCGCCGCGCCCGCGGCGAGCGCACCGCTGGCGATCGAGCTCACGCCGGCGGATGTGCTCGTCGCGCACGTTCGCCCGCTCACGCGCACGCTGAGCGTCTCGGGTGGCCTGAAGGCCGTGACGAGCGCGGTCGTGAAGGCCAAGGTCGCGTCCGAGCTCAAGTCGCTGACGGTGCGCGAGGGCGACACCGTCAAGGCCGGCCAGGTCGTCGGCCGGCTCGACACGACCGAGTTCGAATGGCGCATCCGGCAGGCCGAGCAGACCGCCGTGTCGGCCCGCACCCAGCTTGACATCGCCAAGCGCGCGCTCGACAACAACCGCGCGCTCGTCGCCCAGGGCTTCATCTCGGCGACCGCGCTCGAAACCGCGATCTCGACCGAGGCCGGCGCGGCTGCCGGCTACCAGGCCGCCGTGGCCGCGACCGAGCTGGCGCGCAAGTCGCGCGCCGATGCGGTGCTGGTGGCGCCGATCAGCGGCATCGTCTCGCAGCGCCTGGCGCAGCCCGGTGAACGCGTCGCGGTCGATGCCAAGGTGATCGAGGTCGTCGATCTGTCGCGCATCGAGCTCGAGGCCGCCGTCGCGCCCGAGGATGTCGGCGGCGTGCAGGTCGGCCAGATCGCCCGGCTGAGCATCGACGGCCTGAGCGCACCCGCCACCGCGAAGGTCGCGCGCATCAACCCGAGCACGCAGCCCGGCACGCGCGCGGTGATGGTCTACCTCGCGCTGCAGCCGCAACCCGGGCTGCGCCAGGGCCTGTTCGCGCGCGGCACGATCGAGTTGCAGCGCAAGGATGCGCTGGCGGCGCCGGTCTCGGCCGTGCGCGTGGATCAGGCGAAGCCGTATGTGCTCGTCGTCGATGCCGGCAAGGTCGTGCAGCGCACGGTCGAGCTCGGCGTGCGCGGCGACGCTGCGTTCGAGAGCGGGCCTGAGAGCGCGATCGAACTCGTCAGCGGCGCGACCGACGGCATGACCTTGCTGCGCGGCAGCGCCGGCGCGGTGCGCGACGGCACGCCGGTGAAGGTGGTGCCCGCCGCGCTCGCCACGCCCGCCGCAGCCTCCACCGCCTCGGCCGCTGCCGCGGCCCGCTGACCATGTGGTTCACCCGCGTCTCGATCGGCAACCCGGTGATGGCCGTGATGGTCATGCTCGCGTTCGTCGTGCTCGGCCTCTTCAGCTACCAGCGGCTCTCGGTCGATCAGTTTCCGAACATCGACTTCCCGACCGTCGTGGTGGTGATGGACTACCCAGGCGCCTCGCCCGAGATCGTCGAGAGCGAGGTCACGAAGAAGGTCGAGGAAGCGGCCAACACCGTCGCCGGCATCAGCTCGCTGTACTCGCGCTCGTATGAAGGAACTTCCGTCGTCATCGTCGAGTTCAACCTCGATGTCGATGGCCGCAAGGCCGCCGACGACGTGCGCGAGAAGGTCGCGCTGATCCGGCCGCTGCTGCGCGACGAGGTCAAGGAGCCGCGCATCTCGCGCTTCGATCCGCAGAGCGTGCCGATCTTCAACGTCGCCGTGCTCTCGCCCGACGGCGCCAAGAGCGCTCAGGAGCTGACGACCTGGGGCGCGCAGGTGTTGCTGAAGAAGCTCGAGAACGTGCGCGGCGTCGGCTCGGTGAGCGTGGTCGGCGGCGTGAGCCGGCAGATCAACCTGTACGTGAAGCCGGCCGCGCTCGACGCTTTGGGCATCAGCGTCGATCAGGTCGTGGCCGCGGTGAAGAGCGAGAACCAGGAACTGCCGATGGGCTCGATCCGCTCGCTCGAACAGGAGCGGGTGGTGCAGATCAATGCGCGGCTGAAGCGCCCGGAGGATTTCCGCGACATCGTCGTCGCCCGGCGCGGCGGCAATGCGGTCAAGCTCTGGCAGGTCGCCGACGTGGCCGACGGCCCGCAGGAAATCGACAGCCTCGCGCTCTACAACGGCAAGCGCACCGTGCTGCTGGCCGTGCAGAAGTCGCAGGGCGAGAACACGATCGAGGTCGTCGACGGGCTGCGCAAGGCACTCGCCGAGACCGAGAAGATCACGCCCAAGGGCATCAAGGTCGAGGTCAACCGCGACAACTCGCGCTCGATCCGCGTCTCGGTCGCGAACGTCAAGCGCACCTTGTTCGAGGGCGCGGCGCTCACGATCCTGATCGTGTTCCTGTTCCTGAATTCGTGGCGCTCGACCGTGATCACCGGCCTGACGCTGCCGATCGCGCTGATCGGCACCTTCCTGTTCATGTACCTGTTCGGCTTCACGATCAACAGCATCACGATGATGGCGCTGAGCCTGTGCGTCGGCCTGCTGATCGACGACGCGATCGTGGTGCGCGAGAACATCGTGCGCCATGTGCAGATGGGCAAGAGCGCCCACCAGGCCGCGCTCGACGGCACCAACGAGATCGGCCTCGCGGTGCTCGCGACCACGCTGTCGATCGTGGCGGTGTTCCTGCCGATCGGCTTCATGGGCGGCATCGTTGGCAAGTTCTTCCACGAGTTCGGGCTGACGATCGTGGCCGCGGTGCTGATCTCGATGTTCGTCAGCTTCACGCTCGACCCGATGCTCTCCAGCGTCTGGCACGACCCGCAAGCCCACGGCGGCCCGCGCGGCGAACCCGTCACGTTCTACGACAAGACCATCGGACGCGTGACGCACCTGTTCGATCGCCTCACCGAGGCGCTCTCGCGCGCCTACCAGCGAATCCTCGGCTGGTCGCTGCAGCACAAGCTGATGACGCTGGGGATCGCGCTCGCCACCTTCGTCGGCAGCTTCTTCATCATCCCGCTGCTCGGCGCCGAGTTCGTGCCCAAGGCCGACTTCTCCGAGACCCAGCTCAACTTCTACACGCCGGTCGGCTCGTCGCTCGAACAGACCGAGGCGCGCGCCAAGCAGATCGACGCGGCGCTGCGCGAGCTGCCCGAGGTGCAGTACACGGTCGCGACGATCAACAGCGGCCAGGCTGCGGGCAAGATCTACGGTGCAGTCTACATCCGGCTGGTCGATCGCAAGCTGCGCACGCGCTCGATCGAGCAGATGGCGGTGCCGTTGCGTGCGCGGCTCGCGAGCATCCCCGGCATCACGATCACCAACATCGGCGTCACCGATCTGGGCGGCGGCAAGAGCCTGCAGTTCTCGGTGCAGGGCACGGATCTGGCCGAACTCGAACGGCTGTCGCGCCTCATCACGCCGAAGCTGCGGGCCATCCCCGGCCTGATCGACCTCGACAGCACGCTCAAGCCCGACAAGCCCACGGTCTCGATCGACGTGAAGCGCGACGCGGCATCGGATGTCGGCCTGAACGTCAACGCGCTCGCCGTCAGCCTGCGCACGATGGTGGCCGGCACCACCGTCGGCAACTGGCGCGCGCCCGACGGCGAAAACTACGACGTCAACGTGCGCCTGAGCCCGACCAGCCGCGTCTCGATCGCCGACCTGCAACGCACCCCGATCGCGGTGGCCGCCGCGGCCGACGGCTCGGCGCGCTCGGTGCGGCTCTCGCAGGTGGCGGACATCAGCGCCAGCACGGGGCCGAACCAGATCAACCGGCGCGACCTGAACCGCGAGATCAACTTCGACGCCAACGCGTTCGGCCGCAGCTCGGGCGATGTCTCGGCCGACATCAAGGCCACGCTCGACGGCATCGCCTGGCCGCCCGGCTACCGCTACAGCTTTGGCGGCTCGACCAAGAACATGACCGAGTCGTTCAACTACGCGATCGGCGCGCTGGCGCTGGCGGTCGTCTTCATCTACATGATCCTGGCGAGCCAGTTCAAGAGCTTCCTGCAGCCGCTGGCGCTGATGAGCGCGCTGCCGCTGACCTTGATCGGCGTCGTGCTCGCATTGCTCGCGTTCCGCTCGACGCTCAACATGTTCAGCATCATCGGCATCGTGATGCTGATGGGGCTGGTGACGAAGAACGCGATCCTGCTGATCGACTTCGCGATCCGCTCGCGCGCGGGAACGCAGGGCGAGCCGCCGCGCGACCGCGAAGACGCGCTGCTGCACGCCGCGAAGGTGCGGCTGCGGCCGATCCTGATGACGACGCTGGCGATGGTCTTCGGCATGGTGCCGCTGGCATTCGCGCTCTCCGAGGGCTCGGAGCAGCGCGCGCCGATGGGCCAGGCGGTGATCGGCGGGGTGATCACGTCGTCGCTGCTGACGCTCGTCGTCGTGCCGGTCATCTACTGCTACCTGGACGACCTGGCCGTGTGGGCGAAGCGTCGGTTCGGCGCCAAGCCGAGGCCGCGTTCATCCGCCGATCCGGCGGTCGGCACGATCCCTGCGAAATAGAATCCGACGCGCCTCACCCTCACCCGTGAACACCATGAACATCGAACTCGCCCGCTTCAACATGATCGAGCAGCAGATCCGCCCCTGGG
Source organism: uncultured Rhizobacter sp. (assembly GCA_964247075.1). Lineage (GTDB taxonomy): Bacteria > Pseudomonadota > Gammaproteobacteria > Burkholderiales > Burkholderiaceae_C > LMDS01. The sequence continues at coordinate 303,784 of CAXTSS010000003.1, read as the reverse complement.
ACGTGCTGAACCTGGGGGTGCTGGAGCTGCTTGCGGTCGTCAAGCGCGAAGACTTCGTGCCACCGGAGCACCGCGGCATGGCCTTCGTCGACACCGAGGTTCCGCTGCCGGGAGGCCAGTGCATGCTGGCGCCCAAGGTCGAGGCGCGCCTGCTGCAGGAGCTCGCGGTGCACAAGCACGAGCGCGTGCTCGAGATCGGTGCGGGCTCGGGCTACATGGCGGCGCTGCTCGCGCACAAGGCGCAGCAGGTCACCACGCTCGAGATCGACGCCGGGCTCGCCGCCTTCGCCGCTGCGAACCTGAAACGCGCCGGTGTGACGAACGTGACCGTGGCCCACGCCGACGCCAGCAAGACGCTGCCCGCCGACGGGCCATTCGACGTGATCGTGCTCTCGGGCTCGGTGGCCGAGGTGCCCGAAGCGCTGCTCGCCCAACTCAAGGTCGGTGGGCGGCTCACTGCCATCGTCGGCGAGGAGCCGGTGATGCGCGCTGTGCTGATCAAGCGCAGCGCCGATCAGGGCCTCGCGCGCAGCGTGCTGTTCGACACCGTGGCGCAGCGCCTGCAGGGCTTCGCCGAACCGAGCCGGTTTCACTTCTGATGAATGACAACCCCCACGTCGCTTCGCTCCTGCCCCCCGAGGGGGCGCTCAGCCGCCTTGGGGCGGCCCGGCGGCGTCTGAGATGAAGCAACTCAGCGGCCCTGACATGCTGGCAATGCGGGCGCAAGCGCCGCTGTTGCTCGACGTGCGCGAGCCCTGGGAGTTCACGCTCGCCGCGATCCGGATCGAGGGCTTGCGCACGCTGCACATCCCGATGAACGAGGTCCCGGGCCGGCTGGCGGAGCTGGATGCGGCGCGGCCTGTCGTCTGCATTTGCCATCACGGCATGCGCAGCGCGCAGGTCGTCGCATTCCTCGAGCGCCAGGGCTTCGATGCCGTCTATAACCTCGCGGGCGGCATCGATGCCTGGTCGGAACAGGTCGATGCCAGCGTGCCCCGCTACTGAACACCTTCGCCATGCCAAAGGACCTCCCCATGCCCCTGTTGCGCCATCGCCTTGCCCTGGCCGTCTTGTTGACGCTGGGCGCCTTCTCGGCGCGCGCCGAGAACCTGCAAGAGCTTTACCAGGCCAGTCTCGGGTACGACGCCGCCTACCTCTCGGCGCGCGCCTCGCTCGATGCGGCGCAGTACAGGCTCGACCAGGTCTACGCGCTGCGCCGGCCGAGCGTGGGCCTGGCCGTGAACGGTGCGCGCCAGTACAGCAACACACCCGACGCGACCACGCGCAGTGCCAACACGACGCAGTACGGCGCCACCGTCAGCGGCTCGCAGACGCTGTTCAATCGCAGCAACGACAAGACCATCGCGCAGGCCGAGAAGGCGCTCGAGGTCGCCCGCACCGATTTCTCGGCCGCCGAGCAGGACCTGATCATCCGCGTCTCGCAGGCGTACTTCGATGTGCTCGCCGCGCAGGACACGCTCACCACCGCGCGCAGCAGCCTGGCGGCCATCTCGGAACAGGTGGCATCGGCGAAGCGCAACTTCGAGGTCGGCACCGCGACCATCACCGACACGCGCGAGGCCCAGGCCCGCTTCGACCTGGCACGCGCCACCGAGATCGTGGCCGACAACGACCTGACGAACAAGCGCATCGCGCTCGACCAGCTCGTCGGCCGCATGAACGTGCAGCCGAAGCAGCTCGCCGTGCCGGTGACGCTGCCGCCGGTGACGCCGGCCGCGCTCGAGGACTGGGTCGCACGCGGTGATGCCGAGCACCCGCTGGTGCGCAAGGCGCGGCTCGGGCTCGAGGTGGCAAAGCTCGAAACCGAGAAAGCCAAGGCCGGGCACCTGCCGACGGTGGCGCTGACCGCGAACGTCGGCCGCGGCCACTCGTCGACCAGCGGTGACGTCGTCACCAGCCCGCCGCCGACTTTCGTGTCGGGCGTGTTCCCGTACAACTCGACCAGCCCGAGCACCTCCGCCGGCGTTGCGATCACGCTGAACGTGCCGCTGTTCGCCGGCTACGCGATCCAGAACCGCGTGAAGGAAACGCTCGCGCTCGAAACCAAGTCGGAAGACGACCTCGTCGCCGCGCGCCGCGGCGTCGAGCAGGCCACGCGCACCGCGTTCTACGGCGTGCGCTCCGGCACCGCGCAGGTCGGCGCGCTCGAAGCGGCCGAGTCGTCGAGCAAGCTCGCGCTCGACGCGACGCAGCTCGGCTACAAGGTCGGCGTGCGCGTCAACATCGACGTGCTCAACGCCCAGGCGCAGCTCTACAGCACCCAGGCGCAACTGGCGCTGGCGCGCTACAACGTCGTGTTGGCCGGGCTGAAGCTGCGCCAAGCGTCGGGCCGGCTGACGGCGGACGACTTGGCCTCAGTGAACCAGTTGTTGCAACGTTGATCGCAAGCCCTGTGCGCCAAAGCGCGCGGGGAAACGTTTCTTGACTGCGCGCACACAGCGGCTTGACGCGAAGCCGCCACGATCCGCGCAGCGTCGGAGAAACCGCGATGTCCAACCCGTCCAGCTTGCAGGCCGCGATCGCGGCGCACCGCTTCGGCCTCGGCGAGGTCTCGCTGGAGGTCGTCACCGGCGACCCGCGCGACTGGCTCTCCACACAGATCGGCCCGGCCGATGCGGCGCGCGGCGAGGGCCTGCTGAGCACCGCGCAGGCGTTGGACCACGTCGTCGCCGAACGCGAGAAGCGCCAAGAAGCGAAGAACCCGCCGCCCGGCACGACGGCCGAGCAGGTCCTCGCCGGCCACTACCGCGAGGTCATCAATGCCGATGTGCGCTCGCGGCTGATCACCGCCACGCTCACCAACCGGCCGTTCGCCGAGCGGCTGCAATGGTTCTGGGCCAATCACTTCACCGTCTCGCTCGCCAAGGGCAGCACGCGCGGTCTCGTCGGCGCATTCGAGCGCGACGCGATCCGCCCGAACATCGCCGGCTCGTTCGAGACGCTGCTGTTCGCCTCGACCACGCACCCGGCGATGCTGCGCTACCTCGACAACTCGCAATCCGCCGGGCCGAACTCGGTGATCGTCGGCCGCGCCGCGAAGCGCGCCGAGCGCCTCGGCGAAAGCGCGCGCGTCACCGGCCTGAACGAGAACCTCGCGCGCGAGGTGCTGGAGTTGCACACGCTCGGCGCCGAGGGCGCCCGTACCGGCGCCTACACGCAGGCCGACGTGACCGCGTTCGCCCGCGTGCTCACCGGCTGGCGCGTGGCGTTGCAAGACGCCGACCGCTCGCGCCTCTTCGACCCGGCGTGGCACGAGCCCGGCGCCAAGACGGTGCTCGGCAAGACCTACGCGCAAGGGCCCGATGCGCTGCGCCAGGTGCTGCGCGACGTCTCCGCGCACCCGGCCACCGCACACTTCATCGCCACCAAGCTGGCGCGCCACTTCGTCAGCGACACACCGCCGCCCGCGCTGGTCGAGCGCCTTGCCGCCACCTATCTGCGCGGAGGCACGCAGCTCGCGTCGGTCTATCGCGAGCTGATCCGCAGCCCCGAGGCGTGGAGCCCGCAGCCCGCGAAACTGAAGACGCCGGAGGAGTTCGTGATCTCGTCGGCGCGCCTGCTGCGGCTTGACCGGCGCCTGCTCGAACGCGGCGACGCCGGCGGCATCCAGGCGCTCGGCCAGCGCGTTCAGGCCGCGCCCTCGCCCGCCGGCTGGAGCGACCGCGCCGACGACTGGCTCGGGCCCGATGCGGTCTGGAAGCGCGTCGAATGGGCGACCCGCGCTGCGGCTCGTCTCGGCAACAGCGTCGATGCGCGCGCCCTCGCCTTGCAAAGCCTCGGGCCGTTGCTGAGCCCGCAGACGAGCACGCAGCTCGATCGCGCTGCCGATGGACCACAGGCACTTGCCTTGTTGCTGATGGCCCCTGAGTTTCAACGGCGCTGAAATGACAATCCCTCGCCCGATGAGTACATCGGTCGATCCCCCAAGGGGATGCGGGCCGGCTTGGGGCGGCCCGGCGCTCGGCCCTAACGGAGAATGACCATGACGATCATCAGCCCGACCCGCCGCCGCCTGCTCGCTGGCGCCATCACTGCCGGCGCATTGAGCCCACTCGCCTCGCTCAGCTTCGCGGCCGGCGGGCAGTCCAGCGACGCGCGCTTCGTGTTCGTGATCCTGCGCGGCGGGCTCGACGGCCTCAGCGCCGTGCCTGCTCTCGGCGACCCCGATTTCGCCGCGGCGCGCGGCCCGCTCGCGCAGTTCGAGCAGGCACCGCTGCCGCTCGACAACACCTTCGCGTTGCACCCGAACCTGGTGCAACTGCACGCGATGTATGGCCGCGGCGAGCTGGTCGTGCTGCACGCGGTCGGTCTGCCCTACCGCGACCGCTCGCACTTCGATGCGCAACAGGTACTGGAGAGCGGCGGCGTGCGGCCCTACGAGCTCAGCACCGGCTGGCTGGCGCGCGCGCTCGCGCCGTCCAACGTCAAGAGCATCGCGCTCAGCACCGCCGTGCCGCTGGTGTTGCGCGGGCCTGGCCTGGTCGATACCTGGGCGCCCTCGGCGCTGCCCGACCCCGGCGCCGACCTGGTCGCGCGTCTCGGCCAGATGTATGCCGGCGATCCGGTGCTGGCAACGGCGCTGGAGCGCGCGCGCACGCTGCACTTCGGCGCCGGCATGCCGGTGGAGATGGCCGGCGACATGGCCGGCAACAAGCGCTACGGCAACTTCGCCGTGCTGGCCGGCCGCGCGGCCGAGTTCCTGACCCAGGCCGGTGGCCCGCAGGCGGCGGTGCTCGAGATGGGCGGATGGGATTCGCATGCGAACCAGGCGAACCCGACCGGAGCGCTGTCGAACAACCTGCGCCAGCTCGATGCCGGCCTGGCCGCGCTGCGCGAAGGGCTGATGGCGAGCGGCACGTGGCGCCGCACGGCCGTCGTCGTCGCCACCGAGTTCGGCCGCGAGGTCGCCGTCAACGGCACGCTCGGCACCGACCACGGCACCGGCGCCGCCGCGTTCGTGCTCGGCGGCGCGGTGCAAGGCGGGCGCGTCGTCGCCGACTGGCCCGGCCTGGCCAAGCGCGCGCGCTTCGAAGGGCGCGATCTGAAGATCACGACCGACCTGCGCGCAGTGCTGCGCGGCGTGCTCGCCGATCACTTGCAAATCGACTCCCACGCGCTCGACACGGGCGTGTTCCCCGGCAGCGCCGGTGCGGCGAAACTGGACTTGCTGAAGGTCTAGATCAACCCGACGATGCGTTGCGCCATGCGCCGCGCGGCGCCCTGGTGCTCGTGCGCGAACGCGAGCGCATGCGCCGCGGCCTGCGCTCGCCGCACCGGCGCGGCGAGCAGATCGAGCGCGGTCGCGACGCCGGCGGCCATGTCGGGCACGCGCAGCGCAGCGCCGGCCGCGAGCGCGAGTTCGGCCGCCTGCTCGAAGTTGAAGGTGTGCGGCCCCATCACGACCGGGCAGCCGCAAGCCGCGGCCTCGATCAGGTTTTGCCCGCCCAAAGGCGCGAAGCTGCCGCCGAGCAACGCAACCTGTGCACAGGCGTAGTAAAGCGCCATCTCGCCCATCGAGTCGCCGAGCCACACGTCGGCCTGCACGGCCTCGCTCGATGGCGCCTCGCCCCAGCCGCCGCGGCGCGCGAGCGAGAAGCCCGCGTCACGGATCATCGAAGCGACCTCGTCGAAGCGCTGCGGATGACGCGGCACGATCAGCAGCAACGGGCGCGGCGCACTCACCCGCGCCCACGCCGCCAGCAGCATCGCCTCCTCACCCTCACGGGTGCTGGTGGCGAGCACCACATCGCGATCGAGCACAGCGCGCCACCCGCGGCCTTGCGCAAGCCGTGCGGGCTCGGGCGTCATGTCGAACTTCAGGTTGCCGCTGACCTCGACGCGCGGCGCGCCGGCCTCGCGCAACCGCTGCGCATCGGCGTCGGTCTGCGCGAGTGCGAGCGCGATGCCTTGTGCTGCGGGCCGCATCAACGCATCGAGCTGCAGCCCGCGGTGCAGGCTGCGCGCGCTCAGCCGCGCATTCGCCAGCACGATGGGCACGCCGCCGGCCTGCGCAGCGTGGAGCAGGTTGGGCCAGACCTCGGTCTCCATCAGCACGCCGACCGCGGGCCGAAAACGCGCGATGAATCGCTTCGTCGCCGACGCGGTGTCGTAGGGCAACCAGACCTGCGCATCGCCCTCGCGCAGCAGCCCGAGGCCGGCTTCGCGGCCGGTCGCTGTGCCGTGCGTCAGCAGCAAGCGCATGGCGGGGCGCTCGACGCGCAGCGCGTCGACCAAGGCCGCGGCGGCGCGTGTCTCGCCGAGCGAAACCGCATGGATCCAGATCCCGCCGGTGCTGGCCGCGCCGCTGTAGAGGCCGAAGCGCTCGGCCATCGCGTGCCGATACAGCGGCTCGACCCGGCCACGCCGCCACAGTCGCAGCGCGTAAAACGGTTGCAGCAATCGCAGCAGCAGCGAGTACGCGAGTCGCGCGACGCCACTCATCCGACCACCGCCGCCGACACCGCCAGCCACGCAGCCCAGACCTCGTCCACCGTCGGCGTCGTCGGCGCCTGCACCGACACCTGGTGCGCGTGGCCGTGCGCGGCCTGCGGCCCGGTGCGCCACGCGGTCGGGAAGTTGTAGAGCTGCACGTGCGGCAGGTCGAGCGCGACGGCGATGTGGCTCAGGCCGCTGTCCACGCCGATCACGCCCTGCGTGGCGCTCATGCGATCGACGAGCGCATCCAGCCCCATCGCCGGCCAGACCTCGGCCGCATCACCCAGCGCCGCCTGCAGCCGCTGCGCGCGCGCCAGCTCGTGTGCGCCGGCGTGCGGCAGTGCGATGCGCCAGCCTTGCGCAATCGCGCGCTGGCCGAGCGCGGTCCAGTGATCCTCGGGCCAGAGCTTGTCGTCGCGCGAGGTGCCGTGCACGAACACCAGCGTTCGGGTGGCGCTCGCCGCCGCGCGGCGCAGACCGAACACCGGCGCCCCTTGCGGCGCGTAGCCCAGCGCCCGCGCCGCCAGCTCGCGCGAGCGATCGAGCGCGTGCGTGCGCGGCTCGATGTGGATCGCGTGATCGACCAGCCAGCGCGCCGGTGGCTCGTGGCTCGCGCCGTCGGTCTTGTTCGCGAGGCCATAGCTCACACCGCGGGCGAGCCGCGCGACGATGGCCGACTTGCTCAGCCCTTGCAGATCGAGCACCGCGTCGTAGCGTTCGCGCCGCAATCGCGCGCGAAAGCCGCGCCACTCGGCGCGCGTCGCACTCGTCCACCAGCTCTTGCTCCAGCGGCGCAATGCGCACTCGATGACTTCGCCGACGCCCTCGACGCGCCTCACGAGCGGCGCAAAACCCGGCTCCACCACCCAGTCGATCTGCGCGCCCGGGTTCGCGACCAGGATGTCGTGCACCACCGGCATCGCATGCACCACATCGCCGAGCGACGAGAGCTTGACGATGAGGATGTGCACCGCGTGGTCAGTGAGCCGCCGCGGCCACGTGCGCGTCGGGCTTGACGGCGCGCAGCGCGGCCATCAACTCGGTCTGGATGCGCTTCAGTGCCGCGGCGGTGTGGCCCTCGAAGCGCAGCACCAGCACCGGCGTGGTGTTGGAGGCGCGGATCAACCCGAAGCCGTCGTCGTAATCGACGCGCAACCCGTCGATCGTGATGATCTCGCTCGCGCCGGGAAAGTTCGGCGCGCGCAGCAGATCCTCGACGACGCGCCTGGGCTCGCCTTCGGCGCACGGCACGTTCAGCTCGGGCGTGGAAAAGCTCGTCGGCAGCACGTTCAGAACCTTGCTCGGGTTCTTGCTGCGCGACAGGATCTCGAGCAGCCGCGCCGCGGTGTAGGTCGCGTCGTCGAAGCCGTACCAGCGCTCGGCGAAGAAGATGTGGCCGCTCATCTCGCCCGCGATCGGCGCGCCGGTCTCGCGCAGCTTGGCCTTGACGAGCGAGTGGCCGGTCTTCCACATCAGCGGCGTGCCGCCGGCCTGGCGGATCACCGGCGCAAGGCGCTGCGTGCACTTCACGTCGAAGATGACCGTGCCGCCCTTGACGCGCGACAGGATGTCGCTCGCGAACAGCATCAGCTGGCGATCCGGGTAGATGATCTGGCCGTCTTTCGTGACGACACCGAGGCGGTCACCATCGCCATCGAACGCGAGGCCGAGTTCGGCGTCGGTCTCCTTCACGACTCGGATCAGGTCAGCCAGGTTCTCGGGTTGGCTCGGATCGGGGTGGTGGTTCGGGAAATCGCCATCGACCTCGGAGTACAGCTCGGTCACGTCGCAACCGAGCGCGCGCAGGATGCCGGGGGCCGACGCTCCCGGAATGCCGTTGCCCGAATCGACGACGATCTTCATCGGCCGCGCCAGCTTGCAGTCACCGACGATGCGCGCGCGGTACTCGGCCAGGATGTCCATCGCCGCCGAGCGGCCGGCCGCGTTCACGTAGTCCTCGGCCTCGATGCGCCGGCGCAGGCCCTGGATCTCGTCGCCGTAGATCGCCTTGCCGGCGAGCACCATCTTGAAGCCGTTGTAGTCCTTCGGGTTGTGGCTGCCGGTGATCTGGATGCCGCTGTGGCAACCGTGCGCGCCGCGCGTCGCGGCCACGTAGTAGAGCATCGGTGTCGTCACCGCGCCGAGATCGACCACGTCGAGCCCGGTCGAGGCCAGGCCGCGGATCAGCGCCTCGACCAGCATCGGCCCGGAGACGCGCCCGTCGCGCCCCACCGCCACGGCGCGCTCGCCGGCCTTGACGGCCGCGCTGCCGAAGGCGCGGCCGAGGTGCTCCGCGAAGATGGCGTCGATGCCGTTGCCGACGACGCCGCGGATGTCATAGGCCTTGAAGGCGGAAGCAGATACGTGCATGAAGGCCGCAGTGGATGAGTTGCGGCGATTGTAGGAGCGCTCCGCAGGTCAGCCTGCGACGTAGCCGCGCAGCGCCGGCTCGAGGCCGCGCAGAAAGCCGGGGCCCCAGGCGCGGTGGTCGGGCGCGGGCCAGTCGTCGAGGATCCACTCCAGCGTCATGAACAGGCGCGCGACGATGCAGACCTCGATCTGTCGCTCGATGCCATGCGGCAACGCGCGCACGGCGGCGTAGCCTTCGAGGAGGCCGTCGTGCAGGCGCGCGTACTGAGGGCGGTGGTCGACGTTGCCGGCCAGCGGAAACTTCAGGTATTGCAGGCTGGCCGCCAGGTCCATCGCGAAATGGCCCCAGCCGCAGTCGCTGAAATCGATCGCCCCGGCCACGTCGCGCGCGAACAAGATGTTCCAGCCGTGCAGGTCGCCGTGGATGAAGCCGAATGCGGACGAGTCCTGCGGGAAGGCGGCGAGGTCGTCGAGGAGGCGACGCGCAGCGGCCTGCGTCAGACCGAGCAACGGCTTCGACAGCCCGGCCGTTCCAGGTCGGTGCCCCTGCGCCCAAAGGGCGAGATTCACGTCATAGGCGAGGCGCGGGGTCGTGATCGCGCCGGCCTGCGTCAGGTCGGCCGCGACGCGATGCAAGTTCGCGGTCAACGCACCGATGCGGCGCAGCCGCTCAGGTGTCAGGCCCCGGTCGTGCATGCGGCCGTGCAGCCACGTCAGCAGCACCGCGTGCCGCGGCGGCAAACGCTGATCGGTCTGCCACGATTGGATGAAGCGGCCGTGCTCGTCAGGCAGCGGGCGCGGCACGTGAACGCCTTCGGCGGCCAGCGCCGTCAGCCACGCCACCTCGGCCGCGATCGGCGCGAGATCGCGCTTGGTCGCCGGGTAGATGCGCAGAGAGAGATCGCGCCGCGACGCATCGCCGGACGCGATCCGGTAGACATCGCAGTCGAGCTGCGCGACGCGCCGCACGCGCTTCGGCGCAAGGCCGTAGCAGGCCAGGAACGCCGAGAGCAGCGCGCGCTGCACGTGTGTGTCAGTAGTTCGCGCCCAGTTGCTCCAGGATCGCGGGGTTCTCCAGCGTGGAGGTGTCCTGCGTGATCTCCTCGCCCTTGGCCACCGACCTCAGCAGACGCCGCATGATCTTGCCGCTGCGCGTCTTCGGCAGGTTGTCGCCGAAGCGGATGTCCTTGGGCTTGGCGATCGGGCCGATCTCCTTGCCGACCCAGTCGCGCAGCTGCTTCGCGATCGCCTTCGCTTCGTCGCCGGTCGGGCGCGAGCGCTTCAGCACGACGAAGGCGCAGATCGCCTCGCCGGTGGTGTCGTCCGGCCGGCCGACCACCGCCGCTTCGGCGACAAGTTCGGTACACGAGACCAACGCCGACTCGATCTCCATCGTGCCCATGCGGTGGCCGGAGACGTTCAGCACGTCGTCGATGCGGCCGGTGATCGTGAAGTAGCCGGTCTTCGCGTCGCGGATCGCGCCGTCGCCGGCGAGGTAGTAGCGGCCTTGGAAGTCTTCCGGGTAGTAGCTCTTCTTGAAGCGCTCGGGGTCGCCCCAGATCGTGCGGATCATGCTCGGCCACGGCTTCTTCACGACGAGGATGCCGCCCTGCCCCCATGGCACATCCTTGCCGGTTTCATCGACGACGGCGGCGTCGATACCGGGGAACGGCAAGGTGCACGAGCCCGGCACCAGCGGCGTGGCGCCCGGCAGCGGCGTGATCATGTGGCCGCCGGTCTCGGTCTGCCAGAAGGTGTCGACGATCGGGCAGCGGCTGCCGCCGATGTGCTTGTAGTACCACTCCCACGCCGCCGGGTTGATCGGCTCGCCGACCGAGCCGAGGATGCGCAGGCTCTTCAAGTCGTAGCGATCGGGATGAACCGCGGCATTGCCTTCGGCGGCCTTGATCAGCGAACGGATCGCGGTCGGCGCGGTGTAGAAGACCGTGCACTTGTGATCCTGGATCATCTTCCAGAAGCGGCCGGCATCCGGGTAGGTCGGGATGCTCTCGAACACGATCTCGGTGCCGCCGAGCGCGAGCGGCCCATAGGTGATGTAGGTGTGGCCGGTGACCCAGCCGATGTCGGCGGTGCACCAGAACACGTCGTTCGGCTTCAGATCGAAGGTCCACTTGGTCGTCAGCGCGGCGTGCAGCAGGTAGCCGCCGGTCGAATGCTGCACACCCTTGGGCTTGCCGGTCGAGCCCGAGGTGTAGAGCAGGAACAGCGGGTGCTCGGCGCTGACCCACTCGGGCGTGCAGGTCGTGGGCTGGGCGTTCATCTCGTCGTGCAGCCAGTGGTCGCGCGCCTTGTCCCAGGCAATCTTGCCGCCGGTGCGCTGGTAGACGATCACGTCCTTTACCGATTCACAGCCCTCGAGCGCGAGCGCTTCATCGACGATCGCTTTCAGCGGCAGTTGCTTGCCGCCGCGCATTTGCTCGTCGGCGGTGATCACCAGCACCGCGCCGGTGTCGGCGATGCGGTCACGCAGCGATTGCGCCGAAAAACCGCCGAAAATCACCGTGTGGGTCGCGCCGATGCGCGCGCAGGCCTGCATCGCGATCACGCCTTCGATCGACATGCCGATGTAGATCGCGACCCGATCGCCCTTCTTCACACCGCGCTTCTTCAGCGCGTTGGCGAGCTGGCAGGTGCGCGCGAGCAGCTGGCTGTAGCTGACCTTGGTGACCTTGCCGTCGTCGGCCTCGAAGATGATCGCGGTCTTGTCGCCCAGGCCGGCCTCGACCTGCCGATCCAGGCAGTTGTACGAGGCGTTCAGCGTGCCGTCCTCGAACCACTTGAAGAACGGCGCGTTGCTCGAATCGAGCACCTTCGTGAACGGCGTCTTCCAGCTCAGCAACTCACGCGCCTGACGCGCCCAGAAGGCCTCGTGATCGGCTTCGGCTTCGGCAACGAGCTGGTGGTAGGCGTCCATGCCCGAGACGAACGCGCCCTTCATGGCGGCGGCGGACGGGTTGTAGACGGGGGTGTCGGATGCGCTCATTCGGAAGTCTCCTTTGTGGGTGTCGTCTTTTCCTGCAACCATAGGGCCCTCCTCTTACGAAGGCCTTACTCGCGGCGCGACCACTACAATTTTGAATCATCGCGCCGTTTGCCGGCGAGCCCTTGACGCCATCATGCTCCTCGATCCGAACCCGCCCCGAAAACTCCGTCCGCTGCCCGGCTTCATCTTCATGAGCCGCTGGCTGCAGCTGCCGCTCTACCTCGGCCTGATCCTGGCGCAGTGCGTCTATGTCTTTCACTTCTGGGTCGAGCTCGTGCACCTGGTCGAGGCGGCGTTCGGCAGCCAGACCGCGCTGGCCGCGCTGGTCGAAGGCATGGGCTACCAGTTTCCGACCGGTCAGACCGCCAAGCTGACCGAGACGGTGATCATGCTCGCGGTGCTCGCGCTGATCGACGTGGTGATGATCTCCAACCTGCTGATCATGGTGATCGTCGGCGGCTACGAGACCTTCGTCAGCCGCATGAACCTCGAAGGCCATCCCGACGAGCCTGAGTGGCTCAGCCACGTGAACGCCTCGGTGCTCAAGGTCAAGCTCGGCACCGCGATCATCGGCATCAGCTCGATCCACCTGCTCAAGACCTTCATCAATGCCGCCAACTATTCCGACAAGGTGCTGATGTGGCAGACCACGATCCATATCGCGTTCCTGCTCTCGGCGATCGCGATCGCGTACACCGACAAGCTGCTGAACTCGTCGCACACTCCGGATCACTGAGTTCGATGTGGACCCTGGCACCGCGCTGACGCTGAACCTGCTGCTGCGCGGCGCCACGCTCGGTGTGCTGCTGCTGATCGCCACGATCTTGTGGCGCGATCACCGTGGCCACACGGCGGCCCGGCTCGGCGCGGCTTTCGCGATCGGCGTGGCGGCGGCCACGCTGAGCGCGATACCCGGTTTCGGCACGAGCGCGGATGCGTGGCACGCCGCGATCGGCGCGCTCGCCTCCGGCAGCATGTTCCTGTTCTGGCTGTTCACGCGCGCGCTGCTCGATGACGCGTTCAGGCCGCGCGCCTGGCACCTCGTGACGTGGCTCGTGCTCGCGGCCATCGGTGCGCTGAACTGCCTGGGTGCACTGCCGCGGCCGCTGGCCGGCGCGGTGCTGGGCGCAATGCCGGTCGCCTGGGCGCTGCTCGCGATCGCGCAGTCGCTGTCGGCCTGGCGCGAAGACCTGGTCGAGGGCCGGCGCCAGTTGCGAATCGTCATCGTCGCCACCACGGCGATCTACACCGTCGTGCAGTTGCTCGCCGCGCTGGCCTCGGGTCAGGAACTGAAAGCCGTCATCGAGAGCCCGCTGAACGCCGCCGGCACGGCGGCGCTGAGCCTGTACGTGGCGTGGCGGTTGATGCAGGTGCGCGCGAGCGAACTGTTCGTGTCGCCAGCGCCCGAACCCGCGTCGGCCGTCGCCGAGCCGCCCAAGCCCGACGCGCGCCAACTCGCGACGCTGAACCGCTTGATGGCGGACGAGCGCGTCTACCGCGAGCCGAGCCTGACGATCGCGGCGCTGGCCACACGCATGGGCATGCCCGAGCACCGCTTGCGCAAGCTCATCAACCAGGCACTCGGGCACCGCAACTTCAACGCCTTCCTGAACGCCTACCGCATCGAGGATGCGAAGCGCGCGCTGCGCAACCCCGCGCTGGCCGACGTGCCGGTGCTGACGATCGCGATGGACGCGGGTTTCCAGTCGCTGGGCCCGTTCAACCGCGCGTTCAAGGCCGACACCGGCGCCACGCCGACAGAATTCCGGCGCGGCCCGGTGGCCGCGCTCGCCGAAGTCGAAACGGCCTAGCCGAATTCGGAAATCGGCGAGACGGCCCAGGCGTGGGTTGCGCACAGTGGGGCTCCTGTCGATCGGAGATCTCATGAAACGTACCGCCCTCGCCGCCATCGTGCTCGGCACCCTGCCCTTGCTCACCGCCTGCGGCCACCTCTCGCTCGGCCGCGCCGCCTTGACCGCGACCGGCTACGTCAGCCATCAGCTGTGCTCGGCCGTCTTCATCTCCGGGCTGGACCCGGCACGTGCCTACCGCGAGAGCATCGAGCCGCTGGCCGGCTCGATCGGGTTCTTGTTAAGCCACCGCGTCGACCTCGAGCACGGCGAGGTGCACGCCTCGCTGGCCGGCATGGCCGAAAGCCGCGCCGTGCACCAGCCGCCCGACGGTTGCGTCAACGCGACCGGCACCGCGCTGACCGGCAGCGCCGGCACGGCGATCGCACACACCGACGCCGCACCGGTGCCGATCACCGACCCGCGCCTCGCAGCCGCCGTCGAGCGCCTGTTCGAGGAGGCACCGCAAGGCCCGAAGCGCAACACCCATGCCGTGGTCGTGATGCACGGCGACCGCCTCATCGCGGAGCGCTACGCGCCCGGCATCGGAGTGGACACGCCGCTCGCGGGGTGGTCGGCGACCAAGTCGGTCACGAATGCGCTGCTCGGCATCCTCGTGCGCCAGGGCCGGCTCGACATGAACGCGCCGGCGCAGATCGCGGCCTGGGCCGATCCGCAAGACCCGCGCCATGCGATCACGCCCGATCAGTTGCTGCGCATGACCAGCGGGCTGGACGCGGGGCAGTCGCTGAACGGTGTGGGCCCCTTCAACCCGGCAGCGCAGATGCTGTTCGTCGAGCGCGACATGGCCGCCTTCGCGGCCCGCGCGCCGCTGGCGCACGCGCCCGGCACGCACTGGAACTACACCGATGCGAACACCTTGCTGCTCTCGCGCCTGATCCGCGACGCGAGCGGCGGCGATGCGGTGAGCACGCGCGCCTTCGTACAGCGCGAGCTGTTCGACAAGCTCGGCATGCAGCACGCGGCGCTCGAGTTCGATGCCGCGGGCACGCCGATCGGCGCGAGCCACTTGTGGGCTTCGGCGCGCGACTGGGCGCGCTTCGGGCTGCTCTACCTGAACGACGGCGTGGTCGGCGGCGAGCGCCTGCTGCCGCAGGATTGGGTCGCGTATTCGGCGCGGCAGACGCCGGGCGCCGACTACGTCGGCTACGGCGCGGGGTTCTGGACCAACCGCGGCAACGGCTACGGCGCCGGCTACCGCATCCAGGCCGGCATGCCCGCCGACGCCTTCATGGCGCGCGGCGCCCAGGGCCAGTACGTCGTGATCGTGCCGTCGCACCAACTCGTGATCGTGCGCCTCGGCCCGGCGTGGACGCCGCGCGACGACATGGATGCGGTGGCGCGCCTGACGCGCGAGGTGATCGAGGCGCTCGCCCCGCACTGACCTCGCGAATTCAGTGGCGCGCCAGTGCCTCGGTCACGGCCGCGAGCAATTGCGGCATGTCCAGCGGCTTGGTCAGGTAGCGCAGGAAGCCGGCCGCGAGGCCCTGCTCGGCGTCGCCCTGCATCGCGCTGGCACTCACCGCGATGACGGGAATCGCGCGCGTGGCGGCATCGAGGCGCAACCGCCGCAGCACCTCGAAGCCGTCCATGCCGGGCAGCTGGATGTCGAGCAGGATCAGGTCCGGGCGGTGCGCGATCGCCATCGCGAGACCCTGCTCCGGCAGCGGCGCCGTCGTCAGCGTCAGGTGCGGCACGCGCGCCAGCATGGCTTCCATCACCAGCACGTTGACGGGGTTGTCTTCGATGTAGAGCACCTTGCGCAGCGTGGTGGCGCCGGCCAGTGCGCTGGCGGCCGGCGGCAACGAGTCGAGCTCCATCGCCTGCGATGGCGCAACCGCGCGCGGCAGTCGAATCCAGAACGTGCTGCCGACGCCGACCTCGCTCGTCAAGCCGATCTCGCCGCCCATCGCGTGCATCAGGTGCTTGCTCAGCGCCAGACCCAGGCCGGCGCCCTCGACGCCGGTGTGCGCTGCGTCGAGGCGCTCGAACTCGTTGAACAGGCGTGCGCCCTGCTCGGCGCTGAGGCCGGGGCCGGTGTCGATGACCTCGATGCGCAGTGCCGCCCCCTGCGCCACGCAGGCGATGCGCACCTCGCCACCCGGCCGGTTGTACTTGATGGCGTTGGAGAGCAGGTTGAGCAGCACCTGCTTCACGCGCGTCCGGTCGGCGCTGATCCAGCCGCCGCCGGCGGCCGCGTCGACGACCGCCACAGCGATGCCCTCGACGCCGGCCAGCGGCTGCAGCAGGCCGACGCATTCGTCGAGCAGCTCCGCCACCGGCACCGGTTCGAGCTCGACCTGCAGCCGACCGGTCTCGACCTGCGCGAGGTCGAGCACCTCGTTGATCAGTTCGAGCAGGTGGCGCGCGCCGCGCAGGATCTCGACGAGCTGCTCGCGCTGCGGATCGGCGAGCGGGCGCTCCGGGTCCGACAGCAGCAGTTGCCCGAAACCGAGGATCGCATTCATCGGCGTGCGCAACTCGTGCGACATGCTCGACAGGAAGGTCGACTTCGCGCGGTTGGCGCGCTCGGCCTCGTCGCGCGCCGCGATCAGCGCCGCCTCGGCCAGCTTGCGGGCGGTGATGTCGATGCCGAACGCGTAGAAGTTTCGGCGCCCGCGTTCGTCCGCCGCGCCGATCGCATGCGTGACCTGCAGGAAGGTGTGCGGCCGGTCGCCGCTCGGCTGGTATTCGCTCTCCACCGTGACCTGCTCGCCCGCGTGCACGCTGGTCGCGTTGGCGCGGATGCGCTCGAACTGCTCCTCGCCCACGAGTTCTCGCACCGAGCGGCCGACGATCATGTCGCGCGGCCGCCCGAGCAGCGCCGCGAAACGTTCGTTGGCATAGTTGTAGTTGAACTCGGCGTCCATCACCGCGATGAAGCCGGGGAAGGCGTCGAGCAACGCCCGCAGCCCGGCCTCGTTGTCGCGCAGCGCCCGCTGCGCCTCGAGATAGGCCGTCACATCGGAATACGTGCGCACCACCCCGCCGCCAGGTAGCTGGCGCGTGCGAACCTCGATCAGCGAACCAGCGCGGTTGCGGCGCACGTAGGCCTCGGGCGGCAGGCTGCGGCCATCGGCGAAGTCCATGCGCCGGCCCTCGACGTCCACGAAGCTCCCGTCGGCGGCGAAATCGCCGCGCTGCACCTGGTAGCGCACCACCTCGGCATGGGTCACGCCGGGCCGCATCACGGTGTCGGGCAGGTCGAGCAGCTCGAGCACGCGGCGATTCATGACCAGCATGCGGCCCTCGGCATCGGCGCTGGCGATGCCTTGGGTGATGCTGTCGAGCGTGTCCTGCAACTGCTGGGTTTTCTGCGCCAGCTGTTCGCTGGCGGAGCGCAACTGCGTCTCGACCGCCCTGGCCTCGGTGATGTCCTGCACCACGCCGTTGATGCGCGCGATCCGGTCGCCATCGAACTGCGGCTGCCCGATCAGGCGCACCCAGCGGTGGCGGCCACGGATGGTGATCAGCGGAAGAACCTCGTCGTAGGGCGTGCCGTGCGCGATCACGGTGTCGAGCCCGGCGCGGATCAGCACCTGCTCAGCGGCGCCGTACAGGTTGACGAAGCCCTCGAAGGTGGGCCGGCTGGCCATCGGCGCGTCGTGGATGCGGTAGGCCTGAGCTGTGAGCCGCAAGGCCATGGTCGCCAGATCGAGCTCCCAGCCGCCGACCTTGGCGGTGGCGCCGGTGCGGTCGAGCAGTTCCTCGCTCGCACGCAGCGCCTCCGCCTGGCTCGACGCCTTGACGCGCAGCGCCACGAAGTTGCGAATGACCCGGTTCGCGCGCCGCGCCGTCAGGCTCAGGAACACGAGAGAGGCGAGCGCGGCGACGCCCAGCAGCCCGAACAATTCGTCCGGCTGGCTCAGCAGGTGGGCGCTGAGCAGGCCGAGCGCCGGCACGCTGAAGCACAGCGCAGCGACGAGGTCGAACGCGGACATCGCGAAGACGCTGGCGCTGAGACTGGCCAGCACGATCAGCGCCACCGCGCGGTGCGCCGGATGCCCGCCGGCGACCGGCAGCATGCTGGCCAGACCCCACAGGATGCCTGGCAGCAGAAAGCCGACGCGGTAGCTCAGCACCCACGCCCGATCGGTTGCGGGGGAAGGCGCGGCTCGCCGGTGAAACCAGGCCACGGCCAGGCGCAACGCGACCACGGCCAGCATGCAGGCGAGCCAGCCCGCCAGCAGCGTGCGTGGAACCACGCTCCACATCATCGCGGCGAACAGCACCGCCGCCGTCACCGACCCGCCGATGCTCCACGGCAGACTGGTGAGGTGGGTTTTGAGCTGCTCCGACAACAGCGCAGCCGCGACCTGCTCGTCCGCTGCGTTGTAGGGTTTCGAGCGAGCGTCACGAGTCATGCGTGGGGGCGGGGTTCTGCGTTGGGGCTGGATTGTCGCGCGGAACCGAGCAACAAGGCCACGCCGAGCAGCCCCGCGACCAGCGAGCCGCCGAGCACACCGAGTTTGACCTGCGTCTCGTAGGCCGCATCCTGCCCTGCAAACGCGAGCCCGCCGATGAACAGGCTCATCGTGAAACCGATGCCGCACAGCACGCACACGCCGAAGAACTGGCGCGTGCCGGCCTGCGCCGGCAGGTTTGCCCCGGTGAGGCGGATCAGCAGCCACGAGGCGCCGAACACGCCGATCGCCTTGCCCAGCACCAGCCCGAGCGCAATGCCGAGCGGAATGCCCTGCGCGACCGTGCCGAGCGAGACGCCGGCCAGGTTGACGCCGGCGTTCACGAACGCGAACATCGGAAGCACCGCGAACGCGACCCACGGGTGCAACGCGTGCTCGGCGGTTTCGAGCGGCGAGCCACCGTCGGCGTCCTGCAACGGGATCGCCATCGCGGTGACGACGCCGGCCAGCGTCGCGTGGATGCCCGACTTCAGCACGCAGACCCAGATCACGAGGCCGATCACCACATACGGCCCGATCTGCATCACGCGCAAGCGGTTCAGCACGAACAGCAGCACGATGCCGCCGCCCGCAGCGAGCAGCATCATGGGCGAGAGCTGCGCGGTGTAGAAGAGCGCGATCACGCCGATCGCGCCGAGGTCGTCGATGATCGCCACGGCCGTGAGGAATACCTTCAGCGACGCCGGCACGCGCGAGCCGAGCAGCATCAGGATGCCGAGCGCGAACGCGATGTCGGTCGCGGTCGGGATCGCCCAGCCGCGCAGCGCGACCGCATCGGCGTGGTTCAGCGCCACATAGATCAAGGCCGGCACGATCATGCCGCCGAGCGCGGCTGCGGCGGGCAGCGAAGCCTGCCGCACCGAGGCCAGTTCCCCCGCGAGCACCTCACGCTTGATCTCGAGGCCGACGACGAAGAAGAACACCGCCATCCACAGATCGTTGACCCACAGCAGCAGCGGCTTCGACAGCACCAGCCAGTCGTTGAAGAGGCGCACCTCGCCGCGCATCTCGATGAATTGCCGATACAGCGGCCCCAGCGACGAGTTGCTGACGATCAGCGCGACGACAGCGGCCAGCGCCAGCACGACCCCCCCGGCCGATTCCGAAGCGATGAAACGGCGAATGCTGCTGATCAATGCGAGACCCTCGGGTTCAGTAAACTTCGGGGGCATTGTCAACGAGCCCACACCATGAGCACCACCATCCCCACCGTCGTCAGGTATGCAGACCTGGTCGAGAGCGTCGCCGGCGCGCTGCAATACATCTCGTACTACCACCCCGCCGACTACATCCGGCACCTCGCGCGCGCTTATGAGGCCGAGCAGAGCCCGGCGGCGAAGGACGCGATCGCGCAGATCCTGACCAACTCGAAGATGTGCGCCGAAGGCCGCCGCCCGATCTGCCAGGACACCGGCATCGTCAACGTCTTCCTGAAGATCGGCATGGACGTGCGCTTCGAGGACTTCCCCTCGGGCATCGAGGAGGCCGTCAACGACGGCGTGCGCAAGGGCTACCTGAACCCCGACAACGTGCTGCGCGCGAGCATCGTCGCCGACCCGCACTTCGAGCGCAAGAACACCAAGGACAACACGCCGGCCGTGATCCACATGACGCTGGTGCCAGGCAACACCGTCGATGTGCAGGTCGCGGCCAAGGGCGGCGGCAGCGAGAACAAGAGCAAGTTCGTGATGATGAACCCGAGCGATTCGCTGGTCGACTGGGTCATGAAGACCGTGCCGACGATGGGCGCCGGCTGGTGCCCGCCGGGCATGCTGGGCATCGGCATCGGCGGCACGGCCGAGCGCGCGATGCTGATGGCCAAGCAGAGCCTGATGGAAGACATCGACATGTACGAGCTGAAGGCGCGCGGCCCGCAGAACAAGGTCGAGGAACTGCGCATCGAGCTGTGCGACAAGATCAACGCGCTGGGCATCGGCGCGCAAGGCCTCGGCGGCTTGACCACCGTGCTCGACGTGAAGATCGCGATGTACCCGACACACGCCGCGAGCAAGCCGGTCGCGATGATCCCGAACTGCGCGGCGACGCGCCATGCGCACTTCGTGCTCGATGGTTCGGGCGCCGCTTACCTCGAGCCGCCGAGCCTAGCCCTGTGGCCCGACGTCAAGTGGGCGCCCGACTACAACAAGAGCAAGAAGGTCGACCTGAACACGCTGACCAAGGAAGAAGTCGCCGCCTGGCAGCCCGGCGACACGCTGCTGCTGAGCGGCAAGATGCTGACCGGCCGCGACGCCGCGCACAAGCGCATCCAGGACATGCTCGCGAAGGGCGAGAAGCTGCCCGTCGACTTCACCAACCGCGTGATCTATTACGTCGGCCCGGTCGATCCGGTGCGCGACGAGGTCGTCGGCCCGGCCGGCCCGACCACCGCGACGCGCATGGACAAGTTCACCGAGATGATGCTCGCGAAGACGGGCCTGATCGGCATGATCGGCAAGGCCGAGCGTGGGCCGACCGGGGTCGAGGCGATCCGGAAGCACAAGAGCGCGTACCTGAT
Organism: uncultured Rhizobacter sp.; assembly: GCA_964247075.1. GTDB lineage: Bacteria > Pseudomonadota > Gammaproteobacteria > Burkholderiales > Burkholderiaceae_C > LMDS01. The sequence goes on along the minus strand of CAXTSS010000003.1, from coordinate 283,144 downwards.
GGCGGTGGGCGGCGCGGCGTATCTGGTCTCGAAGGCGATCAACCACGCCGAGGTCGTCGGCTTTGCCGACCTCGGCATGGAAGCGATCTACGAATTCGACGTGAAGGACATGCCGGTCACGGTCGCCGTCGATTCGAACGGTGTCTCGGTGCACGACACCGGGCCGCGGGAATGGGAGGCGCGGATCAAGGCCGGCGCCGCCGTGATTCCGGTGGTCGCCGCCTGACCGGCGCAGACCGCGCGCGGCCGATCAGTGCCGGTCCTTCTTGCGCGTGGGCGTGAGCACGAAAGCGTGGACTTGGCCGTTGATGCGGCCTCGGCCGGTGATCAGGCCCTCGTCGGGGCTGATGCCGTTGACTTGGTCGATCACCCAGCCTGCGCCGCTTGCATCCAGCAACTGGTTCACATCGCGCATCAAACCATCGCGATAAACGAAGGGCAAGCCACCGGATGACCCAATCACGTCGCCGTCGTTGCTGATGCCGACGGCAAAACTGTCGCTGCCACCCGGGAGCGTGCCCAGGTCGTGCATCTTGTGGTGGCGGTACAGGAAGGCGTGGCGCGACGTCGAGCCTGCGGTCAAGGTGGAGAAGCCGACCACGTCATCCTCATCGTTGATTGCGGCGGCGGAACTGGAACCGCCGCCAAGCGTGCCCAAGTCCTTCAGCACACCATGGCGGTAAAGGAACGCGTGGAATTCTTGGACGTCGCCGGCGAGGTACGACAACCCCGCGACATGCCCGCGGTCGTTGACGGCGCTTCCGCTGGCATGCCGGCCACCGAGCGTGCCGATATCTTGCATCGTGCCGCCGCTGTAAAGGAATACGTGATTCGCCCCGTCGGCCAGCGCCGCCCTGCCCGTGAGCTGTCCGCGGTTGTTGATACCGGTGGCGACGCTGAAATTACCGCCCAGCGCGCCGAGGTTTTGCAGAGCACCCCCGTCATACAAGAATGCGTAGCCCGGAATGGCTTCGTCGCCCTGCAAGGTGGACCACCCCACGACTTGACCCCGGTCGTTGATGCCGGTCGCCTCGCCCCAGCCGCCCGGCGGGAAACCGCCGATGTCTTTCAGCGTGCCGCCGCTGGACACCATGGCGTGCTGAAACGAGAGCGTATAGATGTATCCCGCAATCTCTCCCTTGTCATTGACGGCGTTGACGCCGATGCCGCAGGGGAATGAGTCGGGGGTGCACAGGGTGCCAAGATCCTTGACGCTGTAGAGCCACTGCTTCGATGACGAATTCGCTGATTCGATCTGCATCTGAGGCGCGGCCGGGTCCTCGGTACCACCGCCGCCGCAAGCGCTCAACCCGGCCGCGAGGGCCACGACGAGCGCCGATCCGGAATGCGCACGAAGCGACGAGAATGTGAATTGCATGTCTTCCTCCTTGAGTGATCGAGCGGGTGTGAACCGGCGATGGGCGCTCGAATAATAGGTCGACATCGACGCGATACATCCTCTGCATTGGGGGCTCGAACGCCCGCCCCCTGGCCACGAGCCGACGCGCGGTGAGGGTCACGCATCGATCGCGGATCAATGTAGCCGAGCAACCTAGAGGCCGCGCGAAATGCGACGGGACCTGGAAACCGGGCGGCAGAACCCCAGCAAATCGGTGCGAATGCGAGCGGCTGTCGGCTTTCCGCTCGCGAGCACGCTGTACCGTCACGATTGTGCTCGTCACCCTCCGCTCGTGTCCATCATCGATCTTCGTTCGTCCGTCGCATTGACGAGGCGCAAGCGGCGTCCGGCGCCTAGTCTGAAGACGGGTCGAACGTTCGGCCCGGCTTCAACGAAGGGACTTCACCATGATCACGACCCGCCACTGCGCAGCCATCGCCGTCGCCGCCGGCGTCAACCTGCTCCTCGTGTGCGCCACGCCGGCGAATGCGGAAGAGACCCAGGTCGGCATGAGCTCCTGCACGCCCGCGACGAATCTGCAGCGCCGAATCGTCGACAAGGCCGAGCAGGGCATGCCCGCATTGCGCCGGTTCGTCTCGATGACGCGGCTCATCTACGGCGTCGACATGATCGACGTCGGCAACTCTCTCGACAAGTGGCGCGCCAGCACGGCTTGCACGTCGATCGTCGCCGAGGCGCGGCCGCAGGAATGAGCCGACTCGGCGCGCCGCCTACCCGCGCGGGTGGTGCGCCGAGTGCAACTGCCTCAGCCGCTCGCGCGCCACGTGCGTGTAGATCGTCGTCGTCGAGATGTCGGCGTGGCCGAGCAGCATCTGCACCGCGCGCAGATCGGCGCCGTGGTTCAGAAGGTGCGTCGCGAACGCATGCCGCAGGGTGTGCGGCGAGAGCGGCACGTGCACACCACCGCGCAGGGCGTGCGCCTTGACGAGCTTCCAGAACATCTGGCGCGTCATCGGGCCGCCGCGGCGGGTGACGAAGAGCGCGTCGCTGACCTGGCGGTCGAGGATCGCACCGCGGCCCTCGGCGAGGTAGCGCGTGATCCACGCATGCGCCTCTTCGCCGAACGGCACCAGCCGTTCCTTCGTGCCCTTGCCGGTGACGCGCAACGCGCCCTCGCTCAGGCTCAGGTGCACGCTCTTCAGCGTGACCAGCTCGCTCACGCGCAGGCCGCTCGCGTACATCAGCTCCAGCATCGTGCGGTCGCGCAGGCCCAGCGGCGTCTCGATGTCGGGCGCTGCCAGCAGCGCCTCGACCTGCGCCTCGCTCAGGCTCTTGGGCACGCGCATCGGCTGCTTCGCGCTGCCGAGCTTGAGGGTTGGGTCGGCGGTGACGAGCCGCTCGCGCACGGCCCAGCGAAAGTAGCGCTTGAAGACCGTCAGGCGCCGGTTGCTGCTGGTCGCCTTGCTGCCGGCGTGTCGCGTGACGCGGTAGGCGAGCAGGTCGGGCTCGGTACTCTGGGCCAGCGTGCGCGCGTGCTCGCGTGCGAGCCACTCGGCAAACAGCGTCAGGTCGCGCCGATAGGCGGCGAGCGTGTTGGCGGCCAGTCCGTCCTCGATCCAGAGCGCGCCGATGAAATCATCGATGGCACGCGTGCTGATTTCGAGGGCCGACGCGGTGGTCACTCCAGTGTCAGCTTCTGCAGCGCCACGACCTTCTTGTAGACCTCGTACTCGGCCGCGATCTGCGCCGTGAACTCGGCCGGCGTGTTGGCCACGATCAGCGAGCCGGTCTCTTCGATGCGCTTTTTCACGGCCGGGTCTTCGAGCGTCTTCTTGACCGCCGTGCTGACCTTGTCCACCACCTCCTTCGGCAAGCCCTTGGGCCCATAGATGCCGTAGTAGGCCATGCGGTTGACCGGCTCGAGGCCGACTTCCTTGAACGTCGGCACGTTCGGGAGAACGGCCAGGCGCTGCGGCGCGGCGACGACGATCGCGATCAGGCGGCCGTCCTTGATGAAGGGCAGTGCCGACGGCATGTTGTCGAAGATCATCGGCACCTGGCCGGCGACGGTGTCGTTCAGCGCCGGGCCTGCGCCGCGGTACGGGATGTGCGTGATGAAGGTGCCGGAGAGGTTCTTGAACAGCTCCATCTGCAGGTGGCCAATGCCGCCGGTGCCTGAGCTCGCGAAGCTGTACTTGCCCGGGTTCTTCTTGATCTCGGCCAGAAAGCCCTTGTAGTCGCGCGCCGGGAAGCTCGGGTGCACGGCGATCACGTTGGGCGTCGCCGCGACGTTGATGATCGGCGTGAAGTCGGTCAGCGGGTTGTAGCTGATCTTCGGGTTGATGGCCGGGTTCGCAGCCGTCGTCGAGACCGTCGCCATGCCGAGCGAGTAGCCGTCGGGCGTGGCCTTGGCGGTCTCGTTGGCACCCACCGAGCCGCCACCGCCGGCGCGGTTCTCGACGATCAGCGTCTGCCCGAGCGGGCCGTTGATCTTCTCGGCGACGACGCGCGCGACGATGTCGGTCGTGCCGCCGGGCGCGAACGGCACGACCAGCTTGACGGGCTTGTTCGGGTAGCCCTGCGCCCACGCACCACTCGCGGTGCAGCTCAGGATCAGGGCGCTGGCGGTCATCAGGATTCTGCGTTGCATGGGTGGGTTCTCCGGCGAGGTGCACGAGTTTAGAGCGTCATCGGCGCTGGCACACTCGTGGCATGTCCGTCGCGCTGCTGTTGCTCCCCGATTTCCTGCTGATCGTGCTCGGGTTCCTGTTGTGCCGCCACACCGCGCTGAACCGCAGCGTGTGGGACGCCGTCGAGCGGCTCGTCTACTACCTGCTGTTCCCGGTGCTGCTGTTCAACACGATCCTGAAGAGCCCCCTGCAGCCGGCCCAGACGCTGAGCCTCGCCGCCGCCAGCGTCGGCACGGTCGCGTGCGGCATGGCGCTCGCGTTCGCGGTCGGGCGCTGGCCGGGGGTGGATGCGCGGCGCTTCGCGTCGGGCGCGCAGACCGCGTTCCGCTTCAACTCCTACATCGCGCTGGCACTCGCCGAACGCCTCGGCGGCGCCACCGGACTGGCGTGGATGGCATTGAGCATCGCGCTGTGCGTGCCGCTGTGTAACGTGGCCGCAGTGTGGCCGCTGGCGCGCCACGGCGGGCATGCGTATGGCCGCGAGCTGCTGCGCAATCCGCTGATCCTGAGCACCGTGGCCGGGTTGATCGCGAACCTGCTCGGACTGCGCTTTCCGGACGCGATGGCGACCACCTTGCAGCGCATCGGCCTGGCCGCGTTGCCGCTCGGCCTGATGAGCGCCGGCGCGGGTCTGCGTCTCGGTGGGCTGAAGGACTCGCCGGGTCTCGCGGCCGCGTTGATGACGATCCGGCACGCGATCCTGCCGGCTGTCGCGATCGGCCTGACCGCGGCGCTCGCGTTGCCGGCGGAGCAACGCGCGATCGCGGTGCTGTTCGCCGCATTGCCGACGTCATCGACTGCTTACGTGCTGGCCGCACGCATGGGCGGCGACGGCGCCTACGTGGCGGGGTTGGTGACGCTCTCCACGCTGCTGGGCATGCTCAGCGTGCCGCTGTGGCTGGCGGTGATCGGGTGAGCGCCCAATCGATGTGTTCACGCACCAGATCATCGGCCGCGGCGCGGCGGGCTTCGAGCGCAGCGACGATGCTTGCATCGTGACGCGCGGTCAGCGCATTGCCCAGCCCCACCGCCAGGTTGCGCTGCCAGCGCGCGTAGCCGATGCGCCGGATCGCGCTGCCCTCGGTGCGGCGCATGAACTCGGCCTCGTCCCACGCCCACAGCTCGAGCAGCGAGGCCGCGCCCAGCGGCTCGCGCGCGTCGAAGTCGGGCAGCGTGCTCTTCTGCGCGTACTTGTTCCACGGGCAGACGATCTGGCAGTCGTCGCAGCCGTAGATGCGGTTGCCGATCAGCGGCCGCAACTCCAGCGGGATCGGCCCGGCGTGCTCGATCGTCAGGTAAGAGATGCAACGCCGCGCGTCGAGCCGGTACGGGCCGACGATGGCCTGCGTCGGGCAGACCTCGATGCAGGCGCTGCACGTACCGCAGTGCGCACCCGAGGGCTCGGTCATCGGCAGCGCCAGATCGACGTAGATCTCGCCGAGGAAGAACATCGAGCCGGCCTCGCGGTTCAGCACCAGCGTGTGCTTGCCGCGCCAGCCGATGCCGCTCTTCACCGCGAGCTCGGCTTCGAGCACCGGCGCCGAATCGGTGAAGACGCGGTGGCCGAACGGCCCGACGGCATCGGCGACCCGATCGGCGAGCTGCTGCAAACGCGCACGCATCACCTTGTGATAGTCGCGCCCTCTTGCATACGCTGCGAGCGCCGCGTGCCGCGGGTCGGCCAGACGCTGCCATTCGATCGCCTGCCAGCCGTCGACCGTGTCGCGCGGTAGGTAGTCCATGCGCGCGGTGATGACCCGTACCGTGCCCGGCACCAGCTCGGCCGGGCGCGCGCGGCGCAAGCCGTGGCGCGCCATGTAGTCCATCGTGCCGTGGAAACCGTTGTTCAACCACGCCAGCAAGCCCGCCTCGGCGTGCGCGAGGTCCACGTCGGTCACGCCGATCTGTGAAAATCCGAGCGTCGTGCCCCACTCGTGCAAGTTCGCGAGCAGGGCATCCTGCTGATCCGAGTCCCACTGCCGAGTGCCGTTCATTTGTCGTCGATTCTAGAAACCTCTCACCAGCGGTGGCCCGACGAGGCGGCGTGCGCCGCCTCCGCGGCCGCCCTCGCGGGCCACGCCGGCCTCGCGAACGCCTTCATCGAACTGCACGGCCCGCTCGGCGCCGGCAAGACGACCTTCGTGCGCCACCTGCTGCACGCACTCGGCGTGCCGGGCCGCGTGAAGAGCCCGACGTATGCGCTGATGGAGCCCTACGAGATCGCTGCGATGCCGATCTGGCACTTCGATTTCTACCGCTTCGACGATCCGCAGGAATGGGAAGACGCCGGCTTTCGCGATGTGTTCGCGGCGACGGGCCTGAAGCTCGTCGAGTGGCCGGAGAAGGCCGAGGGGTTGCTGCCGCAAGCCGATCTGCGCCTCTTCATCGAGCCTGCCGCCGATGAACAACGCGCGGTTCTGTTCGAGGCCCACACGCCGCTCGGTGCGGCGTTGCTCGCATGACGACCCGCCGCTCCGCCATCCGCTCGATGGGCGCGCTCGCGCTGCTGATCGGCCACGGCCAACTCGCGTTCGGCGCCAGCATCGTCGCGGTGCGCCTCTGGCCGGCGGCCGACTACACGCGCGTGACGATCGAGTCCGACGCGCCACTGTCGCAGAAGCATTCGCTGCTCGACAGCCCGAACCGCCTCGTGATCGACATCGACGGCCTCGAACTCAGCCCGGCGCTGCGCGAGCTCGTCGGCAAGGTGCGTGCCGACGATCCGTTCATCGCCGGTGTGCGCGTCGGGCAGAACCTGCCGCGCGTGGTGCGTCTCGTGATCGATCTGAAGCAGGCGACCGCGCCGCAGCTGTTCACGCTCGCGCCGGTGGCCGCCTACCAGCACCGGCTCGTGTTCGACCTCTACCCGACGCAGGCGGCCGACCCGTTGCTCGCGCTGATCCGCGACAAGGAAGCGGCCGAACGCCAGGCGGCGAAGAGCGTGCAGGACGCGCTCGGCGAGTTCATCGGCAAGATGGAAAGGCCCGCGCCCGCGCCGCCCTACGCCGCTGCATCGAACCCGCCACTGAAGCCGCCCGCCATCGCCACGGCAGCACCGCAGCAGACACCGGCGCCGCTGGCACCGGCCGCGCAAGGCCGCATCGATCGGTTGATCGTGGTCGCGATCGATGCCGGCCACGGCGGCGAAGACCCGGGCGCGAGCGGACCGAGCGGCCTGCGCGAGAAGGACGTGGTGCTGCAGATCGCCACGCAGCTGCGCGACCGCATCAACACGCTGCCCAACATGCGCGCGATGCTCACGCGCGACGCCGATTTCTTCGTGCCGCTGCACGAGCGCGTGCGCAAGGCGCGGCGCGTGCAGGCCGATCTGTTCGTGTCGATCCACGCCGATGCGTTCATCACGCCGCAGGCGCGCGGCGCCTCGGTGTTCGCGCTCAGCCAGGGCGGCGCGACGAGCGCGGCCGCGCGCTGGATGGCGAACCGCGAGAACGCCGCAGACACGGTCGGCGGTGTCAACATCGACGCGAAAGACGCGAACGTGGTGCGCGCGCTGCTCGACATGAGCACCACCGCGCAGATCCGCGACAGCCTCAAGCTCGGCGGCGAAGTGCTGGGCCAGATCGGCAAGGTCGGCAAGCTGCACAAGGGCAGCGTCGAGCAGGCAGGCTTCGCGGTGCTGAAGGCGCCCGACATCCCGTCGATCCTGGTCGAGGCGGCGTTCATCTCGAACCCCGACGAGGAAGCGAGGCTGCGCTCCGCCGGCTACCAGGCCGAGCTGGTGCATGCGCTGAGCGTCGGCATCCAGCGCTACTTCGCGAAGAACCCGCCGCTGGCGCGCTCGCGTCAGCTGTGACTTGCGCCCCTCAGCGTGGCTTGATCTCGTCGAACACCTGCGACGCGATCGCATCGACCTGCTGCGGCGTCATCTTGCCGAAAACGCCGGCCCAGGCGGATGAACTGGTGTTGTAGGCGCGGTCACCGAAGCCCGCGCCCGCGTTCAGATCGCTGAACGTGACCTTCGCATCGATGTAGGCGTTGCCCGTCATCACCCCGAGAAAGATGCGCGCACCGATGCCGACCATGCGGTAGTCGTTGACGTAGACGTTGAGCAGCGTGCCGGCCTCGCCGGTGGCGCGCGCGTCGCCTTGCTGCATCTCGAAGGCGATGCCGGCGGTCTTGGCATGGTCGGCGAAGGTGGCGCGCCACTCGTCCTTGAACGAGGCCCAGTCTTTGGCCTGGGTCACGGTGGCGGGGCCGGTCATCGCCAGCACGATCTTCTTCGTCGCCGTCGGCGGCAGGGCCAGCCGGGCCACCGGCGCTGCCGGTGCGGCGGCCGGCGCAGCGGGTTGTGTCGAGGCCTGTTGCTGGCCGGTCGAAGCGCAGCCGGTCACCAGCGCAATGGCCAGCAGGGCAGCGCATGTTTCGATCTTCATCTCGTTTCCCGATTTCATCAAAGTGTGGAGAAGCCAGTATAAAAGTGCATCTCGACGATCACGGGTTACGCTTCGTGTCGAAGTCCCCGCCAATCCGAGGAAACACGCATGCTCCACCCGCAGACCCAGGCCCTGCTCGATCTGATGATCGAACGCGGTGTGCCGCCCACGCACACGCTCACCCCCGCCGAAGCGCGCGCCTTCTACCGCGAGCGTCGCAGCTTCACGCAGCCCGAGTCGCCGCCGGTGGCGAGAACGCGCGATCTGCGCGCCGAAGGGCCGCACGGCGCGATCCCGCTGCGGCTGTACCGCCCGCTCGGCTCGGCCGAGAGTGCGACGTTGCCGGCGCTCGTCTACTACCACGGCGGCGGCTGGGTCATCGGCGATCTCGACACGCACGACACGCTGTGCCGCGAGCTCGCCAACGGCGCGGGCTGCGCGGTCATCGCGGTCGATTACCGGATGGGCCCGGAGCACCGCTTCCCCGCGGCGGTCGACGATTGCATTGCCGCCACGCACTGGATTCACGCGCATGCGAGTGAATTGAAGATCGACACGGCCCGCCTCGCCGTCGGCGGCGATTCGGCCGGCGGCAACCTCGCCGCGGTCGTCTCGATCGCAGCGCGCGAGTCGGGCGATTTGGCCATCGCCTTCCAGCTGCTGATCTACCCCGCGACCGACCAGCACCGCGACGCGCCCTCGCACACGACGAACGGCCAGGGCTACCTGCTGACGACCGAGACGATGGACTACTTCACCGGCCACTACATCACCGAGCCGGCGCTGTACAAGGATTGGCGCGCGTCGCCGCTGCTGCACACCGATCTCGCCAGGCTGCCGCCGGCGCTGGTGCTGACCGCCGGCTACGACCCGCTGCGCGACGAAGGTGCCGCCTATGCCGAGCGCCTCACCGCGGCCGGCAACCGTGCCACCTACGTGTGCTACGAGCGCCAGATCCATGGCTTCATCACGATGGGCAAGGTGCTCGACGAGGCGAACAGCGCGGTCGCACTGTGCGCCGCCGAACTCAAGCGCGCGCTGGCCGCCTGATGCGAACGCATCGCTTCATCGCTCTCGCCCTCGTCCTGGCGACCACGCTGCCGATGCACGCCGCCGTCTTCGCCGCACCCGCTGGGGTGCTCCTCGAAGACCTGACCTGGCCGGAGCTGCGCGAGGCGCAGCGCGCCGGCAAGACGACCGTGATCATCCCGGTTGGCGGCACCGAGCAGAGCGGCCCGCAGCTCGCGCTCGGCAAGCACAACGTGCGCGTGCAACTGCTGGCCGCGCGCATCGCCGAAGCGCTGGGCAACGCGCTGGTGGCGCCGGTGGTGAGCTATGTGCCCGAGGGCAACATCACGCCACCGACCAGTCACATGCGCTTCCCCGGCACGATCTCGATCTCCGACGCGGCGTTCCAGGGGCTGCTCGACGGCGCCGCGCGCAGTTTCAAGCAAGGCGGCTTCACCGACATCGTGCTGATCGGCGACCACGGCGGCTACCAGACGCAGCTGAAGGCGGTCGCGCAAAAGCTGAACCGCGACTGGGCCGCGACCCCCGCGCGCGCACACTTCATCGACGAGTATTACCGCGCCACGCAGACGCCCTATGTGCAGGCGTTGCATGCCAAGGGCCTGACCGATGCCCAGATCGGCCAGCACGCGGGCGCGGCCGACACCTCTCTGATGCTCGCCACCGACGCCAGCCGCGTGCGACCCGAGCACTACGCCGCCGCGGCGCGCGAGGCACCCGCCAACGGCGTGAACGGCGATCCGCGGCCCTCGAGCGCGGCGCTCGGCCAGGCCGGCGTCGAGCTGATCGTGGCACAGACGGTGGCCGCGATCCGCCGGGCCACGGCTGCACGACAATAGTGGCCCGACCCTGCCGAGCGCTTGCCCCTCCAGAACCGTGAACAGACACCCGAACCTGCGCCGTACCGCCCTGCCCCTGATCTTCGTCGCCAGCTGCGGCGCCTGGTGGGCGCACGCCCAGACCAACCCGTCCGTGGCCCCGCCCGCGTCCGCGGCGCCAAAACCGCCCGCCCCCGTGCCGACGATCGCCACCGTGCCCGGCATGCCACCGGTCGTCGACGCGAACAACCTCTACAGCGAGACCGTCAGCAGCCGCATGAGCCCGGCCGTGGCCGGCGCGCTCGAGCGCGTCTACGTGCCCAACCACGCGGCCAACACGGTCTCGGTGATCGACCCGGCCACGCTCAAGGTGGTTGCGACCTTCCCCGTAGGCATCAACCCGCAACACGTGGTGCCGTCCTACGACCTGCGCACGCTCTGGGTCGCCAACAACGCCGAGGGCCGCACCGACGGCAGCCTGACGCCGATCGACCCGCTCACCGGCAAGCCGGGCAAATCGATCCCAGTCGAGGACCCGTACAACATGTACTGGTCGCCCGACGGCCAGTTCGCGATCGTCGTCGCCGAGGCCTACAAGCGGCTCGATTTCCGCGACCCGAAGACAATGGAGATGAAGTACTCGATCGCCACGCCCGACTGCGCCGGCATCAACCACGCCGACTTCTCCATCGATGGCCGCTTCGCGTTCTTCACCTGCGAGTTCAACGGCTCGATCACGAAGGTCGATCTGGTCAAGCGCAGTGTCGTCGGCACGCTCAAGCTGAGCGCCTATTTCAATCGCCCGGCGATCCTCGCCACGCTCGCCAAGCCGGGCAAGAAGCCGGCGCGCATCCCGGACCCGGACGAGCTCGGCGCGACCATCTGCACCACCCCCGGCATGCCGCAGGACGTGCGTGCGTCGCCCGACGGCAAGACCCTGTTCGTCGCCGACATGATGGTCGATGGCGTGCACGTGGTCGATGGCGAGACGCTCAAGCAGACCGGCTTCATCCCCACCGGCGTCGGCGCGCACGGCCTGTACCCGAGCCGCGACGGCAAGCGGCTCTACGTGGCCAACCGAGGCAGCAATCTGGTGCGCGGCAAAAGGGGCGGCCCGGGCAGCGTCTCGGTGATCGACTTCGCGACGCGCAGAGTAGTTGCCACCTGGCCGATCGAAGGTGGTGGCAGTCCCGACATGGGCAACGTCAGCGCCGACGGCAAGTACCTGTGGCTCTCGGGGCGGTATGACGATGTGGTCTACCGTTTCGACACCGAGAGCGGCGCGGTGGACAAGGTCAAGGTTGGCCGCGAGCCGCACGGGCTGACCGTGTGGCCGCAGCCCGGCCGCTACTCGCTGGGCCACACCGGCAACCTGCGCTGAGCGTCCCTGCCATGCGCATTGCGGCAGTGCTCGGGACAACTGCCGCGCTGCTCTGCGGCACCGCCCAAGCCGCGCCCGAATCCGCGCCCTGCCCCGACGGCCTGCCCGACACAACGCGCTGCCTCGGCGGCCGTGACGACGCCGGCGCGTTCTACTGGATCGCCGTGCCGCCTGCCTGGAACGGCGTGCTCGTGCTGCACGCGCACGGCGGCCCCGAACTCGGCGAGCCGCGCACCGAGCGCACTGCGCAAGATCTGAAACGCTGGGCCGTGATGCTGAGGGCCGGCTATGCATGGGCCGGCTCTTCTTATCGACAAGGCGGCGTCGCGGTGCGTGCGGCGGGCGAAGACACCGAACGCCTGCGCGGTATCTTCAATGCCGCCATCGGCAAACCCAGGCTGACGATCCTGCACGGCCAGAGCTGGGGCGCGAGCGTCGCCGCGAAAGCGGCCGAGGCGTATCCGACGAGCTACGACGGTGTGCTGCTCACCAGCGGCGTGCTTGGCGGCGGCACACGCTCGTACGATTTCCGGCTCGATCTGCGCGTCGTCTACCAGGCGCTGTGCGGCAACCACCCGTTGCCGAGCGAGCCCGCCTACCCGCTGTGGCAGGGGCTGCCGCTGGATTCGAAGCTCACGCACGCCGAACTCGCGCGCCGCGTCGACGACTGCACCGGGCTGCGGCTGCAACCCGAGCAACGCAGCGCGGCGCAGCAGCGCGCGCTGGATGCGCTCCTGAAGGTCGTGCGCATCCCCGAGCGCTCGTTGCTCGGCCACCTGAACTGGGCGACATGGCACTTTCAGGACATCGCGTTCAAGCGGCTCGATGGCGGCAACACCTTCGGCAATCTCGGCGCCAAGTACGCCGGCTCGGCCGACGACGCGGTGCTGAACGCGAAGGTCGTGCGCTACCGCGCCGACCCGGCCGCGGTGGCGCGTTTCGCGCTCGACACCGACCCGACCGGCAGGATCAAGGCGCCGGTGCTGACGACGCACGCCATCGATGACCCGGTCGCCTTCGTCGAACTCGACAGCGCGTTCCTCGACACGATGCGCGCCGCCGGCACCGCCGATCACCTGGTGCAGACCTTCACCGACGAGCACGAGCACAGCTATCTGAGCGATGCCGAATACCCGGCGCTGATGGAAGCGCTGCTGGCGTGGATCGCCACCGGCGAGAAGCCCACGCCGCAGCGCATCGCCGAGCGCTGCACCGCGCTGTTGCCGCGCTTCGGCGGCGCCTGCCACTTCGTGCCGGCGTACCGGCCGGCGGCGCTGAGCGAGCGGATCACCCCGCGTTGAGGGCTTCGGCCTTCTCTCTGATCTTCTGCTTGCGCCGCGCGCGCCAGGTGCCCCACAGCACGAGCAGGCCGGGCACCAGGATCGCGCCCCAGATGATCTTGTCGAGATTCGCCTTGACCCACGGGATGTTGCCGAACAGGTAGCCGGCGATGGTCACGCTGCCGACCCACAGCGTGCCGCCGGTCACGTCGAAGAACGTGAACTTGCGGCGCGTCATCTGCGCCACGCCGGCCACGAACGGCGCGAAGGTGCGCAGGAACGGCATGAAGCGCGCCAGCACGATGGTGATGCCGCCGTACTTTTCGTAGAAGGCGTGCGCCTGGTTGAACGCCTCCTTGTTGAAGAAGCGCGAACTCTCCCACTGGAACACGCGCGGCCCGAAGTAGCGCCCGATCGCGTAGTTGCTCTGGTTGCCGAGGATCGCCGCGGCGATCAGCAGCGCCAGCACCAGCGGCAGGCTCATCAGGCCGGCGCCGGCCAGCGCGCCCACCACGAACAGCAGCGAGTCGCCCGGCAGGAACGGCATCACGACGACGCCGGTCTCGACGAAGATGATGATGAACAGCAACAGGTAGACCCACGCGCCGTAGGTTTCGACGAAGGTGCGCAGGTGCACATCGACGTGCAGGATGAAGTCGAGAACGAAGCCGAAAAATTCCATGCGGCCCGATTATCCGGTGGCGGCAGCAGACCCGAGGGCTTCCACCTCGGCGACCCAGGCGGCGAGTTCCGCCGGCAGCGCCTCGCCACCCGCCGACGTGCGCCAGCGCCGCCCGAGCTGGTCGGCGCTCGCGCGCAGATGCCATTGCAGCTCGCGCGTGAGCGCCCAGAGTTCCGCTTGAAGGCTCGCATCGGTATCGGCCGCCTGCACCAGCAGATCGAGCTGATCGGGTGTGGCACCGGCCTCGAACAAAGAACGCTGCAAGTTGTCGGCCTGCACACCGATGGCTTTCAGCACCGCCCGCCCGGCGCTGCCCAGCGTGGGGCCGGCAGCCGCCGCGATCGCGTGGAAGCGCGTCAGCAGCTCGGTCAGCGGGTGCAGCTGGCGCACTGCATCGCCGACAGACAGGCTCACCGCCTCGGTCATCGGCGGGCAGGCGCGCAGCAGGCGGTGGACCGCGGCCACCAGCGCCGCATCGAAGCGCCGCGGCGTCATGCGCAGCAACAGCGCGACGCGCTGCTCCGGGTACTCGCGCTCGCCGTCGAACATCGCGGTGACGACCTCGCACAGCGACAGCAGGCGCCCGAGCGGGCTGATCGCGTCGCCGGCGAGGCCGCGCGGGTAACCCGAACCGTCGAGCAGCTCGTGGTGCTCGAGGATGGCGCGCGGGATGCCCTTCGCGTATTCGTGAAAGCGCGCGATCAGCATCGACGAGGTCATCGGGTGCACGTACAACGGCCGCCGCGCATCGCCGCTCAGGCGGTTGCCGGCTTCGAGCAGCTCGGCATCGATGTGCAGCATGCCCAGGTCGTGCAGCAGGCCGGCGGCGGCGGCCAGCGTCATGTCGTGGATCGGCGCACGGTCTTCGCGCACCAGGTACGCTGCGAGGATCGCCATCAGGATGCTGTGGTCGAACAGCGCCGGCCGCGTCTCGCGCAGCAGCGTCAGGTGGAACGCCACCGGGCGCGGCAGCGGAATCGCCTCGATCGATTGCAGCAAGGTGTGCCGCACCCGACCCTCGGGGGCCATCAGCGCGAAGAACGGCCAGCGCGCCAGCGCAGCCTCGGCCGCGGCGCGCAACGCGGCGGCGTTCACGGTCGCGGCACTGGCCAGGTCTTCGTCGAGCGGCGCGGCGAGGCGGTGCGCGACGAGGCGGTCGTACAGGCTCGCGTCGATCTGCACGCCGCCTTCGAGCAGCTTCACGCCCTGGTGGTTGTAGATCGCGCGCACCGTGGTGACCGGGCCGCGCGCTGCGAGCTGCGTGACCGCCTTGACGAACGCCGGGCTGTTCGGATCTGCGGCCGGCTTGGCGCCGGCGTCGGGAGCGGACTCGGTCATGGATGGCGAAAGCTCTGCAACACTGGACGCTACCATATGCCTGCATGAACGCCGTGTTGCAAACCGCGCCTCGCCGCGCCATCCGTGAACTGCCCGATGAACTGGTGAGCCAGATCGCCGCCGGCGAGGTGGTCGAGCGCCCGGCTTCGGTGGTGCGCGAGCTGGTGGACAACGCGCTCGATGCGGGCGCCGCCGAGATCGTCGTGAAGCTCATCGGCGGCGGTATCCGCGCGATCGTGGTCGAGGACGACGGCCACGGCATCCCGCACGCCGAACTCGGCCTCGCACTGCGCCGCCACGCGACCAGCAAGATCGCCTCGCTCACCGAACTCGAAGGCGTCGCGACGATGGGCTTCCGCGGCGAGGCGCTGGCCGCGATCGCATCGATCGCCGAGGTGTCGATAGCGAGCCGCACCCTCGATGCCGCGCACGCGCAGCGGCTCGACGCGCGCTCCGGCGAGCTCGCACCCGCCGCGCGCGGCATCGGCACCAGCGTCGAGGTGCGCGAGCTGTTCTTCAGCACGCCGGCGCGGCGCAAGTTCCTGAAGACCGAGGCGACCGAATTCGCGCACTGCGTCGAGGCGGTGCGCCGCCACGCGCTGGCGCGGCCCGAGGTCAGCTTCGTCGTGTGGCACGACGGCAAGCTCGCACAACAGTGGCGCCGCACCAGCCCCGCGCAGCGGCTGATCGATGTGCTGGGGCACGAGTTCGTCACCGACAGCCGCGAGGTCGCGCTCGACCTCGGCGTGCTGCGCGTCACCGGCCGCAGCGGCACGCCCGAGGCAGCGCGCGCGCGGGCCGATCAGCAGTACGTCTACGTCAACGGCCGCTTCGTGCGCGACAAGTTGATCGCGCACGGCGTGCGCTCGGCGTATGAAGACGTGCTGCACGGCGGGCGCCAGCCGGCCTATGTGCTGTTCATCGACATCGCGCCGGATCGCGTCGATGTCAACGTGCACCCGACCAAGGTCGAAGTGCGCTTCCGCGATTCGCGCGAGGTGCACCAGGCGGTGCGGCGCGCGGTCGAAGCCGCGCTGGCGATTCCACGCGCAGGCGGCGATGCAATGGCGCCGCTCACCGAGCCGCTCGCGGCGCGACCGATCGACATGAGCCGCTTCGGCGCCACGCGCCAGGCCTCGCTCGGCCTGCAGCAGCTGGCGACGCTGTACGCGCAGGAGCCACCACCGCGCTGGGGCGACACGCCCGCGCCGGGCGCGACGGTGCTGAGCACGGCAGGACCGATGTCGGCTGGCGACACCTGGCCGCTCGGCAAGGCGCTGGCGCAAGTCGCCGGCACCTTCGTGCTGGCCGAGAATGCGCAGGGGCTGGTGATCGTCGACATGCACGCGGCGCACGAGCGCATCGTCTACGAACGGTTGAAGGCGAGCACGGGCGCGGCCGCGATCGAATCGCAACCGCTGCTGATCCCCGCCACGTTCGCGGCGACCGCGCAAGAGATCGCCACCGCCGAAGCGCAGATCGACACGCTACGCACGCTCGGCCTCGATGTCACGCCGCTCTCGACCAGCGTGCTCGCGGTGCGCTCGCAGCCTGCGGCGCTGGCCGGTGGCGACGTGGTCGAGCTCGCGCGCAGCGTGCTCGCCGAGCTGGCGCAGTTCGACGCCAGCCGCGTCGTCGAACGCGCGCGCGACGAGATCCTCTCGACGATGGCCTGCCACGGCGCGGTACGCGCCAACCGCCAGCTCACCCTCGACGAGATGAACGCGCTGCTGCGCGACATGGAGCGCACGGACCGGATCGACCAGTGCAACCACGGTCGGCCGACCTGGCGCCAGATCACGCTGAAGGAGCTCGACGGCTTGTTCTGGCGCGGCCGCTGAACTAAATCGCGCGCCGCCGCTCAGTCGTCGATGCTCGATCGTTTGACAACCGTGCGCTGGCGCTGGCCGGCCCTCGCCCTGCTCTCGGTGGCCGCGCTGGCCGGCTGCGTCAGCCTCGACACCCAGCAGCGCAAGTGGATCTTCCAGGCCGCGGCGCTGCCGAGCACTGGTGGCGGCGCGCAGATCGATGGCTTCGACGACGTGTGGATTCCGCTCGCACCCGGCGATGCGTCGGGGCCGAAGCTGCACGCGCTGTGGCTCGCCGGCGCGACCCGCAACGCGCCGGTGCTGCTCTACCTGCACGGCGCACGCCGCAACGTCGACAGCAGCGCCTTCCGCATCCAGCACATGCGCGAGCTCGGCTTCGCGGTGCTGGCGATCGACTACCGTGGCTTCGGCCGCAGCACCGAGGCGCTGCCTTCGGAAGACACGGTGGCCGAAGACGCGCGCGCCGCGTGGAAGTGGATCGAAGCGAAGCACCCGGCGCAAGACCGCTACATCTTCGGCCACTCGCTCGGCGGCGCGATCGCGGTGCGGCTCGCGACCGAGGTGGGCGACGCGAAAGGCCTGATCGTCGAAGGCACGTTCACCTCGATCCCGGCGGTGTTCGAGACGATGAAGTGGGGCTGGCTGCCGATCACGCCGATGATCACGCAGCGCTTCGATTCGGCCGAGCGCATCGCGCAGGTCAAGGTGCCGGTGCTGGTGGTGCACGGCGAGGCCGATTCGCTGATCCCGCCGGCGCTGGGCCGCGCGCTGTACGAGCGCGCCGCGGCGCCCAAGCGCTTCGTGCTGGTCGAGGGCGGCACGCACTACAGCACCAACGGCCGCGGGCAGCAGCAGTACCGCGAGGCGCTGCGGGCCTTGTACGGGCTCGGGGCCTGAGTCAGCGCTTGGCCGGCGGCTCCGACGGCACGCCAGGCGGCACCTTGCCCACGCCGGCGAGCGCCAGGTAGTCGACCAGCGGACTGACGCCGTTCAGCGGCTTGAAGGTGCCCTTGTGGCAGGTCGCACAGCCGACCTTGGGACCATCACCGTGCGGCCCCAGCCGGTTCGCCGGGAACAGCGGCTCGAGCGGTGTGAGGAAGGCGGTGTTGAGGTCGCGCACCATCCGAATGCCGTGCCAGGCGGTCACGCGCTGCGGTGAGCTCTCCTGCCAGCTCGCCAAGGCCCGGGTGTTGTGGCAGTAGGTGCAGTTGACGCCGAGCGAGCCCGACATGTACATCATGAGCGCGTACGTCCACTCGGCGTTCTTGACCGAGACGGGCGGCACGTCGCGCGAACGCAGGGCCGCCCCCGACTGGACCCGGATCTCCGAGCCCCCCGTCGTCAGGTACTGCGACAGGGGATCGCTCGGCAGCGCCGACCCGCCTGCGACTGGCGCCGGCGCGTTCTTGCCATCGCGGCTGCGCGAGAAGCTCGACGGGGCCACCGGCGCATCGGATCCGTTGAACCAGTCCCCGCTGGGCACGGCCTGGCCACGGTGGCAGGTCCAGCAGGTCACGCCGGTCTCGGCCACGTGCGACTTCCAGTCGCTGTTGATGTGGCGGGTCATCTGGATCATGCGGCGCGCCACCACCTTCGGGTACTTCTCGTCGGACTCCAGCTTGTCCGGGTTGTGGCAGTAGTCGCAGCCCTGCTCCGGCGCCACCCAGGTGGAGAAGGCCTGCATCACGCGCGAGAACTCGGTGGCGCTCAGGTCGTTGAGCACCTTCACATTGACGAACACCTCGCTCGCCGGCGGCGCCTCCGGGTCGGCGGCTTCCTCCGCGGGAGGAATGCGGTTTATCTCGGCCAGCGCGGCCACGGCCGCCGGCTTGCGCAGCTGGATCTGAGACGTCCCGCGCGGGCCGCGCTGGTCGGAGGCCGGGCGCTCACAACCCGCGAGCAGCAGCCCGACCGCGAGCAGCGCAGCGGCCCACCGACCCGGCGCCCGAACCCGCTGCTTCACGCGGCAGCCTTGCGCGGCTTGAAGTTGCGGCACCAGCCATCGATCGGCACCACGCGCTTGAAGAACGAGCAGGTGCCGGTGGGTTGACCCGGCTTGCCGCTGAAGAGCTGGCATTCGCTGCACTTCTGCGACACCTCGTGGCGCGGAAACTTGGCCTGATCCACATTGGCGGTGTTCAGGCGAAAGCCCATCGACTTGGGATAGGGGTCGGTCTCCTTGACGGGATCGGTCGCGTCCTGCGCGCCCGCGCTGCCGTGCGCGGCCAGCGCGGTCGTTCCGGCGATCGCGTGCAGCATGAAGACACGTCGGTTGTGGGCGTGCATGGCGGTGCTCCGTTGCAGGTCGATGGTTTCGGGTCGGGTGAGCGGGTTCAGGCGATGACGATTTCGTCGATCCGCGCCTCGCCGAGGCTGTCGGTCCACGCCACGCGAAGGCGCTGGCCGCTGGCAGCCCCGGCGAAGCGGAACTTCAGCAACGGATCGCGCGCGACGGCAAAGCTCATGCGTGCCGAGAACACGCTGCGCTCGCCGAGCGTGACCGACACGTCGGTGATGAAGTGCGCAGGCACGAGGTCGCCGGCGTCGTCCTGCCGCAGGCCCGTCTCCATGGGGTGCGGCATCAGGATCGTGACGTCGGCCACGCCCTGTTGGACACGAGCTCGAATGCGGATCGGCTCGGACATGCTGCGTCGGCTCCCGGTCCGGCTTCAGGCGCAACCGCCCACGATCACCTGCACCGCGCGCGCCGTGGCGCACAGGCCCTCGTCGCTGCGCACGGCGGCATAGACGGTTCCGCTCTGCGCCATGCGGATGCGCGTGGCGACGAAGGGCTCGGTGCCTTCGGGGATCGTGAAGCGCACCGCCAGAGGCTGCGGGTTGCCGTCGACCACGATCAGAATCTCGCTCGTGCCGGGCAGCGCGCTGGTCACGGTGATCGGCACGAGCGCGCCGTTCTCGGCCACCTGCGGCAGTTCGAGTGCGATCTTCGCGCTCGCCTTCGGCACGCCGCCGAGCGCGCCGATCACCTCGGAGAAACTCTGCGCCGCAAACGCGAGCGCCTCGTCGGGCGCGGCCGCTGCCGGCGAAGGCAGCCCGACCCCGCTCGCGATCACGGCGGTGACGGCGCCCGCGCCTTTCAGCCATCGCCGGCGCCCCATCGGAACATCCGCGCGCATGCCGATCCTCCTCAGAGTGACGTGCGAACGAGTCGCACGTGGAAGCGCTCGTCCTTGCGGGCGAGCACCACGCCGTCGGCGCCGAAGCTCAGCGCCAACGCACGGTCCTCGGCCTTCTCGCCCGGGCGCGGCGTGGACGACCAGAACGGTGCTGCAGGGGTACCCGGAAACACCGAGAGGTTCGTGCGCGGGTTCTTGCAGGCCCGGTCGGTGATGGTGGCCAGATCGCGCAGCGTGGGCACTCGCCAATCCTTGAAGAAGGCCGTGCCGTCCTGGCTGATCTGGTCTGCCCGGTGCTGCGCATCGACCCAGTCGTAGGCCGCCGCATTGCCGGCGCAACGGTTGCCGACCCACTGCTGGCCACTGGCGCAGCGCATCCACATCAGTTTCGACTCCACGTCCGTCACCGTGCCGTCGCCGTTGTCCTGGAAGCGCGAGGACGGCAGGCTGGAGGCGCCGGGGACGCAGGTCTGCTGGGCAGGTGCGCCCTGGGCCATCACAGCGCCCGCCAGCAGCGTCTGCACCAGGCAGGCACCCGACCACCGGCGCGCGTGCGCCGGCGCCGCGCGCTCACTTGTCGAAGCCAATGCCGGTCCCCTTGACCTTGAGGCCCCGAGCGCTCGTCGGCGTCGGGCCGGCGGTCTGGCGCGTCTGCAGGCCGGTGTCGATCGGCACGCCACGGTGCAGGTAGTAGGCGTAGGACTCGAGCGCGACCATGTCGGGGCTGCCGGCGTCCAAGGCCTTGCCGACCTGCGGGTTCTCGATGCACCAGTTGATCATGTCGCGAAAGGCCATGACCTTGTCGGTTTGCGGCATGTACTTCGGGAAGGTCTGCGGGTTGGTGGCGGCCCCGTCAGGGTGGCAGTTGGCGCAGGCCAGGCCGTTGCTCGACATGTCGGCCCGCGCGCCGTACCACATGTCGTAGCCGCGCTTGGCCGACGCCGTGAGCTTTTCGTCCATCGCCTTGAGTTCGTCCCTCGTGAACGGCTCGCGCGCGGTCACGAGCGTGACGGTGGCGATGGCCGCGATCGTGGCCAGTGGCATCGCCACCCATCGAACGAGTCTGGTCTGCTTGGTCATGTTCTTGTCTCCTTCTAGGCCTTGAAACCGTTCTTGATCGGCTCCGGCAGCGATTCGGCAAAGGGTTGGTACTTCACGAACGCCTTGCCGACGCCGTCGAGGTCGATCGCGGCGCTCCCCA
This sequence comes from uncultured Rhizobacter sp., assembly GCA_964247075.1. GTDB lineage: Bacteria > Pseudomonadota > Gammaproteobacteria > Burkholderiales > Burkholderiaceae_C > LMDS01. The sequence goes on along the minus strand of CAXTSS010000003.1, from coordinate 262,005 downwards.
TGCCGTCGGACGTGTTGGCGGGGTCGGCCCGGTTCTGCTGGTACTGCGGGTACGGCAGCTTGATCGGCGGATACGGCCATGGCCACGATGTGCTCATCGTGCCGATCGACGTGAGGTTGCCGATCTTGTTGTAGACGGTGTGATGCACATGCCCGTGGAAGGCGGTGACGGCGGTGAACTTGCTCAGGATTTGGCGGATCTCCTTCGAGTCGGAGACCTGGAAGTTCCAGCGCGGGTAGTAGTCCCACAACGGCGAGTGAGTGAAGATGACGACCGGTGTCGTCGGCGAGACCTTCGCCACGTCCTTCCTCAGCCAGTCGCGCTGCTCGGCGCCGCAGCCCCACAGGCCCGGCACCGGGCTGTTCAGCGGCATGAACCAGTCGCGGCGTTGCGCGGGCGTCAGGCCGGCGGCAGTCCAGAAGTCCGGCACCAGGATCGAGTTCATGCCGATGAAGTGCACGCCTTTGTGATCGAACGACCAGGTCTCCGGGCCGAAGGCGTTGCGCCAGGTGGCGCCCATGTCGAGATACCAGTCGTGCTCGCCCGGGATCGATCGCAGCGGCGCCTTTAGCGCGGAAAGGATGCGCTTGCCCTTCTCCATCTGATCGACCTCGCCCTGGTGCGCGACATCGCCCGTGACCAGCACGAAATCGGGCTGCTTGGCCAGCGCGTTCACCTGCGCGACGGCGTCCTCGAGTTGCTTGTCGAAGACGTGATCCTTGCCGCTGTAGAGGTGCGGGTCGCTGATGATCGCGAAGCGGAAGGGTTCGACCTTGCGCTGCGCCGCGGCCACCCCCACCAGCCCGAGATTGACGCCGATGGCTTGCGCTGTCAGCGTCGTGATCCCGGCCTTGCCGGTGAGTGCCAGCATCTGCCTTCTGTTCCGATCGATCTTTCCAGTCATCGAGATCTCTCCATTGGTGTCGTGGGGAAAGCGCCGCGGAACGTGGGTCATGATTGGCACGAAGCCACCCATCGGCGCCGCGAACGCCGATATGGACCGCGATCAAGGGGCAGGCTCGGAGGGGCCGATCCGTGAACCGGCCTATGGGTCGGTGGGAGGTGTCGGCGCGCGCAACGCGAAGCGCCGGTAAGAGGCCGTTGCCGAAGCGTGAACGGATGCGCCGTGTGGCGTGATCGAACCCGTCTTCATCGCGAAACTGCACATGCGAAGGTCTCCTGGGTGGTCCTCGTTGACCGATCCGGCAAGGCCTTGTTGGAGGCAGGTCCGTCATTCATCGGCAGGCCGACTCTAGGGAAAGGCACCAAGAAACGAAAGTTGAAAATTTTGACACTCACATTGGTCGACACTAATATCAGTCCATGTCGCTCGCGAAGGTCGCCACGCTCAAGCAACTCCTGGCCTTTCACACGGTGTCCAGGCTGGGCAGCATTTCGCAGGCGGCCGATGCGCTGCATCTCACGCAGTCGGCCGTGTCGATCCAGATCGGCGCCATCGAAGAGACGGTGGGCACGCCACTGCTGGTACGCACCGGTCGCGGTGTGCGCCTCACGGAAGCGGGCGAATTGCTGCAGGGCTACGCCGACCGCGTGATTGCGCTGTGGAACGAGATGGGCGAGAGCATGGACACCTTCATCGGCGCCTTTTCGGGCACGCTGCGCGTGGGCGCCGTCGCCACCACCGAATACTGGTTGCCGAGCCTGCTGGTGGCCTTCGCCAACGAGAACCCCAAGGCCAAGGTCAAGCTGCACAGCGGCAATCGCGACGAGATCGTGCGCAGCCTCGCTGCACAGGAGATCGACGTGGCGGTGATGGGCAACCCGCCGGATGAACTCAGGCCGACGTCCACGCGCTTCGCCAGGAATCCGATGGGCTTTCTCGCGGCGCCCAACCATCCGCTGATGGCCGAGCGGCGCCTCACCATGGCGAGGCTCGCCAAGGAGCCCCTGCTGGTGCGCGAACGCGGCTCGGGCTCACGCTCCACGCTGATGCGGCTGTTCAAGGAGGCCGGCCTGAATCTGCGCGTCGGTTCGGAGTTGGGCAGCAACGAAGCCATCAAGCAGATGTGCATCGCCGGATTCGGCCCGGCCTACCTGTCGCTGCACACCTGCCTGCTGGAGATGAAGGCCGGGCTGCTGGCACTCTTGCCGATGCCGCGCAACATCATCGAACGCGAGTGGTTCGTCGCGCACTCGCCGACCACCAAGCAGTTGCCTCAGGTGGCCTTCGCCTTCGAGCGCTTTCTGCGCCTGCGCGGGCAGATGAAGATCAATCAGATGCTCGAGCTTCGCGAGGCCTTGCCGGGCCTGGCACTCACCGAGCGCTTCCTCGACGGGCTGCGCCGGCCCCGATGATTGGCCGCGGCGCGTGGCCGTGTCCGTGCTCCAATCGCGCATGGCCACGATCAAACTGAAAAAGTCCGGCACGGGCGCACCCTCGCCCATGCCGGACCGCCCGCCCGTGCGCGGCGCGGGCGCTGGTGCCAAGGGCACGCGCCCGACACTCGCGCAAGCCCAGGCGCAGCGCGCCGAGCGCGAAGCGCGGTACCAGGAGCAACTGCGCCAGCGCTTCGGCGACCGCCCTCCCGAAGGCTTCGTGCGCCGCGGTGACAACGCCGCGCCGCCGCCGCAACGGCAGCAGCGGCCCGCGCCCGCACTGCGCGGCGCGAACACCGCGTTCGCCCCACGCAGCGAGCCGCGCAACGAGCCGCGCTCGGCGCCGCGTCCCTATCCGCCGCGCGACACACCGCGCCCTGCGCCGCCGCAAGCCCGCTTCGACCCGCGCCCACCGCCTCGCTCCGCGCCGCGCCCCGCCCCGCGCGCGCAGCCTGGCTCGCGCCACGACGATGACGACGATCATTTCGAGCACACCGCCCACGCGCCCGGCAGCATGCGGCTCTCGAAGCGCATGAGCGAACTCGGCATCGCGTCGCGCCGCGAGGCCGACGAGTGGATCGAGAAAGGTTATGTGCGCGTCGACGACCAGATCGTGAACCAGCTCGGCTCGCGCGTGCAACCGCACCAGCGCATCACGATCGACGCGAAGGCAAAGTTCATGCAAGCGCAGCGCGTCACCGTGCTCGTCAACAAGCCCGTCGGCTATGTGAGCGGCCAGGCCGAGGACGGCTACGAACCCGCCGTGGTGCTCGTCACGCCGGCCAACCAGTGGCGCGAGGATCGCTCCGGCACGCGCTTCCTGCGCGAGCACCTGAAGAGCCTGGTGCCCGCCGGGCGGCTCGACATCGACTCGGTCGGCCTGCTGGTCCTCACGCAGGACGGCCGCGTCGCGAAGCAGCTGATCGGCGAGGACACCGAGATCGAGAAGGAGTACCTCGTGCGCGTCGCGATGCCGGATGGAAAGCGACTGCCCGACGCGAGCCTCGCGCTGCTCCGCCACGGCCTCGAACTCGACGGCGAGGCGCTGCGCCCGGCGCAGGTCGAGTGGGTCAACGACGACCAGCTGCGCTTCGTGCTGCGCCAGGGCAAGAAGCGCCAGATCCGCCGCATGTGCGAGGCCGTCGGCCTGCAGGTGCTCGGCCTGAAACGCGTGCGCATCGGCAACGTGATGCTGGGCGACCTGCCGCCCGGGCAGTGGCGCTACCTGCGCGCCGACGAAAGCTTCGGATGAGCGGCACACGCGATCCTCACTGGGGCGCGCTCGCGCTGCTGACGACGGCCACGGCGCTCACCGCCGGCATCGGCGCCTACGCTTCCATCGACGCCAAGAGCTTCTACGCGAGCCTGACGCAGCCTGCGTGGGCGCCGCCGCCCACCGTCTTCGGGCCGGTCTGGACGGTGCTCTACCTGATGATGCTCGTGGCCGCATGGGGGGTGGTGCGCCAGCAAGGCACTGCCGCGCCGCGCCCGGCGCTGACCCTCTTCGGCGCGCAACTGGTGCTGAACGCCGCGTGGACCTGGTTATTCTTCCACTGGCACGTCGGCGCGCTCGCGTTCGCCGAAGTGCTGGTGCTGCTGATCACGGTGGCGCTCACCGCCCGTGCGTTCTGGCGCGTGCGGCGCGTGTCGGGCTGGCTGATGCTGCCCTACCTCGCCTGGGTGAGCTTCGCGAGCGCACTGACGTTCGCAATGTGGCGGCTGAACCCCGGCGCGCTCTGACCTGAATCTGGCCGCGACTTGCCCCGGTGTTCCATCGACCGGGCCAAGCGCCTTGCATCGACCATCGCCGGATGTACCAGGTCATCCGGCTCCACATCGACGCCCCGCCGAAGCCGCCCGAGGGCGCGCCCTGCAACGGCTGCGGCGTCTGCTGCGCGAGCGAGCCCTGCCCGCTCGGCGCACTGGTGAGCCGGCGCCTGCACGGTGCGTGTGACGCGCTCGAGTGGACCGAGGACGCCGGGGTCTATCGCTGCGGGCTGATCGAGCATCCGGCGGCGCACCTGCCGGCGGCGCTGCGCTGGAGTGCCCCGCTGGTGGGTCGCGTGGCGCATCGGTTCATTGCGGCGGGGAGTGGGTGCGATTGCAGTGTCAGCGTGGGGGCGGACGCTATCGGTCAGACCTGATCAACCGACCTCACCCCGCGTGCTGCGGCGGAAGTCGGTCACCACCTGCAGGTGTGCGTGCGGCCGCGCATCGGTAAGCCGGAGGGATGGGCGACCCAGGTGGAAGCCTTGCACCAGGTCGATCCCGAGGCCGCGCAGAACATCGAGCGTGCCCGCGTCTTCCACGTGCTCGGCGACCACGATCTTGTTGAGGGTGTGGGCGATTTCGATCATCGAGGCCACGAACAGCCGGTTGCTCGGATCGGACTGCAGACTGCGGATGAACACGCCATCGATCTTGATCGCGTCCACGTCAAGCAGCTTCAGGTGGGCGAATGAGCTGAACCCGCTGCCGAAGTCGTCGAGGTGCACGGCGCAGCCCAGGCTGCGCAGCGCATCGATCAGTTGCCGTGCCGCCATCGGGTCGCTGATGGCGGAGGTTTCGGTCAGCTCGATGTGAAGCCGGCGCGGGTCGACGTCGTGGCGCTGCAGGAGGCCGCGCAGAAAGCCCGGAAAGCTCGAATCCTCGAGCGAGCGCGCCGAGAGGTTGGCCGCGATGCGCACCACCGGCTCCGCCGATGCCAGCTGCGCCACCACGGCTTCGAACACCCAGCGATCGATCTGGCGAATCTTGCCGCTGCGCTCGGCGTGCTGGATGAACTCGGCGGGCGAGATCAGCAGGCCCGGGTCGCTCTCGTCCACCATGCGCACCAACGCTTCGTGGTGCGACACGCGCAGGTCCGATGAGCGGTGCACGGATTGGAAGTGAAGGACGAAGCGCCGATCCTGCAACGCGCGATGGATGCGTGTGTTCCAGTTCATCCGCGCCGACTCGGCCTGAGAGCGCAGCGGGTCGTTGCGGAAGGCTGCCCAACCATTCTTGCCGCCCCGTTTCGCTTCGTACATGGCGGCGTCGGCACAGGCGACCAGGTCGTCTTCGACGCGAGCGTCGGTCGGGTACGTGGCCACGCCGATGCTGCAGCCGACCCGCAGTGTTTGCTCGGGTGTCGGGAAGCGCAACGCCGAGACGGCTTCCACCAGGCGGGCGGCGATCGCGGCGGCGCCGCTCGCCTCCATGCCCGGGCACAACACCGCGAACTCGTCGCCCCCCAGGCGCGCCACGAGTTCACCCTTGCGCATCTGGCCGGCGAGGGTGCGCCCCACGGTCATCAGGATCTCGTCGCCGGTGCGGTGGCCCCCGACGTCGTTGGCGTGCTTGAAGTCATCGAGATCGATGAACAGCAGCGACACCTGCTCGCCACTGCCGGCCGCATTGGCGATCGCGGCCTGCAGCGCCTCGTACAGCCCGCGCCGGTTGACGAGCGCCGTCAACGGGTCGTGCAGTGCCTGATGCGCCCGCTGCTGGGTGCGCCGCTCCAGCGTGACGTCGTCGTGGAACCAGATGCGGCCACCGCCATCAGCGCCCTGCGCGACCGGTTGCATGCGTTGCACGATGATCCGGCCGTCGAGCGTGCGCAGTTCGCGGCTGCCGGCGTGCTGGCCGGCCGCCGTGCGCAGCATCGATTCGATGTGCGGGGCATCCGCGGGGTCGATCTGGTTCAACAGGGTCGGCACGATCTCCGCGAGGGGGCAGCCGCCGGCAATGTCGGGCACCGACCAGAGGCGGGCGAACGAGGCGTTCGCGTAGATGACCTGGGCGTTCTCATCGACGAACATGATGCCGCTTTGCATCGCGCCGAGCAGCGTGGTCAGCCGCGCTTGCTCGTCGCGCGCCACGTCGAGATGCAGCTTCTGCCGTGTTTCGCTTCTCTCAAGCGCCGCCACGCGTTCCTTCAGCGCGGCCGCCATCGCATTGAAGCTGGCCCCGAGTCGGCCGATTTCGTCGTTCGCGGTGACCGGCACGGCCACGTCGAAGTCGCCTCTTGCGACGCACTGGCTCGCCTGTGCAAGCCGCGCCAGGTGGCGTGTGATCGCGAAGGCGATGGCCGCCAGCACGAGCATCGACACCACGAGCGCCGCCGCGCCGACCACGACACTGCGCTGCAGGAAGTCGGCGCGGGCCTGTCGCAATCGCGCGGTCGAGAGACCGAGGTCGAAGTGACCGAGCGGCTGCCCCGCGACGATGACGGGCACAGCCACGTGCAAGGTCGCGTCGCCGCGTTCCAGGTCGATGTCGCCGGCGTCGCGCGGCGGCAGCGGCCGGGCATCGTTCCAACCCGAGGTGGCCACCACCTTGCCGCGGTGATCCCACAGCACGAGGTAGTTGATCGCGTCGTCGCTGCGAACCAGATCGAGCGTCTGCTGCAAGGTGGCGTAGTCGCGCTGTGCCAACGGCGCTGCGATCGCCTGGTCGAGCAGGGCCACCACCTGCCGGGTCTCGAACCTCGCCTGGTCGATCAGCGTGCGCTGCAGCAGCCGGGTGCTGCCGAACACCAGCAACGCCGCAGCCGCCAGTTGCACCAGCACGCAAGCGACGATGAGCTTGCGCCGCAGCGACCAGTCGGACCAGCGCATGGGCCTCAACCGGGTGCGGACATCACCTTGCGCGTCGCTTCAAGGTACGGGTCCATCGATTCCAACAGGCCGGCCGCCGGCTCTCGCATGCCGGTGAAGCCGGAGCTGGCGAAGAACGCCTTGCCTTCGTCGGAGCCTGCTGCGAAGTTCTGCAGATGGTCCTTGATGGCACGCGCTTCGGCCGCGGAGAACTTCGGATTGGCCAGAACGACGAAGCCCGCCACTTCGGCGAAGGTGGTCAAGATCTGCAGCTGGGCCTTGACGGCGTCGGGAATCGCGCGGTACTCGCCGCCGCTGAGCATCGCTGCAATCGCGTCGCCACGAACCACGACGTTGCCGACGCTGTCGTCCGTCGGGCTGTTGACGGTCTTGAAGTCGGTGCCGCGCTGCAGGCCGTTTTCGGCCAACCACTGCATGCCGCGCAGCGTGAGCAACGACTGCGGGTTGGACAGCGCCAGCGTCTGCCCGCGCAACTCGGCCACCGTCTTGATCGGCTTGCTGCTCGCGCAGATCACCATGCCTTTGATGGCCGGTGCATACGACAGCAGCGGCGCGTAGCCGCGGTCGAGTTGCGCCACGCGGGCGAGGTTGGCGGCGGTCACGACCACGTCGTAGTCGAGCGCCAGGGTGCGCTGGTGAAAGGCCGTCCAGGTGGGCGCCGTCGAGACCTGGACCGACCGCTTCATCTCGCGGGCCAGGTATTCGCGCATCGGTTGGTACTGCCCGAGCAACACCCGCGCACTGATGTTCGGCAAGACGCCGATCTCCAGCGGCGCGGCGGTCTGGGACCATGCCAGGTTCGGCATGGCACAGCCCGACAGCATCGTCAAGCAGAAGGACCGTCTGCGAATCGACTTCTTCATTGTGTTTCCCTTCACGGCTCCGGATCGATGATGCGCAGCGTTGCCGACCTGGTGGGCCGTGGCGACAATTGTCGTGGCCGAAGACCCTGTCACGCCGCGTGCGGTGTGAGACGGAATTGGCCTGCGACGCCTGAACGTGCGGTTGTACAGAGGCTTATCGGCAGAATCAGGCCAGACTTCAGCGTCGCAGGCGAACGGATCAGCGCGTGCTCACCGTCACCCGCGCCGTCATGTACGGGTGCACGGAGCAGGCATAGTCGAACACGCCGGCCGTGGCGAAGACGCGGCTGAAGGTCTCCCCTGGCAACATCAGATCCTGCCCGGGCGCGCCGTCGCCGAAGCGCACGCCGTGCGGTGCGCCATCGTCGTTGGACCAGACCACGCGCTGCCCGGCAGAGATCGTCAGCGTCGCCGGCTCGAACGCGAAGTTCTTGATCGCCACACGCGCCGCGCCGCTCGCGGCGCCGACCTTGGCGAGGCGCTGCACCGCCACCTTGCGCGGCGCATTGCCGACCGCGACCGTGCTGGTCTCGCCGCTCGCCACATCGACAATGCTGAGCGTGTTCGAGCCTTCGTTGCTGACGAACAGGCGCTTGCCGTCGGCGGACGCATCGATCCAGTGCGGCTGCTGGCCGACCTTGATGCTGCGCAGCGGCGCGTTCGTCGCCGGATCGAACAGCATCACTTCGCCCGGGCCCTGCACCACGATCACGCCTTCGCGCATGCCGGCGAAGTGGTGCGCCAAGTGCGGCGAGGGGCCGGTCGGGATCTGCGCGACGATCCTGTTGCTGGCCGGGTCGAGCACCTGCACCGCCGCCACGCCGGCGAGCGTGAAGTACAGCGCGTGGCCGTCGTGGTCGAACTCGAGGTCGCGCGGCGGCTTCTCGACCGGCACGCTGCCGACGATCGCGCGCGCACCGAGGTCGATGACGCTCAGCGCGAAGTGCCCTGGCTCCTGCGACGTGACGTAGGCGAGCTTGCCGTCGGCACGCACCGCGATGGTGTGCGGCTTGGCCACCGCGACGCTGCCGGCCACGCTGCGGCCGGCCACATCGACAATCACCATCCGGTCTTCACCGTTCACCGCCACCAGCAGCCAGCGGCCGTCCGGCGTGATCGCCAGACCCTGCGGCCCCTTCCCGACCTCGATGGCGCGCACAACGGTGTCGGTCGCGGTGTCGATCACGCTGACGCTCGTCGCGCTGGCGCCGCTGACGAACGCGGTGGCACCGTCTGGGGTGATCGCGATGCCGTCCGGGCCGGCGGCGACGGACAACGTGGCCAGCACCGCGCGGGTGTCGGTGTCGATCACGCTGACCGTGCTGTCCTTGAAATTGCCAATGTAGGCCTTGGGACCGGCGGCGACCGCGGAGCCGGTGTATGCAAAGGCCGACAGCACGACGGCGGCGGCGACGCGCATCATCCGTTTCGGCGACATGGCGAGCGAATTCATGGGCACACTCCTGTGATGGGTTCGGGTTGAGTCAGGCATGACTTCACAGCGCACGCATCTATTCCGCGCGGCGCGGAATAAACATCGAGGCCCTCGAGTCATGCAGTCAAGGATTCCGTTGGACGACCGCACGCGACAATTCGAAGCGGCTGCGCTGCCCCACCTCGGCGCGGCCTACAACCTCGCGCGCTGGCTGCTGCGCGACGAGCAGCACGCGCACGACGTGGTGCAGGAGGCGTATCTGCGCGCGTTCCGCTTCTTCGGCGGATTGCGCGAGGCGAACGCGCGGCCGTGGCTGCTGGGCATCGTGCGCAACGCCTGCTACGACTGGATGCGGCAACACCAGGCGTTCGCCGCCGAGCTGGCGTTCGACGAAGAACGCGACAGCGCGGCTGCGGCGCCGAGCGCCGACCCGGCCGTGCTGTGGGAGCAACGTGCGCAGCGCGGCCGCGTCAACGCCGCGATCGAGGCACTGGCGCCGCGGTTTCGGGAGGTGATCGTGCTGCGTGAACTGGAGGAGATGTCGTATGAGGAAATTGCCCAGGTGGCCGGCATTCCGATCGGCACCGTGATGTCGCGGCTGTCGCGTGCGCGCGCCGCGCTGCGCGCGGCACTCCAGGACGAAGCGGCCAACTCGACCCTCGGAGGGAAGCGCGATGCCAATGCCTGACGACAACGGCTTGAGCGCACTCATTCGCCGCGAAGCCGCACGTCATGCGGCGCCGGCCGGCTTGGCCGAGCGCATCGCCGCCGATCTGCGCGGCGCGGCGCCGCCCGCCGCCGCGCCGCCCGCGCGCGCTCGCCCGTGGCGCCGCTGGTTCGACGCCGCGCTCGTGTTCGGCGCCGGTGCGGCCGCGGCCTGGCTGGTGCTGGCCAGCGTCGCGCTGCCGGGCTCGACGGACGCCATCGGCGACGAGATCGCCGCGAGCCATGTGCGCTCGCTGATGGCCGCGCACCTGACCGACGTGACCTCCACCGACCGCCACACCGTCAAGCCGTGGTTCGCCGGCAAGCTCGATTTCGCGCCGCCGGTGGTGGACCTCGCCGCGCAGGGCTACGTGCTGAGCGGCGGCCGGCTCGACGTGATCGGCGGCCGGCCGGTCGCGGCGCTCGTGTACCAGGAGCGCCGGCACGTCATCAACCTGTTCGTCTGGCCCGCGCCCGCGGGCAAAGCCAGCGCGCAGACGCGGCAGGGCTACAGCCTCGTCGGCTGGGCCCAGGGCGGCATGCAGTTCTGGGCCGTGTCGGACGCGAGCGCGCCCGATCTGCAAGGGTTCGCGCAGGCGCTGCGGGCGAGCATCGCCGCACCTGCCAACTAGCATGCCCTGACGCACAAGCCAAAGGCGCGTCCCTGCTACCCTCGCGGGATGCCCTCTCCTGCCTACGACCCACCGCGCATGACTCCGGTCGTCGTGGTGCTGACCCTCACCCTGCTGCTCGGCATCCAGCCGATCTCGACCGACCTGTACCTGCCCGCGCTGCCGACCTTGCAGCGCGAGCTCGGCGCGAGCCTGAGCGCGACGCAGCTGACCCTGTCGGCGCTGATCATCTGCTTCGGCTTCGGCCAGCTCGTCTGCGGTCCGCTCGCCGACCGCTTCGGGCGCCGCCCGGTGCTGCTCATCGGGCTCGGGCTGTACACGGTCGCCAGTGTGCTCGGCGCCATCGCACAGAGCATCGAGGCGCTGATCGTCTGGCGCGCGCTGCAAGGCGCAGCGATGGCGGCCGCCGTGACCTGCGGGCGCTCGATCGTCCGCGACCTGTTCCAGCCTTACGAAGGCGCGCGCGTGATGTCGCGCGCGCTCGGCGGCCTCGGCCTGATCGCGATGCTCGCGCCGCTGCTCGGCGGCCTGCTGGTGCAGACGCTCAGCTGGCATGCCGCGCTGCTGATGACGGCGCTGTTCGGCGCCGGCGCGCTCGCGTTCATCGCATGCAAGTTCACCGAGACATTGAACGTGCCCGACCCGCAGGCGACGCGGCCGACGCGTGTGCTGCGAAACTGGGCCGGCGTGCTCGGCCACCCGAGCTTTCGGGCCTGGACGGCGCTGCTGTGCTGCAGCTGGAGCGGCATCTTCTTCCTGCTCGCGGGCTCGTCGTTCGTGTTCATCAACGTGCTCGGCACCACACGCGTCCAGTACGGCGTGATCCTCGCGACGTGCTCGATGGCCTACGTGTTCGGCACGATGCTGTGCCGACGCCTGCTGCTGCGCCATGGCCTGCGCGGCGCCGTGAAGCGCGGTGCGTGGCTCTCGCTCGCCGGCGGCCTCGGCATGGCCCTGCTCAGCCTCACGGGCGTGCAAACGGTCTGGGCCATCATGCTGCCGCAATGGCTGTTCGCGGTCGGACACGGCATTCATCAGCCGTGCGGCCAGGCCGGTGTGGTCGGGCCGTTCCCGGAGAAGGCCGGCACCGCGGCCTCGGTGTCGGGCTTCGCGATGATGGCCACGGCGTTCGCCATCAGCCTGTGGCTGGGCCGCGCGCCGGCGCACTCGGTGTTCCCGGTGACGCTCGGGGTCGGTGCGTGCAGCATCGTGCTCGCGCTGGTCGCGTGGACGCTGGTGCAGCGCCATGGCGACGTGCATGCCAGCGCGCCCGCAGCCGCGCAGCCCGCCCCTGTATGACGGCGCCCCCACTGCGCTGCCTGTGCCTCGCCGGGCCGACGGCCTCAGGCAAGACCGCCGCCGCATTCGCGATCGCCGCGGCATGGAGCAGCACGCGGCCGATCGAGATCGTCAGCGTCGATTCGGCGCTGGTCTACCGCGGCATGGACATCGGCACCGCCAAGCCCAGCGCCGCCGAGCGCGCGCTCGTGCCGCACCACCTGATCGACATCATCGAGCCGTTCGAGGCCTATTCCGCCGCGCGCTTCGTCGGCGATGCACAACGCCTGGTTGCCGACATCAACGCGCGCGGCCGCTTGCCGCTGCTGGTGGGCGGCACGATGCTGTACTTCAAGGCCTTGTTCGAGGGCCTGGACGCGATGCCTGCCGCCGACCGCGCGGTGCGCGCGCAGCTGGCCGCGCAGCTCGAACGCGACGGCCTGCACGCGCTCTACCGCGAGCTGCAGCGCGTCGACCCGATCACGGCCGCGCGCCTGAAGCCGGGCGACCAGCAGCGCATCCAGCGCGCGCTCGAGGTGTTCCGCGTCAGCGGCCAGCCGCTGTCGTCGTTCCACCGCCAGAAGGCGCCGCAGGCGACTCCGCCGCTGGTCTCGCTCGAACCCGATGACCGCGCCTGGCTGCACGCGCGCATCGAAGCGCGCTTCCACCAGATGCTCGACGACGGCCTGATCGACGAGGTGCGCCGCCTCGGCGAACGCGGTGAACTGAGCGCGGACATGCCCTCGATGCGTTGCGTCGGCTACCGGCAGACCTGGGAGGCGCTGATCGCCGATGACCTGAGCGACCTGCCCGAGCGCGGCGTGGCCGCGACGCGCCAACTCGCGAAGCGCCAGCTGACGTGGCTGCGCGGCATGCCGCAGCGGCATCGCGTGGCGTGCGATGCGGAGGGCGCGATCGACGAAGTCGTCGTGCTGGCGACGCGGCTCGCGCAAGGGTTGCCGGACTCATGACAGCACTGCTGGAAGTTGTCGCGCTCGCCAAACGCTATGGTGACGCGACCATCTTCAGCGGCGTCGATCTGCAAGTGACGCGCGGCGAGTTCGTCGCGATCCTCGGCGAATCGGGTGTCGGCAAGTCGACGCTGCTGAACTGCATCGCCGGGCTGGACAGCGTTGCCGAAGGCCGCGTGCTGATCGACGGCGCCGACATCACCACGCTGCCCGAACCGCAGCAGGCGCTGTTCCGGCGCGCGCACCTGGGCTTCGTGTTCCAAGCCTTCCACGTGCTGCCGCACCTGAGCGTGGCGCACAACGTCGGGCTGCCGCTGTTGTTGCAGGGCCGGCCGGATGCGGCGCGCGTCCAGGCCGTGCTCGATGCGGTCGGGCTGGGCACGCTCGGCGATCGGTTGCCGCAGACGCTCTCGGGCGGCCAGCTGCAGCGCGTCGCGATCGCGCGCGCGCTGGTGCACCGACCGCAGCTGATCCTCGCCGACGAACCCACCGGCAACCTCGACCCCGCCACCGCCGAGCGCGTGATGGATCTGTTTTCGGCGCAGGTGCGCGCGGAAGGCGCAGCTTGCGTGCTGGTGACGCATTCGCGCGCCGCCGCGGCGCGTGCGGATCGCGTGCTGACGCTGACCGCGAGCGGAATGCAGGGCGCAGCATGATCGCCCTGCTGCGCGAGCTCTCGTGGCCCGAACTGCGCCACCATCCGTGGCGCCACGGCGCGGCGCTGCTCGCGGTGATGCTCGGCGTGGCACTGGCATTCTCGGTGCAGCTCATCAACCAGTCGGCGCTGAGCGAGTTCAGCTCGGCGGTGCGGGCCGTCAACGGCGTGCCCGATTTCGAACTGCGCGCGCAGCGCAGTGGCTTCGACGAGGCGCTGTACGCGCGCGTCGCCACGCACGCGCAGGTCGCGATCGCGAGCCCGGTGATCGAGATCGACACGGTCGCGTTCGACGCGCGGCCCGGCCATCGGGGCGAGCGCGTCACGCTGAAGATCGTCGGGCTCGATGCGCTGGTCGCCGCACCCCTCTCGCCCGCGCTGATGCCGCGCCCGGCCGACGGCGCCGATCGGCTCGCCGCGTTGCTGCCGGATTCGATCTTCCTGAACGAACAGGCGCGCCGGCGGCTCGCTGCTTCGGGCAACGATCGCGTGCGGGTGCAGACGTCCGACGGCAGCGTCACCTTGCGCGTGCAGGGCAGCATTGCGGCGCCGGGCGGCGCACTCGCGGTGATGGACATCGCCGCTGCGCAATCGAGCTTCGGCTGGCTCGGCCGGCTGAGCCGCATCGACGTGCGCCTGCGCACCGGCGCCGATCGCGCGCAGGTGCTGCGCGAACTCGCGCTGCCGGCGAACGTGCGCGCCGCGGCGCCGGATGAGGGCGTGCAGCGCGTCTCGAACGTCTCGCGCGCTTATCGCGTCAACTTGACGGTGCTCGCGCTGGTGGCGTTGTTCACTGGCGCGTTCCTGGTGTTCTCGATCCTCTCGCTGTCGGTCGCGCAGCGCCAGCCACAACTTGCGCTGCTCGGCGTGCTCGGCCTGAGCGGGCGCGAGCGGCTCGCGCTCGTGATCGCCGAATCCGCGCTGCTCGGCCTCGCCGGCAGCGTGCTCGGCCTGGCGCTCGGCACCGCGCTGGCCGCCCTCGCGCTGCGGCTGCTCGCCGGCGATCTGGGCGGTGGCTACTTTCCGGGGGTCGCACCGAGTTTGCAGTTCGATGCGGGGTCGGCGCTGGTCTACGGTGCGCTCGGCGTGGTCGCCGCGGTCGTCGGCGGCTGGCTGCCGGCGCGTGCGGCGCAGGCGCTCGCCCCGGCGCAGGCCTTGAAGGGCTTGAGCGCGGAGAACGCTGGCGCGATGCCCGGCTGGTTCGGCCCGGCGCTGTTGATCGTCGGCGTGTTGCTCGCGCTCGCGCCGCCGATCGGCGAGATCCCGCTCGCCGCCTACGTCGCGATCGCGATGCTGATGCTCGGCGGCATCGCGTGCGTGCCGGGCGCCATCGGCGGCCTGCTCGCCGGCATCGCGCCGCCGTCGAATGCGCTCGCGCTGCTCGCCGTCGAACGCGCGCGCCACCAGCGCCACACCGCGACGATCGCGGTGGCGGGTGTGGTCGCGAGCCTGAGCCTGGCGGTCGCTCTCACCGTGATGGTCGCGAGCTTTCGCGACTCGGTGACGCAGTGGCTGGACACCGTGCTGCCGGCCGATCTGTACGCACGCGCCGGCTCGTCGCTGGTCGCGGGCGATATCGTCACGCTGCCCGCCGCGTTGCCACTGCGCGCTACAGCGGTGCCCGGCGTCGAGCGTGTCGCGGCGCAGCGCGTGACGAGCGTGCAACTCGATCCGGCGCGGCCGGCGGTGGCGCTGATCGCGCGCGCGATCGACGACCCGGCGAAGGCCCTGCCACTCGTCGGCGACCTCGTGCCGTTGCCGACGGGTGCGCTCGGCGTGTTCGTCAGCGAGGCGATGGTGAGCCTGTACGGTGCGTCGCCCGGCACGCAGCTCGTGCTGCCGATCGGCGCCGGCGGCAGCACTTCCGTGTTCGTGCGCGGCGTCTGGCGCGACTACGCGCGCCAGCACGGCGCCATCGCAATGCCCGCGGCCGACTACCAGCGCCTCACCGGCGACGTGCGCGTCAACGACCTCGCGCTGTGGCTGCGGCCGAGCGCAAGCCCGGCGGCGGTGCAGCAGAGTCTGCGCGCGCTGGCTGGCGAGCTCGGGTTGGATGGCGCGCTGCTCGAGTTCGCGTCGGTCGGCGAGATCCGCACCACGTCGCTGCGCATCTTCGACCGCAGCTTCGCGGTGACCTACTGGCTGCAGGCGGTGGCGATCGGGATCGGCCTGTTCGGCATCGCCGCGAGCTTCTCGGCACAGGTGCTGGCGCGGCGCAAGGAGTTCGGCCTGCTCGCGCACCTCGGGTTGACGCGCGCGCAGGTGCTGCGCGTGGTCGCCGCCGAGGGCGCGGTGTGGACGGCGGCGGGCGCGCTGCTCGGGCTGCTGCTGGGCCTCGCGGTGAGCGTGGTGCTGGTGAAGGTCGTGAACCCGCAGAGCTTTCACTGGACGATGGACCTGCTGTTGCCCTGGGCGCGCCTCGGCGCGCTGTGCCTGGCCGTGATGATCGCCGGCACGCTCACCGCCTGGCTCGCCGCGCGCCGCGCGGCCGGCCGGCAGATGGCGCTGGCGGTGAAGGAGGATTGGTGATGCCGCAGCCACCCACGCTGCCCGACGAACTGCAAGCCCGGCTCGCTGCGATGTACCGCGCGCCGCAGCGCCACTACCACGCGCTCGGCCACGTCGAGGCGCTGCAGCGATGGCTCGCGCACTGGCAGCGGCTGGCGCGCGAGCCGCGGCTCATCGCCGCCGCGATCTGGTTCCACGACGCCATCTATGACACGCGGCGCGACGACAACGAACCGCGATCGGCTGAACTCGCGCGCAAAGAGCTGACCGCGATCGGCTGGGCACCCGAGGCCGTCGAGCGCGTCGCCGCGCTGGTGCTCGCCACACAACACCACCAGGCCGACGCGAACGACACCGATGCGTGGCTGTTCCTCGATCTCGACCTCTCGGTGCTCGGGCAGCCACCGGCGCACTACGCGGCCTACAGCGCTGGCGTGCGCGCCGAATACGCGTGGGTCGACGAGGCGCGCTTTCGCACCGGCCGCGCCGCGGTGCTGCGCTCGTTTCTGGACCGCGACGCGATCTACCGCACGCCGGAATTGCACGCGGCGTGGGAGGCGGCGGCACGCGCCAACCTCGCGGCCGAGCTCAGCTCGCTGGGCTGAGCTCCTGCGCCATTAGGTAGAGCCGCAGGTCGAACTCGAGCTGGTGGTAGTCCGGCGCCATGTGCTGGCACAGCGCGTAGAAGGCCTTGTCGTGCGCGCGCTCCTTCAGGTGCGCGAGCTCGTGCACCACGATCATCTTCAGGAACTCGGCCGGCGCGCTGCGAAACACACCGGCGACGCGGATCTCGCGCTTCGCCTTGAGCTTGTTGCCCTGTACGCGCGCGACCGTGGTGTGCGTGCCGAGCGCATTCTGGATCACATGCAGCCGGTTGTCGTACACGACCTTGCTGAGCGGCGCGGCGCTGCGCATGTAGCGGTTCTTCAGCGCGAGCGTGTAGTCGTACAGCGCGCCATCGGTGCGCACCTCGTGCGGCGCCGGGTAGCGCCGCTGCAGACGTTCGCCGAGCTCGCCGCTGGCGAGCAGCGCGCGCACCTGTGCCTGCGTCTCGTCGGGGTAGCCGGCCAGGTAGGGCAACGGGCCACTGGCCGGCTCGCTCATCGCGCGGCTCGGGTCAGCGCTGCTGCGGGCGCGGGTCGCCCCGGTGGCCGTGACCGACCCTGTCCCCGTGACGCGGCCGCGGCGCGGGGCGCGTGGCGGGCCGAGGCGGTGGTGGCGGTCGGACATTGCCGTGCGGAGGCGGCGGGGGGCGGATCGCACCCACCGGTGGGCGCGGCGGGCGAACGTCCGGCCGGTATGGCGGAGGCGGCGGGCGTTGGCCGGGCCCGACATGCTGGTGGTGCCACGTGTCCCAGCGGTTGCGGTCGCCGTACCACGCGCGTTCGCGGTAGTAGCTGCCCCAGTAGCTGACGAGGAAGAAGCTGACCACCGGCAGGCCGATGCGCGGCCCGTACTCGATGATCTGCACGTTGCCATTCTGGTAAGGGTAGACAAGGCTGCCGCCGTAGACCCAGCCGCGCCCGTTGTCGAGCGTGATCACGTCGCACCAGCTGTAGTCCGACAGGCAGCCCTGCACCGACACCGGCGCGTTCGGCGGCAACCGCATCACCAGCGGGTACTCGCGCGCCGGGCCGGCACGCACCTGCACCCATCGCGTCGTCTGCGCCTGCTGTGCACCCGCGACCAGCGGCGCGAGCAGCGCGGCGCTCAACAGCATCATGCGACTCTTGTGCATCGTCTCGGCTCCGCGGTGGGCATGATCTGAGCATACCCGGCCACTAGAATCGCGCGTTCCCTCACGCTGAAAGGTCAACCCGATGATTGCCAACGTGCTCGTGGGCCTGGTGGTGCTGATCCACCTCTACATCGTCGTGCTCGAAATGGTGTTGTGGGACAAGCCGTTCGGTCGCAAGGTGTTCGGCAACACCGCCGAGTTCGCCACCGCCTCCAAGGTGCTGGCCGCGAACCAGGGCCTGTACAACGGCTTCCTCGCCGCCGGCCTGATCTGGGGCCTGAGCATGGGCGCGGCCGGGCAACCGGTGCAGTTGTTCTTCCTCGGCTGCGTGGTCGTCGCCGGGCTCTACGGGGCGATGACCGTGGGCATCAAGATCCTGTTCGTGCAGGCCGTGCCGGCCGCGCTGGCCGTGGCCGCGATCCTTCTGAAAATCTGACGAGTGGCACGCCGCGCGCTGTTCGGCACGTCCTTCCGACGCACGCTGCGCACGTTGAGGCGCGTGGCGCGCGCGGGCGTGAAGGCCGCAGGCAAGAAGCGCGTTGCGTCTCGCGGCGCATCGCGCACGGCCGCGCCGTCGGCGCGCTGGAGCAGTGGTGTCGCCGTGCACGCGGGCAGCGCGCGCCGCTATCGGGTCTTCAAGCCACCGGGTGCGCGCAAAGGCATGCTGCGGCCGCTGTTCGTGCTGTTGCACGGCTGCCATCAGGACGCCGCGGCAATCGCGCGCAGCACGCGCATCCACAACCTCGCGGCGCGCGAGGGCTTCGTCGTGCTGTGCCCCGAGCAGGAGCGTCTCGCGAACCCGCAAGGCTGCTGGAACTGGTTCGAGGTGCGCTCGGGCCGCGCAGTGGCCGAGGCCGCGCTGATCGTCGCCGCGATCGACCAGGCCTGCGCACTGCACGGTGCGGACCCGCAGCGCGTCGTCGTCGCCGGCTTGTCGGCCGGCGCGAGCCTGGCGGCCCTGCTCGGTGCACGATATCCGGAGCGCTTCGCCGCAGTCGCGATGCATTCGGGCGTGGCGCCCGGCGCGGCCCATTCGGCCGCGACCGCGGTGCGCGCGATGCAGGGCCGCGGCAAGCTCGCGCCGTTGCCGACCAGCGCGACGCTGCCACCGTTGCTCGTGATCCAGGGCAGCGCCGATGGTGTCGTCGCGCCGGCAAACGGTCGCGCGGCAGCACAGTGGTGGGCCGATGCCTCCGGCGCGCAGGCCACTGCTGCGCGCACCGTGCAACGCGGCCAGCGGCGCGCGGCTCATGTCGTCGATTTTCGGCTGGGTGCCAGCATTGCCGTGACGCTGTGCGAGATCAGCGGGCTCGGCCACGCGTGGAGCGGTGGCGCCGCCGGCCAGCCTTACAGCGACGCGATGGGGCCCGACGCGACGCGCATGATCTGGGCCTTCGCGACGCGCGCGCTCAAGGAACGCGCGTGACGCTTGGTCAGGGCCGGGCGCCGGGTCGAGCGCCGGGCCGCCCCAAGCCGGCCCGCATCCCCCCGGGGGATCGGCGAACGTACTCGTTCGCCCAGGGGCTTCATCAGTCAGCCGCGAAGCAATAGAACAGCCCGGCGCCGCCGGTCGCCTTCAGCGCATCCGCGCCACAGCCGCGGCTCATGTGCGACGAGTTCCACGACTTGGCCGGAACGCTCTCGTCGAGGCCGGTCCGGTCGTGGTGGCCGAGCATCGCCGAGCCTTCGCCGCTTTGCGTCCAGTTGCCGCAGGTGGTGTTGACATTGCCGGCGATGAAGCTGCCGTCGGGCTGCGAGCCGGTGAGGATGTCGTGCATGGTCGGCGTGTCGCCGCGGCCGTTGACGACTGCGCCGGTTTCGGTCAGCGAGGTCGTCTTGCCGAGGTTGTTGGCACCGTGCAGGTTGGCCACGTCGGTCGCGACGACCACGCCCTTGGCATTCATCCACGGGCCTTTGCCGATGCGGTCGCGCGCGTTCACGCCGGGCACGTTCGGGGTCGGCTGCTGGCTCAGATAGGCGCGCCAGGTGCGGTTGCCCGCGCCGGCTGCGGCGGCGAGCGTCTGGCATTGCTTGTCGGCCCCGGCCAGGCCACCCAGATCGGCGCCGTTGCCCGGCCCCGCGCTGGTGACGAAGAAGCTCATGCCGGTCTTGCCGCCGCCCATGCTGCCGCACGCAGCGAGCACGGCCACGGTGACGGCCGCAGCGGCCCATTTGAACGATCGACGCATTGCTTTCTCCTTGGGATGAACGGTGGGATTCGTGCTCTTGAGTCTGCCGCATTCCGGCGGCGCATTCAACGGCGCTTGCCCGAGCGTTGCAGCCACAGCTTGTAAGCATTGGGGGTGAGTTCGCGTTTCAGCAGCGCGACGAGTTGGCCCTCGCTCAGGCCGTGGCTCAGCAGCACGGCGTTGAACGGCGGCCGGTCGTCCCACGCGACCTCGATCACGCGAGCGATCTCGGCGGGGCTGAGTCGGGGAGCGGGTTTGGCCACGTGCGCATTGTCGATCAGACGTGTGCGACGCTTGTGCGATGCTCGGAACATGCACCGTCGCGACCTGATGATCCTGCTGGCCGGCACCGCCGCGAACGTTCACGCGGCCGAGCCGGGCCTGCGCTTTCCTGCCGACTTCGGCGCCCACCCGGCGAGCCGCACCGAGTGGTGGTACATCACCGGCAGCCTGAAGGCGGATACACGGCTGTGGGGCTTTCAGGTGACGTTCTTTCGTTCGGCCACCGGCATCGCCAACGATCGCGCGAGCCGCTTCACGGCCACCGAGCTGGTGTTCGCGCATGCGGCGCTGACCGATCTGGCACAACGCCGCCTGCGTCACGACCAGCGCGTCGCGCGCAGCGGCTTCGGTGTCGCGCAGGCCGGGCTCGGCGATACCGAGGTCGTGCTGCGCGACTGGCGCCTGAGCCGATCCGGCGGCGGCTACCAGGCCGTGGTCGCGAGCGACAACGCGGGCTTCGCGCTCGATCTGCGCATCGCGCCGACGCAGCCGCTGCTGCTGCAAGGCGAGGCCGGGTTGTCGCGCAAGGGCCCGCTGCCGGAGCAGACGAGTCGCTACTACAGCGAGCCGCAGTTGGTCGCGCAAGGCACGCTGAAGCTCGACGGCAGCCCGGTCGTCGTGACCGGCCGCGCCTGGCTGGATCACGAGTGGAGCGACGCCTACCTCGCGCCGCAAGCGGTCGGTTGGGACTGGATCGGCATGAACCTGGACGATGGAAGCGCACTGATGGCCTACCGCATTCGGCGCGCCGATGGCAGCGCGCTGTACGCGGGCGGCAGCTTTCGCGCGGCCGACGCTCCAGTGCGCAACTTCGCGGCCGACGCAGTGCGCTTCGCGCCGGGCCGCGTGTGGCAGAGCGCAGCGTCGAAGGCGCGCTATCCGGTGCAGTGGCGCATCGACACGCCGGCCGGCCGCTTCGACGTGCAGGCCCTGCTCGACGACCAGGAACTCGACAGCCGCGGCAGCACCGGCGCGATCTACTGGGAAGGCCTGAGCGATCTGTTCGATGAGTCGGGAAAACGCATCGGCAGCGGCTACCTGGAAATGACCGGCTACGCGGCGACCTTGCGCTTGTGAGCGGGGCTCAATGCGCCCCGACGCCCCCCGCGGCCGCGCTCGGCTTCGGCTTGGCCAGCCACACCACTGCGATCAGCACGAAGAACAGCAGCGCCGACAGGTAGAAGATGTCGGTCACGGCCATCGTGTAGGCCTGCTGGTCGATCATGCGGTTGACGCTGGCCATCGCCTGCTCGTCGCTCAGGCCCATCGTGCCGAGCTGGTTCATCGTCTGCACGGCCGTGTCGTTGCCGCGGTTCACGGCTTCGGTGAGTTGCGCATGGTGCAGGATCGCGCGGTCTTCCCACAGCGTCGTGAACAGCGAGGTGCCGACCGCGCCCGCGGTGATGCGCACGAAGTTCGACAGGCCCGCGGCCGAGGGCATCTTGTCGGGCGTGAGGCCCGAGAACACGATCGCCTGCAGCGGGATGAAGAAGAACGCCATCGCCGCGCCCTGCAGCACCGTCGGGATCAGGATCGTCGTGAAGTCGGCCTGCGCGTTGAAGTTCGAGCGCATCCACAGCACCAGCCCGAAGCCGAGGAAGGCGACGGTGGCGAGCTTGCGCGGATCGATCTTGCTGACGTTCTTGCCGACCCACGGCGACAGGATGATCGCGAGGATGCCGACCGGCGCCGTCGCCAGACCCGCCCACGTCGCGGTGTAGCCCATGTACTGCTGCAGCCACAGCGGCAGCAGCACGACGTTGCCGAAGAACAGGCCGTAGGCGATCGACAGCGACATCGTGCCGGTGACGAAATTGCGCCGCGCAAACAGGCGCAGGTCGACGATCGGGTGCTTGTCGGTCAGCTCCCAGGCGAGGAAGAACAGGAAGGCCACGGTGGCTGTCACCGCCAGCGTGACGATCTGGCCGGAGGAGAACCAGTCGAGCTCCTTGCCCTTGTCGATCATGACCTGCATCGCGCCGACGAACAGCACGAGCAGGCCGAGGCCGACGACATCCAGCGGCACGCGGCGCGGCCCCGGATCGCGCTTGCGGTAGATCGACCAGGTCAGCCCGGCGGCAAAGAGGCCCACCGGGATGTTGATGTAGAAGATCCACGGCCACGAGATGTTGTCGGTGATCCAGCCGCCGAGCAGCGGCCCGGCGACCGGCGCCACCAGTACCGTCATCGCCCACATCGCCATCGCGGTGCCGGCCTTCGCTGCGGGATAGCTCGCGAGCAGCAGCGTCTGCGACAACGGGATCATCGGCCCCGCGACCAGCCCCTGCATCACCCGGAAGAAGATCAGCATGCCCATGTTGGGCGCCAGGCCGCACAGCCAGGACGCGATCACGAACAGCAGCACGCTCATCGTGAACAGGCGCACCTGGCCGAAGCGCTGCGTGAGCCAGCCGGTCAGCGGCACCGAGATCGCGTTCGCGACGGCGAACGAGGTGATGACCCAGGTGCCCTGGGACGGGCTCACGCCCATGTCGCCCGAGATCGCCGGGATCGAGACATTGGCGATCGAGCTGTCGAGCACGTTCATGAACGTGGCGAGCGACAGCGCGATGGTGCCCAGCACCAGCTCGCTGCCCTTCAGCGGCGCGAACGCGATCGGCCTGGGCGGCGCGGGCGGCGGTGCGGGCGGCGCGGCGCCGGGGCCTGGCAGCGCGGCAGAAGTCGAGGACATGGTCAGCTGCTCCGACGGGTCACTTCACGTGGGCCGCGTTGACGTTCGCGCCCGCGGCCAGCGTCGCCATCGAGGCAGCGGACGATGCGGTGGTCGCCGCAACCGCGCCCGTGACGGCGGTGGTCTTGGCGGCGCTCGCCACCGCCTTGGCCTTGAAGCCCGCGCCGGCGTTGGCCGCGATGATCTTGCGCACCTCGGCATCAGCGGCAGTGTTGTTCTGGTCGAACACGCCTGTCTGCGTGAGCGTGGAAGCGCGCGAGCCATCGGCCAGCATGCGGCCATCGGTCTTGCTCACGTCGACCTTCGCGTCCATCGACAGGCCGACACGCAGCGGATGCTCGGCGAGCTCCTTCGGGTCGAGCGTGATGCGCACCGGCACGCGTTGCACGACCTTGATCCAGTTGCCGGTCGCGTTCTGTGCCGGCAGCAGCGAGAACGCCGCGCCGGTGCCCGCGCCCAGGCCTTCGATCGCGCCGTGGTACTCGACCTTCTTGCCGTAGACATCGGCCTCGAGCGTGACCGGCTGGCCGATGCGCAGGTTCTTCAGCTGGCTTTCCTTGAAGTTCGCCTCGATCCACAGCTGGTTCAGTGCGATCACCGACATCAGCGGCGCACCGGCCTGAACACGCTGGCCGAGTTGCACGCTGCGCTTGGCGACGAAGCCATCGACCGGCGCGAGCAGCTCGGCGCGGTGCAACGCGAGGTGGGACTCGCGCACGCGCGCCGCGGCGCGCAGCACGTTCGGGTGCTGATCGACGGCGACGCCGTCGGTCAGGGTCTGGTTCGAGCCGAGCTGTTCGCGCGCGGCGATCACGGCCGACTGCGCGGCGATCACGCTGCTCTTCGCGGCGGTGAGCTGCGAGGCCGAGTGGTTGAACTCTTCCTTGCCGACCGCGCCGGTGGCCAGCAGCGGCGCGCGGCGCGAGACATCGTCCTGCGCGCGGGCCACTTCACTCTGCGCGCGGGCCAGGTCGGCCTGGCGCAGATCGATCTGCGCCTTCAGCGTGCTGTTGTTCGCGTAGAGCGTGCGCACTTCGCGCACCGTCTGCGCGAGCTGCGCCTCGGCCTGGTCGAGCGCGACCTGCGCATCGGCCGGGTCGAGCTTGACGAGCAGCTGGCCGGCCTTGACGTGGTCGGTGTCGTCGGCGTTGATCGCGATCACGGTGCCGCCGATCTGCGGCGTCAGCTGCACGACGTTGCCCTGCACATAGGCGTTGTCGGTGGACTCGTAGTGGTTCAGCACCAGCGCCCAGTAGGCGCCGTAGGCGATGCCGGCGACGGCGACGGTGACGGCCACGGCGCTGAGCGCCTTCTTGCGTGCGGTGTTGCCTTGGGGTGCGGGATTGGTTTCAGCGGTGGACATGTGGTTTCTCCGGAATTCGTGTTCGTGTGTTCAGGCGCCGGCGACGTAACCGCCACCCAATGCGCGAATGAGCGCGATCTGCGCGTCGAGCGCGCGCGCCTTCAGGTCGGCTGCCTGGCGGCGCTGGCTCAGGACCGAGGATTCGGCATTGAGCACCGTGAGGTAGGTGCCGAGGCCGGCCTTGTAGCGTTGCGTGGCGAGGTCGTAGGCCGATTCGGCCGCGGCCTGCGCGCGCCCTTGCTCGGTCTGCTGGCGATCCACCGAGCTCAGCGAGGCGAGTTGGTCGGCCACGTCGTGCACCGCGTCGAGCACGGCGCCGTTGTAACTCTCGACCGCGGCGTCGAGATCGGCGGCCTTCACCTTCAGGTTGGCGCGCAGGCGACCCGAGTCGAAGATCGGCAGGCGGATCGCCGGGCCGGCGCCGTACTGCTCGGCACCCGACTTGATCAGGCGATCGAGCCCGATGCTCTGCAGGCCGACGAACGCGGTCAGGTTGATGTTCGGATAGAACTGCGCTTTCGCGCTCTTCATGTCGCTCGTGGCGGCCTCGATGCGCCAGCGCGCGGCGGTGATGTCGGCGCGGCGGCCGAGCAGGTCGGCCGGCAAGGTCGCTGGCATCGCGACGGCTTTCACCGCGCCCAGCGGCACGGTCAGGTTGTCGAGCGCGTTGGGTGCCTGCGCCGTCAATGCGGCGAGTGCGTGGCGGGCCAGCGCGATCTGCTCGTCGAGCTGCTCGATCTGCTGGCGCGTCTCGGGCAACGCGCCCTCGCCCTGGCGCTGCTCGACGGCCGTGTCGAGCCCGCCCTGCACGCGCTGCTTGATCAGCGTGAGCGTGTCGTCGCGTTGCTTGAGCGAGCGCGCGGCCACGTCGCGTTGCTCGAACAGCCGGCCGAGCTGCACATAGGTGCGCGCCACGTTGGCGGCGAGCATCACGCGCGCGGCCTGCACCTCGGCCTCGGCCGCGCGTTGCGTGCCGACCGCGGCTTCGATCGCGGCGCGGTTGCGGCCGAAGAAGTCGAATTCCCACGACGCGCCGATCTGCGCCGTGCTCAGCGTGTAGATGCCGCCACCGAGCGGCGGCGGGTAGATGCTGTTGCCGCTGAAGCGCTGGCGCGTCGAATCGAAGGAGCCGTTGACCTGCACGCCTTCGGCCGACTTGGCGCCGCCGACCGCGGCCTCGGCACGCGCGAGCCGCGCCTGCGCGACCTTCAGGCCCGGGTTGCCGGCGAGCGCGCGATCGACCAGGCCGTCGAGCGTGGTGTCGCCGAAGGCGCGCCACCAGTCGGCGGCGACAACCGGCGTCGCTGCGGCGGCGTCGAGGCCGACGTCGGCCGGTGCGCTGATCTGCGCGACCGGCGCGATGCCGGCGCTGCTGGCGCACCCGGAGAGCATCAGGACCGCGCTGGAGGCGATCGCGATGGCGATCGCGGTGAGCGTCGGGATCGCAGCGCAGACGTTCCGTGCGGCGCCGTGGATCGCGTCCTCCGACGCGGCGGTGTTCAGTGATAGTTGTTGTGGCTTCATTTGCTTAGGCAGGTAATTTGGCGTGACAGGGGCTGCCATGTCGTTGCACTCGCTCAGGGCGCCTCGCGCAAGGCGTCGCCAGTCTCGAGCATGCGCTGCAGGTAGGTCTTGAGCGCCAGCCACTCGGATTTCGAGAATCCGGCGAGGTGCGCGTTCATCACGTCGGCCAGCACAGCGGGCACCTCTTGAATCGCCGTCGCGCCTTCGGGCGTGAGCTCGACCTTGACGACGCGGCGGTCTTCGGTGGAGCGGACCCGCTTGCACAGGCCCTTCTTCTCCAACCGGTCGAGGAGGCGGGTCATCGCGCCGGCATCCACCTGCAGCCAGCGCGCGAGCTCGGCGACGGTGGAGCCGCCGGTGGTGCGCAGGCGCATCAGCGGGCCCCATTGAGCACTCGTCAGCTCGTGCACATCGAGCCGCTTGTCGACCTGGTAGACGACCGACATCATGATGCGCTTCATCAGGTAGCCCACGCTCTCTTCGGCGCAGTAACCGTCGGCGCGATAGAACTCGACGGGCGGTGCGATTCGGTTGGCGATGCGGGTCACGGTGCGGCATTGATGAAGCGATGCGGTTCAATATACTTGCCTAGGCAATATATGTCAAGGCTCAATTCTTGGCGGGCTCGCCTACACTCGCCGGATGTCCAGCCCCGCCCTGCCCCTGCCCGCGGCCACGAACCCACCGCCCGCCGCCGCGCGCAATGTCCGATCCCTCGCCGGGTTGATGCCGTTCCTGCGGCCGTACCGGGTGCAGATCGGGCTGGCGATCCTGTTCCTCGTGCTGTCCGCGATCAGCACGCTGGTGTTTCCGGTGGCGATGAAATCGCTGATCGATCAGGGCTTCGTCACGGCCGATCCGGGCACGCGGGTGATGGCGCTGCGCGAGCACTTTTTCGCGTTGTTCGCGGTCGGCGCCGCGCTGGGCGTGTTCTCGGCGCTGCGCTTTTATGCTGTCACCTGGCTGGGCGAGCGCGTCACCGCCGATCTGCGCAACGCGGTCTATGCGCACGTGGTCACGCAGAGTCCCGAGTTCTTCGAAAGCACGCAGACCGGCGAGGTGCTGTCGCGCCTGACGACCGACACGACGCTGGTGCAGACGGTCGTCGGCTCCAGCCTCTCGATGGGCCTGCGCAACGCGGTGCTGGGCCTCGGCGCGATGACGATGCTGGTCATCACCAACCCGTATGTGATGACGCAGGTGCTGGGCATCCTCGTCATCGTGGTGCTGCCCAGCCTGTACTTCGGCCGCCGCGTGCGCAAGCTCAGCCGCGCCAGCCAGGACCGCGTGGCCGACACCAGCGCAATCGCCGCCGAGGTGCTGAACGCCATTCCCGTGGTGCAGAGCTACACACAGGAGCAGCGCGAGGCAACGCGCTTCGATGCAGCCACCGAGGCCGCGTTCGGCACCGCCGTGAAGCGAACGAAGATGCGCGCGGCGTTGGTCGCATTCATCATCACCGCCACCTTCGGCGCCCTGCTGTGGGGCCTGTACCAGGGCACGCAGGCGGTGGTGCGCGGCGACATCAGCGCCGGCCACCTCGGGCAGACCGTCGTCTACGTGATCATCCTCGTCGGCAGCGTCGCGGTCCTGTCGGAAGTCTATGGCGATCTGCTGCGCGCCGCCGGTGCGACCGAGCGGCTGATGGAACTGCTGAGCCTGCGTTCGCCGATCGCCTCGCCCGCACGCCCTGTGGCGCTCGCGGCAACGCGCGGCGGCTCGTCGCTGACGATGCGCGACGTGACCTTCCGCTACCCGTCGCGGCCGCAGCACGCGACGCTGTCGCACTTCAACCTGAACGTGGCGCCGGGCGAGACGGTGGCGCTGGTCGGCCCGAGCGGCGCCGGCAAGAGCACGGTGTTCCAGCTCGTGCTGCGCTTCTACGACGTGGCCACCGGCGACGTGCGGCTCGACGGCGTCTCGGTGAAGGAGGTGGATCTGCATGCGCTGCGCGAGCGCATCGGCATCGTGCCGCAGGACAGCGTGATCTTCTCGAACGACGCGATGGAGAATATTCGCTACGGCCGCCCGGACGCCAGCGACGACGACGTGATCAGCGCCGCCAAGGCGGCTTTCGCGCACGAGTTCATCACCGCCTTGCCCGACGGCTACAAGACCTTCCTCGGCGAGCGCGGCGTGCGACTCTCGGGTGGCCAGCGCCAGCGCATCAGCATTGCGCGCGCGATGCTGAAGAACCCGCCGCTGCTGCTGCTCGACGAGGCCACCAGTGCGCTCGACGCCGAAAGCGAGCGCATGGTGCAGGCCGCGCTCGAATCGGCGATGAAGGACCGCACGACGCTCGTCATCGCACACCGGCTCGCGACCGTGCAGCGCGCCGACCGCATCGTGGTGATGGAAGCGGGCGAGATCGTCGAGACCGGCACGCATGCGCAGCTCGTTGCCTCCGGCGGACTGTACGCGCGGCTCGCGGCGTTGCAATTCGACCGATGAGGCGATGAGGTTTTGCGATTGCCGCGTGTAGGTTTCGACTGACACCTGCGGTTGCCTGCGTCCGACACGCGCCGGCTTGCCGGCCCGGGACAATGCTCTGACAAGCTGCGGCCTCACGGCTCGCGGCACATGACGTTGGAGCACTCGACATGACCACACGAACCCCCTGTCCCTTTCGAATGAGTCGCCTCGCGCTGTGCGGCCTCGCCGCCACGGTGTTCCTCGCAGCCGGTTGCGCCGACATGAGCGAGCGCCAGAAGGGCACGGCCGTCGGCGCGGGCGTGGGCGCCGGTGTCGGCGCCGTGGTCGGCTCGGCCACCGGCGGCAAGGCCGGCACCGGCGCGGTGATCGGCGGCGCGCTCGGTGCGATCGCCGGCAACCTCTGGTCCAAGCGCATGGAAGATCGACGCAACGCGATGGAGCAGGCGACCAAGGGCACGAACGTCGAGGTTTCGCGCACCGCCGACAATCAGCTGAAGCTCAACATCCCGAACGACATCTCGTTCGACACCGGCAGCTACACGATCAAGCCGCAGCTGCGCGCGGTGCTCGACCCGTTCGCGAACAGCCTGCGCGACGACCCGACCGCGCGCGTGGCGATCATCGGCCACACCGACAACACCGGGTCGGATGCGGTCAACAACCCCCTGTCGGTCGAACGCGCGCAAAGCGTCCGCGACTACCTCACAGCGCGCGGTGTCGCCGGCACCCGCATCGAAACGGCAGGCCGCGGCGAGCGCGAGCCGATCGCCGAGAACACCACGGAAGCGGGCCGCGCGAAGAACCGCCGGGTCGAAATTTTCCTGCGTGAGCCGGCGCCGAGTTAACCCGCGAGCGAGCGCGCGTCGCGACGAACCGGCTTCACCGAGTCGGCACGCGCGGCGGCCAGCGGCGCAAACCGGCTCAGCAACAGCCACGACGGAAAGGCTTTCACCAATCCGGATCGACCGCTGAGCCGCAACATGCCGCTCGCCAGCAATGCGCCCAGCGTCGTCTCGCCCAACCACACTCGCGCGAAGGATTCGAGATCGGCTTCGACCTGCAGATCCACCTCATCGCCCGGGTCTCTGAGACACAACTCGACCTCGCCGCCCTCAATCACCAGCCAGAACAGGCGCGCACGCCGCACACGCGCCGGCAGGCCGGTGAAGCTGAAACGAACCAGGGTTCGCTTGAGCGGTAGCCGTTCGGCGGCAAGGCGCCGGCGCACATTCCACATCAGCAGTTCCGGATCCAGGTTGTCGCGATCGAAGCGCAGCGGCGAGCGCTGCCCCCACGCGCCCAGGCTCTGAATCACCGGGTCGAACGCTCGCCCCATCGGCGTCAGCAGGTAGCTCACCGGGCGGCCGGGCCCGCGCGTCTCGCAGGTGACGATGCCGGCGCTTTCCAGCGCGCGCAGCCGCTGCGCCAACGTCGTCTGCGAGATGCGAGGCAGGCCGCGCTTGATCTCGTTGAACTGGGTCGCGCCGGCAAACAGCTCGCGCAGGATCAGCGGGGTCCATCGCTGCGCGAAGACCTCGGCGGCAATGGCGACAGGACAGAACTGGCCGTACCCGTTCATGACCGCAGTGTAGCGGGAGCCTGTTGGCGCTGGTCCAGATGTTGGACTGGCGAGGTCGGTGCCGTCGAACCATAGTGAAGACATCCATGGGAGACACACCGATGAAGACCATCCCCCTCCTCCTTTGCCTCGCAGCATCGCCCTGCTGGGCCGATGCCGTCACCGACTGGAACGTCAAGGCCGGCGAATTCGTGAGCGCCGCGAACCTGCCCACGCCACCGGCGAACCGCGCGATGGCCATCGCCCACACCGCGGCCTACGAGGCGGCGAATGCGATCACCCGCCGCTATCCCGTGGACGGGCAGCGCCTCGAGGCGCCCGCAACGGCCTCGGTCGAGGCGGCCATCGCGGCGGCGCACCGCTCTGCTTTCGTGCAACTGCTGCCGTCGCGACGGGCCGCCGTCGAGGCGGCCTACCAGGCGGCTCTGACGCCGATCGCGGACGGCCCGGCGAAGGCCACAGGTATCGCCGCCGGTGAGGCGGCTGCCGCGGCGGTGCTGCAGCGGCGTGGCAACGATGGCGCCGCGTCGCCCGAGGCCTATCGGCCGCACACGAGCCCCGGGCGCTACGTGCCGACGGCCACACCGGCCGTGCCGCAGTGGCCGCAGCGAACACCGTGGCTGATGGCTGGCGCGGCGCAGTTTCGCCCCGGCCCGCCGCCTGTGCTGACGAGCGAGCGCTGGGCGCGCGACTACAACGAGATCAAGGCGGTCGGCGGCCGCGCGAGCACGTTGCGGACGCCCGAGCAGACCGAGATCGCACGCTTCTGGGAGACGACGCTGCCGCCGATCTATCACGGTCTGGTACGTTGCGTCACCGGCCAGCCGGGACGCGATGTGGTGCAAAACGCGCGTCTGTTCGCGCTCGTCACGCAGGCCACCGACGATGCGCTGATTGCCGTGATGGATGCCAAGTACCACTACGCGTTATGGCGGCCGGTGACGGCGATCCGCAACGGTGACACCGACGGCAACGATGCGACCGAGTTGGACAGGTCTTGGCTGCCCTTCATCGAGACGCCGATGCACCCGGAATACCCCTGCGCCCACTGCATCCAGGCCGCCGCGGTGGCGACAGTCCTGCAGGCTGCCGTCGCCGGCGGCACGCCGCCGACCTGGACGACCACCAGCGCCTCTGCCGCGGGTGCCGCGCGCAGCTGGCCGACGCTCGATGCCTTCGTCGTCGAAGTGAGCAACGCCCGGGTTTACGACGGCGTGCACTACCGGTTCTCGACGGAGGTCGGAACGGCGATGGGGCGCCAGATCGGCGCGTTGGCGGCGGCGCGTCTCGCTCCTTGACGCCGCCGCCCTTTCCGCAGCCGACGAAGAAGGCGGCAGCCGGGCACAAACGCTCGAAGTCGCGTCCATAATCGGGACACGGTCCCGAGCATCGCACCGTCAGTTTCAACCCACCGCGCCGCGGTTCGATCGGGCACAATTCATGCGCATGATTGATGGAGCGATTGCATGTTGCGATTTGATCGCTGCCCCCAAGAGAGCGACGAACCTGACGTTGAATTCCAAGGTGCTCGACTTGGCACGCGAACTGGGCATGAACCTGTCGCAAACCGTCGACACCTTGCTGGCCGAGGAAGTGCGCCGCCGCTACTGGGAGCGCTGGAACGCCGACAACAAGGACGCCATCGACGCCTACAACGATCGCATCGAGCGCGACGGCCTGCCGCTCGCGAAGTACCGCAGCTTCGCCAGGGGGCGCTGACCCGATGGCGCTCTATGACGTCTACGCCAACCCCGAAGCCTCGGAACGCAAGCACACGCCCTATCTGCTAGATGTGCAGAACGACTACATCGACGCCTTGACCACGCGTGTGGTCGTGCCACTGCGCACCGAGGCCGCGTTCGGCCCGCGGGCGCGCAACCTGGACCCCAGCTTCAGCGTGTCCCAGCACACCGTCGTTCTCGACAGCGCCGCGCTCGGCGCGATCCTCTTCAGCGAATTGCGCAAGCCCGCGGCGAGCCTGCGCGAGCAGCAGCCCGCGATTCGAGAAGCACTCGACACCCTGTTCGGAGCCCATTGACGTGACCCATCCCATCCGCTCCCAGTACGAAGACTTCATGCGCCATGTGCAGACGCACGGCGTGTTCAAGGCCGACCGCACCGGCACCGGAACGACCAGCGTGTTCGGGCACCAGATGCGTTTCGACCTGCGCGAGGGCTTTCCGCTCGTCACGACGAAGAAGGTGCACCTCAAATCCATCATCCTCGAACTGCTGTGGTTCCTGCGCGGCGACGGCAACGCGACCTGGCTGCAGGAGCGCGGCGTGACGATCTGGAACGAATGGGCCCAGCCCGACGGCGATCTCGGCCCGGTCTACGGCGTGCAGTGGCGATCCTGGCCGACCCCCGGCGGTGGCCACATCGACCAGATCGCCGAGGTCGTCAAGCAACTCAAGACGAATCCCGATTCGCGCCGCATCATCGTCAGCGCCTGGAACGTGGCCGACCTGCCCGCGATGGCGCTGATGCCGTGCCACGCGTTCTTCCAGTTCTACGTCGCCCAGGGCAGGTTGAGCTGCCAGCTCTACCAACGCAGTGCCGACATCTTCCTCGGCGTGCCCTTCAACATCGCGAGCTATGCGTTGCTGACCCACATGCTGGCGCAACAATGCGATCTCGACGTGGGCGACTTCATCTGGACGGGCGGCGATTGCCACCTCTACAGCAACCACGCGGAGCAGGTGGCGCTGCAGCTGTCGCGCGCGCCGCTCGCGTACCCGACCCTGTCGATCAAGCGCCGGCCGGCGTCGATCTTCGACTACGAGTACGAGGATTTCGAAGTGCTCGGCTACGAGCACCACGCGGCGATCAAGGCGCCGGTGGCGGTCTAGCCGGAGCACCCGGCGCTGGCCGCGCCTTACTTCGCGCCGGAGGCCGGCGTCACCGCGGCCTTGGCCTTCTTGGCGCCGCGCTTGATCTTCTTCGCGCCCTTCTTCACGCCCGCCTTGGTGCGCTCTGCAGTCGTGCTGGCGGCTTCGCCGACCTTCTTGGCGCCCTTCTCGACGCCTGCTTCCGTGCGCTCGACCGTCGTACCGACCGCGTCGCCGGCCTTCGTGCCGCCCTTCTTGATGGCCTCGCCGGTCTTGGTGGCTGCGGATGAGGCAGCCGAAGGCTCGGCGGCCTGAGACACGGTGCAGGCGAGCGCGAGGGCAATGGCGGTGAGGGGCAAGCGAATCATGGTGGTCTCCGTGCGAATCGAGGTGGGTTGCGCCGACCGATCGGGTCGGGCCGCGATTATCGGCGCTGCCGAGATCGGCGACGGGCCGGCGGGGCGTGTTGATTTGATCTTGCGCAAGCCATCCGGGGCCGGCGGTCAAACAATTCGGCAGATGAGCCAACGATCGACCATGCCATGAGCGCCGGTGCCGGCCTCAAGCTGATCTCGCCCCCCAGACCGGGCATCGCCTGCGCCGACTGCGGCCTGCATGCGCTGTGCCTGCCCTTGATGATGTCCGAGGACGAACTCAAGCGACTCGACACCCTCGTCGACACACGCCGCTTGGTCCGGCGCGGCCAGACGCTGTTCCGCAGCGGCGATCGGTTCGATTCGGTCTACGCGATCCGCTCGGGCTTCTTCAAGACGCGGCTGGCGTCCGCCGGTGGTCAGGAGCAGATCACGGGCTTCCAAATGGCCGGTGAGGTGCTCGGCCTCGACGGCATCAGCACCGAGGTTCACCAGTGCGACGCGGTCGCGCTGGAAGATTCGCAGGTCTGCGCGATCCGCTACGGGCAGCTCGAGACGTTGTCGCGCGAATTCGCCGATCTGGCACGGCAGTTCCACAAGGTCTTGAGCCGCGAGATCGTCAACGATCACGGCCTGATGCGGTTGCTCAGCAACCGCCGCGCCGAACAACGGCTGGCCGCCTTCCTGCTCGATCTGACACGGCGCCTGCGCTCGCGCGGCTTCTCGTCGTCGTCGCTGATCCTGCGCATGACGCGCGAAGAGATCGGCACCTACCTGGGCCTGACGCTCGAGACGGTGAGCCGTTCTTTCTCGCGCCTTCACGACGAGGGCGTGTTGCGCGTGCGCCGACGCCGGATCGACGTGCTCGACTCGGCCGCGCTCGAGCATCTCGTCACGGCCGACGGATCGGCCCGGGCCTGCCCCGCAGCGGCGCTGGCCGCATCCTGACGCGTTCTTGGCCCGAGCGCGGCGCGCGTGTCGTGCCTTGGCGCGCCCGGTGAGTCATCGAAGCGCTCCAGTGTCAGTCAAACGATTCGCGAGAAGCGCTCGAGAATTGGGTCGGGCTTCAGGTAGCGATCGAAAATCATCGCGACCGCGCGCACGAGGTACCAACCGGCATCGGTGACCCGGATCGCCGCGGGCTCCAGCTCGACGAGCCCGGCTTGCGCGAGCGCTTGCAGGCGCTCGAGTTCATCGGCAAAGTAGCTGCGCATCACCACGCGGTGCACGCTTTCGATGGCGGCGAAGTCGACGCGGCCCTGGCACATCAGCGCCATGATGACGTCGTGCCTCAGCGCGTCGTCGTCACTCGACACGATGCCGCGCACCACCGGCAACAGCCGCTGCCTGAGCATCTGGTAATACTCGGGCAGCGACTTCGCGTTCTGGTAGTAGCTTTCGCCGATCCGGCTGATGGCCGAGACGCCGAGTCCGATCAAGTCGCAATCGGGTTGGGTGCTGTAGCCCTGGAAGTTGCGGTGCAAGCGACCACTGCGTTTCGCGACCGCGAGCGCGTCGCCCTGCAGCGCAAAGTGATCCATACCGACGTAGGCGTAGCCGCGCTGGCCGAACACTGTGATTGCGCCGGCGAGCATCTCGACCCGCTGCGCGGCCGACGGGAGCTCGTGCGTCTGAATGCGGCGCTGCGGCTTGAAGCGCTGCGGCAGGTGCGCATAGGCGTAGAGCGCGATGCGATCGGGGCGCAGTTCGCCGATCTGCTGCACGGTGCGCGCGAAGCTCTGCGGCGTCTGGCACGGCAGGCCATAGATCAGGTCGGCGTTGATGGAGTCGAAGCCGCACGCACGTGCGCTGGTCATCAGCGCCTTGACGCTCTCGAACGCCTGCACGCGGTGCACGGCTTGCTGGACCCGCGGATCGAAATCCTGAACCCCGAAGCTGATGCGGTTGAAGCCGAGTTCGCGCAGGTACCCGAGGCGCGCGGGCGTGACGGTGCGCGGATCGACCTCGATCGAGACCTCGGCATCCACCGTGAGCCGGAACGAGCGACGCAGCGTACCGAAGACATGCTTGAGTTCGGCGTCAGTGAGGAAGGTCGGCGAGCCACCACCGAAATGCAGCTGCGACATCGGCTGCCGGGTGCCGAGCAGGCCGGTGACGAGCGCCATCTCGTCGTCGAGCGCATCCAGGTACTCCGCCGATCGTTCGTGGTGTTTGGTGATGACCTTGTTGCACGCGCAGTAGTAGCAGACCGACTCGCAAAACGGCACGTGCACGTAGACCGACAGCGGCAAGCCTTCGCTGCCACCGACGCCACATGGGCGGTTCGACATCGCCCGGATCGCGTCGTCGCTGCCGAAGCCTTCGCCGAAGCGATCGGCCGTTGGGTAGGAGGTGTAGCGCGGCCCGGGCTTGTCGAAGCGCTGCAGCAAGGCTGCGGGCAGCGTGACGTCGAGGGATGTCTTCGCGTACCCGGTGGCGGGCTCGGATGCGGAGGTGATCGACAAGCTCATGCCGAGATCGTGCCGGCAAGTCCTCGCCGGCTCTTTGACGCAGCGCAAGACACGCGGCAACGCGACGCCGTCGCGCCTTCACCCCGGGATGGAGTCGGCGCGCGCGCTCGGACGGCCGGTGAAGTCGGTCCAGCAGCGTGCCTTGAAATCGTAGAGCTTGCAGCGGCGTGCGGTGTCGGCATACCAGCCCCAGGAGAACCGCTGCACGACGATCGCGCCGGCCAGCCTGGTTTCGAGCAGCGCCTGCGCCCGCTTGAGCCGGTACAGCGGCACACCCATGTCCACGTGGTGCGCGGTGTGCTCCATGATGTGGTGCAACACGGTGCCCATCGCCGAACGAAAGGTCAGGTGCACGGTCGTCGAGACGAAAGGCTGCGAGGCCGACCAACTGGCCTTGTCCTCGTACCACGCCACGCCAAGGTGCGTGTGGTGCACGTACACGACGAAGCCGATCATGCCGTTCCAGACGATGAAGGGCAGCACAAAGCCGACCGTCAACACCCAGGCCGTCGACTGGCGCGTCATGGATGCCACCGCCGCAAGGCCGGCGACCCAGGCGACCGCGAACGCCGACACGAGCAGGCCATCCCAGGTGAACACGGCGCGCCGCGTCGGCATCGTCGTGCGGTTCGGGAAGAACATGCGCTTCCACCAGATCTCGACCAGGTAGTAGAGCCAGGGCGCCCAGCCGCTGCGGTAGACGCGCTCGAGGCCGCGCCTCCACTTCGGCAGCGCTTCGAACTCTTCGAGGGACCTCGGCTGCCAGACGAAGTCGAAGTCCTTCAGGTTCGTGTAGCCGTGGTGGACGACGTTGTGCCCGACTTCCCACAGGCTGTACGGCGTGAGCGAAGGCAGAAAGACGATGCGACCGAACCAGCGATTCAGGCCCCGGTGCGGGGTCAGGCTCTGATGGCAGGCGTCGTGACCGAGGATGAAGAGGCGGCTGATCACGAGGCCGGTCGCGGCCCCCGCCAGCAGTTGAACGAGCGGGTTGCGCGCCAGCAGCGCGCTCGCGAGGCTGGCGACGAAGAGAGCCACGTCGAGCAGCCCCAGCGCGAACGCGCGGACCGTGCTGCGCGTCGAAATGGGCGCGAGCCACGAACGAATCACCTTGCGGTGCGGAATGGCCGGCGACGTCGGGCCGGTGACGAGGGGGATGGTGATCGATGTCATGTCGGCGCGCTCCTGTTCGACGAGTGCGGCTCAGAGGCGGCGGCCGATGCCAACGCCGCCCGAGCGGATCGTCTGCTTCTGCGGGCAGGTCAGCACCAACTCGACGGCGATCTCCGGCGTGAAGAAACGCGAGAAGTCGATCTCGGGAATGAGCTCGTTGTTGATCGACAGGTCAAGGCCTGTCGAGTCCTTTCTGGCGCTTTCGAGATCGACGGCGCGCATGCGCACCAGCCAAGGTGCGTCTTCGGCCGAGGATGCGAAAGGCAGCACGGCGCCGCCGGCCAGCACGAAGCTCATCGCGGCGCGTTGGAGGGTGTGGGTTCTCTTGATCCGGTTCCTGCTATTGACGAGCGGGGTTCGCGACACGGATTTCATTCCGGACCCGCGGCAGCCATGTTGCGTCGCATCAAGGAGTCGTCGCCGGTGTTGCGCACAGGTGTCACTCCGGGGCGGGCACGACAGCGCGTGTTGGAGGTGGGCGCGCTGGGGTCAGCCGGGCCGTCCCTGCCAGGGGCGGCTCCGTCGACTTGCCTCAGGGCGTCGCAAAAGCGAACCGGCCGCGGCGGGCTTCGCGCTTCAAATCTGCGTGCCGTGAGCGTAGGTGCTCGAAGATTCAAGTAGACGTGCCGAGACGTCATGGGCAAAGAAAAACCCCCAAGTCGTTGATTTACTTGGGGGTTCTGAGACTTTACGGGACGTTCTGGGACGTCGTTGAATCATCATCTGGTGGAGCTGGGGGGAATCGAACCCCCGTCCGAAAGCCATTGCCGGGCAGATCTACACGCTTAGCTGACTGATTTGGTTTTAGATCCGCGGGTCGCGCAGCAGCACGCTACCCACTTCTCGATTCACTAGATTTAGTCCTGTGAAGAGTGACCCAACTCAGGACGAGCCAATGTGTATGACTTCGCAGCCTTTCAGGTTACCCCTCAGACCCAGCCCATTGGCCAACTGTTGCGAAGCTCACCGGTTTTAAGCGGCGAGGGCGTACGTTTGATCGTTCGCAGTTACTTTGTTTCCAGTGGATTTACGAGCGAACTGGTGCTCGGCGTGCACTGTTCCAACTCCGCACCTTCGTCGAAGCCAGGTCAGCCCCAGAAGCCGTAGTTTAGGCGATACGCAGCAACTTCAAGAGGTCGGCCGGCGTGTGGGCCAGATGATCGGCACCCCAGGTCTCGATCGCGTCGCCTTCGCCGAGGTAGCCCCAGTGCACCGCCACCGTCGCCATGCCGGCGGCGCGACCCGCCTGAACATCGCGCAGATCGTCGCCGACATAAATGCAATCGCCGGCGTCGACGCCGACGCGGCGGGCGGCTTCGAGTAGCGGCTCGGGATGCGGCTTGGCGTGCGGCGTGGTGTCGCCGCAGACCAGCGCGGCGGCGCGCGGCAGTAGGCCGAGCGCACGCACCAACGGATCGGCGAAGCGCGTGGCCTTGTTCGTGACGATGCCCCAAGGCAACGAGCGCGCGTCGAAGGCATCGAGCACCGCAGCGATACCGTCGAACACACGCGTGGCCTGCGTCATGCGCGCCTCGTAGCGCTGCAGGAACTCGTCGCGCAGCCCTGCGAACGCCTCCTCCTGCGGCCCAACGCCGAACGCACGCCCGACCATGCCGCGTGCGCCGGAGCCGACCATCGCGCGGAAGTGCGCCAGTGGGTACGGCGCGAGGCCACGCGCGATGCGCATGTCGTTGCCCACACCGGCGAGGTCGGGTGCGCTGTCGATCAGCGTGCCATCCAGATCGAACAGAACGGCGCGCGCGCTCACCCCGGCTTGCGGCATGCGATCAGGTAGTTGACGCTGGTGTCGCCCGAGAGCCAGTAGCGTTGCGTGAGCGGGTTGTATTCCATGCCGCGTGTGTCGGCGAGTTCCAGCCCGGCGTTGCGACACCACTGCGCAAGCTCGCTGGGCCGGATGAAGCGCGCGTATTCGTGCGTGCCCTTGGGCAGCAGCTGCAGCACATGCTCTGCGCCCACGATGGCGAACAGGAAGGCCTTGGGATTGCGGTTGATGGTCGAGAAAAAGACCCAGCCACCGGGCTTGGTCAACGCTGCGCACGCGGTGACGATGGACGATGGATCGGGCACATGCTCGAGCATCTCCATGCAGGTCACGGAGTCGAACGCACCCGGCGCCTCGACGGCCAGCGCTTCAGCCGCGATCTCGCGGTAGTCGATGTTCGGCGTGCCGGCTTCGAGCGCGTGCAACTGCGCAACCTTCAGCGGTTTGGAGGCGAGGTCGATGCCCAGCACATGCGCACCGCGTCGAGCCATCGAGTCCGACAGGATGCCGCCTCCGCATCCGATGTCGAGCACGCGGGTGCCGGAGATGCCTGCATGCGTGTCGATCCAGGCCAGACGCAACGGATTGATCTGGTGCAGCGGACGGAATTCGCTTTCGGTGTCCCACCAGCGGTGAGCCAGTTCGCTGAACTTGGCGAGCTCTTGCGGGTCGGCGTTGATCGTCATCGGCAAATGGTAAGGCCTCAAAGCAGAAAACCCCGCCAGGGCGGGGTTTTCAAGGTCAGCAAACGCTGATTACTTCTTGATGCTGCGGGTACCGACGACTTCGATTTCCACGCGGCGATTCTTCTTGCGGCCTTCAGCGGTCTTGTTGTCAGCGACCGGCTGCTTCTCGCCCTTGCCTTCGGTG
Organism: uncultured Rhizobacter sp.; assembly: GCA_964247075.1. Lineage (GTDB taxonomy): Bacteria > Pseudomonadota > Gammaproteobacteria > Burkholderiales > Burkholderiaceae_C > LMDS01. The sequence continues at coordinate 222,724 of CAXTSS010000003.1, read as the reverse complement.
TAGACGCGGTTCTTCTCAACGCCCTTGCCGACCAGATAAGCCTTGACGGATTCGGCGCGACGCACCGACAGCTTCTGGTTGTACGCGTCGCCACCGACCGAGTCGGTGTGGCCGACGGCGATGATCACTTCCAGTGCCATGCCGCCCATCTTCGAGACGAGGTCGTCGAGCTTGGCCTTGCCTTCGGGCTTCAGCGTGGACTTGGCGGTGTCGAAGAATGCATCAGCGGCGAAGGTGACCTTTTCGGTCGTCGGCACCGGCGGTGCCGGCGGCGGCGGCGGCGGCGCCGGAGCGGCGGCCGGTGCCGGCGGCGGCGCCGGAGCGGCCACAGGCGCGGGCGGCGGCGGCGGCGGCGGCTTCAGCGCGCCATCGCAATCAGGGTTCGCAGTGGCGGGGGTCCAAAAGCCGTTGCGCCAGCAAAGCTCGTTGGTGCCGTTCTTCCAGGGCAGGCCGCCGACGCCGTTGACCCAGTTGTCTTGGTTCGAGGACTGCGCGAATGCGCCGGCCATCGAAGTTGCGAGCGCAGCGGTTGCAAAGAGCGACGCCACCTTGTTCAGTTTCTTCATGATTCTCCTCTCGAGGGAAGGCGCAGTAGTGTTCTGCAAAACGTCCGAACCGGAATCGGAAAGTACTGGTAAACCCCGGGCGTTAACGACGTGCCCGGGCGCTGACCACCGACCGAGTTATTCTGCCATAGGACTTTCTCGCAACCTGTTTTTGGCCCCGTGGCGCACGCTCATGGCGCTTCATGTTGCATCAGCGCTACAGCGCGCCACACTTAGAATGATCGGTTGCGCCCCGCGCGCACCCCCTCGCCGGCCCTCACGAAACCCCACCGCATGACCCAGTTCGCCAAAGAGACGCTGCCCATCAGTCTGGAAGAGGAGATGCGCCGCTCGTATCTCGATTACGCAATGAGCGTGATCGTCGGGCGCGCGCTGCCCGATGCGCGCGACGGCCTCAAACCGGTGCATCGCCGCGCGCTGTTTGCGATGCACGAGCTGAACAACGACTGGAACCGGCCGTACAAGAAATCGGCGCGCATCGTCGGCGACGTGATCGGCAAATACCACCCGCATGGCGACCAGTCGGTCTACGACACGATCGTGCGCATGGCGCAGGATTTCTCGATGCGCCACATGCTCGTCGACGGCCAGGGAAACTTCGGCTCGGTCGACGGCGACAACGCCGCGGCGATGCGCTACACCGAGATCCGCCTCGCGAAGATCGCGCACGAAATGCTCGCCGATCTCGACAAGGAGACAGTGGATTTCGGGCCCAACTACGACGGCAGCGAGAAGGAGCCGCTGGTCATGCCGTCGCGGCTGCCGAACCTGCTCGTCAACGGCTCTGGCGGCATCGCGGTCGGGATGGCGACGAACATTCCGCCGCACAACCTGAATGAAGTCGTCGATGCCTGCCATCACCTGCTGCGCAACCCGGGCGCAACGGTCGATGAGCTGATGGAGATCATCCCCGCGCCGGACTTCCCGACCGCCGGCATCATCTACGGTCTAACAGGGGTGCGCGATGGCTATCGCACCGGCCGCGGCAAGGTGATCATGCGCGCCAAGTGCCACTTCGAGGACATCGACAAGGGCCAGCGCCAATCCATCATCGTCGACGAGCTCCCGTACCAGGTCAACAAGAAGACGCTGCAGGAGCGCATGGCCGAGTTGGTGCACGAAAAGAAGCTCGAAGGCATCAGCCACATTCAGGACGAGTCCGACAAATCGGGCATGCGCCTGGTGATCGAGCTCAAGCGCGGCGAAGTGCCCGAGGTCGTGCTGAACAACCTGTACAAGCAGACGCAGTTGCAGGACACGTTCGGCATGAACATGGTGGCGCTGATCGACGGTCAGCCCAAGCTCTGCAACCTGAAGGACCTGATCGAGGTCTTCCTCGAACACCGCCGCGAGGTCGTGACCCGCCGCACCGTGTTCGAGCTGCGCAAGGCGCGCGAACGCGGCCACGTGCTCGAAGGCCTGGCGGTGGCGCTGGCCAACATCGACGAGTTCATCGCGACCATCAAGGCCTCGCCGACGCCGCCGGTGGCGAAGGCCGCGCTGATGAGCAAGAGCTGGGATTCGTCGATGGTGCGCGAGATGCTCGCGCGCGTCGGCGGCGACAACCCGGGCGGACTCCAAGCTTATCGCCCGGAAGGTCTGCCGAAGGAATTCGGCATCCAGGCCGATGGCCTCTACCGCCTCTCCGACGACCAGGCCAGCGAAATCCTGCAGATGCGCCTGCAGCGCCTGACCGGGCTGGAGCAGGACAAGATCATCGGCGAGTACAAGGATGTGATGGTGCAGATCACCGATCTGCTCGACATCCTCGCCACGCCCTCGCGCGTGACGACCATCATCTCGGACGAACTCGCCGCGATCAAGGCCGAGTTCGGCCAGACCAAGCTCGGCGCGCGCCGCAGCACCATCGAACACAACGCGATGGATCTCGGCACCGAGGATCTGATCACGCCGACCGACATGGTCGTGACGCTCTCGCACACTGGCTACATCAAGAGCCAGGCACTCAGCGAGTACCGCGCGCAAAAGCGCGGCGGTCGTGGCAAGCAGGCGACGCAGACCAAGGAAGACGACTGGGTCGAGCAGCTCTTCATCGCGAACACGCACGACTACATCCTGTGCTTCACGAACAAGGGCCGGGTCTACTGGCTCAAGGTCTGGGAAGTACCGCAAGGCACGCGCAATTCGCGCGGCCGCCCGATCGTCAACATGTTCCCGCTGCAGCCCGGCGAGAAGGTCAACGTGGTGCTGCCGCTGACGAACAGCTTCCGCAGCTTTCCGGCCGATCACTACGTGTTCATGGCGACGGCGCAAGGCGTGGTCAAGAAGACCTCGCTGGATGAGTTCAGCAACCCGCGCAGGGCCGGCATCATCGCCGTCGATCTCGACGAGGGCGACTTCCTGATCGGCGCCGCACTCACCGACGGCAAGCACGACGTGATGCTGTTCAGCGATGGTGGCAAGGCCGTGCGCTTCGACGAGGAAGACGTGCGGCCGATGGGCCGCGGCGCCCGCGGCGTGCGCGGTATGGCGCTCGACGACGGCGTCAGCGTGATCGCGATGCTGGTGGCCGAAGACGAAACCCAGAGCGTGCTGACGGCCACCGAAAACGGCTACGGCAAGCGCACCTCGATCGTCGAATACACCCGCCACGGCCGTGGCACCAAGGGCATGATCGCGATCCAGCAGAGCGGACGCAATGGCAAGGTCGTTGCCGCGACGCTGGTGCGCGCCTTCGATGAAATCATGCTGATCACCGACAAGGGCGTGCTGGTGCGCACACGGGTTTCCGAAATTCGCGAGATGGGCCGCGCCACCCAGGGCGTGACCTTGATCGCGCTCGACGAAGGCACCCAGCTCAGCGGCCTGCAGCGCATCGTCGAAAATGATGCGAACGCCGATGCCGGCGGCGAACCCCTTGACACGACCGGCGGCGATGACCAGCCCGCCGAGGAGAACCCCTGATGAAGACCCTGATCGCCGCGGCGCTGCTCGCCAGCGCCGCGATCGCCCACGCCCAGACGGCGGCTTCGGCCCCGACCGCTGCGGCCTCTGCCCCTTCGTCACCCGCCAAGAAGGAACTGGTCGCCAGGGCGCTGACGCTGCAACAGCCGATCTTCGAGAACATGGCACGCGAGGTCGTGATGCGGCCGGCGCTGCAACTCGGGCAGGCTGCGGGCAACGCGATGCAGAACGTGGCGCCGGAAAAGCGCGAAGCGCTCAGCAAGAGCATCGACGTCGACATCCGCAAGTACGTCGACGAATCCTTTGCGCTGCTGCGTGACCGCGCGATCAAGCTCGCACCCGGGACCGTCGGGCCGATCATGGAAGAGAAAATGAGCGAAGACGAACTCAAGCAACTGGTCACCTGGCTGGATTCGTCGGCCGCGAAAAAGTACCAACAGATCGGTGGCGACCTGCAGCAGGCGATGGGCCAGAAGCTGGTGGCCGAAGCCGGCCCGCTGCTGACGCCGAAGGTGCAGGCGCTCGAAGCCAAAGTCCGCGCCAGCCTCGGCCTGCCTTCGCCCGGCACCGCGGGCGCGAGTGCACCCGCGGCGAAGGCGGCCGCCCCGAAAAAGGCCGCGAGCAAGTGATGCGCGGGTGATGGCGAGGCCTTGCTGCGTGCGAGAATTTGAGCCACGCCATGGCTGACTCTGCCTCCACATCCTCCGCAGCCGAACTGATCGCGTACCGCACGCAGATCGACGACCTGGATCGCGAACTGCTTGCGCTGCTGAACCGCCGCGCCACGCTCGCGCAACAGGTCGGCGAGCTGAAGAAGCGCGAAGGCACGGTGGCCTTCCGGCCCGAGCGTGAGGCCCAGGTCATCGACGGTCTGAAGGCCACCAACCCCGGCCCGCTCAAGGCCGACAGCGTCGCCCCGATCTGGCGCGAGATCATGTCGGCCTGCCGCGCGCTCGAAACGCCCACGCGCGTCGCCTATCTCGGCCCGGCAGGCACCTTCAGCGAACTCGCCGCGATCGGCTTCTTCGGTTCGACGATCGTCAAGATCCCGTGCTCGAACGTCGACGAGGTGTTTCACGTCACCAGCGCCGGCGCCGCCGACTTCGGTGTCGTGCCCGTGGAGAACTCCAGCGAAGGTGTCGTCACGCGCTCGCTCGACCTGTTCCTGACGACGCCGCTGTTCATCATCGGCGAGACCAGCCTGTACGTGCGCCACAACCTGCTGCGGCGCGAGAACTCGCTGGCCGATGTGCAGGCCGTCTGCGCGCACCCGCAGGCGCTTGCGCAATGCCACGGCTGGCTCAGCAACCACTTGCCCAACGCCGAACGCCGGCCGGTCTCGAGCAACGCCGAGGGGGCGCGCCTGGCGAGCCTTGACGCCAGCCTCGCCGGCATCGCCAGCACCCAGGCGGCGGCCGAATTCGGGCTGCACGTCGTCGCGCCGGCGATCCAGGACGATGCCCACAACCGCACCCGCTTCGCGATCGTCGCGCACCCGCACCAGCATCCGCAGCCGAAGGCGTCGGGCCACGACTGCACCAGCCTCGTCGTCTCGGTCGCGAACCGGCCCGGCGCGGTGCACGACATGCTCGTGCCGCTGAAGCACCACGGCGTCTCCATGACGCGCTTCGAGTCGCGACCGGCGCGCTCGGGCCAGTGGGAGTACTACTTCTACATCGACCTGCAAGGCCACCCCGACCAGCCCCATGTGGCGGCGGCGCTGGCCGAGTTGCGCGGCGTGTGCGCGTTCTTCAAGCAGCTCGGCACCTACCCCATCGACGTGCACTGACCCGGATCCACTGACCTCATGTTCAACCAACTCGGCGTGATCGGATGCGGCCTGATGGGCGGCTCGTTCGCGCTCGCATGCAAGCGCGCCGGCCTCGTCAAGCGCGTCATCGGCTACAGCAAGTCGCCCTCGACCACCGAGAAGGCGAAAAAGCTCGGCGTGATCGACCAGGTCGCCGAGTCGGCGCTGCTCGCCGTCTCCGGCTCCGACATCGTGCTGATCGCGGTGCCGGTGGCCGCCACCGAAGCCACCTTCAAGGCGATCCGCCACCTGATCGAGCCCGGCGTGCTGATCATGGATGTGGGCTCGACCAAACGCGACGTGGTCGACGCGGCGCGCCGCGTGCTGAAGGAGAACATCGCCTCGTTCGTGCCCGCCCACCCGATCGCCGGCAAGGAAGTGGCGGGCATCGCCAACGCGGACGCTGCCCTCTACAACGGCCGCCAGGTCATCCTGACGCCGCTGCCGCAGACCAACCCGGAGCTGGTGCAGAAGGCGACAGATGTGTGGGCCGCGATCGGTGCGCAAGTCCTGCGCATGACACCCGAGAACCACGATGGCGCCTTTGCCGCGGTGAGCCACCTGCCACACCTGCTCGCGTTCGCGTATTTCAACTCGGTCGCGAAGCAACCCGCGGGGCGCGACTACCTCTCGCTGGCCGGCCCGGGCTTTCGCGATTTCACGCGCATCGCCGCGAGCGACTCGACGATGTGGCGCGATGTGCTGATGTCGAACCGCGAAGAGGTGCTCAAGCAAAGCCTGCGCTTCCGGCACACGCTCGAAGCGATGGAGCGCGCGCTGACCTCGGGCAACGTCGACGCGCTCGAAGAGATGATCCGCAGCGCCTCCGAGGCACGCGGGGGCTGGCAGATGAGCTCCGGCAAGTCACCGACAAATCGCTAGGTTCTTAGCCTCCACCTTGCAGCAACGCGCTGCGCTGCCGCATGTTTCAGACCCGATTCCTCGACCTCCCGCCCCTGCTCGCCGCCGGTGGCAGCGTGCGCCTGCCCGGCTCGAAGAGCATCTCGAACCGCGTGCTGCTGCTGGCAGGCCTGAGCCATGGGGTGACCACGATCCACGACCTGCTCGAATCGGACGACACGCAGGTGATGCTCGAGGCGCTGGCCGCACTCGGCTGCCGCATCGAGCGCGATGATCGATTGATCCGCATCACCGGTACCGGCGGCGCGCTCGCGGCGCGCGAGGCCGACATCTTCCTCGGCAATTCGGGCACCTCGGTGCGCACCGTCACCGCAGCGCTCGCGCTGCTCGCGACCGCGCAGGGCGGGCGCTTCACGATCCGCGGCGTGCCGCGCATGCACGAACGGCCGATCGGCGACCTGATCGACGCGTTGCGACCGCTCGGCTGCCACATCGAATGCATCGCGAAGGAAGGCTACCCGCCGCTCGTGCTGGGCGATGGCACACCACACACGCTTGTTCTCTCTGCGCCGATCCGTGTGCGCGGCAACGTGTCGAGCCAGTTCCTCACCGGCCTGCTGCAGGCGCTGTGCCTGATGACGCATGCGCAGGATGTGGTGATCGAGGTCGTCGGCGAACTCATCTCGCGGCCCTACGTCGCGATCACGCTGAATCTGCTGGCACGCTTCGGCGTGCAGGTGCGCAACGACGGCTGGGCGCGCTTCACGGTGCCGGCCGGCAGCCGGCTCAGCTCGCCGGGCGAGTTCCATGTCGAGGGCGATGCGTCATCGGCCTCGTACTTCGTCGCACTCGGCGCGATCGCCGCCAGCGCAGACGCACCGCTGCGCATCGAAGGCCTCGGCAGCGAATCGATCCAGGGCGACATCGATTTCGTCGCCGCCGCGCGGGCGATGGGCGCGAACGCGGTGCTCGGCGAGCGTTGGATCGAGGTCTCGCGCGGCGCTTGGCCGCTGCGCGCCATCGAACTCGACTGCAACCACATCCCCGATGCCGCGATGACCTTGGCCGTGATGGCGCTCTACGCCACCGGCACGACCCGATTGACCAACATCGCGAGCTGGCGCGTGAAAGAGACCGACCGGCTCGCGGCGATGGCGACCGAGCTGGGCAAACTCGGCGCGACGGTGACCGAGGGCGCGGACTTCATCGAAGTCACCGCGCCGAGCGCATGGAAGCCGGCAGCGATCCACACCTACGACGACCACCGCATCGCGATGTGCTTCTCGCTCGCGGCCTTCAACGAGGCGCGCCTGCCGGTGCGCATCCTCGATCCGCAGTGCGTGGCAAAGACCTTTCCCGATTACTTCGAGACGCTGTTCGGCGTCGTCACGCCGCGCGAGCGCGGCGTGCCCATCATCACCGTCGATGGCCCGACCGCCTCCGGCAAGGGCACGCTGGCCAGCGCCGTCGCGCAGGCGCTGGGCTACCACTTCCTCGATTCGGGCGCCGTCTATCGCGCCACCGCGCTCGCGGCGATGCGCTCCGGCACCCGCGCCGACGACGAGCAGCGCTTGGCACAACTCGCCACCAACCTCGACCTGCATTTCGGGCCTGGCCAGATCTTCCTGTCGGGCCAGGACGTGACCGAAACTCTGCGCCTGGAAGAGGTCGGCGCCCTCGCCTCCAAGGTCTCGGCTTTCCCGCTGGTGCGCGCCGCGCTGCGCACCTTGCAGTTGGCGTTCCACCGCGTGCCCGGCCTCGTGGCCGACGGCCGAGATATGGGCACGGTGATCTTCCCCGGCGCCGATCTGAAGATCTTCCTCACCGCGACTGCCGCCACGCGCGCCGAACGGCGGCACAAGCAGTTGATTTCAAAGGGAATTTCGTCTAATATCGACAGTCTTCGCGCCGAACTGGAAATGAGAGATGCCCGGGATCAGACCCGGGCGGTTTCACCTCTGAAGCCAGCCGAAGATGCAATGCGCCTGGACAACTCCGCATTGACCGTCGAAGCCTCGGTGGTCGCTGTGCTGGAAGCCTGGGAACGTCGCAGGCCTTTTGCGGAGACGTAGAAAGCCAAGAGTCCGTCGCTCTCCCTCCTGTGTCACCGAAGCACGCCAGGGCGGCGGTTGTTCAACCTAACCCCGCGGCTGCTTCACGCCGCACCGGAAACGCCAATGTCCCAAACTCAAGTTGCTGCCGCAAGCTCCGGCATGGAATCGTTCGCCGCCATGTTCGAGGAGTCGCTGACCCGCTCGGAAATGCGCAGTGGTGAAGTCATCACCGCCGAAGTGGTGCGCGTCGAACACAGCTTTGTCGTGGTCAACGCCGGCCTCAAGTCCGAAGCCTACGTGCCCATCGAAGAATTCAAGAACGACCAGGGCGAGCTCGAAGTCCAGGTCGGCGATTTCGTCTCGGTCGCGATCGACGCCGTCGAGAACGGCTACGGCGACACCATCCTGTCGCGCGACAAGGCCAAGCGCTTGGCCTCGTGGCTGTCGCTCGAGAACTCGCTCGAATCCGGCGAGTTCGTGACCGGCACCGTCAACGGCAAGGTCAAGGGCGGCCTGACCGTCCTCGTCAACGGCATCCGTGCCTTCCTGCCCGGCTCGCTGCTCGACACGCGTCCTGTCAAGGACATGTCGCCGTTCGAAGGCAAGACCATGGAGTTCAAGGTCATCAAGCTCGACCGCAAGCGCAACAACGTCGTGTTGTCGCGCCGCGCGGTGGTCGAAGCCTCGATGGGCGAAGAACGCGGCAAGCTGCTGTCGACGCTGCATGAAGGCGCGATCGTCAACGGCGTCGTCAAGAACATCACCGAGTACGGCGCGTTCGTCGACCTCGGCGGCATCGACGGCCTGCTGCACATCACCGACATGGCCTGGCGCCGTGTGCGTCACCCGAGCGAAGTGGTTCAGGTCGGCCAGGAACTGCAGGCCAAGGTCCTGAAGTTCGACGCCGAGAAGAACCGCGTCTCGCTGGGCATCAAGCAGCTCGGCGACGACCCGTGGCACGGCGTGTCGCGCCGCTACCCGAACAGCACGCGCCTGTTCGGCAAGATCACGAACATCGCCGACTACGGCGCGTTCGTCGAGATCGAGCCGGGCATCGAAGGCCTGGTGCACGTCTCGGAAATGGACTGGACCAACAAGAACGTCGCCCCGAGCAAGATCGTCTCGCTCGGCGACGAAGTCGAAGTCATGGTTCTCGAAATCGACGAAGACAAGCGCCGCATCAGCCTGGGCATGAAGCAGTGCAAGGCGAACCCGTGGGAAGAGTTCTCGACCACCGTGCAGCGCGGTGACCGCGTCAAGGGCCCGGTCAAGTCGATCACCGACTTCGGCGTGTTCGTGGGTCTTGCCGCCGGCATCGACGGCCTGGTGCACCTCTCCGACCTGTCGTGGCACGAGCCGGGCGAGGCCGCGGTTCGCAACTACAAGAAGGGCCAGGAAGTCGAAGCGATCGTGCTGGCCGTCGATGTGGATCGCGAACGCATCTCGCTCGGCATCAAGCAGCTCGACAGCGATCCGTTCACCACCTACACCACGGTCAACGACCGCGGCATGTCGGTGACGGGCAAGGTCAAGACGGTCGACGCGCGCGGCGCCGAGATCGAACTGAATGCCGACGTGACGGGCTACCTGCGCGCTTCCGAAATCAGCCGCGACCGCGTCGAAGACGCACGCAACGTGCTGAAGGAAGGCGACGAAGTCAACGCCGTGATCATCAACGTCGACCGCAAGCTGCGTTCGATCCAGTTGTCGATCAAGGCCAAGGACAACGCCGACAACCAGGAAGCGATGACTCGCCTGGCGCAGACCAGCGAGCGCGAGAGCGCCGGCACGACCAGCCTGGGGGCCCTGCTGCGCGCCAAGCTCGACAACCAGAACAACAACGGTTGATTCTGAAATGACCCGCTCCGATCTGGTGGCGCAACTGGCCGAACGTTTCGGCCAGCTGACGCACCGTGACACGGAGTTCGCGGTCAAGACGATTCTCGATGCGATGTCTGCGGCGCTCGCCAAAGGGCACCGCATCGAGATCCGTGGTTTCGGCAGCTTCTCGATCAACCGCCGCCCGCCGCGCGTGGGCCGCAACCCGCGCAGCGGCGAGCAGGTGGTGATCCCCGAGAAGCTCGTCCCTCATTTCAAGCCGGGCAAGGCGCTGCGTGAAGCCGTCGATGCCCAGGTTCCCGTCATCGGCGACGCTGCGAGCAGCTGAAGCTGCGCATCCCCCGGCCGGTAGAATCGGCCCGCCCTGATGCCCACTGCCGCCGATGCGAGTTTTCGTCTGGCTCGTCCGAGCCGCCATCTTCTTCACCCTCTTCGCTTTCGCGCTGAACAACCAGCAGGAGGCCGGCATCCGCTGGTTCTTCGGCCAGGAGTGGCGCGCGCCGATGGTGTTCGTCGTGCTCGCCGCGTTCGCGCTCGGCTGCGCGTTCGGCGTGTTCGCGATGGTGCCCGCGTGGTGGCGGCACCGCCGTGTCGCGCGCAAGCACGCTCCGGTGATCCCGGCCGCAGCCGAAGCGCCGGTGGCCACGCCGGCACGCGAAATCACGATCCCTCACCCGCCACGCGATGGGCTTTGACCTGCAGTGGTTGCTGCTCGGCCTGCCGCTGACCTTCGCGCTCGGCTGGCTCGCCTCGCGCTTCGACCTGCGGCAGTGGCGACGTGAACAAAAGGATTCGCCCAAGGCTTACTACAAGGGCCTGAACCTGCTGCTCAACGAGCAGCACGACAAGGCGATCGACGCTTTCATCGAAGCGGTGCAGCAAGACCCGGACACCTCCGACCTGCACTTCGCCCTCGGCAACCTGTTCCGCCGCCGCGGCGAGTTCGAGCGCGCGGTGCGCGTGCACGAGCACCTACTGCAGCGCGCAGACCTGCCCCGCAGCGAGCGCGACCGCGCGCAGCACGCGCTCGCACAAGACTTCATGAAGGCCGGCCTGTTCGACCGCGCCGAAAGCGCCTACGGCGCACTCGACGGCACTGCGTTCGACACGGAAGCGCGGCTCGCACTGCTCACTCTTCACGAGCGCTCGCGCGACTGGCGCGCCGCGGTCGAGGTCGCGGGCAAGCTCGAGAACCGCGGCACGGGCTCGTTCGCCTCGCGCATCGCGCACTACTGGTGTGAGATCGCCCTCGAGGCCGACGCGAAACAGCAGACGACCGACGCCGACACCGCCCTGAAGCGCGCTCGCGAAGCCGCGCCGCAGGCCGCGCGCCCGCTCGTGCTCGCGGGCGAGCGCGCCGCACGGCGCGGCGATCACGCCGAGGTGCTGGCGGTATGGGGCGTGCTGATGGTCGCGCACCCGAACGCGTTCAACCTCGTCGCGCGCGAGTACGCCGCCAGCGCGCGCGAGGCCGGCGACGCGCCCGCCGCGCTGGAGCGCCTGCGCGATCTGTACCGCCGCGCGCCATCGATGGACCTGCTGGACGCGATCGCGCTGCTCGACCCGGTGCCCGCACACCAGCGCGAGCGTCTGCTCGCGCACCTGCGCAACCACCCGACCCTGTCGGCCGCGAAGGCGCTGATCACGCAGCCCGATGCCGCCTCGTTCACGCCGGCTGAAACCCAGACGCTCGGCGATGCGATCGGCCGCGCCGCGCAACCGCTGCATCGCTACCGCTGCGCCGCCTGCGGCTTCGAGGCCAAGCTCTACTTCTGGCAATGCCCTGGCTGCCTGAACTGGGACAGCTACCCGCCGCAACGGCTGGAGGATCTATAGACATGCACACCCGCGAACAATTCGCGCGATCCCGCGTGCTCGTCGTCGGTGACGCGATGCTCGATCGTTACTGGTTCGGCGCCGTCGATCGCATCTCGCCCGAAGCGCCGGTGCCGATCGTGCGGGTGAACCGTGAGGAGGAGCGCCTCGGCGGTGCGGCCAACGTCGCGCTCAACGTCAAGACGCTGGGCGCGCAAGCGACGCTGCTGACCGTCGTCGGCGATGACGAGCCCGCGCGCAAGCTGCGCCAGATGCTGGAGCGGCACGGCATCGACGCGCTGCTCGGCAGCGACCCGCAGCTCTACACCATCGTCAAGTTGCGCGTGATCGGCCGCGCCCAGCAGCTGATCCGCGTCGACTTCGAGAACCAGCCCGACCACGAGGTGCTGGCCGGCATGCTCAGCGAGTTCGAGCGCGTGCTGCCCGACGCCGGCGCGGTGCTGTTCTCCGACTACGGCAAGGGCGGGTTGACGCACATCCCGCGCATGGTCGAACTCGCCCGCGCGGCGAACAAGCCGGTGCTGATCGACCCGAAGGGCAGCGACTATTCGCGCTATGCCGGCGCCAGTGTCGTCACGCCGAACCGCGCAGAGCTCGCGCAGGTCATTGGCCCCTGGAGCAGCGAGGCGCAGTTGCACGAGCGCGTGAATGCGCTGCGCGCCGAACACCGGCTGGACGCGCTGCTGCTGACGCGCTCGGAAGACGGCATGTCGCTGTTCGACGATGCCGGCCACGTGCAGGTGCCCGCCCAGGCGCGCGAGGTGTTCGACGTCACCGGCGCCGGCGACACCGTGATCGCCACGCTCGCCGCGCTGCTGGCCAGCGGCATGAGCCTGCGCGACGCGATGCCCTTGGCGAACCGCGCCGGCGGCATCGTGGTCGGCAAGTTCGGCACGGCGAGCGTCAGCTACGAGGAGCTATTTGGATGAAGATCGTCGTCACTGGCGCCGCCGGCATGATCGGCAGCAACCTCGTCCACGGACTGAACGCCATCGGCATCGACGACGTGATCGCCGTCGATGACCTGACCGATGGCCCGAAGTACCGCAACCTGCTGGGCGCGCAGCTCAGCGATTACTTCGACAAGAGCGAGTTCTACGCACGCTTCGCGAAAGGCGAGTTCGGCCAGATCGACGCGGTGCTGCACCAGGGCGCGTGCTCCGACACGATGGAGCACAACGGCCGCTACATGCTCGACAACAACTACCGCTGCTCGAAGGACCTGCTCGATGCTGCCCAAGCGCAAGGCACGCGCCTGCTCTACGCCTCGTCAGCCGCCACCTACGGCGGCAGCGCGGCGTTTCGCGAAGAGCCGGCGTTCGAGCAACCGCTGAACGTCTACGGCTACTCCAAGCTGCTGTTCGACAACGTCGTGCGGCGGATGCTGGCCGCGGCAACGAGCCAGGTCGTCGGCTTCCGCTACTTCAACGTCTACGGCCCGCGCGAGCAGCACAAGGCGCGCATGGCCTCGGTCGCGTTCCACCACTTCAACCAGTTCCGCGAGACCGGCCAAGTCAGGCTGTTCGGCGAGTACGGCGGCTATGCGCCCGGCCAGCAGAGCCGCGATTTCGTGTTCGTCGATGACGTGGTCGCGGTCAACCTATGGTTCCTGCAGCACCCGGACCAGAGCGGCATCTTCAACCTCGGCACCGGCCGCGCGCAGCCGTTCAACGACGTCGCGGTGGCCACCGTCAACGCCGCACGCGCGCTCAAGGGCGAGGCCGCGCTGCCGCTCGCGGCGCTGGTGCGGCAGGGGCTGGTCGAGTACATCCCGTTCCCCGAAGCGCTCGTCGGCAAGTACCAATCGTTCACCGAGGCCGACCTGACCCGGCTGCGCGCCACCGGCTGCCACCATGCGTTCGCGGACGTGGCGACCGGCGTGACCGCCTACGTGGGCTGGCTCGCGCAGCAACAAAGTTGAGTTTGTTCGCGCCATGGGTCAACCCTGAGCACGCGGGCTTCGTTATGGGTCGAGCGCCGCTCAGCATCCCGCTCGGCGCGCCTCCAACTGATTTCTGAGGAATGCACATGATCAAGAAGATTCTCGTGGCCATGCTGGCCCTGTTCGCAGCCGTGGCGTTTGCCGCGGTCGATGCCAACAAGGCGACGCAAGCCGAGCTCGAAGCCGTCAAGGGCATCGGCCCGGTCATCGCCGGCAAGATCCTCGACGAGCGCAAGAAGGGCTCCTTCAAGGACTGGCAAGACATGGTCACCCGCGTCAAAGGCGTGGGCGAAGGCAACGCCGCCAAGTTCTCGACCGAAGGCCTGACCGTCAACGGCGCGGCGTTCGCCGGCGCTCCGGCCAAGGCTGCGGCCCCGGCCGCCGCGAAGAAGGAAGACAAGCCCGCGGCGAAGGTCGAGGCGCCGAAGGCCGCCGCACCTGCTGCCGCCCCGGCCGCCAGCGCCGCGGCGCCCGCTGCCAAGCCCGCCACCACGAGCGCCGACGACAAGAAGGCCGCCGCGATGAAGGCCAAGGAAGAAAAGGCTGCGGCCAAGGCCGACAAGGCCGCGGCAAAGAAGGCCGCGAAGGAAGGCAAGGACACGAAGGAAACCAAGCCCGCCGCTGCTGTGGCACCGGCCAGCGCCGCGAAGAAGTAATCAGAACTCGAACGACAGCGCGGGCCCGACGGCCCGCCTCTCTCGAACGCCTCGATTCGTCGGGGCGTTTTTTATCGTGGCGTCCAGCCAAAGAAGCGCAGCACGTCGTCGTGGCGGCTCATCGTGTCGGCGATGCCCAGCGCCATCAACTCGCGCGTGTAGGGCGCCTCGAACAGCAGGTAGCTCGCCAGCGCCGCGCCGCGTGCGTCATCGCCCTGCCCCCGCACACCGAGGCCGCGCAGCATCGCGCGGATCGGCAGCGGCAGCACGGCCAGGTGCTTGGCGGCGATGTCGTCCAGCCGCTGGCTCGGTGCGATCACCAGCAGGTCGATCGGCTTCAGGTTGGTGGCGGCGCGCTGCTCGCGCGTGAGCAGCGCGAGCGTGCCGTTGATGCGCTGCAGCCGCTCGACATCGGCCGCGAGCGCATCGAGGAAGATGTTCGACAACGCATGACCGGCGATCTGCGCGAGATTCGGGTACTCGCCGCTGCCGACGCGCTCGCCGGGCGGTTCGTGCATGCGGCCGGCGCCGACGACCAGGATGCGTTGCGCCCCGAGATGCACCGCTGGCGAGATCGGCGCGGCCTGGCGCATCGAGCCGTCGCCGCAGTATTCGGTGTGGCCATCGATGTTCAATGCCGTCGCCGGGAACACGAACGGGATCGCCGATGACGCCAGCAGGTGCGGCACGCCGATCGCGGCGCGCACCGCGATGCGCTGCGAGCGCGTCCAGGGCACGATGTCGTTCACCGCGTCGTAGAAGGTCACATGCAGGCCCGAGCCGTAGCTCGACGCAGTGACCGCGAGCCCCGCGAGGTGGCCTTCGCTCATCACGCGGTGCAGCCGCTCGGTGCTGACGAGGCGGGTCAGCAGCCCTTCGAGAGGCGTGTTGTCGAGCAGCGATTTGGGCCGCGCGCGGCGCCAGCGTGCGATCACCCAGCCGATCGACATCATCGTCAGCCAGCGCGCACCGGTGCGAATCACGCCGAGCGAATCGGCCCGGTAGACCTGCTCGGCGTGAAAGTTCTCCCACACCTGGCAGAGCTCACGGACTGCGGCGTCGAAATCGTCGGCGCGACAGGCCAGCGCCGCGGCATTGATCGCACCGGCCGAGGTGCCGGCGATCACCGGGAACGGGTTGCCGGACTCCGCGCCACTCGAGGCACTGCGGATCGCCGCGATCGCCTTCAACACCCCCACCTGATAAGCGGCGCGTGCGCCGCCGCCCGTCAGTACCAGCCCGGTGACGGGCTCGGCGGAGGTCATTCGTAGACCACCGTCGCCTCGCCTTGATGCGCGCCGGCGCGCCAGCGGTCCAGCGCCGCGTCGGTGGGATAGAAGCGCGCCGAGTCACCCAGGTCGAGCTCGCCGCTGGCACTCGCGTCGGCGTTCGTGCGATGCAGCTGCAAGCGCACGGTGAGCCCCTGTGTCAGGTCGCCCTGCTCGGAGGCGACGCGGCGCGACGGGAAGTCGCGCAGCACCTCGGCCACCGGCGGCACGCTGCCGTTGACCGCGACGCGCAGGTACTTGCCGAAACGGCAGCGCGCCGAGGCCAGATCCCACACCTGCGCCACCGTCAACCGCAGCCCGCCGGAGAAACGATCGGGCTGCACCTTGCCCTGCACGATGATGAGCTCGTCGTCCTTCAGCAGGTCGCGGTTCGCGTTCAGCAGCTCTTCGTTCGCGACCGCCTCGATCGGCTCGGATTTGTCGTCTAGCTTGAAGATCGCGACGCGACCGCGCTGGCCGTTGATCACGCGCAGATCGCTGACGATGCCGGCGAGCAGCTGCGGCTCGCGGCTGTCCATCAGGTCGGCGATGCGGCGGCGCGCGAAGCGGCGCACTTCATCGGCGCTCTGGTCGAACAGGTGGCCTGAGAGGTAGAAGCCGAGCGCGGCCTTCTCCAGCGTGAGGCGCTCCTTGATGCTCCACGGTTCCGCCGCGATCAGCGCCGGCTCCTGCGTGCTCGCACCGTGCGCATCGCCATCGGCATCGCCGAAATCGAACAGCCCGCCCTGATCGGCGTGCGCCGCCTGCGTGGCAGCCCAGTCGAGCGCCAGACCGACGCTGGCGAGCATGCTCGCGCGCTCCGGGTGCAGCGCGTCGAAGGCGCCGGCCTTGATCAGCGCCTCGAGCACGCGGCGGTTGATGCGCTGGCGATCGACGCGGGCGCAGAAGTCGAACAGGCTCGTGAAGGCGGCCTGCTCGCGCGCCGCGACGATCGCTTCGATCGCGCCCTGCCCGGTGCCCTTGATCGCGCCCAGACCGTATTGCACCGCCTTGTCGCTGACCGGCACGAAGCGGTGCACGCCGACGTTCACATCGGGCGCCTGGATCTCGACACCGAAGGTCTTCGCATCGATCAGCAGCGCGCGCAGCTTGTCGCTGTCGTCCATCTCCACCGTCATGTTCGCGGCGAAGAACTCGGCGGTGCAATGCACCTTGATCCAGGCGGTGTGGTACGCGAGCAGCGAGTACGCGGCGGCGTGCGACTTGTTGAAGCCGTAGCCGGCGAACTTCTCCATCAGGTCGAAGACTTCGTCGGCGGCCGATTCGGAAATGTCCTTCTTCGCTGCGCCGTCGCGGAAGATCTGGCGGTGCTGCGCCATCTCCTCGGCCTTCTTCTTGCCCATCGCGCGGCGCAGCAGATCGGCGCCGCCGAGCGAGTAGCCGCCCAGCACCTGCGCGGCCTGCATCACCTGCTCCTGGTAGACCATCACGCCGTAGGTCTCGCCGAGCACGGTCTCGAGCAACGGGTGCGGGTAGCTCACCTCTTCCTTGCCGTGCTTGCGCGCACAGAAGCTCGGGATGTTTTCCATCGGGCCGGGGCGGAACATCGCGTTCAGCGCGAACAGGTCTTCGATGCGCGTCGGCCGCGCGTCCTTCAGCATGCGCTGCATGCCCGAGCTTTCGAACTGGAACACCGACTCGGTGCGGCCTTCGCTGAACAGCCTGTAGACACGCTGGTCGTCGAGCGGCAGCTTGTCGTAGTCGAAATCCGCGTGCTGGGGGCGGCGCGCCTTGATGAAGTCCTTCGCGAGCTCCAAGATCGTCAGCGTGGCCAAGCCCAAAAAGTCGAACTTAACCAGGCCGATCGCCTCGACGTCGTCCTTGTCGAACTGGCTCACCGCGCTGTCGCTGCCGGGCTGCATGTAGAGCGGGCAGAAGTCGGTGATCTTGCCCGGCGCAATCAGCACACCGCCGGCGTGCATGCCCACATTGCGCGTGATGCCCTCGACGCGCGTCGCCAATGTGAGCAGCTCGGCCACCTCGACCTCGGCCGCTTCGCGCTGCTCGAGTTCGGGCGCTTCCCTGCGCGCGTAGATCAGGCCCGGGTCCGGCTTCTCGGGCACCTTCGCGAGCGTCACCTGCTTGCCGGGCGGCGCCGGGATCAGCTTGGCGATCGAATCGACGTGGCCGTAGCCCATGCCGAGCACGCGTCCCACATCGCGCAGCGCGGCCTTCGCCGCCATCGTGCCGAAGGTGGCGATCTGGCTCACCGCGTCGCGGCCGTACTTCTGCTTCACGTAGTCGATCACGCGGTCGCGGTTGCCCTGGCAGAAGTCGATGTCGAAGTCGGGCATCGAGACGCGCTCGGGGTTCAGGAAGCGCTCGAACAGCAGGTGGTATTGCAGCGGATCCAGGCCGGTGATGTTGAGCGAGTACGCGACCAGCGAACCCGCGCCGGAGCCGCGGCCCGGGCCGACCGGGCAACCGTTGTTCTGGGCCCAGTTGATGAAGTCGGCGACGATCAGGAAGTAGCCGGGGAAGCCCATCTTCAGGATCGTCGCGATCTCGAAATCGAGCCGCTCGACATAGCGCGGCCGCTGCGCCTCGCGCTCGGCGGCATCCGGGTAGCGCTGCTTCAATCGGTTCTCGAGACCCTCGTGCGAGAGGATGCTGAAGTAGTCCGCCATCGCCAGCGGTTGGCCATCGACAACCGGGGTCGGAAAGTCCGGCAACTGCGGCTGGCCCAGCACCAGGCTCAGGTTGCAGCGCTTCGCGATCTCGACGGTGTTCTGCAGCGCGCTCGGCAGATCTGCGAACAGCGCCTCCATCTGCGCCTGCGTCTTGAAATACTGCTCCGGCCCGAAGCGCTTGACGCGGCGCGGGTTCGACAACATCTCGCCATCGGCGATGCAGACGCGCGCCTCGTGCGCCTCGAAGTCATCGGGCGTGGCGAACTGCACCGGGTGGGTCGCGACGACCGGCAGGCCGAGCTTGGCCGCGAGCACGGCGGCCTTGCGCACATGCGCTTCGCTTCCTGGCAGGCCAGCGCGCTGCAGCTCGATGTAGAAGCGCTGGCCGAAGATCGCGTCAAGCTTGCGCGCCGCGGCTTCGGCACGCGGCACGTCGCCCGCCACCAGCGCCTGGCCGACCGCGCCCATCTCGGCACCCGAGAGTGCGATCAGGCCGTCGTTCAATTCGCTCAGCCACTCCCACTTCACGCACGCCTGCGCGCGCTGCTCATGGCGCAGCCAGGCGCGCGAGATCAGCTCGCACAAGTTCAGGTAGCCTCGGCTGTTCTGCACCAGCAGCACGAGCCGGCTTGCTGCCTTCTCGCCACCGGTCGCCTCGACCCACACGTCGACGCCGATGATCGGCTTCACGCCGCGCTTGCGCGCCGCGCTGTAGAGCTTGACGGCGCCGAACAGGTTGGAGAGGTCGGTGATCGCCAGCGCGGCCTGGCCATCGGCCGCCGCGAGATCCGCCGCATCGGCGATGCGCAGCGTGCCATCGGCGACGGAAAACTCGGTGTGGGTGCGCAGGTGAACGAAGGCCATGGCAGGCATTCTAGGGAGCGCGCGGCACGTAAAATTTGTGGCGTGACATCAATTCTGAACATCTCCGCCTACAAGTTCGTGAGCCTGAGCGACACGGCGGCCTGGCGCGAGAGCATTCACTCTCAAGCCAGCGCGCATGCGCTCAAGGGCACGGTCTTGCTGGCCGACGAAGGCATCAACCTGTTCGTCGCCGGCGCGGAGCATCCGGTGCGCGAGTTTCTCGCTTGGTTGATGGCGCACGAGGCGTTCGGCGGCTTGTCGATCAAGGAGAGCTGGTCGACCGACGTGCCATTCGGCAAGCTGCTCGTGAAGGTCAAGCCCGAGATCATCCGGATGAATAACCCGACCATCAAGCCGCAGGACGCGCGCGCACCCGCGGTCGATGCAAAGACGCTGGCACGCTGGCTGACTGCGGGCGTGGACGACGCCGGCCGCGAGGTCGTCACGCTCGACACGCGCAATGCGTTCGAGGTCGATCACGGCCGCTTCCGGAACGCGCTCGACTGGCGCATCGCCAAGTTCAGCGAGTTCCCGCAGGCGCTGGCCGCGCACCGTGCCGAGCTGGAGGGCAAGACCGTCGTCAGCTACTGCACCGGTGGCATCCGCTGCGAGAAGGCCGCACTGCTGATGCGCGAAGCCGGTGTGGCGAACGTGTTGCAGCTCGACGGCGGCATCCTGAAGTACTTCGAGGAGGCCGGCGGCGAGCATTTCGAAGGGAATTGTTTCGTCTTCGACGAACGCGCGGCCTTGTCTGACACACTGGCGCCGACCACCCCGCTATAAGGTCAGGCATGAACCTCCATCCGCGGCCCGCAGAGTTACCCGCCAGCCGGCTCGCCCAGTCGTTTGCCGACATCCGCCAAGCCACGCTGAGGCTGGCGGCGCCGCTCTCGCCTGAAGATTGCCAGGTGCAGTCGATGCCCGATGCGAGTCCGACCAAGTGGCACCTCGCGCACATCACCTGGTTCTTCGAGACCTTCGTCCTTGAGCGCTTCGAGCCCGCGTTCAAGCCGTTCGACCCCGCCTACCGTGTGCTGTTCAACAGCTACTACCAGGGCATCGGCGAGATGCACCCGCGGGCGCAGCGCGGGCTGATCACGCGGCCGACGTTCGACGAGGTGATCCGCTACCGCGCGAATGTCGATGCGCGCATGCGGCGCGTGCTGGAGGCGCGCGCCGATGACGCGGTGCTCGCCGAGCTGGTCACGCTCGGCCTGCACCACGAGCAGCAGCACCAGGAGTTGCTGCTGACCGACATCAAACACGCGCTGAGCTTCAACCCGACGCACGCGCCGTATGCGAAGCGCTGGCCGATGACGAGCGTGCAGGCGCAGCCGCTGCACTGGATCGGCTTTGAAGCCGGGCTGATCGAGCACGGCCATGATGCCGCGCTCGACGGCAGCTTCTGCTTCGACAACGAGACGCCAAGGCACCGCGCCTACACCGCGCCGTTCGAGCTCGCGTCGCGGCCGGTGAGCTACGGTGACTACCTCGCGTTCATCGAGGATGGCGGCTACCAACGCTCCGAGCTCTGGTTGTCCATGGGCTGGGATTGGGTGCGCGCTGGCCAGCGCCGCGCGCCGCTCTACTGGCGCGAGGTCGACGGCCGCTGGATGAATCACACGCTGCAAGGCACGATCGAGATCGACCCGCGCACACCCGTGTGCCACCTCAGCTACTTCGAGGCCGACGCCTTGGCGCGCTGGTCCGGCGCCCGGCTGCCGACCGAGATCGAGTGGGAGCACGCCGCGCGGCGGCTGCGCACATCGACACGTGCAAACTTCGCCGACCGCGGCGCGTTTCATCCGCTGCCGGCCGAGGACGCGGCCGGCGACGAACCGGCACAGATGTTCGGCGATGTCTGGGAGTGGACTCAATCAAGCTACGGCGCCTATCCCGGCTACCGTCCGCTGCCCGGCGCGGTCGGCGAATACAACGGCAAGTTCATGTGCAATCAATACGTGCTGCGCGGCGGCTCCTGCGCCACGCCGGCGGGGCATGTGCGCGCGAGCTATCGCAACTTCTTTCCGCCCGACGCGCAGTGGCAGTTCAGCGGGCTGCGCCTGGCCCGTAACCGTTGACGTTCAGGACGACAGCACATCCAGCACGTCCGACCTGAACTCGCGCTGGTACAGGATGTAGACGACGCCGAGCGTCGCCGTCATGAACACGATCGGCGAGAAGAACCAGCCGATCGCGGCGAAGGCGAAGTAGTACGCGCGCAACCCATCGTTGAAGGTCTCGGCCGCGAGGCCGACGATGCGGCCGGCCTTGTCAGCGAAGGCCTCGCGCGACAGGCCCTCGGTCACGAACACCTCGGCCTCGGGCGCCGCGGCGACGAGCAGCGCGCCAAAGGTGTATTGGCGCATCGACCAGGTGAAGCGAAAGAAGGCGTAGACGAAGATGCCGAGCAACAGCATCAACTTCATGTCGAAGATGATGCTCGTGGTGCGCGCCGCGAACGGCAGGTCGCGCACCAGCTCGTTGGCCTTGTCCGTGCCGAGCAGCGCGAGCAGCCCGCCGATGATCAGGATCGTGGTCGAGGCGAAGAACGAGGGGCTGGTCGAGAGGTTCTGGATCACGACGCCGTCAAGCACCCGCACCTCGCGGTAGGTGGCCTGGAGCATCCATTGCCGCCGCACCGCGTTGGTCGCGGCCAGGATCGAGTGCCGGCGGCCGTCGCGCTGGCGCGCGAAGCGCACATAGCCGGCCCAGCCGCAGCCGAACACGATCATCGCCACCCAGTCGATCCAGGGCAGCAGCGTCGCCAGTTTGATGAGGGTGTCCACAGCGTGGACTCTACCAAGCCGCGTCGCCCCCATCGGGTGAAATCACTGCAGATCGAACAGCAGTATTTCGGCGTCCACGCCATGTTCGATGCTCAGTGCACTCTCGCCCTCGATCTTCAGCGCATCGCCGCCCTGCAGGCACTGGCCGTTGACGACGACGCTGCCGCGCACGACGTGCACGTAGAAGCGGCGCGCCGGGTCGAGCGCGCGCGTGAGCGCCTCGGCGCCGTCGAACAGGCCGCTGTAGATCGCCGCATCGGCATGGATCGTCACCGAGCCGTCGCGGCCGTCGGGCGAGGCGACCAGCCGGAAGGTGCCACGCTTCGAGCCGGCGTCGAAATGCTTCTGCTCGTAGCCAGCCTCGATGCCGCGCTCGCTCGGCTCGATCCAGATCTGCAGGAAGTGCGTGGTGGCCTCCGCCGCGTGGTTGAACTCGCTGTGCATCACGCCGCGGCCGGCGCTCATGCGCTGCACGTCGCCGGGGCGGATCACACCGCTCACCGCGGCGCCGGCCACTCCCCCCGGGCCCGCAGGGCCGGGTTGTCCATTACCCATGCTGTCACGGTGCGCGAGTTCACCGGAGAGCACGTAGCTGACGATCTCCATGTCGCGGTGGCCGTGCGTGCCGAAGCCGGTGCCGGGTGCGATGCGGTCTTCGTTGATGACACGCAGGTTGCCGAAGCCCATGTGGCGGGCATCGCGGTAGTCGGCGAATGAGAAGCTGTGGTGACTCTTGAGCCAGCCGTGGTCGGCATGGCCGCGGTCGGACGATTTGCGCAGGGTGATCATGGAGGTGATCCTTTCGTGGCTTCAATGTAGTTCGCATGCGCCGAAACGGCGCGCGTGGCGCGTTGAAGCGAACGTTCAAATAAGATGAACACCCTGCTCCACCCGCCTGCGCCCATGCCCGATCCCAGAAACGTCCTCACGCCCGAAGCACTCCTGATGATGGACGTGATCGCGCGCACCGGCAGCTTCGCCGCCGCGGCACGCGAGCTCGGCAAGGTGCCGTCGTCGCTCACCTACAGCGTGCGCCAGCTCGAGGACGCGCTCGACGTGCTGCTGTTCGATCGCCGATCGCGTCAGGCGCGTCTCACCGCCGCCGGCACCGAGCTGCTGCTCGAAGGCCGGCGCTTGTTGGAGCAGATGGAGGCGGTCGCCAACCGCGTCAAGCGCGTCGCCACCGGCTGGGAGACGCAGCTGACGATCGCGGTGGACGGCATCGTCTCGCGGCTGACGATGCTTGAGCTGTGCGAGTCGTTCTACGCACTCAACCCGGGCACACGCCTGCGCCTGCGCACCGAGGTGCTGGCCGGAACGTGGGAGGCGCTGGTCAGCGGTCATGCCGACCTGGCCATCGGCGTCGGGCTCGAAGGCGGCGTGCCGAGCGGCGTGCAGGTCAAAGAGATCGGCCATGTCGAGTTCGTGTTCGCGGTGGCGCCGCATCACCCGCTCGCGGCCGCCACCGCACCGATCACCGACGTCGAACTGATGCGCCACCGCGCCGTGGCCGTGGCCGATTCGGCGCAGCGCCTCACGCCGATCACGGTGAACTTGCTGCCAGGGCAGGACGTGCTCACCGTCGGCAGCATGCAGCTCAAGCTCGAGGCCCAGATGCGCTGCATGGGCTGCGGCTATGTGCCGGAGCCGATGGCGCGCGAGCACATCGCCGCCGGCCGCCTGGTCGTGAAGGCCACGCAGCGCGCTTTCCGTGCGCCGAAGATCGGCTGCGCCTGGCGTACGCCGGATGCCAGTGCGCCGGGTGCGGCACGCAAGCCGCAGGTCGGTCTCGCGTTGCGCTGGTGGTTGACGCAACTCGACAGCCCGACAACGCGTGCCGCACTGCTCGAACGCCACGGGCAGGTGCCGCTGGCGGGGATGTGATGCCAGCGGCGCCTTATCGTGGCCGCTTCGCGCCCTCGCCCACCGGCGCGCTGCACGCCGGCTCGTTGGTCGCGGCGCTGGCTTCTTGGCTGGATGCGCGCGCGCATCGCGGGCAGTGGCTGGTGCGCATCGAGGATGTCGATGCGCCACGTGGCGTGCCAGGTGCCGATGTGACGATCCTGGCGCAGCTCGCCGACTGCGGTCTGATCCCGGACGAAACGCCGGTATGGCAATCGACGCGAGCGGCGTGGTACGAGGGAGCATTGGCGCGTCTCATCGAACACGGCCTCGCCTACCCCTGCGGCTGCACGCGCGCCGACATCGCACACGCGCTCGCGCAGCAAGGCGCGCCTCGCGCGCGCCACGCCGAACTCGTCTACCCCGGCACCTGCCGTAACGGCCTGCATGGCAAGCCCGCACGCACCATGCGGTTGCGCACCGATGGCGCCGCGCCCATCGCGTGGCACGACCGGCGCCTCGGCCCGCAGCAGCAGGACATCGCGCATTTCGTCGGTGACTTCGTCCTCAGGCGTGCCGACGGGCTGTGGGCGTACCAGCTCGCTGTCGTCGTCGATGACGCGGCACAAGGCATCACCCACGTGGTGCGCGGCGCCGACCTGGCCGACAACACCGCGCGCCAGATCCACCTGCAACGTGCGCTCGGGTTGCCGACGCCGCGCTACCTGCACACACCGCTGGTGCTGGGCGCCGATCACGAGAAGCTCTCGAAGCAGAACGACGCGCAGCCGCTGGACACGCGCGACCCACTCGCCGCGCTGGCGGCTGCCGCGCGGGTGCTCGGCCTGCAGGTGCATGGCACCGATCGTGCTGCGTGGCTGGCCGAGGCCACGGCCCGGTGGCGCGCGGGCTGGCATGATGCGGGATCGACCGCGACTTCACGAGACTCTTCACCATGATCACCACCCCCTCCGGCCTCCAGTACGAAGACAAGCCCGTCGGCACCGGTGCCACTGCGCAGGCCGGCCAGCACGTCAAGGTGCACTACACCGGCTGGCTCTACAACAGCGGCGTCAAGGGCGCGAAGTTCGATTCGAGCAAGGACCGCGGCGACCCGTTCGATTTCGGCCTCGGCGCCGGCATGGTCATCAAGGGCTGGGACGAAGGCGTGCAAGGCATGCAGGTCGGCGGCACGCGCACGCTGATCATCCCGCCGGAGCTCGGCTACGGCGCGCGCGGTGCGGGCGGCGTGATTCCGCCGAACGCGACGCTGATGTTCGAGGTCGAGTTGCTCGCCGTCTGAACGAGCCTGACTCGATGACCGTTCAGTACGAGATCGTCCACACAACGGTCTACCACTACAAGCAGCCGGTGACCTTCGGCGAACACCGCGTGATGTTTCGCCCGCGCGACAGCCACGACCTGCGCGTGCTCGCCACCGACCTGCAGGTGAGCCCGGCCTCCCAGGTGCGGATGATCCAGGATCCGCACTCCAACTCGGTTGCGCTGGTGCAGCCGGACGAGCCGGCGAGCGAGCTGAAGATCGTCTGCCGTTTCACGATCGAACACGCCCACACCAACAACGAGGAGTTGCCGCTCGCGCCGAGCGCCGAGGTGTTCCCGTTCGCCTACAGCGTCGAGGAGCGCTTCGACCTGGAGCAGTACCTGCGCCCGCACCACGACGACCCCGGCGGCCACCTGACGGCCTGGGCGCGCCAGTTCCTGCGCACCGACGGGTTGACCGGCACGCGCGAGCTGCTGCTCAACATGAACCAGTTCATCCGCGCCAATTTTCAATACGCCGCGCGCGACGAGGAAGGCACGCAGACGCCGCAGGAAACCCTCAAGCGCAGCACCGGCTCGTGCCGCGATTTCGCGCTGCTGATGATGGAAGCGGTGCGCCGCCTCGGCGTGGCCACGCGCTTCGTCTCGGGCTATCTGTACGACCCGGCGCTCGATGGCGGCGAGGCCAACGCCACCGTCGGCGCGGGCGCCACGCACGCGTGGCTGCAAGCGTATTTGCCGGGCGCCGGCTGGGTGCCGTTCGACCCGACCAACAACCTGACCGGCGGCAACCAGCTGATCCGCGTTGGCGTGGCCCGCGACCCGTCGCAGGCCCCGCCGATTGCCGGCAGCTGGTTCGGCGAGGCGGGTGACTACCTGGGAATGACGGTCAGCGTCGCGGTGCAGCGCAGCTGACCGGGCAGATCAGGAACGGGCCGAGCGCCGGGCCGCCCCAAGCCGGCCCGCATCCCCTCGGGGGATCGGAAAACGTACTCGTTTGCCGAGGGGCTTCATGACACGTCGCCCATCTGGCTCTGCAGCCAGTTCTGCTCGCCGACCTTGGCGACCAGCTCGATCTGCGTCTCGAGGTGATCGACATGCTCCTCGGTGTCTTCGAGGATGCCCGCCAGCACCTCGCGCGAAACGTAGTCGCGCACGCTCTCGCAGTAGGCGATGCCGTCTTTCAGCACCGTCACCGAGCCGAGCTCGATCTTCAGGTCGCAGTGCAGGATCTCGACCGCGCTCTCACCGATCATCAGCTTGCCGAGATCTTGCAGGTTGGGCAGGCCTTCGAGCATCAGGATGCGGTCCATCAGCTTGTCGGCGTGCTTCATCTCCTCGATCGATTCTTCGTACTCGTGCTTCGCGAGTTTCGCGAAGCCCCAGTTCTTCAGCATGCGGTAGTGCAGGAAGTACTGGTTGATCGCAGTGAGTTCGTTCTTGAGCTGGAGGTTGAGGTACTCCAGAACCTTGGCGTCGCCTTGCATCGCGAACTCCTTCTCGTTGCGGATCGCTGATTGTGCAGCTTCGCGCGCCGCGCCTTACCCGAGCAGCAAGCCCGCTGCCGCACAGCCGCCGAGCAGCGCGATCACACCCACCTTGAAGCGGAACAACGCGATCGCGGCGAGCACGGCGATCGCCGCCGCGACGACGTCGAAGCGACCCGCCCAGCCTTGCGGCCAGAGCACATGCCAGGCGAAGAACAGTGCCAGGTTCAGGATCACGCCGACGACCGCCGCGGTGATCGCGGTGAGTGGCGCAGTGA
Organism: uncultured Rhizobacter sp.; assembly: GCA_964247075.1. Lineage (GTDB taxonomy): Bacteria > Pseudomonadota > Gammaproteobacteria > Burkholderiales > Burkholderiaceae_C > LMDS01. The sequence goes on along the minus strand of CAXTSS010000003.1, from coordinate 195,772 downwards.
ACTTCACGTTGCCATGCGTCGATTCGATCAGCGGGCCGCCGGCGAGGATGAACACGAACGACGGCAGGAAGGTGAAGAACGTGACGACGCTGGCGGCCAGCACGCCACCGAGCAACAGCGCATCGGCACCCAGCACCGCGTGCGTCCAGCCGCCGACAAAACCGACGAAGGCCACGACCATGATCAGCGGCCCGGGCGTGGTCTCGCCGAGCGCGAGGCCATCGATCATCTGCGCAGCGCCGAGCCAGTGGTGCTGCTCGACGGCGCCCTGGTAGACGTAAGGCAGCACCGCGTAGGCGCCGCCGAAGGTCAGCAGCGCGGCCTTGGTGAAGAACCAGCCCATCTGCGCCAGTGTGGCCTGCATGCCTTGCGCGGCCACCAAAGCGACCATGGCGGCCATCCACAGGCCGATCCCGACGATGAGCACACGCACGAGCCGCGCGCGCGTGAAGCGTGCGTGCGGGGGCGTCGGCGTGTCGTCGTCGATCAGCGCAGCGCCGAAGTGCTGCGGCGCGGCACCGTGGGCACCGCCAGCCGTGAACAGGCCGGGGGCGAAGCGTCCACCCAGGTGGCCGACCACCGCCGCGCCCAGAACGATCAGCGGGAACGGCAGCCGCAGCACGAAGATCGCGATGAACGCCGCGAGTGCGATGCCCCACAGCCAACCGTTCTTCAGCACGCGGCTGCCGATGCGCCAGGCAGCGTGCAGCACGAGCGCAGTCACCGCCGGTTTCAGGCCGTAGAAAACCCCGGCCACGGCCGGCACCTGACCGAACGCGAGATACACCGCGCTGAGCGTGATCAGGATGAACAGCGACGGCAGCACGAACAGCGCGCCCGCCGCGATGCCGCCGCGCGTGCGGTGCATCAGCCAGCCGATGTAGGTGGCGAGTTGCTGCGCCTCGGGGCCGGGCAGCAGCATGCAGTAGTTGAGCGCATGCAGAAAACGCTTCTCGGAGATCCAACGCCGCCGCACGACGAGTTCTTCGTGCATCAGCGCGATCTGCCCGGCCGGCCCGCCGAAACTGACGAAGCCGAGCCTGAGCCAATAGCCCAAGGCCTCGCGGAACGGCACCTCTGCAGGGCGTTCCGCGTTGGGCATCAAAGGATCAGCGGGTGAAGCCACCCGGACGCGGGCGCTGCGGCTTGAAGCCACCCTTGGTCGCAGGAGCGCCCGGCTTGCGCGGCGCGAAGCTGCTGCCACCCGCCTTGTGATCGACGCGGCCGGCGGCCGGTGCGCGGTCGAAGGGGCTGCGATGTGCGTCGGCGTTGTGCGGGGCACGCGGCTCGAAGTGCGCGTCGCGGTTGAACGGCGCACGCTCACGTGGCACGAACGGCTTCTTGCCGAAGCCCGGCTTGTGGCCGAACGGTTTGGCGCCGAAACGACCCGGCGCGCCACCTTCAGGACGCGGCGCGTACATCTTCGGCTCCGGCGTCTTCGGCTCGAGACCTTCGACGATGTTGACCGGGATGTTCTGCGTCGTGAACTGCTGGATGCGGCGGATCATGCCGACGTCCATGCGCTCGGCCAGCGTCACCGCCAGGCCGTTGCGCCCGGCACGGCCGGTGCGGCCGATGCGGTGCACATAGTCTTCCGCCTTCATCGGCAGGCCGTAGTTGATGACGTGGCTGATCGTCGGCACGTCGATGCCGCGCGCGGCCACATCGGTGGCGACGAGGATCTTCAGCTGCTTGTTGCGCAGGCCCTGCAGCACGCGGTTGCGGCGCCCTTGCGGGTGGCCGCCGTGCAGCGACGCGACGTGGTGGCCCATGTCGGCCAGACGATCGGCGAGCCAGTCGGCGTCGCGCTGCGTGCTCGTGAACACCAGCGCCTGCTCCATCTCCTTTTGCGTGAGGATGTGGTCGAGCAGCGCGTTCTTGTGGTTCGCGTTGTCGGCCCAGTGCAGGCGCTGTTCGATGTTGGCGTGGGTGTCGGTGTGCGAAGCCACATCGATGCGCTTCGGGTCGCGCAGCAGGTTTTGCGCGAGGCGGCCGACGTGGCCGAGGAAGGTCGCACTGAACATCACCGTCTGGCGCGCGGCGGGGATCTGCTCGGCAATCGTGTTGATGTCGTCGATGAAGCCCATGTCGAGCATGCGGTCGGCTTCGTCGAGCACCAGCAGCTCGACGTTTTCCAGGATGCACTTGCCGGTCTGGATGTGGTCGAGCAGGCGGCCCGGGGTCGAGATCAGGATGTCCAGCGGGCCGCGCAGCGCGGCGATCTGCGCCGGGTACGGCACGCCGCCGACCACGGTGGCCACACGCAGGCCCGGCACCCAGCGGCCATACGTTGCGGCAGCCTTGGCGACCTGCATCGCGAGTTCGCGCGTCGGCGCAAGCACCAGCACGCGCGGGCCGTAGATCGTGCCGCGTTGGCGGGTCTTCTCGCCGGCGCGAGCGGCCAGCACGCGTTGCAGCGCCGGCAGGATGAACGCGGCGGTCTTGCCGCTGCCGGTGCTGGCCGAGACCATCAGGTCAGAGCCCTCGATGGCGGGCGGAATCGCCTGCTGCTGGACGTCGGTGGCGGTGTCGTAGCCAGAGCTGGCGACGGCTTTCAAAAGGGCTTCATGCAGGCCCAGGGCTTCAAAACTCATGGTCTTCTTTCTTCTTCAAACACACCGGACACGCCGGCGGCTACTCCGATGAGGGAGTGGCCAATCAGTCGCTGGGGAGAAGGTCCGAACCGGCCCAGGCAGCAAGCGCTGCGGGCAGAAAATCGAGAACAGTCAAAGCGACGGCATCGCCGCCAACCATTCCCGCAAGCTCAAGAGGCAGCTTGGGTTCGAACAGAGCGCAGCCGCGTTGTAGCGTGCGGTGCGCGAAGACTCGATGAGGTCAGAGGGGATGAACGAAACGCCACAACCTGAGTTGCAGCGAGGCTCGCATTCTATGCCGACTGGGGTTTTCCCGCAAGTATCACAGCGCGAGAAAGTGCTCGCGGTAGTGCGCGAGCTCGTCGATCGACTCATTGATGTCGGCCAGCGCCGTGTGTGCCTGCTGTTTCTTGAAGCCGGCGAGGATGTCGGGCTTCCAGCGTTTGGCGAGTTCCTTCAGCGTGCTCACATCGAGGTTGCGATAGTGAAAGAAGTCTTCCAGCCTGGGCATCGTGCGGGCCAGAAAGCGTCGGTCCTGGCAGATGCTGTTGCCGCACATCGGCGACTTCCCCTTGGACACGTACTGCTTCAGGAACTCGATCACATCGGCTTCAGCCTGCGCTTCGTCTACCGTCGAAGCCTTCACGCGATCGATCAGCCCGCTCCTGCCGTGTGTACCCTTGTTCCAGGCGTCCATCGCATCGAGCGCGGCGTCGCTCTGGTGGATCGCAAACACGGGGCCCTCGATTCGGTTGCCCAGGTTCGGATCGGTCACGACGACGGCAATCTCGATGATGCGGTCCGTGTCGGGGAAGAGGCCGGTCATCTCCAGATCGATCCAGATCAGGTTGTCGTCGCTACGGGTCAGGGTGGTTTGATTCATGCGCTGTTCTCCATGCGGGCATTTTCGCAGGTCTACACTTCGCTCCCATGCAGTCCGCCTTGAACCTCACACTCGCGTTCAGCGCCGCGCTCGTCGTGTCGCTGGTGATCAAATTCTGGCTCGCGAGCCGGCAGCTTCGGCATGTCGCGGCGCACCGCGGTGCGGTGCCGGGCGTGTTCGCGCAGACCATCACCTTGCCCGGGCACCAGCGCGCCGCCGACTACACACTCGCCAAGGCCCGGTTCGGTCTGCTGGTGATGGCGTTCGGCGCCGCCGTGCTGCTGGGCTGGACGCTGCTCGGCGGCATCGACCTGGTCAACATTCTGGTGCGCGACACGATCCAGCCGCGCTTCGGCAACATGGCCTACCAGCTGGCGTTGCTGGCCGGGTTCGCGCTCATCGGCGGTCTGCTCGATCTGCCATTCAAGCTTTACAGCACATTCCGCATCGAGCAGCGTTTCGGCTTCAACCGCATGACGTGGCGGCTCTACCTCGCCGACATGCTGAAGGGCGCGCTCGTCGGTGCGTTGGTCGGGCTGCCGATCGCGGCGCTGATGCTGTGGCTCATGGGCGCCGCTGGCAGCCTGTGGTGGCTGTGGGCCTGGGGCGCGTGGATGGCGTTCAACCTCGCGCTGCTGGTGCTTTACCCGACCGTGATCGCACCGCTGTTCAACAAATTCGAGCCGCTTGCCGACGAGTCGCTCAAGACCCGTGTGCAGGCGCTGATGGCGCGCTGCGGTTTCGCGGCGAAGGGCCTGTTCGTGATGGACGGCAGCAAGCGCTCGGCACACGCCAATGCCTACTTCACCGGCTTCGGCGCCGCCAAACGCGTGGTGTTCTTCGACACGCTGCTGAGCAAGCTCACGCCGGGCGAGGTCGAGGCCGTGCTCGCGCACGAGCTCGGCCACTTCAAGCACCGGCATGTGATCAAGCGCATCGTCGCGATGTTTGCGATCAGCCTGGCCGGGTTCGCGCTGCTCGGTTGGCTCTCGGCGCAGACATGGTTCTACCTGGCACTCGGCGTGCGCCCATCGCTCGGCGTGCCGAACGACGCGATCGCGCTGCTGCTGTTCCTGCTCGTGACGCCGGTCTTCATGTTCTTCGTCTCGCCGCTGTTCGCGCTGCTCTCGCGCAAGCAAGAGTTCGAAGCCGATGCCTACGCCAGCCAGCAGGCGGACGGCATCGACCTCGCCGCCGCGCTGCTCAAGCTGCACGAGGACAACGCCGCCACGCTGACCCCCGATCCGCTGTACGTGCGCTTCTACTATTCGCACCCGCCCGTCTCCGAGCGGCTCGCCGCGTTGTCGCGCGGCGCGAATCCGCAGGCGCAACCCGCCTGACCCGTTGGCCGGCCGACATTGAGCAAGGTCGTCGCGCTCGATCTGGGCCTCGTCGTGGCGGGGCACGGCCGCCACTACATCGTCGAAACGCCTGACGGCGAGCGCTTGACCTGCCACCCGCGTGGCAAGAAGAGCGATTGCGTCGTCGGCGACCGGGTGCGCTGGCAGGCCTCGGGCGACGAAGGTGTGATCGAGCATGTGGAGCCGCGCCGCAACCTGCTGTTCAGGCAGGATGAGTGGAAGACCAAGTCCTTCGCCGCCAACCTCGATCAGCTGCTGATCCTGGTGGCCGCGGAGCCGGTGTTCAGCGAATCGCAGCTCGCGCGCGCGCTGGTTGCGGCCGAGAGCGCTGGCATCCCGGCGCGCATCGTGCTGAACAAGGCCGACCTGCCTTCGATAGCCACCGCGCGCGTGAGGCTCGCGCCGTACACCGCGTTCGGTATCGAGGTGATCGAACTCGCGCTGAAGGCAAGGCCCGATCAGGCGCGCGAGGTGCTGATGCCGCTGCTGCAAGGCCGGTCCACCTTCGTGCTCGGACCGAGCGGCACCGGCAAGAGCACGCTGATCAACCTGCTCGCGCCCGATGCGAAAGCGCAGATCGGTGAGATCTCTCAGGCGCTGAACTCGGGCCGCCACACGACGACGACGACGCAGTGGTACTGGCTCGACAACACCGAGCGCAACACCGCGCTGATCGACTCGCCGGGATTTCAGGAATTCGGCCTGCGCCAGATCGATGCGGCGCAACTCGCCAAGCTGATGCCCGATCTGCGCCGATATGCGGACTGCAAGTTCTACAACTGCACGCACCAGCACGAGCCGGGTTGCGGCGTGCGGACAGCGGTTGAGCGCGGCGAGATCAGCGAATCGCGCTACCGGATCTACGGCGAGATCCTGAGCGAGCTCGTCTCTCGTCGATAGGGCTCAGCCAACGAGATTGGCAAGCGAGAGCAGCGCCAGCAACAGCATCCACAACACCACCGAGCGCCACACCAGCCCGACGATGCTGCGCAGGTGGCCGAGTTCGGGCGGCAGGCCTGGAGTCGAGCCCTCGGCGTTCATCGTGTCGGCCGCGGCGCCGGCTTCGAAGGTCTGAAAGCGATCGGGTGTCACACCAGGCGCAGCACTGCCGCCGAGCTGAACGCCGACCGCACCGGCCGCCGCAGCAATGATGATGCCTTCGTTCGGATGCCTCCACAGCCCGGCGTCACGGCGCCAGCAGGTCACCGCTTCCTCGAAATTGCCGACCACCGCGAAGCCGAACGCGGTCATCCGCGCCGGCACGAAATCGAGCAGATTGAACAGGCGCTGCGACAGGTTCAACAGGCCATCGTTCACCGGAGCGTCGATCGTGCGGCTCTTGAAGGCCCAGTAGCGGCTTGCGAACTCCGCCATGCGGTACAGCACCGCGCCGGCCGGGCCGAAGCCGAACGACGACAACAGCACGAACCAGAAGAACACCCCGAACACATGGCGGTGCGCGGCCAGCAGCGAATGCTCGATCACATGACGCAGCAGCTCGGTGCGCGGCAACTCGCTCGCGTCGAGATGGCGCCACTCGGAAAGCAGGCGACGCGCCAGGGTCTCGTCAGCGCGATCGAGGGCATCGCGGATGTCGGTGAAATAGTGGCTGAACTGGCGAAAGCCGAGCGTGAGATACAGCACCGCCACGTTCCAGGCCAACGCCAGCAGCACGTTGATGTGCGCCAGGCCGGCGTGCACGCCCCACGCGAGCAGCGCCGGCACGAGCGCGGTGATGCCCCAGACGACCCACGCATGGTGCTCGCGGCCCGCATCGAAGTTGCGGCCCGTCCAACGCATCCAGCCAGTCAACGAATCGTGCACCACGTTGCCACGCGGCAGTGGTTTGAGTTGCTCGATCAACAGCGCGAACAGGACGGCGAAGAAACTCATGCCGCTCGATGATAGCGAGGCAGACCTTGTGTCAGGCCGCGAGGAAACGATAGAGGTTGCGCAACATCGCGGCAGTGGCGCCCCAGACGAAGTAGCGGCGCGGCTGACCCGCGTCATCGACGCCGTCCCACGGCATCGACAGGAACTCGCGCGCAACGCCGTTCACGTCGATCGCATGACGGCGGTGGTTCGCCGGATTCATCAGGAACGCGAGCGGTACCTCGAACACGTCGGCGACCTCGAACGGATCGGCGTTCACCGTGAAGCCGGGGCGCACCAGTGCGACGATCGGCGTCACGATGAAGCCGGTGCCGGTGGTGTAGGTCGGCATCGCACCGAGCACATCGACGTACGCCGCTTCGAGGCCGATCTCTTCGTGCGCCTCGCGCAGCGCAGTGGCGGCGGCATCGGCATCGGTCGGCTCGACCCGCCCGCCTGCGAAACTAACCTGCCCCGGGTGGTCGTTCAGGTGATCGGTGCGCTGCGTCAACAGCACCGTGAGCTCGTCACGCTCGACCAGCGCGACCAAGACCGACGCGTGGGCCGGTGTGCGCTCGTTGAAGCGTGGCTCCTGTTTGATCTCGGGCGTCCAGATCGGCGGCATCAGGAACCGCTGGCGAACGGCATCGGACCGAAGCACCGGCGCTGTCAGCGCCGGCAGGTGATCGTCCACGCCGACGACGGGCAGCTTTTGCGGATCGAAGCTCAGGGCCATGGTGCGGATCGTGAAATGCAAAAGGCCGCCCACGGGAGGCGGCCTTCGGGCGAGGCGGCGAACCGCCTCGTGGCGATCAGGCCAACTTCTCTTTGATCCGAGCCGACTTGCCCGAGCGGCTGCGCAGGTAGTACAGCTTGGCACGGCGCACATCGCCGCGGCGCTTGACGTCGATCGAAGCGATCAGCGGGCTGTAGAGCTGAAACGTGCGTTCCACGCCTTCGCCGCTGGAAATCTTGCGCACGATGAAGCTCGAATTGAGACTGCGGTTGCGCTTGGCGATGACGACGCCTTCGAACGCCTGAACGCGCTTGCGCGTGCCTTCGACGACGTTGACGCTGACGATCACCGTGTCACCCGGCGCGAACACCGGAATGGTCTTGTTGAGACGGGTGATTTCTTCCCGCTCGAGGGTCTGGATCAGATCCATGGGTTTCTCCAAGTGATCATGCCAACGCGTGTTGATGGAGTTGGGTGGAGCGGTGGTCAAGTCCGAAGACGCGCCGGTGCTCCTGCGGGGCAGAGGATCGAAAAGCTTTTGATTATAGCCCAAGGGCCTTAAGGTAGGCCTCGTCCGCCTGGCTCAGGCGGCCCGCCGCCCGAGCGGCCACGATCAGATCGGGGCGGCGGTGCTGCGTGATCGTGAGCGTCTGCTCGCGGCGCCAGCGGGCGATATCGGCGTGGTGGCCCGACAGCAGCGGTGCCGGCACAGCGCGCTCGTCGCCGCCGCAGGCCAGCACTTCGGGGCGGCTGTAGTGCGGGCAGTCGAGCAGGCCGTCCTCGAAACTGTCCTGCTGGTGCGATCGGGCGTCGCCGAGCACGCCGTCCTGCAGTCGCGCGACCGCGTCGAGAAGCGCGAGCGCGGGCAGCTCGCCGCCAGAGAGCACGAAGTCGCCCAGGCTCAGCTCGACATCGACGTGGGCGTCGAGGAAGCGCTGATCGATGCCCTCATAGCGCCCGCAGAGCAGGATCGCCCCGGGCGAGGCGGCGTACTCGCGCACCACGGATTGATCGATGCGCCGGCCGGTCGGCGTGAAGTGCACCACCGGCGCCGCATCCGCACGCGCCGTCCGAACCGCCGCCAGGGCGCGCTCCAGCGGTTCGGCCAGCATCACCATGCCGGGGCCACCGCCATACGGGCGGTCATCGACGCGGCGGTAGGGGTTGTCGGCAAAGTCGCGCAGCTGCCATAGCTTCACCTCGACCTGCCCCGATTCGAACGCGCGTCGCGTGATGCCCTGTGTCATGTGCGGCGCAAAGAGTTCGGGGAACAGCGTGATGACGTCGAAACGCATGGCTTCAGTAGTCCAGACCCCAGTCGACGGTGATGCGGCGTTGCTCGAGACTGACCTCGTCCACATAGGCGGCGACGAACGGGATCAGCCGCTCGGCTTCTTCGGTGCTTTCTGCTGCCGGCGTCACGCGCAGCACGCTGTGCGGGCCAGTGTCGATCAGGCCGACCACGTTGCCGAGCGCGGTGCCTTCGCGGTTGACCACGGCCAGGCCGATCAGATCGACCCAGTAGAACTCGTCCGCGCCGGCGCTCGGGAAGCTCGCCCGGCCAATGAACACGCGCGCGCCGCGCATCGCTTCGGCAGCCGTGCGGTCCGGCACCTCCTGCGCGAGCGCCACCACGACCTCGCCGTGGTCCTTGACCTGGGTGATCTTGAGCAGTGTCGGCAGCGCGCCGGCGACCGTGGCCGGCCGCGTGACGCCGGCTCTCTCGGAAGGAAGGATGAACCAGCGGCGCGACGAAAACAGCGCCTGCGGATCGGAGGCAAAAGGCTGGACCTTGATCCAGCCTTTCAGGCCCCACGCATCGACGATGCGGCCGACTTCGATCGCATCGGCCGGCCAGTCTGGATCGGCCCCGGCAGGCTTCATAGCGGTGCCTCGGGCCGGCGCCGGGCCGCCCCAAGCGGCCCGAGACCCGCCCAGCGGGTGGCTTCGCGTACTCGCGACGCCGGGTGCCCCATTCAGGCCGGAGTCTTGGCTTGCGCGACCAGGCGCGCCACCGTCGGCGACATCTGCGCGCCGGTGCTGGTCCAGTGCTCGATGCGGTCGAAGGCGACGCGCAGCGGCTGTTCACCGCCCGAGGCCACGGGGTTGTAGAAGCCCACGCGCTCGATGAAGCGGCCGTCACGGCGGGTGCGCGAGTCGGCGACGACGATGTTGAAGAACGGGCGCTTCTTGGCACCCCCACGCGAAAGACGGATCACGACCATGACAGTTCCTTGGATTTCAAATGACCCACCCGTTCGGGCGGATCTCCCTTGCACGTCGGTTGCTGCATCGCAGACAACCCACCACAAGCTCGTCGATGTGGATAGCACCAGCCACTCGGCCAGCCACCAACGAAACCGCGCATTATAAACTCACCGATCAGTCACGAGGAAACCGATGAGCAGCCTTGCCCTGTTGATCCGCCCCAGCACCCCCGCCGACCTGCCGGCCATCACCGCCATCTACGGCTGGAACGTGCTGAATGGCACCGGCACCTTCGAGCTCGAGGAGCCGGATGAGGCCGAGATGGCGCGCCGCCGCGACGACGTGCTCGCCAAGGGCCTGCCGTGGCTGGTGGCCGAGCGCGGCGGCATCGTACTCGGCTACGCCTACGCCAACCACTTCCGCCCACGCAAGGCCTACCGGTTCTGCCTGGAGGATTCGGTCTACCTCGCCGCCGACGCCAAGGGCCAAGGCCTGGGCCGGCTGCTGCTGGCCGAGCTGATGGCGCGCTGCGAAGCGGCGGGCGCGCGTCAGATGCTCGCGGTGATCGGCGACTCGGCCAACCTCGGCTCGATCGGCGTGCACCGCACGCTCGGCTTCGAGCACATCGGGGTGATGAAGGCCGCGGGCTGGAAGTTCGACCGGTGGTGCGATGTCGTCATCATGCAGAAGGCGCTCGGCCAAGGCGCCGCCACCGACCCGAAAGACCCAGCGTGACAGCCGAGCCACAAGGCTACAAATCGAAGACGCTCGCGACCTGGATCGCGCTGATCGGCGGCGGCCTCGGCCTGCACCGCTTCTACCTGCATGGCTTTCGCGACCGCTGGGGCTGGTTGTTCATGTGGCCCTCGCTGGTCGGGCTGTATGGCGTGCAGCGCATGCGCCACCTCGGCGGCGACGACCACCTGGCCTGGGCGCTGATCCCGTTGCTCGGGCTGATGGTGGCGATCGGCATGTTCAGCGCGATCCTCTACGGCCTCACGCCGGACGAGCGCTGGAACGCCCGCTTCAATCCGACCGGCCCGCAGCACCACATGGGCTGGGCCGCCGTCATTGGCGTGGTGATCGCGCTGGTCGTGGGCGGCGGTGTCTTGATGGCCACGCTGGCGTTCAGCGCACAGCGCTACTTCGAATACGCCGCAGAGACGTCGACGGCTCAGACGAAGAGCGCCAGACCGATCCAGTAAAACACGCCGGCGACGAAGGCCGAGGCCGGGATCGTGAAGATCCAGGCCCAGACGATGTTGCCGGCCACGCCCCAGCGCACCGCCGAGGCGCGCTGCACCGAGCCGACGCCGACGATCGCGCCGGTGATCGTGTGCGTGGTCGAGACCGGCACGCCCAACGCGGTGGCGAGGAACAGGGTGATCGCGCCGCCGGCCTCGGCGCAGAAGCCGCCCACCGGCTTGAGCTTGGTGATCTTCTGGCCCATCGTCTTGACGATGCGCCAGCCGCCGAACATCGTGCCCGCGCCGATCGCGAGATAGCAGCACCAGATCACCCAGCTCGGCGGCAGCTTGTCGCCGGCGGCCGAGTAGTTGGTCGCGATCAGCAGCATCCAGATGATGCCGATGGTCTTCTGCGCGTCGTTGCCGCCGTGGCCCAGGCTGTACAGGCCGGCCGAGATCAGTTGCAGGCGCCGGAACAGGTTGTCCACGCGCAATGGCGAAACGTGCCGGCACAGGTTCGCCACGAGCACCATCAGCAGCGAGCCGAGCAGGAAGCCGAGCAGTGGCGACAGGAAGATGAACAGCACCGTCTTCCAGATGCCGGTGGCGATCAGCGAGCCCGCCCCGGCCTTGGCGATCACGGCGCCGACGATGCCACCGATCAGCGCGTGCGACGAGCTCGACGGGATGCCGTACCACCAGGTCACGACGTTCCAGAAGATCGCGCCGATCAGCGCGCCGAACACCACGTGGTGATCGACCACGCCAGGCATCACGATGCCCTTGCCGACAGTGGCCGCGACGTTCAGGTGAAAGATCAGGATCGCCAGCACGTTGAAGAACGCGGCGAACACGATCGCCTGCTGGGGCTTGAGCACGCCCGTCGAGACGACCGTGGCGATCGCGTTCGCCGCGTCGTGGAAACCGTTCATGAAGTCGAACGCGATGGCCAGCACGACCAGCAGCGCAACGACCCAGAACGCGGCCTGAACCGAACCCATGCCTCAGGCGATCACGAATTCTCGAGGACGACGCCCTCGATCAGATTCGCGACATCTTCGCAACGGTCCGAGATCGATTCGAGCAGTTCGTAGATCGCCTTCAGCTTGATCAGCTCGCGCACGTCCTTTTCTTCGCGGAACAGCTTCGACATCGCCGAGCGCATCACGCGGTCGGCGTCGGATTCGAGGCGGTCGATCTCTTCGCAGGTCTTGATCGCGGCCTCCGCCGCCTCAGCCTGGCTGATGCGCGGCAGCAGCGCAACGGCATGTTGCACTCGCTCGCAGCATTTGGCGCTGATGTCGCCGAGGCGCAGGATGTCTTCGGTCATCGCGCGCACGTCGTAGAGCGACATGGTTTCGGAGGCATCCTGCAGCAGGTCGAGGATGTCGTCCATCGCGTTGATCAGGCCATGAATCTGCTCGCGATCGATCGGCGTGATGAAGGTCTTGTGCAGCAAGCGGTTCACCTCGGCGGTGACGCGGTCGGCCTGGCGCTCGGCGTTGCCGACTTCGTTCGCGTACTTCTCGCGCAGCGACAGGTCGGCGTAGTTCTGGATCAGCAGGATGAAGGAGCGCGCTCCGGCGACGATGAATTCGCCATGCTGGTCGAACAGCTCGAAAAAATTGCCTTCGCGTGGCAGCAGCTTGCCGAACAGCATTCCTGATCTCCCTGGAGCGCGCCGTTGTCACGAACGCGTCATCGAATTGACACGGCGGGAGTGTAATGGGCCCCGAGCCCGTCGGGCTTTGGGTTCAGGCGAAGGGAATCTCGACGAGCGAGTTGAAGAATTCCCTCGGGCCCTTGAAACCCGCGAGGCGCCGCAGCAGCGTCTCGAAGTCGGCATCGTGATCCACCGGGTTGAACTGCTCGGTGCCGATCGCGAGCACCGGCGCGCCCTCATAGCTGTGGAAGTACTCTACATAGGCATCGCACAGGCGCTGAAGATAATCGGCCGTGATGCCCAGTTCCATGCCGATCGCGCGGCCACGGATGCGAGCCAGCAGCGTCGCCGGCGAGGCCTGCAGCCAGATCACGAGGTCGGGCTCGCGCACCTGCGTTGCGACCTGCGCGTACATCCGCGAGTAGAGGCGGAACTCGTCGTCGCTGAGCGTCAGGCGCGCGAACAACGCATCCTTCGCGAACAGGAAGTCGCCGACCAGCGCGCTGCTGAACATGCCGGGCTGCGCCGCGCCCTGCATCTGCTTCACGCGCTGGAACAGGAAGAACAGCTGGGTCTGGAAGGCATAGCCCGGCATGTCGTCGTAGAAGCGGCCGAGGAACGGGTTCTCCTCGGGCCGCTCGAGCAGCAGCTCCGCGCCCAGATGTGCCGCCAGCTTGCGCGCCAGCGAGCTCTTGCCCACGCCGATCGGGCCTTCGATCACGATGTGCCCAAAGCGCTGCAGGACGGCAGCAGAGGCGCTCATCAGGCACGGAAGATGAAGTAGACCGCGCCGACCATGCACAGCCCGGCCCAGACGAAGTCGAGCTTGAAGGGCTGGTCCATGTAGAGCATCGCGAACGGCACGAACACCGCGAGCGTGATGACCTCCTGCGTGATCTTGAGTTGCGCCAGCGAGATGCCGCCGGCAAAGCCGATGCGGTTGCCCGGCACCTGCAGCAGGTACTCGAACAGGGCAATGCCCCAGCTGATGAGCGCGGCCCAGTACCAGGGCTTATCGGCGAGGTTCTTCAGGTGACCGTACCAGGCGAAGGTCATGAAGACGTTCGAGGCCGCGAGCAGCAGCACGGTTTGCAGCGAGACAGGGAGCGCATTCAGCATGGCGGGAGTTTATCGATGCGCTGGTCGGCCACGCTGGCAAGAAGATCGGCAACGCTTCCGCAGCCCGGAATCACCAGCGCAGGCAGGAGTTCGGCCAGCGGCCGCAACACGAACGCGCGTTCGTGCAGGCGCGGGTGCGGCAGCGTGAGTGCCGCCGTGTCGATCCGCCGCGTGCCATGGAACAGCAGATCGAGGTCGAGCGTGCGCGGTGCGTTGCGGTACGGGCGCTCGCGGCCATGCTCGCGCTCGATGCGTTGCAGCTCGGCCAGCAGCGCGCGCGGCGTGAGCCGGGTGTCGAGCAGAACGACCGCGTTCAAGTAATCCGGCCCGCTGGAATCGATCGGCGCGCTGCGGTAGATCGATGAGGCGGCTCGCAACGTGGTTCCGGGCGACGCCGCGAGCGCGCGCTGCGCCGAGTCCAGCGCAGCGCGTGCATCGCCGAGGTTGGCGCCCAGGCCGATGCCGGCGAGCACCGGCGCGGGTCGCTCAATCGTCGATCGCGGCATAGACCAGTTGGCGGAACAGTTCGCGCACCTCGGCGAACTGGCCCGGTGCCTGGGTCATCAGGATCGCGAACATCTGTTCGGCGGGATCGACGAAGAACGCGGTTCCGGCCGACCCGCTCCAGCCATAGCTGCCGACCGAGCCGGGCTCGACGCCGCCGCCGAGCTGCGTCTTGACCGCGAAGCCGAGGCCGAAGCCGTGGTCGGGCGGCAGTGCATCGGCAGCGCGCGGGATCGTCAGCAGGTGATCGGCGGTCATCGTCTCGATCGTCTTGCGACCGATCAGGCGCACGTCGCCGAGGCGCCCACCGTTCAGCAGCATCTGCAGGAAGCGCGCGTAGTCGGCCGCGGTCGAGAGCAGACCACCACCGCCGCTCTGCAGGAATGCCGGCGCGCGCACATCGAACAGGTTCGAGGCAGCACCGGTATCGGGGTCGCGCGCAAACGGCTCGGCGGCGCGGCGCAGCAGCAGCAGCGTCAGCTCGAAGACGGTCTCGCGCATCCCCAACGGCTCGAAGATCGCGGCTTTCAGGTGCGCCGCCAGCGTCTGGCCGGTGACGACTTCGAGCACGCGGCCGAGCACGTCGGTGGCACGGCTGTATTCCCAGATCGAACCGGGCTCGTGCATCAGCGGCAACGCGGACAGCGCATCGACCTGTTCGGTGTTCGTCCGCTCGCGCGCGTTCAAGCGCGCCGACGCGTACAGCAGCCGCACCGCCGAGGGCGCGTGGTGCTCATACGTGAACCCCGCCGTGTGGCGCAACAGGTCGTGGATCGTGATCGGGCGCTTCGCGGGCGAGAGCTCGAAGCGCCCATCACGCTCGACGCCGACGCGCGGATTCGCGAAGATCGGCAGGTAATACGACAACGCGTCGCTCAGTTGCAGCATCCCGCGTTCGGCCAGCATCATTGCCGCGACCGAGACGATCGGCTTGGTCATCGAGTGGATGCGAAACACCGCGTCGGTGCGCATCGGCAGGCCGCGCTGCGGATCCTGCAGGCCGAAGGCCTCGAAGTAGCCGACCTGCCCGCGCCGCGAAATCAGCACGACCGCGCCGGGCAGGCGCTTGTCGTCGACCAGCCGCTTCAGCGCCGCGCTCAGGCGCGTCAGCGCGGCGGGGTCCAGGGCGGCCGTCTCCATCTCGCCACCATCAAGCGTCGTGCGAGGGGTTGGTGACGACAGCCTCTTCGGCCGCCGTGTCGCCAGCCGCGCCGGCCGGCTTGCGACGCCGCCGGCGCCGCCGGCGCACCGGATCGGCGTCACTCGTCTCGCCAGCGGCCGGCTCGGGTTCACCCTCGGCCGCCTCCACGACCTTCGGAGCGGTGCTGCGCACGCGCCGCACCGCGCCGGTCGGCCGCACCGCCTCGAGCAATTGGCGCCGGCCTTCGTCGTCGGCGAGCGAGAAGTCCTCCCACCAGTTCGCCAGCTCGGCATCGATCTCGCCGGCATCGCCGCGCAGCCGCAGGAAGTCGAAGCCGGCACGAAACCGCGGCTGCTCCAGCAGCGCCGTCGTGCTGTTGCCCTGGCGGCGCTCGAAGCGCGGCTGCATCTGCCAGATCTCGCGCATGTCGGCGGCCAGCTTGCCGCGGCCGGAGATGTCGCCGATGCGCGCGTCGAACACCGTGTCGATCGCCTGCTGCAACGCCGGGAACGACGATTCGCCCTTGGCCTTGAGCTTCTGCCAGCCATCGAGCACGTCATGCCACAGCATGCAGGCGAGCATGAAGCTCGGCGCCACCGGCTTGCCTTCACCGACGCGGCGATCCGTGTCGGCGAGTGCGAGCTGCACGAACTTCTCGCGACCATCGTGGCGCTGTGCTTCGTCGAGCGCCACATCGAGCACCGGGAACACGCCACGGTGCAGGCCCTGCTTGCGCAGCTCGGTGATGCTGGCCAGGGCGTGGCCGGTCTGCAGCAGCTTGATCATCTCGTCGAAGGTGCGCGAGGCCGGCACGTTGTCGAGCAGCGCGGCCATCTCCTTGATCGGTGCGCGCGTCTTCGGCTCGATCTCGAAGCCGAGCTTGGCCGCGAAACGCACCACGCGGATGATGCGCACCGGGTCCTCGCGGTAACGCGCAGCCGGGTCGCCGATCATGCGCAAGAGCTTCTTCTTCACGTCCTTGATGCCGCCGTGGTAATCGACCACGATCTCGCGCACCGGGTCGTAGTACATCGCGTTGATCGTGAAGTCGCGCCGCGCCGCGTCGTCGATCTGCGGGCCCCAGACGTTGTCGCGCAGCACGCGGCCCTCGGCATCCACCGCATGACTCTTGCCGGCCAGATCGCTCTTCGAGGTCTTCTCGTTGCCGCTGACCTGCTCGGCGGCGGCGTTGTCGACCATCGCGCGGAAGGTGGAGACCTCGATCACCTCGCTCAGGCCGCGGTCCTGCCGGCCTCGCCCGAACACGACGTGAACGATGCGAAAGCGCCGCCCGATGATGAAGGCGCGCCGGAACAGGCCCTTGACCTGCTCGGGCGTGGCGTTGGTCGCCACGTCGAAATCCTTGGGCCGCAGGCCGACCAGCAGATCGCGCACCGCGCCGCCGACGATGTAGGCCTCGAAGCCGGCATCGGCGAGCGTACTGACGACCTTGACGGCGCGCTCGTCGACCAGCTTCGGGTCGATCTGGTGCTCGCTCTTGGGCACTTCGACGCGCTTGCCCGCGGGTGCCGCGCCATCGTCGATCGCCAATGCCTTGGGCCTCTTGCCGAGCAGCTTGTCGATGAATTTCTTGATCATTCGCGAGTTCAGTCTGAGAGTCAGTCGAACAGTTTCAGGAGGCGCCAGCCGCGTTCTTCCGCGATCGTTCGCAGCGCCGGCGTCGGGTTGGTGGCGACCGCGTCGGTCGCCCGCTCCAGCAGCGGCAGGTCATTGACCGAGTCGCTGTAGACGCTGATGCGACCGAAGTCGCCCCAGCCGGCGCCCTGCCCGACCAGCCACTCCTCTACCCGGGTGACCTTGCCATCGCGGTAGCTCGGCGTGCCCTGGATGCCACCTGTGATGGTACCCCCGGCGCCCCGGGCGAGCCGGACGGCAATCAGATCGGCAATCCCGAAGGCCTGCGCGATGGGCGCGGTAACGAAGTCGTTGGTCGCGGTGACGAGCGCGACGAGGTCGCCGCGGGCCTGATGCGAGCGCACGAGCTCGAGGGCGCTCGGGTGCAGCGCCGGGGCGATGACGTCGGCCATGAACTGCCGGTGTGCGGCGGCGCACTCGGCCGGCGTGTGCGCACGCAGTGGCTCGGTCGCGAACGCGATGTATGCGTGGATGTCGAGCTCGCCGGTCTTGTACTGCGCATAGAACGCATCGTTGCGGCGCGCGAACGCGGTGGCATCGACCCAGCCGAGACGGGTCATGAACTCGCCCCAGGCGTGGTCGGAGTCGATCGGCAGCAAAGTGTCGTCGAGGTCAAAGAGGCACAGGTTCTTCATGCCGGCCCCTCCTCGGCGAGCATCTGCTTCAGCAGCGGCACCGTGATCGCGCGCTTGGTCGAGAGCGAAAACTCGTCGAGCCGGTCGAGCAACGCCATCAGGTGCTTCAGGTCGCGCGCGAAGCGCGTCAGCAGGTAGTCCATCACGTCGTCGGAGAAGAACAACGCGCGCCGATCGGCTTCGCGGCGCAGCGCGGCGCGCGCTTCGGGCTCGGCCAGCGGCTGAATCGCGAACACGTGGCCCCAGCCGAGCCGCGTGCGCAGGTCCTCGCGCAGCGGGAGATCGACCGGCGGCACACGGCCCGAGGCGACCACCGGCACGCCGCGGGTCGTGGCATCGACGAACAGCGCGAACGCGGCATGCTGCTGATCGGCATCGAGCGCATCGCAGGCATCGATCGCGATCAGGCCCCAGGCCTCGTCGCCGGCCCAGGGTGCCGGGTCGCCGGCGCTGAACCAGCCGGCGTGCGTGCCCTGCTCCTCGAAGCGATGCACCAGCGCTTGCATCAGATGCGTCTTGCCGCTGCCACTCACGCCCCACAGGTAGACCGGCGCCGCATGCGCGCGCAAGGCCTCCAGATGCGCGACGGCCAGCGCGTTCTCACCGGGCATGAAGTTCTCGAACGCCGCCGCTCTCTCGCCGGCAATAGGCAGCGGGATCTGCCTCATCCCTTGAACAGATCGCTCGCCAGGTACAACTCGCGCACGCGCCGCACCGCGACCACGAGCACGGCGCTCACCGGCAGCGCGATCAGCACGCCGACGAATCCGAACAGGTGGCCGAAGGCGAGCAGCGCGAAGATCACCGTCAGCGGGCTCATGCCGATGCGCTCGCCGACCAGGCGCGGCGTCAGCACGAAGCCTTCGAGCATCTGGCCCAGGCCGAACACGACCGCGACGCCGACGATGCCGTGCCAGCCACTGAACTGCAGCACGCCCGAGATCAGCGCGAGCACGAGGCCCAGGCCGAAGCCCACATAGGGGATGAAGACCGCGAGGCCGGTGAAGACGCCGACCGGCACCGCCAGGTCGAAGCCGAACAAGGCAAGGCCAACGCTGTAGTACACCGCCAGCGCCACCATCACCGACAGCTGGCCGCGCAGGTACTGGCCGAGCATCGAATCGCACTCGTCGATGAAGCCGTGCGTGCGCTCACGAAACCGCGGCGGGATCATGCTGCCCAGCCGCTGGCGCAGCTCGTTCCAGTCCATCAGCAGGTAGAACAGCACCAGCGGCACGAGAAACACGTTGCCGACGATCGCCAGCAGGATGCTGCCGCCGATGCGCGCCGAGCTCAGCGCCGTCGTCGTCCAGTCCTCGAGGTTGGCGTTGAGGTACTTCAGCACGAAGGCCTTGATGCTCGCGGTGTCGAGCGCGACATCGAGACCGAAGCGCGACAGGATCGGCGTCAGCGCGCCGTTCATCCGGTCGGCGAACAGCGGGATCTGCTCGCGCAGCAACGGCAGCTGCTTCGACAGGATCGGCACGATCAGCAGCACGACCGCGAGCGCGATGACGATCGCCGCCACCTCGACGAAAGCGACCGCGACGACGCGCGGCACGCGCCGCCGCGCCAGCCGCTCGACCAGCGGGTGCAGCACGTACGCCAGCACCGCGGCGATGATGAACGGCGTGAGCACCGGCGCGAGCAGCCAGACGACCAGCGCACCGAGCAGGCTCAGGGCGACCCAGGTGGTGGTTTGGCGTTGCGCGGGGGTCAGCGTCATGGAAGGCGGGCGGCGTGGGATGCGCCACCGCGTGGAGAGTGACGGAATTCTACGGGTGGGGCAAGGCGGCCAGCCGCTGCGCGACCATCGCGCGATCGGGCGCGTCGCTCACCTGCTCGAGGTAGAGTGCCAGATCGCGTGTGGCCGCATCGAACAGCCCGAGCTCGGCGCACAGCAGTCCGCGATCGCGCCGCTCCTCCCAGGCCTGCGGTAGCAGCACCACGAGGCGTTGCATCACTGGCAGCAACCGCTGCCAGTTCTGCGTGTTGCGATGCACTTCCTTCAGGTTGCGCAGCATGCGCGCGACGATCTCGCGCGGTGTGGCCGATTGCAGGAACAAGCCCATCGGCACGTCGAAGTCGCCTTGCAGCCCGCGGCTGCGCTTGTACGGCGCGAGCAGCTCGTCGAGCTCCTCGCGCGACAGCGACTGGCCGGTGAACGGGTCGATCACGACCTCGCCGAGCTGTTGCCCCGTGTTCATGCGCAGCTTGATCAGAAAGTGCCCGGGGAACGAGACGCCGCGCGCCGTCAGGCCGATCTGCGTGGCCAGTTCCATGTACAGCACGGCGAGGGTGATCGGGATGCCGCGGCGCGTCTCCAGCACCTTGTGCAGGTAGCTGTTGTGCGGGTCGTAGTAGTCGTTGACGTTGCCCGCGAAGCCGAGGTCCTGGAAGAAGAAGCGGTTCAGCCAGCGCAAGCGTTGCACCGGCACGGCGTCGGCCGGGAAGCGCCGCTTGAGGCGCGCGGCGAGCGCATCGATGTCGGCCAGCACCGCCTGCGAGTCCAGTTGGGGGAACTCGTCCTGCGCGATCGAGGCCGCGGCCTCGACGACCGACAGGCTCGTGTCGTCGGCCACCAGGGTGGCGAAGAATTCGAGCGCCGTCGGCGTCTCAAACGTCATGGGGCCGGACATGGCGGCAGTTTATCCGCGGCGCATGAACTGGCCGAACTTCAGGCCGGTCAGTGTCAGCGTGCCGAAGTAGAGCAACGCCGCGCCGCCGAGCGACAGTGCGACCCAGCCGATGCGCTGAATCTGGTGATTGCCGAGCGTGATCCACTCGATGTGGTGCTCGGCCCACCACAGAAGCGCGCCGAGCAAGGCCGCCGCGAAAGCGACACGCAGCGTGAACGCGCCCCAGCCCGGCTCCGGCCGATAGGCGCCGGCGCGTTTGAGGCCGACGAACAGCCACAGCGCATTGATCATCGCGCCCGCGCTGATCGACAGCGCGAGCCCGACGTGACCGAGGTAAGGAACGAAGACCAGATTCATCAGCTGCGTCAGCACCAGCACGACGACCGCGATCTTCACCGGTGTGCGCGTGTCCTGCCGCGCGTAAAAGCCCGGCGCGAGAATCTTGACGCCGACCAGACCCATCAGGCCCGCACCGTAGCCCATCAGCGCCGCCGCGGATTGCCGCACCGCCACGGCGTCGAAAGCACCATGGTGGAACAGCACCGAGATCAACGCGGTCGGGAACACGAGCAGCGCGATCGAACACGGCAGCGCGAGCAGCATCACGAGGCGCAGGCCCCAGTCGAGCAGGCCGGAGTAGGCGGCGGCGTCCTGGCGGCCGTTCGCGGCCGAGAGCTGCGGGATCAGCACGACGCCGAGCGCGACGCCGAGCAGGCCGGTCGGGAACTCCATCAGCCGGCTCGCCCAATCGAGCCACGAGACCGCGCCGACGCCCTGGTGCGTCGCGATCTGGGTGTTGATCAGGATCGAGACCTGCGCCACCGAGACGCCGACCAGCGCCGGCGCCATCTGTCGCAGCACGCGCGCCACGCCCGGGTGCCCCCAGGCCGCCCGAATCCTGCCCGGCACCAGCCCGATGTGCGGCAGCACGCCGATGCGCCGCAGCACCGGAAACTGAATCGCCAACTGCGCGACGCCACCGACCATCACGCCGACCGCCTGGGCATAGATCGGGTTGACGCCCCAGCGCTGGAACTGCGGCCCCAGCCAGAGCGCGGCGGCGATTGCGGCGAGGTTCAGCAGCACCGGCGTTGCCGCCGGCACGACGAAGCGCTTCCAGGTGTTGAGGATGCCGGCGGCGAGCGACACCATCGAGATCAGGCCGATGTACGGGAACATGATCCGCGTCATCAGCACCGCGCCGTCGAATTCCTTCAGGCCCGACGCCATCAAGAACACGATGACCGGCGCGGCGACGACGCCGATCCCGCAGGTCAGCAACAGCGCCCAGAACAGGATCGTCGCAACCGCGTCGATCAACGCAGCGGTGACGGCCCCGCCGTCGCGCTCGCGGGTCTCGGCCAGGATCGGCACGAAAGCCTGCTGGAACGCGCCCTCTCCGAACAGCCGGCGCAGAAAGTTCGGGATGCGGAATGCGACGTTGAATGCGTCCATCCAGGCGCTGGCGCCAAAGGCGTTCGAGACGGCGATGTCGCGGGCCAGGCCCGAGATGCGCGAGACCAGCGTGAGCAGCGAGATGGTGGAGGCGGCTCGCAGCAGGTTCATGAGCGGCGGATTATAGGTAGCGCATGGACGGCAAATGCTATACTCGCGCTCTTTGCTCCAACCAACTCCACGCTAAGCCCTAGCGACCGCAATATGGCCACCACGTCCAAAGCCAAGAAGAAAACCGTCCGCATCGCCTCGGGTCTGAAGCGCGTGCGTCAAGACGTGAGGCTCAACGCCGCCAACACCGCGCTGCGTTCGAAGTTCCGCACCGTGATCAAGAACGTGCAGAAGGCCGTCGTCGCCGGCGACAAGGCCAAGGCTGCCGATCTGTTCAAGTCCGCGCAAGCCGTGATCGACTCCGTGGCGGACAAGGGCCTGTTCCACAAGAACAAGGCCGCTCGCCACAAGAGCCGCCTGGCGGCCAAGGTCAAGGCGCTCGCCGTCGCCGCCTGATCAGGCTGGCGCAATAAGTCGAAGGGCTCGCGCTGCGAGCCCTTTCTCTTTGGTGCGCGGATTCGGTGCTCACGCGCACACGAGCCCCGCGCCCAGGCAGGCGTCCACGCCGCCCTTGAGGCTGAGGACCGTGACGCCCGGCTTCACGCTGCGCAGATACAGCGCCGCCCTCGACGAGCGCACGCCCGACTGGCAGTAGACCACCACGTCCCGGTCGGCGGGGATGTCCGAAAGCCGGGCGGGCAGCGTGGCCAGAGGCATGTGCTCTCCACCGATGG
Organism: uncultured Rhizobacter sp.; assembly: GCA_964247075.1. Lineage (GTDB taxonomy): Bacteria > Pseudomonadota > Gammaproteobacteria > Burkholderiales > Burkholderiaceae_C > LMDS01. Next base: position 173,334 of record CAXTSS010000003.1, on the reverse strand, counting down.
AGACGGCCTCACGCTCGTGCAACTCTCTCACATCCACCAGGGTGGGTGCCTGTGCGGACTCCATCCGCTCGAGCAACTCGGCATAGCTGATGTCGGCCGGTGCATCTTGCGCGCGCGGCACGTTGGCTGGGGTGCGCCGCGCCAGGGCCAATTTGCGCGTCGATGCAGTCAGGGCGTCGAAGGTCAACAACTGGCCGGACAGCACCTCGCCGAGACCCGTGATGACCTTGATGGCCTCGTTGGCCTGCAAGGCACCGATGACCCCAGGCAGCACGCCGATGACGCCCGCCTCTCCGCAGTTCTGGCTCAGACTCGGCGGTGGTTCATCATGGAAAAGATCGCGGTAGGAGTAACCCGGCGAGCCGTCCGCACCCGGACGGTGGAAGACACTGACCTGGCCCTCGAACTGGAAGATGGAACCATAGACGAGCGGTACACCGGCTGCCTCACAGGCGTCGTTGATCGCGAACTTGGCCGAGAAGTTGTCCGTGCCATCCAGCACCAAGTCGAACTCGCCGACATGCGCGGCCAGAAAGGCCGCGTCGGCAAAGCTGTCGAATGTCTCGACACGGATGAGCGGGTTGATGGCACGCAGCCTCTCGGCGGCGACCTCGACCTTCTTGCGGCCAACGGCCGCCAGGTCGAACAGGACTTGCCGGTGCAGGTTCGTCGCCGAGACCTGGTCGGCGTCGCACAGGGCAAGGTGACCCACGCCAGCGCCGGCCAGGTACAGCGCGGCCGGGCAGCCCAGCCCCCCCACGCCGACGACCAGCACACGCGCAAGACGCAGCTTCTGCTGGGTCTGCTCAGAGAATCCCGGCAGACGGAAATGGCGGCCGTAGTAGACGGATTCGGTGATGACCGGGCTCATGGCATCAGCCTCCCGCCACGGCCATCACGATGTCGATGCGTGAGCCCGCCTGAACCGATTGGGCGCCGTCTCCAAGCGTCAGCACCTGTTGGTTGTCGAGGAACAGCCCGATGAACTGGCGCAGCTCGCCGGCCGCGTCGAACAACTGCGAACGAATCATCGGCGCCGCCTCGTCGAGATGCCGGAAGGCCTCGCCGAGCGTCTTCGCTTCGACCTGGATTGATTTCTGGCCGCCGCACAGGGCGAGCAGTTGCGAGGGGAGGTTGAAGGTGATCATCGTGAGTTCCTGTTCGCGCGAAGGGCCTGGACAGCGCCCGTCAAGCCGTCAACCGAGCCGGCGCAAGGCTTCGCAGCCATGGCCGGGTGGCGACGAATGTGATGAGGTCTTGCTGCTTCAGTCGATACGGCGTGAAGTCGGCCAGCGCCTGCTCCAGTTGGGGGTGGACCGAGACGTCGGCGTGCGCGCGAAGTTCAACGCGCAAGTTCGACAGCGTGCGGTAGCCGTACCAGCGCTCCCGCAGCGAGCTTGCCACCGCGTCGAGTTGGGCAAGGGTCAGCAGACCCCTGGCGATCATCTGCGCCAGGTATTCGCGAATGTGCAGCATGGGTTCGGAGATCGGCAGGAAGGGATGTTCCGCCCCGTGAACCAGCGCGACTTCATCGTCGGCGAGGTCGGGATCGGCGCAAAACATCTGCGCCACGCGGCCCCAGGGTTTCATGCCCATGTGCGCCATTTCGCAGGCCCGGATGGCACCCATCGAGCACAGCCCGTACACCGTCCATCCGGCCTCAAGGGCATCGCGCAGTTCGATGTGGCGCACCGAGGGGTAGGCATGGAACGTGCCGTCGGCCAGCGCCAGCACGCCGGGTTCACGGCACTCCGCGATCAGCGCCTCGATGTCACCCCGGCGCGCAGGCGGACGCCACTGGATCTCTGCGCCCGGAACGCGCTGCGCCGCGTCGGCGTGAAAGGGGGTACCGAACAGGGTCGGGCCGGCGAAGATGTGGACGGGCTGCGACATATTGAAATTCTTGCGGCTACCGAGCGGATCGCTGCGGTTGGAAGTATCGGAGCAGACGCGGACCGACACGCTTGAGTTCGTGCTCGTAGGCCTCGGCGCCGGGCACGACCACGCGGACCACCTGGAACGGATAGTCGGGCTCGGTCAGCCTGATGCGGACCACGTGGCGCAGGCCGTCGCGGCGCAATGCCTCGAACAGAGACTCTTCGGCGGCCGTGATCGTGGCCACTTTGGCGTTCGGGATTTCAGTGAAACGCACTCGATTGACGTCCGAGGTGGCGAGTTCACGCAACTGCCGAAGGTAGTGGAGTTCCTGCTCTCGCCCCAGCGTTTCGCCCAGGCTGAAGCGCTTGATGATGTCGTCGCGGCCACCGTGGATGAAGGTGAGCCTGCCCTGCGCGGCCTCGGCAATCGCGCGTACCGCGGCGATATCGCTGTTCGGATGAAAACCGAATCCCGAGGCCACCGCGAGCGCGGCATGCTCGTCGGGCTCAAGCACGTAGGCCGAGAAATACGGCAGGCCGAACCCGTTCTCGCTGTATCGCAGGTAGCAGCGCAAGCCGGCCCGGTCGATGCGCGCGGCCATGTCGCGAATCTTGGGCGTCGCGTCGGCGATGTCCACCAGGCAGGACCGGTCGTCAAGCACGTCGAAGGATCGCACATGGCGCTCCATGACTTCGGCCAGCGCGTGCACCGTGGCCTCCTGGAGGGTGTTGCCGGAAGCCAGACCGTTCGTAGACGTTCCGTAGAGTCGCACGCCCGGGTTGCCGAAGAAGGGGCTGTACACCAACTCGCCAGGCACCAGGACATCGCCCAGCCCGGCGCAGATCTCCTGCCCCGCGACGACGGCGAGTTCGTCGCTGGCCTGGATGACGCGGCCCAGCACCGGCGCAAAGTCCGGAAACCGGATCTCGCCTCGGAAACTGCTCAACAACTCATGCGGGCGGACGAGCCGGTATTCGACGCCGTTGCGCCCATGCGGCGCAAATGAAAACTCGATGGCTTCCATGTAGGCGCCGATCTTCGCCTCGGCGTGCGTGAAGCCCTTTCCGGCATTGACGCAGATGGAGCCTTTGAGTGCGTCGGGCCGAATCGAGGCATACACGGGAATGCCGATGCGGTCGAGCCAGGTCGTATCGACGACGCGACTCACACCACGGCTCATGGCAAGAGCCGCCGCGATCGGCAGTGACTGCTCGGCGGTTCTGGCACGCAGGCTCGAACTCAGGCGCGTGGTGGGCGCGTCATGCATGGGGGTTGACCTTGCGCTCGACAAAGGCATTCGGGAACATCTGCCCGTAGATGCCGATGATCTCCTCGTTCGGTCTGGCCCACAGCTTCTTGGCATCCTTGTTCGACAGAAGCAGGAACAGCGACGAGAAGATGACCAGCCCGCACAGAGCGCCCGCGGTCGGTGCACCATAGTGCGCCATCACCACGCCGTACCCCTGGATGGCGAACGGGTGGATGCACTGCGACAGGAACCCGACGCCAGCCGTGGAACGCGCGCGGAAATTCGCCGGTGTTGCCGCCGAACGAAGTGTCGCCGTGTTGATGAGGTACAGCGAGACACCCACCCCGCAAAGGAACAGGCAGATCAGGATGAAGGACAGGCTGGTCAACTGGGAGCCCAGCAGAATGGAGGCCCCGATGAGGCAGGTTCCGCCGATCACTGCGGCGTGACGACCGATTCGAGCATTCACCATGCCGATCAACACCGCACTGCCCACCAGAATACCGAGCCCCAAGCTGACCTCGATGGAAGCCATCGTCGCCGCGTTGCCGCCCAGGTTCTGTGAAACCCACACCGGCAGAATCACGACCACGAACGGGAACAGGCCGGCATTGACCAGCGCGGTGGCGATGGCGATCTTGCGTTCTGCGTCATTCATCCAGACCGAGCGCAATCCGTCGACGGTCCGGTGGTGCCACGTGCGCAGGTAGTGGCCCCAGGAAGTCGCCCGCGCTGCCTGGTGCACCGAGAGTTCACGAACACCGTAGGTGCACAGGAAGCTCAGGGAGGTGACGGTGGCGGCGGTGGCCAGGGTGAAACGCGCGCCGGCAAGCGCGAGCACGGCGCCGGCCAGTATCGGGCCCCCAATGGTCACCACCGAGTTCGCCGTGGAGCGGATCGACTGCGCCTCCGTGAGCTTGTCGGGGCTGACCAGGCTCGGAATGAGCGCGGCCGTGGTGGGATCCCGCAGACCCCCGACAAGGCTCAGCGCCACCAGCAACAGGGTCAGCAACGGCGCGGAGAACGGCAACAGGAACGCAGCCAGCGTCAGGGCGACGCCGAAGACCGTCGCCAGTGCAATACAGGTGCGAAAGACTCGGAACCGGTCGAAGTAATCGGCCAGCGGCGCGAGAAGCGGCTTGGAATAGACCTCGACAAGGCTGGAAACGCCGATCATCGCCGCGAAGATGGCTGCGGAGCCGGTCTGCTGCAGCGCGTACCAGGAAACACCGAAGCGAATGCAAGTGGTGGCAAGGTCGTTCAGCGACGCACTGCTCAGGAAGAACAGAAAGGATGCCCCGAGCTTCATGCCCATTCATCGACCGAAATCAACTCACCAAACAAGAACCGAGGCTGCGATGCAAGCCTCGGTTCACTTCATGCGACCCCCGCAGGGGTCTCGCAGCGCGCATTACTCGGCGATGATTTCCTTGAGGTACACGCCAGCCATGACCGAGACAGCCGACGGCGAGCCGATGGCCAGGCAGTCCGTGCTGGTCACGAATTGCTCCAGAGCCTCGGCGCTGTGGTTGAGATCGTCGTTGAGAAGTTCCATCCTGCATCCTTTCATTGTTGAAGTTTGCACCCGGAGACGGTTGCAAAATTAGGATATCAGAAGATGGAAAATTCGTGCCCTTTCGCACGTTTGGTAACAGCGTCAAGCGCCAACGCCGATTCGTCAACCCGGCTTCGGCGGCTCCGGAATCAGGCAGGCCTCGGCCAGCTGCAGCTGGTTGTCGCGAGCGAAGTTCATCACGAAGTCCCAGGCCATCGGCTCGATGCCCCGAAGCGCCTCGTTGACGATCACGCACTTCACGCCGTTGATGGTGCGCGGCACGCACAGCGGCGAATAGCCGATGAAGGCGCCGATGCCGCCGTGCACGCCGTCGGGCCGGAAACTTGACATCGCGCCGGCCAGGCGCTCGGCCCAGTCGCTGGGGCGAAACGGCTGACCGTCGAGCGTCAGGCCCTGGATGAAAAATTCGCGCGGCGTGGGGTTCGTCATCGGTTCGGGTCGGCCCACGGTGGCAGGCCAGGCGGGACGCTCAGCCCACAGGGGCCGACGGGCGGCACACGCCATTGTGGCGTGGAGATGTTGCAGCGCAGCACGTTCTGTGCCGAGGGCGATGGTTTGCATGCAGCTTCATCGGCAATTTTTGGTGGCGATTTAGAATTCGTCGCATGAACGCCCCCGACAAACTGCCCGCGCCCTCCCCCGAACCCCATGTGATGAAGACCTACGGCCGCGTGCCGCTGGCGCTGTCGCATGGCCGTGGCTGCTGGCTCTGGGACACCGAGGGCAAGCGCTATCTGGACGGCCTCGGCGGCATCGCCGTCAACACGCTCGGCCACGCACACCCCAAACTGGTGCCGGCGCTGACCGACCAGATCGGCAAGATCATCCACAGCTCCAACTACTACCTCGTGCCGCTGCAGGAGCAGCTCGCGGCGAAGCTGTGCGAGCTCTCCGGCCTGACGAACGTGTTCTTTTGCAGCACGGGGCTGGAGGCCAACGAAGCGGCGTTGAAGATTGCGCGCAAGTACGGCCACGACAAAGGCATCGATCGGCCCGAAATCGTGGTCTACGAGGCCGCGTTCCACGGCCGCTCGATCGCGACGCTGTCGGCCACCGGAAACCCGAAAGTGCAGGCCGGTTTCGGGCCGCTCGTCGAAGGGTTCGTGCGCGTGCCGCTGAACGATGTCGCGGCGATCGAGGAAGTGGCGAGCACGCGCAAGAACGTGGTCGCGGTGTTCCTCGAAGTGATCCAGGGCGAAGGCGGCATCAGGCCGGCGACGATCGGCTATCTGCAGGCTGTGCGCCGCATCTGCGACGAGAACGGCTGGCTGCTGATGCTCGACGAGGTGCAGTGCGGCATGGGCCGCACCGGCAAGTGGTTCGCGCACCAATGGGCCGGCATCCTGCCCGACGTGATGCCGCTCGCCAAGGGCCTCGGCTCGGGCGTGCCCGTCGGCGCGGTGGTCTGTGGACCGAAGGCGGCGAATGTGTTCGGCCCCGGCAACCACGGCACCACGTTCGGCGGCAATCCTCTGGCGATGCGCGCCGGTGTCGAGACGATCCGCATCATGGAAGAAGATGGCCTGCTCGCGAATGCGGCGACCGTTGGCGCCGCGCTGAAGGCCGGCCTCGAGCGCGAGCTCGCCGGGGTGAAGGGTGTCGTCCAGATCCGTGGCCAGGGCCTGATGCTGGGCATCGAACTCGACCGCCCCTGCGGCGTGATCCTGACGCGCGCGGCCGAAGCCGGGCTGATGCTCAGCGTCACCGCCGACAAGGTGATCCGCCTCGTGCCGCCGCTGATCCTGAGCGCGGATGAAGCGGCGCAGATCATCGCGATCCTGTGCCCGCTGATCAAGTCGTTTCTCAACGAAACGCCATGAAGCCCGGCATGAGCCTGATCAAGCACTATCTCCAGTTCAAGGATTTTCGCGCCGAGGAGTACACCTACCTCTTCGAGCGTGCGCTGACGATCAAGCGGCGCTTCAAGAACTACGAAAAGTACACGCCGCTGGTCGATCGGACGCTGGCGATGATCTTCGAGAAGGCGAGCACGCGCACGCGCGTGAGCTTCGAGGCTGGCATGTACCAGATGGGCGGGTCAGTGGTGAACCTCACCACCGGCGACAGCCAGCTCGGCCGCGCCGAGCCGATCGAAGACAGCGCGCGCGTGATCAGCCGCATGGTCGACATCGTGATGATCCGCACCTTCGAGCAGACCAAGCTCGATGCTTTCGCCGCGAACTCGCGCGTGCCCGTCATCAACGGGCTGACGAACGAATACCACCCGTGCCAGATCCTGGCCGACGTGTTCACGTACATCGAGCACCGCGGTTCGATCCAGGGCAAGGTGGTGGCCTGGGTCGGCGACGGCAACAACATGGCCAACACCTGGCTGCAGGCCGCCGACATCCTCGGCTTCACGCTGCATGTGAGCACGCCCAGCGGCTACGAGATCGATCCGACGATGGCTGGTGTCAAGAATGCCGACTGCGTGAAGGTCTTCAAGAATCCGCTCGACGCCTGCCGCAGCGCGCACCTCGTCACCACGGACGTGTGGACCAGCATGGGCTTTGAAGCCGAGAACGCGGTGCGCATGAAAGCCTTCGCCGACTGGTGCGTGGACCGCGAGATGATGGCCGCCGCGCAGCCCGATGCGCTCTTCATGCACTGCCTGCCGGCGCACCGCGGCGAGGAGGTCGATGCCGACGTGATCGACGGCCCGCAATCGGTCGTCTGGGACGAGGCCGAGAACCGAATGCATGTGCAGAAGGCGTTGATGGAGTACTTGCTTCTCGGGCGCATCGGCTGACGGATCCCGCATCGCATGAAGCTCGCCCTCGTGGCCGACCTGCACGCCAACCGCGAGGCGGTGGTCGCGGTGCTGACGCATGCGCAGAACCAGGGTGCTCGGCGTCACGCCTTCCTCGGCGACTTCGTCGGCTACGGTGCCGACCCGGGCTGGGTCGTCGACCGGCTGCGCGAGCACGTCGCGCAAGGCGCGATCGCGGTCCTCGGCAACCACGACGCGGCCGTGGTGCAGGGTCCGCTGCCCAGCATGATTGCCGAGGCGCGTCAGGTGGTCGAGTGGACGCGCGTGCAACTCGACGCCGGCCAGCTCGCCTTCCTCGCTGCGCTGCCGATGTCGGTCAGCGACGGCGATGCCCTGTTCGTCCACGCCAACGCCTACGCGCCCGCCGCGTGGGACTACATCGTCGGTCGCAGCGACGCCGTGCGCAGTCTGCAGGCCACCTCCGCGCGCTTCACGTTCTGCGGGCACACCCACGTCCCCGGCCTGTACCACCTGACGGCCACCGGCAAGTCGGGCGAGTTCGTGCCCGCGCCGGGCGTGACGATCCCGCTGTCGGAGCAGCGCCGCTGGCTGGCCATTCCCGGCTCCGCAGGTCAACCGCGCGACGGCGATCCGGCCGCCTGCTACGCCATCTTCGACACGACCGCGCATGAGCTCACGTTCCACCGTGTGCCCTATGACCACGATGCGGCCGCTGCGAAGGTGCGCGCCGCCGGGTTGCCTCAGCGTCTTGCCGAGCGACTCACCGATGGCGATTGAAGGCGCGATCCAACCCGGCTCGCTCGAAGTCGGTCAGATCATCGATGGATTCCGGCTCGACGAGCGCGCGCACCAGGGCGGCATGGCAACGTTGTGGCGGGTCACGCGGGTCGAACCCTCGACGTCCGGCGAGCCCGAACCGCCACTGATCATGAAGGTGCCGCGCATCAAGGGCGGAGACGACCCGACGACGATCGTGGGGTTCGAGGTCGAGCAGATGATCATGCCGTCGCTGACCGGGCCGCACGTGCCGCGCTTCATCGCCAAGGGTGACTTCACGCGTCTGCCGTACATCGTGATGGAGCGCATCGCCGGCGCATCGCTGCGAGCGCGATTCGACGCGGCGCCGCTGCCGATCGCCGAGGTCGCGCAGATCGGCGCCAAGGTCGCCACCGCGCTGCACGACCTGCACCGCCAGCATGTCGTGCACCTGGACGTGAAGCCCAGCAACATCATGTTTCGCCCCGAGATCGACGGCGGCGGCGGCGAGGCGGTGCTGGTCGACTTCGGGTTGTCGCGCCACGATCAGCTGCCCGATCTGCTCGAGGAGGAATTCGAAGTGCCGATGGGGACCGCGCCCTACATGTCCCCGGAGCAGGTGCAGTTCAACCGCAGTGATTCGCGCAGTGACCTGTTCTCGCTCGGCGTGATGCTGTACCACCTGAGCACCGGCGCGCGCCCGTTCGGTGCACCCAGCGGCGTGAGCGGTCTGCGACAGCGGCTCTACCGCGACCCGGTCTCGCCGCGTGCGCTGCGATCCGACTGCCCGCCGTGGTTGCAGGAGATCATTCTGCGTTGCCTCGAGGTCGATCCCGACAAGCGCCACCAGAGCGCCGCGCAACTGGCGTTCGACCTGTCGAATCCGGACCAGGTCGTGCTCACCGAGCGCGCCGAGCGGGTCGCGCGGGCAGGTGCCTTCGACGTGATGAAGCGCTGGTTCCGCGCCGCGGGCGCAGAGGCGCCACAGCAGGGCGGTGCGAGCGAGCAGGCGGTGAAGAATCCCTTCCTGCTCGTCGCGGTGGACGTCCTGAGCGCAGAGTCGGCCCTGCTCGATGCGGTGCGCCATGCCGTGCAGGCGCTGCTCCAGACCTCCGCCGAGGCGCGCGTGGCGTGCGTGACGGTGATGAAGATCAACCGCATCGGCATGGACGAACTGGTCGACGCCGACGGCACGAGCAAGCACGTCAACTTGCTCGTGCAACTCAAGCACTGGGCGCGGCCGCTGACGCACGGCGCGGCCGCGGAACAGGAGCGGGTGAGCGGGCGCGTCACTTTCCATGTGCTCGAGGCACCCGACCCGGCGACCGCGATCGTCGACTTCGCGCGCAAGAACCAGATCGATCACATCGTCCTGGGCGCACGCAGCAGCGGCGGGCTGCGCCGCTACCTCGGCAGCGTGTCGGCACACGTCGCCGCGCAGGCCGGCTGTTCCGTGACGATCGTGCGCACTCGATCGACGAACACCGCCTGAACGGGCCGGTCCATCGACGGCACCCGCTCGCTCGCGATTCACTCCGGCAAGGCCCAGACCGCGGCGCCACCGACCGCGTAGAAGCGGCGCCCCGGCGCCACCTCGACCCGCCAGCCGCCGGTGAACTCGCCGAACGCGGGCAGGATCGCCTGCCGCTCCTCGCTCACGAAACACGGCACGCGCAGGCTGTCGCGGCCGCGCCCGTGCAGCCGGCGCACCGGATGCACATGCCCGGCGAGCACGAAGTGCGTCGCGTGCGCCTGAGGGTGGTGGCAGCACGCGAACGGCCCGAGCAGGTGCGGCTCCTCGACCACCTCGATGTGCAACGCGGCCGGTGGATCGCCGGCGCGGCTGTCGTGGTTGCCGCGCACCAACGTCATCGCGAGATGGGCGTGCCGCTCGCGCCACACGTTCAGCGCTTGCATCACAGCAGGCGTCCGCGCTTCGGTGGCATGCAGAAAGTCACCGAGAAACACGAGTTGCGCCGGCGCGTGGAAAGCCACCAGCGCGTCGAGCCGCGACAGGTTTTCCTGCGTCGTGCCGCCCGGCACGGGTTGGCCGAGCGCGCGGTAGGTGGCGGCCTTGCCGAGGTGCAGGTCGGCGATGAACAGCACGCGCGCCTCCAGCCACCACAGCGCACGCTCGGGCAGCAGCTGCAGGCGCTCGCCCGCCCAGTCCACGAAGCACGGCGTCATAGCGGCGGCAGCGGCCGGGAAGGCTTGCGCGCCCGCCGCGGTTTGTTTGGCCGACGCGCCGGAGAGGTCTCCTGCCCGAACGCGAGCGTGCCCCGGACCTGCTCGACGCCGGACGCGGCGTGCGCACCACCGGCCGCCTTCTCCAGCTGCTCGACCATGCGCGCGATGCGCTCGGCCACGCTCTCGTTCGAGAGCTTCTCGCGGAACAGCTCCACCATCAGCGGGAAGCCGAACGGCGTCGGCCGCACCAGCGTCTTCAGCACCAGCCGCTGTGTCGCCATGCGCGCCAGGCTCGCGCGCAGGCGGCCGATGTCGAGCTCCTGCGCGAGCAGCTCCTGCTCGGCCTGCTGCAGCAGCTTGTTGGCCGGGTCGTACTTGCGGAACACCTCCCAGAACAGCATTGAGGACGCCTGCAATTGCTTGCTGCTGCGCTTCTCGCCCGGGTAGCCCTGGTAGATCAGCCCCGAGACGCGCGCGATCTCGCGAAAGCGCCGCTGCGCGAGCTCGCTGGCATTCAGGCTTGCGAGCACTTCGCGCAACAGCGCGTCGGTGCCGGCGTCGGAATCGACGTGCAGCAGCGCCGGCAGCAGCGCGGGCCAGTCGATCGCGGTCGCGCTCAGCAGCTCGAAGCCGTAGTCGTTGACCGCGATCGAGAAGGTGCGCGGCTCGATCTGCGCGACGCGCCACGCGATCAGGCCGGCCAGCCCGAGGTGCACGTGGCGGCCGGCGAACGGGTAGAGGAACAGATGCGTTCCCTCGCGCGTGACGAGGACCTCGGCGAGCAGCGTCTGCGGCGTCGGCAGCGCCGACCACTGCTGTTGCAGCTCGAGCAGCGGACGCACGCGCGCCAGCTCGGGCGTCTCGAAGTGCCCGGCGTCGGCCAACGCGAGCTGCTGCACGACGGCATCGGCCAGCGTGCTGGAAAGCGGCATGCGGCCGCCGCCCCAGCGCGGCACCGCGGCGCGGTTGGAGGTGGCGCGCCGCACCCATGCCGTCATCTCGCGCACCCGGATCAGCTCCAGCAGTCGGCCGCCGAACATGAAGCAGTCGCCCGCCTTCATGCGCGCGATGAAACTCTCCTCGACGCTGCCGAGGCGCGCCCCGCCCTGGTACTGCACCGTGATGCTGGCATCGCTGACGATGGTGCCGATGTTCATCCGGTGGCGCCGCGCGAGCCGCGCATCGGGCACGCGCCAGATGCCGTCGGCATCGGGCTCGACACGGCGGTAGTCCGGGTACGCAGCGAGCGACGGGCCGCCCTGAGACACGAACGACAAACACCAGCCCCAGCTCTCATCCGACAGCCGCGCGTAGGCCGCGGTGCCGCGCACTTCGTCGAGCAGCTCGCCGGGCACGAAGCCGCCGCCGAGCGCCACCGTCACGAGGTGCTGGACCAGCACGTCAAGCGGCTGATCGGGCGAGTTGCGCGCCTCGATGTGGCCCGCCGCGATGGCTGCGCGGGCGGCCGCGCCCTCCACCATCTCGATGCTGTGCGTCGGCACCAGCGTGATGCGCGACGCGCGACCCGGCGCGTGGCCCGATCGCCCCGCGCGCTGCAGCAGCCGCGCGACGCCCTTCGGGGAGCCGATCTGCAGCACGCGCTCGACCGGCAGGAAGTCCACGCCGAGATCCAGGCTCGAGGTGCAGACCACGGCCTTCAGCGTGCCGGCCTTCAGCCCGAGCTCGACCCACTCTCGCACCTCGCGATCGAGCGAGCCATGATGCAACGCGATCTCGCCGGCCCACTCGGGCCGCGCTTCGAGCATCGCGTGGTACCAGATCTCCGCCTGCGAGCGCGTGTTCGTGAAGACCAGCGTGGTGCGGCTCGCCGCGATCTCCTCGATCACCTGCGGCAGCATCGTCAGGCCGAGGTGACCACCCCAAGGGAAGCGCTCGGCGTGGCCGGGCAGCAGCGAGTCGATCACCAGCGCCTTCGGCACCTCGCCGCGCACCAGCAGGCCGTGGTCGTTGCCGAGCAGGTCGCGCATCGCCTCGTCGAGATTGCCCAGCGTGGCCGACATGCCCCAGATGCACAGCCCCGCGTTCCAGCGCTTCAGCCGCGCCAGCGCGAGCTGCACCTGCACGCCGCGCTTGTTGCCGAGCAGCTCGTGCCATTCGTCGACGACCACCATGCGGACGCTGCCGAGCACAGCCTGCGCATCGGCGCGCGCCAGCATCAGCGACAGGCTCTCGGGCGTGGTGACGAGCACCGTCGGCAGGCGGCGGGCTTGCGCGGCACGCTGGGCCGAACTCGTGTCGCCGCTGCGGGCGCCGGCGCTCCAGGGATGCACCTGCGCGCCCAGCGGCAGCAGCGCCTGCTCCAGCGCGCGCAGCGTGTCGGCAGCCAGTGCGCGCATCGGCGTCAGCCACAGCACGGTGAGCGGCGGCGCAGCACGTGGCGTGGCCGGCGCCGCCGTCGCGAACGCACGCAGCGCACCCAGCCATACCGCGTAGGTCTTGCCAGCCCCGGTGGTCGCGTGCAGCAGGCCGGAGCGGCCCGCGGCAATCGCCGCCCAGACCTCGCGTTGGAAGCGGAACGGCTTCCAGCCCTGGCTCGCGAACCACGCCTCCAGCGCGCGCTTGACGATGACGGCCGGCTTGCTCATCCGGGCAACAACGCAGCCAGCGTCTGCAGCGTGTCGGCATCGTCGATCGTCTTGTCCTCGCGCCAGCGCAGCATGCGCGGGAAGCGCACCGCGATGCCGCTCTTGTGGCGCGGGCTGCGCGAGATGCCCTCGAAGCCGAGCTCGAACACCAGCGTCGGCTTGACGCTGCGCACCGGACCGAAGCTCTCGATCGTGGTCTTGCGGATCACCGCATCGACCTTCGCCATCTCCGCGTCCGTCAACCCCGAATAGGCCTTCGCGAACGGCACGAGCTTGCGTTCGGTCTGGTCCGGTGCCACATCCCACACCGCGAAGGTGTAGTCGCTGTACAGGCTCGCGCGGCGACCGTGGCCGCGTTGCGCGTAGATCAGCACGGCATCGATGCTGAGCGGGTCGATCTTCCACTTCCACCAGGTGCCGACGTCCTTCGTGCGGCCGACGCCGTACTGCGCCCCGCGCTGCTTCAACATCATCCCCTCGACACCCATCGCGCGCGCCGCCTCGCGCTGGCGGGCGAGGTCTGGCCAGCTGTCGCCGTCGAGCACCGGGCTCGCGATCAGCGACGGATGCGCCGCGTCGCGCAGCAGCGCATCGAGCAAGGCACGGCGCTCCGCCTGCGGCAGCGCACGCACGTCGCGCGCCTGCCATTCGAGCAGGTCATAGGCGAGCAGCACGACCGGCAGATCGCGCAGCAGCTTTGCACCCAGCGTCTTGCGGCCGATGCGCTTCTGCAGTTCGGCGAACGGCTGCACGCGCTCGTCGCGCCAGACGACGATCTCGCCGTCGAGCACCGTGCCATCGGGCAGCGTCGCGCCCAAGGCGGCGAGCTCGGGGTAGCGATCGGTCACCAGCTCCTCGCCGCGCGACCAGAGCCAGACCTGCCCGGCGCGCTTGACGAGCTGCGCGCGGATGCCGTCCCACTTCCATTCGACGATCCAGTCGGCGGGTGGCCCGAGCGCGGCGTCGAACTGATCGAGCGCGATGTTGAACGGGTGGGCGAGGAAGAACGGGTACGGCTGGCCGCTCGTCTGCTGGTCCTGCTCGCCCGCGCTTTCGGCCGCGATCAGCGTCGCGTAGTCGGCCGCCGCAGGCCGGGCGCCGATGTGCGTGTAGCCCATCAGCCGCTGCGCGACGCGCTTCGCGTCGAGCCCGCCCACCGCCGCCAGCGCCTGCGTGACCTGCAACCGCGAGACGCCGACGCGAAAGCCGCCGGTCAGCAGCTTGAAGTACACGAAGCGCTCGTCCGGCGCGAGCTCGCGCCACTGCGCGCGCAGCGCATCGGCGACCTGCTCCGGCGGCTGCTTGTGCAGCGGCAGCAGCTGCTGCTCGATCCACTCGGCCAGGCCGCGCGGCTGCGCGTCGGTCGGCGCCGGCAGCAGCAGCGAGATCGTCTCGGCCAGGTCGCCGACCGCTTCATAGCTCTCGTCGAACAACCACTCCGGCAGGCCCGCCACCTCGCGCGCCAACGACCGCAGCAACTTGGTCGGCACCAGCTGGCGCGGCTTGCCGCCGGCGAGAAAGTAGACCGCCCATGCCGCATCCTGTGGCGGTGCCGCGCGCAGGTAGCGTTGCAGCGCGGCCTGCTTGGCCAGGCTCGACGTGCTCGCATCGAGCTCGCGGTACAGCGCGGCGAAGGCCTTCATGCGCTGACCACCTTGTCGGCGATGTCCTCGTCGCCGTACTCGGTCTTGAAGCCTTGCGCGTCCAGCCCGTGCTCGGTGAGCCAGCGCACCAGCACGGCCACGCTGCCGTGCGTGACCAACACGCGCTCCGCGCCGGTGCCGTCAATGGCCTGCAGCAGCCCGGGCCAGTCGGCGTGGTCCGACATCACGAAGCCGCGATCGACGCCACGCCGCCGCCGCGTGCCGCGCAGCTGCATCCAGCCGCTGGCGAACGCGTCGGAGTAGTTGCCGAAGCGCTTCATCCACGGCGTGCCATGTGCCGACGGCGGCGCCAGCACCAGTGCACGCTGGAGCAAGGCCGCATCGACCTGCGGATCGCTCACGCGCAGCGTCGGCGGCAGCGCGACGCCGACCGCGCGGTAGACCTCGTTGAGCGGCTCGACCGCGCCGTGCACGACGATCGGCCCGATGCTCGCGTCCACGCCGTGCAGGATACGCTGCGCCTTGCCGAAGGCGTAGCAAAACAGCACCGAGGCGCGGCCCTGCGCGGCGTTCGCGCGCCACCAGTCGTCGATCTCCATGCACAGGCTTGCCTGCGTCGGCCAGCGGTAGATCGGCAGGCCGAAGGTCGATTCGGTGATGAAGACGTTGCAGCGCACCGGCTCGAACGGCGGGCAGGTGCCGTCGGCCTCGGTCTTGTAGTCGCCCGACGCGACCCAGACCTGGCCGCCGTGCTCGAGCCGCACCTGCGCCGAGCCCAGCACATGCCCGGCCGGGTGCAGCGACAAACGCACTCCATGGTGATCGATGGATTCGCCATAGCCCAGCGTCTGCAGCTCGATGTCGGCGCCGAGCCGCGTGCGCAGCGTGCCGGCACTGTCGGTGTGCGCGAGGTAGTGCGCGTGGCCGACGCGCGCGTGGTCGGAATGGGCGTGCGTGATCACCGCGCGATCGACGGGGCGCCACGGGTCGATGTAGAAATCGCCCGGCGGGCAGTACAGGCCTTCGGGCCGGGCGACGACGAGGTCGTGGGGACGCGAGGTGTCCATTCGCTGATGATTGCAGCACAGGCGCGGCCCCGCTGTCGGACGCCACGCCGATACCCCAATACCCGGGTGTGCGGTTTAACCGACACCACAGGGCGATCACCGGTGCTACCTTTGCAGCGCCATGAAAAAGCTCTGGGATATTTCCCCCCCGATCGCCTCCGACTCGCCGCTGTTCCCCGGCGACACCGGCTACTCGCAGCAATGGACGGCGACCATCGCGCCGGGCTGCCCGGTGAACCTGAGCGCGATCACGATGTCGCCGCACATCGGCGCGCACGCCGACGCGCCGCTGCACTACGGCGAGGGCGCGCCGACGATCGGCCAGGTCGATCTCGCGCCGTACATCGGCCCGTGCCGCGTGATCCACGCGATCGGCTGCGGCCCGCTGGTGCGGCCCGAACACCTCGCGCACGCGCTGAACGAGTTGCCGCCGCGCGTGCTGGTGCGCACCTGCGTCAAGGCGCCGACCGCGTGGTCGCCCGAGTTCAGCGCGTTCGCGCCCGAGACCATCGCTGCGCTCGCCGCTTTGGGCGTGCAGCTCGTCGGCATCGACAGCCAGTCGGTCGACCCGGCCGACAGCAAGACGCTCGACAGCCACCACAACCTGCTGCGCCTGAACCTGCGCGTGCTCGAGAACCTCGTGCTCGACGACGTGCCGGCCGGCGACTACGAACTTATCGCCCTGCCCCTGAAACTGATGCTGGCGGACGCTTCGCCCGTCAGAGCCATCCTGAGAGAACCGTGATGACGACACGCCAAGACTGCCTCGCGCTCGACGCGACCGACCCGCTCGCGGCGCTGCGTGGCGAATTCGATCTGCCGCCGGGCGTGATCTACCTGGACGGCAACTCGCTCGGCGCGATGCCGAAGACCGCCGCCGCGCGTGTCGCCGACGTGGTGAAGAACGAGTGGGGCGTCGGCCTGATCCGCAGCTGGAACACCGCCGGCTGGATCGATCTGGGCCAGCGCATCGGCAACAAGATCGCGACGCTGGTCGGCGCGGGCGAGAACGAGCTGATCGTCGGCGACTCGACCTCGCTGAACCTCTACAAGGTGCTGAGCACCGCGATCGCGCTGCAGAAGATCGATGCACGAGCCGACATACCCGCGCGCCGCGTGATCGTCTCCGAGCGCAGCAACTTCCCGACCGATCTCTACATCGCCGAAACGCTGGCGTGCGCGCACGGCCTGACGCTGGTGCTGATCGATGCCGACGAGCTGCCGGCGCACCTGAACGGCGAGCTCGCGGTGCTGATGCTGACCCACGTGAACTACCGCACCGGCCGCATGTTCGACATGGCGCAGGTGACGCGCGACGCGCATGCCGCGGGCGCGCTCGTGGTGTGGGACCTGGCGCACTCGGCCGGTGCCGTGCCGGTCGATCTAAAAGGCAGCGGCCCGCCGGAGGAAGCCGCCGACTTCGCGGTCGGCTGCGGCTACAAGTACCTGAACGGCGGCCCGGGCGCGCCGGCCTTCGTGTGGGCGCACCCGCTTCATACGGCGCGCATGGATCGGGAGCAGTTGCGCCAGCCGCTCTCGGGCTGGCTCGGCCACGCGGCGCCGTTCGAGTTCACGACCGACTACCGGCCAGCGCTGGGCATCCAGCGCTTTGTCTGCGGCACGCCGGCGCTGCTGTCGATGTCGGCACTCGAATGCGGCGTCGATGTGTTCCTGCGCGCCGAGGCGCACGGCGGCCTGCCGGCGCTGCGGCGCAAGTCGCTCGCGCTCACGGCCCTGTTCATCGAGCTGGTCGAAGCGCGCTGCGCCGGCCTCGGGCTCACGCTCGTCACGCCGCGCGAGCCGGCGCAGCGCGGCAGCCAGGCGAGCTTCGCGCACGAGACGGGTGGCTACCCCATCATACAAGCGCTGATCGCACGCGGCGTGATCGGCGACTTCCGCGCGCCCGACCTGCTGCGCTTCGGCTTCACGCCGCTGTACACCACCTTCGCCGACGTGTGGGATGCGGTCGAGCATCTGCGCGCCGTGCTGGAGAGCGGCGAGTGGAAGGAAGCGCGCTTCAACCAGCGCGCCGCCGTGACTTGAGCCGGGACATCGCCATGACCCACCCGACCGAAAAAATCGTCGCCGAGGAAGGCGCGCAGCTCGACTTCTCGAAGGACATGAGCTACGGCGACTACCTGCACCTCGACGAGATCCTGAACGCCCAGCACCCGCGCTCGCCGGCGCACGACGAGATGCTGTTCATCGTGCAGCACCAGACCAGCGAGCTGTGGATGAAGCTGCTGCTGCACGAGCTGACCGCCGCGATCCGCTGCGTCGCGAACGACGAACTCGGCGGCGCGTTCAAGATGCTCGCGCGCGTCAGCAAGATCATGGAGCAGCTGGTGCACGCCTGGGATGTGCTGGCAACGATGACGCCGCCCGAGTATTCGGCGATGCGGCCTTATCTCGGCGCGAGCAGCGGCTTCCAGAGCGCGCAGTATCGCTGCATCGAGTTCATGCTCGGCAACAAGAACGCCGCGATGCTCAAGCCCCACGCGCACCGCGCCGACCTGCTCGCACGCGTCGAGGCGGCGTGGCGTGCGCCCTCGCTGTACGACGAGGCGCTGCGCCTGCTCGCGCGTCGCGGCCTCGACGTGCCGGCCTCGCACACCGAGCGCGACTGGACGAAGCCCTACGAAGTGAACGATGCGGTCGAGCAGGCCTGGCTCGTGGCCTACCGCGACCCGAAGGCGCATTGGGATCTGTACCAGCTCGGCGAGGAACTCACCGACCTCGAGGACGCCTTCCGCCTCTGGCGCTTCCGCCACGTGACAACGGTCGAACGCATCATCGGCTTCAAGCGCGGCACCGGCGGCACCTCGGGCGTCGGCTACCTGCGCAAGATGCTCGACGTGGTGCTGTTCCCAGAGATCTGGAAGCTGCGCACCGATCTGTAGACGCGCAGGCGATTCAGGCGCGCAGCACCGCCTCGATGCGCTTCAGCAGCGCCGGGTTCGGCACCGGCCGGTTCGTCGCCAGCATCGCGACGTTGTCGGCCATCGTCTCCTCGGGGTGGATGATGTAGCCGGTGTTGCCCCCCAGGCGCTTCAGGTACTCGGGCACCGCCTCGGGCGCGTGCCAGACCGGCTCGCCGTCGCTGCCGCGCACCGGCAGCGTCGCGTCGCCGGTGCTGACTTCGAGCAGGCGCACGTCGAGCACGCTGAAGAAGGTCTCCCCGGCCTTCAGCTCGGCGCGGCGCGCGACCAGCAGCGGCATCAGCGCGACGGCGCGGCCGGCCAGCGTCGTGCGCATCGCGTGGCGGTCGTGCGTCGCGTCGGGGTTGGCGATGCGCAGCGGCAGCCACTCGGCCGGCCACTGCAAGGGTGCGACCGGCTCGAAGCCGATCAGCGCGTAGAGCCGCGTCGCGAGCGCCGGCGCGTGGCGCGTGGCGACGTGGAACAGCTCGTGCGCGAGCACGAACGCATCGCCGCTGCCATCGGCGGGCGCACTGGTGATCGGCAACGCGACGGCGTTGCGGCGCGTGTAGGGCGCGTTCGCGGCATCGCGGCCGTTGGTGTGGATCAGCAGCACCTCGGGTGGCAGCGGAACGCGCAACTCGGCGTAGCGCGGCGCCAAGGTCGCCAAACCCTTGGCCCAGCGCGCCTCCAGCGGCGCTGGCCAGGGCAACACCGCATCGGCGCAGAACGCTCGCAACTGCTCGCGGCTCACCGGCGTGCGCACGCCGAGCGTCGCGCGGCGATGGAATTCACTCGTGGCCTCGACCCAGTCGTCGTCGGCACCCAGCACCGCACGGCCCTGCGCCGGTGTCGCGAAACGCACGGTGGTGGCGCCGATCGTCGAGACCAGCGCGCGCGCCGGCCCGGCGAACAGCAGCGGCGCGGTGACCAACGCGGCTCCGCGCGTCAACGCTTGTCGTCGATCCATTCGGCATCTCCCGTGTTGTCATCATGGGCGATGCTAATGTGGTGCTCGAAGATTTCCGGGCGCCTACAGAGTCAACGTGCCTTCCACGCAGGTGACGCAGGAGCCGCCGACGCGAACCTTTCCGTTCGCGCCGACGCTCACATGGACTCGTCCCTCCCGACCAAGGCGGCGCCCTTGCGCGGCCACGTAGTCGAGCCCGGCGGGCGGCAACAAGCCGCGGCTCCACTGGAACGCAGCCACGCTGCCGTTACCGCTTCCGCAGACAGGATCTTCGTTCACCCCGCAGGACGGCGCGAAGCTGCGCACTTCAATCGCGGCATCTCCGGACTCGTGAGCGCCGAACACCGTCACGCCGGTGATGCCGAGGCGGCGCTCGATCGTTGACAGCTTCGCGAAGTCCGGCTGAAGGTCGAGTACAGACCTGGCATCGCCCAGATGCGCGACGACCCAGACGGGGCCGACGTTCACAGTCGCAGGCGCGGTCCGCACGAGCCCGCTGCATCCGAGGGTGTGCTCCAGTTCCATCACATCTGCGGGATGCAGCGACTCGATCTTGGAATCAGGCAGCTCAAAGGCCAACCGGCGGGTTCCGCTTCGTTCATCGATGGTCACGTGAACCAGCCCGACACTGCATTGCTGAATGAGGCGATCATCTCGCCGGGGCTTGATGTGCCGACTCTCCAGAATCGCGTGCGCACTGCCCAGCGTCGGGTGCCCGGCAAAGGGCAGCTCACTGCCCGGTGTGAATATTCGCAGGCGATAGTCAGCCTCTGGCACCGAGGGCGGAAGAACGAACGTGGTTTCGGAAAGGTTCGTCCAGCGCGCGATGGCTTGCATGGCGGCGGTATCGAGGCCTTCCGCGTCCAGCACGACCGCTACCGGGTTGCCCAGCAGCGGCCGCGCCGTGAAGACGTCGACCACCGCATAGCGACGGGATTGATTCATGTCGACCTCGGTACTACGAGGCTCCGGTCGCTGCGTCCAGGGCTGACGACAAGGCGGACAGCGCGGGTCCGAGACGCTCGGGCGGCAGGTAGCCGAAGCCCAGCCGGAAGACACGCTCGCTTTCGCCGAACCACGCGCCGGATGCGAGCTGCAACTCACGGCTGGGCAGCAGACTCCAGAAGCGCGAGACAGCCGCGTCGTCGAACACATCGGCGCGAAGACGCACGCAGCAAAGCGCGCCGGCGTCGGGGCGAACCCACTCGATTCGCCGGCGCTCCGCCTCGCACCAGGCGCTCAGCTTCTCGAGACATCCAGCGAGCAGCCGCCGCCGAGGCGCGAGGACACCCTCTCGATGCCGCAACAGCGCGGCGGCCAACGCCTCGTCGAGCACCGAACCCGAGATGACGGTGTTCAACTTCGCGACGATCAGGCGCGATCGAAGATCTGCGTCCGCGACGGTGAGCCAGCCCGTGCGGAGGCCCGGCGCCCCCAGGGCCTTCGACACCGACGCTCCCGTCACGATACGGGGATGAAGCCCCGCGAAGCTGTCGACCGCGACTTCCTCCCCGTAGACAGCCTCCCGGTAGGTCTCGTCGATGAACAGGACGGCCTCGGGGGCGCGGCTCTCCAGCAGAACGAGGAGCCGCTCGACAACGGCGCGAGGCAACTGCACGCCGCTCGGGTTCTGCGGTGAGGCCACGCTGACGAGCTTGGTCTTCGATGAGAGAGCCGCCGCGATCGCTCCAACGTCGAGCTGATAGCCGCTTTCGAACGACAACCTGATCTCGCGGACGCTGGCGCCTGCTCCGACGAGACAGTCACGGCTCGGCGGGAAACACGGTGTGGCAAGAACAACCTCGTCACCGGGCCTGCAGACTTCGAAGGCGAGAAGGAAGAGTCCGAGCGCAGTGCCCTGAGTCGTGATGACGTGGTCGACCGGTACGTTGCATGCCTTGGCGATCTCCTCGCGAAGTGCGGTCGAGCCGGAGGACTTGCCGTAGCCGAGCCTGAGCTTGCGGATGTTCTCCAGGCCCACCAGGTCCAAGAGCTCGCCGAACGTCAAGTCTTGCGACGTGCTCTCCGCCAGGTTGAACGGTCGGTTCACATCGAGCAGCGAGATGATCTCGTTGTACGGGAACCTGCCGCGCCACTCCCGTGCACTCGATCCGCCGACGCCGAGCCCTTTGCCCATCTCTCCAACAGCCGCCATGAGTCATGCCTTCACTTGTGTTGAGAACGCCTGTTAAGCGGTGCATGCTATCGACCCAATATTAAGTGCTGACAGTCAAAGGGCCGACAGTTGACCGGAATCGAAAGGCCAAGCGCCGTTGACCGGCTCAGGTTCGATCGAAACGCCTGCGACCGAAGAGTGTCTTCGCATGGGATGCACCGGACGGCCATTGATTGCGCCATGATCGCGAGCGTCACTCGATCGCCGGCGCGCCGATGAACACGAAACCTCAATCACTCGTCGACCAGCTGGTCGCCTACGTGGGTCTGTCACGGCGCGTCTTCGCCGCCGTTGTCGTCATCCTGCTGGCACTGCTATTGGCCTCGGCCGTCTTCTCGCAAGGCGGCCTTGCAACGCTTGGTCCACGTGGTCTCTGGAAAATGGGACTCGAGCCAACACTGATCATCTACATCTTGGGAATTTACCCGTGGCTGCAACGACGCTTTGCGCTGGCCATCGATACGCTGCGACCCCTCAGCAGCCAGCCCGAAATCGTCGACGAGGTCTATGCCCGCAACAGGCGCGGCGAGATGATCGCGATGCTGCTCGGCGCGGCGTTCTCTCTTTGGGTCACCAGTTCCTGGCGCATCGACGGCGCATG
This sequence comes from uncultured Rhizobacter sp., assembly GCA_964247075.1. Lineage (GTDB taxonomy): Bacteria > Pseudomonadota > Gammaproteobacteria > Burkholderiales > Burkholderiaceae_C > LMDS01. The sequence goes on along the minus strand of CAXTSS010000003.1, from coordinate 151,015 downwards.
GATGAGGTTCTACCTCATCACTGCCGACATCGTCCTGTTCAGCCTGATGGCACTTGCGATCTACGACGGTCTGGAGCGAACGCGGCGACTTGCGCGCGTGGTTCGCGCCGGCCTGCAACTGGATTTGTTCGATCGCCAGCTGCTGGCGCCGATGGCGCGCTGGGGGCAGACCGTGGCGCTCACTTTCGTCGGTGGCATTTGCCTGAGTCTGATCTTCCAGTCCTACGAGACCTTGCACTCGGTTCGCTCGCTCGTCATCTATTCGATTCTCATCGTCGTTTCGCTGACGCTGTTTTTCACCTCGGTGTGGAGTATCCACAAGGCCTTGGTCGACGCGCAGCAGCGTGAATTGGCCATCGTTCACCACCATTGGTTGCTGGCCCGCGGCGAGCTGAAGAGAAAGCTCGCCGAAGGCGGACAAAGCGATGTCGCCGGCCTGTACAACCCGATGGTCGTTCTCGGCGCCTACGAGAGCCAGGTTCTTGCGGCATCCACGTGGCCGTTCAACCCGAAGATCGTCAAAGAGGTGATGGCATCGCTCGTCGCGCCGTTCTTGATCTACGGGTTGAAGATTGCAATCGGGCGGCTGTCGGGAAGCAACTGAACCGTGGGCCGTCCTGTCACGCACCGCAGCCCACAATATTCCCCGCGCCCATACGTCTACCTACTATGGACGCCCTAGCCGGCCTGCCCCCGCCAGCCCACCCCACGATGCCCGCCAACGCCCCGCGGTTCACCGAAATCGTTGCGCGTGAGCGCTCGCGCCTGGGCAAATTCATCCGTGGCCAAGTGCGCGATGCGGCCGAGGCCGAAGACATTTTGCAAGACGTGCTGCTCGAGTTCTACGCCGCCACGGATGCCCTTGAGCAAGCCGGTGCGTGGCTGTTTCGAGTGGCCAGGAACCGCATCATCGACCGCGCGCGCAAGAAGAAGGAAGAGCCGCTGCCGGCCGCTGATGAAGAAGGCGGTCGCAGCTGGCTCGAAGAGAACCTGCCCGACCCCGCCGCAGGCCCTGATGCTGCCTATGCCCGCTCGGTGTTGCTCGGCTCCATACAGGCCGCGCTGCAAGCGCTGCCACCAGAGCAGCGTGACGTTTTTGTGGCGCACGAGATCGAAGGCCTTTCGTTCGCCGACATGTCCGCGCAATGGCGCGTGCCGCAAAACACCTTGCTCGCGCGCAAGCGCTACGCCGTGCTCGCGCTGCGCGCGCGGCTGCAAGCCGAATACGGCGACCTCATTGTCTAGCGCGCCCGCGCCGCGCACTTTTTTTGGAGAGAACCATGCGCATTTTTCCGCTCGCCCTCATCGCCATTGGCGTGTTTGGGGTGCTCAAGCACTACGGCCTCATAGACCCCGCGTTTGTGCATTTGTTGTGGCCCGTCATTCTCATCGGGATCGGCGTGGCCATGCTTGCGCGCGGCCCGCGTTGGCGCGCGGACATGCGTGAACGCATGCAAGACCGCTGGGAGCGCCGCGTGAACCGTCACTTTGGCCCCGGTTGGGCCAACCTCAGCGAAGCAGAGCGCGAGCGCTTTCGCGCGGGCATGCAGCAGTGGCAATCTCACTTTCGTCGTGGCGGTGGTGGCAGTTCATCCGCACCAACGGCTGCGAGTGAAGGCTCATCCCCGAAGCCGTCCGCTCATCCACCCGGGCCCGGTGAGCAACGCTGACGCGTGCCTGCTTCGGGCCTTCACACCAACCCTCCCAACTCGGAGCACATCATGAGAATCTTCCCTGTCGCACTCATCGTCATTGGCTCGCTCGGCATCGCCAAGTACCTTGGCCTCATCCCCATCGGCATGTTCCACCTCATCGGCCCGCTCTTGCTCATCGCACTCGGCGTGGCCCTTCTCTTCCGTCGCTCGCGCCGTTGCCGCGGCGATTGGCGCGCCCGCAGTGACGGTGGCAGCACAACCGCACCGCAGCCGCCGTCCCCCGGGCCGGTTTGACGCACTACCGCGCCATTCGCAGTTCACCGCTCGCCCTCCGGCCTTCGTCAAGAAGGCCCTCGACCGAAAGGCGGCGGCGCGTCAATCGCATCGCGCGGGAGCGCGGGGCTTTTGACCGGGTTTCTGGCGTTGAGGTCTGGCCCCCGCCTCCCGTGATCGAGAGGCCCGTTCGGACGCGCTGCGGCTGTTCGATCTTTCAATCGCCCTACGTGGGCTACCTGCCCGCGCAAGACGGCCATCGCGGTCCAATGGCAGACTCTCGCGGCATTGGTATCCTGTACCGATGTCGTCCGAGCAGCAACAACTCGAATCCGGGATCGCCATTCTGGAGGCGCAGCGCCCTTTGCTTGGCGACGCGGTGGTCAACGCCTCCATTGCAGGCCTGCGTGCCAAGCTGGCTGCCATTGCGGCAGCGACCGAGCCGCCTCCCGAACCCGCCCAGGCCCTCAGGCAGGTCAGCATCCTGTTCCTGGATGTGGTCGGCTCCACCACGTTCGGCCAGCATCTGGACCCAGAGGCCATCAGCGCGGTGATGGACGTGGCGCTCGCGCGTGGCACCGCCGTCGTCGAGCGGCATCGTGGCAAGGTGCTGCAGTACGCCGGCGACAACATCCTGGCGGCGTTCGGCGCCGACGAAGCGCGGGAAGACGACGCCGAGCGAGCCGTGCATTGCGGTCTCGCCCTGCTCGAACTCGGCAAGGCGCTGGGTGTGGAGGTGTTGGCCACCCATGACCACGCCGGCTTCAACGTTCGCGTGGGCGTCCACACCGGCGGCGTGCTGCTGGGTGGCGGGGTCGATACCGACGGGACGATCCGCGGCATCGCCGTGAACATCGCCGCGCGCATGGAGCAGACCGCGCCAGCCGGGGCCTTGCGGATCTCGCACGACACCTACGCCCAGGTGCGCGGGCTGTTCGAGGTCGAGGCTCAGGAGCCGCTGGCCGTCAAGGGCCTGGACGCGCCAGTGCTGAGCTACCTGGTCAAGCGCACCAAGCCGCGCAACTTCCGCATCGGGACGCGCGGCATCGAAGGCGTGGCAACGCGCATGATCGGCCGCGATGCCGAACTCGAAGCGCTGCAGGTTGCCTTCAAGCACCTGTTCGTACAACGCAGGCTCGCGGCGGTGACCGTGGTAGCCGAGGCCGGCATCGGCAAGAGCCGGCTCCTGTACGAGTTCGAGGCCTGGAGCGAGGCGCGGCCCGAGAGCTTCTTCCTCTTCCGTGGCCGCGCCACACCGCAGACCGGCACGCAGGCCTTCGGCTTGCTGCGCGACATCCTGGCCTGGCGCTTCCAGATCGCGGACGACGACAGCATCGAGCTGGCCCGGGCGAAGATGGAGCAGAGCATCGTGCCGCTGTTCGTCGAGGACGACGGCCCGGACCTGGCCGAAGCCCACGCCCACCTGCTGGGCCACCTGATCGGCATCGAGTGGCGCGACAGTCGCCATATCCGCGGTATTCTGGACGACCCCAAGCAGATCAGGAACCGCGCCTTCCACGCGGCGGCGCAGCTCTTGCGGCGCGTGTCGGCCAGCGACGGCTCACCGGTCGTCCTGCAGCTCGAAGATCTGCACTGGGCCGACAGCGAGAGCCTGGATTTTCTGAACTACCTGGCCGAGGTCAACCGCGATGTGCCGATGCTCGTGCTGGGCTCCACGCGCCCGACCCTCTTCGAGCGGCGTCCCGATTGGAGCAGCACCGAGGGCCTGCACCAGCGCATCGACCTGGCGCCGCTGAGCAAGGGCTACAGCCGCGATCTGGCCAACGAACTGCTGCAAAAGCTGCCGGAGATCCCGGCCGCCTTGAGAGAGCTGCTCACCAGCAGCGCCGAGGGCAACCCCTTCTACATGGAAGAACTCGTGAAGATGCTGATCGACCAGGGCGCCATCCAGCGCGGCGAGGCATGGACGGTCGATGCCGAGCGACTCCTGGTCACGATGGTGCCACCCACGCTGACCGGCGTGCTGCAGGCCCGGCTGGATGGCCTGCCCGCGCCCGAGAAGCGCGCGCTACAGCAGGCCAGCGTCGTCGGCGCGGTGTTCTGGGACCAGGCGCTGGCCGCCGTGGACGCACAGGCGGCCGAGCAGTTGCCAGCGTTGGCGAAGCGCGAACTCACGCTGCCCCGGGCCGACTCGCAGCTCGACGGCCTGCGCGAATATGCCTTCCGCCATCAGGTGCTGCACCAGGTGACCTACGACACCGTGCTCAAGCACGATAAGCGCGAAGGCCACGCCCGCGTGGCGTGGTGGCTGGCGCGCCTGACCCAGCAGGGCAACCTGCGGGCGGGCGACTTCCTCGGCCTGGCGGCCGAGCACTTCGAGCAGGCCGCCGACGCTGCCAACGCCGCCGAGTTCCACGCCCGCGCCGCCGAGCAGGCCGGCCAGCGCCTGGCGCATGAGCGCGTGCTGATGCATGTGGGCCGGGCGCTCGCATTGCTGGTGGGGGATGCACAACATGCTCAGGCCGAGCTGCGCTGGCGGCTGCTGAGCGTGCGCGAGAACACGCTGGATCTGCAAGGGCATCGCGATGAACAGGCGGTGGACCTGGACATGCTGGAGCAGCTGGCCGATGCGCTGGACGACGACCGCCGGCGCGCCGAAGTGGCCTGGCGCCGAGGTATTCGCGCGCTGCGCATGGCCGACTGGTCGACGCAGGAGAGCGCGGCACGCCAGGGCATGGCCTGCGCCACCCGCGCCGGCGACGACAGTTTGCGGCTGCACGCGCTCCGGCTGCTGGCGGTTGCGAAGGTCTTTCAAGGCGATTTCGACACCGGCCGGGCGCTGGCGCTGCAGGGCCTGGCAGAGGCGCGCAGCCTGGGGCTGCGCGGGGTCGAGGGGCGGATGGTCAACGTACTCTCGATCGCAGCCGACAAGCAGGGTGACGTGGCGGGCGCCCTCGACCTGTTCCAGCAGGCACTGGAAATTTTCCGCGAGACCGGCGACCGGGTCAACGAAGCCATCGGCCTGTCGAACCTGGGCGAGGGCTGGATGAATCTTGGCGATCTGGCGAAGGCTCGGTCCGAGTTGGACGTGGCGCTGCGGTTGCTTCGGGCCAACGGCGATCGGGCCATCGAAAGCATAACGCTTTGCTACTTGTCGAAGCTCGCGCTGTGGCGTGGCGACGAGACGCTGGCGCTGGCGCTGGCGCGCTCGGCGCTGGATCTCGCGACGGCGGCGCAGGCGCGGGACGCAGAGGCACTCGCCGGAATCCGCCTCGGCGATGCAGAGCAGGCGCTGGGACGCCTGGCTGCCGCGCGGCAGGCTTTCACACAGGCGCGCGCGCGGGCGCTGGAGATCGATAGCCCCTGGCAGCACGACGCCAGCGCCGGCCTGGCTCGGGTAGCCCTGACCGAAGGAAACAACGCCGTGGCGCTGGTCGATCTGCAGCCGGTGCTGGACCAGGTAGCGGCGGGCGGCGCGCTGGACGGCACCAACGAGTCTCGCCGGATCGAACTGACATGCCACCGGGCGTTCGCCCGCGCCAGCGACCCGCGAGCAGCCGACTGGTTGGCACGTGCCCATGGCGCGCTAGTGGTGCAGGCCGACACCATCACCGACTCCGCGCTCCGCCAGGGCTTCCTGCAGAACGTCCCCCACCACCGCGAGATCGTGGCGACGTGGGCGCAGCGTGGTGCGGGTGGCGAGTCGTCCGCAAGGCCCACGGACTGACCTTTCGCTTTGACGCAACGCCGCGGGCTGCAACGGGTCGGTGTCGCAAGTCGCGCCCAAGCGAAGCGGTCGGCGGCGTTGCCGAGGTTCTGGCGCGAGGCCTACAGCCGTCGTGCCTCGTACAGCTTCACGCCGCCCGCAGTCGCCAAGCCACGCGACCGCCTGGTGCGGGCTGGATCCTCGCGTGCAACGACCGCGGTCTGAGCAAACGGTAGCGTGCGGGTGTCCACCTGTCGGCACCACGCTTGCCCGCGCCGAGCTGCGCAGGCGTGAGCCGGCTCAGCACCCTCACCCCAGCTTCACCGGCACGAAGATCTTGTCGCCGTCGCGTTGCACCAGCAGCGCCACGCTGCCGGGCTTGCCGGCGAGCACGCTCTTCACCTGCTCGATCGACTGCACCGGCCTGCCGTTGATCGCGAGCAGCACGTCTCCGGCCTCGATGCCGGCGCGCGCCGCCGGGCCGGCCACGTTCTCGACCAGCATGCCCTGCTCCACGCCGGCCTCCTTGCGCTCCTCGCGCGTCAGCGCGCGCAGGCCCAGGCCGAGCTGGCCGGGCTGCACCTCGCCGCCCGCGTCGGCCACGTCGGCCTTGTCGGCATCGGCACTCGCGAGCTTGGCTTCGACGTCACGCGGCGCGTGATCGCGCCACACCTTCAGCTTGACCTTCTCGCCCGGTGCCGAAAGCCCGATCAGGCTCGACAACCCACCCGAGCGCAGCACCGGCTCGCCATTGACCTCGGTGATCACGTCACCCGACTTCAGGCCCGCCGCTGCGGCGGCGCTGCCCGGCGCCACGTTCGCGACCAGCGCGCCATCCGGCTTCTTCAGACCGAAGGATTCGGCGAGCGCCTGGTTCAGGTCCTGCACCGTCACGCCGAGGCGCGCGTGCGTGGCCTTTCCGGTGGCGACGATCTGGTCCTTCACCTTCAGCGCCACGTTGATCGGGATCGCGAAGCTCAGGCCCTGGAAGCCGCCGCTCTGCGAATAGATCTGCGCGTTGATGCCGACCACCGCACCGCTGCCATCGAACAGCGGCCCGCCCGAATTACCCGGGTTGACCGCGGCGTCGGTCTGGATGAACGGCACGACCGCGTCGCCGGGAAGCGAACGGCCCTTGGCGCTGACGATGCCGGAGGTGGCCGTCTGCTCCAGCCCGTAGGGCGCGCCGATCGCGAGCACCGGGTCGCCGACCTCGAGCTGGCGCGGGTCGCCGAGCCGCACCACCGGCAGGCCGGTGGCGTTGATGCGCAGCACGGCGATGTCGGTGGTTGCGTCCGAGCCGAGCACCTTGGCGGTGAACTCGCGCCGGTCGCTCAGCTTCACCGTCACGTCCTTGGCTTCACGCACGACGTGCGCGTTGGTCAGGATCAGGCCGTCGGCGCTGATGATGAAGCCCGAGCCCAGGCCCTTGAACGGCACCTGGCCGCCGCGCTGGCCGCGTTGCTGCAGGCCGGGCATGCCGCGAAAGAACTTGAAGAACGGATCGTTCTCCATGCCTTCGGGCAGGCCCTGCTCCTCGGCCGTGGCCTTGTGCATGCCGGCGACGGTGACGCCGACGACCGCCGGCCCGCTTTGCTTGACGATGGCGCGGTAGTTCGGCACGCCTTGCGCGCTCAGCAGCGGCACCGGCGCGGGGGCCTCGGGTGCGGCCGCGGCGGCCACGTTCTGCGTCGGCGTCGGCTTGCTCTTGAGCCAGCTCGGCGTCAAGTCGATGGCACTCGCCGTGCCGACGGCCAGCACGCCGGCGGCGATCAGCGCAGCAGTCAGGGTTTTGATCTTCATGGCGATTCCTTCTGTGATTCGGTCAGCGCAACATGCGCGCAACACAGAAGATAGGGTCGCCGGGTTAGGCGTCCATTAGCGCCCGGTTAAGCCAAGGTTAAGCCGAGGTCAGGGCGTCAGCGTCACATCGCCGAAGTACGCGAGCGCATGGCCGTGCGTGTTGTCGGCGTCGGCCGAGATCGCGATGCCGACGACCTCGGGCACCTTGCCATCCGATTCGTCGCCGAACAAGCGCTGGTAGTCGGCCACGAGGTGGCGGCGTTGCGAGGTCCATTGGCCGAGCTTGGCGCTGCCGCTGTCGAGCACGATCATGCGGATGCGCTTGCTGAACGCGTTGTTCATCGCGGTGTCGACCGGCAGCTTGTTGTCCCAGACGTAGCACAGCGTCTGCCCCGGCACGTCCTGCCCGGTGATCGATTGCGCCATCGACAGCCGCGTGCGCTCGCCGAGCGAGAGCTTGGCGGTGTCGAAGGCGAAGAACACGCACAGCTTGGCGGGCGAGTCGTCGCCGCTCTTCACCTTGAGATCGGCCTCGTCGACGAGCTTGTCGACACGCCAGCGCCAGCTGAGTACGCTGCGCTCGCTGGGTTGTGCGTGCATCCCGTGCACGAGGTTGCCATAGGAGTCCTCGGCCTCGACCTTGAGCACATGCGCGCCGCCCAGATCAACGACCGTGAACTTGGTCGGCTGCTTGCGCGGCAGCGTGGCGAAACTCCACGCCTTCGGCGGCTCGCCGATGACAGCGCCCGAAAACGCCGCGATCGACGACTCGTCCGCGGCCAGCGCCGCCGACACCATCGCAGCGCCGAGCAGCAGTGTGGTGACTGATCTGATCAATCGCATAGGCGCTAGTGTAGGCAGAACTGAACGGTGACGCGCAACCCACCGAGCGGGGATTCGCCGAGCGTGACGCTCGCCCCGTGCTGCTGCGCAATGCTGCGCACGATCGCCAGGCCCAGGCCGGTGCCGGGTTCGTCGCCCGCGGCGTGGCGGTAGAAGCGATCGAACACGCGCTCGCGATCGGCCGGTGCGATGCCGGGGCCGGCATCGTCCACCTGCAAGGTCGGCACGCCAGCCTCCGTTGTCACGCGCAGCTCGACGCGCGAGCCGGCCGGTGCATAGCGCAGCGCGTTGTCGGCAAGGTTGCGCGCCAGCGCGGTCAGCGCCGCGGCGTCGCCGCGCACGCTCACCGGCGCGTCGGCGAACAGCTCGATCTGCATGCCGCGGGTCATCGCGAACGGCACCGTCTCGGCCACCGCGGCGCGCACCGCCTCGCTCAGATCGACCGGCCCGTGCGGCGCCGCGGGCGCGCCCGGCTCGGCGCGCGCCAAGGTCAGCAATTGCTCGACCAGCCGCGCCGCGCGGTCGATGCCGGCGGTCAGCACGCGTGCGGCCTCGTCGCGCGCCGCCGCATCGGGCGCGCGCTGCAGCAGCTGCATCTGCAGCTTCAGTGCCGTCAGCGGCGAACGCAGCTCGTGCGCCGCATCCGCCACGAACGCGCGCTGCGCGCCGAGCGACGCACCGAGCCGCTGGAGCAGTCCGTTGAGCGCGCCGACCAGCGGCGCGACCTCGTCCGGCAGGCCCGTGGTCGGCAGCGGCTGCAGCGACTGCTCGTCGCGCGCCTTCACGCCGTCGGTCAGCCGCTGCAACGGGGCGAGCGCGCGCGCCGCGAGCCACCACAGCAGCAGCGCCATCGCCGGCGCGATCAGGAACAGCGGCGCGACGCTGCGCAGCGCGGCATCGGCAGCAAGCTTTTGGCGGATCTGCAGCGGCTGCGCGACCTGGATCACGCGGTCGCCCGTGGCCACGCTGAACGTGCGCCAGGTCTTCCCCTGCACCGCAATATCCGCAAAGCCGAGCAAGGCGCGCGACGGCAGGTCGGCGCGCAGCCGCGGCGGGTAGATGATGCGGCCGTCGGCGGTCCAGATCTGCACGACGAAGTCGAGCTGTTCGTCGTTCAGCGTGTTCGCCTGAGCCGCCGCGATCTCGCCCTGGTCGCGCAGCGAGAACGCCATCTGGCGCAGTTGGTAGTCAAACAGCGCTTCGGTCTCGGCGAGCACGTTGCGATACGTCAGCGCGCCCAGCACGAGCGCGATCACGGCGAGCATGCCGAGCAGCGTGAGCAGCACGCGCACGCGGATGGAATTCATGGAGCTGCTTTCGGCGCGGCGCCGACAAAGTAGCCGACGCCGCGCACGTTCTGGATGAACTGGGGCCCGAGCTTGCGCCGCAGCTGATGGATGTAGACCGAGACGGCGTTGCTCTCGATCTCCTCGCCCCAGCCGTAGAGGCGGTCTTCGAGCTGCGCGCGCGACAGCAGCGCGCCGGGGCGTTGCATCAGCGCTTCGAGCACCGCGAACTCGCGTGCCGAAAGCAGCACCGGCGCGCCACCTTGCGTGACCTGACGCGTCGCCGGGTCGAGCGTGACGCCGCCGAACGCGAGCGCCGGTTCGGCGCGGCCGCTGTGGCGGCGCATCACGGCGCGGATGCGCGCACCGAGTTCGTCGAGCTCGAACGGCTTGACGAGGTAGTCGTCTGCGCCGGCATCGAGCCCGGCCACCTTGTCGCCGGGGCCGTCGCGCGCGGTGAGCACGATCACGGGCGTCGCATCCTGCCTGGCACGCAGCGCGCGCAGCACGTCGAGGCCGCCGCCGGGCTGCGTTTCGGCACCGGGCGCGGCGCTCATCGGCAGGCCCAGATCGAGCAGCACCAGGTCGAAGCGTTCGCTCACCAGCGTGCCCTGAGCGGAGGCGCCATCGCGCACCCAATCGACGGCGTGGCCTTCGAGGCGCAGCGCGCCGCGCAGGCTCTCGCCGATCATCCGGTCGTCTTCCACCAACAGCAGTCGCATGCGAAAAGCATACCCTGCGCTGTTGCGGCGCGAGCCGGCGTATCGTGCGCAACATGACTGCGACCCTCCGCCACACCCTGCTGTCGTTTCGCGACCTGCTCGTCACCTTCGGCCCGTTCATCGTGCTCGCGCTCGCGCTGCTCGGCGTTGCGTACTGGATCCTCGACCCGACACCGCCGCCCAAGGTCGTGCTCGCCACCGGCCCCGATCAGGGCGCCTACGCGGAGTTCGGCAAGCGCTATGCGCAGGTCCTGAAGGGCTATGGCGTCACGGTTGAACTGCGCGGCACGCAAGGCGCGGCCGAGAACCTGCGGCGCCTGCGCGACCCGGGCTCGGGCATCGACATCGCGTTCGTGCAAGGCGGGGCCGACGAGTCGGTGCGTGCGGCGGACGATGACGCCTCTCACCTGGTCTCGCTAGGCAGCCTGTTCTATGAGCCGGTCTGGCTGTTCTACCGTACCGATTCGGCGCAGCGGCTGCTGAAAGCCGACTCGCTCGGCGCGTTGTCGCAGCTGGTCGGCTGGCGCGTCAACATCGGCGCGCCGGGCAGCGGCGTGCCGAACCTGATGAGCAAGCTGCTCGACGCGAACCGCATCGATCCGGCCTCGCTGACCTTGCTGCGCGAACCGCAGACACCGGCCGTCGTCGCGCTGCTCGCGGGCGAATCGGATGCGCTCGTGTTCGCCTCGGCGCCCGAGTCGCTGCTGGTGCAGATGCTGTTGATAACGCCGGGCATCGCGCTGTTCGACTTCGGCCAGGCCGATGCCTACTCGCGCCGCTTCGCCTACCTGACGCCGGTGACCTTGCCGCGCGGTGTCGTCGATCTGGCGCGCGACCTGCCGCCGCGCGATGTGCGGCTGGTCGCGCCGACCGCCACGCTGGTCGCGCGCAAGGGCACGCACCCGGCGCTGATCCAGCTGTTCGTGCAGGCGGCGCAGCAGATCCATGGCGGCGCGGGCTGGTTCCAGCGCAAGGGCGAGTTCCCAACGGCCACCAGCACCGAAGAACCACTCGCCAAGGAAGCACAGCGCTTCTACGCCACCGGCACGCCACTGTTGCAGCGCTACCTGCCATTTTGGCTCGCGAACCTGATCGACCGGATGTGGCCGGTGCTCGTCACCATCGTCGCGGCGCTGATCCCGCTGTCGCGCACGCTGCCGCCGCTGTACCAGTTCCGCATCCGCAAACGCATCTTCCGCTGGTACGCGCAGCTGCGCGAGGTCGAGGATGCCGTCGGCAAGCGGCCGGCCGACGAGCTGCTCGCCGAGCTCGGCGTGATCGAGGCGCGCGTCGAAGGCATCACCGTGCCGCTGAGCTATGCGGACGAGCTGTACTCGCTGCGCGGCCACATCCAGATGGTGGAGAACCGGCTGCGCGCGACGTCGGGAGTGGCGGCGTGAGCAAGCCAAAAATAGTGATCATCGGCTGCGGCTTCGGCGGCATCGAGGCGGTGCGCATGCTGTCGAAGGCCGAGGTCGAGATCACGTTGGTGGACCGCACCAACCACCACCTGTTCCAGCCGCTGCTGTACCAGGTCGCGACTGCAGGCCTGAGCGCGCCGGCCGTCAGCGCGCCGATCCGCCACACGCTGCGCGCGGAGATGCGCCGCGGCAACCTGACGATCCTGCAAGCGCTCGTCATCGGCATCGACGTGGCGGCGCGCCGCGTGCTGCTCGACGGCCGTGGTGAAGAGGGCGAGGTGCTCGAGTACGACCACCTGATCGTCGCCGCCGGCGCCACGCACAGCTACTTCGGCCACGACGACTGGGCCGCGAATGCGCCGGGGCTGAAGACGCTCGACGACGCGTTCAAGATTCGCGCGCGCGTGATCGGCGCGTTCGAGCGCGCCGAAGCCTGCACCGACCCGGCCGCGCGCGAACCGTGGATGACCTTCGTCGTGATCGGCGCCGGGCCGACCGGCGTCGAGATGGCCGGCACGATGACCGAGATCGCGCACCACACGCTGCCGCAGGAGTTTCGCCGCATCGATTCGACGCGGGCCCGCGTCGTGCTGATGGAAGGCTCCGACCGCGTGCTCGGCGCCTTCGTGCCCCAGCTCTCGGAGCGCGCCCGCGAGCAGCTCGTGAAACTCGGCGTGGACGTGCGCACCGGTTGCAAGGTGACCGGCATCGACGCCGGTGGCGTCGATTACCAGACCTTCGCCGACGGCGTCGGCGGCGAAACGCGCGATGGCGAGCAGGTCAGCACCCATCGCGTGCCGAGCAAGACCGTGATCTGGGCCGCCGGCGTCGCCGGCTCACCGCTGGGCAAGGTGATCGCGCAGGGCACCGGCGCGACGCTGGACCGCGCCGGCCGCGTCGTTGTCGAGCCCGATCTGAGCGTGGCCGGCCACCCCGAGATCGCGGTGATCGGCGACCTCGCGTCGGCGAAAAGCCACGGCAAGGGCGCGCCGACGCCGGTGCCCGGTGTGAGCCCCGGCGCGAAGCAGATGGGCCGCGCCGCGGCGGCGAACCTGCTGCGCCGGCTGCGCTCCGAGCCGACCGTGCCGTTCCGCTACATCGACTACGGCAACCTCGCCACCGTCGGCCGCAAGGCCGCGGTCGTCGATCTCACGGTGCCGGTGTTCGGCGCGATCCGATTCTCCGGCTACTTCGCGTGGCTGTTCTGGCTGTTCGCGCACATCTACTTCCTGATCGGCTTTCGCAACCGGTTGGTCGTGATGATGGACTGGGGCTGGGCCTACTGGACTTACGAGCGCTCGGCGCGCGTGGTGGCGGAGCCGCCAATTTCTCATTCCGAGAATTGAGAATGTCCCGCCCGAACTGCGGCGCCATCTGGCCGAGCGTTGCGGCGCCTTGCTGGCCCGGTCCGATCTTGCCGACGCGCTCACGGGCAAGATCGTGCCCGATAAAGCGCTCGCCGAGCGGGTGCAGACCGTCCTGCAACGATTGAACTTGCTGGCCCGCATGGCCTGAACTTCTAGAATCCCCCCACAGGGCTCGACAGGACACCTCCCCAATGGACACCCGCACCTCCACCCACCGCCTGCGCATCGAGAAGGTCCGCGATGCGCTGAAGCGCCACAGCCTGGCGGCGGTGCTGGTGCCATCGAGCGACCCGCACCTGAGCGAGTACCTGCCCGAGCGCTGGCAAGGCCGGCAGTGGCTCTCGGGCTTCACCGGGTCGATGGGCACGCTGGTCGTCACGCTGAACAGCGCCGCGGTCTTCGCTGACAGCCGCTACTGGGTGCAGGCCGAGGCCGAACTCGCGGGCACCGGCACCGAACTGGTGAAGATCCCGACCGGCAACTCGACGGCGCACGTCGACTGGCTCGCGACGCACGTCGCCAAAGGGAAGACGGTGGGCGTCGATGGCAGCGTGCTCGGCCTGGCCGGGGCCCAGCTCCTGCAAACTGCGCTCGATCACGCCGGCGTGAACCTGCGCACCGACTTCGACGCGCTCGCCGAGGTCTGGCCCGAGCGGCCGGGGCTGCCGACCGCGCCGGTCTACGAGCACCTCGCGCCGCAGGCGCCGCTGGCACGCGCCGCCAAGCTGGCGCAGGTGCGTGCGGCCGTGGCCGCGCACGGCGCGACGCACCACTTCATCTCGACGGTCGATGACATCGCCTGGCTGTTCAACCTGCGCGGCGCCGACGTGAACTTCAACCCGGTGTTCCTCGCCCACGCGCTGATCGAGGCGGCGGGCGTGACGCTGTTCATCGCCGATGGCAAGGTCGCACCGGCGCTGCGCTCGGTGCTCGCGCACGACGGTGTGCGCCTGGCGCCCTACACCGATGTGGCGCGCGCGCTCGCGGCACTGCCGGTCGAATCGACCTTGCTGATCGACCCGAGGCGCGTCACCTTCGGCTTGCGTGCGCACGTGCGCACGCGCGTGATCGAGGCGATCAACCCGAGCACCTTGTTCAAGAGCCGCAAGACCGAGCTCGAGGCCGCGCATGTGCGCGAGGCGATGGCGCAGGACGGTGCGGCGATGTGCGCGTTCTATGCGTGGTTCGAGGCGGCCCTGGCGGATGACACCAGAGCGGAGCCCATCACCGAACTCACGATCGACGAGAAGCTCAGCGCCGAGCGCGCGAAGCGCCCCGGCTTCAAGGGCCTGAGCTTCAACACCATCGCCGCGTTCAATCCGAACGGCGCGATGCCGCACTACCACGCGACACCCGAATCGCACGCCGTGATCGAGGTCAAGCCCGGCGAAGGTGGCCTGCTGCTGATCGACTCCGGCGGCCAGTACCTCGGCGGCACGACCGACATCACCCGCGTCTGGCCGATCGGCACGATCACGGCCGAGCACCGGCGCGACTACACGCTCGTGCTCAAAGGCACGATCGCGCTGAGCCGCACGCGCTTTCCGCGCGGCACCCTGTCGCCGATGCTCGATGCGATCGCACGCGCGCCGCTGTGGCAGCACGGCCTCGACTACGGCCACGGCACCGGTCACGGCGTCGGCTACTTCCTGAACGTGCACGAGGGACCGCAGAGCATTTCCAAGGTGATCCCCGACGCGCACATGGCGATGGAGCCCGGCATGATCACCAGCATCGAGCCCGGCCTGTACCGGCCGGGCCGCTGGGGCATTCGGATCGAGAACCTGGTGATGAACGTGCCGGCGGTCTCGACGCAGGGAAGCGAGTTCGGCGAGTTCCTCGAATTCGAGACGCTCACGCTGTGCCCGATCGAAACGCGCTGCATCGAGCGCGCGTTGCTGCGGCAGGATGAGATCGACTGGCTGAACGCCTACCACGCGACGGTGCGCGAGCGCCTCGCGCCGCTCGTCGGCGGCGACGCGCTGGCGTGGCTGCTGCGGCGCACCGCGCCGTACTGAACGAACGCGGAGCAGACGCAACCATGAGCGATTCGGCAACGCCCGCCATCGGGGTGGACCTTGGCGGCACCAAGATCGAAGCCATCGTGCTCGACGCTAACGGCGCCACCCGCTGGCGCGAGCGCGTGGCCACGCCGGCCGGCGACTACGGCGCCACCTTGCAAACCGTGGCCGCGCTCGTGAGGCGCGCTGAGGCCGATCTGGGTTTGAGCGGCTGCAACGTCGGCGTCGGCACGCCCGGCACGGCCACTGCGGCCGGCCTGATCAAGAATGCGAACTCGACCTGCCTGAACGGCCAGCCGCTGCAACGCGATCTGGCGCAGTTGCTGGCGCGCCCGGTGCGCATCGCCAACGACGCCAACTGCCTCGCGCTTTCCGAAGCCACCGATGGCGCCGGGGCGGGCGCCTCGGTGGTGTTCGCGGTCATCCTCGGCACCGGCAGCGGCGCCGGGGTGGCCGTGAACGGGCAGTTGCTCACCGGCCCGAACGGCCTGGCCGGCGAATGGGGCCACAACCCGCTGCCCTGGGCCAGCGCCGACGAGTTGCCCGGCCCGGCCTGCTACTGCGGCCGGCACGGATGCATCGAAACCTGGGTCAGCGGCCCGGGCATGTCAAGCGACCATGCGGCGCGCACCGGCGTGGCGCTGACCGCGAAGCAGATCGGCGAACGTGCCGCGCAAGGCGACACCGCCTGCGAAGCCACGTTGCAGCGCCATGAATCGCGCCTCGCGCGCAGCCTCGCGCATGTGATCAATCTGCTCGATCCGCACGTGATCGTGCTTGGCGGCGGCCTCTCGCAGCTGGAGCGCCTGCTCGACAACGTGCCGCGCCGCTGGGCCGAGTTCGTGTTCAGCGGCGGCTTGAAAGACCCGGTGCGCACCGAGCTGCGGCGCAGCCTGCATGGCGATTCATCCGGCGTGCGCGGTGCGGCGTGGCTCTGGCGCGCCCCTTGAGGCCACGTTCGTCCGCCGAATTCGCACTTCGAACGCGCCACGCTGCGATTCGTCGCATGCCGCTGTCGGTGAGGCGCTGTGGCTCCTAGAGTTCGTTCCATCGAACCCCAAGGAGCCCATCATGACCGACCGCCTCTTTCTTGCCATCTTGACGATCTGCGTGTTCATGACCGGCGTCACGGCGATCGGCTCGGCGGTGTTCGAGAACCTGCCGCGCTCCGCGGAACGGGTGCAGGTGGTGCAGCTCGAACGCGTCGTCGTCACCGGCAAGCGGCTCGCACCCGCCTCGGAGGTCGCCGCAACCGATCGCACCGAGCCGGCGACCCAGCGCGCTCAGTGAACGCGCACCGCTATCTCATCCTCACACGCCGGCGCGCACGACCCGCGCCGACAGCGCCTGCGTCAGCGTGTCGTCGCAGTCCTTCAGGTGCGCGCGCGCATCCGCACTCAGCGAAGAGCGGTTCTCGGCGGCCTTGATGCGCGCCAGCAGATCGGTCGCTTCGGCGCGCACGATCCCGCGCACATCGGCGCGGCTCGCCGCGGCCGGCCGCAACAGCAGCGCGGCAAGCCGGTTCAGGTGCTCGCGCTGCAGCTCGCGGCGCGGCGCCAGGATGTCGCCACCGGCGCGCAGCTCGCTCCAGATGTCGCGATCCACGCGCGTGTAGAGCTCCGACAACTGGAACGACTCGCCGCGCGCGCCGCCCGCACCCTGGTTGTCGAGGATGCGCACCGCGACGGCGTCGCTCATCAGCTGGTTCAGCAACGCACGCTGCACCGCCAGCAGGCGCTGCGGCGGCGAGAACTCGGTGGTGACCGCACCAGCACCCGTCTGGAGCGAATCGCTGCGCTCCTGAAAGTCGGGCGCAAGGCGGTTCTGCAGCCCCGGGCTGACGACGAAGCTGTCGGCGGCGAGCAGGCCGCGCGAGATCACGTCGAGCGCGTCGCGCTGGGTCACCGCCGCGACCGGCTGCAACGGCTCGCGGCCACTGCCGGGATGGTCGCGCAGCGTGCGCACACCGCCGATCTGGCGTGCCAGCACGCCGATCGAGCGAGCCACATCGTTGAACGCGTAGTTGAGTGAACGCCGCAGCACGCCGTAGTCCTGCTCCGGCGGCAGTGCGCGCGACTCCTGGCGCTTGAACAGGTCGCGCGCGATCGCCAGACGTTTGCGCGCGAAAGCGATCTCGTCGCTGCCGAGGTCCGACTGCAAGGCCTCGGGGTCGATGCCGAGGAAGTTGTCCTCGTCGGTGCCGTAGGCCAGTTCGGGCTCGCTGCTGCGCCTGGCGATCTTCGCCAGCGTCGCCTTTTCGTCGGCAGGCGCGATCGGCCGGTAGGCGTACTCGATCGCCCAGTAGTCGTAGGTGCCGAGCGTGGTCTGGAACGGCGACGCCGGCCGGGCGCCGGGGCTCGCGAGGTTGATCGCGGCGTACTCCATCACCGAGCCGGTCAGTGCATGGCCGTGGGTGAACTCGGGGTCGCTGAGCTGCTGCTCGCTGTACAGGCGCGAGGCGCGGAAGTTGTGGCGCAGGCCGAGCGTGTGACCGACCTCGTGCATCGTCACGTCCTTCATGTAGTCGAGCACGAACTGCTCGGCCTCCGGGCTGGCGGGATCGATGTCGCCTCGCGCGGCGAGCACGTCGAGCGCGTAGCCGAGCTGCTCGGCGCCGAGGTCGGCGGCTTCGCACGACCTGGGGTCAAACCCCCGTGAATCGGGCTGCGCGTCGGGTGCGGTGCCGAACTGCATCAGCCGGCTCAGATCGGTCGCGCTCGGGCTGAAGATCTGGGCGCGTGAAGCCCGCAGGTTGCGCGAGGACAGGCTCTCGATGCCGATGTTGGCCGCGAGGATCTCGCCGCTGCGGGGGTCCACATGGCTCGGCCCGATCGCGCCGAAGATCGGCGCGCTGTTCGTCATCCAGCGCACCGAGGCGCCGCCGTCGAGCGTGTCGAGCGCGTTGTCGTCGTCGGCCTGGATCTTGACCTGGATCGCCTCCTTGAAGCCGATCTTCTCGAAGGCCTTGTTCCACTCCAGGATGCCGGAGGTGATCGCGACGCGGTACTTCACGGGGATGGTGCGGTCGAGCACATAGACGATCGGCTTGACAGGCTCGGACAGCGCCGCGTCAGGCTCCTTCTTCTCGAGGCGCCAGCGGTTCACGAAGCGCACCGTCGGCGTGCGCGCGAGGTCGTCGCTGAAATCGAGCTTGGTCGCGGCGAAGTAGCCGACACGCGCATCCGCCACGCGGCCCGCCATCACGTTCTCGGGCAGTTTCGACAAGGTGTAGTGCAGGGTCACGAACATGCTGCGCGGATCGGGCAAGGTGCTCGGCACGCTGGGCACCGGCGCGCCCGGCGGCGTGCCGGGCTGCGGCACTGCGATCGAGCCGGTGACGTAATGCGCCAGCACCTGCAGCGAGAGCGCTTCGGGCGTCGCGCGGATCGACGTGATGGCGGAGTTGCGCCCGTCGAAACCGTAGCCCTGGCGATAGGTGCGCTGCAGGCGCGTGCCGATGCTGAGCATGTCGTTGACGAACAGCGTACCGGCATCGATCAGCACCGATTTGCGCTCGGGCTGCGGCGCGCTCGCCACCGGCGTGCTCGCCAGCAGGCTGGGCGAGAACGCGGCCGCGACCGCGCGGCCTTCGGGCGTGCCGGCCTTGGCGATGTAAGTGGTGTTGAGCGCAATCATCTGCACCTGGTTGTGCACCCGGCGGAACTCGATCACCTGATCCTCGTGCAGCATCAACCCGCCGAAGACCATCGCCTCGCCGATGCCGGTGGCGAGCTTGGGCGACAGGAAGAACGGCTTGTTGAAATCCTCCGGGCGCAACTCGAGCCAGACCTTCTCGTCCTTCTGGTACAGCGTGAGCAAGCCGTCGATCTTCTTCGTGTCCTTGATCACGGTCGCGAACGGCGCCGGGCTGCCGGGCGGCGCCACCGCCGGTTGCGGCGTGCCGGGGGCCACGCCCGAGGCGGGCGTCGCCGCCGCCACCGGGCGAGTGACCGGTGCGGCCGGCCCGGGAGCGCTGGCGGCAGGGGCACTGGCCGGCGCCGCACTCGCAGCGGGCGGCGCCGCGGCCGGCGCGAGTGTCGCGCAGCCTCCGAGCCACAGCAACGCGGCCGGCAGCGCGGCGCGCACCAGGGAGATGGATCCGGACTGATCAGCAGCGCGAGTCGTCATGGCGGTGCACCCAAGAATGTCTGGTCGTTACTTCAGCGCCTTGAAGCGCAAGCGGTGCGGGCGCGCGCCCTCCTCGCCCAGACGCCTCTTCTTGTCGGCCTCGTACTCCTGGTAGTTGCCGTCGAAGAAGACCCACTTCGAGTCGCCCTCGCAGGCCAGGATGTGCGTGGCGATGCGGTCGAGGAACCAGCGGTCGTGGCTGATCACCATCACCGAGCCGGCGAATTCGAGCAGCGCGTCTTCGAGCGCGCGCAGCGTTTCCACATCGAGGTCGTTCGACGGTTCGTCGAGCATCAGCACGTTGCCGCCCTGCGCCAGCGTCTTGGCCAGGTGCAAGCGGCCGCGCTCACCGCCCGAGAGGCTGCCGACGAGCTTCTGCTGATCGTTACCCTTGAAGTTGAAGCGGCCGATGTAGGCGCGCGACGGCATCACGAACTTGCCGACGACGATGTTGTCGAGCCCGCCCGACACGTCCTGCCAGACCGTCTTGTCGTCTTCCAGCGATTCGCGGCTCTGCTCGACGAACGCCATGCGCGCGGTCGGGCCGATCTTGACGTTGCCGGTGGTCGGCTTCTCCTTGCCGGCGATCATGCGGAACAGCGTCGACTTGCCGGCGCCATTCGGCCCGATGATGCCGACGATCGCGCCGGCGGGCACCTTGAACGACACGTCGTCGATCAGCACGCGATCGCCGAAGCTCTTGCTGACGTTCTCGAACTCCAGCACTTCGTGGCCGAGGCGTTCGCCGACCGGGATGAAGATCTCGTTCGTCTCGTTGCGCTTCTGGTAGTCAGTGTCCGACAGTTCCTCGAAGCGCGCGAGCCGCGCCTTGCTCTTGGCCTGGCGCCCCTTCGGGTTGGCGCGCACCCACTCGAGCTCCTTCTTCATCGCCCGCGTGCGCGCGTCTTCGGACTTCTGCTCCTGTTCGATGCGCTGCTCCTTCTGCTCCAGCCAGGTCGAGTAGTTGCCCTTGTACGGGATGCCGCGGCCGCGGTCGAGTTCGAGGATCCACTCGGCCGCGTTGTCGAGGAAGTAGCGATCGTGGGTGATCGCGACGACCGTGCCCGGGTAGCGCTGCAGGAACTGTTCGAGCCAGTCGACCGATTCGGCGTCCAGGTGGTTGGTGGGCTCGTCGAGCAGCAGCATGTCGGGCTTGGAGAGCAACAGCCGGCACAGCGCGACGCGGCGCTTCTCGCCACCCGAGAGCACGCCGATGACGGCGTCCCACGGCGCGAGGCGCAGCGCATCGGCCGCGATCTCGAGCTGCAGGTCGGTGTTGTCGCTGCCGCTGGTGGCGATGATGGCCTCGAGCTCGGCCTGCTCTGCGGCGAGCTTGTCGAAATCGGCATCGGGCTCGGCGTATTCGGCGTAGACCTCGTCGAGCCGCTTCTTCGCGGCGAGTGCGCCGCCGATGCCTTCCTCGACGGCTTGGCGCACCGTCTGGTCCGGGTTCATCACCGGCTCCTGCGGCAGGTAGCCGATCTTCAGGTTCGGCATCGGCGTGGCTTCGCCCTCGATGTCCTTGTCGAGGCCGGCCATGATCTTCAGCAGCGTCGATTTGCCCGAGCCGTTCGTGCCGAGCACGCCGATCTTGGCGCCGGGGAAGAAGCTGAGCGAGATGTCCTTGAGAATCTGGCGCTTCGGCGGCACGATCTTGCCGACGCGGTTCATGGTGAAGACGTACTGGGCCATGGGGTTCGAGTGTCCTGAAAAAGCGGATGCAGGCCGCAGAGCGCGGCCGCCAACCGATTATTGTCGCCGCTTCGCCGAGGTCATTTCACTTCGTGGGCTCTTCCCAGGTTTCACCGCGATCGAAGACGATGCGCCAGGTGTTCGGAGCCTCCAGCCGCCAGATCGAGTTGAAGCGCGCGATCGGCTTGCCCGCGGCATCGCGCACCGGGCCCGTCGAGTGCGCGAGCAGGCCGTCGGCGGTGACGACGACCTCGTCCGGTGCCCACGAGAACGGCGCCTCCTTGGCCACGAAGAAGCGCTGCCAGCCGGCGGCCACCTCGGCCTTGCCGATCAGCGGCTTCGGCCCGCCGAAGAACACCGCCTGCTCCGACAGGTGGCGCGTGAACGCGGCGTGGTCGCGCTCGGCCATGCTGCGCGCAAACGCGCGCTCGGTGTCGGCGACCTGCCGTTGCAGGGCCGGCAGATCGGGTTGTGCCACCGCGGCGCCGCAGACCAGCAGCGTGGCGGCGAGCACCGCATGAAACTTGGACATAGGTATCCCTCACTCCAACGTCAAACGTCGTTCCAACCCGGATCGGCCGTCGCCAGGGGCACGTCGAAGGCTTCGAGCGAGACTGCGGCGCCGTGCATGAAGAAGAGCAGCCCGATCGACACGGTCGTGATCCCATGGAACACCTGCGCCCACGCGCCGCGGCACGGCAGTACCGTGGCCACGATGACCACGGCGATCAGCAGCAGCGTGAAGTTGTCGGGCAGGAAGCGGGGGCGGGACATGGTGCTCAGGTTAGAATACGCCAACAGCCCGGTCATCAGTCACCGCGCTGAGGTCAGTTCTGACCGAGTTCGTGCACCGCTCAGGCGCCGCATCGGGCTCACCGCACACCCCTTCCGCCTGCGACTGACGCTCGTGAATGAGAGCGACAGGCCGAACTCCTCCCTCTGGAATCCCATGACCTTTGACGAACTCGGCCTCGCCGAGCCCTTGCTGCGTGCCGTTCACGAATACGGCTACACCACGCCGACGCCGATCCAGGCACAGGCCATTCCGGCCGTGCTCTCCGGGGGTGACGTGATGGGCGGCGCCCAGACCGGCACCGGCAAGACCGCTGGCTTCGTGCTGCCGATGCTGCACCGCCTGATGGCCAAGCCGGCCGTGCGCGATGCCAAGGGCAAGCTGCCGATCCGCGCGCTGATCCTCACGCCCACCCGCGAACTCGCCGCGCAGGTCGAAGAGAGCGTTCGCACCTACGGCAAGTACAGCAAGCTCACCAGCGCGGTGATCTTCGGCGGCGTCGGCATGCAGCCGCAGATCGACAAGCTGCGCCGCGGCATCGACATCCTCGTCGCCACGCCGGGCCGCCTGCTCGACCACCTGCAGCAGCGCACGATGGACCTGAGCCACATCGAGATCTTCGTGCTCGACGAGGCCGACCGCATGCTCGACATGGGCTTCATCCACGACATCAAGAAGGTGCTCGCGGTGCTGCCGAAGCAGAAGCAGAGCCTGCTGTTCAGCGCGACCTTCAGCGACGAGATCAAGGCCTTGGCCGACCGCCTGCTGAACGCGCCGGTGCTGATCGAAGTGGCACGCCGCAACCAGACCGCCGAGACGATCGCGCAGAAGGTGCACCCGGTCGGCCGCGAGATGAAGAAGGATCTGCTGATCCACCTCATCAAGGAAAACGACTGGGATCAGGTGCTCGTGTTCACGCGCATGAAGCACGGCGCGAATCGCCTCGTCGAGCACCTGCTGAAGGCCGACATCAGCGCGATGGCGATCCACGGCAACAAGAGCCAGACCGCGCGCACCAAGGCGCTGGCCGAGTTCAAGACCGGCGACCTGACGGTGCTGGTCGCGACCGACATCGCCGCGCGCGGCATCGACATCGACATGCTGCCGCACGTCGTCAACTACGAGCTGCCGAACGTGCCCGAAGACTACGTGCACCGCATCGGCCGCACCGGCCGCGCGGGCGCGAAGGGCGAGGCGGTCTCGCTGGTGTGCGTCGATGAGAACGGCTTCCTGCGCGAGATCGAGCGGCTCATCAAGCGCGAGATCCCGAAGGAGATCGTCCCCGGCTTCGCGCCGCCCTCGAACGAGAAGGCCGAGCCGATCGTGCTCGGCCGCATGGTGATCGGCGAAGGCGCCGGCCGCGGCGGCCATCGGCACCATGCCGGTGGTGGCGGCGGTGGTCGTGGTGGTCACAGCGGTGGCGGTGGCGGCGGTGGTGGTGGCCGAAGCGGCAGCGGCCCGCGGCCCGACGGCCAGCGCAGCGGCCGCCCGCCAGCGCGGCTCGGCGCGCCCAAGCGCTGATCTGCCAGCGGGTACAGTGCCCGCATGTCCACCCGAACGCCCTCCCCGCGCACCGCGCTTCTCGCGGGGGCGACCGGCCTGATCGGCGCCGAGCTCCTCGCGCTGTTGCGTGACAGCGCGGCGTACAAGCACACGCATGTGCTGCTGCGCCGCGCGCTGCCCGGGCTGGCGGCCGACGCGCGCATCACGCCGCATGTGATCGATTTCGCGCAGTTGCCCGACCCGCTGCCCCCGGTGGATGATGTCTTCATCGCCCTCGGCACGACGATCAAGGTCGCGGGCTCGCAGGCGGCGTTTCGGCGCGTCGATTTCGACCACGTCGTCGCGACCGCGCGCGCGGCGCATGCTGCTGGCGCGCGCCGGCTCGCGGTGGTCTCCGCGCTCGGCGCCGATTCGAAGTCGAGCGTGTTCTACAACCGCGTCAAGGGCGAGATGCAGGCGGCGATCGCGCAGCTCGGCTACGAGTCGGTCGTGATCGCGCAGCCCTCGCTGTTGATCGGCGACCGCGCCGCGCTCGGCCAGCCGACGCGCACTGGCGAGGTCTGGATCACGCGTGCGCTCACGCCCTTGATGGGCCTGGTGCCGCGCGGCGTGCGGCCGATCAAGGCCAGCGCGGTCGCGGCCGCGCTGCTCGCCGCCACGCTGAGCGCCACGCCCGGCGTGCGCATCCTGAGTTCGGGTGACATGCAACGGTGAGCGACGCGCCGCTCAGAACCTTCCCGGCGTTCATGCGCTTCTGGTGTTCGCGCCTGGCGAGCACCAGCGCGAACCAGATGCTGATGGTCGCCGTCGGCTGGCAGATGTACGACCTGACCGGCAGCGCGTGGGATCTCGGCCTGGTCGGCCTGCTGCAGTTCCTGCCCGCCTTGCTGCTGGTACTGGTGGCCGGCCACGTCGTCGACCAGTTTCATCGCGCGCGCATCGCCGCGCTGTGCATGGCCGCGCAGGTCGCGCTCGCGGTGACGCTCGCGGCGAGCACGCACCAGCACTGGGTCAGCCGCGAGCTGCTGCTGTTCATCTCGGTCGGTCTCGGCGTCGTCAAGGCGTTCCAGATGCCGGCGCAGCAGTCGCTTGCGCCCGCACTCGTGCCGGCCGCCGTGCTGCCGCGCGCGCTCGCGTTCAGCTCGATGGGCTCGCAGGCGGCGATCGTGGCCGGGCCGGCGCTCGGCGGCTTCATCTATGTGGCCGGCGCGCAGGCGGTCTATGCGTTGTGCGCCGTGCTGTTCGCGATCGCCGGCGCGCTCGTGGGCGGCGTTCGCTACGACCACGCGCCGCCGCCGCGCCGCGAGATGAGCGTGGCCACGCTGATGGCCGGCGTCGAGTTCGTGCGCCACCGCCCGGTGGTGCTGGGCGCGATCTCGCTCGACCTGTTCGCGGTGCTGCTCGGCGGCGCGACCGCGCTGCTGCCGATCTTCGCGCGCGACATCCTGCACACCGGGCCTTGGGGCCTGGGCCTGCTGCGCGCCTCGCCGGCGGCGGGCGCGCTCACGCTCTCGCTGCTGCTGACGCGCTGGCCGATCACGCGCCGCGCCGGGCACGTGCTGCTCGGTGCCGTGGCGCTCTACGGCGCGGCGACGCTGGTGTTCGGGCTCTCGACCTCGTTCGGCCTCTCGATGGCCGCGCTCGTGGTTGCCGGCGCGGCCGACATGGTCAGCGTCGTGATCCGCCAATCGCTGGTGCAGCTCGACACGCCCGACGAGATGCGCGGCCGCGTCAGTGCGGTCAACTCGGTCTTCATCGGCGCGTCGAACCAGCTCGGCGAGTTCGAGTCGGGCGCGACCGCTGCGCTGCTCGGGCCGGTCGGCTCGGTGCTGCTGGGCGGCGTCGGCACCTTGCTGGTCGCAGGGTTGTGGACGACGCTGTTCAAGCCGCTGGCGCAGCGCGATCGGCTCACGGGCGAGCCGTGAGCATCGTCGTGCTGCATGTCGATGACGCCTGCGTCGTCGTCGAGAAGCCGAGCGGCCTGCTGTCGGTGCCCGGCCGCGGCGAGCACCTTCAGGATTGCGTGGCAACGCGCGTGCAGGCGCAGTTCGGCGATGCGCTCGTCGTGCACCGGCTCGACATGGCCACCTCCGGCCTGATGCTGTTGGCGCGCGGCGTCGCCGCGCAACGCGCGCTGAGCCGCGCGTTCGCGCAGCGCGAAGTGCACAAACGCTACGTGGCCGTCGTGCATGGCCGCATCGAGCCCGAGCACGGCGAGATCGACCTGCCACTGCTCGCCGACTGGCCGAACCGGCCGCTGCAGAAGGTCGATCATGCGCACGGCAGACCGTCGCTGACGCGCTGGCACGTGATCCGCCGCCAGGCAGATCGCACGCGCCTCGAACTCGAGCCCGTCACCGGCCGCGCGCACCAGCTGCGCGTTCACCTGCGCGCGATCGGGCATCCGATCCTCGGCGATGCGCTGTACGCGCCGCCGGAGGTGCTGGCAGGGGCGGATCGGCTGCTGTTGCACGCGGCGCGGTTGGGCTTCGCGCATCCGGTCAGCAGTGAACCGATCGAGATCGAATCCGTCGTGCCGTTCTAGTGCCGCACGCTCGACATCTCAGTGCGGCAGGGTACGAGATGGCAACGTCAGGTTCGCCAGGGATCGAACTCACGGCTGGAGCACCGCGCGAGCCGCCAAGCCTAAGCGGCTTGGCGCTATCTGCTGGCTTGAGTAGTCAGGACGCCGCTGGCGTCGGAGTTGG
The DNA here is from genome assembly GCA_964247075.1 of uncultured Rhizobacter sp. GTDB lineage: Bacteria > Pseudomonadota > Gammaproteobacteria > Burkholderiales > Burkholderiaceae_C > LMDS01. The sequence goes on along the minus strand of CAXTSS010000003.1, from coordinate 125,133 downwards.
AGTTACCGCCTTCGGGGGCTGGGTGCCATCGGACTTGTGGCGCTTTCTGCCGCTTGCCGTCTTTCTGACTTGTTTGGCAGAAATGGTTCTCTTGCCTACGCGCTTCTTCTTTGCCAGTGCCATCTCGATCCTTTTGAGTAGAGAGGCTGAGGATACAGATTGTCCGTGCGGCCCTTGACAGACTCCGACTCCGCTCACGGCGAGTTCAGTTTTGCAATCGAACCCGACTGCTGTGGGCCAGTTCCCGCCGCTCGCGCAACTCCCGGACAGCAGACATCCAGTGCTGGATTTGTCCCCAAGCGGTCCATTCGTTGGCTCGAAAGCTGGACGGCAGCAATGCACGCTGCGCGGCCAACTCGCAGGATCATTACAGGATTCGTGAAGCCCGTCACAGCGCAGCTAAGCACAGTTCACTGAGCCCTAAAGCCGCGAACTGATCTGCCGAAAGGTCGAAGGTAACCAAAGGTTTGCCGCTCCGGCAGAGCCTTGGTCCCGTCTGCCCACCGTTCGGAGTTCCTCAATGAGTACAAGAAGGTCGTTCATCCAGCGCCTGATCCTGCCGACGTTGACCTGGATCGCATTGGCCACGGGAGGCGGCGTTGCAGTGGCGCAAACGGCCAACAGCCAAAAAATTGCTGCCGATCTGCGTGCCTATGTAACGACGGTAGCGAGTGGTGGCACCGTGTCATCGGTGACATGGGCCAAGAACTTGAGCGGACAGCCGCACGTCAAGGTATTGATCAATGCAACCAGCACCGATGCGACGTTGGCCGCGCTGCGGCAGGACATCCTGGCACGCGGAGGGTCGGTTCTGTACAACTACATTTCGGTTCGCGCCGTTTCGGCCATGTTGCCCGCGACTGCACTCGATCCCCTCGCTGCGCGAAGCGACGTCATCAGCATTTCGCCCAATCGCGCCACGGCACGACAGGGCAGCCTGCTGCAGGCGAGTGTTGGTTCGGATGTGCTGCCCGCCAACTCGGCCCAGACCTTGACTGGCGGTGGCGCCATTGACGGCCGTGGCATCGGCATCGCCATCCTCGACTCCGGCATCGACTGGCGGCACAAGAGCCTGTTGCGAGCCGATGGAACGTCGCGGGTCCGCGCCGTAGTGGATTTCGTTGCGATTGGTCGGGCGGCCGCGGGCGACGGCTGGACGAAAGGCGTTGACTATTCGCCGTCCACACGGACGAGCGTGGATGGCGCGCGCTACAAGGACGGTGCCTCGGTCTACCTGCCCACGTCGAACACGCCGGATCCCTACGGTCACGGTACTTTTGTAGCGTCGGTCGCTGCGGGCCTGGGCAACTACCAGGCGCCCGATTCCAGCGGTGTGGCACCAGGAGCCAACCTGTATGACGTCCGGGTGCTGGACGAACGCGGCGTGGGCAACATGGCCGACATGCTGGCCGGCATCGACTGGGTGCTTCAGCGCGCACGTCTGTCCAACATCCGAGTGATGAATCTGAGCCTGGGTGCGCAGTCGACCGAGTCGTTCCTGACAGACCCGCTCGCCCGTGCCGCCCGTAGCGCAACCGAGGCCGGGCTGGTTGTCGTCGCCGCGGCAGGCAATGGTGGAAAAAACGCCGCCGGCCAGATCGTGTACGGCACAGTTTCGTCGCCGGGCCATGACCCCTCGGTGATCACCGTGGGTGCATCCAACCTGCTCGGCACTGCGGGTCGCGCCGATGACTCCGTGACGCGCTTCAGCTCGCGCGGACCGACGAGAGGGAGCTTTGTATTCCCCAGTGGCAAACGATGGATCGACAACCTCGTCAAGCCAGACCTCGTGGCGCCAGGCAATCGAATCCTGGGTGCGCTCGGCAGCGACGCCACGGGCCTCGCCACCGGCTGGAACCTTCTCGCCCGCAACTACCCGCAGTTGGCGCAGATCGCGGGCGCCAGCCAGACCACGAAGCAGACAGTGATGGAACTGAGCGGCACTTCGGTTGCCGCGCCTGCCGTTGCCGGCGCTGCGGCGCTGCTGCTGCAAGCCAATCCAGGTCTCACGCCGCCGCTGGTCAAGGCCATCCTGCAGTACACCGCTCAACCGATGCCCAATGCCAGCCTGCTGGAGCAGGGTACTGGCGAGCTCAATGTCGAAGGGGCAGTCCGCCTGGCCAAGGCGCTGCGCACCGACATCGGCACGGCATTGGCCGCTGGCACGCTCAAGGCTGGCGACAACCTGCTGGCCGCCGGTCAGGTGTTGCCAGTGGCCAATTCCACGCTAAATGGCCAGCCAGTGCCTTGGAGCCGCTTGGTCGTCGCGGGCGGCACCCACCTGGTGAGCGGAGACGCGCTGTTCACGCGTTGGCAGCCCATCTACGATCCTGGTCTGACCTGGGTGCGCGGGATCACGCTGCGCTCAACGGTCACCTACTTGCCCGCGAACAAGAGCAGCGGACTGGCCGCCAACCAGGTGCCCAGCGCGATTGTTGAACGCCAGGCCGCCTCGCAAGCTTTGCTCACGCCGGGTGTCAAACTGCTTGATGCAGTCGCCCAAACGACCAGCGGCGGATCGCAGGCCCTGATGGCGCCGCTGTCGACGCTGTTGTCACGCGCAGACGCGGGCGCCGGTCGCAACCTACAGATCGGCTTCAGCGGTGGGCTCGGCTTCATCATGAGCGAAGGATTCACCCTGAGCCAAGGCTTCATCATGAGCGAGGGCTTCATCATGAGTGAAGGGTTCATCATGAGCGAGGGCTTCATCATGAGCGAAGGATTCATCATGAGTGAGGGAT